>CAVWWK010000001.1:0-386467 GCA_963758715.1 uncultured Actinomycetes bacterium
CCACGGCGGGACGCGTCACCTCGCGAACGCGAACGTCACCTTCGTGACCGACTTCGATGACAACCCTCGAAACAAGGCCAGCACACATCAAGGCTGCTCAGGAAGCCCCCGCTCCCGGACGAGACCCGTCCACGCCCCGGTCCACGCGATACAGGGCGATCGGGCCGGAAAGCCCTTTGAGTTCTGCGTCCCCGATCCGATCGAACTTGAACGCGCCGTCGCCGGTTGCCTCGACGACCGCTTCGCTCGCGAGGACCTCCCCGGGCCCGGCGACGTCCGCGATCCGTGACGCGAGGTTGACGGTCGCCCCGAACAGGTCGAGATCGCGCTCGATCACCGGGCCGGTGTGGATACCGGCATGCGGTGAGAGAGCACCCTCGTCGCTCATCGTGTCCACGAGGTCCAGCGCGGCCTCGACGCCGACGGTGGCACCCGTGAACCGCAGCATCGCGCCGTCACCGAGGAGCTTCACTAGGCGCCCGCCGTGGCGGGTCGCCGTGGCATCGGCGTTGCGCTGGAGGGACGTCGCCGCAGCGACCGCCGACTCGTCACCACGCTCGCGCGTCAGCCTGGTAAATCCTGTGAGGTCGACGAAGACGATCGCGGGCGGACTAGGCGGCTCGGGGATCGGGGCAAGTCCCCGCGTGGCGAGGAACCGCTCGAACCCGTCGACGATCGCGCTCACGGTCTGGTTCTCGAGATACCGAGCGCTCAGCCACGTGAACATCTCCGGCGCCAAGTGGGTCACCTTGGTGAACGCGACGCGGACGTCGTCGGGGAACTCATCCAGCTCGCCGCGGAACAGTTTCTCGCGCGCCGGCTCGGCGAGCTGCTCATCCTGAAGGTCCCTCCACCCGAGCGTGGCCGCGCGGGTACCCTGCGCCATCAGCCGGGCCGCTCGGATCAACGCGTCCTCGTCCGGCGCCATCGCCCACGCATCGAGGAAGCGCTCGAGCAGGTTCTCCTCATCAAGATGGATCGGCTCGGAGGGGTTGGGCTTGGGCAGCCCGATCACTTCGAAGACGGCGGGGAGCAGCTCAGCCCTCGAGCCGGCGCTCGCCTGGAACTCGGCGAACGTCCGGCCCGACCGCGGCCCTGGCTCGTACGGGAGATACTCGTCCGTCCGCTGGAATCTGAGCATCCCCTCGGTGGCGGCGCGTTCGATCGACTCAGCAGGGACACCGCTGTCGAGCAGCGCCGACGTCATCTTGACCGTGAGCACGGCGCCGAACGTAAGGCGTCCGTCCTCGTCGGGCGTCAGCAGACCGATCGACGTCATCCACCGGACGCGTTCCTGGGAGCACTCGCTCTCCACCGCGACCTCGGCTATGGAATAGGTCCTCGGCACGAGCCGCATCGTAGCTAGCTGTTCCGCTCCGCGGCATCAATGACGGCCCCGTTCTTCGTCACGATCCGGATCGGAGAGGACGCTCTCGGGATTGCCGCAGCTGAGGACGCACTAGAGGGGACCGGCGGCCAGCGGTTCGAGATGTGGATCTACGCGGAGGACTGCGCGGAACGGGTCACCAAACCGATCAGGAATCGAGAAGCGACAGCCCCGATCCGCACCTAGGGTGGCTGCCATAGGGGAGCGTCCCCGACACGAAAGGAGGCAAGGCATGAACGCGCACGTGAGCTCGATTCTCCTCGGCGTCCGTGACATGGACCGGTCCAAGGAGTTCTACATGGAGGGTCTCGGCTGGAAGGTGAAGCACGACTACCGCATCTCGGTGTTCTTCGAGCCGAACGGAGGCTCGCTCGTCGGCTTCTACGGCCGCGATGGCCTGGCCGCCGACAACGGCGCAAGCCCGGAGGGCAGCGGCTTCAGCGGGCTGGTCCTCACCTACGTGGTCCGCAGCGATGCGCGGGTCGACGAGATCTTGGCGGAAGCCGAGACGGCCGGCGCCACGATCCTCAAGCCCGCCGCCACCCTGGACTGGGGCGGGTATGGCGGTTCCTTCGCGGACCCGGACGGCTACATCTGGAGCATCGGCTACAGCGCCCAGGGGAAGGATCAGCCCTACGCGGAGTAGCCGCCGCCGAGGGAGACCAGGATGGCAGGAGCAGATCATGAAGTGGCAGGATCCTTCGAGGGGGGGATTCTGCTACAAAGAGCAGCGAGTTTGCACCAATTGCTCAGACCGCATTCTCCCAGTGCGGCGCGGGCTTCCGGTGCGCCAGTGGTCGCGTCTGAGACGTAAGGATCAGCCAGGCGTCGCCGGGACCTGGACGGTCGCGAGGAGGTCCTCGCCGTGCGGCGCGAAGGCTTCCATGTTCGCTGGGTCATCCGGGTAGACGACCGCAACGAAGAGATGCGTCTTGCCCCCGTACATGACATCGGAGAGATAGAGGCGCTGCACCTGCGGTTCTGCGATACCCCAGCTGCCATCCCATTGAGGGAAGCCGAGCCATAGGACGCACGTGTCAGTTGGGCAAGCCGGATCCTCGTTCTTCGCGCCCTCCGAGATGGTCACGTCCACGATCGTCGCGGGCAGATCCCCGATCCGGCCTCGCTGCGGTGCCGTGGCCTCGAGGCGCGGGTCCTTGTGGATCCAGTCGAGCAGGCCGTCGACGGTCATCGGCACACCGTCGACCCGTGTTTCATCCTCGACCGGGTACACGTCCTCCCAGAAGAAGACGCCGTTCTCAGGTGTCGCATCCAGCGTCAGGGCAAACTCGCCAGTGCTGTCCTCGTGGCTGCTCCACGGCTCATTCAGCTCGACCACCATCTCGCCGCCGAAGAACCAGGAGGCTTCGTACGGCCCCGGCGGTAGGGGTCCTGGTCGGGTGAGACCGGGCGTGTTGCAGCTCGGGACGCAGCCTTGAATCGAATCTGGCACGGCCACCTCTGACGCGGTCGACCCGCTCGCCGTCATACCCCCTTCCGACGCCCCCGCTGACGGCGATTGATCCTGAGCCTCACCACTCGAGCCGCACGCCGCACCGAGCAGCGCAAGCGTGGCGACGCAGACAAGGGGCCTCATCCTCAGAATTGGGTTCGCTCCTCCCCGGGGCAGCACGCAGCATGACGGTAGGCGGCCCACGACGCAATGGAACCCCGACACACCGGACGGCTCGCCGTGCGGCGAGGGCTCCCCGGTGCGCCCAGGAGGCCTCCTCCCTCAGGTCTACGCACAAGGAGCGTTGAGGGCCGCTCGCGAGGGTGGGGAGCGCGTAACAAAACGACGGCTGATGAGACAGAATCTCCAGGAGGAGACGAGATGGACAACTCGAAGCAACAGCGCACGACTATCCCCCAGACCGAGCAGGAGTGGCGCACCCGCCTGACCCCTGAGCAGTACGAGGTGCTGCGTAACAAGGGGACGGAGCGGCCGTTCACGGGCGCGTACGCGTCGACGAAGGAGCCCGGTGTCTACAGGTGCGCCGGATGCGGGGCCGCACTCTTCAGCTCAACGACGAAGTACGAGTCGGGGACCGGTTGGCCGAGTTTCTGGGAGCCGATCGAGCCCGGGGCCGTCGAGCTGCACGACGACCGGACCCTCTGGATGCATCGCACGGAGGTCACCTGTGCGCGATGCGGCGGCCATCTGGGGCATGTGTTCTCCGACGGACCGCGGCCGACGGGGGATCGTTACTGCATGAACTCGGTCTCGCTGGAACTCGAGCCGGAGCCGCACGGGGAGTAGGCGACCGACCTGAACCTCCCGGCTCTGGATTCAGTCAGCCTGTGGCGCACCGCCTTTGAACGATAGCCGCTGAGCCAGGCTCCTCAGGTTTACGCTGGCTGCGGCAAGTGCAAGCGTCCAGGATCTGGCGATGATGACGGTTCTGTTCGTCGATGGCGCCGAGCTCCCCGCGGCCTATCCGGTCGAGGCCGCAGAGTTGGCGGGAACGGCGCCGCCGGTCGTAGGCGTGCGGGTGGCTGGGCTGGCCGTGCTCCAATGCCGCAGCTGACCCGGCCGCTCGTCGGACGCCCGCCGATGACCGTTGAGATAGGCTCGGGCGCATCGACCGAGGGGGCCATCCATGAAGACCTTCGAAGCCAAGACGACGATCAACGCTCCGGCCCAGTCGGTCTTCGACTACGTCAGCGACTTCACTAAGCACGGCGAGTGGGCCGGGCACGGTCTTCAGGTCACGAAGGACACCGACGGCCCGGTCGCGATCGGGTCGACCTACTCCACCGTCGCGAAGCAGTTCGGCACGCAGCGCGAGCACAGCACGGTCACCGAACTCCAGCCGGGCACGGTCTTCGGCTGGGACTCGAAGGGTGCGCTCGGTACGATCCATCACCGGTTCACGGTCGCCGCCTCCGACGGGGGGACGAGCCTGACGAAGAGCGCCGACCTGACCCAGCCTTCGTTCTTGGCCAGGTTGACGAGCTGGAGGATCTCCAAGGGCATCCCGGAAAGCCTCCGCTCGGACGTGGAGAAGATCAAGGCGCGTCTCGAGTCGCGGTCGGGCTAGAGCTTCGCCGCGTAGCGCTCGGCCAGGTGCCGCGGCGCGCATGCGAGCCAACCGTCGACCAGTGCATCCTTCAACGCTCGCTTCGTCACCGTCCGCAGCTCGATCAGCACCACCGCGTACCCGTCGAAGTGCGGGATCGTGAACACGCCCTTGGTTCCGGCCGCGAGCACGGCTTCCTTCTCGATGAGGTCGTCGACGCGGACGGCCACGATCGGCTCATTCGGAGGCGACTCGTCGTCGAACCGCTTCAAGTCGGCCTTCGAGTACGGCCGTTCCCACGCGAACGTCTTCCCCCCGACCGACCACGTCCGCGTGCCGCGCGACTCGCCCTCGGTTACCTCGGGTAACGCGAGCGCGATCCGAGCCACGTCGTCGAGGGTCGCCACAGCACGACCCTAATCGTGCGACCGCCAACAACGAAACCTCGACTTAGTTCGTCAGACCTGATGAAGCCGGTGCTATTGCCAGGCAAGTAACCACTTGCCTATAGTTTTGTTTGCTGTGGGTGGTGACTTGTTCAAGGCTCTCGCCGACCCGACAAGGAGGGCGATTCTGGACGAGCTGACCGACCGCGACGCGCAGACGTTGTTCGAGATCTGTGCGCGGCTGGCCATGAAGCACGGGCTCAGGTCGTCGCGGCAGGCGATCTCGCAGCACCTCGAGGTGCTCGAAGACGCCGGACTCGTCACCACGCGCCGGGAGGGCCGGTACAAGTTTCACCACCTCGACACAACACCGCTACGAGCCATCGAAGCGCGATGGCCGGCGAGGACCAAGAGGAGGCGGTCATGAGGATCAACTTGACGAGCGTGCTCGTGGACAACCAGGAGAAGGCCCTGCGCTTCTACACGGGCGTGTTGGGGTTCGTGGAGAAGAGGGACATCCCACTCGGCGAAGCGCGCTGGCTCACCGTCGTGTCATCCGACGAGCCGGGGGGCACCGAACTCTTGCTCGAGCCGGACGAGCATCCCGCCGCGAAGCCGTTCAAGGAGGCCCTCGTGGGCGACGGGATCCCGTATACGTCGTTCGCGGTGGAGGACGTGAAGGCTGAGTTCGAACGGCTTCGAGCACTCGGGGTGCGGTTCACTCAGGAGCCGGCGGAGATGGGTCCGACAACGACCGCGGTCTTCGACGACACGTGCGGCAACCTCATCCAGATCGCGTCGACCGATGACAGGTCGCAAGCTCGCGCACAATGAGGGAGGCCGTCCCGCGCGAGGACGTCGATGTTGCCGTTATCCGCGATGCGGTCTAGCGTCGAAGGATGCGGTTCGACTCGTACTCCTTCGGTGCAATCACGATCGACGGAGTGACCTACGAGCACGATGTGGTGATCGACCATGGATCGATTTCCAAGAGGAGCAAGAAGGCGTCGAAGCCGTACCGCCACCGGTTCGGCCACACGCCGCTCTCCGCGAAGGAGGACCTCCCGTGGAAGTGCAAGCGACTCGTGATCGGGACCGGCGCGAGCGGCTCGCTGCCCGTGATGGACGACGTGCTCCGGGAGGCTGAGCGCCGCGGCGTCGAGGTCGTCGCCACGCCCACGGGGCAGGCGATGGACCTGCTGAGCAAGGACCCGAAGACAACGAACGCCGTCCTGCACGTGACCTGCTGAGATCAAAGCGCCCGGAGGACTAGGCAAGACTCCCCAGTCTCGTCGTCGAGGGCCTCTCATTCGGCGACCAACCCTCACGTGCGAACGCTCGAATCGCTCGCTCGTTGGCCGTCAGCGGATGGACCGTCACTTCGACCCAGCCCAACAGGAGGGCAATAACGGCATCGGTCGTCCAACGGGCAGACCATGCCGCTCCCATCTCTCCTTCGAGAGGACGGCGGCGAAGACTTGTCCGGTCTTCCGGTGGTCGGCCGGAAGACTTGTCCTGCGCCGGTCGGAGGAAACACCGGAAGACTTGTGTGGTGGACGCGGTCGTTCGGGCCCGGATCGGGGCCGCCCCCGCGGATATCTCTCGCGCGGCGTCGGAACGCCGCTATTAGAGGCGCCTTCACGAGCTTCTCGGAGGCGGCGGAGGAGAACGCGATCTCGCGGATCCTCGTCGGGTTTCACTTCCGAAACGCCGTCGAGCAAGGGGTCAAGCACGGCCGCAGGATCGGCAACCTCGCGGTCAGCAAGTTCATGCGTGCGCTGCCCTAGCGGCGCGGGAACTGTCGGGTCTCCCCCGTTCGTCCGCGAGCGGGGGAGGCTCCTTCGTGGGGCGCCGTGCTCATGGCTGCCTCGGTTCGTTGCCTTCAGTCGAGTCACCGTGTGACAGCAGTTGGGCCGTCGTGCGGCCAGTTGACGTTCACGCGTCCCGGCGAGCGCGGCTCCCGTCGACCCCTGCCCTGGTGCTCGGAGGCGCGGATCAAGCTGTCGAGAAGGACGAGGATGATCGCTCGGTCCCGGATCCCCGGCCGGGTCCGCTTGTCGGGGACGGCCAGCAGAGCTTGGAGCTGCTCGTCGGAGAAGGTCGGGATGATCGCCGTCAGCACCCTGGGCATCTCGAAGTATCCGGTGATGCCTTGGGGATGTAACCGAGACGGTTCGGGCCCTTCCCGCGACCGCCTCTGGCCCGGCTCGGCGGAACGCCGCTGGTCGAGGGCCATTTCCGTAGCGGAGGCGGACGGGAATCGAACCCGCCTGGGAGCTTTCGCCCCCACATCGGTTTTGAAGACCGTGGGGCCCACCAGGAACCCTGACGCCTCCACCGCCGAGTGTAGTAGCCGCGATTAGGCCTTCTGACCGATGCATGCGGCACGGGCCGATGGAACACTCCGAGAAGTGTTCCGCAGGTCACGGGCGGACGGCTGTACAAGACCGGGGACGGGCGGGGGAGGCATCTCCCGTCCGTCACACCCCGGGATCCTGACCCCATCGGGGTCCTTGTCCTTCGCTGGTGCTCACGCTAGGCTCCTCCACTAGTCCGTCCAAGACTAGTGGAAGGAGCGCTGAGGCCATGACGGTTCCGAAGGTCGAGGTCGTGGTGCTGGGCTTGCTGGTCGAGGAGCCGCTCCACGGGTACGACCTGCTGGAACGGTTCCGCGACCGCAGCATGGGTTTCTGGGCCGAGGTGGGCAAGGCGTCCGTGTACCAGGTGCTCAAGAGGCTGGAGCGTGACGGGCTGATCACGGGCAAGGCCCAGGAAGGGACCGACGGGCCCGACCGGCGCGTGTTCCGCATCACCAGGGCCGGCAGACAGCGGCTGACCTCCGGTCTGAGCGAACGGTTCGCATCGCTCGCTCCGTACGAGACCGACGCCGGCGTGGCGATGGGGTTCGGCCACCTGTTGTCGGCGGCTGAGGGACGCGCCGCCGCCGATGCACGGGAGCGGTCGGTCCGCGATCTCCTCGACGCCGTGCGCACGGAGATCGCCCGCACGTCCGGTGATGCGAACGGTGGTCGCGCGGTGTCCACCGCCATGCTCCGACAACAGGAGGCGCTGGCCAAGGCGGAGCTGGCGTGGCTCAAGTCCTACCGGGCGAGCCTGGCCAAGGCGCGCAGGTGAAGGCGGCGCCGGAGACGTCCGAGACCCCACGTAGCATGGAGCGACCGATGGAAGCGGCGTTCTTCGACCTGGACAAGACGATCATCTCGCGGTCGTCCTCCCTCGCCCTGTCGCGTCCGCTGTATCGCGCGGGCATGGTCACGCGAGGCCAGCTGCTGCGCGGTGCCTATGCCCAGCTGGTGTACCTGCTGGTCGGCGCCGACGAGGAGAAGATGGAGCGCCTCAAGGAGGGGATGCTTTCCCTCACCAAGGGATGGGACCGCACGCAGATCGAGAACCTCGTCCGCGACGTGCTGTTCGACGTGATCGATCCGTACGTCTACCAGGAGGCGCTGGACCTGATCGCGCTGCATCGGTCCGAGGGCCGGCGCATCTACATCGTCTCGTCGTCTCCGGAGGAGGTCGTGCGTCCGCTGGCGCGGCATTTCGGCGCGAGCGGCGTGATCGCGACGCGCGCGCAGGTCGACGACGCGGGCCGATACACCGGAGAGCTGGCGTTCTACGCCTACGGCGAGCAGAAGGCCGAAGCCATGCGCGGCCTCGCGCAGCGCCTTGGCCTCAACCTGGAGGGCAGCTACGCCTACAGCGATTCCGTCACCGACGTCCCGATGCTCGCGGCTGTCGGCAACCCGGTGGCGGTGAATCCCGACAAGGAGCTGCGCCGGGAAGCCGAGGAACGGGGGTGGCAGATCCGCGACTTCCGTCGCCCGGTGCGACTTCGCACGCGGATCGCCAACGCGGTGCCCCCGCCGAAGGTCAGCATCGCGGCGGCCGTGGGAGCCACGGCCGTGGCCGCGGTGCTCGTGTGGGTCGCGCTCCGGTCACGGGTCGCCCAGCACCGCGGCAAGCGCTGATCTGCGGCGTTGCGTGCTTCCGCGCATGGGGTGTACGGTCGGACCGGGTGCCGAGAGGTACCCGCGAGGGGAGCAGAACCCACGCGCCAGTCATGCCGCGGGAGGCATGCTCAGGACCCGGTGGCGGGTCGCCGCCGGCTCCCGAGCAAGTGCAGACGAGACGCTTGATACCTGCTCCCCTCGCATCGCGTCCGACTCCGGCCGCTCGACCCTCTACGGGATGCCGCGGATCCGGGAGAACTCGAAGTGCATCCCGTCGGGCACCGTCCAGGTTCCTCCCCACGTGAACCCACGCGCTCGCATCACGTTCACCAGGATCGGCGGTTGGCGCGGTGGAGCGCCGTAGGGATTGGAGAGCGAGTTGATGTCCACGGCGGCGGCCCACGCGTGGTGGGAGATCGCCGCCGTGGGGATGCGCATCACCATCCTCGCGTTGTAGCACCCCGCGAAGTTCCGGATGACGCCGGGATGCCCTCGCGACTTGAGAGCCTTCATCGCGGCGATCAGGGGTGGGAACACGCGCTCGTGACAGGTGAACCGTCCGAGCAGTGGAACGCGACGCGAGGCCAGGTGCCGGTTCACGAACGAGGGGTGCATGCGAAGGTAGCCGCGGTGCCGGGGATCGGGATAGGCCCAGAACTCGTCGAATCCCCGCTTCATCAGCACCGGAGGCCAGACCGAGTCGCCCTGGCGGCGGAACCGCGCGTTGCCGGGCTTGCGGACCCTGGGCCGGTATCCCGCCCCGAGCAGCGGTGCGATCCGCCGGGCGAGCTGCGTTTGCGTCGGGGAACCCTGCATCCGGAGCAACGCGAAGCGATCGTGCTTCACGCCGAGGGCTCGTCCGGTCTCACGCGAGACCATCAGCTCGCTCCACGCGACGACCTCGTCGGGCACGATCGCGCCGATGACGACGCGTCCCTGCGGGAACACGAAGCGGTCGCCGACGTCCAGCCGTCGAAGGGCGGCGCTGGACGTTCCCATCACGCCCCGGCCCCTGCGGAGCGCGTCGAGCACGGTGTCGCGCCAGGACCGCGGCAGGAACGGCTCCATGTCCCGGATGTTGGTCGCCATGACCTCGATCGGGATCCGGTACGGCGGCCGGGGTCGGTCGACGATCGCGCCGCCGGCGCGTGCCGAGCGCTTCATCCACAACGTGTCGCCCGCGACCACGACGACCTGCTCGGTCCCGCGGAGCGCATCGAGCCTGGGCGTGAGACCGGACGGAAGGCCGCCCGTGCGCCACATGAGGTAGGCCGGGGGCATCCATGTCGTGCCGGCGGACTGCACGCCGGCGGTCGTCACGGGGGTAGCGACCCCGAGGGAGCAAAGGACGCAGGTCAGGACGATCGCGCCGCGGAGGAAGCGATGGCGGGCGACCGACACCCGACGATGGTACCCGCGGTTCGGTTCGGGAGATCTAGCCGTGCGCCGCGGGATGCTCCAACAGGTCGGCGAGGCGTTCCGCGCGTTCGGCGGCGTCGTTCGGCAACCCGGCCGACACCGACCGGGCGATCTCGGCCAGCTCTCGCTCGACGGCGGGTCCCAGGCGACCGGTCCGGTATCGGATGAGGGGGTCGAGCCGCCCGATCGCGTGCTCGAGGCGCTGCATCGCCGCCACCAGAGGGTTCCGCCGTTCCCGGTACGCGCTGAGGGAGATCACCTGTGCCATGACGACCATCATGAGGCGGGGGTCTGACATGCGGACGAGCGCTGCAACGCCGCAGGTCAGCGGCGCATCGGCGTTCGCGCTGGGGCGCAGGTCCTATGCGACCCGCACGCTCGTGACCGGCGCCAATCGGTCGTGGACCGAGAACCAGGAAGCACCAGCGTCGGCGGAGCCGAAGACGTCGCCGCTGGTGGCGCCGAAGTAGAGCTGGAGCGCGCCGCCCTCGCCGCCGGAGCCGAAGGCCTGGCGGTACACGGTGAGGTAGGCATCGCGGTCGGGGAGCCCGGTTCCGCGGGGGGTCCACGACGAGCCGCCGTCCCGGGTCTCGTACACGCGCACGCGGCCGTCGGGGGTGACGCGGTCGCCGTCGGAGTTCAGCGGGATGACGAACGCGCTCTCGGGGTCGGCGGGGTCGATCACCAGCGGGAATCCGAACCCCGACGGCAGCCCGGCCGCGATGTCGTTCCAGCTGCCTCCTTCGTCATCGCTGCGGTACACGCTCCCGTGGAACTGCAGGAACAGCCGCTCCGGCCGGGACGGCGCACGGTGCATGTTGTGGACGCACAGCGCGTTCGTGCCCTCCCGATCCTCCTCGGGGACGTACAGGGGAACCAGGCCCGGGTAGCCGGTCCGCCAGGACTGCCCGCCGTCCTCGGTGATCCAGACGCCGGCGGCGCTGACGCCGACGGCCATCCGCTGCGGGTCGCCCGGCCAGGGGCAGATCGAATGCAGGGCGAGCCCTCCTGCGCCCGGCTGCCAGTCGCCGGCGAGGCGCTCCTTCCACAGCGGCTCGTTGAGCGTCCACGTTGGCGCCGTCGTCCCTGCTCTCGAACAGCGCCGCATGCGCGACCCCGGCCCACATCTGCCCCTCGGCTTCTCCGGGCTTGATGACCCAGATGCGTTCGATCGTGTCATCGGTGCCCTCGGGCATGGCCGGCCCGTCGGCCTGTGTCCACTCGCCCGTGGGATCGCCGTCGGTGTAGAACAGCCGCGGCCCGTAGAACCCCGACGTCACGCTCGCGAAGTATCGGCCCGAACGTGGGTCGCGGACGGCGAACTCGACGACGTCGCCGGGGAACGCGCGAGCCGCCACGTCGAAGGGTTCCCCGGAGTCGGGATCGCCACGCAGCACGAACAGCCCCTTCTTGGAGCCCACCAGCAACTCGGTCATCGAACCCATGAAGTTCCGCTTCCTCCCGAGATCGACGGAAGGACGTGCAGCACGTCGTCGGTTGCGACGGCTGTGTCCTCGCCCGTCTTCTCACCGTTCACGAACACGTTCACATGCGCCCGAACACGGCCCTGGTCGTCCAGGATCCAGCCCTTGACAGTGGGGTAGCGCACCTCGAGCTCCCGGAGCACGTCGCCGACGGTCGCGCCGGGCAGCTCGTGGTTCGCGACCTTGCCTGCGCGGTCCTTCAACGGCGCTCGAAGCGTCACCACCGCCATGGCGTGCAGACTACCGCTGTCCCGACCGACACGAGCACGGTCACGCGGCATCCTCGAGCGGTTCGCCGTATTCGAAGTGCATGCCGTCGGGCACCAGGAACTCGCCGCCCCACATGAACCCGTATCGCCGGAAGATCTCGACCACCCGCTCGTCCATCGTGGGCGTGGCGCCGTAGCCGTTGGTCGCGGCGTTGATGTCGATGGCCGCGCCGTACGCGTGGAACGAGGGTGGGGCCGTGGGGCTGCGGGCCACCGTTCGCGCGTTCCAGCATCCGTCGTAGGTCTGCAGCAGGCTCGCGAGGCCGGCGTTCTCGATCTCGCGGAGCGCCTTCGTCAGCGCGGGGAAGAACGCCACGTTGCAGGTCACGCGCCCCAGCACCGGGATCGCGCGCGTCTCGATGTTCGCCTGGACCCATGCGGGCTCGATGGTCAGGATGGCGGGATCGACCGGGTCGGGGCGGGCGGCGAACTCACCGAACGCCTCCTTCAGCACGATCGGGGGGTTGACCCCGCTCGCGACCCGCATGTAGGTGCTGCCTCCCGGCGTGACCAGGCGCAGGTCGGTTCCCTCGATCAACACGGTGCCCACGACCTCGCCGAACTGCTCCTCGCTGGGTTTGCCATGGGGGAGGGCCAGCATGTACCGGTCGTCCACGATGCCGAGCTCCAGCCCGACCTCGCGCGAGACCAGCAGCTCGCTCCACCCGATCGCCTCATCCGGCGCGATCGCGCCGACCTCGACCGATCGATCGCCGAACTCGAGCGTGCCGCCGACGTCGATTCCGCGCAACGCCGCGCTCCGGGAGCTCAGGACACCTTCTCCCTGGTCCAGCGCGGTGATCACGGTGGCTCGCACGTCCTCGGGCAGGAAGGGCTCGTACTCCACAGCGTTCACCGCGAACGCGTCGATCGGGATCGCGAACGATGCCTTGGGCTTGTCGACGACCCTGCCCTCGTCGTCGCGGGAGCGCGTCATCCAGCGCGTGTCGCCCGAAACGACCACGGTGGCGCTGAACGCATCCAGGGTCCGGACCTTCTCGCGGAAGTCGGCCGGGAACCCGCCCGACATCCACGCGAGGTAGTAGGGAGGGGTCTCGGGAGGCCGCGGCACGTCGACACCGGTAGCGCCGGATGCGCCACCCTCGATGGGCGCCGCCGCAGCGCCCTCGACGGTCTGGACCCGGTCGGGGCCCAGGAACGTGAACCCGGCGATCGCCAGGACAAGGATCGCGATCAACCCGAGGAAGGCGCGCCGCCGCCTGAGGGCGGCGCTGGGGTCGGTGGCCATGAGACGAATCGTACGTCGCGGGGTGGTTGGGAAGCCCTCCTCGCGAAGGCGCCCGGACGAGCCTCGGCCGGGGGAAGGGCGGCCATGGCAAGACAGGTGCAGCGGATAGTGTCTCCCAGCGATGCCCTGCAGTGCAACCCAGGACAGTGGTTCTTGTCACTCTTCCTCGCTCGGTCTCCGTGGGGATGGTGCGCACCGTCACGATCCCTCCCCCGAGGGCCGCCGGTCATGTCCCCCGGAGGCCCGACCGAAATCGGCCGGGCTGGGGATCGACCGTCCCGAGCTCCCGGGGTAGCCTGCGTCTCCCTTCGGCGCCCGCACCCCATCCCCGCGGATGCCGCTCCTCCCTCGGTGGTCGTGGCCGCGCGATGCGCCACTGCTTGGTCGACATGGAAGGAACCGCGGGTGGAAGACGTCGCACGGGTCGTGCTTGCGCTCGAAGCGCACGACGTTGCCGAAGAGGTCATGCACTTCCTCGATCGCAGCGGGCAGGCTCGGGTCGTCGCCACCGCCTCCGACGACCGGCAGCTGACCGAGGCCGTCCGCCAGCTCGAACCCGACGTGATCGTCGCCCAGCCGGGGTTGGTGGATCCTGCCTCGGTGCGAGGGCCTGCCGTCCTGGCCGTCGAGACTCGGGAGTCCATCTCGTCGTTGCGATCTGCCGTGCGGATCGGCGCGCGTGGGTACTTCGTCTGGCCTGCCGATCGCGACGCGCTGGTGGGTGCGGCCGGAGCCGCGCTCAGCGTGCCCACATCGGCCACGCGACGGGCGGGCGTGGTCTCGGTCCACGGCGCACGCGGCGGCGCCGGTGCGACGTTCGTCGCGACCCATCTGGCCGCCGCCTTGGTTCGAGCAGGGAAGGAGTGCATCCTCATCGACGCCGACCCCTTGTACGGAGATGTGTCCGCGGCGGTCGGGGCGCCGACCCAGGACGTCCACACCATGACCGACCTGCTCCCGCTCGTGCCCGAGCTCAACGCCGGTCACCTGGCCGATGCGTTGTGGACGCATCCGAGCGGCTTCAGCATGCTTCCCGCGCCGGGTCCCGAGGGTGCCTCGGCGGTGCGCGGCACCGATCTCGGCACGATCGTCGAGGTCGCGGCCACCGATGCCGACGCGGTCGTCGTGCATCTGCCCAGGGCGGTCGACGAGCTCTCACGAGCCGGGCTTACGGTGTCCGACCGGGTGCTGGAGGTGCTGTCGCTCGACGTGCTGTCGTTCCGCGCCGCGACCCGTGCTCTCGAAGCATTCGAACCGCTGGGCATGCGCGGGCGGGTGGCGTTCGTCGTGAACCGCGCGGCTCGCAGCGAGATCACGCCGGGCGACGTTGAGCGCGTCTTCGGGGTCCCGCCGGTCGGGGTGGTGCCGTTCGACCGAGCGGTAGGGCGCGCACAGGATCGAGGCAGGGTGTTGCCCGGCCGTGGTCGCATCGGCAGGTCGTTCGATCGGCTTGCTCGCGCCGTGTTCGAGCACTCCGACGAGCCGTCGGGCGTCGAAGAGCAGGGGGCGTCGTGAGCTCGGATGCGCTCGCGCTCGTGCGGCGCCAGCTGCGGGAGCAGCTGCGAACGGGTGTGACGCGCGCGGGCTCGCGACCGCGCCGCGGACGGAGCGGAGGCTGCGCGTCCGCGAGGAAGCGCTCGCGCTGCTCCGCGCGAGCGGTGCCATCCTTCCGCAGCGCGAGCTGACGCGGATGGTCAACGAGGTTTCAGACGAGGTCGTCGGGTTCGGTCCGATCGAGTTCCTGCTGAAGGACCCGAGCGTCACCGAGGTCATGGTCAACGGACCCGACGACGTGTACGTGGAGCGAGGGGGGCGCATCGAGAGGGCGCCGGACGGGTTATTCGAGGGGGAGGAGGCCGTCCTGCACCTGATCGAACGGATCGTGGGACCGCTTGGGCCTCCGGGTCGACGAATCATCGCCTTGGGCGGATGCGCGACTTCCGGAGGGTTCGCGGGTCCACGCGATCGTGCCGCCTCTCTCGCTCCGCGGTCCTGCGCTCACGATCCGCAAGTTCTCGCCCGTGCCGATCACCGCGGAGGACCTCGTCTCGAAGCGGATGCCTCGGACCGCGGATGTTGCGATTCCTCGCGGCATGCGTGCGAGGGCGCGCCAACATGATCGTCAGCGGCGGCGGCGGGTACCGGGAAGACCACGATGCTCGGCGTGCTCAGCGGGTCCATCCCCGACGACGAACGGCTGATCACCATCGAGGACGCCGCGGAGCTGCGACTGGCGAAACCGCATGTCGTCTCGCTCGAGGCGCGACCGGCGAACGTCGAGGGGCAAGGGAGAGGTCACCGTCCGAGACCTCGTGCGCAACGCCCTGCGGATGCGACCGGACCGCATCATCGTCGGCGAGGTCCGGGGCGGCGAGACGCTCGACATGCTCCAGGCGATGAACACCGGCCACGAGGGCTCGCTCTCGACCGCGCACGCGAACTCCACGCGCCACCTGCTGTGGCGGCTGGAGACCATGGCGATGATGTCCGACGTCGACCTCCCGGCCGCGCACATCCGGACCCAGGTCTGCTCCGCCGTCGACGTGATCGTGCACCTCGCGCGGATGCGGGGTGGCCGTCGAGTCGTGTGGGAGATCGCCGCGGTCGAAGGGACGCATCGAGGCGAGCCCGTCGTGACGCCGCTGTTCCGGTTCCGGCCGCGCGAGGGCGCGGACGGCGTGCTTCGAAGCGACGGGAGCCGTGCCGCGAGGTGGTCGGCACACTCGCCGACCGGGGCGAGTCGCTGGAGGACAGGACCTGTTCGACGCCGGGCGCCGACCGGTGATCGCGGTTCCTCGATGCTCCTGGCAGCGGGGATAGCGGCCGGTGCCGCCGAGGCGGTGCCCGCCGGCGATCGGTCGTCGTTCGCCGCATCGCGCCCGGACGGGTTCCGGGTGCCTCGCTCCCGCGGCATCCGACGATCCCCGGCACCCGATTGGCCGTGGTGGCCGATCGCGGGCGGCGATCGGCGGTGGGGTCCGTCGGGGGCCGTCATCGCGGCCGTCGTCGGCGCGGGTCGCCGTCAAGGTGGGCACGGCCACGATGCGCAGGCGACGTGACGCCCGCGGTCGCCGCCGACCGTGACGAGCAGCTCGCAGACGCCGTCCGGTCGTGCGCCGCCGGCATGCGTGCAGGGATGTCGGTGACGCAGGCGATCGCGTTCGCCGCGCAGGGAAGGCGAGCCGCCGCTCGCGCGCACCTTGGCCCGGCGTGGACGGCGTGAGCCTCAGGCGGGAGTCCCTCGACGACGCGCTCGATCGCGTGGGCGCAAGAGGTGGGGACCGACGACGCTCTGCTGGTGGCGGGCGTGCTGACGCTCCACCGCCGGAGCGGCGGGGACCTGCCCGCCATGCTCGGATCAGGTCGCCGCCGACGCTGCGCGAGCGCCAGGCGGCGGCGCGAGGTCCGGGCGCTCACCGCGCAGGCTCGCCTGTCGGGCACGATCCTCGGCTTGCTGCCGATCGGGTTCTTCGCGTTCCTGTGGATCACGTCGCGCGAGCGACATCGAGGGAGCGTTCGACTCGCCGATCGGCATCGCGGCGATCGTCGTCGGGCTGTGCTCGAGTGCTCGCGTTCCTGTGGATCCGGCGCGCTCCTGGAGGTCGGGACGTGACGGGGCCTTCCATGGCTCGGCCGTTGCTCGCGAGCGCCGCGGCCGTGGCCGGTCGCATCGAGCGCGGTCGCCGCGACGGGCCTCGGCGAACCTGCGCGCGTCCGCTCGCGCCGAGCGGCTCGCCGTCGCACGAGGGGCTCGCGTCGTCGCCACGCGGTCGTCGGGTCGGTGCGGGCGTCGCCTCGTGCATCGGGCTTCGCGCTGCTCCTGCCGCCGTCGCCGCTCGCGCCCTGTTGGCTGCGTGGGGATCGCCTGCCCGGCGATCCGTCCGATCGTCGACGGCTCGGGCGCCGCGAGAGACGCAAGGCGGCCATCGACGCGCGAGATCCCGCAGATGCTCGACCTGCTCGCCGCCGGGCTCGTCGGCCGGGCTCGCGGCGCCGCTCGCGCTCCGCCGAGCGGCCGACGGCGCTTGCGGGGCCCGCTCGCGGACGAGATCCGTCGACGCGACCGAGGCGGTCGACCTCGGCGCTCGTTGGCGTGAGGAGCTGCGAGACGCTGAGCGAACGGCTCGACCTGCCCGACCTCCGACGGACCGTCGCGGTCCTGACTCGGACGGAGACCCTCGGCTCGTCGCTCGCGGACGCGACGGCGGAGCTGGCCGCCACCGTGCGGCAGGCGCGGCGGGCGGCAGTCACCGAGCGTGCTCGTGCCGCGCCGGTCAAGATGCTGTTCCCCCTGGTGTTCCTCGTCCTCCCCGCGTTCCTCCTCCTCACGGTGGTTCCGGTGCTGCTCACCACCGTGCAGTCGATCCGCTGACGCAAGGAGGTGAACGATGCATCGTATCCTGTACGTCCCTGGTGGGTTCCGCGCCACGACGACGGCTCCTGCGCCGCGAGGAGGGTCAGACCACCGCCGAGTACGCGCTGGTGATCCTGGCCGCCGCGGCGGTCGCGGTCGTGCTGATCGCGTGGGCGCGCTCGTCGGGCAGGCTGCCGGCGTTCTTCGACCAGGTGATCGACAACGTCGATCGGCGACGCCGATGCGGCCTAGCCGCCGCGGCGAGTCGGGCACCGCGGCGGTCGAGTTCGCCCTCGTCCTGCCGCTCGTCCTGACGGTTGCCCTGGCACTGGTGCAGGTCGGTCTGCTGGTCCGGGACCGATTGCTGGTTGAGTCGGCGGCGCGCGCCGGGGCGCGCGCCGCCGCCGTCCAGGACGATGCCGGCGCCGTGAACGACGCCGTCGTGGGTGCGGCGAGCGGGCTCGATCCGGCGGGGATCGTCGTCTCCGTCACGCGAGCAGGGGCCAGGGGCGAACCGGTCACGGTCGACGTCGCGTACACGTCGGTCGTCCGCGTTCCGCTGGTGGCCTGGTTGTTCGGGGGCTCGGTCGCGATGCACGCCGAAGCCACCGACCGGCAGGAGTTCGGGTGAGGGGCGGCTTCGCGTCCGAGCGTGGGTCGGTCTCCGTGGTGACGGCGGGGATCATCGCGATCATGGTCATCCTGACGCTCGGTGCGGCCGACCTCGGTTCGGCATTGATCGCTCGGGAGCGTGCCCGCGCGGCGGCTGACGCCGCCGCGCTCGCAGCCGCCCAAGAGCTCGCGATCCCCTCGGCGGGAACGCCGGCCGATCACGCAGCCGAGTACGCCGAGCGCAACGGCGCATCGCTAACCGATTGCACGTGTGAGGTCGGGGCGCTGGAGGCGATCGTCCGCGTCAGCGTTCCCGTCGGGCACATGTTCCTGTTCCCTGGCGAGCCGTCCGTCACGGCGCAGGCTCGAGCGATCGTCGAGCTCCCGGGTTCCTCGGGCGCCTGATCACTGCCGTCGTCGCGACACGACGCGGGAGTGGGATGAGCGTCTCGGCGCGCTGTAGCGCCACGTCGAGCGCGGCTAGCGCAGGTCGCCCGGCGAACTCGGGCTCGCCGCCCCCCGCCGCCGGCGCAGCACCCGGCGAACCGCCCACGCCAACAGCGCGAACAGGGCCACCACCATCACGAACGCCACGACCGGGACGATCACCGCGGCGAACGAGAGCACGGTGGAGATCCCGTCCTCGCCGAGGGAGAGCACGGGGTTGCCGGCTCCACCGGTGAGCGCGGTCGACGCCGGGCGAACCACGGAACGCGCACCCTGCGTGGCGCCCGCGGCCACCACGCCGAGCACCAGGGCGACGGCCGGATCGACCGCCTCGTTGCCGGTCGCGGCCAGGGCCACCAGCGCTCCCGCGACGGGCGCGATCACGAGGCCGACCGCGTGCAGCACGTGATCCACGGCCGGGATCTTGTCGCCCACGAAGTCCACGATCGCGATCGCCGCGACGATCGCCAGCACGAGCGGTTCTTCAAGCTGGTCGTAGGGAGACGTGAGCGTGATCAGGTCGGTGTACCGGCCGAGCATCCCCACGATCAGCAGGGGCAGGTAGGCGTTGAGTCCAGCCGCGGTCGAGAGTCCGAGGGCGGTGAGGAGCGACAGGGCCGCCTCGGTCATCCGCTCACTCCAGGTCGCGTGCGCGCGGGTCGCGCCGCGTGGGCGCCCGGTAGTCCGGGTCGGTGCGCAGCGCCAGATATTCCACCGCGGCCCAGATCATCTTCGAACGCGGATAGAACAGCAACGGCACCACGACGAACACGACCACGCTCGCGATCAGCAGGGGAACGACCGGCACGTCGGGCACGGTGAGTGCCAATCCGACGACCAACACGACGATCCACAGCAGGACCGCCACCATGTAGTTGAGTGTCATCGCGCCGAGGAAGCCGCCCTCTTCCTTCTCGAACCGCCACTCGCACCGGGGGCACGTCGATCGCATCGTGAACCACGACACGAAGGTGTCGTGCTCTCCGCAGCGGGGGCACCGCTTCCGCGCGCCGCGCCAGATCGCCTGCCAGGTTCCCGCTCGCGGATAGAGCGGCTCGCCGCGACCCTGGTCGTGCGCGCGGGGTTCGAGCGAGCCGTAGGGGTCATCCGTCGTAGATCACCCAGAACTTCACGATCGTGGTGTGGATCTCCCACGTGCCGGCAGAGCCCTTCGGCGTGATCAGGACGTCGCCGGGACCGATCGCGAGCGTGCGGCCGTCGTCGGTGATGATGTCCGCCTCGCCCTCCAGGATCAGCGCCACCTCGTCGTAGGGCCGTTCGAAGGACCACGTGTCCGGCTCGCGTTCCCAGAACCCGGTCGTCAGCGCGCCGCCGGCCGTCGAGAACAGATCGATGTCGCGCCCGCCCGACGGGATCCGCCCCGGCGGGTCGACAAGAGGATTCCAGTCCTGCCGCTCGCTCGAGCGCACGACCGTGATCGTGGTGTCTTGCTTCGTCTCGCTCATACATCCAAGGCTACCCCCCACGTGGTCGTGCTGGGATAGACCTTCGGCGGGTCCCCCACGTCCCGGCCCGGGGGTACAATCGCCCGACCATGGCGAAGCGACAGCCGAGGCGAACGCCGCTGGGCAGCAACCGACGCGCCGAGCTGGGCGTCATCGACTACACGCTCGCGAAACGCGCGATCCTCCGCGACGCCAAGGTCGGCGTCCTCGGGCTCACCGACATCTGCGACGCCCACCCCGAGCTCGTGCGCGCCGCCAGGCACGTCGGCGAGCCCACCCGCAACGACTGCCCGGTGTGCGGCAGGGTCAAACTCGTGTTGCTCGCCTACGTCTACGGCGACGGGCTCCGCGACCAGAACGGGCGCGTCTGGTCGATCCAGACCGGCCTGAAGCTCACCGCCGCCAACCCCGGCTCGTCCTGCTACGTCGTCGAGGTCTGCACCGACTGTCAGTGGAACCACCTGCACGAGGCCTTCACGGCCAGGCGCACCGCGACCGGCTAGCTGTGCTCCCGCGGTCCGTCACGGTTTCTCCATCACCTTGCCTTTGCTCCGGACGTTCTCCGGTGCAACCTCCCCGGTAGGATGGGTGCGTGGCAGCCGAAGCTCCAGCGCGCCCTCCCCGGGTCAGACACAGCCCCAAGCACGCTCCCAGCAAGGAGAAGGGATTCTTCCGACGGTTCTGGTGGGTGTTCGTGGCGGCCCCTCTGGTCTTCCTCATCGCGTGTCTGGGCGCGCTCTTCGTCGCCTACCGGCAGATCGAGCTGCCGGACACGCTGCCGCCCATCCGCACGAGCTTCCTGTTCGACCGCAACGGTGAGCAGCTGACCTCGCTGCACGGCGCCGTCGACCGCAAGATCGTGCCGCTCAACCAGATCTCGGACAACCTGAAGAACGCGATCCTGGCCACCGAGGACGCCGGGTTCTACGACCATCCCGGCATCGACGTGCGGGGCATCGTCACCGCGGCCTGGACCGACCTGGTGAAGCGGGACACGGTCCGGGGCGCCTCGACGATCACCCAGCAGCTCGTGAAGAACGTCTACGCGGGCCAGTACATCGAGAACGCGGACGGCACCGTCGAGTACGTCGTGCCGCCTCGATCGATCAAGGAGAAGATCCGCGAGGCGCTGCTGGCGATCAAGCTCGAGGACGAGCTGGGCAAGGACCAGATCCTGGCCAAGTACCTCAACACGGTGTACTTCGGCCACGGCGCGTACGGAGCCGAGGCGGCCGCCCAGACGTATTTCGCCGAGCCCGCGAGCGAGCTGGACGTGAGCGAGAGCGCCGTGCTCGCCGCCGTCCTGCACGCGCCGAGCCTGTACGACCCCATCAAGAGCGCCTACGACAACAAGTTCCGTCGTGACTACACGTTCGACCAGATGGCGAAGTTCGGCTACATCACCCAGGAGGAAGCCGACAGACTGAAGGCGACGAAGTGCTGCGGCATCCCCGCATCCCAGAAGCAGACGGCGAAGCGGATCGACAGCCCCTACGGCTCGGAGTACTTCGTCGACTACACGCGCCAGGAGCTGTTCGATCGGTACGGGAGCGCCAGGGTCTACGGCGGCGGACTGAACATCACGACCACGCTCGACCTGGACATGCAGCGGGCGGCCGAGGCCGCGGTGGAGGAGAACCTGCCCGCCTCTCCGGAGAACCCTGACGCCGCCGTGGTGACGATCGACAACGCGACCGGGGAAGTCCTCGCCATGGTCGGCGGACGCGACTGGGACAGGTCGAAGCTGAACCTCGCGACGATGCCGTGCACCGATTGCGGGCGGCAGGCGGGGTCGGCGATCAAGCCGATCGTGCTCGCGACGGCGCTGGATCAGGGGTACACGCTGTTCAACCAGTACTGGTACGGTCCGTCGTCGATCACGATCCCCGACAGCGAGTGCGCGACGGCCGACGGAGCGCTGTGGCAGCCGGTCAACGCCGGCGACGGGACGTCCGGCTCCTTCACGCTGCTGACCGCCACGACGCACTCGGTCAACACGGTGTACGCGCAGCTCGTCACCCAGCTCGACGGGGGGCCGGCAGCCGTGGTCGACATGGCGCATGAGCTCGGGATCAAGTCCGACCTGGACCCGTTCTGCTCGATCACGCTGGGAAGCGTCGCGATCAACCCGCTCGAGCTCACGAACGCCTACGCGACGCTCGCGGCGCACGGCGTCTACCACCCCGCCACGCCCGTCAACGAGGTCACCAGGGGCAACGGAGCGCCGATCCAGAAGCGGTTCCTGAAACCGGGCGACCAGGTGCTCGATGCCGGCATCGCCGACCAGGTGACGTACGCGCTACGGACCGTGGTGACGAGCGGGACGGGCTACGCTGCCGGTCTCCCCAACGACTACGTCTACGGCAAGACCGGCACGGCGAACGACAACGTCGACGCGTGGTTCTGCGGCTACACGATGGAGCTGTCCACATGCGTGTGGGTGGGCTTCCCGCGGGAGCAGATCCCGCTGACGTACATCGAGGGATACTCGTCGGTCTACGGCGGCACGATCCCCGCCAACATCTGGCACGACTACATGCTCGAGGCGACGCAGATCTACGCGCCCAACGGCGGGGACGCATACCCGACGCCGGACTTCACCGGGACGCTGGGCTCGGACAACCCCGTCGCGAGCCCGACACCGCCGCCGCCTCCGACGCCGTCCGAGACGCCCGATCCCACGCCGTCAGAGACGCCGGACCCCACGCCGTCCGAGACGCCGGACCCGAGCGGGACGCCGAGCCCTTCGGACGCTCCGCGGCGATCCCGACAGGAGTAGCGGGCTCTCCTACGAGGCTTCGTGCAGGACAGACTCGCGGCCGGCGGGCGAGCCGTCCACCGGCAGGGTCGCCATGATCGCCGTCCCTCGCCCCGGTGAGGACCGCACCACGAACGTGCCGCTCGCGAGCTCGACCCGTTCACGCATCGAGGCCAGCCCGACGCGGCCCTGCCGCAGGAACTCGCGCGTCTTGCCGGCCTCGAACCCGCACCCGTCGTCCTCGACCTCGATCCTGAGCTGGGACCCGTCGGCTTCGACGGTCACCGTCACGCGCTCAGCCGACGCGTGCTTGCCTGCGTTCGACAGCGCTTCCTGCACGACGCGGTAGGCGAGCGTCTCCAGGTCCTCCGGCAGGTCCGGGGCAACGTGTCCGTTGAAGTCGGTCTTCACGCTGAAGTCGCTGCCGAAGCGAACCAGCGTCTCGCGCAGCGCCGGGATCAGCCCACGCTCCTCCAGCACGGGGGGTCGCAGGCCCGACATCAGGCGCCGGAGGGCGTCGGCTTCCTCCGCGAGCTCCAGGCGGATCTTGGTGAGGACCTCGATGCCGCGATCGGTCTCACCGGCCTTGATCATGAGCAGCGCCGCCTCGAGCGAGAGCGAGGCCGCGCTCACTCCCTGGACCGGGCCGTCGTGCAGGTCGCGCGCGACCCGGTTGCGCTCGGCCTCGATCGCGGCGTTGGTGCGCCGGAGCAGCCTCGTTCGATCCTCGTCACGATCTTGCAGGAACTGGAAGAGGGATCGGATCGTCTGGTCGGCCACCTTGGCCGCCGTCACGTCGCGCACCAACACGAGCTTGCGTGGCGGGCTCGTGGGCATCTGCGAGACCCGCGACTCCAGGTAGAGGGCCTGGCCCTCTCCCCGCTGCACCTCTGCCTGGCCTCCGGAGGGCAGCGCCGCAAAGGCCTCGTCCGCCCCGTCGACGGCCGCCGCGAGCGCGGACCACGGTTCGCCCTCGATCGCGTTGCGCTCGAGGGCCACCATGCTGCTGAACGCCTCGTTCGCCCGGAGCACCAGCCCGCGCTCGTCCAGCTCGACGATACCGTCGACCGCGGTGTCGAACACCAGCCGCAGGTGCTCCTCGGACTGGCGGAGCGTCTCGTTGGCCTCGCGCACCCGATCGAGGGCGGAGTCGGCTTCGCTGAGCGCCGCCTCTTTCTCCGCGAGCGCGTCGGCGGTGGCGCGGTGGGCCTGGGTGCTGGCGATCTGGTTCGACAGGATCCGCGCGGCGACGCCCAGCCCCAGGAGCACGATGATGACCACCGACTGCGGGCCGTCGATGCCCCTGGCGTCGTCGAGCGGGGCGACCACCGCCAGAGCGGTGCACGCCGCCACCACCGAGATGCTGGTCAGGATCGGCCGCGCCCATCGGCCGGGCTCGTGTTGGTCGACGACCTCCGGGCGGGGAGGAGACAGCGTCACCAGGGCCGCGAACGCGAGCGGACACAACATCAGGGGAACGTCGATGACCGCCGCCGCTCCGTCGTAGGAGCCGTGCGTCCACTGCCAGCCGAAGGTGGCGGTCGCCGCCGCCAAGGCCACGAAGATGCCGAACTGGATCAGGTGCGGGAGCGATCGGCGCCAGAGCAAGAGCGCCCCGAAGGCCGCGATCTGCGTCGCCGTCAGCACCGCGAAGATGCCCGCCGCCAAGGAGACCTGCGAGGTCGCGCTTATCGGCCTCAGCATCACGTACAGCAGCGCGGTCAGCGACCCCGTGATCGAGGAACACGTCGACGCCGACCTCCCGGCGATCGTGCTCGTCGAAATGCTCCCGGTACTCTGCCCGCGCGTACGTGAGGAGCGGCACCAGGAACAGTAGGAAGGCCAGGTCCGCGGGGCCCGGGACGTAGCGCCCGGGTTCGATGCCGAAGATCAGGAACCCCACATTGGCGGCGCCCAGCAGGAACAGGGCTGCGGCGATATGAACGCCTCCCCGCCACGCGTGCCCCTTGCCGATCGCCCGCAGGATGATCCCGCCAGCGAAGAAGCATGACCCCGCGACCAGCGCTTCGGATGCTAACGACTGCTGGCGGGAACCGTCGGGGAACGCGAGGTACGTGCCCACCGACACCACGGCCGCCAAGGCCAGGAGCGCGCTCAGGAGCCATGGGGTGCGCGAGTGTGCCGGGGTCTCTCGCATGTCCGACCATGATGGCGGGTTCGAGGCCCCGGCTCCATCACCCGGATAGAGGAGGCGATGGTCCGTCCGGCCTAGCCCGCAGCCGGACTCTGATTCACTCGATCAGCCGACGCCGAAGCGCCTCCGCCACCGCCGCGGTTCGGTCCGACGCCCCGAGCTTCTCGAAGATGTGCTCGAGGTGGGTCTTCACCGTGTCGGGGGAGATGTACAGGCGTTCGGCGATGTCGCGGTTCGTGTGACCGAACGCGAGCAGCTGAAGGACCTCGATCTCGCGTGCGGTGAGCGTCTCGGCTCGACGGTCGCGCTCCTTCGCGGTGGAGAGCTCTTCGGCGAGGGCGACCACCAGCTGGGGATCGATCACCA
This sequence comes from uncultured Actinomycetes bacterium, assembly GCA_963758715.1. Lineage (GTDB taxonomy): Bacteria > Actinomycetota > UBA4738 > UBA4738 > HRBIN12 > JAOUEA01. Next base: position 25,344 of record CAVWWK010000001.1, read on the forward strand.
TGTTGCCGCCCGCCACCAGCCGCACCGTCTGGATCAGATGCTCTGCGTCACGGGCCTTCAGCACGTACCCTCGGGCCCCGCTGCGCACCGCCTCCACGACGAACTGGCGATCGTCGTATGCGGTGAGCATGATCACGCCGATCTCGGGCCAGCGGTCGCGGATCTCGCGCGCCGCCTCCAGCCCGTCCATCTCGGGCATCCGGATGTCCACCAGGGCGATCTCGGGCGTCGATTCCTCCACGAGCGTGAGCAGCTCTTGGCCGTTGGAGGCCTCGCCGACAACCTCGATGCCGTCGGCCATGTCCAGGTATCGGCGAAGCCCCTGGCGTACCAGCGAATGGTCGTCCGCGATGGCTACCCTGATCGTCACATGCTCCCCCGTGGCCGTGCGGTCTCGCACATCCTAATGGTTCGCAGGGCCCGGGATGCCCCGTCGTGGCAACTTCCGCTCCCGCCGGCGCGCGCTGGCGCGCAGCCCATCAGCCGATCGTCAGAACACGTGCCACCAGTTCACGAACAGGGCCGCCAGCAAGGCGTAGCCACCCGCGAAGCCGGCAACCACCAGCGGTTCGGCCAGCTTGCTGTCGTTCGACGGCTCGCGCCATGACCCAGAACGCGGGGAAGATCACCACCACGAATCGGGGCATGGACAGCAGCGGCCGGTCTGGGAGCGGCTCGAACAAGGGGAGCAGGCCGCTCGCCAGCGCGTACGCGAGATAGCCGGGCCGCAGCCACCGGATCCCGGCCACGATCGCCACGAGCACCACGCCCACCACCAGCGCGTCGATCAGCCAGTAGGCGCCGTAGCGCCATGCGAACCGGCCGGCCTGCACCAGGGTCTCCAACGGGAAGGTGAACACGCGCTGCCACGTCTCCTGCGCCCGGACCGGCGCCCATGGATCGCCACGGACGTTCCAGTACAGGAAGTAGAGAGCCGGCCCGGCCGCGACCGCGGCCGATGCGACGAGCCGCGGGATCAGGGGCCGGCCGTCCTCCCGTGACCGCTGGATCGCCTCGACCGCCAGGGCCAGCGCCAGCAGCAGCCCGACGCTGCGCGTGAGCGCGGCGAGCGCCCCCATGAGCGCAGCCAACGCCCAGCGGTCGCGACGAGCGAACCAGAACGCCGAGACGGACAGGAGCAGGAACGGCCCCTCGGTGTAGGGCGCGAGGAAGAAGAAGGCCGTCGGGAAGATCGAGATCAGCAGCACGGTCGTGCGTGCGGTCGCGGCCGACATGCCCTCCATGCGGGTGAGCCCGTGCAGCACGATCAGCGCGGCCAGGAAGCCGGCGTTCGCGATCAGCAGCGCGGCGCCCAGCGGCCCGATCGCGGGAAGCCACGCGACGACCTCGATCGCGAGCGGATACAGCGGGAAGAACGCCGCGCTGCCGTCGCCGGCCGCATACCCGTCGGTAGCGATGCGCAGGAACCACGCGGCGTCCTGTCGCTCGGTCGCCGTGACGAGCGCGCTCCAGCCCTGGGTGACCGGTCCGATCGCCCAGCCGGGAACCGACGGAGGATCGGGACGCGGCTCGATCAGGCCGACGGCCACGAGCGACAGCAACCAGAGGCCGACGCGGACACCGAGGAAGACCAGCACGCAATGCCGCACTCCGTCGCGCAGCCGAGGGACCGGCAGGGTCGCGGCGTCCCCGTTCACGCGGGCTCGGCCTCTGCCGGTCTCACCCTCGTCGGCGCAGGGTCGCGGTCCGCCACCGGCCCGAACTCGATCTCCAGGGGCTCGGCCTCCGTTCGGACCCACACGACGAGGCACCACACCAGCGCCGCCGTGCGCAGCAGGACCGCCGCCTCGAACAGGCCCTGTGAGACACCCGACACGCCGGCGAGCTCGCCGAAGAACCAGAAGCGCGTCACGAACACCAGGACGTCGGCGGCCTGGAACGCCGCGAACGGACGGAAGCGCGGGAGCGCCAACGCGAACCACGGCAACAGCCACAGGGAGAACTGGGGCGAGTACACCTTGCTCGTCAGCAGGAAGAGCACGAGCATCGGGAACCCGAGCGTCCATCTGGGGAAGCCGGGCTCGCGTCGCGCCTTCAGCCACCACGATCCACGAACAGGACCACGAAGGCCGACAGCGCGAGCATGTTGACGGCGCGCGTGGGGATGCAGTCGGCCGCGTCCTGCAGGTGCCGGCACCCGATGTGCCAGAGGCTGTCGAAGTCGGCGAGCCTTTCCCCGTTGAAGCGGAAGAACGTCCACCACGCGCCGGGCGCGACGATCGCGAACGGGAGGTTGACGATCAGCCAAGCGCCCGCCGCCGACCACGCCAGGCCGATAGCGCGGTCGGGTCGCCGGTCGCGCAGGCGCTGCGCGATCAAGGGCACCGCCAGCAGCCCCGGGTAGAGCTTGGCCGCCGCACCCACACCCAACGCGGCGCCGGCCGCCACCTCGCGGCGCCGGAAGAAGTACAGGAGACCGAGCGTCGCGAACGCCACCGCGAGTAGATCCCAGTTCATCGTCCCGTAGATCAGTAGCGTGGGAGCCGCTGCGAAGTAGAGCGCCCGCGACCCGTTCAGGATGTAGAGGCAGACGGCGACCACGATCGCGCAGGCGAGCAACATCAGGGTGTTGACCGCGAAGAAGGCCGTGTAGCCCTGGCCGGAGATCCATGCCGCGACACGGATGAAGTACATCGTCACGACCGGGTACTCGTCGCAGTTCTGACCCTCCCGGATCTCGCAGGCGTCCAGGAAGGGGAGCCGCCCGCCCGTTCAAAGAGCTGCTCGGTCCCCAGGAGGGGCACGATGTCCGAGTAGCACAGGAAGCGGTACTGGCGAACGTCGGCCCAGTCACCGCCCGCGCACGGGGCCTTCAGGGCCGCCCCCAGCGCCATCGTGCCGAATACGCACGCCAAGATCACGCCCAGGCTCACGGCGGGACGCGCGGCGTGCTTCATCCGCGCGAATCCTAGCCCTGGGTCGAGCGGCTCGGGAGGCATCGGGCCCGGGATGACCGTGTGAGCGAACACTCGTAGAGTGTCTGGTCGTGAGGTATCGCGTGGAGGAGCTCGCGCGGGTGAGCGACGTTTCGGTCGACACCGTCCGCTACTACCAGTCTCGCGGGTTGCTCCCCCAGCCCGAACGAGAAGGGCGGGTCGCCTGGTACGGCCCCGAGCACGCTCGAGCGATCTCGAACAGATCCGCTCGCTCCAGCGAAAGGGGCTCACGCTCGCCGCGATCCGCCGCGTCGTGGCCGGCGAGCTCGGGATCGCCGACGCCGACCTCGCCGCCGCGGTCTCCGCCGCGCGCGGGGATCCTGGCGACGAACCGACCGAGCTGCTCGACCTCGCCGCCTTCTCGGCTCGCAGCGGGGTGCCGGCGTCCCTGATCCAAGCGGTGGAACGCGAGGGGATCCGCCTGGGCCGAACCGTGGACGGGCAGGAGCGCTACACCCCCGCCGACATCGAGCTCGTTCGCACGGCGCTCCGCCTGCTCGAGTTCGGCCTCCCGCTCGCGGACCTGTTGTCGCTGGCGCGGGACGCCGACGAGGCGATGCGCGGGCTGGCCGAACGCGCGGTGGATCTGTTCGACGAGCACGTGCGCAAACCGATCCGCGATACGGCGGGCGACGACGCCGCGGCGGCCGAGCAGATGGTGGAGGCGTTCCGCGAGCTGCTCCCCGCGGTCACGGCACTCGTTTCGCACCATTTCCGGCGGGTGCTGCTCGAGACCGCCGAAGACCACATCGAGGAGCCGCAGGGCGCCGAGGCGTCCCGACCGTGAGCGCCGGCCCCGAGGAACGTGGCGAGCTCCCCGAGGGTGAGGAGAAACGCCGCACGGTCCGCGGTCTGTTCGACACCATCTCCCCGCGGTACGACCTGGTGAACCGCGTGATGACCTTCGGTATGGACGTGGGCTGGCGCCGCCGCGCGGTGAGCGAGCTGCGGCTTCCGGGGCGGGCCGCGGTGGCCGACCTCGCGTGCGGCACGGGCGACCTGTGCCGCGAGCTCTCGCGGCGGGGCTACCGCGCGATCGGGTTCGACTTCTCCCTCGGCATGCTGGTGAACGCCCGCACCGATGCGTCCGCTGGTCGAAGCAGACATCCAGCGGTTGCCCATCGCGGATCGCTCGATGGACGGGGTCACGTGCGGCTTCGCCTTGCGCAACGTCGTGTCGCTGGCCGACCTGTTCGCCGAGCTCGGTCGCGTGGTGCGGCCCGGCGGCCGGATCGCGCTTCTCGACACCAGCACGCCCGACAACGCCGTGATGCGAGCGGGACACGCGCTCTACTTCAACCGCGCGGTCCCGATGATCGGCGGCCTGCATCTCCGATCGAGACGCCTACGCCTACCTTCCCAAGTCGATGGCCTACCTCCCGCCTTCGGAGGGATCGTCGCGCATGCTCGTGTCGGCGGGGTTCCCCGACGCTCGCAGGCAACAGCTGTCGGGTGGGCTGACCCAACTCTTCACCGGAACGCGCGCGTGAGCCGCGGGCCGAGCGGCGAGAGGGCGACGAAGCTCGGGTCCGCGTTCGACCTGCTCGCGGCCTTCGACCCGGACGGAGGGTTCTTCTTCGAACGCGAGGGACTGGGCGATCGCGACCGGCGCCGCGCACACAGGCGGCGACGGCCCGGTCGTTGTGGGGGCGCTGCCGTTCGCCGGGGCGTCGACGCCGTGCCCTGCTCGCTCCCGCTCGCGTCGTGCGTCGCCAGCGACGACGACGAGACCTGGCTGATGCGCACCGGCCATGGATACCGACGCGTTCGAACCCAGCCGGGTCGTAGGTTCCCTGCCGCATGAGGTGTTCCGTCCCGTACAGCTGCACGAGCACCCGTCGCAGGAGGCGTTCGCCGCCGCCGTCGGCGACACCGTCCGTCGGATCGAAGGGGGTGGGCTCAGCAAGGCGGTGCTCGCGCGCACGATCGAGGTCGATGCCGGGCGGCCGCTCGACCCGAGACGCTTGCTGCATCGCTTGCGCGCCGCAGAACCCCACTGCTACGTGTTCGCCGCGCCCACGCCGGGTGGCACTCTGGTGGGAGCGAGCCCGGAGCTGCTCGTGTCGCGCAAGGGTCCGTCGGTGCCTCGACGCCGCTGGCGGGCTCGTCGCCGCGTTCGGGCGATCCCGACCAGGACCGCGCGAGCGCCGACGATCTGCTTGCGTCCGCGAAGAACCGTGAGGAGCACGCGATCGTCGTCGTCGGCCGTCGCCGAGGTGCTCGGAGGCTTCAGCGACGATCTGGTGTTCGATCGTGAGCCGGTGCTGATGCCCACGGCGAACGTGTGGCATCTGGCGACTCGATTCCGAGGGACGCTGCGCGATCCTTCGGTCACCGCCCTGGATCTCGCCCTAGCCCTGCATCCGACACCGGCGGTGGGTGGCGAGCCGACGGACGCGGCGCTGGCGGCGATCGCCGAGCTGGAGCCGTTCGACCGGGGGAGCTACGCCGGGCCGGTCGGGTGGACGGACGCCGACGGCGACGGGGAATGGGCGATCGCGCTCAGGTGCGCCGAGCTGCGGGGCGACCGAGCAACCCTGTACGCGGGCGCCGGCATCGTGGCGGGCTCGGATCCGGCCGCCGAGGTCGACGAGACCGAGCGCAAGTTCCGCGCGTTCCTCGATTCGCTGCGATGGGGTTGACGCTCACAGGATTGCCGCCTTCAGGCCTCGGTGAACGCATCGATAAGCGCCTCAGCGATCGCCTCGCGCAGCTGCCGGCGGAGCGCGAGGCCACGCTCCGGATCCACCGTGACCTCGACGACCTGGATCCCGCCCGCTCGGGCCGCGTCATCCAGCGCGGCGACCAGCTGGGTTGCCCGATCGACGCGCGCATGCCCCACCCGCGCCGCCGCGCACACGGCGCCGATGTCAACGTCGTGCGGTGTCGTGAACAGCTCGGCGATGTTCCGGGAGGTCGCGCTGGGGGAGTTGTGAGAAGACCTCGCCGCCCCCGTTCCGCAGCACCACCAGCACGATGTCCGGCCCCGAGCCGCCGGCCCACAGCAGGGCGCCCGCGTCGTAGAGGAACGAGAGGTCGCCGATCAGGGCGACCGTCGGTGACGATCGGGCCAGGCCGAGCGCGGTGGACGCCAGCCCGTCGATCCCGCTGGCTCCCCGGTTCGCGAGGACGCGAACGCCGTCGCGCGGCCGCATCGCCAGATCGAGGTCGCGCACGGGCGTCGAGTTCCCCACGAACATCGTCGACCCCGTCGGTGCCCATGCCGCCACGTCGCGCGCGACCCGGGGTTCGAAGGGGTCGTCGATGCCGTCCAGGGTTCGATCGAGCGCCGAACGGGCCCGTTCGTCGGCGGCGCGCCACGCCGTGAGCCACGGCGATCCCTGCCGTCGAACCGGCTCATCCATCGCCGCGGCCATCAGCTCGGGGTCCGCGCGGACGTGGAGCGACGCTCGTCGATCGGGATCGGGGTCCAGGTGGAAGGCGTCGATGACGACCGCCTCGCTCGCCGACGCCACGAACGCCTGCGTGGCCCTGGTGGTCGGCGCAGCCCCGGCCTGGATCACGACATCGGGTCTCGCGCGCCCGGCGAAGGAATCGGTCGCCGATCAAGCCCTGTCCCGCCGCGAGGACGCTTCTCGGCTCGAACGCCCGAGATCGGCTCGGCCAGCACCGGCCATCCGGCCTGCTCGGCGGCCGCGACCAGGGACCGGAGAGGAACGGGGGAGGATCCGATCACGATCGCGCCTCGCTCCGTCGAGGCCAGCAGCCCGGCGAGTGTCGCAGCGTCGTCGCCGGATACGTCGGTCGAATGAGGCTCCGGCCGGAGGCGGTTCCACGTTCGTGAGCGGGCCGGGATCGTCCAGGGCCCCTCCGACGTCCTCGCCCTCGGGGGTGAGCGGCTCGTCGAACGGCAGGTTCAGGTGCGCCGGGCCCGGCGGGAAGCCGGTCGCCGCTCGGATCGAACGTGCGCCGAGCTCGCGCCAGACCGCCCCGTCTCCCGGCCGCGGCAGCGGCGTCTCCAGCGACACGCGTGCGAACGAGCCGTACAGCCCCGGCTGGTCGATCGTCTGGTTGGCGCCGGTTCCCCGCAAGCGAGGCGGTCGATCGGCGGTGAGCACCACCAGTGGAACGCGAGACTGCGACGCCTCGACCACCGCAGGCAGGAACTCGGCGGCTGCGGTCCCCGACGTGCAGGCGAGCGCCACCGGTTGCCCGGTCCCCTTCGCGATCCCGAGCGCGAAGAACGCGCCGGACCGCTCGTCCAGGTGCACGTGGACCGCGATCGCGGGGTGCCGGGACAGCGCGAGCGCGATCGGCGTCGACCGCGAACCGGGTGATACGCAGGCGTGCCGCACTCCGCCGCGGGCGAGCTCGTCCACGAGCACCACCGCGCACGCCAGGGACAGGTCGCCGAGGCTCATAGCGCGTGGAACAGCACGAGCCCGAACGCGGTCAGCAGGCCGCATGCCGCGTGTGTCGCCGCGGTGCCGGTCAGCACGGGGATCAACTCGCGCCCCGTCGCCGATCCCACGAGCTCCATCGATCGGATCGAAAGGGGCCACGCGATCAGTCCGAACAGCGCCCATTGAGGGATCCCCGCCGACTCGTCCGCCAGGTAGACGAGGACGCCGACGGGCAGGGTCGCGAACCCCGCCACGACGCAGGCCCGATACAGCAACCTGGTCCGACGTTCACCCAGGCGGACGGCCAGCGTGCGCTTGCCGCCGGCCGAGTCGGTCGGGATGTCGCGCAGGTTGTTGGCCACCAGGATCGCGACCGCGAGCAGACCCATGACCACACCGCACCACCAGGCCGCGGCGGGGACGGTCTCGAGCATGACGAACGCCGTCCCGCACGTGGCCATCACGCCGAAGAACAGGAACACCATCAGCTCGCCCAGGCCGAGCCCGGCATACGGCGTGGGGCCTCCCGAGTAGAGGACCGCTGCGATCAGGGCGAGCGCACCGACCGCCAGGATCAGCGCGGGCTCGGTCGCCATCGCAAGGGCGAGTCCGGCGAAACCGGCCACGCCGAGCGCGGTGAGCGCGGCCACCAACACCGCCGTCGGCGTCGCGGCGCCGCTCGCGGTCAGGCGGGCAGGGCCCACACGGTCGGCGGTGTCCACGCCGCGCACGCCGTCGAAGTAATCGTTCGCGAAGTTGACCCCGATCTGGAGCCCGGCGGCGACCAACAGCGCGGCGACGAACCGCCACCAGATCACCTCACCCGCCGCCGCGGTTCCCAGCACCACGGGGACCAACCCGACGCCGAGCGTGCGGGGCCGCGCCCCCCGCCACCAGAGGGCGATCGCGCTCACGGTCGCTTCGGGAACCGGGAGAAGTCGGGAGCGCGCTTGTCGTTGTACGCGTCGCGTCCCTCCTGCGCCTCCTCGCTCATGTAGTACAGGAGCGTCGCGTCCCCGGCCAGCTGCTGCACGCCGGCCAGGCCGTCCGTGCCGGCGTTCGAACCGGCCTTCAACAACCGGAGGGCGAGCGGCGAGAACCCCAGCATCTCCCTGCACCAGTCCACGGTGGTGGTCTCCAACTCGCCGAGCGGCACGACCGTGTTCACCAGTCCCCAGCTGAGCGCGGTGGCGGCGTCGTATTGCCGGCACAGGAACCAGACCTCCTTGGCGCGTTTCTCGCCCACCTGGCGAGCCAAGAGGTTGATCCCGTATCCGCCGTCGAACGAGCCGACCCGGGGGCCCGTCTGGCCGAACCGCGCGTTCTCGGCCGCGATCGTGAGGTCGCAGCACAGGTGCAGCACGTGGCCGCCGCCGATCGCGTATCCCGCCACCATCGCCACGACAGGCTTGGGCATCCGGCGGATCTGGATCTGCAGGTCGAGCACGTTGAGCCGGCCGATGCCGTGTTCGTCGACGTAGCCGTCGTCGCCGCGGACCTTCTGGTCGCCGCCGCTGCAGAAGGCGTCCGGCCCCTCGCCAGTCAGGATCACGACGCCCACGTCGGGGTCGTCGCGCGCGACGTCGAACGCCCGGATCAGCTCCCTCGTGGTGAGCGGACGGAAGGCGTTGCGCACGTCGGGCCGGTCGATCGTGATCTTCGCGATGCCTTCGGCGCGTTCGTAGCGGATGTCGGTCCATTCGCCGGACGGTTCCCACTCAACCATGTGACCTCTGACTCCTAGAGCGCTTACTCGAACGGTTGTCCACCAGCCTACCTGACCTGCGCCGATGGTTGAGTGTTGGTCCCAAGCGTGAGGCTATCGGGCGCGGAAGGCGCCGTGCTAGCGTCCGGCCATGTTCCGACGCGGCACACCCGTGCGGTTCCCCGTCGTCACGCTCGCGGTGTTCGCCCTGGTCGGGAGCGGCCTCGCGAGATCGGTTGCCGCACGTGCGTCCCCGGAGGCCGCCGGGATCGGGACCGTCGAGCTGAAGGTGATGACGTTCAACGTCGAATACGGCGGCACCGTGATCGATTTCGACAAGATCGTGGAGGCGGCCGTCGCGTCGGACGCCGACGTGATCGCGCTCAACGAGATCTACGCGCACGGTTCGCGGCTCGCGGCAGAGGCGGGATACGCCTACACGAACCCGCGTCTGGACCTGATCTCGCGGTACCCACTCATGGATCCCGCGGGGGCCGAGGGCGACTACGTGTTCGTCCAACTCGCGCCCGGTCGGGTGGTGGCGATCGCGAACGTTCACCTGGCCTCGTCCCGGTACTCGCCTCGACGCATCCTGGACGGGTGGGGCCGCCCCAGGGTGCTGCGCAACGAGCGGCGGACGAGGCTGCCCGGGATCCGACCGGTCGCCGCGACCATGGGTGCGCTCGCAGCCGCGGGTATCCCGTCGTTCGTGGTGGGGGACTTCAACGCCCCTTCACACCAGGACTGGATCCGCGCCACCGTGGGGCTGCTGCCCCAGATCCGGTATCCCGTGCGGTGGCCGGTGAGCCTGCTGATGGAGCGTAAGGGGTTCGTCGACACCTACCGAGCGGCACATCCGGATCCGGTCGGCGCCCCGGGGATCACGTGGCCGGCCGCTCGCCCGCGTTCTCCCGACAGCTGGAACCCGCGCAGGGACGCGCCCCACGATCGCATCGACCAGGTCTGGGTGTCCGGTCCCGCGACGACGGTGGCGAGCCAGGTGGTGGGCGAACGCGGCGGGGACGGCGTGGACATCGGCGTGAAGCCCTGGGGGTCGGATCACCGAGGGGTCGTCTCCACCGTCGAGGCGACGCCGGGGACACCGCCGGTCACGGTGGCGGTCGAGCGGCGCCTGGTCGGCCAGGGCAACGACGTCACGGTCGGCTATCACGCACCCGGGGCCCCCGACGAGGCGGTGGTCATCGTGCCCTCGGGCGGCGATCCGGCCACCGACGCGGTCGACAGGGCGGGCACGCCCCCGGCCCAGGACGTCGACGGGTCGGTGACCTTCTCCACGGGCGCCTGGCCCGTCGGTGCCTACGACGCCGTGCTCGTCGACGCCGGCGACGCCGAGCTCTCGCGCACGAGCCTGTTCGTTCGCGTGCCCGGTGCAGGTCCCACGGTGGACACCTCACGCTGGAAGTTCGGTCCCGGGGAGCCGATCACGGTCAGCTGGGAGGGCGCGCGGGGCAACCGGTTCGACTGGATCGGGATCTATGCCCGGGACGCCGATCCGCTCGTCGCCTACTACAAGAGCTACCTCTACACGGAGTCGGCCGTGTCGGGGTCTGTGACCTTCGACGGTGACTCCTCCTCACGATGGCCGCTGCGACCGGGTCGCTACACGGCCTACCTGTTGGTGAACGACAGCTATAGGCACGTCGGGTCCGCCGACTTCGTCGTCTCGCGCTGAACCCGACGCGGCGCTCGACGCCGTGGGTAGGCTCGCCTCGATGCGTGGAGCGTTCGGTCTGTCGCCCGGTGAGCTGCTCGCCGTGGAGCTCGCTCCCGGTCCGGCGTGGACCGATGTCGTCCATCGCTGTTGGTCCGAAGGGGTGGCGTTCCTTCCCGTGGACGTTCGCCTCGCCGGCCGTGAACGCCGTGCGCTGATCGACCGCGCGCAACCGACCGGAGTGCTCGATGCGACCGGTGAGGTCACGCTCTTCCCCGCCACGCCCCCGGTGAGCGAGGACGTCGCGGCCGTCGTGGCGACCTCGGGCACCTCGGGCGTGCCGCGAGCCGTCGAACTGGGCCGATCTGCGGTCGGGGCCGCGGTCGAGGGTTCCGCGGCGGCGCTGGGTTCGCCACCCGGAGACGCGTGGGTGTCGTGCCTCACACCCGCGCACATCGGCGGCCTGTTGGTGCTGCTCCGTGCGGAGATCACCGGCGCACCGGTCGTCGTGCTCGACGCGTTCGATCCCCTGACCGTGGGGGAGGCGATCGCCTCGGGATCGAGCGTGTCGCTGGTTCCGACCATGGTGGGCCGGCTCCTGGACGCTCGGGTCGACGTGTCGCCTGCTCGGCTGCTGCTCGTCGGAGGCGCCACGCTCGACCCGGGGCTCCGTACCGAAGCCGAGGCGCGGGGAGCTCGCATCGTCCAGACCTACGGGCTGACCGAGTCGTGCGGCGGCGTGGTCTACGAGGGCGACCCGTTCGACGGCACGTCGGTGCGCCTCGGGGGCGACGATCGCATCGAGCTCCGTGGGCCGACCCTGATGGAGGGTTACCGGGCGGATCCCGCGTCGACAGGCGCGGCGTTCGACGCCGGAGGCTGGCTCCGAACCGGCGACGCCGGCCGCCTCGACGACAGCGGGCGGCTCCACGTCGTGGGCCGGCTCGACGACGCGATCCGGACCGGAGGCGAAACCGTCTGGCCCGAAGAGGTGGAACGAGAGCTCATGCTGCACCCCAAGGTTCGCGACGTGGCGGTGGCGGGCAGGCCCGATCCCGACCGGGGCAGGCACGTGGTTGCGTTCGTCGTGCCCCTCTCGGCAGAGGATCCGCCGAGCCTGGACGAGGTCCGTGCCTACCTCGCGGAGCGGATCGCACCGTACAAGGCCCCTCGGCAGGTTGCGCTCGTGTCCGAGGTCCCGCGAACGGTTTCGGGGAAGATCCGTCGGTCCGAGCTTCCCGGCACGGGGTGACCGGGCCGGATGAGAAAGGACCCGAGTCCGGGAGGGGTGGACTCGGGTCCTTCGTCGTGGGCGGGGCGCCGAGGGGGTGGCGTCCCGCGTGTGTCTGGACACTTCATCGGTCCCCGCGCGCCCTTCGCTGCATTCCGAGGTAGCGGTAATCCTGCCTACCCGGGACCGGGTATCGGGGCGGATCCATGGGCCGTCACTGTCCTGTCGGTACCTGCTGGGTGATGCAGTGGACGGCGCCGCCGGCCCAGTTCAGGGTCGCGGCGACGACCCCGACGATCTCACGGTCGGGCACGATCTCGCCCCAGAGGCCCAGCGCCTCACGGTCGAGCCGCTCGTCTCCGGTCGTGGGCACCACGAGCGCGCCGTCCGCGAAAGCGACGTTCACGTAGGTGAACGAGGTCGGAGCGTTGCCGCCGAAGGACCCGCGGGGCAGCAGGGGGAACTCCAGGACATCGAGAGGACGGCCGTCCACGTCGCTCGCGGCACGCAGGACCCGGAGGTTCTCTGCGAGCCGCTCCTGCTCCTGGTCGTTCGACGGGTCGGTCTGCGCGACCACCCGACCGCGCCCGACGAACATCGCAACACCGTCGACGTGCCCTGCCGTGAGGTCGCCGAGCAAACCGAACGGCAGCCAGATCACCTGGCGGGCCCCGAATCGATCGAGCAGCGCGGCTTCGACCTCCGCGTCGCTCAGCTCGGGGTTCCTGCCGGCCTCGAGCAGGTTCTCTCGAGTCGTGAGGATGGTGCCATTCCCGTCTGACTGCACGGCGCCGCCTTCCAAGACCATGTCGACGGTTTCCCTCGGCATGCCCAGCGACGACAACAGCGGTTCGGGAAGCCGGTCGTCTCGCGCCCACGTCTGGCCGAACCGATCGAACGCGCCGCCCCATCCGTCGAATCGCCAATCGAGTCCAACGCGAGATCCATCGGTTCCCGTCACCACGATCGGCCCGTTGTCGCGGATCCACATGTCGTCGTAGGCCAGCTCCACCATGCCGACGTCCTCGCCGAGCCCGAGTGTGGCTCGCCGCGTCCCCGGCGGGACGACGACATGGAGCGGCTCGAACCGTGCGATCGCCGCGGCGACCTCGGACCACTCCCGCTGCACCTGGGCCAGCCGCCGGCCGTAGATCTGCCTGCGATAGGGCATCGCCATGAGCGTCGACGCGTGTGGCTCGAACTCTCCTGGCCAGCGGCGCGAAGGTCCAGCGTTGACCGGAGCCGGCGCAGGGCCAGGCCGGCTCCCCGCCGTGCACGCGACCAAGGGGACAGAGGCCGCCCCGACCCCGAGCACGCCGAGGAAACGCCGGCGAGTCATAACCTCCCCATCCACCGGCCCATCATCCCGTGTGGATGGCGGGCGGGGGAACCTAGACGGTGATGGCGCCGTGCTTAACCGCGAACGCCACCGCTTCGAGCTTGGAGTGCACGCGCAGCTTGCCCAGGATGTTGCGCACGTGCGTCTGCACGGTCTGCGGGCTGATGAACAGCTTGGTGGCGATGTCGTCGTTGCGCATCCCCTCGGCGAGGAGCTGGAGGATCTCTCGCTCGCGGTCGGTGAGGTCGTCCAGCAGGTCCTGGGCGTCGCGCTGCTGCCTCTCGCTCCCGGGCGACCTGCGCGAGGAGCCGGGTCAAGGTTGCCGGGTCGATCGAGCACCTCGCCGTCGGCGGCCGCCTTGGCGGCGGAGAGCAGCTCCTCCGCGGCCTCGTCCTTGCCCAGGAACCCGGAAGCTCCGGCCTCGACGGCTTCCACCAGCAGGCGGTCCTCGTCGTGCGCGGTCATGATCACGACCTTCGTCGAGGGCGAGACCTCCTTGATCGTGCGGGTCGCCTCGATGCCGCTCATGCCGCCCTTGAACACGATGTCCATCAGCACGACGTCGGGCAGCTGCTCCGTGCACACCGCGATCGCCGTCTCGGGGTCGTGCACCGGCGGTGCCACCATGACCAGGGTCGGGTCGAGGCCCGACGACGGTGGCCAGCGCGTCGGTGAGGATCTTGTGGTCATCGCAGATCAGCAACGTGACCTTCTGATCGGAAGCGGCCACTAAGTCCCTCCCAGCGGAAGCCGAACCCGGAGCATCGTACCCCCGGCCGGTCCGTCCTCGACGGATGATCTCCCCCTGGTGTTCGGCAGCCAGGCCCCTGGAGATGAACAGCCCGAGCCCGTTCCCCGGCTGCTCCTCGTAGCCCGCCGGCCGCCACCGCGCGAACCGTCCGAAGACCGCCTCGCGATGCTCCTGCGGGATGCCGGGCCCACGGTCGTCGATCTCGATCGTGGCGAACCCGTCGTCGGCCACGGCGCGCACGGTGATCGGGGCCTCCGGTGGCGAGAACTTCGCGGCGTTCGTCAGCAGCTGGACGACCAGCTCGCTGAGTCGGCTCGGATCGCCGTGCACGACGACCTCTTCCTGCGCCACCACGTGCACGGGATGGTCGCCGACGTCGGCCGCCTCGACCCCGGCGCGCACCGTCGCCGCCAGGTCGGTGGGCGCCATCGTGAAGGTGAGCGTGCCCGCGTCGACCTTCAACGCCGTGGAGGTCTGATCCACCGCGCCGAGCAGCCTGCGCGATTCCTGTTCGATCAGCCCGAAGAACTCCCGGCGCTCCTCGTCCCCGAGCCGCTCGTAGTGGGAGGCCGCCGTGGACGCGATGCCGCGGATCGTGGTGACCGGTCCGCGCACCTCGTGGGCGATCATGCTCGGCGATCTCTGCGCGCCCCTCGACGATCTGGCCCGCGCGGTCGGTGGCCCGGCGCATCACCGAGATCGTGGAGCGCGCGGACACGATCGATGCGATCACGACCGCCGTCCCCACGACCGCCGGCACCGCCACGTACAGGGCGCGCGAGGCGTCGTAGGCCGACCGTTCGTCGAGCTGCAGCAGCAGCCACGAGGCCGGACCGCCGATCGCGACCGCGGTCGCCGCCGAGAGCCACCCTGAGGAGCGCCCCGCGCGCGACGTCGGCGGCCAGCCGCAGGCTCGCCACGACCAGCACCCCGAGGGTCACCCACGCCAACGTGATGTCGAACCAGCTGGGCTCCAGTAGGTTGTCGCCGTCCATCGCCGGTGTCCCGGTAGAGGGCGGCGCGAGGAACAGCAACAGGTCGACCGCGGCGAGCGCGCCCAAGCCGACGGCGACGACCGCCAGGGGGCTGAGCGGAGGACGGCCTCGGCGTTCCCACCACGGGACTGCGAACACCATGCAGATGCCGAACAGCAGCCACGCGACCAGCACGCCCACGGCGGGGCCGGCGAGCAGGTCGGGATCGACCAACCGGGAGACCGCCTTGCCGCCAGCCCACACCAGGTCGAACAGGAACAGGTTCGCGGCGAGCCCCGCCGCGCCGACGGCCATGAACAGGAGTCGTGGGTCCTCGGTGAGCCGGTACGTGAGTCCGGACGCGAGGGCGGCGAGCGCGACCGCCGCGACGGCGGCCGCCCAGCGACGGCGAGATCCGATCGGCTCCCAGGAACGAGGCGCGCATCCCGGCCACGATCGCGAGAACGATGACGCCCGCGACGGGCCACAGCACGCGGCGGAACGACCACGTCATGCGGGCAGTCTGAGGGCCGCGAGGTTCGCCTACGAGTAGCTGTGATCGTCGTCGGGGAAGGTCCCGTCCTGGACGTCGCCGGTGAACGCGGTCACGGCTTCGGTGATCGTTCCACGCAGGTCGGCATAGGCCTTCGCGAGCTTCGGCGGCTTGTCCGTGACGCCCAGCAGGTCGTTGATGACCAGCACCTGTGCGTCGGTGCCGGGGCCGGCGCCGATGCCGATCGTGGGGATCTGCAGGGATCGACGTGATCTCTTCGCCCAGGCCGGCGGGCATGGCCTCGAGCACGATCGCGAACGCCCCGGCCTTCTCGAGCTGCGTGGCCTGCTCGAGCACCTTGTGCGCGTCTTCGCCGCGTCCCTGCACCCTGTATCCCCCGAGTCCGTTGACCGACTGCGGCGTGAGTCCGACGTGGGCCATCACCGGGATGCCGATCTCGACGAGACGGTGCGTCAGGTCCATCTGGGGCCCTTCGACCTTGACCGCGTGGGCCCCGCCTTCCTTGATCAGCCGGCCCGCGTTGCGCACGCCGTCTTCGATCGAGGCTTGATACGACATGAACGGCATGTCGCCGACCACCATGGCGTGATCGACGCCGCGGCTCACCGCCTTCATGTGGTGGAGCATGTCCTCCATCGTGACCGGGAGCTCGTTGGCGTAGCCGAGCACGTTGCTGCCCAGGGAGTCTCCGACCAGCAGCACGGGCACACCCGCAGCATCGAGGATCTGTGCGGTGGGGAAGTCGTAGGCGGTCAGCATCGTGAACCGACGCCCTTCCGACTTCCACGCCCGCAGGTCGTGGATCGACACGTTCATCGCTCGCGCCTCCTTCAAGTGCACGGCCTTCGTGTTGCAGCGAGTGTAACCGGACCTCCCGTCGACACCCGAACCCAGCAGCCGCGAGCACCGAACATGTGTTCGGGAACGGTGTCAGACCCCGTTCGTAGGCTTGGGTATCGAGGCGATCGAAGGAGCGAGCCATGAAGACGACCCCATGGGCAGACGTGGTGACACTGGGAAACGCGCGTTTCGGGCGGCTGGCGGGCGGACCGTTCGACGGCCGCTGTTACCCGTTGATCGGCGGGACGCCCACCGAGCTGCGGGTGCCGGCCGGCGAAGCCGATGCGTCCGGACCCCCGGGCTCGTTGCGGTACGTCCTCACCGGCGGTGTCTACCGCTTCGTCGATGAGGAGGCAGGAGTCTCAGCGGCCTGACCAGCGGCCGTGCACGGCGCCTCGCCTCGCCTCGCTGTCAGACCCCGGTGCTACCGTTCGGGCCGTTCCCGTACACTGCTGGGCGACCCTCATTTCCTTTCTGCTCCCTCTCATGCGAGGGGGCCGTCCAGACCAGAGGAGGTGAAGATTGAGGGAGTACGAGATCATGCTCATCCTGCCCGCCGAGGCCGACGAATCGGTCGTGTCCACGGCGGTGGACCGAGTCACGAAGGTGATCTCCACCAGTGGTGGCGAGGTCTCCGACATCGATCGCTGGGGTCGCCGGCGCTTCGCCTACGAGCTGGAGCACCACACCGAGGGCTACTACGTGGTGGCGAAGTTCACCGCCGAGCCCCAGGCCCAGAGCGAGCTGGAGCGGGTCCTGAACCTGGCCGACGAGGTCATCCGGTTCAAGGTCCTGGCCCTGCCCGAGAAGCGAGCGAACTCGCGTCAGAACCGGCGCGACGAGAAGGAAGCGGCTTCTTCCCCCGCCCCCGCCCAGACGGCGTAGGGGCGTGGACCCAGAACAGGTGGTGAGGCAACCATGGCGAGCGACAACCAGGTGACCCTGGTGGGCAACCTGACCGACGACCCCGAGCTGCGCTACACGCCCAACGGGGCGGCGGTGTGCAAGTTCCGGATCGCCGTGAACCGCCGGATCCCCGACGGCGCCGGCGGCTGGAAGGACGGGGAAGCGTCCTACTTCAGCGTCAACTGCTGGCGCAGCCTGGGTGAGAACGTGGCCGAGTCCCTGACGCGCGGTTCCCGCGTGGTCGTGGCCGGCCGGTTGAACTACCGATCCTGGGAGAACCAGGACGGCGAGAAGCGCAACGCCATCGAGATCGAGGCCGACGAGGTCGGCCCCAGCCTGCGGTGGGCCACGGCGCGCGTCGAGCGGCAGTCCCGCTCGAGCGGCGCCAGCTCGTCCGGCGATTGGGGAGAGCGCGTCGCGGCGCCGGTCGGTGGTGGAAGCACCGATCAAGAGGAGAACCCACTGGATGGCGGCTAAGGGAAAGGGCGGCCCCAAGCGCCGCCGAGACAAGGACGAGAAGGCCTGGCAGAAGAAGGGCAAGCGCAAGTTCTGCGTCTTCTGCAAGGAGCGCGTCGATTACATCGATTACAAGGACACCATCACGCTGCGCAAGTTCGTCTCAGAGCGGGGCAAGATCCGTGCCCGCCGCGTCACGGGCAATTGCGTGCAGCATCAGCGCGACGTCGCCTCGGCGGTCAAGAACGCGCGCGAGATGGCGCTCATGCCCTACTCGAGCCGATGAAGATCATCCTCCAGAAGCCCGTCGACAAGCTCGGTGACCCCGGGGACCTGGCCGAGGTTGCCGACGGCTACGCCCGCAACTACCTCATCCCGCACGGCATGGCGGTCAAGGCCACCAAGAACATGGTGAGCCACGCGGACAGCCTTCGCCGCGCGCACGAGAAGCGGCGCTACGCCCAGAAGGGCGAGTACGAGGCACAGGCTTCCAAGATGATCGGCAGTGGCCCGATCCGGGTCTTCGCCAAGGCCGGTGAGGAGGGCAAGCTCTTCGGCTCGGTGACTGCCGAGCACATCGTCGATGCGATCAAGACCCAGTCCGACGTCGATGTGGACAAGCGCGACGTTCGCCTCGACGAACCGATCCGCTCGGTCGGCACGCACGAGGTCAAGGTGCATCTGTTCCCCGACGTCGAGCCGATCCTCACCGTCGAGGTGGAGGCAGAGGGCTAGAGACCGGGATCGCACGAAGTGGTCGCGCGTGTGGCCCCCGGGCTCGGCGCCAGGGAAACGGAACGCCCTGTTCGCCGACCCGGGGGCCCATCGCACATCCGGCCTCGTCTCGTCACCGCTTTGCTGTTGCACCAGCACCTGACCCGCTCACGGCGCTAGTCGACCGCCGGCGGAAACTCCTGGAACGGACCCGGGGGTCGCCGCGACGGGGCGTTCAGTTTCCACGGCGCGGTGTGCCCCCGGGTCCTCTTTCTGGGCATGGTTCGCTCTTGCTTCGACCCTCGCCTAGTCGAGAATGTCAGACGTGTGATTCACACTTGTCCACATGGGTATCCACATGTGGAAAGGGCAGGTCAGGGCCGGAGTGACAAGGAATCTCGGCGCGCGACCTGCGGTTGCGCAATCCACAGGGGTTTTCAACTGTCGGCCCTACGCCCGGCGTCGTAGCGTCCGGTGGTTGCACGGTCCGGCGGCGAAGGGGGAGGGGTTGGCTGGCCATGGCGCGCACGGCTGACGACATCCGCTCCATCTCGCTCGACGATCGACGCGTCCCGCCGCAGAACCTCGAGGCCGAAGAGTCGATCCTGGGCTCCATGATGCTCTCGGCCGAGGCCATCGCCGACGTCGTCGAGATCATCGACACCGACGACTTCTACCGCTCGGCAAACGCCAAGATCTACTCCACGCTCCGCGGCCTCTACGCGCGTGGCGAGCCCGTCGACATCATCACCGGCGTCGAGGCACTGCGCGGCGACGGGATCCTCGACGAGGTCGGGGGACCGCTCTACCTGCGTGACCTCGTCGACCAGGTCCCCACGCCGGCTTCGGCGGCGCACTACGCCGCGATCGTCTCGAAGGCCGCGCTGCGCAGGCGGCTCATCTCGGCCGCGGCCGACATCATGGACCTGGCCTACGCCAGCACCGAGGACGCCGAGGAGGTCGCCGACGGTGCTGAGCAGCGCATCTACGACGTGGCCCGGCGCGACGATCACGAGGACGTCGCGATCCTCCGCGAGCTGGTCAACCAGGCCATGGTCGACCTCGAATCGATCCAGAACCGCGACTCCGCGTTCACGGGCCTGCCCACGGGGTTCGTCGACCTCGACAACCTGATGTCGGGGCTGCAGCCCGGCAACCTCGTCGTCATGGCCGCTCGTCCCGGCATCGGCAAGAGCTCCCTCGCCATGAACATCGCCCGCAACATCGCGGTGCAGGGCGAGCCCGTCGCCATGTTCTCGCTGGAGATGTCGCGCATGGAGATCGGCATGCGTCTCCTCTGCGCCGAGGCGCGTGTGCCGTGGGACCGGATCCGGAACAAGCGCGTCGGCCCCGACGACTGGCAACGCGTCGTGCACGCCGCCGAGATCCTGCACGACGCTCCGCTGTCGATCGTGGACTCGGGCAACGTCAACATCGTCGACATCCGCGCGAAGGCCCGCCGTATGCGGTCGGGGAACCAGGGGCTGTCGTTGATCATCGTCGACTACCTCCAGCTCATGACCAGCCCCAACAGCACGCCGGCCCGACAGCCGCCAGCAGGAGGTCGCCGAGATCAGCCGGAACCTCAAGCTGTTGGCCAAGGAGCTGCACGTGCCCGTCGTGGCGCTCTCCCAGCTCAACCGCAACCCGGAGGCGCGAGCCGACAAGCGACCGCAGCTCTCCGACCTCCGGGAATCGGGCGCGATCGAACAGGACAGCGACGTCGTCATGTTCATCCACCGCGACGACGCCGACCCCGAGAAGAAGAAGCACGCCGAGCTTATCGTCGCCAAGCATCGCAACGGACCCACCGACACGATCCGGCTCAGCTTCGAGCCCGCCCTCACGCAGTTCCGGAACGCGGCCCGCGACATGGGCGCGTGAGGCAGTCGGACCGGGCCACGGGCGAGTGGACGCCTCCCGGTCGCCGCCGGATCCGCGACGCTCTTCAACCGGCTCGCGAAGCTCTTCGGCGGCGAGCTCGTCGCACCTCGGTCGTTCGACCCATTGGACGAGCTGGTCCTCACGGTGCTGTCGCAGCACACCAGTGACCTGAACGCCGAGCGAGCGTTCGCTGACCTGCGGGCCGCGTTCCCCGGTGGTTGGCAACAGGTGGTGGACGCTGCAACGGCGTCGGTGGCCGACGCGATCCGAAGCGGCGGGCTCGCCAACTCGAAGGCGCCCCGGATCCAGGAGATCCTCCGCGAGATCCGCGACAGAGAGGGTGCGTTCGACATCGTCCGGCTCGGAGAGCTTGCCGACGACGAGGCGCGCGACGTACCTCATGTCGTTGCCGGGCATCGGGCCGAAGACCGCTGCCGTGGTGCTCAGCTTCGCCTTCGGGCGCGACGCGATGCCCGTCGACACGCACGTGCATCGCGTGACCCGACGCGGCTGGGTCTGATCCCGCCGAAGGCCAGCGCCGAACGCGCCGACCGGTCTCTGCACGACCGGGTTCCTGACGGCCTGCGGACGCCGCTGCACGTCGCGTTCATCCGACTGGGCCGCGAGATCTGCAAGGCGCCCGTCCCTCGGTGTCGCGAGTGCCCGCTCAAGGACCTGTGCCCGACGGCCCCCAGGTATCTGACCCGCTGACGCCGACTCGAAGCGCTCCAAGCTCCAGTCGGGTTCGTGCGGTCCGTGGCAGCATCTAACCCGTGGAGACGGTCGACATCGCGGAGCGCCGGGCCCGCCTGGCTCGACGACACCGGGTGGCGGCAGGCGCTCGCGCCGGCGACGTAGTCGAGGCGGCCGACAGCATGGTGTGCCTGCACGGAACCGATCCCGCGACCGTGTACCTGTCCGCGTGGGCGCGCGTCGACGACATGGTGGTGGCGGACATGGAGCGGGCGCTCTATGGCGACCGCTCGCTGGTCAAGCATCTCGCGATGCGCCGCACCCTGTTCGTCTTCCCGCGGGCGACGCTCCGGGCCGCACAGGCGGGGGCCAGCGACCGCGTTGCCGACGGCGAGCGGCGCCGGCTGGTCCGCGAGGTCGAGCGCGCAGGCCTGCACGCGAACGGCGAACGGTGGCTGAGGCAGGCATCCGACCAGGTGCTGGGGGCACTGTCCGATGGCAGGGAGGCCACGTCCTCGGAACTGCGAGACGTGGTCCCGTCTCTCGAGGGTTCGATCGTCTACGGCGAGGGGAAGTCCTGGGGGGGACGGGTGGCGTTCGGGCCAAGGGTCTTGACCACGCTGTCAGCCGCAGGGCGGATCGTGCGGGCGTCCAACGTCGGCGGATGGACACATCTCGCGACCCAGATGGGCCTCGATGGCAGTCCTGGCTGGGGGCAGAGATCGAGCCGTGCGACGAACAGGAGGGCGTGGGGGCCTGGTGCGGGCGTGGCTGCGTGTCTTCGGTCCCGGGACCGCCGAGGACATCAAGTGGTGGCTCGGTTCGACGCTCACGGCCGTGCGGCGCGCCCTGAGGACCTCGACGCCGTCGAGGTCGACCTGAGGGGCGACCGGCTTCCTGCTGCCCGACGATCTCGAGCCGACCGATCCTGTCGAGCCGTGGGCCGGCGCTCCTGCCGCCGCTCGATCCGACCACGATGGGGTGGTTCGAGCGTGACTGGTACCTCGGTTCTTACAAGACGGAGCTCTTCGACACCAGCGGCAACGCCGGCCCCACGGCGTGGTGGGACGGCCGGATCGTCGGTGGGTGGCGGCAGAACGACAGGGGCGAGGTCGTCCTTCAGCTGTTGGAGGACATCGGCTCGGACGGCCGGCGGGCTCTCGATGCCGAGGCGGCCCGCCTCACCGCGTGGCTCGGCGGCCAGCGAGTGCTGCCGCGATTCCCTTCACCGTTGTGGAAGGCCCTCGCCGAGGACGGAGGATGATGCCACCGTGAGAGCGGGTGAGGGGAATCGAACCCCCGTTTCAAGCTTGGGAAGCTTGCGTTCTGCCATTGAACCACACCCGCATCTCGCGCCCCTGTGGAGCGGCGCGAAGTCGACAGTGTAGCGACGGTCGCGTGGCCGTGCGACCCGCGGCAGGCGGCCGATCTCGACCTGCTAGGTTGCCGAACCATGACCGAGCCCGACCCGGACTTCTGGCCGCACATGCTGCTCCGCGTCTGTCCGCGCGCGCGTCGCTCACCTCCGACGAGTCGGCCGAAGCGATGCGCCAGATCATGGCGGGGGAAGCCACGCCGGGCCAGGTCGGGGGGTTCCTGATGGCGCTCCGGACCAAGGGGGAGACCGCCGACGAGGTCGAGGGTTTGGCCCGCACGATGCTCGAGTTCGCTGAGCCCGTGCACGCCGGGGACCGGTGACCGACGTCGTCGGTACCGGCGGCGACCGCAGCGGCACCTTCAACATCTCGACGGTTGCCGCGATAGTGGCCGCCGGCGGCGGGCGTCACGGTCGCGAAGCACGGGAACAGGGCCGCGAGCAGCCACTGCGGGTCGGCCGACGTCCTGGAGGCCCTCGGCGTGGGGATCGATCTCGACGCGGCGGGTGTGGAGCGGTGCTTGGCCGAGGCGGGGATCGCGTTCTTGTTCGCGCCGGTCTTCCATCCGTCCATGGCGCATGCGGGCCCCGTGCGTCGTGAGCTGCGGGTTCCGACGGTGTTCAACTTCCTGGGCCCGCTGACGAATCCCGCCCGGCCGGCGGCGCAGGCGGTTGGGTGTTCGGACGCGCGCATGCTCCCACTGATGGCCGAGGTGCTCGCCCGTCGCGGGACCCGAGCGACGCTGTTCCGCGGCGAGGACGGGCTGGACGAGCTCACGACCACCGGGACTCGGCGGTCTACGACGTTCGGGAGGCGAGGTCCGCGAGGTGCATCTGGACCCCGCCGAGCTGGGTCTGGCGAGGGCCAGCATCGACGATCTGCAGGGTGGCGACGCACAGGCGTCGGCGGCGATCGTGCGCGGATCTCTGCGGGGGAACCCGGCCCGAAGCGCGACGTCGTGCTTCTCAACGCGGCCGCGGCCCTGGAGGTCGCGGGGCGCGCCGAGTCGATCGAAGCAGGGCTCGCGCTGGCGTCGGCGACCATCGACTCCGGGGCGGCCGCGGCCACCCTCGATCCGCTGGGTCGCGGATCGAGTCAGAACCGGTAGCATCGGCGCGCCATGATCCTGTCCGACCGCACGATCCGCCAGGAGATCGACGCCGGACGCATCGTGATCGACCCGTTCGACGCGAAGTGCGTCCAGCCTTCGTCGGTCGACCTGCACGTCGATTCGCAGTTCCGCGTGTTCGCGAACTCCCGCTACCCGTACATCGACGTCAAGCAGGAGATGCCCGACCTCACGGAGCTGGTCGAGGTGAAGCCCGACGAGCCGTTCATCCTGCATCCGGGCGAGTTCGTGCTCGGCTCGACCTTGGAGCGCGTGGCCCTGCCCGACGACCTCGTCGCGCGCCTGGAAGGCAAGTCCTCGTTGGGGCGGCTCGGCCTCTTGATCCACTCCACCGCCGGCTACGTCGATCCGGGATGGGACGGCTACCTCACCCTGGAGCTGTCGAACGTCGCGAACCTGCCGATCACCCTGTACCCGGGCATGAAGATCGGACAGATCAGCTTCTTCCAGCTGACGACCGCGGCCGATGCCCCCTACGGCTCGGCGGGCAACAAGTACCAGGGGCAGCGCGGCCCGACGGCGAGCAGGTTCTATCGCGACTTCGGGTAGCGCGCCGGTTTCTTCGCCGGCCGGATCCGCTACTCGCCGAGCACCAGCGCGCCGGGCGTCGGGCCCACGCCCATCTGCACCGCCATCATCGCGGCCTGGGTTCGGTTCGTGACGCCGAGCTTGCGGAAGATCGCGGCCAGGTGCGCCTTGACGGTCTTCTCGCTCAGGAACAGCGACTGCGCGATCTCACGGTTCGACTTGCCCTCCGCCAGCAAGGCGAGGATGTCGTTCTCGCGCTGGGTCAGGCTGTACTCGTTGCGTCGACCGTTCTCGGCGCCGCCCGGACTGCTGTTCCTCGAACAGGTTCTGGATCACCCGCGGGCTCAGGACGTTGCCGCTGCCCGACATCGCGACGTTGATCGCCTGCGACAGGTCCTCGGGGGTGGCGTCCTTCAGCAGGTAGCCCGCCGCGCCGTCGGAGAGGGCGCGCTTCACGTAGGGCGCGTTCTCGTAGGTGGACAGCATGATCACGGGGATGTCGTCCCACTCGGCCTTGATCGCCCGCAGCAGCTCCAAGCCGTCGAGGTCGGGCATGCGCACGTCGACGAGCGCCAGATCCACCTTGGTCCCGCTGCGAAGCACGTCGAGCGCGGCCGCCGAGCCCTCGGCCTCCAGCACGTCGGCGTCGGGGAACCCTTCCTTCACCACGTAGTGCATCCCGCGACGCACCAGCGCGTGGTCGTCCACCACCAAGATCCTCATCGTTCCTCTCCTTGCACTCCGACGGGGAGCACGGCGATGACGCACACGCCGCGTCCGGGGGTCGACTCGATCTCGATCGAGCCGCCGATCTGTGCTGCGTTGGCCTGCATGAGCCGCAGGCCGAAGTGCGGGTCGTCGTCGGTGACCGCGGCGATCCCGCGCCCTCGGTCCTCGACCTCGATCCGCAGCTCCCCCGTACCCGCACGCATCCGGATCGAGACGTCCTTGGATCCGGAGTGCTTCGCGGCGTTCGTGAGGGCCTCGGCGACGATGGAGTGCGCGGTGTCGAGCACCGCCACCGGAACGTCGTCGATGTCCCCCTCGATCGAGATCCTGGCCGGCAGCCGCCAGCGATCCACCAGCTCCGCGACGAACGCGGCGAACGGCTGCTGCCGGCGCGCGCGTCCCTCGTAGAGCTCGAAGAGCACCTCGCGGATCTCGGTCAGGTCCTGGCGGATCGCGTCCTCGACGTCCCGGAGCGAGGCGATCGCCCCGGCCGGGTCGGTTTCGATCCGATGCCGGAGGGTCTGGACCTCCAGCACGGCGCTCGTGACCGACTGGGTGAGGCCGTCGTGGACACGCATCGCCCACCGCGTGCGCTCCTCGAGCATCAGCGATTCCACGGTGCTCGCGGCAGTCTCGGGCACCGTCTGCGGTGCGCGCGTGTGTTCGCTGGACATGCTCACGTGTGGTTCGTCCCTTCGGTCGGGGCCGTTGGTTCTAGTCCCTTTTCGGTCGCAACGGCCCTGTGCTTGAACGGGGAACGAACCCGGCGGCGAGGCGATCGAGGGCGGCTGAAGCGCATGGCATCAGAACGCGGCCGTGGCCGGATGTCCTGACGAAGTACCGCAATCCCAGGAGACGCTGCGCCACAAGGAATCAAGCGAGAGATGAGGATTGCCACATAGCAAAGTTGTCAATGGAATACTCAAGTCCTACCCTGTGTTGAAGTTGCAGTAACGCGGGAGCAGTGGCTCCCCGAGGACGCAAAGGAGATGCCACCCATGGCACGAGCAGTAGGGATCGACCTCGGGCACCACGAACTCGGTGGTCGCCGTGCTGGAGGCCGGCGAGCCCGTCGTGGTGCCGAACGCCGAAGGCAGCCGCACCACCCCGTCGGTGGTCGGCTTCTCGAAGAACAGCGAGATCGTGGTGGGCGAGGTCGCCAAGCGCCAGGCCATCACCAACCCCGACCGCACCATCCGGTCGGTCAAGCGTCACATGGGCGACAAGGACTGGTCCGTCGACATCGACGGGAAGGCCTGGACCGCGCAGGAGGTCAGCGCCCAGATCCTGCTCAAGCTGAAGCGCGACGCCGAGGGGTACCTGGGCGGCACCGTCAGCCAGGCCGTGATCACCGTGCCCGCCTACTTCGACGACGCGCAGCGTCAGGCCACCAAGGAAGCCGGCCAGATCGCGGGCCTCGAGGTTCTGCGCATCATCAACGAGCCCACGGCGGCCGCGCTCGCCTACGGACTGGAGAAGCAGGACACCGAGGAGACCGTGCTGGTCTTCGACCTGGGCGGGGGCACGTTCGACGTCTCGCTGATGGAGATCGGCGACGGCGTGTTCGAGGTCAAGGCCACCCACGGCGACACTCAGCTCGGTGGCGACGACTGGGATCAGCGCGTCATCGACTTCCTGGTGAAGGAGTTCAAGAACGCCCACGGCGTGGACCTGGGCGCCGACCGCATGGCGCTGCAGCGGCTGAAGGAAGCGGCGGAGAAGGCGAAGATCGAGCTCAGCCAGGTGACCGAGACCACGATCAACCTCCCGTTCATCACGGCGACCGCCGACGGCCCGCTCCACATGGAGCAGAAGCTGACCCGCGGCGAGCTCGAGCGCATGACCGAGGACCTGGTGCGAGCGGTGCAAGGTGCCGTTCGAGCAGGCGATCAAGGACTGGGGCAAGGGCGCCGGACGACATCGACCACGTGATCATGGTCGGCGGCTCGACCCGCATGCCCATGATCCAGGACCTGGTCAAGCCAAGCTCACCGGTGGCAAGGAGCCGCACAAGGGTGTGAACCCCGACGAGGTCGTGGCGATCGGAGCCTCGATCCAGGCGGGCGTGCTCAAGGGCGACGTGAAGGACATCCTGCTCCTCGACGTCACGCCGCTGTCGCTGGGCGTCGAGACCAAGGGCGGCATCTTCACCAAGCTGATCGAGCGCAACACCACGATCCCGACCCGCAAGTCCGAGATCTTCACGACGGCCGACGACAACCAGACCACGGTGGAGATCAACGTCCTGCAGGGCGAGGCCGAGACCGTGATGTCTCCGGGCGTGAAGCCGCTGGGGCAGTTCCAGCTCATGGGCATCCCGCCCGCGCCGCGGGGCATGCCGCAGATCGAGGTCGCGTTCGACATCGACGCCAACGGCATCGTGAACGTCAGCGCCAAGGACCTGGCCACGGGCAAGGAGCAGGCGATGACGATCACCGGCGGCACCGCGCTGGGCAAGGACGAGGTCGAGCGCATGGTGGCCGACGCGGAGAAGTTCGCCGCCGAGGACCACGCGCGCCGCGAAGCGGCCGAGGCCCGCAACCAGGCGGACCAGCTCCACTACCAGGTGAGCGAAGTTCGTCGAGGAGAACGGTGACAAGATCGCCGAGGGCGAGACGCACCGAGCTCACGACCAAGAACGACGAGCTGAAGAAGGTGCTGGACGACCAGGGGTCCGAGGCATCCGCGCTCACCGCCGCGAGCGACGCGGTGATGGAGGTCTACCAGCGCGTCGGCCAGGCGATGGTGCAGAACCAGCAGGCCCAGGCCGCGGCGGGCGAGCCCCGAGGGCGGCACCCGAGACGACCGAGGCGCCGGAAGCGGAGAACGAGGACGACGTCGTCGAGGGCGAGATCGTCGACGAAGGGGAGGCGTCGTGACGTCCGACCACGACGAGCAGCCCCAGCCGATCCGCATCACGGATCGCCGGCGATTCGCGGACATGGCGGAGGGCGGGGTCCCGATCGAGCAGACCGGCGCCCCCTCCTCTGAGCCCGTCGATGAAGCCGACCACCGAGGCGGGAGACGAGTCGGCCGAGCAGGACGGTGTCGAGGTCGCGCAGGACCTCGCGTCGGCGCGGGCAGAGGCCGGCCAGTACCTGGACCACCTCCGGCGCCTGCAGGCAGAGTTCGACAACTACCGCAAGCGCGTGGCCAAGGAGCAGGGTCAGCTCGCCGAGCTCGGCGCCATGCCTGTGGCCCGCCGGTTGCTGGAGGTGCTGGACGACTTCGAGCTCGCCCTCATGTCGGCCGACGACAAGCCCGACTTCGAACGGTTCCTCAAGGGCGTCGAGCTGGTGTACGCCAAGCTCCTCGATGCGCTGAAGGCCGAGGGCCTGGAGCGGATCGAGGCCCAAGGGACACCGTTCGACCCCGAGCTGCACGAAGCGCTGATGCAGTCGGGTGAGGGCGAGAGCGAGCCCGTCGTCGCCGACGTACTGCGGCCGGGGTACACGCTGAAGGGGCGCGTCCTGCGTCCCGCCGGCGTGCGGGTCGAGCGTCGCTAACGCCGACTCCCGGGTGTCGTGGGGAAGCGTCGCAAGGAGGTGGAGTCGTAGATGGCAGAGGAGATCCGCCGCGAGTGGTTCGAGAAGGACTACTACGGCGTCCTCGGCGTGCCCAAGAACGCTTCCGCGGCCGAGATCAAGAAGGCGTACCGGAAGCTAGCCCAGCAGTTCCACCCCGACGCGAACCCGGGCAACGACGACGCCGAGTCCCGGTTCAAGGAGGTCTCGGCCGCCTACGACGTGCTGGGAGACAAGGACAAGCGCGCGCGCTACGACGAGGTGCGCGAGATGGGCGCATCCGGCTTCGGGGGCTTCGGTCCCGGCGGCGCGGGCGGCGCCGGGTGGCCCGGGGGAGCGGGCGGCGCCGGATGGCCCGGCGGTTCGGGCGGCACACGTTACGTGAACGTCGAGGACCTCGGCGACGTGGGCGACCTGTTCGGTGGGTTGTTCGGCGGAGGCGGTGGTCAGCGGGCATCCCGTGCGGCGAGGCCGCAGCGCGGCACCGACCTGGAGACCGAGGTCCACGTGCCGTTCGACGACGCGATGGCGGGCACCACGAAGCCCGTGAAGATCACCGGCCCGTCGGTGTGCCGCACGTGTCACGGGTCGGGCGCCGCGCCCGGGACGAGCCCGGTCGTGTGCCCGGAGTGCCGAGGCAGCGGAGAGGTGGCGGTGAACCAGGGGTTCTTCTCGATGTCACAGCCGTGCCGGCGGTGCAACGCGACCGGGCGGATCGTCGAGAGTCCGTGTCCCACGTGCAAGGGGGCCGGATCCGAGCGCCGGTCGCGAACGTTCCAGGTGAAGATCCCGGCCGGCGTGAAGGACGGCGCCCGCATCAAGCTCGCCGGACGCGGGGAACCGGGGCCCGCCGGTGGGCAGCCCGGCGACCTGTACGTACGGGTCAAGGTCGCGGCCGATGGCGTGTTCGGACGCAAGGGCGACAACCTGACGCTCACGCTCCCCGTGACCTTCCCGGAGGCCGCGCTCGGCGCGCACGTGCAGGTGCCCACCCTGAACGGACCGGTGACGCTGAAGGTGCCTGCCGGCACCCCCAGTGGCAAGACGTTCAGGGTCAAGGGCAAAGGTGCGCCCAAGAAGGGCGGACACGGCGACCTCATGGTGACGGTGGAGGTCGACGTGCCGGGCAAGCTCAGCAAGGACGAGAAGAAGCTCTTGCAGGAGCTCCGTGATGCGCAGACGGACTCGCCTCGCTCGGGCCTCGGCGTCGCGTGATGGAGCGATGACGATGCGAGAGCCACAGGACGAGGACCGCGCCGTGTACATCATCAGCGTCGCCGCCGAATTGGCCGGCGTGCATCCGCAGACCCTGCGGATCTACGAGCGGAAAGGACTTGTACAGCCCCAGCGCACCGCGGGGAACACGCGACGGTACTCCGACGCGGACATCGAGAGGCTGCAGGCGATCCAGTCCCTCACCGACCAAGGTGTGAACCTGGCGGGAGTGAAACGCATCATGGAGATGCGCGCCGAGATCGACGAGCTCCACCGTCAGATGGATCGACTCAGCGAACAGCTCGAACGCCGGCGCGCGATCGCGATGCCGGGGCGTCGAAGCGGTGAGATCGTGCCGGTGCGCAGCGTGCTGCGAGCTCCATGGGAAGGCCGGGCATGACGCGGGTCACGGGGAAGCGGGTGACGTTGCGCGCCTTCCGCCCCGAGGAGTTCGACCGGTTGCTTTCGGCCGCCCAGACAGCGCCGATCGGCGACGGTATCCATTGGGGCCCGCGTGAACCGGACGCGGTCAGGAAGAAGATCTCGGCGTCAGGCGCCTGGCACGAGGGGTGGATCGAGTTCGGAGTGGAAGCGCACGGCCGCGTGGTCGGGGAGGTGCAGGCTCGATGCGTTCCGCGCGCCATGCCGCCCGGTGTCTTCGAGCTGGGCGTCGAGATCTACGACGAAGTCGATCGTCGGGGCGGCCTCGGCAGCGATGCGGTCCGAGAGATCACGAGGTTCCTGTTCCGTGACGAGGGAGCGATCCGTGTGCTAGTCGCGACCGATGTCGACAACGCCGGGATGCGGCGCCTGTCCGAACGGCTCGGCTTCGGCTTCGAGGGTGTGATGCGAGGGTTCATGCCTACGGCGAAGGGGCCTCGCGACTACGCGATGTACGCCATGACCAGGAACGACTACCAGGAAGAGAAGAACGGATGGATCTGAACAAGCTGACGATGAAGTCGCAGGCGGCGCTCGCGGAAGCGCAGCAGCAGGCGGTCGCGCGTAGCCATCAGCAGATCGATCCCGAGCACGTGCTGTTCGCGCTGCTGGGCGATCCGGAGGGCATCGTGTATCCGCTGCTGCATCACGTGGGCGCGAACCCCGCGCAGCTCCGCGCACGGGTCGACGAGGCGCTCGGCGCGCTGCCGAAGGTGTTCACCGCGGGCGCGGGCGAGGCGCGGATCAGTGCCTCGACCGGCCGGATTCTCGAGGCGGCGGCGACCGAGGCCGAGGCGCTGACCGACGAGTACATCTCAACGGAACACCTGCTCCTGGCGATGCTCGCCGCCGGCGACTCCAAGGCTGCGGGCATCCTCCTCGAGGCCGGGCTCACGCGCGAGGGGGTGCTCGCCGCGCTCGCCGACATCCGTGGACGCCGGCGTGTCACCAGCCAGAACCCGGAGGAGACGTTCCAGTCACTGGAGAAGTACGGGCGGGACCTGACCGAGGCCGCGCGCGGCGGCAAGCTCGACCCGGTGATCGGCCGCGACGAGGAGATCCGGCGCACGATCCAGGTCCTGTCGCGTCGTACGAAGAACAACCCGGTCCTCATCGGGGAGCCGGGCGTGGGCAAGACCGCCATCGTCGAAGGGCTCGCGCAGCGCATCGTCGCGGGCGACGTGCCGGAGTCCCTCAAGAACAAGCGCCTCATCGCGCTCGATCTCAGCGCCATGGTCGCCGGCGCCAAGTACCGGGGTGAGTTCGAAGAGCGCCTGAAGGCGGTGCTGAAGGAGATCACCGACAGCGAAGGCGAGATCGTCACGTTCATCGACGAGCTGCACACCCTGGTGGGGGCCGGAGCCGCCGAGGGCGCGATGGATGCCGGCAACATGCTCAAGCCGATGCTCGCCCGCGGCGAGCTGCGCGCGATCGGCGCCACGACGCTCGACGAGTACCGACAGCACATCGAGAAGGATCCCGCATTGGAGCGGCGGTTCCAGCCGGTGCTGGTGGAGGAGCCGAGCGTCGAGGACGCTGTCGGCATCCTGCGCGGCCTGAAGGAACGGTACGAGGTCCACCACGGCGTCCGGATCCAGGATCCCGCCCTGGTCGCGGCGGCCGTGCTCTCCGACCGGTACGTCACGGGTCGCTTCCTGCCGGACAAGGCGATCGACCTGATCGACGAGGCCGCGTCGAAGCTGCGGATCGAGATCGACTCCATGCCCGTTGAGATCGACGAGGTCGAGCGGCGCATCCGCCAGCTGGAGATCGAGAAGGCCGCGCTGGGCAAGGAGTCCGACGTCGCTTCGAAGGACCGTCTCGCGCGCATCGAGGAGGAGCTCGCGAACCTGCGGGAGGAACGCGCGGGCATGACCGCCCACTGGCAGCAGGAGAAGGAACGGATCGACGCCATACGAGAGCTGAAGTCGCGGATCGAGGAGACGCGCATGGAGGCAGATCGCGCCGAGCGCGACGGCGAGCTGCAGCGCGCGGCGGAGCTCCGCTACGGGGTACTCGTCGAGCTCGACAAGCGGTTGGAGAGCGAGAACGCCGGGCTCACCGAGCTGCAGCGCGACCGTCGCTTCCTCAACGAGGAGGTCACCGAGGAGGACGTCGCGGAGGTCGTGTCGAAATGGACCGGCATACCGGTCTCGCGCCTCATGGAGGGCGAGATGCACAAGCTCGTCCACCTCGAGGAGGCCCTGCACGAACGGGTCGTCGACCAGGTCGAGGCGGTGGAGGCAGTCGCCAACGCGATCCGCCGCTCACGCGCCGGGTTGTCCGATCCCAACCAGCCGATCGGCTCGTTCCTGTTCCTCGGTCCCACCGGGGTGGGCAAGACGGAGCTCGCGAAGGCACTGGCCGACTACCTGTTCGACGACGAGCGCGCGGTCGTGCGCGTCGACATGAGCGAGTATCAGGAGCGCCACGCGGTGTCCCGGCTCGTGGGGGCGCCGCCCGGTTACGTGGGGTACGAGGAGGGGGGCCAGCTCACGGAGGCCGTGCGCCGCCGGCCCTACAGCGTGATCCTTCTCGACGAGATGGAGAAGGCGCACGCCGACGTGTTCAACGTCCTGCTGCAGCTGCTCGACGACGGAAGGCTGACCGACGGACAGGGGCGCACGGTCGACTTCCGCAACGCGATCGTGATCATGACCTCGAACCTGGGCAGCCCCGTCTTCGCCGATACCTCCCTGGAGCGTGACAAGCAGAAGGAAGCTGTGCTCGAGGACGTGCGCGGGTACTTCCGGCCCGAGTTCGTCAACCGCATCGATGAGATCGTCGTCTTCGATCCGCTGGGACGCGAGGAGATCGCACAGATCGTAGCGATCCAGCTCAAGGGCCTGGAGCCGCGCCTCGCCGAACGGAACATCGCGATCGAGCTCACCGACGACGCCCGTGGGTATCTGGCGAACAAGGGGTACGATCCCGCGTTCGGCGCGCGTCCACTGAAGCGGCTCATACAGCGCGAGATCCAGGACCCGCTGGCGCTCAAGCTCCTGTCCGGCGAGATCCGTGAAGGTGACACCGTCCACGTCGATGCCGCCGATGGTGGGCTCGTGTTCCGCAGCGAGGCTTCGGGTTAGGCGCCGGCGATCGTCGAACGTCCGGCCATGCGGTGGCCGATCGCGACCGATGCCGTGATCACATGGCGCGCCAACCCCGGCAGGTCGCGGGCCGGGAACCGGTACGCCGGCCCCGACACGCTCACCGCCGCGATCGCGCGGCCATCGTGCAGAACGGGTGCGGCGACGGTAACGAGCCCCTCTTCGAGCTCTCCGCTGCTCGATGCGTAGCCTCGCCTCTTGACGTCGTCGAGGAGCCGGCGGAGCGCGCCCGGATCCGTCACGGTGCGGTCGGTGAGCGCTTCCAGCCGGCGACGGAGCAAGGCCTCCCGGGTTCGCCGGTCCCCGAACGCCAGCATCACCTTGCCGCTGGAGCTGGCATGCGCGGGGCTCCTGCGTCCCACCCAGCTGGCCATGACGACCGTCTGGGCGGGTGTCACCTGGTCCACGTACACCACGTGGAACCGATCGAGGATCGCGAGGTTGGCGGTCTCGGACGTGGCGACCGAGAGCTGCTCGAGCTCCGGGCGAGCCTGGCTCACCACAGGCAGGCGGGCCACCGCGGTCGCGGCGAGCCCCACGATCCGCGCGCCCAGCCGGTAGCGACGCGATGCTGGGTCCCGTTCGACCATGCCGCTGGCCGCGAGCGTGCCGAGCAGGCGTGAGGTCGTCGAACGATGCACGCCCAGCTCGTCCGCGATCGCCGAGACGCTCGATCCCTCGGGTGATCCGCCCAGCGAGTCGAGCACCTTCACCACGCGGTCGGCGCCGTCCGTGGTTCGCATTCCTGGAAGGGTAGTCCATTGTTGCCCTCACGGCACGCCGTCCTTGTGCCGTCTCGCCGCTCGCCGGTAGCGTCCGCCGACGGAATGAAGGCGACGACGATCGAGGACGGTGGAACGGTGGGCGACGGCAATCCGTTCGAGGTCGACGGGGTGTGGCTGAAGAGCGCGTTCCACACCCACACCGCGCGGTCCGACGGCGAGCTGGACCCTGCGGCACACGTGCGGCATCACGAGTGGATGGGATTCGACGTCGTCGCGATCACCGATCACTGGACTCTCACGCACGAGCCGTCGACCGAGCACGTGCTGGTGATCACGGGCGCGGAGCTGGCGGCCGATCCGTACGGCGAGGCGCTGACCGACAGCGAGATCCTGGCGATCGGCATCAGCGAGATCCCCGAGGACCCGGGTGGAAACCGCGCGAGCTGGGGACCGATCGACGCGTACCACTACAAGACGTTCCCCGACCTGTCGGCAGCCGCCCGGTGCATCGCCGACCAGGGCGGTGTCTCGTTCATCGCACATCCGTACTGGAGCGGGATGCCGCTGGAGACCCTGCTGGCGGCCGAAGGCACGCACGGGGTGGAGGTCTTCAACGCGTCGTCGGCTCGTGAAGACGGCAGGGGCGATTCGTCCTACGTGTGGGATCAATGCCTCGAGCGGGGCCGGCGCCTCTGGGCGTTCGCCGCCGACGACTGCCACTACCCGGGCTTCGACATCGGCGACGCCTGGACCATGGTGCACGCCGCCGAGCGGTCGCAGGAAGCGGTGCTGGAAGCGCTCCGCCGAGGCCACACGTACGCGACCAGCGGGCCGGAGTTCCGGGGGATCGAGATCGACGGCGATGCGATCGAGGTTCGGAGCTCGCCGACCAGGTCGATCGTGCTGATGTCGCGCTACGAGCGCGGCATGGCCGTGCGCGCCGACGGCCGCAACCGGATGGAGCAGGCGCGGGTGCTGGAGCGCGACGACGCGGGCATGATCCTGCGCGCGAAGTTCTCGCCGCCGTCCGGCCTTCCGTACCGCAGGTTCGTGCTCGAGGACGATCGAGGTGGCAGGGCATGGTCGAATCCGATCTGACCGCCGACCTCGTTTTGGCTCACGGCCTCGCGGACGCCGCGTCGCGGGTGACGCTCGCCTGGTTCGGCGACCGCCTGCCGGTGGAGCTGAAGGATGACGACACGCCGGTCACCAAGGTCGACCGCGAGGCCGAACGGGCGATCCGGACGCTCGTCGCGACCGTCGCACCCGGAGACGGCGTCCTCGGCGAGGAAGAGGGGCTCGACGAGGGTTCCAACGGGCGGCGTTGGGTGATCGACCCCGTCGACGGCACCAAGCTCTACGCCGAGGGGATCCCGCTGTGGACCACGCTGATCGGGCTCGAGGTCGATGGCGAGGCGGTGCTCGGCGTGGCGGACGTTCCCGCCCTGGGCGAGCGATATCACGCGTGTCGAGGAGGAGGGGCGTGGCGGGGGTCCCGGCGCCTCCACGTGTCGGACGTCGATCGACTCGACGACGCCTTCGTAGCGCATTCGGGCATCGATGAGTGGGTTCAGGGCGGCGATCAGCGACGGCTCCTGGCGGTCGCGGGGCGGTCGCGGGGGACCAGGGGCCTCAGCGACGCGTGGGGGCAGTTGCTGGTGGCCCAAGGCTCGGTGGAGGCGCTGCTCGAACACGAACCGTGCCATCCGTGGGATTGGATCGCGACCAGCGTGATCGTGCAGGAAGCCGGTGGGCACATCACGACGCTCGCCGGGTCTCCGCCGGCGGCGGGAGACGATCTCCTGGTTTCCAACGGGGCCGTCCATCCCGAGCTGGTCGACGTACTTCGAAGAGGAACGAGATGACCAGATGCCGGGAGTTGCCGCTACGGCAACAGTTACCTTCAAGGCCCGCGCGAGCAGCGGGTAGCTTCCGGCCTAGGATGCCCGGCGTGGCCGGACGACGAGGGAGACCAGGCCCGTGAAGCGAACGCTGATCCTGTCGGTGATGGCGATCTCGGTTCTCGGCGCAGCGGGCGGCGCGCTCGCGCAGAGCCCCTCGGACGGAGCGGTCCCGTCGTCGACGCTGCGGATCGGGATCACCTACGACCTCTATACGTCCAATCCACTCCGTGCGTGCGGCTGCGGCGCCGAGTACGAATGGATGGCCCTGCAGTACGACATGCTGCTCAACTTCGACAAGAACACGCTGGAACCCGCGCCCGGGATCGCGACCGAGGTGCCCTCGACCGACAACGGCGGGATCTCCGAGGACGGGCTTACCTACACGTTCACGATCCGCGACGACGCCACGTGGCAGGACGGCGAGCCGGTGACCTCGGAAGATGTCGCGTTCACGTACCGGTTCATGTTGGACAACAAGATCGGCGCCTACGACAACTACCTCCCCTACGACCCGGTGTTCGAGACGCCCGACGAGTCCACGTTCATCTGGACCCAGAGCCAGCCGAGCCTGGCGCCCATCGCCCCGCCGTTCATCCCGATCCTGCCCGAGCACATCTGGGCCGAGTACGACGGCGATCCCAAGGCCGCGAGGCAGTTCGAGAACATCCCCGCGATCGGCTCGGGCCCCTTCCAGCTCGTGGAGTGGAAGGAGGGCCAGTTCTTCCGGATGGAGGCCAACGCCGAGTACTGGGGCGGCGCGCCGAAGGTCGACGAGATCGTGTTCCGAGCGTACGACAACCCCGAGACGATGGCGCTCGCGCTGCGTGACGGCGAGCTCGACCTCGTGTCGGGGCTGCCGCCCGAACATCGCGAGATCGCTCGAAGGGCAGCCGAACATCGGCGTGCACGAGGCCGCGGGGCGCGGGTTCATGAACTTCGCCTTCAACTTCGGGGGCAGGGCGACAGCGCCACGAACCATCCCGCGCTCGACGACGTCACCGTGCGCCAGGCGATCGCCCACGCGATCGACAAGCAGGCCTTGGTCGACAAGGTGCTGCTCGGACGAGGCGTGGTCGGCGCGGGGCTCATGCCTCCCTCCAGCCCCTGGCATTGGGCGCCCGAAGCCGACCAGCAGTACGCCTTCGACATCTCGAGCGGCCGCCCAGATGCTCGAGGACGCCGGATACGTGGACACCGATGGCGACGGCGTCCGCGAGATGCCGGGAGGAGGAGAGCCGCTCGAGCTCGAGGTGATCGCGGCGTCCAGCGTGCCTTCGGCGCCGCCGTCGGCCCGCCTCATCCAGGAGTGGCTCGGCGAGATCGGTATCGACGTGCGCGTGAAGGCCGTCGGGGACGGCGCCATGAACCAGGTCTGGACGCGGGGCACGTTCGACGCCTACCTCTGGGGGTGGAACCCCGACCCCGACCCCGACTTCATCCTCTCGATCTTCACGACCGCCGAGTGCCAGGGCTGGAGCGACGGGTGTTACTCCGACCCCGCCTACGACGAGATGTACGACGCGCAGCGAACGGCGTCCTCGGTCGAGGACCGCCAGGCCGTCGTGGAGGACATGGAGTCGCTACGTCTACGAGAACCTGCCGGAGCTGGTCCTGTACTACGAGTCCGACATGGAGGCGTTCCGCACCGACACCTTCACCGGCTACACCGCGTATCCGCCGCCCGAACGGGTACATGGTGTTCGGCTACCTCGCGTCGCCCTACATGGACATCCGGCCGGTGACGGCCGCCGACGGCTCCGCGGCGCGATACCGGATCGGACACGATCCCGCTGTGGGTGTGGGGTGCGGTCGGCCGTCGCGATCGTGGGCACGTTCGTCCTGGTGTCGCGGCGTGCGTCGATCACGTGAGGACGAGCGGATCTGACGGGCACCCGCGGGTACGTCGCTCGCAAGTTCGTCGGAGCCCTCGGGACGCTGCTGTTCGTTCTCCTCTTCAACTTCGTGCTGTTCCGGGTGATGCCCGGCAGCCCCGTGGACACGATCGCGAGGAACCAGCGGCTCTCGTCCGACGAGGTGCAGGCGCTGATCGCCGACTTCGGACTGGACAAGCCGCTGCTGGCGCAGGTCCCCGGCTACCTGTGGGACACGGTCCGGGGCAACCTGGGCTTCTCCTACACCTCCGGGAGGTCGGTCGTCTCCGTGCTCGCCGGGCGGGTGTGGCCGACGGTGATCCTCGTCCTGCCCGCGACCGTGCTGTCCGTTGCGGTCGGCGTGTGGCTCGGGATCCACGCCGGCTGGCGCAGGGGCAGCGCGCGCGACACCGGGAGCGTGGGGGCATCGATGCTCCTGTACTCGATGCCCGAGGGTTGGCTCGGCATGCTGCTGCTCCTGGTCTTCGGCGCGATGCTCGGCATGTTCCCGCTCGGCGGGTACGTCATCGAGCCCTCCGCCCGAGGGGACCGGCTACATCGCCGACGTCATGACGCACGCGTTCCTCCCCGTCATGACCCTGGCGTTGGCCTACGTCGGCGAGTACGTGCTGGTGATGCGCTCGTCGATGGTGGAGGTGACGCACGAGGACTACCTGACGACCGCGCGGGCCAAGGGACTCTCCGACCGGGCGGTTCGGCGGCGTCACGCGGTGCCGAACGCGCTGCCTGCCCATCACGACGCTCATCTTCTACAGCTTCGGCTTCATCCTGGGGGGCGCCGTGGTGATCGAGGCCATCTTCAACTGGCCGGGGCTCGGTCTGCTCACGTATCAGGCGATCGACAACCAGGACTATCCGGTGATCCAGGGTGTCTTCCTGCTCTCGAGCGCCCTGGTGATCGCCTTCAACCTGCTGGCCGACCTGTCCTACGGCTACATCGACCCGCGCGTGCGGACCGTGTGAGATGAGCGCCGAAGAGCTCTCGACCGGACGCGACCCTCACGGCGCGCGCCGCCGCCAGGGCGCCGGCGGTTGCGCGCGCTCCGGGGCTCCTGGGATCGCTTCCGCAGGAACCGCATGGGCCTGGCCGGGCTGACGATCCTGATCGTGCCGGCACTCGTGGCGCTCTGTTGCCCCGCTGCTGGCCGATCACCAGGGGACGCAGATCGCGTTCGCCGACGGGCCCGTCCTGTCGCCGCCGAGCTGGGCGTACCCGTTGGGCACCGATCTCTACGGGCGGTCGGTGCTGACGCTCACGATCTGGGGCGCCCGGGTGTCGCTGCTGGTCGGCCTGGCGGCCACGGCGATCGCCGCCTCGATCGGGACCTCCGTGGGCGTGACCGGCGGCTACATCGGCGGGCGCACGGACGGGATGCTGAACGCGGTCTCGAACTGGTTCCTGGTCATCCCCTGGATCCCGCTCGCGATCGCGCTCGCCGCGATCCTGGGCCCGACGATGCTGAACGTCGATCATCGTCATCGGCATCACGTCCTGGGCATCGACGGCGCGGCTGGTGCGCGCGCAGACGCTGAGCGTGAAGCACAGCCCGTTCGTCGAGCGGTCCCGCGCGATCGGGGCCGGCGAATGGCACCTGGCCACCCGCCACGTGCTTCCGAACCTCGTGCCGGTCATCTCTGGCGAACACGGTGCTCGCGGTCGCGTTGGCGATCCTGTCGGAGACGACGCTCGCGATCCTGGGTCTCGGTGACCCGGCACGGTGTCGTGGGGCACGATCATCGAGGAGGCGTTCGCGAACGGCGCGATCAGCGGTGGCGAATGGTGGTGGCTCCTTCCGCCGGGCATCGCGGTCGTGTTCGTCGTGCTGGCGTTCACGATGGTCGGCTACGCGATCGAGGAGGTCTTGAATCCGCGCCTGCGCGACCGTTCCTGCACGCCGGATCGCGTCGCCTACAGGTCAAGGGAGCACGTCGGGATGTCGAGCCTCCTGGTGTGGATACCCTGCTCTGGGCCGGGATCGGCATGGTGGCGCTCGGCGTCGGCGTGTGGAGGCTGGCGCGAGGCCGAACGCGCCAGCGCGAGCTCATGCTGCTGTGTCATCGCGCCGGTCTGGACTTCATGCCGATGGACCCGTTCACGGACACGCTGTGGATGCCGTTCGGCTGGCTCGGGACGCGGACGGTGGGTCGAGGCGGAGAACGTCGTGTGGAACGGAGCGGACCGCGACGCGTGTGCGAGCGTTCGACCTCGTGACCGAGCAGCCGCGCAACGGGACCGGACGAGCAGTGACCGCACCGCCGTACACGTGCGCGACGGTGCGCTCCCGTTCGGCTGCCCCCGGTTGGAGATCGCCGCGCGATCCGCTCGGCGACGCGGCCGACGCGATCACGGGCGAGGACATCGGCCTGGAGCTGGAGAAGTTCAACCGGAGGTTCCACGTGCGGTGTCCCGATCGCCGGTTCGCCGTCGCGTTCTGTCGACCAGCGGATGATGGCCGCGATGATGGCGCTCCCGAGCGGTGTCACGATCGCGGTCAACGAGGACACGATGCTGCTGCGCGCGCCGGTGCTGCCGGCACGCCCAGGACGCTGCTGCTGCTCGAGGCGGCGCGCGCGATCGCGGGCGCACGGTCCCACCGGTGGTGGCGAGCCTGTACCCACCGCGACCCATGAAAGGGCCGCACGAGGACCGATGGCTCCAGGGGCACTGGTCGCCCGAGCCGACCGGTGAGACGGGCGGCGCCACGTCGCCGGGCTAAGCTGTCGCGGTTCGACGTTCCGACCTGGAGGGGAAGCTCGTGACCGTGTGGCGCTGTTGATCGTGCTGGGCGTCGTGGTGCTCCTCGCCATCGTCGGCGTCATGTCCTACAACCGGTTCGTCGCCCAGAAGAACCTGATCAAGGACGCGTGGGCGAACATCGACACCGAGCTGCGCCGCCGGTACGACCTGATCCCCAACCTGGTGGAGACGGTGCGAGGGTACGCCTCGCACGAGCGGGAGATGTTCGAGAAGGTCACGCGCACCCGCGCGATGGCCGCCGGCGCCACCGGGTCGCCCGGCCGAGCAGGCCGCCGCCGAGGGACCGCTGGTGGCGGCCCTGCGCCAGCTGTTCGCGGTGGTGGAGAACTACCCCGACCTGAAGGCGAACCAGAACTTCCTGCACCTGCAGACCGAGCTCGACAACACCGAGGACCGGCTGCAGACCGCTCGCCGCTTCTACAACGCGAACGTCCGCGAGTACAACCAGCGCGTGAAGTCGTTCCCGTCGCGTGATCGTCGCGAGCATGTTCGAGTTCCAGGAGGAGGAGTTCTTCGAGGTGGAGGAGGCCGTCCGCGGACGCGGGCCCGCCCAGGTGGACTTCGGACCGGTGCGCCACGCAGTCGGGATCCGCCACGCAGGCGGTCTGCGCCGACGCCGCGGGCTCGGCGCCTCCGCCTCCGCCGGCCGACGACGTGCCCGAGCCACCGGGCCAGCCGCGCCGCCGCCCAACCCCACCCGAGGCGTCAGCGGTCGCCCAGGGCGACGGCTTCGGGCTCGGCTTGGCCGTCGAGGTCCTGGTCGGGGCGGCGCACCCCTCGAGACCGGGCCGCGGCGGACGCTGGCGCGTGAGCACCCACCAGACGCCCGCCCAGCCGAAGGCGATCCCGCCCAGCACGACATGCCGACGACGGGGTCCCGCCGCAGTCCGCGATCGCCGAGGCCGCGAGGCTCGAGAGGCCGAGCGACAGCGTGATCAGCGCGAAGTCGAAGGCGAAGATCCGGCCACGGATCCGGTCGGGCACCAGCACCTGCAGCCCGTAGGTCGACAGCACCCACTGGGCGCCGCCGCCCAGGTGCGCGACGAAGATCACGATCGCGGCGACCCACAGCGTCGGCGCCAGCCCCAGCGCCATGTACGAGAGCCCGAAGACCGCCGAGCGCCAGGCCGATCGCGCTGAACAGCCGTCGGTGCTCGGGCCCGCGAGCCGGTGGCCGAAGAAGGGTCCCACGAGC
Organism: uncultured Actinomycetes bacterium; assembly: GCA_963758715.1. Lineage (GTDB taxonomy): Bacteria > Actinomycetota > UBA4738 > UBA4738 > HRBIN12 > JAOUEA01. Next base: position 66,870 of record CAVWWK010000001.1, read on the forward strand.
GCGCCGACCCCCGGGCCGCCATCAGCACGCCGACGCCGATGTCGCCGTCCGTGGAACACATCGACGCCGAACACCGGGATCAGCGCGAGCACCCCGGCGGCCAGCCCGAACCCGCCCTTCACCGTGATCAGCGCCAGCACGCGGCGATCCTTGCGGGCGTAGTGCGCACCTCGACCGTCGCTTCCAGCGATCTTCGGATGTTCGTGGTCGGCTTCTCGAGCCTCGGTGAACGAGCGGCGGACGCCGATGAGCAGCAGCGGCCGAGACCGCGAACGAGACGGCGTCGATCGACGAACGCGGTGTCGCGACCGAACACCGTCGAGACCACGCCGCCCACGGCCGCACCGACCGCGAGCATCGTGCCCCACAGCGAGCCGGCGATCGCGTTCGCGGTCGCCAGGTCCTCGGGCTCGACCACGTTGGGGATCGCCGCGGACGACGCGGGTTCGAACGGGCGCGCTGAACAGCGGCCAGCACCGCCAGCAGCGGGTAGGCCAGCCAGACGGTGTCCGGCCCGACGAGCAGGAACGCGAGGCAGACGCCGCACGCGGGCCAGGTCGCACACGATCATCGAGCCGGCGGCGGTCGACCCGGTCGGCCAGCACGCCGGCCGCGGGCGACGCCAGGAAGAACGCCAGCTCCTGCGCCATGATCGCGAGCCCGACGTCGATCGCGCTGCCGGTGGTCTCCAGGATCAGGCCGGTGATGGCCACGAAGAGGAACCAGTCGCCGCCCAGCGAGATCACCGACGCCAGGAACAGCCGCCGGAAGTCCCGGTTGCGCCTGAGCAACGACAGGCTGGCGCGGAAGCCCGCCTCGGCGGCGGCTTCTCGGTTCGATACGCTCTCGGGGTCGGGCGTTCCCACGGTCGGTCCGTCAGACTAGCGGTGGACGCGACCAGGGGAGGTCGACATGCTCGAGCGCATCACGTGGTTCCGTCAGTCGGCGTTGCGGTGGCGCGACGACGAACGAACGATCTACGTCGACCCGTGGGGAACGCCCGCCGATGCGCCCTCCGCCGACTTGATCCTCGTCACGCACGCGCACGACGATCACTTCCGGCCGGACGAGATCGAACGGCTGCGCACGCCCGGCACCCAGATCGTCGCGCCGCACGACGTGGCCGAGGAGCTGGCCGGGGACGTCACCGCGGTCGCTCCCGATGAGTCGCACGAGGTGCGCGGCGTCTCGTTCCCACGGTGCCCGCCTACAACACGCGCGAGGAGGCGCTCGGGTTCCACCCGCGCGCGAACCGGTGGGTGGGCTACGTGCTCGGAGCTCGGCGGGACGCGCCTACTACCACGCCGGCGACACCGATCAGCGACGCGAGCTCGACGACGTCCGGACCGACGTCGCGTTCGTGCCGATCGGCGGCTACTACACGATGGACGTCGACGAGGCGGCGGGCCTGGTGCGGACGATGGAGCCGGGTCTGGCCGTCCCGTTCCACTACGGGTTCGTCGTGGGCTCCGCGAGGGACGGCGAGCGGTTCCGGCAGCAGCGGCGCCGGTGCCGGTCGAGGTCATGACCCCGGAGGACCCGTTCGAGTGCGAGTGAATGGAGCTCGCGATGGATCCGTTCCTGTGCGAGGTGGCGTCGCGGCGGCAACGTGAAGGAGATGATGAGGTGTGTCGACGAGGGTCACAGCGACGCAACGAGTGGAGGTCGGTGAGTGATGGCGGTCATCAAGACGATCGATCTGGTCGGGGTGTCGGGAGGAGTCATGGCGTGATGCGGCGCACCAGGCCGCTGGCAGAGGCGGCCAAGACGATCCGGGCGCATCGAGGGCATGGACATCCTGGAGACCTCGGCGAAGGTGAGCGACGGGCAGATCAGCGAGTACCACAACGCACGTGCGCATCCGTGTTCCGGATCGAACGCTGAGCCGGGCTCTCCAGACGTCCGGAGCGGGTTCAGCCCTCGACCAGCAGCCCTCGGCGCTCGCACCCGCCGGTCGAGCCGGTTGAACACCAGGTAGTCCACCGCCACGCCGATGACCACGATCACGCCGAGCACGGCGAGCAGCGCCGGCACGTCGTTCTGCTCGCTCGGCCAGCAGGTGGCCCAGGCCCGTGGCGCCCACGGCCGTGATGATCAGCTCGGCCGCCATGAGCGCCTTCCACGCGAAGCCCCACGCCTGCTGGAGCCCGGCCATGAACCCGGGCAGCGCGGCCGGCACGACGACCTCGCGGTAGAGGGTCCAGCCGCGCGCGCCCATCGTGCGGCCCGGCCCGCGTGAGGATCGGCGGCACCTGCCGGATCGCCGACATCGTCGCCAGCGTCATGGATGGGAACGCGCCGACGATCGTCACGAAGACGACGGCCCGCTCGGTGGCGCCGAACCAGATCACCGCGAGCGGCACCCACGCCACGAACGGGGTGATCTGCAGCGCGACGACCAGCGGCCGCACGCGAGCGGCGCGCGAACTCGTTCAGCGCCATGCCCACGCCGAGCGCCACGCCGATCGCGATCGACGACGGCGAACGCGAACGCCAGCCGGATCAGCGTCTTGAGCGTGGCCTCCGGGATCGTGCCGTCGCGGATGCCGTCGACGAACGCCGTCCAGACCTCGCGCCGGCGACGGCACGCCGTGCGTGTCGGTCGACCGCCGCGACGATCGTCCAGACCACGATGCAGCGCCGACGATGCCGGCGAGCGGGGGTCCGACTCTCGGCCCAGAGGCGCTTCACGCGGCGACCCCTTGTCGACCTCGCTCATCAGCAGCTCGTGGACCTCGGAAACCACGCGCGCGACCAGGACGTCGTCGAGCGTCGCGCGGCCGCGGCGCGCTGATCCGGACCTCTTCCAGGAGCCGCCCGGGCGCGGCCGACATCACCAGCACGCGGTCGGCCAGCAGCGCCGCCTCGCGAACGTTGTGCGTGACGAACAGGAAGGTCGTGCGTCCTCCGTGCTCGGCCCACACCCGCTGCACCTCGTCCTGCAGGAGCTCGCGCGCCTGCGCGTCGAGCGCACCGAAGGGCTCGTCGCCGAGCAGCACGTCGGGCTCGCTCGCCAGCGCGCGCGCCAGCGCGGCGCGCTGGCGCATGCCGGCGGACAGCTCGTGCGGCTGGGCGTCGACGCGACCGCGCCAGTCCCACGTTGGCGAGCCACCGCCGCGCCCGGTCGCGGCGGTCGGCCGCCGGCACGCCCACGAGCTTCAGCGCGAGCTCCACGTTGCCCGCGACCGAGAGCCACGGGAACAGCGCCGGCTCCTGGAACATCACCGCGCGGTCGGGCCCCGGTCCGGTGATCGGCGTCCCGTCGAGCAGCGCCGCGCCCGAGGGCGGGCACTCGAGCCCCGCCAGCACGTTGAGGATCGAGGTCTTGCCGCACCCGGACGGTCCCAGGAGGCAGACGAACTCGCCGACGCGCGACCTCGAACGAGACGTGGTCGACGGCGGTCACCCCTGGCCGGCGCGGTCCGTCCGGGTCTTGACCAGGTCGCGGACCGCCAGCTTCGGTGGGGCCGCGGCTCGGACCGAGGCCAGGTCGACGACGTTGGGCGGATCGCTCAGGTCGCTCATGGGCGGTCCTCATCGCAACCGGAACTTCTCGGCCATCTCGATCTGCACGACCTTGCTGTCCTGGATCACGAGCACCACGGTGCCGTACTGGATCTTGCGGACGATCTCGGACACCTTGGCCAGCACGGCGCGTTCCTCCTCGGTGAGCGCGGCGAGCGCTCTTGGCTCGTGGGCCGGTGCTCGGGTGGTCGCTCATCGCTCGGTTTCCTTCGAACGGAGCGGCCACGGCGACTCGCCGTGGCCTCCAGTGTGTCTGGTCAGCAACGGAACCGAAAGTATCGGCCGGGTCGATCACGTCAGCCGGACCGCGGGGTCAGCCGCCAGACCCGAAGAAGAGACCCGAGAGCAGGAACGTGATCGGGCAGGATGAACAGCACGCCGACGAACACCGCCAGCCGCGCGGTTGCTGCGACCACGAGCCAGTCGTCCAGCCCGATCACCGCTCGCTTCACGGGCTGGAAGAAGAACGCCAGGATGATCAGCGACACGATCGTGACGCCGATCGCCTCGGCCAGCACGATCTGCGCCGCCACCGGCGTGGGCTGCAGCATCGCCACCACCAGCGTGTCGGCGAGCGTCGTGATGTTGGCGCCCATGATGTACGGGAGGGCCTCGTCGCGCTTCACGTAGCCCTTCGCCGCGAGCGGCACCAGCACGGTCAGCGCGACCGACACCGACAGCGTCAGCGTCGCGACGACGCAGCCCAGCGCGAACATCGTCCAGGGGTTCTTGAGCCACGCCGCGCGCTTGGACGCGGTGGCGTCGCTGCTGACCTGGGGCAGCACCCGGTCGATCAGGTTGAAGGCGACGAGGATCACGCCGAGCCCCGACCAGGAACAGCGCCCACCCGGGCAGATGGGTCTCCGCGAGGTCGACGAACGGACCCCAGAGCTTGCCCAGGACGGCGTCGAGCTTGCCCGACGCGTGCAGGTTGAACCCGTCCAGCCAGCCCGCCCGGATGATCGAGTAGCCGAGCAGCATGCCCGGGATGTACGTGATGGCGGTCATCGTCATGGCCTGGATGCCGATGCCGATCGAGTCGCCTCGCGGCTTGTCCTTGTGCTTCATCGCGTAGAGGAATCCCGTGAGCAGCACGATGAACGAGGCGCCCAGCCGCGATCCCGACAGCATCGTGAACGCCTCGAGCTTGGAGATCGTCGCCGGCGCCGAACAGGCTGATCGCCGTGGCGGCGACCGGCGAGCCGGACAGCACGAAGTAGGCTCCGAGCCAGCCGGTGCCCAGCGTGGACAGACCGTTCGCGAACGGGAACTGCCCTTCGATCGACGGTCCGACCGCGGTCGCGCCGGACTTCATCAGCTGGATCGCGAGGATGAACAGGAAGATCGCCGGCAGGAACAGCAGGAACTTCTTGACGACGTACCACGGGCTGCGCTCGACCTCGAACGGACCCAGGTCGATGTAGTGACGGGTCTGCGTCTCCTCGAAGGGGACGCAGAACTCACCGTCGACCTCGACGAGCCGCGCCTCGCGTTCGAGGTCGCGCTTCGCCTCGGGCGAAGTCTTGGCCATGCGTCTCTCCTGAACGAGAACGGCCGCAACGCGCTGCGTGGGGTACTCCCCCCCGATACGCGTTGCGGCCTCCGGTCTGTCCGGTCAGCTGCATGGGCGAGGGTATCCGAGCCCTACGGAGGGGGTCAACGGCCTTTGGTATCTATCCGTGCCTGGCATGGCCGAAATGTGGCGTTCCTGTGTCCGGCCGCAGGTCGCGACCTTCGCTGCTTGACACGCGGCGGGGCGGCCGGTACTTCTATCCGCGTCGCGCCGCCGACCGGACCACCGGAGGCGTCTGCCGCGTCACCCCGGGCCTCGCGCCCGGAGCCTCCCACCACCCTTTCGGTTGACCGGACCACCGGAGACCGAGCACCACGACGACCACCGGCGTGCGCCGGTCGTTCGAAAGGAGCTCGGATGTCGACCCGTTCCAAGATCTGGCAGGGCGTCGCCCTGTTCGCTCGCCCTCATCGCCCTGGTCCCTCGCCGCGTGCTCGTCCGGCGAGCCGGACGGAACCGACGGCGTGTCACGGCCGCCGGCGAGTGCACGCCCGCCGAGACCCCGGTCATCAACTTCGCCGCCTACAGCACGCCGCGCGAGGTGTACGGCAAGATCATCCCCGAGTTCGTGTCGCAGTGGAAGGAAGACCACAACGACCAGAACGTGATCTTCCAGGAGTCCTACGCGGGCTCGACCACCCAGGCCGCGAACATCGTCGCGGGCTACGAGGCCGACGTGGTGGCGCTGTCGCTGGCCCCCGACGTCGACGAGATCGCCGACGCGGGCCTCATCACGCACGACTGGACCGACACGACCGACAAGGGCATGGTCTCCAGCTCGGTCGTGGTCTTCGACGTCCGTCCCGGCAACCCGCTCGGGATCGCGGACTGGAACGACCTGGAGGCCGGGCGTCGAGATCCTCACGCCCGACCCCGCGTCGAGCGGTGGTGCCCGATGGAACCTCGTCTCCGCATGGGGAGCCGCGCTGCGCGGCTACGCCGGCGTGACCGAGGACGACACGGCCGGAGCGACCACGCTGCTGCAGAACGTGCTGGGCAACGTGATCGTGTTCGACAAGAACGCTCGTGACTCGATCCAGAACTTCGAGGCGGGCAACGGCGACGTCGCGATCACGTACGAGAACGAGGTGCTGACGGCCCAGGAAGCCGGGCGAGAGGACGAGGCCGTCTACCCGCCGTCGTCACGTGCTGATCGAGAACCCGGTGGCCGTGGTCGACAAGTGGGTCGATGAGCACTGCGTCCGCGAGGTCGCCGAGGCGTTCGTCGAGTACCTGCACACGCCCGAGGTCAAGGAGCTCTACACCGACGTGGGCTTCCTGCGCTCCACCGACCTCAAGGAAGCCCAGAAGGGCGGCGGGCAGTTCCCGCCGATGGACGACCTGTTCACGGTCGACGAGATCGGTGGCTGGGACGCCCTGACCGAAGAGCTGTTCAGCGACAGCGGCATCGTCACCCAGGCGATCGCGGGCTGAGCGGACGCCGCACCAACGAGGAACGGAGACCGAAGACGCGATGAGCAGCGCCGCGCAGGTCACAGTGCGAACGCAGTCGGACCCGGCTCTCTCCGAGGTCAGCTGCACGGCTGCGACGCATGACCTTGCGCGGCGCTGCCATCGTCTACCTGGGGGCGATGGTGGCGGTGCCGGTGGCCGCGGTCATCACCAAGGGGTTCGGCGACGGGCTCGAGGGGATCCGCACCGCCCTCAACGTGCCCGGAGCGGTGGCGGCGATCCGGCTCACGCTCATCACCTCGACGCTGGCCGGCGGCATCAGCGCCGTCATGGGCACGATGCTCGCCTACGCCCTCGTGCGGTACTCGTTCCCGGGGCGGCGCACGCTCTCCGCGATCGTGGACCTCCCTCTCGCGATCCCCACCCTGGTCACCGGCGTGATGCTGGTGGCGCTGTACGGACCGAACTCCCCGATCGGTGGGTTCCTCGCCGACCTCGGCATCGAGGTGATCTTCACGCCGATCGCGATCATGCTCGCGCTGCTGGTGGTGACCCTGCCGCTGGTGGTGCGCAGCGTGCAGCCCGTGCTGCAAGAGCTCGATCCCGCCGAGGAAGAGGCGGCGGAGACGCTCGGCGCCAACTCGTGGACCAGCTTCCGACGGGTCGTGCTGCCGGCGATCCGGCCTGCGATCGCCGGCGGCACCCTGCTCACGTTCGCCCGGTGCCTGGGCGAGTTCGGCAGCGTCGTGCTGGTGGCCGGGCAACGTCCCTAACAAGACCCTGACCGCGCCCGTCTTCATCTTCCAGCTGGCCAACCAGTTCCGGCCGATGGAGGCCGCGGCGGTCGCCACCGTGTTGTTCGCATTGTCGTTCGTGCTGGTGCTGGTCACCGGCAGACTGCTCCGCCGGAAGGAAGAGGACTGATGAGCGCACTTCCCGCAGACCGCCCATCCGGCGAAGGGCGTCCAGATGCCAGGCACGGCGCGGCGCCGTCTGGTCCGCGGCGGCATCGTGGGGCTGTGCTTCCTGTACGTGGGCGCGCTCCTGCTGCTGCCGCTGGTCGGCATCATCTGGACGGCGCTTGGAGCCTGGCCTGTCGACGATCGTCGAGACGTTCCAGCGACCCGACGTGCAGCACGCCTTCTTCCTCACGGGGGTCATCACCGTGATCACGCTGGCGGTGACCACGTTGTTCGGCGTCATCACGGCGTGGGTGCTCGTGCGGCAACGGTTCCCGGGCAAGTCGCTCCTGAACGCCATGGTCGACCTGCCGTTCGCGCTGTCGCCCGGTCACCGTGGGCCTGGCCGCCGCGATCCTGTTCGGGCTCGACGGCTGGTTGTATGACGTTCTTCGACGCCCGCGGCATCAAGGTCCTGTTCGCGGTGCCGTCGATGGTGCTCGTGACGATCTTCATCTGCATCCCGTTCACGATCCGCGAGGTCGTGCCGGTGCTGCAGGAGATCGGCAAGGACGAGGAGGACGCCGCCAGGACGCTGGGCGCCTCCATCATGCAGACGTGGCGCAAGGTCACGATGCCGAACATCCGCTGGGGCCTGCTGTACGGCGTGGCCCTCACCACCGCCCGCTCGATCGGTGAGATCGGCGCCGTCCTGATCGTGAGCGGGCTCATCAAGGGCAAGACCGAGACGGCAACCCTGTTCATCTTCACGGCGATCGAGGAACGGCAGGACGCCGAGGCCTACGTCGTCGCGCTCACCCTGGCCGCCGTCTCGATCGTCCTGCTCGTGACGATCGAGGCAGCCCGCCATCGCATCGAAGGAAGGAAGGTACGCACATGAGCACGCCGATCGTGGTGGAGCAGCTCACCAAGCGGTTCGGCAGGTTCGAGGCCGTGAGCGACGTGTCGTTCACGGCCCCCGGCGGCGCCATCACGGCGTTGCTGGGCCCCTCGGGATCCGGCAAGAGCACCGTCCTGCGCATGATCGCGGGGCTGGAGCGGCCCAACGAGGGTCAGATCTTCATGGGTGACGTCGAGCTCACCGCCAAGAGCGTGCAGGAGCGCCGGGTGGGGTTCGTCTTCCAGCACTTCGCGCTGTTCCGGCACATGACCGTGGCCGACAACGTCGCGTTCGGGCTGACCGTGCGCAAGCAGCCCAAGGCCACACGGGCCGCGCGCGTCGAGGAGCTGCTCGAGCTCGTGCAGCTCGCGCCGTTCGCCAAGCGCTACCCCGACCAGCTGTCGGGCGGTCAGCGCCAGCGCGTCGCGCTCGCTCGCGCGCTCGCTCCCCGTCCCGACGTGTTGCTGCTCGACGAGCCGTTCGGTGCGCTCGACGCCAAGGTGCGCCAGGACCTGCGTCACTGGCTCGACGGCCTGCATCGGGAGCTGGGTGTGACCAGCCTGCTCGTCACCCACGACCAAGAAGAGGCGCTCGAGCTCGCCAACCAGATCGTCGTGATGCACGAAGGCCGGGTCGAGCAGGTCGGTTCGCCCGCCGAGATCTACGACGAACCCGCGACCCCGTTCGTCGCCGGGTTCGTGGGCTCGGCCAACGTGCTGCACGGCCAGGTTCGTGGTGATCACGTGCACCTGGGCGCGATCCGGTTCGGCGGCGCGGCGCACCTGGCCGAGGGCTCCGCTGCGACCGCGTTCGTGCGGCCGCACGACGTTCGTGTTCGCCAGGGCGGCGATGACGGTGACCTCACCGCCACGATCGAACGCACCGCCTCGCTCGGCTGGCTCGCGCGCCTGACGCTGCGTCTGCCCGACGGTCACACGCTGGTGGCCCACGTGCCGCAGGAAGAGCTCGACGGGGCCAGGGAGGGCGACACGGTCACGCTCGATCTGCGCAACCCCAAGGCGTTCCTCCGCGAGGTGCACGCTGCCGATCCCGACGAGGTCGACCGAGACGCGGGTCCTCCGGGCCCGACCTCTCCGACCGAGCACCGCCGGCACGGCGCCGGATGACCGAGCAGGCCACGGCGAGCTCCGGGTGGTGGACTCCGACGGAGCCGGCATCGGACGCAGCCGGATCGGCGCGGCGCTCGGTCGAGATCCCCGCCGAGGTCGTCCGGTTCGCCGGTCTGGCTCACCGAGCAGCGGCGTCTGCTGATGCACGTCAACGAGCTGCTCGACGACATCTCCTTCGGCACGGTCGTCATCGTGATGCAGGACGGCAAGGTCATCCAGATCGAGACCTCCGAGAAGATCCGCCTGCGGTGAGGCGGCGTCCGCGCGAGCCGGGAGTCCCGCTCGAACCCGGCATCCTCCCATCGACGGATTGACTGCTGCGGACGGGAACGGGTAAGACGGTCTGCACACACCGCCTGCACACCAGGCAGAGCCGGCGCTGACGAGGTGACCGGCCCGAGAGGGAGGGACCGGGGCCCATGCGACGCACCGCAAGCATCCTCCTGACCTGTGCGCTCATCGGATCGTCGTTCGCGTCCGTGGCGGCTGCGCAACCCGCGGCCGGCGACAGGGGTGACGGGTCCCGTGCGCCCGGCCGGGGACGTCAAGCCGCTGCCGCGATTCGTGCTGAAGTGGATGGGGAACAAGGAGGCAGCCGCCGATCTGGTGGCCCGGGGCAAGGTTCGGCCGAACGCGCGCGGCGTCGTGCGTCTGCCCAACGGCCAGTTCGTCGACTACGCGCTCCAGGACACCGATCACATCGTGACGATCCTGGCCGAGTTCGACGATCCGGCTCGCGGACAGATCCCGAAGCCCGACCGTTCGGTGGACAACAGCACGTATTGGGTCCCCAAGTTCAGCCGGAAGCACTTCCGCGACCTGCTGTTCGCTCGCGGAGGCGGTTCGTACGGTCGCAACTCGGTGGCCGACAACTACCGCGAGATGTCCTCAGGCCGCTACACGGTCAAGGGTCAGGTCTCGAAGTGGGTCCACATCGACGCTCCCGAGTCCGAGTACGGCGCCAACAGCGCACTCGGCGATGGTTCCGACGATCTCAACGGCCCCGTGTTCCGCGTCGTTCGGGCGGCGCTGCAGGCGACTCGCGGCAACGTCGAGGACATCGATTGGTCGCCGCGCAGGGTGGACACGCAGGACCGCTACGACTGCGACGGCGACGGCAACTTCGACGAACGCGACGGCTACGTCGACCACTTCCAGCTCGTGCACGCAGGGATGGGCGAGGAGGCTGGCGGCGGGGCGCAGGGCCCCGATGCGATCTGGAGCCACCGCTGGTACGCGGGACAGGGCGGGATCGGCGTCAACGGCCCCAAGCGCTGTCCGCTCGGTGGCTATCGGGTCCCCGGGACCAAGCTCTGGGTGGGCGACTATACGACCGAGCCCGAAGACGGCGCGTCGGGTGTGTTCACGCACGAGTTCGGCCACGACCTCGGCCTCCCCGACCACTACGAGACCCTCGGCGCCAACGACAACTCGGCGACCTACTGGACGATGATGGCCTCGAGCTGGCCTCTCTGCGAGTCCCGACTCGATCGGCGACAACCCCTATCACATGGGCGCCTGGGACAAGCTGGTGCTCGGGTGGTCGGACTTCCGCGAGATGGACCCGGCCAAGAAGGACGGGTGAGGATCGGTCCCGCAGAGGGCGCGTCGACGTCGGGGTGGCAAGCGCTCCGTATCCTCCTGCCGGACTACCTGAGGCCGGTAGAGGCGTTCCCGCCCGAGGGCGCAGACCCGAACTATTACTACTCCGACCAGGGCGACAACCTCGAGAACACGATGCGACGCTCGTTGGGGGCCCCGCTGGGGACGGACACGACGCTGTCGTTCCGAGCCAACTACGACATCGAAGAGGGCTGGGACTACGCCTACGTCGAGTACTCCGACGACGACGGTGCGACGTGGCAGAGCGCGGACGGCAACCTGTCCACGACCGACAACCCCAACGGCCAGAACCAAGGCCTCGGGCATCACGGGCACGTCGGGCGGTTGGGTCGACGGCGAGTACACGATCCCTGCCGGTGCGACCGACATCGGGTTCCGCTACTGGACGGATAGCGCCTTCACCCTTCCCGGGTTCGCGGTGGACTCGATCCAGGTCGGGAACGGTCCCGTCGACGATGCCACCGACACGTCCCAGTGGACCCTCGGGGGGTTCCTGCAGGCCACGGATGGGGGTCGCCGAGGTGCCGACGTTCCACTACTACCTGATCGAGTCCAGGTCCTACGTCCGGCAGGACAAGAACCTGTGCGGCGCGTATCAGTTCCTGTACGGGAACTGGCTCGAGAAGTGGTGCCAGGCTCGTGGGCTCGTCGTGTGGTACCGCGACGGCGGCTACCCGAACAACGACGTGTCGCAGCACCCGGGGCACGGCTCGCTCCTGGTGGTCGACAGCCATCCCGATGCCGTCGTGCAGCCAGGGACGGGCGGGGCGCCCTGGAACGAGCGGATCCAGGCGTGGGACGCAGCCTTCGGTGTCGATCCGAACAAGATCCTGCTCCATACCGTCCGGCCCGACCAGAGCCTGCGGCCGTTCAGGTGGCGATCCGAAGCGGTGCGGGTCTTCGACGACTCGCAGCCGGGCGCCTACTACGACCCGGCCGCGCCGTTCGCGAGCGTGATCACGCCGGGTTCGGGTGTGCGGGTCGAGATCCTGAGGGCGTCGCCCGAACGCATGGCTTACAGGGTGAAGGTGACCTGGAAGAGCTAGGACACGAAGTCGAGCAGGCGGGCGGCCTCGGCGTCGACCTCGCGCCGAACCCGGCGTGGCAGCGGCTCGAACGCGTCGATCACGATGCGCTCGTGGTCGTGACGCCAGGTGCCCGCCACCTGACCGTCCACCAGGAACGTGGGCACCGAGTGCGGGGTCTTCGTGTTGAAGACCCTCGCTCGGTGCCGTTCCGGGAGGATCTGCGACCTGCGGGCGTGCGCCAGCAGCGACGCGTCCCACGTCGGCAGGAACCGGACCGGAGCACGTATGTCGGCATCGGGGAGCGGTTGCCGCGACAGGTCGACCAGGTCCTGGCCGTCCTCGCTCCTGAACCGTCTGAGTGAGAGCGCGGCCAGCGCCGGATCCAGGGCCGACGCCGGAAGCCCCGTGAAGTTCACGAGGTCCTTGCGTGAGGCAGGCCCGAATCCGGTGAGGTACCGGCGCACGAGCAGCTCGGTGCCGCTCTCGGGTGTGAGCCCCGGGCCCGGAGGACCGATCCAGTCCTCGGCAAGTCCGTAGAGGTCGGCGCGGCGCCGCTCCCACGTGCCGCTCGGCGGGACTCGGACCAGGTCGAGCCACAGGTTCACGCCGTTCCACATCGTGGAGTCCAGTCCGAGCTCTTCGACGAGCTCCGGGCGCCGCCTGGGTCTGTCGGCGAGCGCGGCGCGCACGGAGCGGGCGGCCCGGCCGATCTGGGAGGCGGTGACCGCATGGCGGGTCGCCTGCAACCACCAGCGGCGGCGAGGCTCACGCAGGGCGAGCGCGATCGGCCAGTAGTCACGCCGTGACACCATGTGGATCGTGCTGCGCATGAGCGTTGCCTGGACCAGGGTCTTGCGCTCGAGCGCTCGGGTCAGCGCCGGCCGTTCGAAGCCGGCGATCCTGGACCAGGCGCCGATGTACGCGCTGGGCGCGTACTGCGTCTGAAGCTCACCGACGCGTTCGACCATGCGCGGCAGGGCCAGGTCGCTGCGCTCGAGCAGGAACTGTCGCGCCAGGAGCGCGCGGTTGAGCTCACGTTCGGTGAGGGTTCGCGTGACGATGGTGTGCGAGCCTACCGCCGGGGCTTCCATCGCTACCCTTCGTCCGGCAGGCTGCTTGCTGATGGTCACGACGTGGGCACTCGCGCTGATCGCAGTGGGACTGGTGGGCATCGTCGTGTTCCGGCCACATGCGCCCGCGGCCAGCCTCGCGCTCGTGGGGGCGCTGGCCGGCGGGGCGATCGGGTTCGTCGAAGCCCACGGCCGGGCGGTTCCGGACCAGGTTGCCGGGCGGTCGGTCATGGGCCTGCTGCTCGCGGGGGTCGTGGGGCTCGTCCTGACGCGAGGGCGACCTCCCGCGAGGTGGCTCGTGGGAGCCGCGGCCCTGGTCTTCATGGGTGGAGGTGGCGTCGCGACGATCTCCTGGTTCGTGATGCGCGCCCGTTGCCCGAACTACGACCCCGCGACCGAGCGCTTCTGTGCGGGGGTCGACATGTTCTTCGGGATCTCGGGGGTGGTCCTCGCGTACGTCATCATCGGCGTGGCCTTGCTCGCAGCCTTCGTGCTGGCCTCCGCCTGGCAGGCGCGCCGGGTGGCGACGCTCCTCGTCGCCGGGAGCTCCTGAAGCCACGAGGTCCGCCCGAGGCGGTTGCTAGACTGCGCTCCTCATGCCTGCCTCGATCGTGCTCGGGACCCAGTGGGGCGACGAGGGCAAGGGCAAGGCGGTCGACTACCTCGCGGACCGGATGGACTATGTGGTCCGCTACCAGGGCGGGAACAACGCCGGCCACACCGTCATCGCAGAGGGCCGCCTCCTCAAGCTCCAGCTGATCCCGTCGGGGATCCTGTACCCGCACATCACCTCGGTCATCGCCGACGGGGTCGTGGTGGACCCCCGGCATCTGCTCAAGGAGATGGACGCCGTCCACGAGACGGGCGTCGACGTCTCGCGACTGGTCGTCAGCGGGAACGCGCACATGATCATGCCCTATCACCTGGAGCTAGAGAAGGTGACGGAACGCTTCCTGGGCAAGAACGCGCTGGGCACCACGAAGCGGGGGATCGGCCCCGCCTACGGCGACAAGGCGGCACGGATCGGCCTGCGGATCCAGGATCTGTTCGACGAGAAGATCTTCCGCGAGAAGCTCGAGGTGGTCCTTCGCGAGAAGAACCTGATCCTCACCAAGATCTACAACCGCCTGCCCTTGGATGCCGAGCGCATCGTCGAGGAGTACATGGCGCTCGCCGACCGGATCCGAGCCGATGGTGGTCGACACCGGGTCGCTGCTCTACGGCGCGCTGACCGACGGCAAGCACGTGATGTTCGAAGGCGCGCAGGGCGTGCTGCTCGACCTGGATCACGGCACCTATCCGTTCGTGACCTCGTCGAACCCGGTCGCCGGCAGCGCCTTCGCGAGCGCCGGCATCGGCCGCCCAGTGGGTCGATCGGGTGGTCGGATCATGAAGGCCTACATCACGCGGGTGGGCGCCGGGCCCTTCCCGACGGAGCTGCTCGACGAGATGGGCGAACGCCTGGGCGTACGCGGCAAGGAGCTGGGCACCGTTACGGGGCGCCAGCGCCGATGCGGCTGGTTCGACGCGTGCCTCGGACGATACGCCGCGCGGCTGAACGGCCTCACCGAGCTGTTGATCACGAAGCTCGACGTGCTGTCGGGCTTGGACACGTTGAAGATCTGCACCGGCTACCGGGCCGACGGCCAGACCTTCGAGGACATGCCGCCGCACCAGTCGGTCTTCCACGACGCCGAGCCCGATCTACGAGGAGCTCGAGGGGTGGCAGGAGGAGATCGACGGATGCCAGGCGTTCGAGGATCTGCCGAAGCAGGCGCAGACCTACGTGCGCCGCATGGAGGAGCTCGTGGGGGTGCCCGCCGGCGTGGTCAGCGTCGGTCCGGCCCGAGAACAGAGCCTTCCGGTGGCTGACCCCGCTCATCGGGACGCCGCAACGGCCATAGGGGAGCCGGTCCGGGCGGTCGGGCACGCTCGGTAGACTGGCACGTGAACGCCGCGCAATCGGGCCGGACCCCGTGAAGGTGCTCGTGGTGGGCGGGCGGCGGGAGCACGCCTTGGTCTGGGGCCTGCACGGAGCCCGCGCGTCACGGACGTCGTCGCGGCCCCCGGGCAACGCCGGGATCGCGGAGGTCGCGCGCACCGTGCCGTCGTTGTCGGCCGACGACGTCGCAGGGACTCGTCGAGCCTGGTCGACGAGTGAGCGTCCCGATCTCGTCGTGGTCGGGCCCGAGGCGCCGCTCGTGGCCGGCCTGGCCGATGCCCTCCGCGCGCTCGGCATCGCCGTGTTCGGGCCCGAGGCCGCAGGCGGCGCGGCTCGAGGGCTCGAAGGCCTTCGCGAAGGACGTGATGGTCGAGGCGCGGCATCCCCACGGCGCGGGCCGGCGCGTTCACCGACGTGGCGCGGGCAGTGGCGTTCGTCGACGAGCTCGGTGGGCGGGCGGTCGTCAAGGCCGACGGCCTCGCCGCCGGCAAGGGCGTGACCGTCGCCGCCGACCGCGACGAGCGGCGGTCGCGGCGATCGCGCAGGTGTCTCGAGGGCGGCGCGTTCGGCGACGCCGGGCGCGACGGTGCTCGTCGAGGAGCTCCTGGAAGGGCCCGAGGTTCGGCGTTCGCGCTCGTCGACGGCACACGCGATCGTGCCGCTCGGCGCTCGCCCAGGACCTCAAGCGCATCGGCGACGGCGACACCGGGCCGAACACCGGCGGGATGGGGGCGTACTCGCCGCTGCCCGTGCGTCGACGACGCGACCGAGACGCCGGATCTGGGACGATCGTGCGCCGACACCGTCGACGCGCTGCGCGCCCGACGGCATCGCCTACCGCGGGCCTGCTCTACGCGGGGCTGATGCTCACCGCCGGACGGTCCCAAGGTCCTCGAGTACAACTGCCGGTTCGGCGACCCCGAGACCGAGGTGGTGATCCCGCGGCTCGCCGGCGACCTCGCCGAGCTGCTGCGAGGCGTGCGCGACGGACCGGCTCGCCGAGCGAAGGTCGACCTGTGCACGAGGACGCCGCGGTGACGGTCGTGCTGGCGAGCGGCGGCTACCCAGGCCCCTACGAGACCGGCGTGCCGATCGAGGGGCTCGACGAGGCCGCGGCGGTCCGAGGGCGTCACGGTCTTCCACGCAGGCACCGCGACGGCCGGCGATACAGTGGTGACGGCGGGTGGACGGGTGCTGGCGGTGACCGGGCATCGGCGCCACGATCGACGAGGCGCGGGCCGCGCGCCTACGGAGCGGCGGACCGCATCTCGTTCGACGGGAAGACGCATCCGGACGCGACATCGCGGCCGTCGGACGAGCGCGGCTCGCGCGGAAGGAGCAGCAGCCGTGAGCGACGAGAGCCCGCGCCGACGAGCGCTCCGCGCCGGGGTGCTGGCGGCCTCGCCGTCGGAGCTCCGCACGATGCGCCAGGCCGGGCTGATCCTCGAGAAGTTCGGGGTCGCGCACGAGATCCGGATCATGTCCTCGCTCGCGGAACCCCGACCTGGTCGACGAGTACGCGCGCACCGCGTTCGAGCGCGGGCTGAAGGTGGTCATCTGCTCGACCGGGCTCTCGGGGCACCTCGCCGCCGCGGTGGCGGCGCGCACGGTCCTGCCCGGTGATCGGCGTGCCGATCGCGACCGCGCCGCAGATGGTGGGCAACGAGGCGCTCGCGATCACCGCGCAGATGCCCACGGGCGTGCCCGTGGCGACCGTCGGCGTCGAATCGGCGGTGAACGCCGCGCGTGCTGGCCGCCCAGATCATCGGGATCGCCGACCCCGAGGTGCAGGCGGCGCTCTGGCGGTTCAAGGACGACCTGGCGGAGGGCCTCAAGCTGTGATCCCCCGCTACAGCCTGCCCGGAGATGGCCGCCGTCTGGTCGGAGCCAGGCCGGATGGCCAACTGGCTCGAGATCGAGCTGCTCGCGGTGGAGGCCTGGGCCGAGCTCGGCGAGATCCCACCGGAGGACGCGGCGGCGTGCCGCGAGCGAGCGGCGTTCACCGTCGAGGAGGTGCTCGAACGCGAGGCGGTGACCCGTCACGACGTCGCCGCGTTCGTCGACGTGGTGGCCGCGTCGATCGGGCCAGCAGGGCCGGTGGATCCACTTCGGCATGACGTCCTCCGACGTGCTCGACACGGCGTTCGCGCTGCAGCTTCGCGCGGCCGCCGACCTGCTGCTCGGCGAGCTCGAGCGGCTGCTCGGCGTCGTGAAGCGGCAGGCGCTGGCCCACCGCGACACGGTGATCATGGGGCGTTCCCACGGCGTGCACGCCGAGCCCACGTCGTTCGGGCACAAGCTCGCGGTCTGGGCGTTCGAGCTCGATCGCGACCGCGAGCGGCTGCGCCGGGCGCGCGAGGCCGTCAGCGTCGGCGCGATCAGCGGGGTCGTCGGCTCCTACGCGGCGGTCGATCCGCGCGTCGAGGAGCTCGTCTGCGCGCGGCTCGGCCTGCGTGCCGAGGAGGCCAGCACCCAGGTGATCCAGCGCGATCGTCACGCGGAGTTCCTGCACGACGCTCGCGCTCGTGCGCCTCGACGCTGGACGCGCATCGCGACCGAGATCCGCCACCTCGCCCGCACCGAGGTGCGCGAGGTGCAGGAGCCGTTCGCCGAGGGCCAGAAGGGCTCCAGCGCGATGCCGCACAAGCGGAACCCGGTCGTGTGCGAGCGCGTCAGCGGGCTCGCGCGCGTGGTCCGGGGCCACGCGCAGGCGGCGCTGGAGAACGTCGCGCTGTGGCACGAGCGGGACATCTCGCACTCGTCGGCCGAGCGCATCATCGTGCCCGACGCCACCGGGCTGCTCGACTTCATGCTCGCCGACATGGCGTGGGTGGTGGACGGGCTGGTCGTCTTCCCCGACCGCATGCTCGAGAACGTGATGAGCCACGGCGGCATCGCGTTCAGCCAGTCGGCGCTGCTGGCGCTGGTCGAAGCCGGATGGTCCCGCGACGACGCCTACCGCGTCGTGCAGCGGCCGCGGCCGCCGCGTGGGACGAGGACGCGGGCTTCCGCGACGACGTTGGAGGCGCGACGAACGGGTTCGCGCGCGCTCGGCGACGACGGGCTCGCCGAGCTGTTCGATCCGCAGCGGTTCCTGCGGAACCTCGGCGGCGTGTTCGACGCGCTCGAGAAGCTCCCGGTCGAGGAGGACGCCCGCCCGTGAGCACCGACCGGCGGCCTTGCGCGCGCAGCGGCAAGGTGCGCGACATCTTCGACGCGGGTCACGGACCCGCTGCTGCTCGTCGCGACCGATCGGATCAGCGCGTTCGACGTGGTGCTGCCCGACCCCGTGCCGGACAAGGGGCGCGTGCTCACGGCCTTCTCGCTGTTCTGGTTCGAGCGGACGGGACCTCGTGCCGAACCACCTGGTCGACGGCCGACCTGGCGTCGTTCCCCGCGCCGTTCGACGGCGATCGCGTCGCTGGCGGGCCGCGCGATGCTCGTGCGACCGCGCCGACGTGATCCCCGTGGAGTGCGTCGCCCGCGGGTACCTGACCGGCTCCGGGTGGGCGCAGTACCGCGAGGCGGCAGCGGTGTGCGGGCGTCGCGCTGCCGGCCGGGCTTCGGGAGTCCGACCGGCTGCCCGAGCCGATCTTCACGCCCGACCACGAAGGCCGAGCAGGGGCACGACCTGCCGCTCACGCTCGACGAGACCGGCGACCTGGTCGGGCGCGGGCTCGCCGAGCGGCTCCGCGAGCTGACCGTCGGCATCTACGAGCGGATCGCCGAGGTCGCGCTGCGACGCGGCGTGATCGTGGCGGACACGAAGCTCGAGTTCGGGTTCGCCGGCGGTGAGCTCGCTGCTGATCGACGAGGTCGGGACGCCCGACTCGTCGCGGTTCTGGCCCGCCGACGGGTACGAGCCCGGCCGCGCGCAGCCGAGCTTCGACAAGCAGTTCGTGCGCGACTGGCTCGATGCGAGCGGCTGGGACCGCGAGCCGCCGCCGCCCGCGCTGCCCGCCGACGTCGTCGACGCGGACGGCGGCCAAGTACCGCGAGGCGTACGAGCGGATCACCGGCGAGCCGTTCGGCGCGCTACCTGCGCGGATGGGCGTCGCCGCAGGAGGAGCGGACATGACGTTCACGTTCGAGGTGCTGGTGACGCTGAAGCCGGGCTCGCCGATCCCGCGGGCAAGGCGGTCGAGGCGTCGCTGCCGGCGCTGGGCTGGACCGACGTCGGCGACGTGCACGTCGGGCAAGCACATCCGCCTCGACGTGGAGGCTCCCGACGAGGCAGCAGGCGCGCGCCCAGGTCGAGGAGGTCGCGCGAGCGCCTGCTGTCGAACCCGGTGATCGAGGACTTCCGCATCGTGGAGAACCAGGGGAGCGCAGCGCCGAGATGATCGTCGCCTCCCCGCGGGTCGGCGTCATCACGTTCCCCGGTTCGCTCGACGACCGCGACGCGCTGCGGGCGATCGAGCTCGATGGGCGGGACGGGCGTCGCGCTCTGGCACGCGGACCACGACCTGCACGGCGTCGACGCCGTGATCCTGCCGGGCGGGTTCAGCTACGGCGACTACCTGCGCTGCGGGGCGATCGCCGGCACGCCTCGATCATGGACGAGGTCAAGGCGTTCGCGGAACGCGGCGGTCCCGTGCTCGGGATCTGCAACGGCTTCCAGATCCTCTGCGAGGCCGGGCTGCTGCCCGGGGCGCTGATCCGCAACCGGTCGCTGCGGTTCGTGTGCCGCGACGTGTTCCTGCGCGTGGAGACCGCGCAGACGCCGGTGACGGCGGGCTCGCACCGGGCGAGGTGCTCGAGATCCCGATCAAGCACGGCGAGGGCCAGTTCGTCGGCCCGGGCCGAGGAGCTGCGCAGCGATCGAGGACGAGGGCTCGTGGTGTTCCGGTACACGCGACGCGACGGGGTCGTCGGCGACGGCGCACAACCCGAACGGCTCCGTCGGCCACATCGCGGGCGTGCGCAACGCCGCCGGCAACGTCGTGGGGCTGATGCCGCATCCCGAGCACGCGGTCGATCCCGACGTCGGACCGACCGGAGGCCAGCCGCTGTTCGCGTCGCTGTTCGCGCGCGGCGCTCGCGGGAGCCGGCGCGTGAGCGTCGTGCAGGAACCGCTGCACCGCCGGCTCGGGCTTGAAGGACGACGAGTTCGAGCGGATCCGTCGAGACGCTCGGCCGCGAACCGCGGCCGGCCGAGCTCGCGATGTACGGCGCGATGTGGTCCGAGCACTGCTCGTACAAGAGCTCGAAGATCCACCTGAAGACGCTGCCGACCGAGGGGCCGGCCGTGCTCGTCGGTCCCGGGCAGGACGCCGGCGCCGTCGACGTCGGCGACGGCTGGGCGGCCGTGTTCAAGATGGAGTCGCATTCCCATCCGAGCGCGATCGAGCCGTACCAGGGGGCCGCCACCGGCGTCGGGCGGCATCGTGCGCGACATCATCTCGATGGGCGCGCGGCCGGTGGCGCTGCTCGACCCGCTGATGTTCGGACCGCTCACCCAGGAGCGGAACCGCTGGCTGCTGCGAGGGGTGGTCGCCGGCATCGGCGGCTACGGCAACTGCATCGGCGTCCCCACCGTGGGCGGCGAGATCCGGTTCGCCGAACCGCATTCGGCCAACCCGAGCGTCGACGTGATGTGCGTGGGCCTCGCCCGCGCCGACGACCTCGTGACCGCGACCTCGCTCACGCGCGCACGCGGGCTCGTTCATGGTGCTCTACGGCGCCACGACCGGGCGCGACGGCATCGGCGGCGTGAGCGTGCTCGCGAGCGCCACCCTGGAGGATTCGGGCCGAGGACTCCCGGCCATCGGTGCAGATCGGCGACCCGTTCGCCGAGAAGCTCCTGATCGAGGCCTCGCTCGAGCTGATCGCGGCGGATCTGCTGGAGGGGCTGCAGGATCTCGGCGGCGCGGGCATCACGTGCGCGGTGAGCGAGTCGGCCGCGCGCGCCGGGCATGGGGGCGCAGGCTGGACCTGGACGCCGTGCCGCTCCGCGAGCCGGGCATGGAGCCGTTCGAGATCCTCACCTCCGAGTCGCAGGAGCGGATGCTCGCGATCGTGCACCCGTCGAAGCTCGACGCGGTGCGCGGCCGTCTGCGAGCGGTGGGGCCTGCGCACCGCCGTGATCGCCGAGCTCACCGAGGGCGGGACGCTCACCGTCACCGCACGGCGGCGAGGTCGTCGCCGAGGTGCCGGCGCGCTCGCTCACCGACGACGGGCCCGAGTACGACCGGCCGCAGCGAGCCGACGCCGGCGCCGGCCGACGGCGACGACCCCACGTTCGCGCCGTTCGAGGGCGACCTGCGCGACGCGTTCCTGTCGGTGCTCACCTCGCCGAACGTCGCCGAGCAAGCGGTGGGTCTGGGAGCAGTACGACTCGCTGGTGCAGGGCCAGACGTCGCCGGCTCGGGCAGCGACGCCGCGGTGATCCGCGTCCCCGGCACGATGAAGGGCCTCGCGCTGTCCAGCGACGGCAAGGGCCGGTTCGGGTCGCTCGACCCCTACCTCGGCGCGATGCACGCGGTGGCCGAAGCCGCGCGCAACGTGGCGGTCAGCGGCGCGAAGCCGCTCGCGATCACGAACTGCATGAACTTCGGCAACCCGGAGCGACCCGAGGTGATGTGGCAGTTCGCCGAGTCGATCCGTGGCATGCGCGACGCGTGCACGGCCCTCGGAGACCCCGGTCACCGGCGGGAACGTCAGCTTCTACAACGAGACCGGCGGCTCGGCGATCTGGCCGACGCCGGTGATCGGCATGCTCGGCCTGCTCGACGATCACCGGCTGCGCGATCCCGACGCGCGTTCCCGCGCGCGGGGCTCGCGGTCTACCTGCTCGGGCGAGACGTTCGCCGAGCTGGGCGGCTCGGAGTTCGCCGAGGTCGGTGCTGGGCGTCGGTGGCGGGCCGCCCGCCGGCGCTCGACCTCGAGCGTGAGCGCGCGCTGCACGATCTGCTGTTCGAAGCCGCGCGCGAGCGACGTGCTCGCGAGCGCGCACGACTGCGCCGACGGTGGCCTGGCGGTCGCGCTCGCCGAGGCCGCGATCGGCGGCGGGCACGGGTTCGCGGTGACCGTCGGAATCGCGACCTGCCCGCCGCACGTCGCGCTGTTCAGCGAGTCGGCGTCGCGCGTCGTCGTGAGCGTGGCGCCGCGCGCGCGAGGACGCGCTCCGCGAGCTCGCCACCGCGCACGGCGTGCCGCTCGACGCGGCTGGGCGAGACCGGCGGGCCGCGCGCGGTGTTCGACGGGCTTGTTCGAGCTGACGGTGCAGGAGCTCGCCGACGCGTACGGGACCGCGATCCCGCGGCTGCTGGGCGAGCCGGTCTGAGTCCGTGGCCGGCGCTCGCGCGCCGATCACGCCGTGACGTTCGACTTCTGGGACACGCTCGGTGGCCGATGGACGGCGCCTCGAGCACGATGCGGGACCGGCAGATCGACGGCTTCGCCGAGGCGCTCGCTGGCGCCACGGCCACACCTACGAGCGGCGACGGCCTCGTCGAGGCGTTCGCCGACGAACTGGGCGCGTTTCGAGCGAACGCTGGGAGGCCAACACCGGCCAGTACACGCCCGCGGACGCGACCGACTTCATCTGCGAGCGGCTCGAGGTGCCGGTCGACGCCGGCAGCTCCGCGCGGACCTGATCGACGCGTTCCGCGTGGTGGGCGAGCGCGCCGACCTGGAGCCGGCCCCGGGCATCGAGCGAGTGCCTGCGGCACGCTGCAGGAGCGCCGGGCTTCGGCTCGGGCATCGTCTGCGACGTGGGGCTGACCGCCTCGCCCACGCTCCGCGAGCGGCTCGAGGGGTTCGGGCTGCTGCGGTGGTTCGAGGCGTGGTCGTTCAGCGACGAGACCGGGTGGTTCAAGCCGGCGGCCGGAGGCCTTCCGGCCGGCGCTGGATGGGCTCGGGCGTCGACGATCCGTCGACGGCGGCCCACGTGGGCGACAACCGGCGCACGGACGTGGCCGGGCGCTCGCGCCCTGGGCATGACGACGGTCCGCTACACGGGTTCCGCGACGTCCGGCTGCCGAGGCCGGGCCCGAGGCCGACCACGTCACCGGACGATCACCGGCGCGATCCCCGGCGCTGCCTCGGCATCTCGTGAGCGCCGGCCTTTCACGACGACGCCGTGCGGCTCGTCGTCCGTTGTTCCATTCGAGTCGCCGTGGACGAGGCAGGGCGACGCGGACCGGTGCGTCCCACCGTTCCAGGAGTTCCTGGACGCCAACCGCGACCACCGTCTATCGGTTCCTGACGGTCGCGGTGGGGCCGCACGGACGCGGACGACGCGTTCCAGGAGACGTTCCTGGCGGCCCTGCGTGCCTATCCCGCGCTCACCGACGGCTCGAAGCTGGACCGCTGGATCCTGACGATCGCGTCGCGGAAGGCGCTCGACCACCATCGGGCGCGGGCGGCGGCGCGCGATCCCGACGCCGAGCTGCCCGAGCGGGCGGTCATCGACGACGCCGAGCCGACGGCCGACGACCCGCTGTGGGCCGCGGTGCGCGCGCTGCCCGCCGCGGCAGCGGGTGGCGGTGGTCCACCGCCACGTGCTGGACCGGTCCTACGCGGAGATCGCCGAGCTGATGGAGTCGCACCGAGCAGGCGGCCCGGGCCAACGTGTACCAGGGCACGAAGCGACTCAGGGAGCTGATGACATGAACGTGCACGCGACCTGAAGCGGCTCGGCACCCAGCGCCGACGCGGAACGGCACGCCGCGCACCGCCGCGGCCGCGCTCGCCGAGCGGCCGCTCGGCGACGGGCTCGTGGACGTGGCGGTCGGCGACGCATGGACTCGCCGATCGGCGAGCTCACCGTGGCGGTCACCCGCGTGGGCTGGCCGCCGTCGCGTTCGACGGACGAGGATCGCGACGCGCTCTTCGTCGCGGCTGCGCTCGGCGAGCTGTCGCCCCGCGTGCTGGAGGCGGCCGCGCCCCACCGACGAGGCGCGCCGGGAGCTGGACGAGTACTTCGGCCGGGACGCGCCGGCGGTTCGAGCTGCCGGTCGACCGCCGCCTGATCGGGCCGTTCGCGTGGAAGGTGCTGCAGGCCACCAGCAGGGTCGGGTACGGCGAGCTGGCGACCTACGGCGAGATCGCCGGCACGGATCGACCGTCCCAAGGCGGCCCGCGCCGTGGGCCGGGCCCTCGGCTCCAACCCCATCCCGATCGTGATCCCGTGTCACCGCGTGGTCGGCGCGGGCGGCAAGCTCACCGGCTACGCGGGTGGCCTCGACCGCAAGGAGACCTGCTCCGGCTGGAGGGTTCGCTCCTCGCCGGCCGATGACCGGTCGGCCGCGTACGGGAGAGGGTCGGTCACCCGATACACTGAGGGCCTCGTGGGCGCCGAGTCACCGAAGGAGGAATGCGGCCTCTTCGGCGTCTGGGCGCCCGGCGAGGACGTCGCCCGGCTCACCTACTTCGGACTGTTCGCCCAGCAGCACCGCGGCCAGGAATCGGCCGGCATCGCGGTCAGCGACGACCAACATCCTGGTCTACAAGGACCTCGGGCTGGTCAGCCAGGTCTTCAACGAGGCCACGCTCACCACGCTGCACGGCGACCTCGCGATCGGCCACACGCGCTACTCCACGACCGGGTCCACCACCTGGGACAACGCGCAGCCGGTCTTCAAGACCGACGGCGTGCATTCGCTCGCCTTGGGCCACAACGGCAACCTCGTGAACACGCGCGAGCTCGCGGAGCGCCGGTCGCCGGCGGCGCCGCCACCACCGACTCCGACCTGGTCACGACGATGCTCGCGAGCGAGATGACCGTGGCACGGCGGTCTCGAGGAGGCGGCGATGCGGGTCCTCCCGATGCTTGCGGGGCGCGTTCTGCTTCGTGTTCATGGACGAGCGGAGCGTCTACGCGGCCCGCGACCCCTACGGCGTCCGGCCGCTGTCGATCGGGCGGCTGCCGAACGGGTTCGTGGTCGCCTCCGAGACCTGCGCGCTCGACATCGTCGGCGCGACGTTCGTCCGCGACGTGGAGCCGGGCGAGCTGGTCCGGATCGACGACCGCGGGCCTGCACAGCGCGCGGTTCGCCGAGTCGCCGCGCCGCGCGCTCTGCGTCTTCGAGTTCGTCTACCTGGCGCGGCCCGACTCGCGGCTCGAGGGCACACGGTCCACGAGTCCCGGCGCGAGATGGGCCGCATCCTCGCGCGAGGAGCATCCGGTCGGACGCCGACATGGTGATCGCGGTGCCCACCACCGGCCATAGCGCCGCGCAGGGGTACAGCGAGGTCAGCGGGCATCCCGTACGGCGACGGCCTCTACAAGAACAACTACGTGGGCCGCACCTTCATCCAGCCGTCGCAGACGCTGCGGGACCGCGGCGTCAAGCTCAAGCTCAACCCGCTGCCCGATTCGATCCGCGGCAAGCGGCTGGTGGTGGTCGACGACTCGATCGTCCGCGGCACCACCACGAAGCAGGTCGTGGCGGCGCTGCGCGAAGCCGGGCGCCACCGAGGTGCACATCCGCATCACCTGCCCGCCGGTGCAGTGGCCGTGCTTCTACGGCATCGACATGCCCACCCGCCAGGAGCTGATCGGCGCCGACCTCACGCTCGACGAGATCGGCGCCTACGTGGGCGCCGACTCGCTGGGCTACCTGTCGCTCGACGGCATGGTCGAAGCGGCGGGCGGCGGCAAGGAGCGGTTCTGCCGGGCGTGCTTCGACGGTGAGTACCCGATCGACGTCCCCGAGCAGGCCGGCAAGTTCGTGCTGGAGGATCAGCTCCAGCTCCCCACGTGATCGCGGGTCGCCAGCCGTGAGCGAGGCCTACCGCGACGCCGGCGTCGACATCGAGGCGGGCGCCAAGGCCGTGGCGCTGATCGGCGACCTCGCCGCCCGGGCCCGGCGGCCCGAGGTCGCCGACGACGTCGGCGGGTTCGCCGGGCTGTTCCGGATCGGCGACGGCCGTCTGCTGGCCGCGGCCACCGACGGCGTCGGCACGAAGCTCGAGATCGCGCGCATGACGGGCCGCCTGGACACCGTCGGCATCGACCTCGTGGCGATGTGCGCGGACGACGTGGTGTGCACGGGCGCCGAGCCGCTGTTCTTCCTCGACTACCTGGCCGTGGGCAGGGTCGTGCCCGAGCGGGTGGCCGTCGGTCGTGGAAGGCGTCGCCGAAGGCTGCCGGCGGGCCGGGATGCGCGCTGCTCGGCGGGCGAGACGGCCGAGCACCCCGGCGTGATGGCCGACGGACCAGTTCGACCTCGCCGGGTTCTGCGTCGGCATCGTGCGGGAGGCCGACCTGCTCGGGTCCCGACCGGGTGCGGGAGGGCGACGTACTGATCGGGCTCGCGTCGACCGGGCTGCACGCGAACGGCTACTCGCTCGTGCGGAAGGCCCTGCTCGGTCGCTACGACGCTGGCCGACACGCCGGACGGGCTCGGCACGGCCGCTGGCCGACGAGCTGCTCGAGCCCTGCGCGATCGACGCGCCGGCGGTGCTGTCGCTCGCCCGCGACGGGCTCGTGCATGCGGCGGCGCACATCACCGGCGGGGGCTTCCACGAGAACGTCCCGCGGGTGCTCCCCGAGGGCCTCGGCGCTCGCATCCGGCGGGGAGCCTGGCCCGAACCGCCGATCTTCTCGTTGATCCAGGGAGCGGCGGGCGCGACCGACGACGACATGTTCTCGACGTTCAACATGGGGATCGGCATGGTGCTGGTCGTCGATCCCGCGAACGAGGATGAAGTGCTGCAGCGCAACGCCGGTCGCGCCTTCACGATCGGCCGGGTCGGCGCGGGCTCGGGCGTGCGGATCGACTGATCGCGGCGCGAAGGGCTGCCCAGGCGTGACTAGCCCGACATCCCCCGGCATCGCACCACGCATGCAGGTGGACCCCGTCCAAGGTCGGTCGCGAGTTCTACCCGCGCGGCCGATTCAGGTCGGCCGGTCGGCGACCGTAGCCTCCCGTGATGGAAGCCATGCGCGAGCCCGCTCCCAGCATCCTGGTCGTCGACGACGAGCCGCAGGTCACCTGGGTCCTGCAGTTCAGCCTGGAAGCCGAGGGCTACCGAACGTTCGCCGCGAATAACGGGCTCGACGCGCTCTCGGAGATCGCCGAGCATCAGCCCAGCCTCATGGTGCTCGACATCATGATGCCGACCATGGACGGCTGGGCGGTCCTAGAGGAGATGATGAAGCTCCCTCAGGAGCGGCGCCCTCGCGTGGTGGTCGTATCGGCCCTGTCGTCACTGAACGATCGCGCCAGGGCAGCCGAGCTGGGAGCCGACGCCTACGTCCCGAAGCCGTTCAACGTGGAGGATCTGCTCGAGGTCCTGCACGGCCTCCAGGAAGCGAGCTGACCGCACAGGTCGTCTTACCCTGCTACGGTCGACGCGTGGCCACTCCGCCCGACACTCGAGCAAGTGCCGTGGCGTCGTCCCGCTGGTCGTCCGCTCGTTCCCCGATCTCGACGCTCCTCACCCCCAACTCCTTTCGCCGAACGGCGAGTTCGATACGTGGGCCTTAGGTGAGGCCGTCGTGAAGTTCCCGCGCAGCGCCGAGCGCATGGGCGCAGGCTCATGGCCGAGGTCGCGCGCGCACGCGATGGTCACCGAACGCCTCGGCGAGCTGGTCCCCGCGATCGTCGGGTGTGGCCGAACCCTCGGATCGGTTCCCGTTCCCGACCGTAGCGTTCGCGGCGTGCGAGGGGCCGGCCCGGCCAGACGATCGAGGGGCCCATCATCCAGCCGAAGGCCTGGGCGCGAACCGAGCCCTCGCCCGAGGAAGCTCGCCGCGGCGCTCACCACGCTGCACACCACGCCGATCCGGTCGGTGAAAGCGGCGGGGATCAGGCCCCGCCCTCTGGACCTGGATCCGCAAGTCGTCGTGGGTGAGGAGGCGGTCGGCTGGGCGAGACGCGTGGCGGGCGACGCGGTCGACGCGTTCCTGTCCTATCCCTTGCCCACGAGCGCTCGCGCCGCGGCTGCGGGCGTGCTGTGTCACGCAGACCTCAAGGGCGAGCATCTATTCGTGAGCCAGGACGGCACCCGGTTGACGGCGATCATCGACTGGACCGACGCAGCCATCACCGACCCCGCGGTCGACCTGGCCGGCCTGGCGATCTGGCTGGGTCCCGCGTTCGTCCGCGAGGTGCTGGGAGCCTATGGCGGCCCTGCCGACGAAGGGACCTACCACCGCGCGGTGTTCCTGGCCAGGGCGGGATTGCTCCGCTTCCTCGACGAGCAACTGCGCGGCGATCGTCGAGCCGGCGCCGGTGCCGCTGCTCGACGCTCAGCTCCGCACAGCCTTCCGCGAGGGGCCGCTCCCACGCCGGTAGTCCGTAAAGGACTAGTGGGGAACCGCTGGTGTTCCTTCGGCACCACGGTGGTGCCGACCGCCTTGCACGTGAGGACGGGCTCGTCCAGGAACTCGGCCGCGCTCTCGCTGATGTCGGTCCGTGCCGCTCCGATCTTGTGGATCTCGAACTCGCACCTGCGGCTGGAGCTGCCCACGCTCACGATCGCGCCGCGCGCTTCGATCCAGTCTCCCGCGTACAGCGGCGCGAGGAACTCCACGGACTCGTAGGCCCTGAACAGACCCTCGTCGCCGTCGTACCTCATGGCGAGCTCCGTGATGAGGTCGCCGATCACCTTGAGCTGGGTGGCGCCGGCCACCAGGTTCCCGCCGTAGTGCGCGTCCTCCTGGCCGAGACGGAAACGGATCAACGCGGTGGGCAGTTCGGACATCGTGTGCCTCCTGGTGATGCGGGTCGGTGACTCGGGCTTCGTACGATCGGCTCAGGCGGTGCGCTGCGGTGCGGGAGGGATAACCTTGCCGTGGCGAACGCCGCGCGCCGGCACCCGGACCTCGGTCCCGTCCTTCTTGCGGACGAAGTAGGTCTCGGCGTCCTCGTCCCAGCGTTCGAAGACGCCGACGGCTTCCGAGGTGTACCCGTTCGGCAGCTCGAACTGGAACGTGACACGTGAGCCGACGTCCCCGGAACCGACCAGGTTGTGGCCGGTCGCTCGGGCGTCGGGCCGCGGCGCGGCCGGTGCGAGCGGCGCCCCCGCGCTCCGGCTTTTCCATCTCGGACGGCCCGGGCTCGGTGCCGGCCATGCTCCGCCGCCCGCCAAACGCGGTTCATGCCCGCCTGCAGGTAGGCGCCGAGCCCGGCGACCGAGAACAACAGGAAGAGGACGAACCCGGCGCCGGCCGAGGACGGCTCGACCCCGACATGCGTCTGCATCAGGCCCACGCGCCGCCCAGTCCGCATGACCGAGATCCACGACGGGATCACGAGCAGGGCGCCGAGCGCGACCCACCACGACAGCTCGAACGCGAGCGCCGCCGCGACGATCGCCGCCGCCAGCATGTTCAGGAGCAGGGCGAAGAGCGAGACGCCGGGGCGGATCGAATAGTCCCGCAGGTACATGCGCGTGTCGTTGTTCGCGGCGGTGTACCAGTAGAGGCCGTAGAGACCGAGCGTGACGATGGTGAGCCCGGCCACCCCCCAGCGGGTTCCGGATGCGGAAGCGCAGGCCGTCCAGCGTCACGTCGCGTGCCACGCGCGCAGGATATCGAACGCGGCAGCCGCTCAGCCGCGCGCGATGGCCACCGGAAGCGGGTCGGGCGGGAGCTTCAGCACGGCTTCGGCGGCGAGGCGGAACAGGGTCTCGCGACCGGTCGTGTGGGAATCCCACTCACGCTGATCCCAGGCGTCCCCCGACAGGTCGTCGCCCGCGTACAGCAGCTGGCCGAAGGTCACGCCTCGGAACGCGGCGACCGCGAAGAACGCCGCGGCCTCCATCTCGACGGTGAGGCACCCTTCCGCGACGCGGCGCTTCGATCTTCCCGCGGGTCTCCCGGTAGAGCGCGTCGGTGGTCCAGGTCGCGCCGGTCACGTAGGGCACGTGATGCGCTTCGAGGGTCTCGACGATGGCGTCGACGGCCTGCGCCGCGGGTCGTGGCGGCGCGGCTCGGAGGCAGGTAGTGGTAGGAGGTGCCCTCGTCGCGCACCGCGGACGTCGGGACGATGACGTGGCCGAGCGCCACGTCGGGCACCAGCACGCCGGCGCCGCCGCAGGCAACGAACGAGCGCGCGCCACGCGCGACCAGCTCTTCCAGGAACCCGGCCGCGAGCGGCGCCCCCACGCCCGGGTGGACGACGCCGAGGCGCTGCCCGCCCAGGTCGACCTCGTAGATCGGGTTGCGGCCGATCTCGGAGACGACGTGGTCGACGATCGCGGCCGTCGTGCTCGTCCACCACCGTCGCGATCACGTCCTGGAAGAAGCACAGCACCACGTGGGGGGCAGGTCGATCGGCTCGATGACCTCGCCGGGCTCGATCACGGCGGTCGGCGCGGGGTCGAACTCCAGGATGGGTGCGTCCGCCGCCGCAGGGGTCAGGCGGCACGGTTCGTTCCTTGACGCGAGGCCAGGGCCCCGGTGAGCACCAGCCGATCCCCGCGACCGAGATCGCATAGACCTCCTCGTCCAGGAAGACCGCCCCGAGGATCATCGCGACCACCGGCACCAGGTAGATCGCGAAGGCGGCCCTGGTCGCGCCCACCCTCGCCACCAGCGTGCCCATGAGGACGAACGCCAGCCCGGTGCCGAGCGCGCCGAGCGCCACCATCGCGGCGAACGAGTCCCACGCGAACGAGGACCGCGGAGCCCCCA
Source organism: uncultured Actinomycetes bacterium (assembly GCA_963758715.1). GTDB lineage: Bacteria > Actinomycetota > UBA4738 > UBA4738 > HRBIN12 > JAOUEA01. The sequence continues at coordinate 97,563 of CAVWWK010000001.1, forward strand.
GAGCCCGAACGGCGCGGTCCAGACCGACGCCAGGCAAGCATCCGGGCCATCGTCGGCAGGGCGCCGTAGCGCTGGGTCAGCGGCGCCGCGATGTTGGAGGCGAAGCCGTAGCAGATCACCGCCGCAAGCGCGAAGCGCGACGCCGATCGTCTCGCTGGAGCCCTTCCCGCGGCCGGCAGGGCGATGAGGGCGATGCCCACGAACCCCACGCCGAGCCCGATCGCGTGCGGCCGGCTGGGCCACCGGCGAAGCATGAGGGCGCCGATCGTCGCGGCGAAGATCGGGAGGGAACCGTTGAGCAGGCCGGTGAGCGCCGACGAGATGTGCTGCTCCGCGAGCGGGAACAACGTGAACGGGATCCCGACCCACAGCACCGAGATCGCGATGAGGCGAGGCCGGTCGGCGCGCGTCGATCGGCTTCCTCGCGCCCGGCACCAGCCAGAGGACGCCGGCGCCGAGCAGCACGCGGAGCCAGGTGACCAGCGCCGGGCTCGAACGCTTCCAGGCCGATCGCGATGAACAGGAACGAGGAGCCCCAGATGCCGCCGATCGCCGCGAACAGCCCCAGTCGAGTGGTGTGAACGCGCCGCGGTGGGTTCCCTCGGTGGTGGTGAGGACCGGCCGCGGCCGGACCGGGCTCGGCCCGCGTCTCGGCGATCTCCGGTCCCATCGATGCGGGCGATCGATCCCGGCGGGGGCTCGGGGTAGGCCTCGGGATGGGCGGCCCACGCCAGGATCTCGAGGCCGTCGACGATCCGCGGGCCGGGGCGGGAGAAGAACGATGTGGCGTCGACCGCGAAGACGTTGCCGTTGCGGGCGGCCGGCGTGTCGGCGATCTCCGGGTGGGCGAGCGACGCGCTCGCCTTCGTCTTCGGCTTCCTCGAGGTAGTAGCCGCACGGCATGAAGACGAGCACCTCGGGCATGGCGTCGCGGATCTCACGGTGGGTCACGGTCCGCGACGGCTCGCCCTTCGCGTTGAGCAGGTTCGTGGCGCCCACGGCCTCGACCATCTCGGGGATCCAGTGCCCGGCCACGAACGGCGGGTCGGCCCAATCCATGCAGAACACGCCGACCGACGGAAGGCGCGCGGCCTTCTGCTTGACCGCCGCGACGCGCTCGCGGAGGCCTGCGGCGAGCTCCTTGCCGCGCTCCTCGGCGCCCGAGCAGACGCGCCGACGGTCTCGAGCTGAGCGATCACGTCCTCCAGCGAGTGCGGGATCGAGCGAGACGACCTTCGTGTCGTCGCCGACGCCGAGCGCATCGAGCGCCTGCTGCGACGTGGCCGGCCGGCACCGCGCAGACCCGGCAGAGGTCCTGGGTCAGGATCACGTCGGGCTGTTCGCGCCGGAGCAGGTCGGTGTCGAGCACGTAGAGCGGCTGCCTGCGCGTCCATCCGCTCGCGGACGGCGGCGTCGATCTCGCGCGAGGCGAGCGGCCGGCCCTGCGGGGAGCGCGCTCCGCGAGACGACCGGCTTCGTGACGGCGTCGGCCGGGAAGTCGCACTCGTCGGTGACGCCGACCAGCGAGTCGCCCAGTCCGAGCGCGTAGACGATCTCGGTCGCCGACGGCAGCAGGGAGACGATCTTCATCGCGGGCAAGTCTCCCAGGCGCTCCGGGTTCTCCAGCAGCGCGACGAGGTCGGTGAGGGCCCGTCCCGACGGTCCGCGCCGTCCAGCACCCGGTGGTCGAACGTGCAGCTCAGCGTGCACGCGGGCCGCGCCACGACCTCGCCGTCCACGACCAGGGCGCGGGGCTCGATCACGCCGATCGCGAGCGTGACGGCGTGCCCGGCGACAGGATCGGCGTGCCCGCCTCGCTGCCGTAGCTGCCGGTGTTGCTGACCGCGATCGTCGCCCCGGTCAGCTCGTCCGGCGACAGGGTCCCCGCGCGCGCGCCTCGCGCGAGCCGCGCGATCTCGGCGGCGAGCTCGGCGATGCCCGTTCTGGCCGCATCCCGCAGCACCGGGACCATCAGCCCGCGCTCGGTGTCGACCGCCGATCCCGACGTGCGACGTCCGCCGGTCCTCGACGCCGCCGTCGCCCAGCCGGCGTTCAGCGCGGGTGACCGGCGATCGTTCGGCCAGCGCCGCGACGACCACGGCGAGCGGCGAGACGCGAGCTCCGTCGGAACGCCTCGAGCGCCGTGCAGTCCACCGTGCGGAACGTCGTCACCTGCGGGATCGCCGCCTGCGTTCCAGGTTCGCGGCGATCGCCCGCCGCGCCGGCGCCGAGGACGCACGACATCGGGTGGTCGGGACGCGACGCCGCCGGCCGCCGCTGCACGTCCTCGGCCTGATCCGCCCGCCGGGCCCGGTGCCGGTGACCGTGCCAGGTCGACCCCGAGCTCCTTCGCCAGCTTGCGCACCGGCGGAGTCGTCGCGGCCGCGCCTGGAGCCGCTCCGCCGCTGCCGGACGCTGCGCCTGGAGTCGCTGCGCCGCGCGCGACGCCACCTCGCCCGGCAACGGCGAACGTCACCAGCGGCGCCCCGACCGGGACCGCCTCGCCCACCGCGCCGTGCAAGCGACGCGACGACGCCGCGAACGGCGACGGGATCTCGACCGTCGCCTTCGCGGTCTCGACCTCGACGAGCGGCTGGTTCAGCGTGACCTCGTCGCCGTCGGCGACGAGCCACGCGACGATCTCGCCTTCCTCGAGGCCCTCACCCAGGTCCGGCATGGCGAACACGCGCTCGGTCTCCATCAGTACTTCACCGTCTCGCGGATCGCGCGCGGCGATGCGCTCGACGCTGGGAAGGTAGTGGTGCTCCAGCGCCGCCGGCGGGTACGGGACGTCCCAGCCCGGTCACGCGCGCGACCGGCGCCTCCAGGAGGTCGAACGCCTCTTCCATGACGACGCGCGGCGATCTCGGCGCCCAGCCCGAGCGTCTGCGGGCGCCTCGTGGACGACCACCGCCCGGCCCGTCTCGCGCACGCGAGTCGCGATGAGCGTCGACGTCGAGCGGCGAGAGCGAGCGCAGGTCCACGACGCGCGCAGAGATGCCGTCGGCCGCGAGCACGCTCGGCCGCTTCGAGGCACCGCGCGACCATCGCGCCGTAGGTGAACACGGTGCACGGCGTCGCCGTCGCGGACCACGCGGCCTTCGCCGATGCCCGGGCCGTCGACGGTGAGCTCGCCGTCCTCCTTCGACCAGTACCGGGCCTTGGGCTCGAGCACGATCACGGGGTCGGGGTCGGCGATCGCGAGCCGCAGCAGCCGGTAGGCGTCCAGCGCCGTCGAGGGCGCGACCACCTTCAGCCCCGCCGTGTGCACGTAGTAGCGTCTCGGGGCTCTCGCCGTGGTGTTCCTTGCCCCGGATGCCGCCGAACGACGGGATGCGGATCACGATCGGCATGTCGACGCGCCGCGGGTTCGCTCGCGCATCTTCGCGACGTGGTCGACGACCTGCTCGAGCGCCGGGTAGCTGAACGCGTCGAACTGCATCTCGACCACGCTCCGCCACCCCGCGAACGCCAGTCCCACCGCCGCGCCGACGATCCCCGCCTCCGCGATCGGCGTGTCGAACACGCGCTCGGCGCCGAACTCCGCCTGCAGCCCGTCGGTCACGCGGAAGACCCCCCCGAGCGCCCGACGTCCTCGCCGAACACCAGCACGCGCGGGTCCTCCGCGAGCGCGTCGCGCAGCGCCGCGTTGAGCGCGCCCGACATCGTGAACTCAGGCACCGAGCGCCTCCCCGCGCTGCCGCGCGAACGTCGCCGGTGGGTCGGCGTACGTCCAGTCGAACATCCACTCGACCGGCGGCGCCGGCTGGGCGATCGACGCCCTCGCGGATCGTCGAGACCTCGGCCTCGATCTCGTCGTCGCACGTCGGCGACGAACGCCGTCGTCGACGTGGCCCTCGGCGGTGAGCCACGTGCGGAAGCGCGCGATCGGGTCGAACGCGCGCGCGCTCTCGACCTCGTCCTCGTCGCGGTAGCGCCCCGCGTCGTCGGCGGTCGAATGCGCGCCGATCCGGTAGGTCATCGCCTCGATCAGCGTGGGGCCGTCGCCCGCGTGCGCCCGCGCCGCTCGCCTCCTTCGTCGCCCGATACACCGCGAGCACGTCGTTGCCGTCCACGCGCACGCCCGGGAACCCGTAGCCCTCGGCTCGCTTCCAGATCTCGCCGGCCGTCTGCCGCGCCGTCGGCACGCTGATCGCCCAGCCGTTGTTCTGGCAGAACAGGATCGCCGGGGCGCCGAACACGCCCGCGAGGTTCGCGCGCCTCGTGGAAGTCGCCCTCGCTGGCGCTGCCGTCGCCGAAGTAGGCGAGGGCGCACGCCCGGAGCCGTCGAGCGCGCAGGCCCATCGCGTAGCCCACCGCGTGCGCGATCTGGGTCGCGACCGGGATGCAGATCGGCCCGAACCGCGTGGCCCGCGGGTCGTAGGGCCCGCCGTGCCAGGTGCCCCGGTGATACGCCAGGTACTGGACGGGATCGACGCCGCGAACCAGCGCGGCCGCCAGCTCGCGGAACGTCGGGAACACGAAGTCGTCGGGCCCGAGCGCCAACGCGCTGCCGATCTGGGCGGCTTCCTGGCCCTCGAATCCGGGGTAGACGGTCAGCTCGCCCTGGCGCTGCAGCGCGATGCATTCGCGGTCGAGCCGGCGCGCCAGCAGCATCCAGCGCAGCATCGCCCGGAGGTCGTCGTGGTCAAGGCCGACGTCGGTGTCGCCGACGGCGGAGCCGTCCGGGGCGAGGATGCGCACGGGCTCGGTGCCGTGCCAGTGCGCGGGTGTCGGGCCAAGCGGTTCCCCGCTCGAGCGCCGCTCTCGGGACGCCGAGAGCATAGGGGCTGCCGCCGCTCGGTAGACTCGGAGCGCATGGTGCCCAGCGCGTACCTCCGCGTGTTCCAGCCCCTCGATGCGTTCGAGCGCGAGAGCAGCTCCACTGGGAGCGCTACCTGGTCGAGGGGCCCGCGACGTCCCGGTCGCGCCCGCGGTACGCCGACCACCACACCGCGGGGTCGCTGGGGGTGCTCGCGCCCGCCGAGGGCGAGCACGCCGAGATCCGCGTCGTCGACGGACGGACGTTCGTGAGCCCGTGGCGGATGCGCCTGCGGGTGCTCGCGGCGATGCTGTCGTTCCGCGAGGCCAAGCCGATGGAGCTCTCGGACCAGTTCGTTCCCAAGAAGGACGCGCAGGCGCGCGGCGCGGGACCTCGCGCGATTCCGCCGCCGCGACCCACGCGCCGTGGCGTTCTGTCATCAGAGCCCGTGGCACGTGCCGATCCGTTGGTTCGTGCTGTTCCGCGACGAGGAGCGGCGGCTGACCGAGGACGAGCAGGGACGCACCGCGTCTGCCTACCGCACCACCACCCGTCGCGCGATCCGGCGCGCCGAGCAGGCGGTGGTCCCGCTCCGCCGCGTCCGACCTGGGCCCGATCAGCGACCTGATCGTGGACCTGCACCAGTGGATGCGCGCGTTCGACCCGACGTCGCTGCTGGAGCTCGACTACGCGGGACTCTGCAGGTTCATGACGTGGGACGAGCTGGACGACGACCACAGCGCGCGCGAGATGTCACGAGGCGCTTGACGCGCTCGAGCGTGAGGAGTACCCGCGGGCGGCCGACGTGTACCAGGGCGTGCTGAGCCGGTGGGCCGAGGTCCGCAGCCGCGAAGTCATGAACTGAGGCGGGCGCGCCTGGCCGCGTCGGACGGTGGCCAGGGGCAGAATCGAACTGCCGACACCGCGGTTTTCAGCCGCGTGCTCTACCTACTGAGCTACCTGGCCTGGCCGGAGCGGCGCCGGAGACGCCGGCCTTGCGGCCGGCGCCTTCGGCGTGCGCGCCCGACGGGCTTCGATCCCGCGATCTCCTCCTTGACAGGGAGGTGAGGACGGCCGGACTCCTCTACGGGCGCACGTGTATGTCGTGAGCGATGGTCGTGGTGCCGTGCCCCCAACGGGATTCGAACCCGTGCTTCCGCCTTGAAAGGGCGGCGTCCTAGGCCGCTAGACGATGGGGGCGTCGACCCGCAGCTACCGGCCAGGAGAGGCAGCCGACAGAGTATAGCGAGGCTCAACCGGGCGCCCTCGGCGGCCGAACACAGGGCATGATGCGCACGATGTTGGAGTTGCTCGGTCTGGTGGGCCGGATACGGCTCGGAAGGAGCCCGTCGCGGTTCCCGCATGGGGGCCCTACGCCGTGGCAGCGATCATCGCCCTCACGGCGACGGCGCTGGGAGTCCTCCTGAAGCGTGCTCATCACCGCGACGGTCTGAGCGCCGCCGGACGGCTTCCCCCCGGCGCCGCTCAGACCTCGCACCTCGAATCGAACCGGTCGCCCGGTCGGAGGTCGGCGTCGGCCCTGCACTCGAGCAGGTGGCGCGTTCCCGGCCGCGGGAGCAGCAGCCGGCGCGGGGCCAGCGTCCGGACGCCGACGACCTTCAGCTCCCGATCCAGGGCCACCACCCGGATCGGGAACGACATGCCGAAGGTGTGGACCGACCGGCAGCGTTCGAAGAGCATGCCGTGGCCAGGGGCGATCGACCCTCTGTCCCGAAGACCACGTACGCGCTCACGCCGAGTGGTGGGAACCTCGAACGTCCAGCTCGTGGCGCGGGGACCGTCGGGACCGCGACCGTGAGGTGCCGCATGGGTTCGCACCGTATCGGCGGCCGACGACACGCCGGAGCGGTTCAATCCGAGGAGCGTGCCCAGACCCGGTAGTCGCTGAACGAGGACTGGTACCGGTTGAAGCCGACCCGGAATCGAGCCCGCCCCGCACCAGCGAAGGCTCGGCGTTCGTGCGGTACGGCTGTTTGCCGGCATCGGTGAGGCGCGTGGGGGCGTTCCACGACTGGCCGTCGTCGCCGGAGGTCATCACGAGCACGTCGATCCTGGCCGCGAGCGCTGCAGGGACTGGCACGCGTCGCCCGGCTTCGGCCGGCAGCCTGCGAACGCCACCATCAGCCCGGTGGAGCCCGTCGGCAGGATCGCGGGCCCGAATCCGTCCGCGTAGGACTGGCCTCCCGCGCCCGCCGGCCAGCTCGTCACGACCCTTGCCTGGCTCAGCGTGTTGCCGTCCCACACGCGCGTCGACAGGCCCGATCCGGTCGTGTAGGCGACGGCGACACGATCGGAACCCGCGTCCGTGGCGCCGGCCGCGCCGCCGTAGCGGATACCGTTCGGCGGGCTCGAGGCGGTCAGCACGGTCTCGGGTGAAGAAGCGTTCAGGTCGTTCCCCTGGCTCCCCGACGTCTTCACCACCTGTCGGCCCTGCTGGTTCGTGTACCAGGTGATCGCGACGTTCTGGCCGCTCGCCCCGATGTCGGGCAGTCCCGCTCGCCCTTCCCGCGGTCTGCCGGCGGTCGCGGTGGTCGTGCCGACCGTCTTCTTGCTCCAGGTGGCACCGCCGTCGTTGCTCGTCGCGAGCCGGATGTCACCGTTCTTCGCATCGGTCCAGACCGCGTACACGCGGTTGCCCACGATCGCGAGCCGCGGGTAGTCGACACGACCGGTCGAGGCCGACAACGTCATCACCCCTCCCCAGGTCCTGCCCTGGTCGTTGCTCCGCCTGACCTGGAAAACGCGCTTGGCCGTCGGCTTGACCCCCAGGTACTTGGCCTGGGTCACCCATCCCACGACCACCCTCGTGCCGTCGGCGGCGATCGTGGCGCGCTCCGCGTGGCGATCCTTGGGGCTCACGCGCTTCGCCGGGCCCCAGGGCAGTCCGCCGCCGCCGCTCCGCGCCCGCTGCACGAACACTCCCATGCGGGGGCCGGAGTTCTTCGCACACACGCCCTTCGGGGGTGGACAGTCGCTCGCCCACGCCGAGAGCACGAACGCGCTCGTGGCAGCCAACCCCTTGCCCGGCGCCCAGCTCGACGGCGCGCCGGCCGGCCGGATCCGGGTCCACGCGCCGGCCACGCGTGGGGATGGCAAGGACCGTCAGCGTGAGGGAGGCGACGATGAATACCGCCGCCACCGATCGAACGTGGGGGCGCGCCGGTCTCATCGCGGGAATCCTAGACCACGCCGGCGGGGCTTTGTTGACCCGTCCACAGGCCGCCGGTAGCCTCGTCGAACGTGACGCCCGACGTGCTCGCCCCCGTCTTCTTCATCGCCGCCGGGCTCCTCATCGCCGCCGGGTTCGCGAAGGTCGTGCGACCCAGACCGACGGCCCAAGCGCTCTCGGACGTCGGATGGCCTGCCTCGGACGGCATCGCGCGCGCGGTCGGCGTGGTCGAGGTGTGTGTCGGAGCCGCCGCGATGCTCGCGGGCGGGATACTCCCCGCCGTCGCCCTGTCGATGGTCTACCTCGTGTTCGCGGCGTTCCTCGGGTTCGTCCTGGTCGCGCATCCCGACGCGGGCTCGTGTGGGTGTGCGGGAGCGAAAGCTGTGCCGCCCAGCCGCCTCCATCTGGTCCTGAACCTGGGCGCGGCGTCGGTGGGCGCCGCGTTCGCCGCGGTCGCCGGCCCCGGCGCGATCGCGTGGATCCAGGAACTCGGTGGCGCGGCCCTGATGGTCGTGCCGGGGCTGACGCTTGCGGCGTGGCTCGCGGTCGTGGCGGTGACGGAGGCGCCGACGGCGTGGCGCGCGTGGATCCCGCCCCGGCCGCACGAGGAGCACGAGCACGAACCGCGCGATCACCACGCTCGGGCCGAAGAGGCGCTGGCGTCGGCCGGGATCGGGCCGGGACATCCCAGCCTGTGGCCCGGCATCGAACCCCCGTCCCAAGCGGGCGCCCGATGACCCGCAGGGTGCTCGATCGCGCGATGCGCGTCGCGGCTCGTCGCGGCCCCGGCAGGAGTCGCCGCCCCGCGCGGGTCGCGGCCGTCGCGGCGGCGACCGCGGTCGCGCCCGTCGCTTACGCGACGCGGCCGGGTACCGCCCGCGCCCTGCTCGGTCGCACCTGCTCCTCGTGCCCGTCGGGAAGCCGCTGCTGCGGCTCGTACACGGCGTTCTGCTGCACGCTTCCCGGGCGGGTCCAACTTCGGCTGCCCGCCGAACACGTTCGTGGGTGGATGGTGGCAGTGCAACTACGGCAGGCGCGGGCTGTGCGGCACCACCAACGTCCGCTACTACCTGGACTGCTCCGCGAACCCCGGCACGCCGTGCCCGGGAGGATGTCACTGCGGCGACAACAACTGCTCGAACTTCAAGACGTGCTGCGTCGTCTTCCGCTACGGGCAGTGCAACACGCAGATCCCCCCGGTCACGCCCATCATGTGCCGGCATCATCACGTGCATGATCCCGTGCCGGATCGACTGCCTCAACTGCAACTGCTCGGGCGCCGTGGACCAGTTCACGTGCACGCACGAGGCGGGGTGCCTGTAGGTGGACGCACGTCCGTGCTCACGGTGATCGTCGTGATCGAGACCCTCGTCCTGGTGTTGCTCGCCGTCGTGATGGTCTCGCTCTTGCGCAGCCATGCCGAGGTCCTGCGGCGGCTCCCCGCGCCCGACGACGAGGAGGCGCACGAGCACGGTCGCAGCATGGTGACCTGGACCACGGCGCGCTGGCGGCGAGCGGCCGCCGGCGGCGCCACGGCGGCCGGCGGCGCCACCGATGATCCCCGACTACCTGCCTGCGCCCACGGGCGCGGTCACCGAGGCGCACGACATCGGGGGACGGACGCTGCAGGGCGACACGGTGGCGCTGACCCGATGGCGACGGGCGGCGCTCCCACGCTGGTGGCGTTCCTCTCGAGCGGCTGCCTGACGTGCCGCACGTTCTGGGACGGGCTGCGCCCCGAGGTTCGCCGCCCGCTTGCCGGTAACGCGCGCCTCGTCGTCGTGGTCAAGGACCGTGAGTTCGAGAGCCCGTCCAAGTTGTTGGAGCTGGCGCCCGACGACGTGCTCGTGCGTGCATTCCTCGGAAGCATGGGAGCAGTACGGCATCACGCATGTCGCCCTACTTCGTTTCGTCGACGGCGACGAAGGCGCGGTGCGGTCGGAGGGCGCCGCCACGACGTGGGAACAGGTGCGGTCGCTCCTGACGGACGCGATCGCCGACGAAGAGCTCGCCCGGCGCGAGGCAGGGGTGTAGAGCCATGGTTCGGAGGAGGCGAGATGGGCGCCTGATCTGGGTGGGCGCGGCGCTGGCGGTGGTCGCCGGCCTGCGATCCACCTGGTCGCCCTGAGGCGTGTCGATGCTGGGAAGCATCACTCCGCTCGGGGAGCGGGGCCGCAACTCCAGATGGTGGCTCACGGTGAGCTTCTACGTGCTCGGGTCCGCGATCGCGGGGCTGGCCACCGGCGCGCTGTTCGGATCGGTCGGCGCGCTGCTCGTCGCCGACGTCGACGTCGAGGTGCGGTTCGCGTTGCTCGCCGCCGTGGTGCTGCTGGGCTTGGCCCTGGACCTGGGAGCCGCGGGGCTGCGCCTCCCCACCGTTCACCGCCAGGTCGACGAGGATTGGCGCACGTCCTATCGCGGATGGGTCTGGGGCCTGGGGTTCGGCCTTCAGCTCGGCACGGGGCTGGTGACGATCGTGACCAGCTCCACGGTCTACTCCACATGGTTCGCCGCGTTCCTGACCGGCGATCCGCGGGCCGGCGCCCTCGTGGGACTGGTGTTCGGGCTCTCACGGGCGCTCCCCGTGTTCGGCGTGGCGCGTGTGCGCGAGCCCGATCAGCTGCTCCGGGTCGACGGGATCCTGGGCCGTCTCGCGACGCCGGCCCGCAAGGTCGCCCTGGGCGCCGGTGCCTGCTTGGCGGCCGTCTGCGCTCGCGGGAGCGGCGCGATGGTGAAGATCGCCGATCACGGATTGGAGCTCCGTGTCCCCCGCGGCTGGGAGGCTCGGATGTGGGTGCCTGACCTGCCGCCTCCCGCCATCAACCTTCCGGTCGTGCGGTTGTCCAACCACGTGATGCCCGCGACGCGGGGCACCTACGCAGTGGAGGAATCCGAGAGGCTGGGTCGCGCGCAGGTGGTGGCCTCGCTCGTGGAGTTCGACTCCGCGCTGGCCGACGTGGGCCTGTACGAGCCGCAGGGGGTGCCGGAGTTCACCGTCGAGGACCTCGATCCTCGCGCCCTGCAACGAGCGAGGGAGGGCCGGGCGGGACTGCAGCGGTTCTTCTCCGTGAACGGCCGGGCCTTCAGCCTCTACGTGATCGTGCGCGAGGGCGCCGGGCTGGAGCATTCGCTCAGAGGCCTCCGCGACGCGTTGGTGTCGTTGGTCGTGCGGCCGAGGCGCCTCGACGGGACGGAACGATGAGCGCCGCCGGCTGGATCGCGATCGCGGTGTTGGGCGCGGGCGTGGTGTGGCTGGGTCTCTCGTTGGCCGGAGCCGTCCGGGAGCTTGCGTCCCTGCGGGCGCGGGTCGCGGCGCTCGAGGAGGATGCGGCGGGGCCGGTTCGCCTCGCCGACGGTCTCGCGGTGGGCACGCCGGCGCCCGCATGGAGCGTGGCTACGACCGGAGGCGGCGACGCGTCGTCGGCGTCGATGCGTGGCGCCCGGCACCTGATCCTGTTCGCCGACGCGGAGTGCCGCGCGTGCGACGACCTGGTGCCGGCCGTCGTCGAGGCCGCCTCGAACGATCGCCTGCCGCCGACGGTGGTGGTCGGCGGGGGAGATGCGACTTCCATCCCGACGGCGTGGCGCTCGGCTTCGGGGCCGGGAACCGTGATCGTGGGCGTCGAACGTGAGCAAGAAGTTTCGAACGCGTTCGGCACCGAGGTCAGCCCGCACGCGTTCGTGGTGGACGAAGGAGGGTTCATCGCGGCGCAGGGCGGTCCGCTCACGCTGGACGACGTGCACGAGCTCATCGCCGACGCCGAGGGGCTGCACATCGTCTCGGGTAACGCCGATGGCTGATCGTCCGGGCTCGACGCGGGCGCCGATCACGCGGCGCGGGTTCATCACCCGGACCACGGGTGCGGCGCTCGCGGGGTTCTCGCTCGTCGTCGGAGCAGGTAGCGATCGCGCCGAGGCACACGTGAAGCCGCCGCCGTGCCGAGTCCGCTGCGAGCCGATCAGCAGGGGCGGGTGCGCATGCGGCGGTCACCTCTACCGGTGTTCGGGCTGCGGCCGCTCGTTCCACGCGTGCATCGAGCGCAACAAGTTCCGGTGGTTCTGCCTGCGCAGGAAGTGCTGAGCGGGACGGTTACGGCGGTCACCGCTCGAGGCCGAACCTCGGCTCGATCCTGGCGGCGAGCGCCGCGGCCACCAGCGAGTTCCCCACGAGCCAGACGTCGGTGATCGGACCGACCCCTCCGGGAACCGGCGTGATCGCCCGTGCGCGCGCCGCGACCCCTTCGAAGTCGAGGTCGCCCACCATGCGCGGTGAGCCGCCGTCGGGGTTGGGCAGCATGTGGAAACCGACGTCGACGGCGATGACGCCCTCCTTCACCATGTCGCCGGTCACGAGGCCCGGCACTCCCGCCGCCACGATCAGGATGTCGGCGAGGCCGACGACCTCGCTCAGGCGGCCGGCCTTCGCCGTCCGGCTGTGCGAGGCGATCACGGTGGCGTTCCGCTCGAGCCCGAGCCACTGCGCGGGCTTGCCCACGCTGTTGGAACGGCCGACGACCACGAGCGTCTTGCCCTCGTAGTAGGTCGACGGATCTTCGCCGATCGAGCGGATGTACGAATCGAGCAGGTAGAAGCACGACGCGGGCGTCGAGGGGATGAACCGCGGGCGGCCCAACGCGAGCAGTCCGGCGTTCTCCGGATGCTGGCCCTCGATGTCCTTGTGCGGATCGACGGTGGCGTTGATCTCGGCCTCGGGCAGGTGCGGCGGCAAAGGGCGGAGCACCAGGATCCCGGTGATCCGCGGGTCGGCGTTAACCTTGCCGATCGTGGCGAGGACGTCGGCGAGCTCGACGTCCGTCGGGAGCCGTTCGGTGACGTAGTGGTAGTCGAGGTCGGCGGCGAGGCCGCGGACATGTCGTTCGTACGCGCCGGCGCCCGGGTCTTCCCCGATCATCACGGTGGCCAGGCCCGGGTGGACCTCGGACCGCCTCAGCTCGCGCAGCTCCTCGTCGATGGTCGCGCGAAGCTGCTCCGCCAGCGCCTTCCCGTCGATCACCGTTGCCGTCACTTCGCTTCCTCCAGAGAAGGTGTCTTGCGCAACGATGTCACGAACGTGAGCGTCAGAGAGGAGCGAGCCCACTGACCATCGATGTGGGAAGGACGGGGACGATGAAGGCATCGAGCAGGATCGGGGCGGCCGTGCTTGTCATGCCGCTCTTGATGGCGACCACCGTCACGTCGTTGGCGACCAGTGGCGGCGTCTGCGAGATCAGAGGAACGGCGGGTCCGGACGTGTTGCGGGGAACTATCTCAGCCGACGTGATCTGTGGCTTCGGGGGAAACGACGTCATCTACGGCGGCGAGGGGCCCGACTGGCTGATCGGTGGAGAGGGCAACGATGTCATCTACGGTGGTAGCCGCGATGACCAGCTCAATGGAGGTAGAGGCGTCGATTACCTGACGGGTCAGCGAGGTCGAGATCTCCTGAAAGGTGAAAGGCAGGCGGACGTCCACGTCGGTGGCCGAGGCCAAGACTGCTTCGACGCGAGTGAGCAAGATGGAGTTGGAGGTGACATCTTGCTCGGTGGCCCCGGTCGAGATCATGTGGTTGCCGACCCGGGCGACTTCGTGAGGGGCGCCGGAGAAGCCAACGGATGTGCGCTCTGACATGGTGCGAAACGAACCAGCGGCGATCACAAGCAAGGGTTCTGGGAGAGAGGGTCAGTGACGCGAACGGCGACGCGTTCGAACGAAGACCACGATCGCAGCGATCAGCAAGATCGTGACAACGGCCGAACCCGTGTCTAGGTTGAACATCGGCGACAAGTATCGCATTGGCCTCGAGGGAACAGGCCTACACGACCGGTCAGTCGGTCTCGGCCGGAAGCATGAGGTCCGGGTCCACCCCGCAAGTGTTGGATGCGTCTAGGCGGTCGGCTTCTCCCAGATGGACACGTGCTTCCGGCACTCGCTCGTGAACGGCTCACGGTCCCAGCCGCTCCAGCGCTCCCGCAACGACATCCCCGCGAGCTGCGCCATGAGGTCGAGCTCCGACGGCCACACGTAGCGGAACGGGACGGAGAAGCGCTCGAGCTCTCCGTCCACGATCTCGAGGTGATGTGACGTGAGGGCCTGTGTCGCGACGTCGTACTCGTCGATCCCCCAGGAGTCCTCACCCTCGGCGAAGACACGGTGGGTCTCACCGGGTGGCAGCCGCTGCAGCTCCGGGATCATGACCTCGATGACGAAGCATCCACCCGGCTCGAGGTGCGCCGCCACGTTGCGGAAGCACGCGACCTGCGCCTGCTGGGTCGTGAGGTTCATGATCGTGTTGTAGACCAGGTACGCGAGGGAGAACGACCCATCTACCGTGGCCGTCGCGAAGTCGCCTATCGTCACGCCGACGTCGTCGCCACCCGGCTTGGCGCGCAGCTTCGCGACCATCGCCCTCGACAGCTCTATCCCGTGAACGGACACGCCGCGCTGCGCGAGCGGGAGCGCGATCCGGCCCGTCCCGATCCCGAGCTCGAGTGCGCGGCCAGACCCCGCGAGCTCGACGAGCAGATCGACCACCGGGTCGATCGACGCGGGATCGAACATCTCGGCTGATGACTCGTCGTACTTCGCGGCGATGCGCTCGTCGAAGTAGCCGTCGGCATCGTCCACAGCCCGAACCTACCGCAAGAGGCGCGAACTGGCCTCTGACCTGCAGTTTCGTTCGTGGGCCCGGCAGGATTCGAACCTGCGACACGAGGGTTAAAAGCCCCCTGCTCTAACCGGGCTGAGCTACGGGCCCGCCAAGGGGATTCTACGGACGCTCAGCCGGGGTAGCGGTTCGTGATGGGCATGCGGCGGTCGCGCCCGAACGCCTTCGGCGTGATCTTCACGCCCGGCGCCGCCTGCCGCCGCTTGTACTCGTTGCGGTCGATCATCGTCACGACGCGTTCGACGATCGCGCGTTCGAATCCCGCGCGCCGACCATGTCGTCGACGCCCAGGTCGTACTCCACGTACGCCTCGATCGATCGGGTCGAGCACGTCGTACGGGGGCAGCGAGTCGCTGTCCTTCTGGTCGGGCCGGAGCTCCGCGCTCGGCGGCTTCGTCATCGTGCGCTCGGGGATCGGCGGCGTCCCGCCCGGGACTGGCCTCGCGTTCCGCCAGGCCGCGAGCTCGTAGACGAGCGTCTTCGGCACGTCCTTGATCGGCGCGAACCCGCCCGCCATGTCGCCGTACAGCGTGGAGTAGCCCACCGCGTACTCGCTCTTGTTGCCGGTGGCGAGCACCATCGAGCCGAACTTGTTCGACATGGCCATCAGCAGGTTCCCGCGGATGCGGGCCTGCAGGTTCTCCTCGGTGACATCTCGGTGCGTGCCGCGCGAACAGCTCGGCGAGCGAGTGCCGGTAGGCGTCGAAGGTCGGGGTGATCGGCACCGTGTCGAGGCGGATGCCCAGCGCCTCGGCGCACGCCACCGCGTCCTCCACGCTCTCGGGCGAGGAGTACGGGCGAGGGCATCGCCAGCGCGCGGACCGCCTCGGCGCCCAGCGCGTCGACGGCCAGCGCGGCCGTGAGCGCGGAGTCGATGCCCGCCGACTGAGCCCGAGCACGACCTCGCGGAACCCGTTCTTGCGCACGTAGTCGCGCAAGCCCAGCCACGAGCGCGCCGTACACCTCGGCCGCGCCCGTCGGCCAGGTCGGGCGGTCGTCGGCGAACGAGGTCTCGCCCGAGATGTCGACGAACAGCAGGTCCTCGTCGAACATCGCCGCGCGATGGCGGCACCGAGCCGTCGGGCGCCACCACCATGGAGCCGCCGTCGAACACCAGCTCGTCCTGTCCGCCGACCGTGTTGACGTAGACGATCCACGCTCCCGTCTGACGCGCGCGATCGCGAAGGATGTCGTCGCGCTCGTGCGATCTTGCCTCGGTGGTACGGGGAGCCGTTGATGTTCACGATCAGCGGCAGTCCGGCGTAGCCGCGCGAACGGCAGCCCGTCGTGCCAGGCGTCCTCGCACACCGAGAGGCCGACCCGGCGCGCCGCCCACCTCCACGCTCGTGACCTCGGTGCCGGGCTCGAAGTAGCGCTGCTCGTCGAACACGCCGAAGTTCGGCAGCTGGCACTTGTGGTAGCGCGCCGCGACGCCTCCGCCGCGCAGGACAGGCCGCCGCGTTGTGGACTCCCGCGTCGGTGCGATCGACGAACCCCGCCACCACGTCGCAGGCCGCCGCCGTCTCGTTGGCGAGCGTCCTGCAGCGCGTCCAGGTTGTCGCGGACGAACTCGCTTGCGCAGCACGAGGTCCTCGGGCGGGTAGCCCGGTGAGCGCCAGCTCGGGGAACACGATCAGATCGGCGCCGGCTTCGGTGGCGCTGCCGGCCGCGTCGGCCATGCGCGCGACGTTGCCGGCGAGATCGCCGACCGTGGGGTTCAGTTGGCCCAGCGCGATGCGTGCCACGGACCGGAAGCCTACGGTGAGCGGAAGCCGGACGCGGAGCCGACGGATGCCGGGGCTACTCGGTGCCGCCGATGTCGACGTTGTAGGCCTCCCACACCAGGTCGGCGCCCTTCTGCCGGTGACGGATCACCGTGCCGATGAACCGTTGGAGGTCGTCGCGCGCGTCGTCGAGCGGCCAGGCCGGCGAGCCGATCTCCGCCTGGTCGAGCCGCTGCCACCATCGCGCCGACCTTCTCGGAGATCTCGGGGTGCTCGTCCTTGAGCCGGCGGACCGTGCCGTCGAGACGCGGCGCCCGCGTGATGATCTCCTCGTAGAGCCCGCCGGGCTTCTCCGTGACCAGCACGTGCTGCTCGAACGCGTCGCGGACGCCGACCATCTCCTTGGTGACCAGGTCGGTCCATTCGGGGATGCGGCCAGCGGCGGGTGAGGAGATCGCGATCTCCAGATGCACGAGCGCGTCGTGCAGGGTCGCGCGCCGCTGCCGGGCCTCGGACGAGTGCCGGCGTCAGTTCGTCGTCTGGGGCCATGCGCGCACGGTAGCCGAGGGATTCGCGAAGGTGCAAATCTCCCAACGCCGCCCAAACCGGCTCCGAGCCGCGCCCGTAGTACGGGTGTTCGTTACCGAGGGACGTCGATGGAGGGATGGACATGCGGGCTTCCGGTCTGCGACGTGGCGTGGTGGGGCTCGCCCTGACGGTCGGTTCTGCTGTCGACCGCGGTGCCTGCCCAGGCCCTGGAGGTGGTTCGAGGTGACGGGGCGAGGTGGCGTCCCGCGCGCGGTCGCGGTCAGCAGAGGCGAGGCGGTCCGCTGGCGCGCCGTCTTCCGGGCGCACGTCGTGAAGTCGATCGGCGCCAAATGGTCCTACCGGAGGTCGATCCGCCCAGGGTGACTCGGTTCGGCGAGTGTTCAACAAGCGAGGCACGTTCCGCTACTACTGCACGATCCACGGCACCGTGTCGGGAGGCAACTGCTCCGGCATGTGCGGGCGCGTCGTCGTCGGGTGACCGCAGGTCGTAACGTCCCTGGGTGACCAACGCTTCGACCCTCGGGCGCCTCCCCGGCGATCGCCGCCGAGGCGGTGACTCCCGTACGTCCCGAGGCTGCTCCTGAGTCAGCTCGCCACGGCGCCGGACGAACGCGCGTGGGCGCTCGAGGGCTCGGTGGTGTTCGTCGACATCTCCGGCTTCACGAAGCTCTCGGAACGACTCGCCCGCCAGGGGCAAGGAGGGCGCGGAACAGGTCACGGACGCGATCGAGGCCTGCTTCACGGAGCTGCTCTCGGTCGCCTACGCCAACGGCGGCGGCCTGCTCAAGTTCGGCGGCGACGCCCTGCTGCTGCTGTTCGAAGGCGAGGACCACGCGGCCCGGGCCGCTCGCTCGGCGGTGTGGATGCGCCGGACCGCTTCGCGACGTCGGGCGGATCGACCTGCCGGGGGCCAAGATGCAGCTGCGCATGTCGGTGGGCGCGCACAGCGGCTCGTTCAACTTCTTCCTGGTGGGCGGATCGCACCGCGAGCTGATCGTGACCGGCCCCGCGTGGACGCAGGTCGTGCGAGATGGAGAACGCGGCCGACGCCGGGCAGATCCTGATCAGCCCCGCGATGGCCGGCCTGCTCCCGCCGCGCTGCCTCGGAACCACGAAGGGACCGGGGAGCCTGCTCGCGCGTGAGCCGCCGGCGACACACGCAGCTGATCGAGGAGCGTGCTCCGGAGGTCGACGGGAGACGCCATCGCCCGGTGCCTGTCCTCCTCGGTCCGCAGCCATGTGGCGGCCGGCGGCGGGAGCGCCCGAACATCGGCCGGTGACGGTCGCGTTCCTGCACTTCGAGGGCACCGACGCGATGATCGCCGACCGCGGGCCCGATGAGACGGGCCGAGGCGCTCCACGCGTTGCTGACGGGCGTGCAGGAAGCCGCGGACGCCCAGGGGGTCTCGTTTCCTGGCGCACGGACGTCGACGCCGACGGCGGCAAGCTGATCCTCACGGCGGGCGCGCCCGTGAACACCGGAAGCGACGAGGAGCGGATGCTCCTCGCGCTGCGGAGCGTCGCCGATGCCGGCCTTCCGATCCCGGTCCGGATCGGCGTCCATCGCGGCGCGGTCTTCGCGGGCGACATCGGTCCCTGGTACCGCCGTACCTACACGGTGATGGGCGACGCCGTGAACCTGGCGGCCCGGCTGATGGCCAAGGCGGCGCCGGGCCAGATGCTGGCGACCGCCGACGTCCTCGACCGCTCGGACACCCGCTTCGCCGTCGAGGAGCTGGCGCCGTTCGAGGTGAAGGGCAAGTCGAAGCCCGTCCAGGCGTGGTCGGTGGGCGAGGCCGTGGGATCGCGCTCTCGCGGTGTGTCGGTCGAGCGGTTCGCGCTGGTCGGACGAGACCGGGAGGTGCACGAGCTCGATGCGGCGCTGGCGGACGTCGGGGCGGGGAACGGGCGGCTGATCGAGATCGTCGGTGAGCCGGGCGTGGGCAAGACCCGGTTGCTGGAGGAGCTCCGCGAGCGAGTCCGAAGGGTTCCTGCTGCTGCGCGCGACCTGCGAGGCGTACACGGCCTCGACGCCCTACGTCGTCTGGCGCGAGCTGCTGCGAGAGCTGCTGGATCTTGGCTGGGAGGATCCCGACGACGTCGTGCTGGATCGCCTCTACACGCTCGTGACTGCGACCGATCCCGAGCTCCTGGACTGGCTCCCCTTGATCGCGATCCCGTTCGACGTCGAGATCCCCGCGACGCTCGAGGTCGAGATGCTGAGCGAGGAGTTCGTGCGGCCGAAGCTGCACGAGGTGCTCACGCGGTTCCTGCGGCTGGTGGTCAACGAACCCGCGATGATCGAGATCGAGGACGCCCACCACATGGATGACGCGTCGGCCGACCTGCTGCGGTTCGTCGCCGAGCATCTGGATGGGAGCCCGTGGCTGTTCTGCGTGACGCGGCGGCCCGAGACCCGTGGTTTCGTGGCGCCGGACGCGGCCGGAGTGATCCGCGTCGAACCGGGTCCGCTGTCCCAAGAAGGGTCGCTTCAGCTCGCCGAAGCCGCCGCCGAGCTGCGGCCCCTGCCGCCCCACGTCCTGGTCACGATCTCCGAGCGTTCGGGAGGCAACCCGCAGTTCGTGCAGGACCTGGTGCTCGCCGCGGCGGAGACGGGGGGCCGACACGGGCTGCCCGATTCGGTCGAGGCGGCCGCCATGGCGCGGATCGACAGCCTCGCCCCGCAGGATCGCGCGCTCGTCCGGCGTGCGTCCGTGCTCGGGCTTGAGCCTGAACCCCACATCGCTCGCCTGGGTCCTCGACGAGGGAACGCCGCTGCCCGACGCCCAGACCTGGGACCGACTCGGGGAGTTCTTCGAGGACGAGGGCGACGGCTACGTGCGGTTCCGCCGCGCGCTGTTGCGCGATGCCGCGTACGAAGGGCTCCCGTTCCGCCTGCGGCGTTCGTTGCACGCCGTGGTGGGCGAACGGCTGGAGGCCGAACCCGGCGGGGCGGACGATCACGCGGAGTCGCTGTCTCTCCACACGTTCCTCGCCGGTTCCTACGACAAGGCGTGGCGCTACGGCCGGCTGGCGGGGGACGGGGCGCGCGACAAGTCGGCTCCGTCGCGAGGCCGCGCGCTTCTACCGGCGGGCGCTCGACGCGGCGCGAAGGAGCGAGCCGGGTGCGATCCAACCCGCAGAGGTCGCGGAGGTGACCGAGGGCCTCGGTGAGGCGCTGGTGCGCGCGGGCGAGCTCGAGGCCGCGCCCGGCGTTCGCCCAGGCGCGCCGGCTGCGCACCGACGATCCCTGTGCGCGCGCCCGCCTGCTGCTGCGGGAGGCCTACATCGCCGAACGGGTGGGGCGCACCGACCTGGTGGTGCGCAGGGCGAGGCGCGCTTGACCGAGCTGAAAGGGCACGAGACGCGCGAGGCCGCCGAGATTCGCGCGCAGGCCGCGGTCTCGCTCGCGGCGGCGCGGCAGATCCAGGGCCGGACCGGCGAGGCGGTTCGGCTGAGCAGGGAGGCCATCGAACAGGCGAAGGAGGCGGGGGACCGCAAGTCGCTGGCCGACGCTTCGCTGGTCATGGACTGGTCGCTGCTGGAGCTGGGACGACTGGACGAAGCCACGCATCTGCAGGGGGCGCTCGAGACCTACGAGTCCTTGGGCGATTTCCACTCGGTGGCGTCCGCCTACAACGCGCTGGGCGCCGTCGCCTACTTCCAGGGGCGGTGGGAGGAGGCGATCGAGCTCTACGAGCGCATGGTGGAGACGAAGGAGCGGCTCGGCGACCCCGTCCACGCCGCCAACGGAACGCCTGAACGTCGCGGAGGTCCTGTCGGACCAGGGGCGCTGGGAGGAGGCGGAGGAGCGACTGCGCACGGTGCTGCGGGTGGCCCGCGGCGCCAGAGAGGAGCTGCTGGTGGCCTACGCCACCGCCTACCTCGGGCGCGCCGTCGGCGCGGTCCGGCCGACCACGACGAGGGAGAGGCGCTGCTCACGGAAGCGCGCGCGTTCTTCGACGCGCAGTCGGCCGACCGCGAGGCGGAGCAGACCGCGTCGTGGCTCGCGGAGTCGGCGGTCTTCGACGGACGATGCGGACGAGGCGCTGGCCGCCGCGGATGCGCTGGTCGGTGCCGAGGGGGCAGCGGCGCGATGCTCCAGCGCGTGCGGGGCGAGGCCATGGCGCGGCTCGGCGATCCGGCGGGGGCGCCGCGCCGCCATGCAGGAGAGCCTTCGCCTCGCCGACGACGAGGGCTCGGCGTTCGAACGGGCGTGCACGCTACGCGCCATGGCGGACCTGTGGCCCGACGATCCCCGAGGCGCGGTCCGTTCCGCGACGACGCCGAGGCCCTGTTCTCGAACCTCGGCGTCGTCCGGATCGCCAGACCGGCCCCCTCGCGAGAGCCGGGAGCTACCGGTTCCTCGTGAACTTGGGGTCTCCGAACCCGAAGAAGTCCTCGTCCGTCGAGATGGTGCCGTCGCCGTTGAGGGTCGATGTCCTGCTTGGTGAGGCACCAGAACTCGTCCTCTGGGAGCGTCGGGAATCCACCCACTTCCGTCCACACCACTGATGTCATGGATCGGTCCGTTGCCGTACTGCACCTGGCTGGCGGGGGTTCTGCCGGTATCAGGCGCTGGGGCGTCCGGCCATTCGACGTGCAACGTCAGTTGAACGTCGTTCGCGGACTCGCCCTTCTCGAGGAGGGCGGTGTCCTCTACCTCGCCGGCCGTGGTGGTGAGTGAGACTGGGGCGGGGTCGTCGCACTCCGAAGGCCCGGTGGCGACGTTCGTCACGGTCGCGACGAAGTCGTCTCCCGCTCCCGTGGTCAGCTCGTCCCCGGGGCACAGGGCCGCTTCGAACGGCGTCTCCGTGACCACGCGGAACGTCGTGTCGGCCGTTGTGGCCGATCCACCGCCGAGTGCAACCGAGGTGAAGGCCTTCTTCGGCCGCAACCTGATCTGATCGAAGAGCGGGTTCTGAGTCTCGGGGTCGAGGTCGCCGAACTGGAGGCGAGTCACCTTGCTCGACGGGATCGTGACCTCTGCCGTCCCGACGACGCTGCCGCTCCGGAGGAACGTGACGACCGCGATCGCTCCACTCGAGCCTCGCAGGTCGATGTCCGCGTAGTCGGCCGCCGTGTCGGCATCCACGCCGGTCGGAGCTCCGAGCGCCAAGCGGAACTCCCAGTTCGTCGCATCGATCGCTCCGCAGTTGAGGAACTTGATCCCCAGGGTGTGGTTCTTCAAGCCCACCTGATTCAGTGAGAAGCTCGACCCGATCTTGCCGGCGGTGAGAGCGGCAACGGCTCCTGCGCCCGCGGGCCCGGTGACCGGGCATCCGCCGGTGATGGCCTGTTGGATGTTCGGACCACCGACGGGTTCCCATCGGAAGAAGTCAAGGGGGCTGCCGGTGGTACCCATGTGCAGTCGGAGCGTGCCATCCACGGTCCTCACGCTGGTCGGGGTGACCACTTGAGCTCCGGCGCCGGGTATCACGGCGAACGCCGTTGCCGCGACGACGACCGAAACCACTCCGAGCGTCATCCGAGAACGCAACCTACTCATGCTCAGCTCCTATCCATGCCGAGGGGGTGCCTGGAGGGCACATGAATCACGTTGCACGGTAGGCGCCACCATCCGACGGGGTCAAGGGGCCGTAGGGCGAAAAGCCGCAACTCCGAACGTTCGACGGACCCCCATCCGGAGGAGGGGCCTAGAGGATCGGCAGGTAGCGTTCCAGCTCGAACGGGCTGACGTATGCCTTGAACGCATCCCACTCTTCGCGCTTGTTGCGGATCAGGTACTCGTGCACGTGGTCGCCGAGCGCGTCACGAAGCACTTGGGAGCCCTCCGCCAGGTGGATCGCCTCGACCAGGTCCTCGGGCAGCGAGCGGATGCCCGCCGCCGTCACGCTCGTCGTCGCCCATCTCGTAGATGTTGTTGCTGGCCTCGGGCGGAAGCTCGTACTCGTTCTCCACGCCGGCGAGGCCTGCCGCCAGCATCGCCGCGAAGGCCAGGTACGGGTTGCAGGCCGGATCGGGCGACTGCGGTACTCGATGCGCGTCGCGCCTTCCTTGCCCGGCTTGTACATGGGCACACGGACGAGCGCGCTGCGGTTCCGCCTCGCCCAGCACACGTACACCGGCGCCTCGTACCCCGGCACGAGCCGCTTGTAGCAGTTGACCCACTGGTTGGTGACCAGCGTGATCTCGGGCGCGTGGTCCAACAGTCCCGCGATGTAGCTCTTCGCCGTCTTCGACAGGTGGTACTCGTCGGCGGCGTCGAAGAACGCGTTGCGGTCGCCTTCGAACAACGACTGATGCGTGTGCATGCCGCTTCCGTTGACCCCCGCGACCGGCTTGGGCATGAACGTCGCGTAGATGCCGAACTCCTGCGCGACCTCCTTCACCGTCAGCCGGTAGGCCATGACGTTGTCGGCCATCGTGAGCGCGTCGGTGTACCGCAGGTCGATCTCGTGCTGGCTGGGCGCCACCTCGTGATGGACGTACTCGACCGGGATGCCCATGACTTCCAGGTACTGCACCGTGCGCTTGCGGTAGTCGGTGGCGACGTCCAGCGGCGTCTCGTCGAAGTAGCCGCCGCGGTCCAGGAACGAGGGATCGTCCGACCGACCGGAAGTAGAAGTACTCCAGCTCGGGCCCGACGTAGAAGGTGAAGCCCATGTCGGCCGCCCGCTGCCAGCTGGCGCTTCAGCACCCCGCGAGGATCGCCGTCGAAGGGCGTGCCGTCGGGGTTCTACACGTCGCAGAACATGCGCGCGACCGGCGCCTCCAGCTTCCACGGGATCACCTGGAAGGTCGCGGGGTCGGGGATCGCCACCATGTCGGATTCCTGGATGCGGCTGAACCCCTCGATCGAGGAGCCGTCGAAGCCCATGCCCTCGGTGAACGCGCCCTCCAGCTCCTGGCTGGTGATCGTGAACGACTTCAGGAACCCCAGCACGTCGGTGAACCAGAGCCGGATGAACCGGATGCCTCGTTCCTCGACGGTTCGCAGGACGTACTCGGCTTCGGCGGAAAGGACCATGCGATCAAGCGTAGGAGCGCGGTGCCCGCAACGGTTACGCGCGTGTGAACTCTCGTCGGGCGGGCGGTCGGATCAGCGCGTCACGATGTACAGCGCGATCAGCGCGAGCGGCACGATGATGTCGTACCAGAAGATGTAGCCGGCGTTGCCGGGCGCGAAGTTGTGCTCGCGCACCATCGACCGGACATGTCCGCCGGCGGCGCCGAGCATGAAGATCGAGAAGGCGATGATCGTCGCGAGCCAGAACTCCCGCCCGAACGCGGGCGCCATGACGCCGAGCACGCCGTAGGAAAGGCCGGCGAGCCCGACTTCCCACTGGAACGGGCTGGTCGCCACCCGATGCTCTGCGCGGTCGGAGCGGGCATGAACAGGTGACCGCTCCCGAGGATGATGCCGCTGACGCCGACGAGCCACAGCAGCCCCAGCTTCAGCGTCTCGACCTTCCAGTCGTCGACGCCGCCGATCAACCGGATCGCCAGGTTGATCACGAACCCGGCCACGGGCACGTAGATGATCCACTGGCCGACCCTGGCGCCGATGTCGGCGCTGCTCGGCTGAGGAGCTCCGTCGGTCGACATCGGCGTGAACCTAGCATGCGGAACCGGCCACGGCTCATGCCGAAGGCGGCTGTGGCCCGCGCGTACGATGCGGGTGTGCTGACCCCGGAGACGTTCGGTTCGACGTTCGCGGACGCGCCCGATCCCGAGCTCGCGCGCGTGGCCTTCTCGCGAGTGGGGGACCGGCCGGTCGCGCGCGAGGCCGCTCGCTCGTCCCGAGATCGCCCCGGTCGCGGCGCGGCTGCTGGGGTTCTCCACCGCCGCCGCCGACCTGCTGGTGCGCCATCCCGAGGAGGTGGAGGCCCTCGGCGACGTGTCGGCGCGGAGCCGCGAGCAGCTCGACCGCGAGCTGGCCGGCGACATCGCCGCGCGCGGGTGCGGTGGACGGGCTCCGCGTGTTCCGGCGTCGCAGCATGCTGCGCGTCGCGGCGCGCGACCTCGGCGAGGCCACCCTCGAGGACGTCGTCGCCGAGATCAGCGCGATCGCGTCGGCCTGCCTGGAAGCGAGCCGTTCGGCATGCCGCCGGAGGGCATCGGTTCGCGGTGATCGGCCTGGGGAAGCTGGGCGGCGCCGAGCTGAACTACGCGAGCGACGTCGACGTGCTGTTCCTGCACGAGGACATGGAGCACGCGCAGGCCGAACGGCTCGCCGCGCCCGGCTGATCGCGATGCTCGCCGAGCCCACCGCCGAAGGCATCGCGCTGCGCGTCGACGCGACCTTGCGGCCGGGGGGCAGGGGCGGCTCGCTCAGCAGGACGCTGGACGCCGACCCTGGAGTACTACGAGTCGCGGTCGGCGACGTGGGAGCGCCAGGCCATGATCAAGGCGCGCGGCGGTGGCCGGTGATCCGTGGATGGGCTCGGCCTTCGTGGAGGGGGTGGCTCCGTTCGTCTACCCGGCCCAGCTGGAGCCCGGCGCGATCGACGAGGTCCGGCGCACCAAGGTTCGCCTGGAGGAGTACATCCGTCAGCGCGGCAAGGAGCTCACCGAGGTCAAGCGCGGCCGCGGCGGGATCCGCGACGTGGAGTTCGCGGTGCAGCTGCTGCAGATCGTGCACGGCCGCCGCGACCCGAGCCTGCGGGAGCCCAACACGCTTGCGGGCGCTCGCCGCGCTCGCCGAGCGAGGGGTTCGTGGCGCACGACGACGCCGAGGAGCTGGCCGAGGCGTATCGGTTCCTGCGGACGCTGGAACACCGACTGCAGATCGTGCGAGACCTGCAGACCCACGACCTGCCCGCCGATGCGCACGCCCGCACCACGCTGGCGCGGTCGCTGGGCATGGCCGACGCCGCCGAGCTGCAGCGCCGGCTACGACGACACGACCGGCGAGGTGCGCACGATCCACGAGCGCCTCTTCTACCGGCCGCTGCTCGAGGCGTTCGCCGGACCGCGGTGCCCTCGCCGGGCGTCGACCGCGCCGCCACCCAGGAGCTGCTCGGCGGGCTGGGGTTCGACGTCGCCGGCCCGTTCCTACGAGGTGCTGCGGCGCCTGGTCGATCCCGCGACCCGCATGGGCAAGGTCCTCACCAACGTGTTCCCGGTGATGGCGCCGCAGCTGGCGCTGTCGCCCGATCCCGACGGCGCGCTTGATGCGACTGGACCGTGTCGCCGGACGCGGTGGGGGAGCGCCACGGCCCCGCCGACGTCCTGGCCGCCGACCCGCGCGCGGCTCGGCGTCTCGCCGCCGTGGCCGGCGCGAGCTCGTTCGCCACCGACCTGCTGGCTGCCGACCCCGGACCGGCTGGCCGCGCTGGCGGGCGGCACACCTCCGCAGGCCGGGGCCAGGCCGGCGCCCACGGCGCGGCGACCTGGTCGTCGGCGCCGTCGCGCGCGCCGCGGCCCGCGAGCTCTCGCCGCACCAGACCGGCGAGCGCTCGACCGCGGTCGCCGAGCGCGTCGTGCGCGAGGCGGTCGACGATGCCGCCGAGCCCGATCTGCCGCTGGCGGTGATCGCGCATGGGCAAGTTCGGCGCGCGCGAGCTGAACGTCGCGAGCGACCTCGACCTGCTGTTCGTCTACGAAGGCGAGGGCGCCGGACGACTCTCAGCCGCGCCGGCGGCTGCCGCCGAGCGCGTGATGCGGGCGATGCGCGAGGCAGGGCTGGGAGCCCGACGCCGACCTGCGCCCGGAGGGCCGGAACGGTCCGCTCGCCCGTTCGATCGCCGCCTACCTGGAGTACTGGGAGCGCTACGCCGAGACGTGGGAGTTCCAGGCGCTGCTGCGGGCGCGCGCGATGGCGGGCGACGCCGACCTGGGCCGCCGGTTCGAGTCCGAACGCCGCCGACTTCGCCTATCCGCCCGACGGGCTCACGCACGACCGGGTCGCCGAGATCCGGCGCATGCGCGAGCGCATCGAACGCGAACGCGTGAAGCCGCCCGAGGCCGCGAAGTTCCACTTCAAGCTGGGGGTCGGGTCGCTCGCCGACGTGCAGTTCGCGGTGGAGCTCTCGCTGATGCGTTTCGGCGGCGCACATCCCGAGATCCGCAGCGCGCCGGACCCTGGAAGCGATCGACCGGCTCGCCGAGGCCCGGTTCATGGAAGGCAGCGTGGCGCGCGATCTGGGCGAGGCGTTCGTGTTCCTGTCCGACGTCAAGAACGCGCTCGAGATGGACCGGCGCCTGCACGCCGAAGCCGTGCCGCCACTCGGCCGGCCGAGCAGACGGCGCTGGCGCGGCGGCTGGGCTACCAGGAGTACCCTCGACAGAGCTTCATCGACGACTACCTGCGCATCACCCGCCGGGCGCGCCGCGCCATGGAGCGGGTGTTCACACGAGGAGGACCCGCCCGCATGAGTCGACGGCTCCACGACCGTGGGCCGGGGCTTGCCCCCGGACCGCCACTCGCCGGACCGCGCTGGTCACCGGCGCGTCGGGCGGGTTCGGGGAGTTGTTCGCGGAACGGTTCGCCGCCGACGGGTTCGACGTGGTGCTGGTCGCACGCAGCGCCGAGCCCATGGAGCGCATCGCCGAACGCATCCGCACGCGCAGCGAGGTGACCGCCACCGTGATCGCTCACGACCTGCCGGCGCCGGGCGTCGGCAGCATCGCTGATGGGGGAGCTGGCCGAGCGCGGCCTCACGGTCGACGCGCTGGTGAACAACGCCGGGTTCTCCACCTACGGCGCCGTTCGCCGAGACCGACGAGGCGACTCACGACGCACGATGCTCATGGTCAACGTGGTGGCCATGACCGAGCTGGCGCGCGCGTGCCTTCCCGCCATGATCGAGCGCCGGTGGGGCCGGGTGCTGCTGCTCGGCTCGGTGGGCTCGTTCGCGCGGCGCCCATGACGGCGGCCTACGCCGCGACCAAGGCGTACGTGCTGTCGCTGGGCTTGGCGTTGCAACGAGGAGCTGCAGGGCACGGGCGTCACCGTCACCACGCTGTGCCCGGGGCCCACCGCCACCGGGTTCCAGACTGCGCGCCGACATGATGGATTCGGCCCTGGTCCGATCGGGTCTGGACTCTGCCGAGGCGGTCGTCGACGCGGGCTATCGCCGCCATGAAGAAGGGGAAGCCCGTACCTGGTGACCGGCACCACCAGCAGGCTGTTCGCGCTTCGGGCAGCCGGTTCATGCCGCGGACCGTGTCCACCAAGATCGCCGGCAACGCCCAGCGGCGCATCGGCTGAATCGACTGAGATCAGGAAGGGACCCGATGCTGAAGGAGTTCAAGGAGTTCGCGCTCAAGGGCAACCTGCTCGAGATCGCGGTCGGGCTGGTGCTCGCGTTGGCGTTCATCGCGGTGGTGACCGCGTTCATCGAGGGCATCATCATGCCGCTGATCGCCGCGATCGTGGGCGAGCCCAGCTTCGACGACATCGTGTGGACGATCGGCGACGGCCCGGACGCCACCGACATCCTGATCGGCACGTTCATCACCGCGCTGGTGAACTTCCTGCTGATCGCGTTCGTGCTGTTCCTGATCGTGAAGGCCGCCAACCGCGTGATCCCGAAGAAGGAACCGAAGAACGCCGGTCCCACCGAGGTCGAACTCCTCACCGAGATCCGCGACTCCCTGCGGACGCGGACCGTCTAGGGCGGCTCAGCGGCTGGGCGCCAGTTGCATCACCCGGAGGTGGGGAGCGACTGAACCGTGACTCCGGTCACGGTGTCGGTCTGGCCGCGAGGCCAGGATCGCTCCATGACCTCTGCTGCTCCTGAACGGTACACTTCACGGATGAGTAAAGCGCCACTGCCGGGAGACCGGTCCGAAGTGGGGATCCGGGAGCTCCGAGATCATCTGAGTTCGTGGCTCGATGAGGTCGTCTCAGGCCGGGAGATCACGGTGACCGATCGGGGCAAGCCGGTCGCGCGCCTCGTTCCGGTGGCAGGTCTGAACAAGCTGGAACAGCTCATCGCACAGGGGAAGGTGCGCCCGCCTCTCCGCTCGGCTCGACCTGCCGCCGACCTCCCGCTGATCGAGGTTCAGGGTTCGGTCAGCGATCTGGTGATCGAGCAGCGGAAGCGTTGATCGCCTACTTCGACACGTCCGCCGTCGTGAAGCTCCTGATCGACGAGCCGGGCCGCGAGCTCGTCGAGGAATGCTGGGAAGCCTTCCCGGCCCTCGTCACCTCCGTCACCGCCTACCCGGAGGCTCGCTCGGCCATAGCGAGCGCTGCTCGTGCCGGTCGTCTCAGGGCCGCACGGAGCACCGCAGCGGTCCGTGAGCTCTGGTCGCTGATCTCCGAGATGAGCCTGGTTGAGCTGGACGTCGAACTCGCTCATCACGCCGGGGATCTCGCCGATCGCTTCGCCCTTCGTGGCTATGACGCGGTTCACCTGGCGACGGCGTTGCGTCTAGACGAGGGTTCCACCACGGTCGTGACCTGGGATGTCGATCTCGCCCGAGCGGCGGAGCGGGCCGGACTCGCCGTCGTGACCGGCTGAATCACTGCGCCTCGGCGAGCTCGGCTCGGACGCCGAGCAGGCGCACCGGACGGTCGAGCTCGAACCTCGCGAGGGCGTCGAGCGTCGCCTCCACGATCGGGTCGGGCTCGGTCGTCGGCTCGGCGAGCTTCATGCCGTGGGTCGAGGTGAAGAACGACGAGGTCCGCAGCTTCACGGTCACGCGCACCACGTCTCGACCCTCGGGGAGGTCCGCGACGAGCTCCCGCGCGATGCGCTCGGTCTCGCGCCGGATCTCGCGCGCGTCGGTCAGGTCCCGCTGGAACGTGCGCTCGTGGCTCTGGCCCCGCCGCACGTACGGCTCGGCGCTGATCTCGCCGTCGTCCTCGCCCGTTCCGAGGCTGCGGATCCACGGGCCGGTGTTCGGACCGAACCGCGCGGCGAGCACCTCGTCGTCGGCGTTCGCGAGCTCCTCGACCGTGTCGATGCCGAGCTCGTTGAGCTTGGCGGCGGTCTTGGAGCCGATGCCCCACAGCGCCTCGACCGGGCGTCGGCCCCATCAGCGACGGCCACTCCTCGCGCGTGAGCCGGAACACGCCTCGCGGCTTCGCGAACGCGCTCGCGAGCTTGGCGCGATGCTTCGAGTCGCCGACGCCGATCGAGCACCACAGGTCGGTGCGCTCGAGCACCGTCGCGCTGCACGTCGCGCGCCAGCGCCTCGGGGTCGTCGGTCTCGACCGCCATGAACGCCTCGTCCCATCCGAGCACCTGCACGACCGCCGGGAACGAGCGCAGCGTCTCCATCACGCGCTCGCTCGCCTCCAGGTAGTGGTCGGCGTCGACGGCCAGGAACACGCCGTCGGGACATCGCTTCAGCGCCGTTCGCAGCGGCATGCCCGACCGCACGCCGAACTCCCGCGCCTCGTAGGACGCCGTGGAGACGACCCCGCGCTTCGTCGGGTCGCCGTCGCCGCCGACGATCACGGGCTTGCCGCGCAGCTCCGGGTGCCGCAGCACCTCGACCGCGGCGATGAACTCGTCCATGTCGACGTGGAAGATCCACCTGCGTCCCGACCATCCAAGGTCGAGACTAGCTGGCGGAGGTTTCGCCGAGACGTCGGAGGAACGGCGCGGCCTTCTCGATCGTGATCCACGCCAGGTCGGAACGACGCAAGAGGTGGCGATCGCCCGAGACGATGACATCTGCGTGACCTGCGAGGGCGGCCTCGAGGACCCTGTCGTCGTCGGGATCGTCGACGATCTCGGTGATCGTCTCGTCCGGCCGCACGACCGTGCCGATCCGGACGACCTGTGCGACGGCCTCTTCGCCGATCGAAGGCTCCCAGCCGAACTTCGAGGACAGCACGCGACCGAACTCAGGATATTGGTGTCGAGGACGACCTCACCCTCGGGCTTCCCGGATCAGGCGTTCCACGTCATTCTCGTTCCGGATGCCCTGCCCGGCAGCCTTCGAGGAGCCGTAGCGCTGGAGCGACTCGAAGGTCCTGGTCTCCCGGTATGTGCGGTAGATCCGGAGCATCTCGCGGAAGAGCTCGCTTCGGTTGCGACCCTCGTCCTCGGCGATGCGCTCGAAGTCTTCCGCGGCCTCGGGTGGGAGCGACACGGTCACCACCTTGGACGTTCGTTTCGCGCTCATGTCATACAGGGTATGACACTTGTACCCCTCGCCGCGATCAGCCCGGTGCCTGGTCGGTCGAGACCGCGTACAGCTGCCAATCCCCGCCGATGCCCTTCAGCTCGTGCGGGCCGCGGTCCTCGAACGAGATCTGGGAGCCGCTCGCGAGGTCGTGGACCGTCCTCGACACGAGGATCTCTTCCGGCCCCGCTGTCGCCATCACGCGCGAGGCGATGTGGACCCCGATGCCGCCGACGTCACGGCCGCGGAGGTCCACCTCGCCCGCGTGCAGTCCTGCCCGGATCTTGATGTCGTCGGCGAGCAGCTCCTGCCGCAGCGCCTCGGCGCACTGGATGCCCTCGCCCGGCGTCTCGAACAGCGCGAGCAGACCGTCGCCGGTCTGCTTCACGAGGCGGCCGCCGAAGCGCGAGACGAGGCCTCGTGCCGCGTGGTCGTGGCGATCGAGGACCTCCTTCCAGCGGCGGTCGCCCATGCGCGCCGCGAGCCCCGTCGAATCCACGATGTCGGTGAACAGCACCGTCCTCACGACGCGGCCGCTCTTGGGGCTCAGGAACCCAGGAGCCCCGGGAGCATCGACCGTGCGAGGTGGCTTCCTCGCCACCACGTACGAGATGTGGATGCCCAGGAGCACGCCCCAGGGAAGCATCACCCAGATCGGCCAGAACGACTTCAGCGCCTCGGCGTCGACGCTCTGCACGGGCTGGTCGCGAGTGACGAACCAGATGCCCACCATGAACAGGTTCACGGCGAGGTACACACCGACGTGGAAGTACAACCAACGCTTGCGCCGGTAGTGCGCGTGCTCCGCGTCGGCCCGGCTCGCCCTCGCAGCCATGCCCGCTCGTTCCTCCTCTCAGTCGCGCTCGACCATGCGGAACCGGTTCCCGTCGGGGTCGCGGAACGTGAACATCGGCGGCACGCCTTCGCCCATGACGATCAGCTCGGCGTCCGCCTCGACGCCGCCGGCCAGCATCGCAGAGTGATCGGCCGCGGCGTCTTCGGTCGCGAGGCTGATCTCGATCCCCTCGATGCGTCCGGCGGAACCAGCGCGATCGAGGTCTGAGCGCCGGGCGGCGCCACCTCGATCCACCGCTGCCCCGGGGCGAACTCGGCGTCCAGCCGTGTCTCGAACCCCAGCGTGCCGGTGAAGAACTCCAGCGCCGAGTCCTGGTCGCCCACGGGAAGGACGATCGTGCCGACGTGGGTGATACGCGTGTCGTTCGTCGTCTGACTCATGATTCCAGCTCCTTCTTCAGTGCGGCGGTTCGTTCCCGCCAGTAGGCCTTCATGCGATCGCGCTCGTCGGCATCGGCGAGACGCTCGTGGGAGATCGTCACGGTGCTCTTGTCATTGCTCTTGGTCTCGAACGAGACGATCAACCGGGTGCCGTCGTCGCCCCAGTCGAACCGAGCCGACTTCGGCTTGGTGCCGGTGCGCTTGCGGAGCGCAGCATCGGGCAGCCAACGCTCGCGCTTGGAGGGCTGCACGAACGCGTCGTACAGCCGCGCGACCGGCACCGCCACTGTCCTCGACGCGCTGGCCCGGTAGCCATCGGCGTGCTCCCCGACGGCGCGTCTGCCGCTCGCCCGTTCGTAGCTCACGGCGACCGACTGCGCGTCCCAGCCGTCGGCGCCCTGCTCCTCGGCGACCCATCGGGCGATCTCGGTGTGGCTCCAGGCGATGGCTCCGCTCGCGTCGAGGAGGTCGAACCACTCCTCCCAGCCGCGACCGGTCCGTCGCCGGATCGACTCGTCCGACATCGTGAGCGCCGGGCGCTCGGCCTTCGAGTCCTCGGCGGCGAGCAGCATCGCGCGTGCCGCCGTGTAGCTCTCGCCCGTCTTGTCCATGCGCGCACGGACGAGACGTTTGAACGATCGTTGCGTGGTCATAGCGTGCTTCCCTTCGTGGCGACGGCGCCGCGACTCACGCTCACAGGGCCCTCGCCGGATCAGGGCAAGCACACGACCGGCGTCCCGACGGCTCGAGGCCCCCTTTGCCCCCGCTTCGGCCGGCGGCGTGAGCGCCGGAACCGGGGGTTAGGCGCAGGACGGCGCCACGACCACGGTAACGCCGGCCGCCGCTTCGCGCAACCGACGTGTGGGAATGGGCCGGGGGGGCATGATGGAGAGAGACCGACGAGGGAGGAAGCCATGTGTTTGACCTGCGGATGCATGCAGGCCCACCTGGAGATGGGCCAGCACAACATCAGGTACGAGGACGTGAAGGCGGCTGCCGACGAGAACGGCAAGTCCGTGTCCGAGACGATCGACATCATCGATCGGACCTGGGCGATCGACCGTGAGGACCACACAGAGGAGTACGCCTCGTAGCCGCGGATGCGCGGGAAGGGGGATCCAGATGCTGACCGATTCCAAGGCGTTCAGCGGGTTCGCCGTCGACGACCTGGAGCGGACTCGCGACTTCTACGAGAAGACCCTGGGGATCCAGACGACGCTGATCGACGAGGCCGGGCTGCTAACGCTGCACCTGGCGGGCGATCGCGACACGTTCGTGTATCAGAAGCCCGATTTCGAGCCGGCCACCTACACGATCTTGAACTTCCCGGTCGCCGACGTCGACGCCGCGGTGGACGAGCTCACGATGCGGGGCGTGGAGTTCGAGCAGTACGAGGGATCGAACAGGACGACAAGGGCATCGCTCGCGGTGGCGGCGGACCGACCATCGCGTGGTTCAAGGACCCGGCCGGCAACATCCTGTCGGTGCTCGACCAGCCCTAGGACTCGACGACCTCGATCACACCCGAAGGGTCGCTGAGTGCCAGCGACGTCCGGCGCGCGGCCTCGTCGACGTGTATCCGAGGAGGATCCGGGACCTCGTGCTCGAAGAACGGTGCCGGCACCGTAGAGTTGCCCGTACCGCAGCACGACTCCCTGCGCGTCCAGCACCGCCCGCTCGAGTTCGTCGACGGCTGCGCCGGCATCGCCCGGGAGACGCCAGGCGACGCTTTCCGCCAGGAACCGCGAGGCTCCGGCCGCCTCGGCAGCAACCAGCAGGTTCCGCGTTCCCTCACGGCGGATCCGGGCGTTCGCGTCGGTGAACCCGTCGAGCTTCGCCGGATCGTCCGGCAGGTCGGTGAGCAGGTGCACCATCGCGCCCGTGCCTGAATCGACGACCGCCTGGTGCAGCGTGTCGCTGTCATAGACGTCACACACGAGCGGCTCGGCGCCGAGCGCCGCAGGGTGTCGGCCTTCGCTGGCGATCGTGTCATGCCCGTCACGTTGTGCCCGGCCGCCACGAGCAGAAGCACGAGGCGGACACCGATCACTCCGGTCGCTCCCGCCATGAAGACCCGCATCGTCGCGAGGATAGCTCGCGCGTCCGATCCGAACTGGGCGATGTCACGGCGTGCGCGCGCCGTCGGGCGTGATGTGACCGACCGCCAAGGCGAGCCCCTCGATCGCGTAGGCGATCAGCTGGACAGCTCCGCGCAGTCCGTCGACCTCGGTGCGGTCGTCGACGAGCGAGGCGAGCCGGTCGAGCTTCTCTCGAGCTTCCTCGATGCCGGCGAAGGCGCCGCCGAGCGAAAGTTCGACGGCGTCACGTGCGTCGCGGAACCTCCGAGCGTCCTGCATGTGTACCTCCCGATGGGGTCGGGAGAGGGAGTTACACCATTGTGATTCATCGGACTGACATGCGAAATCAACCGACCCGGATTGTTGGCCCGAGTGTGACCTAGATCACAGAAGAGCCAGCCGCGATCGGATCATCCTCGGAGGCGCCCATCGACAAGGAGGCGCCATGAGCAAGGAGCTGGAGTCACGCTGGGAGGTCAAGATCGTTCGCGACATGTACGACGAGGCCACCTTCTATGTCAGCGGCCGCAGTCGCGACGAGGCCGAGGAAGCGGCCGATCGCGAGTTCATGGACGGCGGCGTATTCGACTTCGAGGTCATCTCGTCGGAGTACACGCTCGAGATGAGTCCAATCAGCCCGAGGCATGAGGCGCATCCAGTCCACTGGTTCCCGGACCAGGGCATGGTCTGCAAGATCTGTCTCAGGACAGTGGTCTGGACCGGCATCGCCGCCGACGACCCCGAGAACCGAAGCGGCAAGACAATCCCGGGTCCCTGGGTCCACGCCGAGGGCCGGGGGGCTGGCGAGAGTGGCGAATGAACCGTCCAGTTGGCATTCGCGCGTGGGTTGTACTGGTGACCGACGGAACGATCCTCGAGTTTCCGCCGGAACTCTACTCAGTGAGGCTACTCAGTCGGCGAGAGGCTGTCAGATGGGTCGATTGCCTAGCCGGAGGCGATTGGCGGATCGTGAGACAGCCGTTTGACGGGCGATGGGAGATTGGGCACCGGGAAGTCCGACTTGTAGGAGTTCAGGTCCCTGACCCGTGGCCGGGTGGGGAGCCATGGGTTGGCACTCATTGGACGAGCTACGGCTACCCCGACCCCGGAGGCTGTGCTCATTCCGGGCAGAGCGAAAGCGATGGAGTGGGTGCGTTACCCCATCGGCGGTAGGGACCCCGATCAATACCAGGAGTCCCGCGACGAGGCAGTTGCGGTGTTCAAAGTTGAAGACGACCAGGAGTACTCCCGAGCGACGCGTCTGAAGCAGGTCGCTCGACGCTTGTTTGGCTAGACCGTGCCGGTCTTCTCGAGCATCTCGGACTCCACTGCTTTCAGCCACGCCGGTGAGATCTCGCTGCCCTTAGCGATCCGCAGCTCTCGCATCATCCTGACGACATCGGCTCCCGCGATCAGGGTTGTCGGATAGCCGTCGGCCAGCACCTCTTCTTGGGCTTGCTTGGTGAAGTATAGAGGTCGTGACGAAGATCCCGTATTGACCTCGAGCAAGTCGAGCCACGAGTCGCGACAAGTACTTGGGGCCTACGGCCGTACCTCGAGCCGAACTTCTTCGCCTCCCCTAGGAAGTCGATCTCGTAGCGGAGGGGCGGCGGAAACGTGAACTGTCCAAAGAAGTCGAAGCCGCCGTCGCCCGTCGGGCGTGTTCTCGTGATGTTGTGTTGGACTTCCTCCAGTTCACGAAACAGGGCTACGGTTGCTGCCTCGAACTCTGTCGGATGCATGCTCGAGAGCTGTTCCAGGACGGCGCTGTCGCGGGATCCCTCGTAGGGGAGTTGGCCCGACATGTCGCGAAGGGACGCTGCCCAGATTCGAAGGCGATCGACGAATCCGGCCTGGTACCGAGTCCATGCTGTTGGGCAGTCTTTAGCAAGCTCCCCGATGCTTGTCGCCGTCATCCGACGCTGTATCCACGCTACGTCGACGTCTTCCTGGTCGAGGACAGTGAGATGTGCTCTGTAGTTTCGGACCGGATGGCCATTGTCCTCGAACCAGGTGAGTTCCAGCCGGTCGAGAACGCAGAGACCATTGAATGTCACGGCTCCTGACGACGGTCGGGAGAAGTGAAGAATCGGAGGTATCAAGATCCTGTTGTCATCCGAGGACCATGTCCTGAGCGGCCCTGAGTGCCCGGTTGCCGATAAAATCGTCGACCGACTTGTCCTTGAACTTCGCGTCCCCCCAATAAACGATCCGCCCGTGCGACAGATCGATGAGGTCCTCCCAAGGATTACTGGATGTTCCCTTCGATCGTTCTGTCGTCAATAGGATCAAGGCTGCATGGGTAGGGACCTTCAGGTTGTGAAAATGAAGGGGACGGATCCCGCCTCGGTTGCGCATGCCGCGGCTGTCGAGATTTACCCAGCCTAGGAACTCGTCCTCCGCAGAGGTTGAAGAACCGGTGTCACGATAGTCGTGGCCAAGACGGTAGGTCCTGTCGCGAGTCATCGGTCGATGCTACAGAAGGTGCACTCGCCCTAGCCAGCAGACGCATGTGCTTAGCGTTCGGATCGCGGAGTGAGTACGAGGGCACCAGCCGCGCGCGACGACTCCAGCCCAGGAGCATGCATGCTTGCGGCATGACCGACGGACCCTCACGAACGCGGTGATCGGAGAGCTGCTCCTGCAGGCCGCGACCAACGAGGCCGACCACCGCCGGCGCGCCCTCCAGCGTGCAGCGCAAGCCGCTCGCTTCTGGCCCGTGGAAGCCGCCGAACTCGCGCGGGACGGTCGTTCCCTCACCGAGCTTCGAGCGGTCGGGCCATGGGTCGAGCACCTGCTCCTCGAGTGGCTCGACGATCCTCCTCCTGCACCCGAGCCCGATCCGACGCGCGAAGGGTTCCTCACCTACGCGGAGGTTCGTCGAGCGCTCGACGCCGCGCCCGAATGGGAGAGCATCCCGCACGGGGACCTGCAGGTGCACAGCACCGATAGCGACGGCGCCTTGCCGCTCGCCGAGATGGCGTCGGCGGCTCGCGCGCTGGGACGAACCTTCATCGCAAGCACGGATCACTCGAAGAGCCTGAAGATCGCGCACGGCATGGACGAGTCGGAGCTCGCCGAACACAACCGCCTGGTGGACGAGCTGAACGGATCGTTCGAGCGATCGGGTGACGCGTTCAGGGTGCTCCGGTCGATCGAGATGGATCTGCTCGACGGTTCGGGTGACATGGATCCCGCGGCCCTCGAGACCCTCGACCTGGTGCTCGGCGCCTTCCACACCGAGCTGCGGGTCCCCGATGACGCGACCGAGCGATACGTCGCCGCCCTTCGGAACCCGTCGGTCCACGTGCTCGCGCACCCGAAGGCGCGGATGTACGGGCGCAGGGTCGGTCTCAACGCCGATTGGCGGCGGGTCTTCGACGAGGCGGCACGCCTGGGCAAGGCCGTGGAGATCGACGCGACCCCGGCGCGCCAGGACCTGAACGTCGAGCTCGCCCGGATCGCCGTGGAAGCGGGCGTCGAGTGGTTCTCGATCGGCAGCGATGCGCACGCCGCCGACGAGCTGGAGTTCCTGCCGTTCGGCATGGCGATCGCCGCGCTCGCGGGCGTGCCGAGAACGCGTGCTCAACTATCGACCGGTCGACGAGGTCATCGCCTGGGCCCGGGAACTCTCCGATA
Source organism: uncultured Actinomycetes bacterium (assembly GCA_963758715.1). Lineage (GTDB taxonomy): Bacteria > Actinomycetota > UBA4738 > UBA4738 > HRBIN12 > JAOUEA01. The sequence goes on from CAVWWK010000001.1 coordinate 135,454, forward strand.
GAGGGGGCTGAACCTAGTTCGTGATCGCCAGGATGTTGCCTTCGCTGTCCTTGAACCAGGCGGCCTTGTGCTCACCCATGACGGCGATTTCGCCGTTCCACTCGACGCCTTCCATCTCGAAGGTGTCGAATGAGACGCCACGGCCCTTCATGTCCTGAGCGACCTTGTCGACGTCGTCGACCGTCCACTCCATGACGGTGTTCTTCGCGCTGCCGGCGTAGGGCGTCGGGAAGAGCAAGAAGTTGGTGCCGGCGCACTCGTACCACGCGCCTCCTTGGTCCTCCTCGGTCGGCTTGAGGTCGAGCTTCTCCGCGTACCAGGCCTTGGCGCGTTCCATGTCGGAGACCGCAAGGGTCGCGTGCGGCTGGAACTGATCGAGCATGATGACCTCCCCTGCGGGCACTCGGCAGATGTCGGCGCTGCTCTCGCTCTATCCTGCACCCGGACGCGGCGTACGTGAAGCCCGCTACGGCAGCAGCTCGAACGCGTCGACGTGGGCCGGGCGGACGACCGAGAAGTGGCGATGATCGAGGGTCGCGATCTGCGCGACCTTGAGCCGCTCGGCCAGGGCGATCACCGATGCGTCCACGGTGCCGAGCGGCAAGTCGCGGTAAGTCCACACGAGCTCGATGATGCGCGCCCAATCAGATGACTCGACGGGTAGGGGAGTCAGCGTGCCTTCGAAGAGATCGCGGAGGAGCTCGATCTCTTGGTCTGTCCCGATCCCCCGTTGCACCAGGTACGTCACCTCGGCGATCGCCAGCATCGGCACGAGCAGCGGTCCGCGATGTCCCTGAAGGAGCTGGCGGCACGCGAGGTGGTCGGGGTCACGAACGTCCACCGCTGCCACCAGCGGCCCAGTGTCGACGACGAGGCCTACAGCTCCCCCTTGCGGCGCTTCTCGTCCAGGATCTCGCCGAAGATCTCGTCGACCCTCGTGGAGAGATCCCCGCGCTCGCTGCGTCCCGATCCTGCGCTTCTGAGCACCCTTCGTCGGCCGCTGTTCAGGTGGGTCTCGATCGCTTCCCGGGTCAGCGCGGACACGGTCATGCCGCGCCGCTCCGCCTCGAGGCGGAGCTTCGCGTCCAGATCCTCCGGGAGCTTCACGGTCGTCCTCTTCATGGTATGCCAGCATACGCCTCGCCAAGTTTGCAGCAATCGCGCTCGGGAGCTGTGATCGACGTCACGCCCGGTTCCAGGAACGCGGCGGATACCATCAGCTCCGTGGGCGAGCGCACGCGCCGAGATGTGGCCCTAAGGGCCGGAGTCGAACCCGACGACATCGACCGATTGGTCGAGATGGGTCTCCTGAGCCCCGGACCTGGCGACACCTTCTCGGCCGGTGACTCGCGTAAGGCGCGCTGGATCCACGGTCTCGAACGAGCGGGCGTGCCGCTCGAGGGCATGGCGGCCGCCGTGCGGGAAAGAGCGCTCTCGTTCGACTTCTTGGACTCCGGCGCGTTCGACCGGTTCTCGGGGCACAGCGATGCGACCTTCCAACAGCTGAGCGTCGAGACCGGGATCCCCTTGGAGCTCCTGATGGTGATCCGCGAGGCGTCAGGTTTCGCCAAGCCTCGACCGGAGGACCACGTCCGCGAGGACGAGCTGGCGGTTGTGCCCGTGATCGATCTCCAGCTCGCGAGCGGGTTCCGGCAGGTCGTGATCGAGCGATGGCTTCGGGCGTGCGGCGACAACCTGCGCCGTGTCACCACGACCGAATCGGACGCGTGGAGGAGCGAGGTCGTGCGGCCGCTCCTGGAGGGCGGCATGACCCAGGACGAGGCGACTCAGGCACAAGCAGAGCTCGGGTCCCACATGTCGACCCTCACGGAGCAGGCGTTCATCGCCCTCTACCACGGGCAGCAGGAGCACGCGTGGCGGGAGGGCGCCGTCGAGATCGTCGAGGCGGCGCTCGAGGGAGCAGGCTTGCTCAGTCGGCTCCATCGGCCTCCGGCGGTCTGCTTCCTCGACATCACTGGGTACACGCGGTTGACCGAGGAACGGGGCGACGAGGCCGCCGCGGACCTGGCGGCGAGGCTGTCCACCCTCGTGCGCCGGAGATCCCACGAGCACGGCGGGCAGCCAGTGAAGTGGCTCGGAGATGGCGTGATGTTCTACTTCCGCGACCCCGGTCAGAGCGTGCTCGCCGCCCTCGACATGGTGCATGACGTCGCTCCGCAGGACCTGCCGCCCGCCCACGTCGGTATCCATACCGGATCGGTGGTCTTTCAGGACGGCGACTACTACGGCCGCACGGTCAACATCGCCGCCAGGATCGCCGAGTTCGCGAGACCGGGGGAGGTGCTCGTGAGCCAGGAGGTCGTGGAGGCCGCCGAGGGGACGCCCGTGGCGTTCACGCCGACGGGACCCGTCGAGCTCAAGGGCGTGTCGGGCGTGCTCCATCTCCACACGGCCCGTCGTCAGGGGTAGCCCCAGCCTTAGTCGCAGTCGGGTTGCCGATCGGCAGGGGTGGCCGACGATGGGTCACCATGCCGAGCTCGGCGATGCGGGAGGAACGAAAGGTCGTCACCGCCTTGTTCGCCGACACTGTCGGGTCGACCGCGATCGCCGAGCGCCTCGACCCGGAGGACGCGCACGAGCTGATCCGCGGCGCCATCGCGCTGGCGATCGAGGCTGCCGAAACGTACGGCGGCACGGTGAAGGACCTCGCCGGTGACGGCGCGTTGATCTTGTTCGGCGCACCGGTCTCCCACGAGGACGACGCGGAGCGAGCTGTGAGGGCTGGCCTCGAGATCGTCCGCTCGATCGAGATACGCCGTAGAGCTTCGGGCCCGAGGGCTAGATGGGTTCTCGATGCGGGTCGGCATCGAGACCGGGCTCGTCGTCCTCGGACCTGTAGGCGGCGGGGGAAAGGTGGAGTACGGCGCAACAGGCGACGCCGTGAACACCGCCGCCCGGGTGCAAGGGAGGCCGAGCCCGGCACAGTGCTCGTGGGGCCGGGAACGTACGACCGCGTCGCGTCGTTGTTCGAGTGGGGACTGAGTCTCGGCGTCGACCTGAAGGGCAAGTCGGGACACGGTCGTCGTACGCGCGGCACGGCCGCGCGCCGGCAAGGTGGACTCTGCGCGTCGGCTCGAGGGGATGACGGCTGTCCCTCGTCGGTCGGCATGACGAGATGGCACCGGTTCCTGAAGCTGCCCTGCCCGGGCCGGTCCGGAGAGCGCAGGCAGGGCTCTGCTCATCACGGGGCAGGCGGGGGTAGGCAAAAGCCGCCTCGCCAGTGAGGCGCGGGCCGCGGCGCCCGACCGGATCGTGTGGCTCGAGGCGAGAGCTGCCTCCTTCGCCGAACGCACCCCGTACTCGGTGTTCCGCGATCTGCTTGATCGATGCCCTGGACCCATCCGCGGGCGAGGAAGACGCTCGAACGCATCCGTCAGCTGGCGTGGCGAGCAACAGGCCGATCGATCTCCCGTTCGCGGCGACGCTCATCGGCGTGTCCGATGCGGACCCCGCTCGGTCGCGCGGCGGCGACTTGTCCGCCACCAGCTCCAGCGAGGGCTGATCGACCGTGGTCCGACGCGAGCTGGAAGCACGCCGCGACGACCACCCTCTTGGTCGTCGTGGTCGAGGACCTGCATTGGGCCGACCCCTCGTCGCTGGAGTTACTCAGTCCGGTGATCGAGGCGGTGGCTCACGATCGACGTGCTGTTCGTGCTGACCGGCTCGGCGGGAGACCGAGCACGCGTCGAGCGGATTCATCGAGCAGGCGCTCACGCGAGGCGCCCACCTCATGCATCTCGAGGCGCTGCCGTCGGGGGCGGACTGAGGACGCTCCTCATCGCGTTGGTGGGTCCGGGCGTGCTTCCACCCGCGGTTGAAGCGCGGCTGCTCGAGGCCGCCGAGGGAAACCCCTTCTATCCTCGAGGAGTTGTCCGGTCGCTGCGCGATGCCGGGGCGCTTCGGCTGGCCGAGGGCACGTGGCAGACTCGACGCCTCGGTGGCGCTGGAAGTGCCGCCGACGGTGGAGCAGGTCGTCCTCGCTCGGCTCGACCGGTTGTCCGAGGGCAACCGTCGACATCGTCGATGCCGCCTGCGTGATCGGTCGTCGCTTCGACCTCGAGCTGCTCGCCGGAGTGGAGGGAGGGGAACGCTCCGAGGGATCCAGGCCTCCGTCTCCAGCCTTGAGCGGCTCGACATGGTCAGGCGGGCGGGGTCCGATCCGTCGCGAGGACCGGGAAGCGGAGTACCAATTCGCCCATGTCCTGATCCAGGAGACCGCGTATCGGGCGCTGGTTCGACGCCGTCGAACGGCGTTGCACCTGCGAGCGGGCCGCGCCCTCGAGCCTCGCGTAGCGAACCACGCACGTGCGCGGGTCTGGTGGGCCGCCACTATCGAACCGCGGGTGAGCCGGGAGCGGCACTCGACTGGCTGGTCGCTGCGGCCCGCGAGGCGGGCCGCGCACAAGCTCGTGATGAGGCTCTGCGTGCCTACGACGACGCGCTCGAGGCGGCGAACGAGGCAGGCCTCGACCCGGGCAACGCCTCTCGTCGCCTCGCTCCGCATCGAACGGGGCGGGCTGCTCGCCCGGCGCGGTGATCTCCAGGCCGGGCGGACCGAGCTGGAGGCCGCCCTGCAGGAGTGCGGAGGAAGGAGGCGAGCACGACCTCGAGTGCCGGGCCGAGGCCGAGCTCGGCTTCGTGCTGGCGGGTGCGGCCGACAACCGGGCGGCGCTCACGCACCTGGAATCCGCGCTGCACATCGCCGAGGAACGCGGGGACGCGGCGGCTCGGGTGACGGCCCTGGCGCGGCTGTCGATCGTGCACACGAACATGGTCCGCCTCGATCTCGGTCGAGAGTTCGGCGAGCGAGCCTTGTCGGCGGCCCGAGCGAGCGGTGACGAGCGTCTCCTCGCGGTGGCGCTCGACGCCCAGAAGCAGGTGGTGCTGCAGCTCGGTGACGGCGCCAGGCTCGCGGAGATCGCGGATGAGCTCGAGGCGATCCATCGCTGGAACGACGAGCTGTGGCTTCTGCAGTTCGTGCTCTTCGAGCGGGGGTACATGGCCGTCGGCACGGCGAGATGGGACGAGGCGGACGCGCGGCTGCGGGAGGCACTCGAGATCGCCGGCGGATCGGCGACCGTGGCAACGAGCTACTGCACCTGTCGATGATGGGCTGGCGAGACCGCTGCCGGGGTGACCTCGCCGAAGCGCTCGAACGCTCGAGGATGTGGGCCGTGGGGCTCACGAGATGGGGCATGCGGAGTGGAGTGCCTGGACGTCACTCATGCTCGGCGCACGTTCCTCGATCTCGGAGAACCCCAGTCGCCGCGCCGCACCTGACCGACGCCGTGCGGTCGGCTGAGGAGGGCGGGGCCAGGCTGCACCTCGTTCGGGCCATCGCGCAGCTGGCCTGGTGCTCCTCACTCATGGGTGATCACGACGCCGCGGCCGATCACGTCGCCAGGGCGGCGGCGATCCTCGGCGACATCGTCTGTCCCGAAGGGACCGCCTACCTGCCCGGGGCCGACGCGTACTCGCGACCGGGCGCGTGATCCTGGCGATGGGCGAGGCGGCGCGGGCTACCGCCCTCGTCCGGCCGATCGTCGACGCTGGGCGGCGGGTCGGGTGGGTCGAGGCGTCGGCCGGCGGGGCCGTCGTGCTCGGGCGGTGCGCGGAGGCGGCGGGACAGGCGGACGAGGCCCTCGAGCTGATTCCGAGAGCGATCGAGATCGCGGTCGATGAGGGGATGCCCATCATGGAGCGTGATGGACGTGTCGCGTTCGCGACCGCCCTGACCGCGACGGATACGGCCGAGGCCGGACGCCAGGCGTCGCTCGCAGCGCGATCACGGTCAGGTTGCGGGCCGGGACACAGGGTGCGAGGCTCGAGGAAGAGCGACCCTGCCCGCCCTGGCGGGTCGAACGGGGAGTGAGGAGGCTGCACCGTGGATGTTCAGGGACTCCACCACGTGTCGCTCAGGGTCACCGATATGGACCGCTCGACCGACTTCTATCGAGATGTCCTCGGCTTCGACGTGCAGTCGCCCGCCGAAGGCCTCGCCTTCTTCGCGGCGGGGGACTGTCTTGTCGTGCTGAAGCCACCGCTCGAGGGCACGCCCGAGGGTGACCGGTTCAGCGAGTACCGGATCGGGGTCGATCATCTCGCGTTCGCGGTGACCAGTCGTGCTCATCTCGCCGACGTCGTCGAAGCGGTCGGGCGTGCGGGCGTCGAGACGGCAGGGATCGAGCTGGACCCGCTCCTCAACAAGGAGTACGTCTGCTTCCGGGACCCTGACAACATGCAGTGGGAGTTCTACGGCGTCGAGCCCTCGACCGCTTCAGGCTAGACGTCGTAGTAGAGGCCGAACTCGTAGGGGTGCGGGCGCAGTGCCACCGCGTCGTGCTCCTCGAGGCGCTTGTACTCGATCCACGTGTCGATCACGTCCTGCGTGAACACGCCGCCTTCGAGCAGCCACTGGTGGTCGGACTCCAGCTCGCCCAGCACCTCGAGCAGCGACCCCGGCACCTGCTTGACCGCCGCGTGCTCCTCGGGCGGCAGGTCGTAGAGGTCCTTGTCGATCGGGTCGGGCGGCTCGATCTTGTTCTTGATGCCGTCGATGCCGGCCATGAGCATCGCGCTGAACGCCAGGTACGGGTTGCAGCTCGGGTCGGGTGTGCGGAACTCCAGCCGCTTCGCGCCCGGGCCCTTCGTCCCCAGCGGGATGCGAACGCACGCGCTGCGGTTCCGCTGGCTGTACACGAGCTTGATCGGGGCCTCGTAGCCCGGCACCAGCCGGCGGTAGCTGTTGGTCGTGGGGTTCGTGAACGCCAGCAGCGCCGGTGCGTGCGCGATCAGCCCGCCGATGTACCAGCGCGCCGAGTCGCTGATGCCGCCGTAGCCGACCTCGTCCCAGAACAGGTTCTCGTCGCCGGTCCACAGCGACTGGTGGGTGTGCATGCCCGAGCCGTTGTCCATGAACAGCGGCTTCGGCATGAACGTCACGGTCTTACCGGCCTGGTACGCCGTGTTCTTGACGACGTACTTGTACTTCATGACGTTGTCCGCGGTCGTCAGCAACGTGTCGTAGCGCATGTCGATCTCGGCCTGGCCCGCGGTCCCGACCTCGTGGTGGTGCACCTCGATCGTCAGGCCCACCTTCTCCAGGTTCAGCACCATGTCGGTGCGCAGGTCCTGGTACTTGTCGGTGGGCGGCAGCGCGAAGTACCCGCCCTTGAACCGCGGCTTGTACCCGAGGTTGCCGCCTTCCTCCTCCTTGCCGCTGGTCCATGCCCCTGCGACGGAGTCGATGTGGTAGTACCCCTCGAACTGGCTCTGGTCGTGGCGGATCGAGTCGAAGATGTAGAACTCGGCCTCGGGCCCCCAGTACGAGCGGTCGGCGATGCCCGTCTGCTTCAGGTACAGCTCGGCCTTCTTCGCGATGTTGCGCGGGTCGCGGCTGTAGTCCTCGCCGGTCACCGGATCCTTCACGAAGCAGGTGATGTTCACCGTCGGGTGCTTGGTGAACGGGTCCATGTAGGCCGAATCCGGGTCGGGCATCAGCAACATGTCCGACTCCTGGATCTCCTGGAACCCGCGCACCGAGGAACCGTCGAACGGCTGGCCCTGGGCGAGCTTGTCCTCGGTCAACTCGTGGATCGGCAGCGACAGGTGCTGCACCTGGCCCGGCAGGTCGGTGAACCGCAGATCCACGATCTGGGCTCCGTGCTCCTTCGCCATCGCGATGACGTCCTTCGGCGTTGCCACGCGCGCATCCCCCTTGTCGTCGGCGTCGAAGCTCACCCTACGAGAGCTCCGGAGCCGGGCCGTCGGATAGGCGTTAACTCTGCGTTACAGACGGAGCCCTATGGATGCCTTCGTGTATGGGGACCTCACCGGATCGTGGCGGCGATGGATTCCGCGATCCCGATCGTCGGGAGATGCGTGTTCGCGCGAGGGGTGGTGGGGAAGATCGAAGCGTCGGCCACCACGAGGCCCAGCGTCCCGTGCACACGACCGTTCGGATCCACCACGGCGAAGGGATCGTTCGACGGACCCATGCGACAGGTCCCGACCGGGTGCCAGTAGCCTCCGACGCTGGCCCGTATCCAGCTCTCGAGGTCGGTCTGGCCGGGATCCAGCTCGTCGCCGAGGAACGGGCCGAGCGCGCGGGTCCCGGCGAGCCGACGGATCAGCTCGATCCCTTCGATCAGCACTGCGGTGTCGTGATCGCTCAGCTCGGCGAACGGCTGGGCGAGTTCGGGGACCGCGGCGCGATCGGTCGAGGGAAGCTCCAGCCGTCCCACCGAATCCGACTCCACCACGCCGACCGACACGATGATCTGCCTCTCCCCGTCGTCCGGGTGGGATGCCCACACGAGCACGTGCGCGTCCCAATGCTCGTCGGTGCACCGGCTGCTTCGAGCCTTGAGGAGCACTTCCTCGAGGCCGTGCCCCACCACAGGTGTGGACGACCGACCGGCCTCGAACGTCACATCGACCATCGGGTGGTCGAGCAGGTTGCTCCCCACGCCGGGTAGATCGACGATCGGCTCGATGCCGAGCCGTTCCAGCTCGGTCGCGGGCCCGATCCCGCTCCGCTGGAGGATCGCGGGGGACATGTAGGTTCCGGCGGTGACGATCACCGTCCCCGCTGCGAACTCTTCGCGCGTCCCGAACCGTTCGGTGAGGACGCCTCGCGCCAGCGTCCCCTCGAATACGACCCGGTCGACCAACGTGTCCGCGCGGATCGTGAGGTTGGGGCGACCTCGAACGGGGTCGAGGTAGGCGAAGGCCGCGTTCCATCGGACGCCATCGAGGACATTCCGCGGGAGCGAGGCGGCGCCTGGGCCCCAGTCGGGGCCGTTCAGCCTGTCGAGGGCCGGGAGCCCGATCTCCTCGACCGCTTCGATGAAGGCACTCTCGAGCGGATCGAGTTCTCCGATGGGGCTCGCCCGAGTGTGCAGGAGCCGCTCTGCTCTCTCGAGGAACGGTCGCTGAGCCTCGAACCCCCACCCCTCGTGACCGACCGCGGCCCAGGCCGCATGGTCGCCGGGCGGTGCCCACGCCACCACGCATTGGTTGTGGCTGGAGCACCCACCGATGATCTTGGCCCGCGTCGCACTCGGGCCGCTGAACCCCCAATCGTGCGACTGATCGGCGTCCGCCCCAGCGTCGAGGATGTCACGGGGCCAGCGCCCCTCGGAGCGGGCTCCGTGGTCGGGCCCTGCTTCCAGCAGCAGGACGGAGCGATCCGGATCCTCCGTCAGCCGCGAGGCCATGACACACCCCGCCGGCCCACCTCCCACCACGACGACATCGAAGCCTGACCCCACGACACCCATCCCATCACCTTGGATCGGGACCCGCTCCGCGGCGCGATTGACAGCCCCGAACCGCCCGTGCCAGCGTGACCGTGCATCATCGAGTTGAGTTGCTTGGTGCGAGTTGGGGAGAGCGATGGACGGCACGCCCGATCGAAGCACGGAGCGTTTCGAGACCGTGATCATCGGTGGAGGACAGGCTGGCCTGGCCGCCGGCTACCAGCTCGCCGCTCGAGGGCGCCCGTTCGTGGTCCTCGACGAGCACGACTCTGTCGGGGATGCGTGGCGCACGCGGTGGGATTCCCTTCGTCTGTTCACCCCGGCCGGATACGACGGCTTGGAGGGGTGGCGCTACCCGGCGAACCCGGTCTCGTTCCCCACGAAGGACGAGATGGCCGACTACCTCGAGGCCTATGCGAAGCGCTTCGGCATCCCCGTCCGCACGGGGGTTCGCGTCGACTCGCTCACCCGCGAGGGGAACCGATTCGTCGCGCGGTCGGGCGACCTGCGGTTCGAGGCCGACAACGTCGTGGTCGCCACCGGCGCGAACCAGACGCCGAGCATCCCGGCGTTCGCCGGAGAGCTCGACGGGAGCGTCGTGCAGCTGCACTCGTTCTTGTACAAGAACCCGGGGCAGCTGCAGGACGGGAACGTCCTGGTGGTCGGGGTCGGCAACTCGGGAGCCGAGATCGCGCTGGATGTCGCGCGCACCCACGCGACGTGGATCTCGGGCAAACCGTCCGGCCAGATCCCGTTCCGACACGGCCCCACGTCGGCCCGATTCGCGTTCCCGGTCCTGCGCTTCATGTTCCATCACGTGCTCACGAGAGGGACGCCGATCGGACGCAGGCTCGGGCCCAAGCTCGAAGCGAAGGGGCCGCCGCTCGTGCGCGTGAAGCTCAAGGATCTCGCGGCGGCCGGCGTCCAGCGGGTGCCGCGGACCGTCGGCGTGCAGGACGGGGCCCTCGCGTTCGAGGACGGGCGCGTCCTCGCCGCCGCGAACGTGATCTGGTGCACCGGCTTCCACTACGACTTCGGATGGATCGACCTGCCCGTGATCGATGAGAGCGGGGAACCCATCCACGACCGCGGCGTCGCGGTGGACCAGCAGGGCCTCTACTTCATGGGTCTGGTCTTCCAGTACGCCGTGTCCTCCGACGTCCTGCCCGGCATGAGCAGGGACGCCGCGTACATCGCGGACAAGTATCTCGGCACGGATGGACGGTTCGCCGGCCGCCGCCTGAGAAGAACGCCTCGAACCGCCGCGCGGCCCAGGTCAGTGGGCCTCGGCGGCTCCGTAACCCACGCTTCGCACGGTCGCGATCAGATGCTCGTGCTCTGGGCCGAGCTTGGCCCGCAGGCGCCTCACGTGCACGTCGACGGTGCGCGTTCCGCCGTAGAAGTCATACCCCCACACCTCGCGCAGCAGCGCCGGCCTGGTGAACACGCGTCCCGGGTTCGACGCGAGGAACCGCAGCAGCTCGAACTCCTTGAACGTGAGGTCGAGCGGACGGCCGTTCGCGGTCACCCGGTAGGTCTCGGTGTCCAGCGCCAGCGCGCCCAGGCGGATCACCGTGCCGTCTCCGGCCCCCGATCGCCGGCGCAACATGGCGAGCCGAACCCGCAGCTCCCCGGCGGGTGCCCCCGGGTACACGAGCTCGTCGGCCACCTCGTGCCACGGGTAGCGTTCGAGCTGGTCGCGCTCCACGATCAACATCGCGGGAAGACGATCGTCGCGCGCGCGAAGCTCCTGGAGCACCGTCCACGCCTGCGCCGGGTTCTCGGCCGCGTCCACGAGCACGGCGGCGGGATCGAAACCCACCACGTGGTCGAGCGAGGTCGGCGACAGCGACTCGAGCTTGAGGTCGGGGGCCAGGTCGCCGAGCGCGGGCAGAACGACGGCGGGGGAGCGATCCGACAGCAGCGCCAGGAAGGCCATGGGCGTCTCCACGATACCGGCTCGGCATACGTGCCGGTAGGCTTGACCTGCGATGACGTCGGTCCAGGGCATCACCTCCCACCACTGGCGGGTGCCGGCCTACCCGTTCACGGTGAAGACCGAGGACGACGTCCGCATCGAAGGCACGCGCCTGGGCGAACCCGGCCCCGGCCTCCCCGCGCTGATCCTGTCGCACGGCATGATCGGCTGGCATCGCAAGCCCAGGTTCGCGGTGTTCGCCGAGGAGCTGACGCCCTGGTTCGCGGTCTACGCGATGGACATGCGGGGACACGGCGACAGCGACGGCGTCTGCGATTTCGGCGGGCGGGAGATCTTCGACATCGAGGCGGTCCATCAGCGCGCGCGCGCCGACGGCCACGATCGCGCCGTCACGGTGGGGACCTCGATGGGAGGGATCGCCACGATCCGCCACGGTGCCCTCATCGGCGGGGCCGACGTGGTGGTGGGCATCTCCTCGCTCGCGTACTGGGATTGGCACGACGACGCGCATCCGAAGATGCGCCGGGGCATGCACGCGCGGATCGGCACGCACGCGGGGCGCGCGGCGTTGCGGGCGTTCGGCGTCCGGATGCCCGACCACTGGGAGGAGCCCGAGTCGCCCGAGGACGTCATCGGCAAGATCGCACCCACTCCGGTCGTGATCGTGCACGGAACCGACGACCGGCTGTTCCCGCCCGCGCACGCGCACCGGCTGTTCGAGGCGGCGGGCGAGCCGAGGCGGCTCCTGCTCGGCGAGGGTTTCGGACACGCTGAGGACGGCCTGTCGCCCTCGTTCGCCAGCAAGCTCGTGGGCATCGTCCACGAGGGCCTGGAGCGTCCGTGGTCCGGGTGAGGCTCTTCGCTGCCCTACGCGAGCAGGCCGGCGCCTCGCACGTGGAAGCGTCCGGTCGCACGGTGGGCGAGGTCGTCGACGAGCTCTCGGGGCGCTACGGAGAACGGTTCGCCGCGATCGCGGAGGTGGGCTCCTACGTGGTGAACGGCGAGCGCGCCACCCGGGCCACCGTGATCGCCGAGGGTGACGAGCTCGCGGTCCTGCCGCCGGTCAGCGGAGGGGTAGCAGGCCGCAGCTGAGCGCGGGAGCCCTGCGCTGCTGCGATACTGGCTCGCGGTGCGGTTCCAACGGGTCCTCCTCATCGTCAACCCCGTCGCCCGGACGGTGTCCAAGCCGACCCTGGCCGTGATCGAGAAGGCGCTATCCGCAGACTTCCGTCTGGAGGTCATCGAGACCAAGGAACGCGGCCACGCCAACGAGATCGCCGTCCAGGCGGTACACGACGGAGTGGACATGGTCGTGGTCTTCTCCGGAGACGGGACGATCAACGAGGTCGTGAACGCTCTCGCTGGGAGCGAGGTCGCGCTCGGAGTGCTCCCCGGCGGTGCCACCAACATCCTGGTGCGTGCCCTGGGCTTGCCGACCGACCCCGTCGAGGCCACCGGCGTGCTGATCGGCAAGGCGCTGGACGACGGGGCCTTCCGGCTGCACCTGGGCAGAGCCGACGGCCGGTACTTCGCGGTGAACTGTGGAGCCGGCGTCGACGCGGCCGCCATGCAGCGGATGGACTCGAAGTTCCCGCGGACCAAGGCGAAGTTCGACCGGGTGGCCTTCCGCTCCGTGGCCTGGGAGCTGATGGTGGGCTATGCGGGTCGCGCTCCCGACCTGGAGGTGGCGATCGACGAACGTCCCCCGACGCCGTCGCTCTCGGTCATGGTCGGGCGTACCGATCCGTACACCTACTACAAGGACCGCGGGCTCCGGATGACGCCGCAGGCCTCACTCGATGCCGGGCTCGACGTGTTGAGCATCCGCAAGCTTGCGCGCCGGAGCCTGCCGCGAATCGCCTGGCAGATCTTCGGATCGGCCCGCCACGTTCACGGCCGGGACATCGATTACGTCCACGACGCTTCGCGAGTCGTCGTCACCGCCTCCGAGGAGTTCCCCGTGCAGGTCGACGGCGACTCGATGGGAGGCCACACCCGGCTGGAGATCGAGCTGGCGCGCGAGGCCCTCTGGGTCGTGGCCTGAGGGCTCAGGCGATGGTTCCTTCGGGTTGGAGCCGCTTCGATCGTCAGGCGTCGTCCAGCGTGATCGTCCGCTGCTTCGCGGCCTCGCGCTCGTGGATCCCGCATTCCCACTTCGCCCTGCCGGCCCATCGTCCCGCGCGCTCGGGCTCACCTTCGAACCGCAACCGCGTGCACGGCGCGCAGCCGATCGAGGCGTACCCCAGGTCGTAGAGGGGGTTGTGCGGAAGCCGGTTCTCGCGCAGGTAGTCCCACACCTGGTCGTGCGTCCACGCCGCCATAGGGTTCACTTTCACGATCCAGCGCCCCGGCTCCAGCTCGTACTGCTCCACGAACGGCGCGCTCGCCCGGGTCGGCGAGGAATCGCGCCGGAACGCCGTGACCCACGCGTCCAGTTCCCGAAGCGCCCGGAACATGGGCTGCACCTTGTTCAGGTCACAGCATCGCTCGGGGTCGCGTTCGTACAACCGGGGGCCCAGCTCCTCGGCCTGGCGGGCCACCGTGTAGTCCCCGTAGAGGTCGACGACGTTCAGGCCCAGGCGTTCCGTGAGCTGCTCCTTGAAAGCCAGCGTCTCGGCGAACTGGTAGCCCGTCTCCAGGAACAGGATCGGCACGTCGCGCCGGATCGTCGTGGCCATGTGGATCGTCACGGTGCCCTCGGCCTGGAACGCCGAGGCGATCGCGACCCTCGCGAACCCGCCGGTCTCGAGCGCCCACGTCAGGATCTCGCGCGGGTGCGCTCGTTCGAATGAGAGGTTCAGCGCGACGAGCTCGTCGTCGCGGAGCAGTGTGTCCACAAGGACTCCATCCCGTCGAGACAGGCCGCGCGAGCATACAGCAGGTCCCCGGAGCCCGCCGTTAGGGCCGCGACCTCGGTGTTTCCGTACACTGACCGCCGGACGGCCGCACCGCGCGACGCCCGGCGCCACCCCCCGGAACCACTTCGAAGGAGCAGACATCGATGGCTGAGAACGACCAGATCGCGCCGCACGGCGGCACCCTCATGAACCTGCTGGCCGACGGCGATGCCGCGACAGCGCTTGCCGCCGAGGCCGCGAACCTCCCCAAGATCGTCGTCGGCGCGCGGGAGCTCTCCGACCTGGAGATGCTCGCGGTCGGCGCCCTGAGCCCGCTGACCGGTTTCCAGGGCGAGGCGGACTACCGCTCGGTGCTCGACTCGATGCGGCTGGCGGACGGGCTCCCGTGGGCGATCCCCGTGGTGCTCTCGGTCACCGAGGAGCAGGCGCACCAGCTGGGCGGCGGCGGCAGCGTGGCGTTGCTTCCTGCCGACGGCGCCGACGCCATCGCGATCCTGCGCGTGAGCGAGACGTTCAAGCGTGACAAGGCCAAGGAGGCCACCAGCGTCTATCGCACCGACGACGGCGACCACCCGGGCGTGAAGGCCGTGCACGAGGCCGGCGACTACTGCGTGGCGGGCACCCTGGAGGTCATCTCGCTCCCGGAGCACGGGGACTTCCAGGACTACCGCCTGACGCCGGCCCAGACACGGGCCGCGTTCGCGGAGCGTGGATGGAAGACCGTGGTCGGGTTCCAGACCCGGAACCCGATCCATCGGGCGCACGAGTACATCCAGAAGTGCGCGCTGGAGATCGTCGACGGCCTGCTGGTGCATCCGCTGGTGGGCGCGACCAAGGGTGACGACGTTCCGGCCGACGTCCGGATGCAGTGCTACGAGGCGTTGTTCGAGGGCTACTACCCGAAGGACCGCGCCATGGTGAGCGTCTTCCCGGCCGCGATGCGCTACGCCGGTCCTCGCGAGGCCATCTGGCACGCGATCTGCCGCAAGAACTACGGTTGCACGCACTTCATCGTGGGCCGCGACCACGCGGGAGTCGGCAGCTACTACGGCACCTACGACGCCCAGAAGATCTTCCAGGAGTTCGAGCCCGGCGAGCTCGGCATCACGACGTTGAACTTCGAGCACTCGTTCTGGTGCCAGTCGTGTGAGGGCATGGCCTCGCCGAAGACCTGCCCCACGGCGAGGAGACGCGGATCTCGCTGTCCGGCACGAAGGTGCGGGAGATGCTCCGCAGCGGGGAGCGTCCGCCGCAGGAGTTCTCGCGCCCAGAGGTCGCCGACATCCTGATCGCCGCGATGCAGGGCCAGGAGGGCTAGGGCTGGGCTTCGTCCTGGCTGGTTCACTCCGCGGCGATACGTTGATGTATCGCGCCTGATACATCTTTGCTATCATCCGGTCCGTGGACGCGGATCGGATGCTCCGCATGGCTCGCCGGCGGGCCGGGTTCTCCCAGCGGGAGCTCGCCCGCCGCGCCGGCGTGCCCCAGGCCACGATCTCGCGCATCGAGAACGCGGTGGTCTCGCCCACCGTCGACACGCTGGATCCGTTGATCCGCGCCTGCGGCATGCAGCTGCGCCCGGCGGAGCAGCGAGGCGAGGGCGTCGATCGTTCCCAGATCTGGGAGCGGCTGCTCATGGCACCGGCCGAGCGGCTCCGCCTCGCCGTCGACGCGGCGAACGGGCTGCGGGAGTTCCGGCGGGCCTTCGCCGTGGGGCGGTCCGAGTGAGCCGGTTCGACCCGCTCGGCATCCTGCGGACCCTGGTCGAACGTCGCGCGCGGTTCGTGTTGATCGGCGCCTTCGCGGCCAACCTGCGCGGCACGGCCGATGTGACCCAGGACCTCGACATCTGCTACGCAAGGGATCCCGAAGGCCTCGAAGCGATGGCGTCGGCGCTCAAGGACCTGGATGCTCGACTGCGTGTGGCCCGTGAGCCCGACGCCAACCTTCCTTTCGTGCTGGACGCCCGGAGCCTGAGCAACGGCGACACCTTCACCCTCGTCACGTCGATGGGTGATCTCGACATCCTCGGCACCCCGTCGGGAACCGGCGGCTACCCGGACCTGGAAGCCGGCGCCGAGACGTTCGAGGCGGCCGACGGGCTCTCGATCCGCGTCGCGTCGCTGGACGATCTGATCCGCATGAAGGAGGCGAGCGGCCGGACCAAAGACCTGCTGCATCTCGAGCACCTCGAGGCGCTGCGACAGGAGATCGAACGCGCCCGAGAGCAGGGGATCGACCCCCAGCAGGGTGAGTGATCCCAACGGATCCGGGTCGACCCTGCCCCATTCCGCTGGTAGCCTCCTCGGAACGTCCTTCCCCTCCTAGGAGGAGACGATCCGCTCACGACGACCCTTCCTCAGCATGCTCATGGCCTCGGCGCTCGTCGCCGGCGCGTTCGCGACGGTGCCGGCCAATGCCGACACCGAGGCGGAGCTGAACGCAGCTGAACAGGAGCTCGCCGGTGTCCGCGCCGAGCTGGACCGCGTCAACGCGCTCTGGCTCGAGACGCAGGCCAAGCTGGCGCGCGCGCAGGACGCGGCCGCGGACGCGCGCGAGCGGATCGGCGACCTGGAGGCGGAGCTCGCCACGATCCAGGTCCGGCTGAACGAACGCGCCGCGAGCCTGTTCGTCGCGGGCGGCAACCCGCAGGTGGTGGCCCTGCTGACGTCGGAATCGATCACCGACGCCGCCGACCGCATGGAGTTCGCGTCGGCCATCGCCCAGGACGACAGCGACCTCGCGACGCGTGTGTCGGTGCAGACGCAGGAGCTCGCCTGGCAACGCGAACGCCTCACGGCCGCGGCCGAGGAGGAGCGCCAGGCGCTCGAGGACCTCAGGGTGCAGGAAGCCGACATCAACGCCAAGCTCGCCGACTTCCAGGCGAGGGTCGACGAGCTCGAGGATCGGCTCGCCGCCGAACGCGCAGCCGCGGCGGCTGCTGCGGCTGCGGCTGCTGCGGCAGCCTCGCCCACCGGCTCGCCGAGCGACACCTCCGGCGGTGGAGGAAGTGGAGGAGGTGGCAACGGCACCGTGACCGTCGTCGGCACCGGCGCCATCCAGACGTGTCCGGTCGCGGGAGCGAGCTCGTTCGTCGACTCGTTCGGCGATTCGCGCCCCGGCGGCCGGAGCCACGAGGGGATCGACATGATCGCGGCCCGCGGCACGCCCGTCGTGGCGGTCCACAGCGGCACGGTGCACCAAACCTCCAGCTCGATCGGCGGCAACGGCGTGGTGCTCTTCCACGATGGCAGCGGCGACTGGACCTTCTACACGCATTTCGACAGCTTCGGTTCCTTCGGCGAGGGCGCACACGTCTCGGCCGGTTCGGTGATCGGCTACGTGGGGAACACGGGCACGACCGTCTACCACCTGCACTTCGAGTACCACCCGGGCGGAGGAGGGGCGGCCAACCCCTACTCCACGCTCCTCAGCGTCTGTTGACGCTCACGTGTGGCGTCGTGAGTTCGTCCGCAACGCGGACGCCGGCGCGGCTCGTAGGATGGGCGCGATGAGCGACGAGACGAACCATCCTGCCAACCGTCGGATCGACCGGATCCGCGATGCCTCCTACGTCGACGGGCTCGCCGACCTGTCCCTGGAAGAGCTCCGCCAGCGGCGCGACGAGTGCCTCGCCGAGCGCGAGTACCTGTCGTTGCTGCGCCGGCTGGTGCAGGGACGCGCAGAGATCCTGGCGGCCGAGCTCACGTCCCGTGGCGAAGGCGAGGATCAGGGCCCCCTGGTGGACCGCCTCACCACGATCCTGGCGGGCGACGAGGCACAGGGCTCTTCGAGGGGCGAGGCGGTCCGGGTGGGCGTGCCTGAGGAGGAACTGTTGCTCGCGCGGCGCAGGGTCGAGCGATTGGTCGCCGACGCCGGCATCTCCGATCCCACGACCCTCGACGACCGGCAGCTCACCGCCGCCCTCGAGCAGCTCACGACCGAAGAGGAGAAGGTCTCGGAGGCCCGCGGGGCCGTGATCGGCGTGCTGGACACGCTGCAGTCCGAGCTGAAGCGCCGCTACAAGGACGACCCCTCGCTCGCGCTGCGCTGACCTCGGATCGGGCCCCGTCCCCCGGCCGGGGGATGAACGGACCACACGGGCGGAGGCCACATGGGCCATGGGCTCCTGGGCCGGACTCCCTCCCCGGAATCGCGCGGTCGGGCGATGGTCATGAGTCTCGCCACGCGGCAGAGTGACGCAGTTTCCCCGACCGAAGTGACAGGTGACGATGATGCACGTTCCCCACTCGGCGGGCAGGGAGGGGTCAGGTCACGATTCCGAGCTTCCCGCCATCCATGCCCAGCTCGTCGTGTTCGCGCGAGAGCTGGGTGGCCTCTACAAGGCCGAACGGACCCGCAGCAGAGAGCTCGAAGACGCGCTCGCGAGCGTCCGTGAGATGTACGTGGCGACGATGACGTCGCTCGCGCAGGTGGTCGAGGCGAAAGACAGCACGACCAGAGGACACCTGGATCGAACCCAGCGCTACGGGCTGGCCCTGGCCGAGCGGGTGGACCCCGACCTGGCGGCCCGGCCGGAAGTGGCCTACGGGTTCTTCCTCCACGACATCGGGAAGGTGGGCATCCCCGAGGCAGTGCTCTGCAAGCCGGGCCCGCTCTCCGACGCCGAGTGGCAGGTCATGCGCACGCATCCGGCGATCGGCGCGCAGATCGTGGAGCCGATCGCCTTCCTGGAGGGTGCGGTCGAGATCGTCCGCACGCATCACGAGCGATGGGACGGCGCCGGGTATCCGCGAGGGCTGCGCGGCGAGCAGATCCCCCTGGCGGCGCGCATCTTCGCGATCGCCGACTGCTTCGACGCCATGACCAGCGATCGGCCCTACCGCGCGGCGCTGTCGTTCGCCGAGGCGTTCGATGAGATCCGCAGTGGGGCGGGCACGCAGTTCGACCCCGGGGTGGTGCGGGTGTTCCTGGACCTGGCAGCCGAGGGCGGACTGTGGTCCGAGGAGGTCGCGGCGCGGGAGCCGATCCATCAGGTGCCCCCGATCGCCCAGGCCGTCTGACGCGGCCGTCTCACGGCAGGGCGATCGCGCCTCTCGTTCCGGTGGGGCGACGGTAGCCTTGCTCTATGACCGAGAGCCCGCGCGTGGCCGTCCTATCCGTGCACACCTCGCCCCTGGATCAACCGGGAACCGGGGACTCCGGGGGCATGAACGTCTACATCCACGCGGTCGCCGAACGGCTCGCCGGCCGCGGCGTCGCGGTGGACCTGTTCACCCGATGCCGGGGCGGTGTCGATCACGAGGTGAAGGTGCTCGGCGAGGGCATCCGCGTGGTGTCGGTGAAGGCCGGCCCCTGCACGCCGATCCCGAAGGCCGACGTGCCGCGGTTCCTGCCGGAGTTCCTCGGCGGCGTGCTGCGGATCGCCCACGAGGACGGGGATGGCTACGACGTCGTGCACAGCCACTATTGGCTCTCGGGTTGGGTGGGGCGCGCCGCGAAACGCGCGTTGAAGGCGCCGCTGGTCGCCTCGTTCCACACGCTGGGCAAGGTCAAGAACTATTCGCTGGCTCGGGGGGAGCCGCCGGAGCCGCCAGTGCGCCTTGCGGGGGAGCAGGCCGTGATCGCCGAGGCCGACCGGATCCTGGCGCCCACGCCGTCGGAGGCATCGCACCTCGTGGGCCTCTACCGCGCCGAGGCCGACCACATCAGGATCGTCCCTCCCGGGGTCGACCACACGCTGTTCCTGCCGCGCGATCGCACCGCTGCCCGTGAACGATTGCACCTGGCCGGGTTGCGTCTCGCCCTGTACGTGGGGAGGCTCCAGCCACACAAGGGCCCCGACGTCGCCGTTCGCACGCTGGCGGAGGCCATCGCCCGGGACCCCGACGCGGCTGCCGACCTGGTCCTGGCGATCGTGGGCGGTCCGAGCGGCCCGGACAAGGGCGCCGAGATGGCGCGGCTCATGGAGCTCGCAGGCGCGCTCGGCGTGAGCGAGCGAGTCATGCTCTTCCCGCCGCAGCCGCAGGCCAAGCTCGCCGACTTCTATGCGGCCGCCGACGTCGTGCTCGTCCCGTCGCGGTCGGAGTCCTTCGGCCTGGTGGCCCTGGAGGCGCAGGCCTGCGGCACCCCGGTGGTGGCCGCGCACGTGGGCGGCCTCCGGTACGTCGTGCAGGACGGCGTGACCGGATTCCTGGTCGAGGGACACGATCCGACCGACCACGCGGACCATCTGCTGCGTCTCCTGCGGGACCCGCGGCTCCACGAAGCGATGGGGGCCGAGGCGGCGAGGCAGGCGCCTCGATTCACGTGGGATGCGACGGCCGACGCCGTCCTCGGCGTCTACCGCGAGGTGCTCGCGAAGCCGTCGGAGGGCCCTCCGCACCCTGCCTGACCTGCGCGTTCATCGCGCTGTGCGATCTTCGTCACTCTCTCGCAGGAATTGTCACTCTTTGTCCCGGCCCTGTGACCTGCAGATATGTGCTCTGACCTGCGGAAACGTGGAGTTGACCGCTCCGACGCGCCGCCCGTAGTCTTCGCTCGCTCCAAGCAGTCGAAGTGCCGACTCGAGGAGACCGGACACCGCGCCGGAGCCGTCGCAAGGCGGGGAAGGTGCGGCGGGGAGAGCAGAGGCCGAGAGGTCGAAGCCCGCCCTCCGGGTCGACGGAGGGGCCGCAAGGTTCGGAAGCCGATCCGGGGTCACGAGGGCCGAAAGGTTCACGTGGCGAGTCCCGCCAGGAGCGTCGCAAGGCGAGCCGGGCGGGGCGGCCTGTCACCGCGGAGGTGCGTCGAAAGGCGCATCACCAGGAGGCGAGGCGGCCGGAGCGCCTTCGGGCGAGCCGCCGCCGGGCTGTTCGGTCAACACCCGTGACGGCGCGGAGGTTGCTTGGGGCACCAGAGCCCGAGAGGCCGACGGTGGCTGGGAGCTTCGGTTCCCGGCGAGCCGGTAGGTTTCTCGGGCTCTTTTCTTGGCGGTTCTCCTGGGCGGTTTCCGCTACCGTTCCGGCCATGACCGAGGGTCGGAACCGACGATCGCCGGCCGCGGAGGAGCGCCGAGAGCGCGTGGTCGCGGCGGCCATGGCTCACTTCGCCGAGCACGGCTATCGAGGGGCGCGCGTCGAAGACATCGCCACCCAGGTCGGTGTCGCCAAGGGCACAGTCTTCCTCGATTTCGGCTCGAAGGAAGGGCTGTTCATGGCGGCCTACCGTCAGGCGGTCGCCAGGCTCCCGGCCTGGCTCGACGCTCCCTCCGACGTGGTGGGCCAGGGCTTCTGGGCCACGCTCGACTGGTGGTTGGAGCGAACCGAGGAGTTCGTGAGCTCCGATCCCGTGCCCCATCGCATCGCGGTGATCGGGCGATACGACACCGGCATGGAGATGCGCAGGCTCGATCGACCGGTTCATGCACAGCGAGGATCCCTACGGAACCCTGGAGTTCGTGGAGTTCGGGGTCTCGGAGGGCGAGGCCCGCGACGACGTCGATGCCGAGATGCTCGCGTCCATGCTGGACTGGGCCGCCGAGCGGTTCCAGGACGCCCTGGTCTCGGCCGAGCTCGACCCGGGTCTGATCCATCGCCAGCCCGAGCGGCGTCAGATGCGGATCAAGGAGTTCCTCGAGGTGCTCCGCGGCGGCATCGAGGCTCGTCCCGAGGACAGGCCCTGAGGGTGTGTGCGGTACGGTGAGCGCCTCATGAGCACCCCCGAAGCGCGACGCGTGGCCTTCCTGGGCGGCGGCAAGATGGCCGAGGCCCTGATCTCGGGCCTGATCCGTTCTGGCGGGCGCACCGTCGACGAGATCATGGTCACGAATCGCCGTGACGAGCGGGCGCGCGAGCTCGCCGGCAAGTACGGGGTCACGGCGACGCTCGACAACGCCGGCGCCGTCCGATGGGCCGACGTGCTGGTGCTCATGGCGAAACCTCAGGACACCGAGGCCCTGCTCTCGCAGATCCGCGAGCATGTGACGCCGGAGGACACCGTGATCAGCTTCGCGGCAGGCGTGCGGACGTCCTTCGTGGAGAAGCACCTGCCCGACGGCGTGCCCGTCGTGCGCGTGATGTCGAACGTGCCGGTCATGGTCGACGAGGCCATGTCGGTGATCTCCTCCGGCCAGACCGCCTCCGAGGAGCACCTCGCGATCGCCGAGGAGCTCTTGGGCTACGTGGGTCGCGTGCTGCAACTGAAGGAGCAGCACCTGGACGCCGTGACCGCCACCAGCGGCAGCGGGCCTGCGTACTTCTTCCTGCTGGCCGAGGCGATGATCGAGGCCTGCATCCTGTTGGGGCTCTCGCGCGACGTGGCGACCGACCTCATCATCCAGACGATGCTGGGCTCGGCGAAGATGCTGCGCGACACGGGGAAGCATCCCGTGGAGCTGCGCGAGATGGTGACCTCACCGGGCGGCACCACGATCGCGGCGATCCGCCACTTGGAGGAGGCAGGGGTGCGGGCCGCGTTCCTGAACGCGATCGACGCCGCGCGTCACCGCTCCTTGGAGCTGGCGCAGGGCGGCGACGACGAGGACGACTGAGGGGCTTGCCGAGCGATGGGCAGAGGAGACCTGCGCAAGGTGCGGTCGGCGAAGGACCGACAGCGCAAGAAGCGGGAACGCGAGAAGCGCCAGGCGGCCGAGCACGCCGCGGCCCGGAAGGCAGCCAGGAAGAAGAAGTAGCGGTTCCGCCCGCCGATCTACCGGGCGGCCGCCAGCCGGGCCACCGCGGCGGCGAGGTCGTCGATCTTCGCCTCGACGCGTTCCACGTCCATCCTGCTGGCGTCGCGCGCTTCCTCCGTCAGCTCGACCACGATCGAGCCGGACGGATACATGTCGGCTTCCTGCACGTCGTGCACACCCTCGGCGCCTTGGTTCAACAGGGCCGCCTTGAGGTCGGCCTCCCGGATACCCAGGTGCCGGAGCGCTCGTTCGTCGACCTTGCCCTCGCGCACCAGCGTCACGGTCTCGCCCTCCACCACACGGTCGAGCCGGGCGTGCCGGCGCACGATCCACACGACACCGGCGTTCACCAGGAGCAGCGTGACGACGCCGATCAGTCCTCCGAGGAGCGAGTTGTCCGGTCCGATGATCGCGTTCTGCACGACGTTGCTCAACAGCAGCAGCACGACCAGGTCGAAGGCGTTGAGCTGCGCCACGGTGCGCCTGCCCATCAGTCGAAGCAGGACCACGACGATCAGGTAGACCGCGATCGTGCGCACGATCTTCTCGCCGATCGGCATCGGCATCGTGAACAGGCTGTCGAACGACGTCGTGACTTCCATGGAGCCTCCTTGCGCTCGTGAGGATCGGGGATCGGATCAGCGCATGCCGACGCGGTTGCGCAGGGTTCCGATGCCTTCGGCGGCCAGCTCGACCATCGCGCCCGGCCAGAGCCTGCGAGAGGGATCGGCGTCGTCGTCGACGGGCGGGAAAGGTCCGAGGGCGAAGGCGTCGCCTCGTTCCAGCACCGCATGGCGGCTGACGTCGGCGATCAGTCGGAACAGGCTCGTCGCGGCGCCGTTGAGATTGCCCTTGAGCAGGTCGCGGTCGTCGACCTTGACCTGGACGAACATCGCCTGCGGGTCGATCTCGTCCTTCGTCACCACGCAGGGCCCGATCGCGATCGGGCACGCCGTCGGCGCTCTCGACGGGCGCCCCGTTGGCGGACCGGGCCCTCCAGTCGCTCACCAGCGTGAAGCCGAACACGAGGTCGGCGACCGCCTCGGGCTTCGAGCTTGGAGCCTTCGTTCCCGACCACCGCCGCCACCATCGGTTCGTAGTCGAGCCAGGCGGCCTCCTCGGGCCAGGGCACGGGCTGCTCCGGGCCCACGATCCTGCGTTCCACGTCCATGGCTCGTGGCGACAGGAGCGACTGCGGGGAACAGCGGGCGTGAGGATCCGTGGCTTCGGGACGCGCCAGCTCCACGCGTCGTCGCGGTTCAGGGCGGCACGGGCGGCATCCATGACGGTGCCTCGGCTACTCGAGACCAGGCCCTCGAGGGTGGTGGGGAACGCCGGGTGCCCGACGGCATCCGGCAGATCGATCACCTCTGCCTCGAGGATCGCTCCCAGCCGCCGGTGCCCCCCCCGGTCGTAGGTCACGAGCCTCATGTGGGAGCCGAAGCATACGCCCGTGGCCTGGCGATTTCCGGGTTTCGGCCCGCGGATATCCCCTGGCTCAGTCGGGAGGTCAGCGTCCAGGGTGCAGTGCGTACTCGAGTTCATCCGTGATGCGGGTGCCGCTCGACGCCTTCGAGGAGGATCCTGGTTTGCGCTTCCGGCTCTCGTTCACCGCGCCGGGACGGGTCCCTACCGAGGGCGAACCCCAGCGCGATGTAGAACGCCTGGGCATCCGGTTGTCGTTGCGTGGTGGTCGCCTCGCTGCGTTCCCGGCAGTCCTGGTCGGAGCGGGCGCGGCCGGGGCGAGGCCTCCACCGGGTCTTCGTCGATGCCTCGGCGCGGTCTGGAGCGCCCGATCGCGCCGCTCGCGGGCGATGTCGCCCATCATCCGGAGTGCCGCGTAGCCCACGATCTCTCCCGTTCTCGGCGCACGAACCCCGGCAGGTCGGCGGGACGGACGCACCTCACCGTTGGCGACCTGCTCCTGGCCTCCCCGACGCTCGTCGGCAGGCGCCCGGATCGCCGTGTCCGGGTCGTGGCGCCTTCGGCGCAAGACCGACGCGTCAACGTTCGACGGCGTACAGCGTCCAGGTCCCGGGACGCCCTTCAGCGTGTGTTCGGCCCGATCTTCGAACGTGTTCCCGGAACCGGCGACCAGGTCCTTCACGGTCTGCGACACGAGCACCTCACCGGGTTTGGCCTCGCCCAGCACGCGAGCCCCGATGTGGACCGCGACCCCGGCCGGATCCGACCGACGACCGCGCACTCGCCCGTGTGGAACCCAGCACGGACCACCAGCCCCCGCGCTCGCCCGGAATCGACGATCGCCCGGGCGCACGCGATGGCCCGTGCCGGCCCGTCGAAGCGGCAGAAGAATCCGTCGCCGGCAGTGTCGATCTCGGCCCCTCGGAACCGTGCGAGTTCACGCCTGACGTCGGCATGGTGGTCGACCAACACCCGGCGCCACTCCTCATCGCCGAGCTCGGAGGCCATCACGGTCGAGTCGGTGAGATCGGTGAAGAGCAGGGTCGCCAGCACCGACTCGGGCAGCTGTGGCAGCGCCTCCTGGTGCGCGGCCCGGATGATCAGCTCCGTGAGTTGGTCGATGTCGCTGTACGGGTCCAAGCCCTCGCTCGGGAGAGCCGGCGCGGTGGCGTCGGGGATGCGGTCGGCGACCTGTCGGGCCGCGTCGGCCTCCGTCGACGGGTAGACGACCACGGTCGGCACCCTGATCGTCGGCATGACATCGCCGATGTCGGTGTCCATCTGCATCCGTGCGAACTCCGCGGCCGCTCCCGGGCTGGCGGCTGCCCGCTGCATCCACACGAACCAGTCCATCAGCTCTGGGTCGTCTGCGATAGGCGGGGTTGATCCCTCGACCGAACTTTTCCATCCACGCCCGTTCCCCCCAGTGCTCCCGCATGTCGCGGATCCACGCGCTCTTCGCTCTCCTCGTCATCGACGGCGGCTTCATAGGGCGTGAAGGATGAGCTGCTCGCACCGTTCTGGGTACGTGGAGGCGAAGAGTCGCACAGACGTTGGCGCTCTCCGCGACCCCGAACAACGAGGCCGTGCTGGAGCTCCTCCGCATCCAGCACGGCGGTGATGTCGTCCATCCGGGACTCCAAGCTCATGCTCCTCGGGCGGTCGGATAGGCCCGTGCCTCGAGGGTTGAAGACGATCAGCCGTACTTGTTCTGCCAAGCCGGTCGAGGAACGCCCTCGTGTGCGGGGCTCGCCAGAGCGCCTCGATCGTGCACAGGTGCGGGGCGTACACGACGGGCGGGCCATCGCCGACCGATTGGTAGGCGATCGCGATGCCTCCGCTGCGCGCATATCAACGTCCGGGACTTCCACGTCACGCATCCTGACAGCCGCGACGGCCTCACGCGACATGCTGTTCGCGTGACCCGCGGGTAGGCGCGTTCGGGGGCGCTCGGCTAGCATGGCTGCCTGCGCCGGCGGGCTCGATCGGCCTGCGAACGGCGAGCACGCCTGCCACGAGGGAGGGGTTCGGAGATGGCTGAGAAGTTCCGGATCACGTACGCGACGATGTCGGCCGACAACGAGGAGCTGCAGGCCGCCTACGACGCCGCCGCCGAGCGCGCCCGCGCGGAGCTCGGCAAGGAGTATCCCGTCATCGTCAACGGCGAGGAGCGCTGGCGCGACGAGAAGTACGAGGAGCCGTCCCGATCGACTCCGACATCATCATCGGCAGGTTCTGCCAGGCGACGACCCAGGACGTCGACGACGCCGTCGCCGCCGCGAAGGCGTTCAAGCTCGAGTGGGACCGCATGGGGTGGCAGGAACGGGTGCGCATCCTGCGCAACGTGGCCGACATCATGGAGGACCGTGTCTTCGACCTGGCCGCGCTCATGGCGTACGAGGTCGGGAAGAGCCGCCTGGAGGCCCTGGGCGACGTGCAGGAGACGGCGGAGCTGATCCGCTGGAACTGCGACGAGATGGACAAGCACGACGGGTTCCGCGTGCCGATGAGCGGGCTCGGCGCCGAGGGCGACTACTACGACGTGCTCCGTCCCCACGGTGTGTGGGCCGTGATCAGCCCGTTCAACTTCCCCATGGCGCTGTCGGGCGGACCGTCGAGCGGGGCGCTCGTCGCCGGCAACACCGTCGTGCTGAAGCCCTCGAACCAGGGCGCGCTGCTCGGGTACAAGCTCTACGAGTGCTACCGCGACGGCGGGGTGCCGCCGGGCGCCTTCCACCTGATCATCGGGCGCGGCGCCGTGGCGGGCGATCACCTGTGGCACCACCCCGACGTGAACGGCGTCACGTTCACCGGCTCCTACCCGGTCGGCATGGACATCTACAAGCATTTCGCGACCGACGTGCCGAAGCCCGTGATCTGCGAGATGGGCGGCAAGAACCCCACGATCGTCACCAAGAACGCCGACATGGACAAGGCCACCGACGGCGTGTTGCGCAGCGCCTTCGGCTTCGGCGGGCAGAAGTGCTCGGCGTGCAGCCGGGTGTACGTGGAGCGGGAGGTCTACGACGACTTCGTGTCCCAGCTGAAGACCAAGACCGAGAAGATCAAGGTGGGCAACCCGATCGAGCGCGACGTCTACCTGGGGCCGATCATCAACGAGCCCGCCATGGAGACCTACGAGGAGGCCTCCGAGGAGGCGCGCAAGAACGGCACGCGTCGTCACCGGCGGGCAGCGCGTCACCGAGGGTGACTTCGGCCGGGGCCTGTTCGTTGAGCCCACGATCGTCGAGGTCCCCGAGGAGAGCTGGATCTGGAAGAAGGAGCTGTTCGTGCCGTTCGTGGCGGTCGCCCCCTTCGACGAGCTGGACGCGGCGATCGACAAGGCGAACGACACCGAGTACGGCCTGACCGCCGGGTTCTTCAGCGAGGACCGGGCCGAGATCGACGAGTGGCTCGATCGCATCCAGGCCGGCGTCGTCTACGTGAACCGGCGCGCCGGTTCGACCACGGGCGCCTGGCCCGGCGTGCAGCCCTTCGGTGGCTGGAAGGGCTCGGGCACGACCGGCAAGGCCGGCGGCGGTCCCTACTACGTGCTGCAGTACCTGCGCGAGCAGTCCCGGACGGTGATCGAGGAATGAGCGTGGACGAGGCGACGCTCACCTACGACGCCCTCGCGGCGCACAGCGGCCCGAAGCTGATCACCGACATCCCCGGGCCGCGAGTCGCTGGCCAGGATCGCCCGGGACGAGAAGGTGACATCGCCCTCGCTGCCGCGCGCCTACCCCTTCGTGCCCAAGCGCGGCGCGGGGTCGATCGTCGAGGACGTCGACGGCAACCTGTTCCTGGACATCAACGCGGGCATCGCGGTGACGTCGACCGGGCACTGCCATCCGCGCGTCGTGGAGGCGATCCAGAGGCAGGCCGCCGAGCTGCTGCACTACTCGGCGAGCGACTTCTATCTGCCGATCTACTCCGACGTCGCCGAGCGCCTCGCGGCGGTGGCGCCCTTCGGCGGCGCGCCGGCGCGCGTGTTCCTGTCGAACTCGGGCACCGAGGCGGTAGAGGCCGCGATCAAGCTCGCGCGGTACTCGACCAAGCGCCAGTACCTGATCGGGTTCTATCAGTCGTTCCACGGGCGCTCGATGGGCTCGGTGACGCTGACCGCATCGAAGTCGAAGTACCGCCAGCACTTCGGCCCGATGTTGCCGGGCGTCTACCACTCCTTCTACGGCGACTTCGACTACATCGAACAGGTGCTGTTCCAGCGCGTCGTCGCGCCCGACGAGGTCGCCGCGATCGTCGTGGAATCGTGGCTGGGCGAGGGTGGGTACGTGTTGCCCCCGGAGGGCTGGTTCCGGTACCTGCGGGAGCTCTGCGACCGCCACGGCATCCTGCTGGTCTGCGACGAGGTGCAGTCGGGGGCCGGGCGCAGCGGCACGATGTGGGCGATCGAACAGGAAGGCGTCGACGCCCGACATCATCACCGCCGGCAAGGGCATCGCGAGCGGCTTGCCGCTCGGCGCCATGATCGCCCGCGACGACGTCATGACCTGGGAACCGGGGGCGCACGGCTCCACCTACGGCGGTTCGCCGGTCTCGTGCGCCGCTGCGCTCGCCACCTTCGACGTGATCGAGGACGAGGGGCTGATGGCGAACGCGTCGTCGGTCGGCGAGGTGCTCCTCGAGGGCATGCGCGGCATCGCCGGACGGCATCCGATCATCACCGACGTGCGCGGCCGCGCCCTGTGGATCGGGCTCTCGTTCGCCGACCACGACCAGGCCGCCGCGGTCGAGCACGCGTCGTTCCGTCGAGGGCTCCTCGCGCTCGGCTGCGGCGACGACGCGATCCGGATCTCGCCGCCGCTGGTGTTCCGCGAGGACCAGGCCGCGCGTCGCCCTCGAGATCTTCGAGGAAGCGGTGGCCGAGGTCGAAGCCTCGGGCTCCTGAGGCAGAGGCGGGCTCGTGAGCACGTCCAAGGTCACGACGATGCAGGACGCCGTGCGCGAGATCGTGCGCGACGGCGACACCGTCGCTATCGAGGGTTTCACGCACCTGATCTGCTTCGCGGCCGGCCACGAGATCATCCGGCAGCGCCGTCGCGACCTGACGCTGGCGCGTATGACGCCGGACGTGATCTACGACCAGATGATCGGCGCAGGTGTGGCGTCGAAGCTGATCTTCAGCTGGATGGGCAACCCGGGCGTGGGCAACCTGCATGCGGTGCGACGCCGCATCGAGAAGGCCGACCCCGAGCCGCTCGAGATCGAGGAGTACTCCCACTTCGGCATGGTGTGCCGCTACATGGCGGGGGCGGCGAACCTTCCGTTCTTCCCGATCCGCAGCTACTACGAATCCGACATCCCGGCGGTGAACCCGAGGATCGTCTCGATGGCGTCTCCGTACGACCCCGACGACGAGGTCTACGTCGTGCCGCCGCTCCGCCCCGATGTCGCGATCGTGCACGCGCAGCGAGCCGACGCGAGCGGGGACACGCAGATCTGGGGTCTGCTCGGCTGCCAGAAGGAGGTGGCCTTCGCGGCGGACAAGGTGATCGTGGTGGTCGAGGAGGTCGTGGAGGAGTCCACGATCCGAGCCGACCCCAACCGAACCGTGATCCCGGGCGCCGTGGTCGATGCCGTGGTCGAGGAACCGTTCGCTTGTCATCCCTCGTTCGCCCAGGGCTACTACGACCGGGACAACGCCTTCTACCTGGAGTGGGATCGCATCGCCAAGGATCCGGAGGCCCTGGACGTCTGGTATCGACGAATGGGTCTTCGGGCTCGCGAACCATCGCGAGTACGTGGAGAAGTACGGCGACGCGTACTGGGACGGGCTGCGGCCGCAACCGGCTCCCTCGGGCGAGGTCGACTACGGGAGGTACGCGTGAGCGGCCAGGCCGCCGGCGCCGACCTCGGCTACTCGAAGTCCGAGATCATGATCGCGGCCAGCGCCCGGCTGCTCGCCGGGGTGCGCAACTGCTTCGTGGGGGTGGGGCTGCCCAACATCGTGTGCAACCTCTCGCAACGAACGGTCTCGCCCGAGCTCCAGCTCGTGTACGAGTCGGGCGTGTTCGGTGCGCGACCGGAACGACTGCCCCTGTCGATCGGCGATCCCACGCTCGCGACCGGCTCGACCGCCATCACGAGCATGTTCGAGCTGTTCGCGTTCTATCTGCAGGCGGGGCTGATCGACGTGGCGTTCCTGGGCGGCGCGCAGATCGACCGTCTGGGGAACCTCAACACCACCGTGATCGGCGACTACGCGAAGCCGAAGGTGCGTCTCCCAGGTTCGGGCGGGGCCTGTGAGATCGCGATCCATGCGCGGCAGATCCTGGTGATCATGAGGCAGGCGCAGCGCTCGTTCGTGGAGACGATCGACTTCCGAACCTCGCCGGGGCACAGCGGCGATCCCGCGAAGGACGCCGCCCGAGGCTGGCACGGCAGCGGCCCCACGAGCGTCGTGACGGACCTCGGGACCTACGGGTTCGACGCCGGCACGGGCGAGATGACGCTGCGCACGCTGCACCCGGGCGTGAGCATCGACGACGTCCGTGCGAACATGGGCTGGGAACCGAAGGTGGCATCCGAGCTGGGCGAGACCCCGCCGCCGACGGACGAGGAGCTCCGCCTGATCCGCGAGGAGCTCGATCCCCGAGGGGTGTACACGAAGTAGTCATGGGCCCGCGCGAGAGCCCACCGGGCCCGGACCGACCGAGCGGCGCCGACGCCGAGGCCGAGCCGACTGGGCCCGAGGAGCCGCGAGCCCGAGCAAGGCGCGCGGCGACCGGTCCCGCGAGGTGTTCCCACGGCGAGGACGCCGAGGCCGACGACGATCCGTCGACGCCCCACCCGGCGAGAGGGCCCGTCCGAGGCCGACCGCGGAGCCACGACCGTGGCCACATGTTCCCACGCGTCATGGATCGCGACCTGCCGACGGCGGTGAACGCCGAGGGAGCCTGGATCGTCGACCGCGGACGGGCGGCGGTTCCTGGACGGCTCCGGCGGCGCCATCGTGGTCAACGTCGGGCACGGCCGCCGAGAGGTGATCGACGCGGTGCACGCGCAGATCGCGCGCACCCAATACGTGCACGGCACGATGTTCACGACGGAGGCCGTCGAGTCGTACGCGCGACGAGGTGGCCGAGGTGCTGCCGATGGCCGAGCGCCGGCTGTACCCGGTCTCCGGAGGCAGCGAGGCCGTCGAGACCGCGCTCAAGCTGGCGCGCGCCTACCACCTGGCGAACGGCGAACCATCGCGGTTCACCGTGATCGGCCGGCGCGGCGCCTATCACGGCAACACGATCGGCGCGCTCGATGCGAGCGGGAAGGAGCCGCTGCGAAAGCCGTACACCCCGTGGCTGGGGCGTTACCTGCACGCGCCCGCGGCCTACGAGTACCGGTGCGAGAACCCTCGGCACCCGGAGGCGTGCGGCGCGTGGCACGCGGCGAGCTGGAGCGCATGATCGAGCAGGCGCCGCCGAAGTCGATCGCCGCGTTCATCGCCGAGCCCGTCGCGGGCGCGACGCTGGCGGCCGCCGTCCCGTGCGGACTACTGGTCCTCGATCGTCGAGGTCTGCCGCCGTCACGGCGTCTTGGTGGTGGCCGACGAGGTCATGACCGGGTTCGGCCGCACGGGCCGATGGTTCGGCGTCGATCACTGGGACGTTCGGCCCGACATCATGACGGCCGGCAAGGGGACCACTGCGGATACGTGCCGTTCGGCTTCGCGGCGGCTTGCGGCGCGTGTATACGAGGCGGTGGCACCACGGGTTCGTGCACGGGTTCACCTGGTCGCACAACGCGCTCGGCGCGTCGGCGGGGCTCGCGGTGCTCGGTGCTGCTCCGTGACGACGGCCTGATCGAACGCAGCGCCGCGCTGGGTGAGCGCATCCGCGACGGCGCTGCGCGCCGCGCTCGACGGCTGTCCGATCGTCGGGCGACGTCCGCGGTCTCGGCACGATGATCGGCATCGAACTCGTCCGCGAGCGGCAACGAAGGAGCCCTTCGCTCGCGGGAGCGGCTCACCGAGCGGGTGGTCGCGGCGGCACGCGACACGGGCTCCTCGTGTACTCCTCGACGGGCCACGTCGACGGGGTCGACGGGGACCTGCTCATGCTGGGGCCGCCCTTCATGCTCACCGAGGACGACGAGCGCCTCCTCGTCGAGCGTACGGCCGCTGCGATACGTTCGGTGGCGTGAGCGGAACGGCAGGACTGGTCCTGGCCCCGAGGCGCGGATGTACGACCACGGGCCGGAGCATCCCCTGCGGCCCGAACGCGTGTTGCTGACCTGGGAGCTGATCGAGGCCTACGGGCTCGGACGCCGCGCCCGGGGTCGTGCGCCTCGGGGCGGAGCCCGCCGCGGACGAGACCTCCTGCTCGTGCACACGCCCGAGTTCCTGGACGCGACGCGACTCGCGGGCAACGGTGAGGACGGCCCGTGGGGCGGTTCGGCTACGGGCCCGGCGACAATCCGATCTTCGACCGGATGCACGAGGCCGGGGCGCTCGTGGCGGGCGCCTCCGTCGCGGCGGCGCGGGCGGTGCTGGAGGGTGGGGTCGCGCACGCGTTCAACGCGGCCGGGGGGCTGCACCACGCGATGCCCGCCCGAGCGTCGGGGTTCTGCGTGTACGACGACCCGGCCCTGGCGATCGCGTGGATGCTGCCCGGGGCGTCGAGCGCGTGGCCTACGTGGACGTCGACGTCCACCATGGCGACGGGCCGCAGGCGATCTTCTACGACGATCCCCGGGTGCTGACGATCTCGATCCACGAGTACGCGCCGCAGCTCGGCTTCTTCCCGGGAACGGGGGGCGCTGCCGAGACGTGGTGGCCCGGGCGCGCCGGGATCGGCGGTCAACGTCCCGCTGCCGCCCGGCACGGGCGACGCGGCGTGGCTGGATGCCTTCCGCGACGGTCGTGCCCGGCGCCGTGCGGTCGTTCGCGCCCGACGTGCTGGTGACCCAGCTCGGGTGCGACACCCACGCCAGCGATCCGCTCGCCCACCTTCGGCTCACGACCGCGGCCTACCGCGAGGTCGCCAAGCAGCTGCACGGCCTCGCGCACGACGCCGCCGGCGGACGGTGGGTGGCCACGGGTGGCGGGGGCTATCAGTGGGCGCGAGTGGTGCCTCGCGCATGGACTGCCTACTTCGCCGAGATGGCGGGGGCCGACATCCCCGACCGGCTCCCCGACCAGTGGGTCGCCAAGGCCGAGGCGATGTTCGGTGGCCCGGTGCCGGCCACGATGTCGGAGCCGGCCCTCGACGCGCTCGCCATCGAGAGAGACGACCGTCGGTGACCACCCACACCAAGCTCGTCTGCACGCTGGGGCCCGCCACGAACACGCCGGCGTTCGTCCGGGGGCTGGTCGCGGCGGGGACGACGGTCTTCCGCCTCAACTTCTCCCACGGCACGCCCGACGATCACGAGCGGGCGACGCGTCTCGTGCGAGAGGCCGAGGAGGAGGTGGGGCGGTCCCTCGCGGTGCTCGCCGACCTCCCGGGGCCGAAGGTGCGTCTGGGATCCCTGAGCCCCGATCCGCTGCGCTTCACCCCTGGCCAGCCGTTCGAGCTGAGGCCTTCCGGTGACGGTGACGAACGCGGCGCCTCCACCACCTACCCGGGTCTGGCCGAAGACCTGCGGGAGGGCGACCGGGTGCTCCTGGCCGACGGCGCGGTGGAGCTACAGATCGTGGGGCGGGAGGACGGCGTCGCCCGCACCACCTGTGTCCGCGGAGGGCTCGTCCGTTCTGGCCAGGGCGTGAACGTGCCCGCCGAGCGGCTCGGGCTGCCCGCGGTCACCCAACGGGACCGCGATGGCCTCGCACGCGCCCTGGACATGGGCGTGGACGTCGTCGCCCAGTCGTTCGTGCGTGAGGCGGCCGACATCGAGGAGCTCCGCTCGCTGATGGGCTCGGACGTGGTTCCGATCGTGGCGAAGATCGAGACGGGGCCCGCGATCGAGAACATCGAGGCGATCTTGGATGTGACCGACGCGCTCATGGTGGCGCGCGGCGACCTGGGCGTGGAGCTTCCCATGGAGCAGATCCCGCTGCTCCAGAAGGACCTGCTCCGGGCGGCGCTCGGGGCGGGCAGACCCGTGATCGTGGCCACGCAGATGCTGGAGTCGATGATCCGCGCCCCCCGGCCGACCCGCGCTGAGGCGACCGACGTGGCGAACGCCGTCCTCGACGGCGCCGACGGCATCATGCTCTCCGGCGAGACCGCGATCGGCGACCACCCTTTCGAGGCCGCCCGCGCAGCGTCCAGGATCGCCGCCGCCGTGGAGGACCGTGTGGACGACTACCGCTCCCTGCGAGCCTCATGCGTGCACACGGGCGAGGCGGCCGCGGTGGCGCACGCGGTCGCCGACGTCGCATCGACCGAGGCCGAGGTCGTCGCGATCTCTTGCTACACCGAGACGGGCCGCACGGCTCGGCTCCTGTCGGGCGAACGTCCGCCGTGCCCGATCTACGCGTTCATCCCGGATCCGTCGGTCCGCCGCGCGAACGCGCTGAACCGAGGCGTGGTGCCGCTTCCCGCCGGACACCCGCAGGACACCGACGGCATGATCGCGTTGATGGATCGCGGGTTGCAGGAACGCGGGCTCGCGCAGGCGGGACAGACCGTCGTGATGGCCGCCTCGTCCCCCGCGGGCCGAACCACGACCAACATGCTGAAGCTGCACCGGGTGGGTTCCCCGGTCCGTTAGCGCATCGTCGGCTCACTCGCGTTCGAGGGAGGCCTCCAGCTCTTCGCCGAGCGCCTCGATGATCCAGCCTTCGACCCACGTGAGATAGCCGTACATCTCGAACAGTCCCGAGGACAGCTCGTCGTCGGCGAAGTCGCCCTCCGTCGACTCCTCGGTGAGATCGAGGCGTGTGCCGACGACCAGGCGGACCGTGTTGATCGCGCCCAGCCACGCGAGCGTCTCGTCCTCGGTGAGCTCGGCATGAGTCAGCGTGCGGTCGACGGTGTCGAGCGCCTCGAGCTTGCCCAGCAGGAGGTCGTGACCGTGGCGTTGCTCGAACTCGAGGTTGTCCATGATGTCGTCGGGGACGGCGGCCGGGAACAGTCGGGCCATGGCCGGGTCTGACGAGGGGTCTTCAGACGTCAGCAGCTGCCGTAGCTGCGCGGTGAACGAGGCGATCGCGTCGCGCTCCTTGGCTTTCAAGCGAACCCGATAGCGACCGGGGCCCACGCGCGTGATCGGGCCTCGCACGGGCTCAGCGGTCCTTCTGCATCGTGGCCCAGAGGCCATGTGCGTGCAGACGTGCCACGTCACGCTCGGCCTCGTCGTGCGATCCGTTCGACACGACCGCCTTGCCCTTCGTGTGCACGTCCATCATGAGCTTCTCCGCCTTCGCGCGGGGGTATCCGAACAGCTTCTGGAACACCCAGGTCACGTAGGTCATCAGGTTGATCGGGTCGTTCCAGACGATCACGATCCACGGCACGTCGGGCTCGACGACCTCGTCCGCATCGGGACGTTGGATCTCAACGGGGGCCGTCTTCACATCCATGTCGCGCCACACCAGGCTAGTACCGGCGGAGCACGGCGGCCACGTCGGCTCAATCGCGCGGGTCCTCGGCCGGCGTCCGCACCGCTGCCTTGCCCGCCCGCCGGGTCTGCCGCACACCCCATCGGTACAACGGTGGCGTCAACACCCGGAAGGCCTGGAGGGGACTGATCCAGCGGGGCACGGAGTATTCGGGCGCGATGTCCTCGCGCGCCACCCTGACGATGGCCTCGGCGACGCGCTCGACAGGCATCACCATCCAGCTCGGGAGCGCCGACTGCGGGAACCCCTCGGTGTCGACGAAGCCCGGGTTCACCGAGGTGACGTGCACCCCGCGCGCCTCGGCGTCGTAGTTGGCCGACTCCGAGAACGCGACCACGGCGTGCTTGGTCGCCGTGTACAGGGCGGCTCCCGGCGCCGCGAATCGCCCCGCCATCGATGCCACGTTGATCACATGGCCGTGGCCTCGTCGCATCATCCCCGGCAGGAAGGCCCGACTGCCGTAGAGCACGCCCAGCAGGTTCACCTCGACCACGTGCCGGATCTGCTCGTACGCCAGGTCGTCGAACGGTCCCCCGCCCGGGATGCCCGCGTTGTTGACCAGCACGTCGCACGGCCGGCCGAACACCTCGGCGATCAGGCCGGGCAGCGCGTCCAGCTCCGTCGGGTCCGTGACGTCCACCTTCATCGCAAGGGCCGAGCCGCCCGCGGCCTCGATCCGGCTCGCCATGGCCGCGAGCCGGTCCAGGCGGCGGGCCACGAGCACGACCCTGGAACCGCGGCGGGCGAAGGCGATCGCGGCGCCCTCCCCGATGCCCGACGACGCCCCGGTGACGACCACGACGGCACCCTTCAGCTCCACGGCACTGCTCCTCTAGGCTTGATATAGGAGAGAGGCATGGACGTTATCGAAGCCTACGTCAGGCGACTTCCATCCCTGGACGACCGATGGGAGCCCGCCGGCCACGACCGTGAGGAGCTCGCCGAGGCCTTGACGCTCGGAGGTGTCGCGGGCATCGCGACGCATCCGCTGGATAACGTCCGTGGCAACATCCTGATGCTGATCGACGGTGATCCGGACAAGCTCTTCGGGCTGTCCGGATTGCCGGGGGGGTTCGCCCTGGACGACATCCTGGCCATGGTCGAGCAAGGCGCCGGGGAGCCGATCGATCGTGACGGTCGATTCGGGCCCGTCCTCATCAGGCCCGACCCCATCCTGCGGCGTTTGTGAGCTGTTCGGCGACCGATTGGCGGCCGCATGCCTGGCGGGGGAGACCGTGGTGCTCGCGACCGGACACCCGATCGGGCTCGCGCTCTTCTACCACCGCCTGGATACCTGGCTGACCGAGCAGGGCGCCAAGGTGGTCGCGCCGGCCCAGGGGGTGTCCTGGCGCACCCGCGGGCTCCCCCACGACTGGTCGATCGACCACTGGGGCGGGGTGGGGATGCTCACCGACGGACGCGAGCCACGCCACACCCACTGGCCCGACGCGATGCACAGGATGCTCGCCGACGTCACGCCCGACCTCGTCGTCGCCGACCACGGGTTCGCCGGCGCCGCGATCGAGGCGGGCATCGAGACCCTCAGCATCGCCGACGTGAACGATCCCGCCCTCCTGGTGGCCCGGGCGCAGGGGCGCACCGAGACGGTGCTGGTCATGGACGATCACGTCGATCCCGCCGCGTACTGGCCGTGTTTCCAGGTCATCGCGTCGCGGTTCCGATAGGCGGAGCCCGTCCGAGGCGGTTCGAGCCGAACGGGGGCTATCCAGGCACACGGGCCAGCACCTACAATCGCGGCCATCGTGAGGAGAGAACCCTTCACCGAGGCTCGGCTGTTGACCGTGAACGAGGTCGCGGACCTCTTGCGTGTATCCAGGATGACCGTCTACCGACTGATCAAGAACGGCGAGATGCCCGCCCTGCGGGTGGGCAGG
Source organism: uncultured Actinomycetes bacterium (assembly GCA_963758715.1). GTDB lineage: Bacteria > Actinomycetota > UBA4738 > UBA4738 > HRBIN12 > JAOUEA01. The sequence goes on from CAVWWK010000001.1 coordinate 173,005, forward strand.
AGCTATCGGCTCCGTGAGGAAGACGTCCATACCTATCTGAGGGAGCGCTACACCGAAGCCGGCTGAACCGGCTCCCGAGGGAACCCACGCACGCGTCGCGGCCGAGCCTCCGTGGAAGACGGAGGCAGCGGAAGTGAACGAGCACGACCGGCTCGTCGATCGGGCAGCCCGGGAAGGGCGGACGGTGCTGTTCGTCGGCGGGCTCGACGCGGGCAAGAGCACCCTGGCGCGCGCGACGGCCGCCTACGCGCTGCGGAGAGGGCGGTCCGTCGCCTACCTGGACGCCGACGTGGCCCAGAAGACCGTCGGCCCGCCGGCGACCGTGGGGTTGAAGCACATCCGAGACGCCGACGACCTAACGCTCGAGCGTCTTTCGCACGCGGACGCACTGGGCTTCGTGGGCTCCACCAGCCCCCAGGACCACCTGCTGCCGCTCGTCGGCGCCCTGTCGCGTCTGCGCGATCGCGCCCGTGCCGAAGGGAGCGACCTGGTCGTGGTCGACACCAGCGGCATGGTCAGCGGCATCTGGGGCCAGCTGGTGAAGTACCACAAGGTCGATCTGCTCGAACCCGACCTGGTCGTGGGTCTGCAGCGCGGAGGGGAGCTCGATCCGATCCTGGGGGTGATCGAGCGCTTCTTCGGCGTCGAGATCGTGTCCCTGCCGGTGCATCCGGGCGTGACCGCCACCAGCGCCGAACAGCGCTCGGAGCAGCGGCAACGCGCGATGGCGTCCTACTTCGGGGGCGAGCTCCAACGGTTCCGCGTGAAGCCCACCGTCTTCATGCCAACGCTCCCGGAGCTGTTCGAACTCCGGGAGCTCGACCGGCTCGTGGTGGGGCTGTCGGATGGGCAGGGTGGGTTCACGGGGCTCGGATACCTCGAGCACGTGCCCGAGGACGGAGGCCTGCGGCTGATCTCGCCGGTGGCAGACCCGCCGAAAGCGCTTAGACTGGGGTCGGTTCGCCTGGAGGCCAGCTTCCGTGCGAAGCGAGTCGACCTCCGGAACCTCTTCGGAACCGAGTGAGAAAGGGCTTGACGCTTGCCGTCACTGGTCAAGAAGCGCCGCAAGAAGATGCGCAAGAAGAAGCACAAGAAGCTTCTGAAGCGCACGCGGCACCAGCGCATGAAGCTGGGCAAGTAGCGCCGGGGTTCCCCGTGCGCCTCTCCAAGCCTCTGATCGCTCGGCCCCTCGCGGTGTTCGCTGTGGTCGCCGTGTGCGTTGCGGTCGCGGCCTGCGGCGACCGCGAGGCGGACGTCCAGCGGTTCGCACTGGATAGGTCCGAAGCCGTGACATTCCAGGCAACCGACGGCGTCGAGCTCCAGGGTCGCCTGTTCGAGCCCGAGCGGGACGCGACCGCCGGCGTGGTGCTGTCGCACATGCTGCCCGCCGACCAGACCTCCTGGTTCGAGGAAGCGGGCCGGCTCGCCGACTCCGGGTACATGGTCTTGACCTTCAACTTCCGCGGGTACTGCCCGGGGGGAGACGCCGGGTGCTCGGAGGGCCCGACGCAGCCCGCCGCGTTCTGGCAGGACGTGCAGGGAGCCGTGGAGCATCTGCGTGCCCAGGGCGTGCGGCGTGTTGGGCTCGTGGGCGCGAGCGTCGGGGGGACCGCCTCGCTGATCACGGCCGGCCAGCCCGGCGCGGACATCGAGACGGTGATCACCCTGTCGGCCCCCTCCTCCTCGGAGGGTCTGGCCGTCACCCCCGAGGTGCTCCAATCTGTCGCGGGCGCGAAGCTATTCATGGCGGGCAACGGCGACACCGCGGCGGCTCAGGACGCCCAGATGTTCTTCAACTCGAGCCTCCAACCCAAACGGGTCGAGATCCTGCCCTCCAACGACCACGGCACAGACCTGCTCTCGGGCAACCAATCCGAGAACGTCCGCGGCCTGCTGCTCACGTGGCTCGCGCAGTACCTGCCGGTGGACCCGGGCTGAGTCAGGGGGTCGGCGTCGGCGACAGGCTGGGGAGCTGGCCGGGGCTGGTGGGGCCCGGGAAGCTCGGCGCATCACCGGTCGCGATCACGATCTGCGCCACCGCGGCCACAGCGATAAGGACCAGGAGCGCGACGATCATGATGAAGGTCGGCCGTCGCACGAGCGCAGGCTAGCAGGGGCGTGTCGCCGGGCCCGGTCAGCGTGCGACCGCGAGTCGCGCTTCGCACCGCTCTCGCATGCCGACCATGACCTCACGGAGGCGTTCGGGGTTCGAGGCCACCCGTCGCAGGTCGACCTCGAGCGAGATCGACCCGTCGAACCCGCTGGCCGACAGGTCGTCGAGGAACCCGTCGAGATCGAGCACGCCCTCGCCCGGAGGCAGGTGGGAATCCCATCCTTTGCCCGCGTTGTCCGACAGGTGGACGTGGCGGACCCGGTCGCCGAAACGCCGCCGTACCTCAGTGGGATCGTGACCCGCCACCGCGGCGTGGCTGGTGTCCAGGGCCAGGTGCTCCAGGCCGTCGAGCTCCTCGAGGTCCTGGTTGGAATGGAAGCGCACGCCGCGATCGCCGACCCGCACGGGGAACATGTTCTCGATCGCCAGGGTGACGCCGGTCCTCTGCTCGAGGCCCGGGAGGCGGTCGTCGAGCCAGCGTCGGTAGCCGCGCTGCCACCGGAACGGCGGATGCATCACCACGACACCGACCTCGGCCTCTTCGGCCACCTCGATCGAACGGTAGATCTTCGCGACGGGATCGGTCCCCCAGATCCTGCGGGTGAGCAAGAGCGACGGCGCATGGATCGCACCGATCGTCAGGCCGTGTCGCTGCGCGGTCTCGCGCATGCGGATGGGGTCCTGGCTCGCCGGGTCCTTGGTGACCATGACCTCGATGCCGTCGAATCCCGCCTCGGCGATCGTGCGGCACGTCTCGTCGAGGGGTCGTCCGAAGAAGGCCGCCGACGAGAAGAGCATGCGGGGAAGCGTCATGCTCCCCATCGTATGCGGCGAGCGCGGTCCTCGCGGAAGCCGCCCCGTATGCTTCCGCCCTATGTGGGTGTTCCCGCTGGTGGCGGCGCTCGTGGCGTTCGTGTTCGCCGGCCGCGTGTTCGTCCGATGGGTACGACGCGCGGCAGCCCTACCAGCTCGCCTGGACGATCTCGCTCGTGATGTACGGGCTCGCCTCGATCACCGTCGTGCTGGGGGCCGTGCAGGGCTGGAGCGACGCGGAGTTCGGCGTCTACTGGGCTCTCGGCGCGGTCCTCAACGTTCCGTTCCTGGCGGGAGGAGAGCTGATGCTCCTCGTCCGGGATCGAAGGGTCCGATCGTGTCGTCTGGTTCGTGCTGGTCTTCCTGTGCGCATACACCGTGTCGACGATCCGGGGCGCTCCGTTCGATGCCACGGCGCTCGCCGAGAGGCTCCCCTCGGGCAAGGACGTGTTCGGTGACGGATCCGCGGCCCACCGGCTCCCGCAGCTCATCTCGATCCCGTCCTACGTCGTGCTCGTCGCGGGTGCGCTCTGGTCGGCCTGGCGTATGCGCGGCCGCCCGGACCTTCGTGACCGGTCCGTCGGCACCTTGCTGATCGCGCTCGGCGCCAGCGTGATCGCCGGGTTCGGCTCGGCCTTCGCGGCGACGGGAGCAATGGTGGCGTTCTCGGTCTCCCTCCTGGCGGGGATCTCGATCATGTTCCTCGGTTTCCTTCGGGCGTCCCGGCACGCGGTGAGCACGCCCACCGCCTGACCTTCCGGTCCGCTCCTTCTTGCAAGGACTCGCAACAGGCTGGCGAGTGATCCGTCGTCCTGAACGACGCGAAGCATGCCCGTACCTCCGCCGCAGACCCGAGGAACGCAGACACGCAAAGGGACCGAGGGAAGGGAGGGACACACCGGGAGATCGAGGACGGTCCGCGGCTCCCCGTCGAGGCGGCAGGGACACGAGGGTCCGATCGAGATCCTCACCGCAGCACACATCGAAAGGAGTGAACCTTGTCTCGCACGCGCATCCGCAAGAGATTGGCCGTGGGAGCCGCGACCCTGGCGATCGGCGCCGGGGCGATCGCGCAGCTGGGACCGGTGGTCGGCAACGCGTCCAGTCACCGTGAAGCCCCGCTCGTGTCGGCGGACCCGCAGGTCGACAACACCGATGTCTATGCGTTCGTGAGCCCGGACAAGCCCAACACGGTGACCCTCGTCAGCTCCTGGATCCCGTTCGAGGAGCCCGCAGGCGGTCCCAACTTCTACAACTGGGCCGAGAACACGAACTACGACATCAAGATCTCGAACGACGGTGACGCCGCGGCGGAGATCACCTACCGGTGGCGCTTCAAGACCCGCTACGGCGATCCGGACTCGTTCATCTACAACAACGGACCGGTCACGTCGCTGAAGGACGAGAACCTCCTCGTCCGTCAGACGTACGACCTGTACCGCATCAAGGGCGGTCACAAGAAGCTCGTCCTGAACAACGCGCCCGTGGCGCCGAGCAACGTGGGCGAGGCCTCGATGCCGAGCTACAACACGGATCTGTTCGACGCGGCCGTTCGCTCGGCGGGCTCCAAGGCCAAGAGTTGGGTCGGTCAGTCCGACGATCCCTTCTTCCTGGACCTTCGCGTGTTCGACCTCCTGTACGGGGGCGACCTCAGCGAGACCGGCGACGACACCCTGGACGGGTTCAACGTGAACACGTTCGCGCTGCAGGTTCCGAAGGGACAGCTCCGTGGGGCCGGCAACGGCACCATCGGGGTGTGGAGCACGGCCTCGCGTCCGTCGATGCGGGTCCAGGGCTCTGACGGGAGCCAGTCGTTCTCCGGCAAGCAGGTCCAGGTCTCACGCCTGGGGATGCCGCTCGTGAACGAGGTCGTCGTTCCGGTGGGGGCGAAGGACTACTTCAACGCCTCCAAGCCCAAGAAGGACGAGCAGTTCCTGGCCAAGGTCAACGACCCCGAGCTGCCGTACCTGGTGAACGCGGTCTACCCGTCGTTCTTCCCGAACATCCCCGACACCGACGATGGCACCGGCGGGGTTCAGCGTGACGACCTGATCCAGGTCTTCCTGACCGGGATCCCCACGGTGAACCAGCCTAAGAACGTCGAGCCGGCCGAGATGCTCCGGTTGAACATGGACATCCCGCCGTGTGGCAGCGACTGCTCGACGCTCGGTGTGATCGACGGCGACCTGGCCGGTTTCCCGAACGGCCGACGCCTGGACGATGACGTCATCGACGTTGCCCTCCGCGTGACGATGGGGGTCCTGATCCCCGGTCACGACCCCGCCGCCGACACACTCGGCGACGGCGTGGACGCGAACGACGTGTCGTTCAACACGGAGTTCCCCTACGTCGCATACCCGCACTCCGGGTCCGACGCGGCTCCGCACAGCTAGGCGCACACGGGTGGATCCGGCCGCGCTCCGCGCGGCCGGATCCACCCTCCATCCGCCGGCGTCGGAGACGCCGACGGACCAACAGGGAAGGAGCGAGGCAGCATGACCCGCATCGCCAGGTTCGGGATCGTCATGGGACTGGCGGCCGCCGTGTTCGTCGTGGCGGGCATCGGCGCCTTCCGCAGCCTGCGGACCGAGCCGCCGGACCCAGCCGACTTCTCGCACGGCCGGGATCGAGCCCGAAGACCTGCTCACCCCCGCCGCGGGCGCGGGGCAGGGCCTCGGCTCCACGATCGAGGCGCTGCAGGCGCGCCTCGTCGAAGTTCCCACCGACCACGCGGCCTTCGCTTCGCTCGGGCTGGCATACGTGCAACAGGCCCGCATCACGTCGGATCCCAGCTTCTATCCGAAGGCCCACGGCGTGCTCCGCACCTCGCTCGAGCTCCAGCCGCAGGACAACGAAGAGGCCTTGGTGGGGTTGGCCGCGCTCGCGTCCGCCCGTCACGACTTCTCCGCCGCGCTGCGGTTCGGCCTGCGAGCGCGAAGGGCCGATCCCCACGACGGCAACGTCTACGGCGTGATCGGCGACGCGCAGCTCGAGCTCGGACAGTACCGGCGCGCGTTCTCCAGCTTCCAGACCATGGTGAACACGCTTCCGGGGCTCGCGTCCTACTCGCGGGTGTCCTACGCACGCGAGCTCCAGGGCGACGTGGAGGGAGCCGTCGTCTCGATGGAAGCGGCTCGCGACGTGGCGGGAACCCCTGCAGACCTGGCGTGGACCAGCTTCCAGCTGGGCGAGTTGGCGTTCAGCGCCGGCCGTGTCGATGAGGCGGCGCGTCAGTACGAGTTGGGGCTCAGCGCCGATCCGGCCTTCGTGCCGAACCTCGCGGGGATCGCGAAGGTGTCGTACGCGCGAGGCAACATCGATCGCGCGATCGCCGACTACACCCAGGCGGTGCAGCGATTCCCCTCGCCCGAATACGTGATCGCGCTCGGCGACCTCTACGCCTCCCGGGGCATGGACGAGAAGGCCACCCGGCAGTACGAGCTCGTTCGAGTGGAAGCGCGGCTGTTCGCGGCCAACGGTGTCGACACGAACCTGGAGCTCGCCCTCTTCGAGGCCGACCACGGGGAGCCGCTCGCGGCCCTGCGCTCGGCGCGCGCCGAGTGGGAGCGCCGCCACAGCATCCACGTGGCCGACGCGCTCGCGTGGGCGCTGCACGCGAACGGGCGCGATGCCGAAGCGGCTGCCTACGCTCGCCGGGCCCTCGCGCTCGGAACGCCGAACGCGCTGTTCCTCTACCACGCGGGCGTGATCCAGCACGAGCTGGGGAACCGGGGGGAGGCGCGAGACCTGCTGGCGCAGGCTCTTCGGATCGATCCGCATTTCTCTGTACAGCATGCCCCGCGTGCCCAGGCGCTGCTCGACCGGCTGGAGACAGCTCGATGAGGCGCGCGATCGTCCTGCTCGGATGTGTCGCGGCCCTCGTCGTGTGGCCGGCAGGCTCCGCTCTCGCACACCCGCTGGGGAACTTCACCGTGAATCACTACAGCGGTATCCACGTCTCGCCCGACGAGATCCGCATCGACTACGTGATCGACATGGCCGAGATCCCGGCGTTCCAGGAGCTGCGTGCGATCGATGCCGACGGCGACGGCGCGGCGTCGAAGGACGAGCTGGCGATCTGGGCGACGGACCGGGCCCCCCGGTTCGCGGCGGGGCTCACGCTCTCGGTGGACGGTGTCGAGGCGCAGCTCGAGGTGCGAGGTGCGAGCGCGCAGATGATCCCGGGGCAGGGCGGCCTGACCACGCTCAGGTTCGAGGGCGCCTTCTCCGCTGACGCGCCGCAGGAAGGCGAGTTGTCCTTCGCCGACGGCAACTTCCCCGATCAGATCGGCTGGCGCGAGATCACCGCCGTAGGTGAACACGGCGCCGTGCTGGTGGGATCGACGGTGCCCACGGACAGCGCCAGCGACGCGCTGCGGTCCTACCCGCAGGACCTGCTCGCGAGCCCGCTGGATATCACGACGATGACCGCCGAGTTCGAGCCCGGGAGCAGCGCGCAGGGCGGCGCTGTCGATGCGACCGTGGAATCCTCGGCGCGCCCGGGGGCGGAGCCCGGCCCGTTCGCCTCGTTGCTCGCCAATCAGGGGTTCGCGCTCGTGGCCCTGAGCGTGTTGCTCGCGGTGGCGTTCGGCGCGTGGCACGCGGTGTTGCCCGGCCACGGGAAGACGCTGATGGCCGCGTACATGGTGGGCTCGGGGGCCCGCTACCGGCAGGCGGTCTCGGTGGGCGCGGCGGTCGCCGTGATGCACTCGGCGTCGGTCCTGGGGCTCGGTCTCCTCGTGCTCTCGCTCGAGCGGACCTTCCGTCCCGAAGCTCTCTATCCGTGGCTCGGCGTGGTTTCGGGGCTCGTGGCGCTGGCGCTGGGGGCATACCTGTTGATCTCGAGGCTTTCGGTGTGGAACGGCTACCGCCAGGAGGATCACGGCGACCACGATCACAGGCATGGGGTCGGGCGTCACACCCACGGTCTGCCCTCCGGCGCGCCCCTTTCACCGAAGGGCCTTGTGGCGCTGGGCCTGGCCGGAGGCATCCTGCCGGCTCCGAGCGCCCTGCTGGTCATGCTGGGCGCGATCAACGCCCACCGGGTCGCCTACGGGATCGGGCTCGTGCTGGCCTTCAGCGTGGGGCTGGCCGCGGCCCTGATCATGATCGGCATGGGTGCGCTCAAGGCCCGCGACATCATGGCCCGTCGCCTCTCCTCCACCATGGGCCGGCTCGCGCCCGTGATATCGGCGGCCGCGATCGTGGCGGTCGGCCTGTTCCTCACGGTCCGCGGGGTGGGGCAGCTGTAAGAGCGGCCTCAGGCGGCCTGGGACCCCTGGGCCGACCACTGCACATCGGTGGGCACCGTCGGTTCCGAGTCGGCCGGCTCGACCGAGATCCACAGGTCCTCGTACATGCCCGGGTCGAACGGCACCGAAAGGAAGACGCTGCCGTCCTCGGGGAGGAAGTCGCCCACGTAGGTGGTCTGGCCGCCGGCCTCGACGAGCCAGACCCGGTAGACGGTGCCCGGTGGCGGAAGCGGGCAGTCGTCGCCGATCACGTAGAACTCCTCGACCCCCGGCGCGGACAGCTCGTCGACCGGCCCCACGGGCACCTGGGTGGACTCGGGATCGAGGGCCATCTGGGCGGCCGCTCGAAGGTCCTCGGCGCGCGCCGTGGCGTCGCTCGCCCGCATGCCCTGGGTCACGGTGAGGCCGGCGAGCCCGACCACCGCGACCACGCTGGCGGCCACCATGAATCCCCGGGCGCGTGGCCGGCGCTGCGCGCGTGGTTCGAGCTCACGATGGAGCCGTGGAAGCAGGGTGTCGGGGGGAACGATGGGGGTGGCGTCGAGCGCCAGGTCCGCCGAGAGGTCCTGGAACGCCCCGAGGGTGTCGCGGCAGGAGTCGCAGGAGGGGACGTGGACGGAGAGGAGCCGATCGGCCTCGGTGGCGTCCTCGCCGGAGAGGCTCCGGAGCACGTAGCCGGCGAGCAGCTCTTCGATGGCTTCGTGGTCAGGGGTCACGGTCGATCCTCTCGCTGGAGCGCCCGTCGCATCTTTCGCATCGCCGCCAGCGTTCTCGTCTTCACGGTGCCGATCGGGATGTCGATCTCGTCGGCGATCTGCACCTGGGTCATGCCTCGGAAGTAAGCCATCTCGAGGACCTGTCGTTGTTCCGGTGGAAGCGTCTCGAGTGCCGCGTGGACCTCGACCCGTCGTTCGGCGACGTCCGCCGCATCGACGACGTCTTCCGCTACGTCTTCGTCAACCACGGTCTCGAGGTTCGAGGCGCGTTCCTGCCGTTTCCTGAGGCGCTCCTCCCGTGCGAACGGTGTCGACCGCTCGGTGGTGCACCAACGACAGGAAGAACGTCCGGAAGGCCCCCCGGGCCGCATCGAAGGCCTCCGGGGCCCGCCACAACGCCATGAAGGCCTCGTGCACGACGTCCTGAGCCAGGATCTGCTGGCCGGTCACGCGGTAGGCGAGGCCGTAGGCGGGCGGCGAGTAGCGCCGGTACAGCTCGTCGAACGCCGAGCGGTCGCCTCCGAGGAGCCTGCGGTGCAGCTCCAGATCTTCACGTTCGGCATCACCCACGCGCCCATCCTCCCAGCAGCGGCTCGGCGCCGGCCATCCCGGCTGCGCCCCAGGGGACCGTGGTCGTGCCGGTAGCATCAGCGGGTGCTCGTCCGCCTGTATTCGCGCCCGGGGTGTCATCTGTGCGATCTCGCCCGCGACGTGATCGATGCCGAGCGCGCCCGCGCCCGTTTCGACTTCGAGGAGGTCGACATCGAGGGCGACGACCGCCTGGAGCTGGAGTACGGGGTCCGGATCCCCGTCGTCACGATCGACGGTGTGGAGGAGTTCGAGATCGAGGTGGATCCGGTGGCGTTCGCACGCCAGGTCCACGGGGACGGCGGGAGCCGCTTGTGAGCTTGTGAACCGCGCCTGGGCCGGGGTAGGCTTCGCCTCGATGCCGGAGACCGCCCCGTGACGAGGGAACGATCGATCCCGGAGGCGACGGTCGGCCGGCTCCCCGTCTACCTACGAGCCCTCGTCGAGGTCGCCGGGACGGGAACCGCCACGATGTCCTCCGAGGAGCTCGCCGAAGCGGCCGGCGTCAACTCGGCGAAGGTGCGCAAGGACCTGTCCCATCTGGGGTCCTACGGGACCCGCGGCGTGGGCTACGACGTCGCCTACCTGATCCACCAGATCCGGCGAGAGCTGGGCCTGACGCAGCACTGGGCAATCGTGATCGCGGGGATCGGCAACCTTGGCCACGCGTTGGCGAACTACCGAGGGTTCGCCGAACGGGGATTCCGGATCGCCGCGTTGGTCGACGTCGACCCGACGAAGGTGGGGGAGCGCGTGGGCGAGCTCACGATCCGGCACATCGACGAGCTGCCCGCATTGGTCCCTGAGCTCGAGATCGCGATCGGCGTGATCGCGACGCCGGCGGGCGCCGTGCAGGACGTGGCCGATCGGATGGTCGCCGCCGGCATCAGGTCGATCCTGAACTTCGCGCCCGCGACCATGAACGTGTCGCCGGGCATCACGGTTCGCAAGGTGGACCTGGCCGTCGAGCTGCAGATCCTGGCCTTCTACGAACAACGCAAGGCGACGCTCGCCGAGGTCAAGAAAAGAGGCCGTGCGGTCGCCGACGTGACGGCGCGATAGCGCACCTCCCGCGAGTAGCGGGTCGCTACGCTATCTCGCGATCGTGATCCAGAGCGCGACGAAGGTCACGAGGACCATCACGCCCAGCAGGATGAACTGCACGCTCCCCTGATCGAGGAGGGGGACTTCGGCTCCGATCATCTCGGGTAGCTTCCTTCCGTCTCGGGCTTACGCCGGTCCGTACCAGGCGGGGGCGCCGCCCCCGGTCAGGAACTCCTTGCGCTTCTTCTCGGCTCGGTCCAAGCAGCGGCAGGTGGATCAGGAACAGGATCAACGAGCCGCCCAGGAAGAAGTAGGAGTACCGGGGAACGCTTCCCCCGTCGTAGTACAGGGAGACGGTCCACAGTGGCCCGCCTCCGGTGAAGTGCGACTGCACGACGGCCAGCCGGGTATTGCCGTCCTCGGCCGTCGCGAAGCTGATGTCGTCGATCGCGAACTGCGTGCCGGTCACCGCGGTGGGGTCGGTCTCGGCGAGCCCGAGCTCCTCGTTCGTCTGTTCGGCCAGGAACGCCGTGACGGCGCCCCCCGCGCTCTGCACGTCGGCCGCCTGGGCCGGATCCGTCTCGTCCGCCGGTGTCCACGGTCCCGCCGGATACTCCTCGAACGCTGCGTACTGGTCCGAGGTCGCGCCCGGCGCTGCCTCCAGCGCGATCCACGCGGGCTCAGACCCTCGCGGGCCGAGGTTGGTGGGCGTCTCGAGGCCCTGTGACCAGAAGCCGAAAAGCCACAGCGCGGACTGCAGGAACATCCAGCCGGAGAAAGCCACCATGAGCACCAGGTAGCCCATCGTGCGGCCCAGGATCGCGGTGAGCAGCAGGTATATGCTGCCCACGAACAGGATCAGTCCCATGATCGTGACGCCCGCGCCCTTCCACAGCACGTCGCAGTCGATCGCGAACCCGAGGCAGCTGCTGGCGGCGGTGGGTTCCATCTACGGATCCCTCGGGTTGCCGCCGGACGCTTGCTCCAAGGCGCGCTCCGACGCTTCGGGGTTCAGGCACACGTTGTCCTCGAACGGGACGTTCTCCGAGCTCATGTTCACCAGGAAGACGACGAGGTCGTTGACCTGTTGATCGTCGAGAGCCCCCTCGTACCGGATGCTCCACGAGGGCATGTTGCCCCGTCCTTCCTCGATCACCTGATAGATGTCCTCGGTCGAGTAGATGGCGTTGTGCGCGGGGTCGCCGAACGGTCCGGCGCAGATGTTCGTCAGGTCGGGAGGGTAGGCGTAGCCGGCCCCCGCCTGGATCACGCCTCCCCGCAGCTCCGGGCCGTGGCACCGGACGCATCCGACGCCCAGCTGGTTCTCCTCGCTGAACAGCTGCACCGAGCGCTCGCCGCGGTCGAGCGCCATCAGCTTGAGGTCCTCTTCCTTCTTCAGGTTCTGGGAGGGCTCGGTCAGCCAGACGTACGGCATCCAGACCACGAAGAACGCGACGAGGACGACGCCCCAGCCCTGCAGCTTCTGCAGCAGCGGCGTCTCGAGCGCGGGGTCGGAGGGCCCTGGCCGCATGCCGGCCGGGATGTCGGGGGCCTGCTCCTTCGTGCGGTTGCGCAGGTACAGGGCCAGGCTCGCGGTGACGACGAGCAGACCGCCCAGCACGAGCAGGACGACGCCCGGGCTGATCTCCACCGCCACCATGCCTGCGCTCATCCCTCTCGTCCTAGCCCGGGGCCACGCAGTAGGGCCCCTGCGGGGGTTCGTTGATCGTGTCGACGCCGCGCGGCGGTCCGGGGATGCGCTCGGCCGTGTCGACCGTCACGTTGCCGCTCCCGTCCACCGAGATGGGGAACCGGTCCATGCCCGTCGGCGCCGGCCCGAGCTGGTATTCGCCGGCCTCGTTGTACTTGGAGCCGTGACACGGGCACTCGAACCACTTCGACGTGAGGCAGAACGGGACCCGGCACCCCAAGTGCACGCACCGTTGGTAGAGGGCCATGAGGCCGTCGGTGGTGGCGCCGAGCGCGGCGTAGTCGGCGTCGGGGACCGGCGTGCCCTCGTAGGGGACCACGTAGAAGCGGCCCGGTGCCGTTGTAGACCGGGGCGCCCGTGTCCCTGATCTCGTTCTTGATGTCCTCGAGGTTGCCGGCCACGATCAGTGACCCGAACCCGCCCTTCAGGTTGGGCCACAGGAACGCCAGCGTCGCGCCGCCGAACTGCGCTCCGAACACCAGCAGCGAGGTCAAGAGCGACCGGCGGAAGAAGTCGCGCCGGGCCATGACCTTGACCGGCTTGCCGGGGAGCTCGATCTGCCCGTCGGCTTGGGCGCGCGCGGCGCGGTTGGCGCGGATGAACCCGAGTCCGAACACGATCGCGAAGATGTTCAGCACGACCAGGACCAGGATCGCGGCGACGAGGCCGGTCGAGACGGCGATGGTGCCGGCGGCGGCGAGGGTGACGCTCACAGCTCGAAGAACACCCCCTGCGCCCACGGCCAGACCCAGTTGTAGCCGGGGCCGCGGAAGAACGAGCCGATGATGGTCAGGACCGCGCCGAACATGAACAGGATGGTCATGAGCGTGATCGCGATCTTCCGGTCGCCCGGCTTCACGCTGGGGTTGCGGTCGACGAAGGGCGCGGCCGCCAGCCCCACCAGGATGAAGGTCGGGATCGTGATGCCCGCGATCATCGGGTGGAAGTAGCGCAGCAGCTCCTGCAAGCCCAGGAAGTACCACGGCGCCTTCGACGGGTTCGGCGTGAGGTTCGCGTTGGCGAGCTCGCGCAGCGGCGCGTTCACGAACGTGGAGAAGAACGTCATCGTCGCGAGCAGGATGAACATCGCGACGAACTCCTCGATCAGCAGGTGCGGCCAGACGTTGACGCGGTCTCCCTGCTCGCGCTCGACGCGCTGGATGCCCTCGGGAGGCACCAGGGCCAGCAGCCGGTGCTTGTCGTCGGCTCCCTTCTTCGGCGTGGGGATGTTCCCCGTGGGAAGCGGCGCCTCGCGGACGGGCGTGGTGACGGCCGCGGCGGCGACCATCGGGGCGCCGCGGCGCCTGCAGGCGCGGCGGCGGCGGCGCGGCGGCCGGGGCAGCAGCGGCAGCGCCGCCCGCCGCCGCCGCTGCGGCGGGCGCGGTCTTGGGCCCGGTCTCCAGGGCGGCGGCCTCCTCGGGGTTGGCGGCGCGCCAGGCTCGGATCGCCTTGGAACGTGCGCGGCCCTCGGCGATGCGCCCGTCGGCGCCGGACGCCTTCTGAGCGTCCAGCGTCGCCTGGTAGGCCTCCATGGTCCTTCGGGCTGTCTTCCCAGGTCATCGTTACTCCTTTACAGCGGTCCCGAGATGCCGCCGTCCTTGCGGATCCGCCAGAAGTGGACCGCCAGGAAGATCACCAGTACGAACGGCAACGCGAGCACGTGCAGCACGTACCACCGCAACAGCGTCTCGGGCCCGACCACGACGCCGCCGAGCAGCAGGAAGTTCGCCTGCTTCGCGATGAACGGCGAGTACGCCGCCGAGCGAGGTGCCCACCGTGACCGCCCAGATCGCGAGCTGGTCCCACGGGAGCAGGTAGCCGGTGAACGAGAGGCCGAGCGTCAGGAACAGCAGGATCACGCCCACCACCCAGTTGAACTCCCGCGGGGGCTTGTAGGCCCCGGTGTAGAACACGCGGGCCATGTGCAGCGTCACGCTGAAGACCATCAGGTGGGCGCCCCATCGGTGCAGGTTGCGCACCAGGTCGCCGAAGAACACCGACGTCGAGATGTTCTGCATGTCGGTGTACGCCTGCGCGCCGCCGATGTCGGCCATGGGCCGGTAGAAGAACATCAGGAAGATGCCGGTGATCGTGAGCAGGATGAACAGGAAGAACGACAGACCGCCCAGGCAGAACGTGTAGGTCAGCTTCAGGCCGTGGCGTTTCACCTTCACCGGGTGCAGGTGGTAGAGCACGTTGTTCATCGTCGCCAGGGCGCGATCGCGCGAGGTGTCCTTGTAGCCCTTGCGGAAGATCGAGCCCGGCCGGAACATCGACTTCCAGACCTCGGTCTCCCTGATCCGATCGCCCACGTCGCTGGGCGATGGCGGCTTCAGCTTCAACGTCCCTCCTCGTGCGCTACCGACCGCGGCAACTTCGATGCGTGTCGCTGGCTCATACGGCTTCGGCCTGGGACTCCGGAACCTCGGCCATCGTGCGTCGCCCCCCGTGGAACCCTCCGGCAGTCGCGCATAGTACAGGGTGTCGGTGGGGCACCGGTCGACGCAGACGGAGCAACGGGTGCACGCGATGTCGTCGACCACGAAGATCGCGTTGGCGTTGTCGACCTCGTCCTCGACCGACGTCGGCGGCCGCTCCCTCCACGATGCCCGTGGAGAGCATGTAGATGCAGTTCCATGGACAGACGTCTTCGCAGGCGCGGCACAGGATGCAGTTGTCGGGGTCGAGCATCAGGTGCTTCGGGGACTTCACGCCCTGGGACAGCCATGCCGGGTCGACGGCCTCCACGGCGTAGTCCTCGTGGATGTCGACCTCGGTCTTGGTGAAGGGCATGGTCGCTCCTACCGGTACCCGCCGGTCGGACGGGTGTCCCCGCTGGAGCCGCGGAGCTTCTTGCGCCAGTTCTGCATGACCGCGGCGCCCACGATCACGATGATGATCGGCACCGTGGACAGGCCCATCGCGACCGCGTCGCGCAGCTCCATGAGCCAGAAGCCGTCGATCGTCCAGAACAGGATCTTCTGGGGCGCCGTGTTGTTCCACTTGAGCTTCGCATCGGCGAAGTACAGCCAGAACGACGGGATCACCGAGGTCGTGATCAGCAGGAAGAAGGCGAGGCCCAGCGAGAAGACGACCGCGCTCGTCCAGGTCCACTCGAACGACCGGAGGAACGCCTCGATGCGCTCTTTGCGGGAGGCTGTGGACTTGGTCGGTGTCGCAGTGTCAGCCTGGCTCATCCGCTGTCGTCTCTCCGTGGGCGGGGCGATTATAGACATGTGCGCGTCGCGCTCGGACGAACCGCCGAGGCTCGTGAAACCGTTCACAAGCACTCGAACCCACTATGCAGTCGGAACGCGGCGGTTCGCAACCCAGGCAGGTCGGATACCGTGAGGGGACGATGATCGCCGACATCGTTAGACGGGGCTGGCGTCGTGGTGGGCGCCGGCGCTCGCGTTCGCGGCGGGCCTGCTCTCGTGCCTGAGCCCGTGTGTCTGCCCGCTGCTGCCCGGCTACGTCTCGTTCGTCTCGGGTGAGGGAGTCGTCGAAGCACGGCGAGCACCATCAGCGGCCGATCGTTCCGATCCTGCTGTTCATCGGCGGGTTCACGCTGGTGTTCACGCTGCTCGGGTGCGTTCGCCGACCACGATTCGTCCAGGTGTTCCAAGGGCGACGCGGCCAGAAGGTCGGCGGCGCGGTGGTGATCGCGTTCGGGCTGTTGATGATCGGGTACGCGTTCCGGCGCGGCTCGCTCGTCCTGTACGCCGAGCGCCGGCCGTTCCTGCACAAGGTCCGACCCGGGCACCGTCGGGCGCGCTGCCGCTCGGGCATGGCGTTCGCCGCGGGGTGGACGCCGTGCATCGGGCCCGGTGCTGCGGCTCGATCCTGGCGATCGCGTCGCGCGGCAGCACCGGCGCGGCGTCGTGCTCCTGCTGGCGTACTCGCTCGGGCTCGGCGTGCCGTTCCTGCTCGTGGGGCTGGGGGTGCAGTGGTTCATGGGCGCCTTCGGCTGGGTCAAGCGCCACTACACGGCGATCGCCGTCGGTGTCGGGGGCGCTGATCGTCGTGGTCGGCGTGCTGCTGTTCACCGGGCAGTTCACCCGGCTCGTGGCGCCGCTCAGCCGTACGGCCAACCGGCTTCAGAGCTGGCCCGTCTCGGCGTTCGATCGCCGACGTAGGATCGTCCGGCCCCCATGTCCACCTCGCGGCCTCACGCTCCGGCAGTCGCGTCGCCCTCGTCTGGCGAACGCTGCGCTCGATGCGCACGGCGCTGATCCTGCTGCTGCTGCTGGCGCTCGCGTCGGTGGTCGGGTCGCTCGTCCCGCAGTGGCCGAACTCGCCCGAGCGGGTCGAGCGGTACCTGGCGGACCATGGGCTGTGGGGCGAGTTCTACTGGACCGGGCGGGCCTGTTCGACGTGTTCGGCTCGTGGTGGTTCGTGCTGATCACGGCGCTGCTTGTTCGTCTCGCTCGTGGCCTGTCTGTTCCCCCGGACCCGCGCGCTGCGATGCGCGCGCTCCGCGCAGCGCCCGTGCAGGCGCGCGAGATCGACGCGTTCCGCCGCGTACGCGGAGCGTCGCCGTGCCGGCCGCTCCCGGACGCGCGTGCTCGAGGGGTCGCGCCGCGTGCTCCGCCGGCGGCTGTTCCGCGTGGCCCGCGACGCGACGTCCGGCGATCGCGGCCGAGAAGGGAGCGCTCCGCGAGGTCGGAAGCCTGATCTTCCACTGGGCGTTCATCCTGATCGCTGGTCGGCGTGATACGGCAAGGGGACGGGGTTCACCGGGCGCGTGGTGTGGTCGAGGGCGAGACCTGGATCGATGCCGCCGCCAACTACGACGGGCAGCTGCGGACGGGCGGTTCTTCGACGGCGACTTCAGCGGGATCGGCCTGCGGCTGCGCGGCTTCGAGGACGCGTTCCGGCGGAACGGCCAGGCCATGGACTTCGTCTCGCGCGTGGACCTGCTGGACCCGCGAGGGCAACGCTGCTCGCGGGCCCGGACATCCGCGTGAACCACCCGGCCGCGATCGACGGGCATCGACATCTACCAGTATCGGGTTCGGGTGGGCGCCGGTCGTCGACGATCGCCGACGAGGACGGCGAGGTGATCGGGCTCCGAGCCCATCGTGATGGTCCAGGACCGGCGCCGGAGGGCGTGGCCGCAGCTCGCGATGCCGTGGCGCGGCATCGTCGAAGCTCCCGACGCTGGGCGGCCGCGGGCGAGGACGTCGCGGTCGAGCTCGAGCTGTGGCCGGACAGCCGCGCGTCGCTGCAACTGCAGACGACCGGCGAGCCCGACGCCGATGTCGCGGCGAAACAACCCGGTCATGCTGCTACACCGTGTGGCGGGGCGAGCTCACCGAGCCTCGCGACGACCGCTGGACACCAGCTTCATGCGAGCGCACGGCGAACGGGATCGTCGGCGCGGAGGAGACCGTCGACCTGCGGACCGGCGTGGCGCTCGGGGTCGGCACGACGCCGACGGGTCTCACGATCTGCGTTCCCGAGCTCCGTCAGTATCGGTGCTCCAGGTGAGCAGGGACGCGGGGGTGCCCATCGTGCTGCTCGCGGCTATCCTCATCCTGCGTGGGGCTGCTCCCCGCTCTCTACACGTCGCGCCGCAAGGTCTGGGTGCGGGTCGAGCCGGACGGCGACGGCTCGGTGCTGAAGGTCGGCGGGTTCGCCCTGCAGCGCAAACCGCAGTTCGAGGAGGAGTTCGAACGGCTCGTCGATGCGATGGCGGCGGGGCGGGCGGGGGCGCGGCGTCGCGTCGAGAGAAGGAGCGGGTGAGGTTCGATGACCGACCTGCAGTGGGCGCGGATCTGTCCAGCGACGCGTTCAACGTGGCGCTGTTCGCCTACCTCGCGGCGATGGTCGGCTACTTCGCGTATCTGGCGTTCCGCCGCGAGCTCCTGTGGAAGATCTCGCGGACGGTCGCGTTCGTGCGGCCTGGTCGCGAACGTCGTCTCGCGTCGTGGCGCGCGGGTTCGCCGCCGACCGCGTGCCCTGGGGCAACATGTACGAGTACTCGGTGTTCCTGGCGATGCTCGTCGTCGCTCGGCTACCTGCGTCGTGGTCGAGGGCGTGTACAAGATCCGGACGCTCGGCGGGTTCGCGCTGATGTTCGCGTGTTGACCATGGCGATCGCGGTGTCGTTCCTCTACGTGGGGCCCGGCCCGCTCGTTCCCGCCCTCAACTCGTACTGGATCAAGATCCACGTGCAGGCCGCGATCTGGGGCTCGTCGCTGTTCGCGCTGGGCGGCATCGTGCACGATCCTGTACCTGGTGCAGGACTGGCGGGAGCGCCGCGCAGGTGCAGGCGCTGCGCGGACAGTCGCCCCCGCCGATCATGGGGGGGTCGGTCGACCTGCGACGCGCCCGAGGACTCTCGACCCGAGCGTGGACGAGGTGGCGGGGCCCGACACGCTCCGCGCGCGAGCCGGCTGCCGTCGGCGGCCAGACGCTGGACCGCGTGGCCTACCGGATCATCGCGTTCGCGTTCCCCATCTGGACCTTCGCGGTGATCGCCGGCGCCATCTGGGCGCAGGAAGCCTGGGGCCGGTACTGGGGGTGGGATCCCAAGGAGACGTGGTCGTTCATCACGTGGACGATCTTCGCGGGGTACCTGCACGCCCGCGCGACGTCGGGGTGGAAAGGGCGCCGCGCCGCCGTTATCGCGATGGTCGGGTTCGTGTCGCTCCTGATCACGTACTACGTCGTGAACCTGTGGATCGTGGGGCTGCACTCGTATGCGAAGTAGGTTCGGCCGGGTTCAAAGACGTCCGGTGCCCGATGGTAGTCTGCGCGCGTCTCTGGCCCCCGCAGGCGCCGAGGCGGACCCGCGAGAGAGAGGGAACGTGCGGAGGAAGGTGCTCTGGTGCTTCGGGCTGACGGCCCTGGCGCTGCTCCTGGCGGCGTGCACGCCCGATGCGACCCAGAGCACGTTGGACCCCGCGGGCGAGCCCGCGATCGAGCAGAAGAACCTGTTCGCGTTGGTGTTCTGGATCGCGGTCGGCGTCTTCGTGATCGTGGAGGGCGGGATCGTCCTCATCCTGTTCCGGTACCGGCACCGCAAGGGTCGCGATCGGATGCCGCGGCAGACGCACGGCAACACGAGGCTCGAGGTCGGATGGACGATCGCGCCGGCCGTGGTGCTGGCTGTGGTCATGGTTCCGGCGGTGGCCATGCTCTGGGACCTGGCCCGGGAACCGCGGCCCCGGGGCCCTCAGCATCACGGTGAAGGGCTACCAGTGGTGGTGGGGGTTCGAGTATCCCGACGAGGACATGGCCGTCGACTACGGCGACAACCCGCCGATCGAGATCGCCGACGTCATGGTCGTGCCCACGGGGCGGGAGGTCTACCTGTCGCTGGAGGCCCACGGCGGCGGGGCTCGCGATGCGAACGACGATCCCGACTTCGAGGTGATCCATTCGTTCTGGGTGCCGCGGCTCTTCGGCAAGCAGGACGTGATGCCCGGCAAGACGAACCACATCACGTTCCAGGTGGACGAGGCCGGCACCTACACGGGCCAGTGCGCCGAGTTCTGCGGCCTGCAGCACGGCCTGATGAAGCTCCGCGTCGTGGCGCTGGATCCCACCGACTGGGCAGCGTGGGTCGAGGGCCAGAAGGAAGCGCCCGACCCGTCGAGGGATGCGCTCGCCGCCGAGGGCGAGGAGCTGTTCATGAACCCGCTGTCCGGCGGGCGCGGCTCGTGCACGGCGTGCCATACCATCGGCGGCGAAGGCGCGGCCGCCGCCCCGGACCTGACCAACTTCAACGACCCGACCCACTCGTGTTTCGCCGGCTGCGATTGGGAAACATCCGATGTGGAGGCCCTCGAGGCCTGGCTGCGAGATCCCGGCGCCGCGAAGATGGGGGCCAAGATGCCGAACTATCGAGCTCACCGAAGACGAGATCGACGCCCTCGTCGCCTACCTCTACAGCCTGACGTGATGAGAGCGAGCGAGCGACCATGGCGAGCGTGACCGTTGCCGCGACCGAGAGCAGGGGGTTGCCGAGGCCCGCGG
This sequence comes from uncultured Actinomycetes bacterium, assembly GCA_963758715.1. Lineage (GTDB taxonomy): Bacteria > Actinomycetota > UBA4738 > UBA4738 > HRBIN12 > JAOUEA01. Next base: position 193,225 of record CAVWWK010000001.1, read on the forward strand.
CCATCTCCGGCTTCTGGAGCTGGTTCACCACGGTGGACCACAAGAAGATCGGGATCATGTACGGCGTCGCGGCGTTCGTCTTCTTCCTGATCGGCGGCCTGGAGGCGCTGCTGATCCGCGCCCAGCTGGCCGAGCCGAACGGCACGATCCTGGACGCCGCCCAGTACAACCAGATCTTCACGATGCACGGCATCACCATGATCTTCCTGTTCGTGATGCCGATGTCGTCTGCGTTCTTCAACTACATGCTGCCGCTGATGATCGGGGCGCGCGACGTGGCGTTCCCGCGCCTGAACGCCTTCAGCTTCTGGGCGTTCCTGCTCGGAGGGCTGTTCCTGTACTCGAGCCCGATCTTCGGGGGCGCGCCCAACGGCGGGTGGTTCGGGTACGCGCCGAACTCGACGACCGATCCCACCATCGGCATGTCGTTCTACGCCATCGGCCTGCTCATCACGGGCATCGCGTCGACGGCGGGCGCGGTCAACCTTGCGGTCACGATCATCAACATGCGGGCGCCGGGCATGACCCTGTTCCGCACACCGCTGTTCGTCTGGATGGGCCTGGTCACCCAGATGCTGCTGGCCTTCTCGTTGCCGATCATCACGGTGGCGCTCTTCGAGATGCTCTTCGACCGGAGGTGGGGGACGCACTTCTTCGATCCGACGGCCGGTGGCCAGCCGATCCTGTGGCAGCACCTGTTCTGGCTCTTCGGCCACCCCGAGGTCTACATCCTGATCCTGCCGGCCTTCGGCATCATCAGCGAGGTCATCCCGGTGTTCAGCCGCAAGCCCTTGTTCGGCTATCAGTTCATGGTGTTCTCGGGGATCGCGATCGGGTTCATCGGGTTCGGTGTGTGGGCGCACCACATGTTCGCGGCGGGCCTGGGTCCGGTCGCCAATACCGCGTTCGGCGTTTCCACCGCGATCATCGCCATCCCCACCGGGGTGAAGATCTTCAATTGGATGGCGACGCTGTACGGGGGGGACATCCGGTTCACCGCACCGATGCTGTACGCGATCGGTGCCGTGACGATGTTCGTGATCGGCGGGCTGTCCGGAGTCACGCACGCGATCGTGCCTTCCGACTACCAGCAGACCGACACCTACTACGTCGTGGCGCACTTCCACTACGTGATCTTCGGTGGCAGCGTGTTCGCATTCTTCGCGGCCTTCCACTACTGGTGGCCGAAGGTGTTCGGGCGCCAACTCTCCGAGGCGATCGGCAAGGTGGCGTTCTGGATCCTGTTGATCGGGTTCAACCTCACGTTCGGGCCGATGCACATCCTGGGGCTCGCCGGCATGATCCGGCGGCAGTACACCTATCCGGAGTCCCTCGGACTCACCCTCTGGAACCAGGTGGCCACCTTCGGATCGCTGCTGATCGCGCTGTCGGTGCTGGTGTTCATCGTGAACGTGGTCCGCACGCATCTGCGCAAGCGGGAGCTCGAGACCGAGGACCCCTGGGACGGGCGAACGATCGAGTGGATGACGTCGTGCCCGCCTCCGGTCCACAACTTCGAGGAGATCCCGCAGGTCCACTCCCTGGACGAGTTCTGGCACCGCAAGTACGTGGAGGACGAGAAGTCGGGCACGCTCGTGCCGGCGCAGGCGGGTGGTGCTCCCGGCCACGACGAGGGTCATGAGCAGGGAGGAGCCCACGGCATCCATCTGCCGAGCCCTTCGTACTGGCCGCTGGTGGCCTCGTTCGGGCTGCCCCTGCTCGGCTACGGAGCGCTGTACTCCTGGTGGCTGGTGGGCGCCGGCGCGATCGTCGGCCTCGTCGGGTTCTCCGGTTGGGCCATGGAGCCGTCGGTGGCGGAGGAGTAGGCGTGTCGCTCGCGATCGAGAAGTCCGGCACCGGTGGCCACGGCGGTGGTGTAGAGCACGAGACGACCACAGGCCTGCCCAACACGAAGCTTGCGATGTGGCTGTTCCTGGCGTCCGAGTGCCTGTTGTTCGGCGCGCTGATCAGCACCTACGTGTTGTACCGGGGCGCCAGCACGGTGGGGCCCTACCCGGCCGACGTGTTCGACATCCCGTTCACGTCGGTGTCCTCCTTCGTGTTGCTGGCGTCGTCGCTGACCATGGTCCTTGCGCTGGCCGCGGCGCAGAAGCGCGACACCGGCCGCATGCGACTGTGGCTGCTGGCGACGGCCATGCTGGGCCTGTCGTTCGTGGGCGGCCAGGTCTATGAGTTCACGACCTTCTACAACGAGGGCCTCGCGCTGACGACCAACCTGTTCGGCACGACCTTCTACGTGCTGACCGGGTTCCACGGTGTGCACGTCACGGTCGGCATCCTGATGCTGCTGTCGCTCGTCGGGCTGTCGAGCGCGAACCGTCTCCCGGACGATGCGGCGTTCCCGGTGGAGATGGTGGGTCTGTACTGGCACTTCGTCGACATCGTCTGGATCATCATCTTCACCGTCGTCTACCTGATCCCGACCGGGCCGTTCCCGGCGGAGTAGGAGGCGGGCCGTGGCCGACATCGAGAGCGGGTTCCAGCAGGAGCTCGGGCAGGAAGATCTGCCCGACCCTCGGGAGGCCCGCGCGCCCCACAAGGAACACCCCAGCGCCAAGGAATACATCCGCATCGGCGTGATCCTGGCGGTCCTGACGGCGATGGAGATCGGCGCTTCCTACGCCGACGTCAACCCCGCGGTGCTGATCCCGAGCCTCTACATCCTGGCCTTCGTGAAGTTCGCCTTGGTGGTGCTGTGGTTCATGCACTTGCGGTTCGACGATCGCCGGTACGCGAGGTTCTTCGTGATGGGTCTGGCCCTTGCGGCCACGCTGTATCTGATCGTGCTGATCACGTTCCGGGTCTTCCTGAGGTAGGCGAACGACCGTGACGCTCCCCGCCTGGCACGTGCACCCCGACGTCTGGCTGTTGTTCGGCACGATCGTCGCTGCCTACGTGGTCGCGTGCCGCCGCCACGAGTCCGCGACCGGAGAGGAGACCCCGGCGCGCACGAAGCGGCTGTTCGTGCTCGGGATCGGCGTGCTGTGGGTTGGCGCCGACTGGCCTGTCCACGACCTTGCCGAGGGCTACCTCTACCTCATGCACATGACCCAGCACCTGCTCTTCACCCTGGTGGCCGCGCCCATCCTCATCGCTGGCATGCCCGCGTGGCTGCTCCGATCCCTGCTCTCTCCAAGGCCGGTGCGCCGGGTGTTCCGCTTCATGACGCGGCCGCTCGTCGCGTTGATCTTCTTCAACGGGGTGCTGCTCTTCACGCATTGGCCCGAGGTGGTCGAGGCCTCGGTCGCATCGGAGCCGATCCACTTCGCTCTGCACGTGTTGATCGTGACCTCGGCGCTGGTGATGTGGTGGCCCGTGATGTCGCCGCTGCCGGAGATGCCGTCGCTGTCGCCGCCGGGACAGATGCTCTACCTGTTCCTCCAGTCGCTGGCGCCCACGATCCCCGCCTCGTTCCTGACCTTCGGGTCCACGCCGCTGTACGAGGTCTACGCGACCTTCCCCCGGATCTGGGGCATCGACGCGCTCACCGATCAGTTGATCGCGGGCTTGATCATGAAGCTGATCGGCGGCCTGTTGCTCTGGGCCGTCATCGCCGTGGTCTTCTTCCGCTGGTACAACCAAGAGCAGCGAGACGGGCTCGACCCGTCCAGCTATCAGGACGTCAAACGACAGATCGGTGCGGAGTTGAGTCGATGAGCGAGTCTCGGAACCGGCAGAGCCTCCTGCTGCCCATCGGGTTGCCGGTGGGGATCCTGCTCGTGATCGCGCTGGTGCTGTTCGGGTTCTCACGCATCCTGCTGAATATCTCCCACACGGCCGCGACCATCGTGGCGGTGATCGCCGCCACCGCCATCGTCGTCATCGCGGCCCTGGTCGCCGCCCGTACCCAGGCCGGCGGGGCCGCCCTGTTCTCGGCCGTGGGCGCCGTCGCCGGTGTCGCCATGCTGGCGGGCGGGCTCGCGGTCATCGCGGCGCCTCTCGATGAGCACGGCGAAGAAGGCGAGGCACAGACAGTGACCCTCGCGGCGCCGGTGGGGGCCACGACCGACGGGTTCGATCCGAAGAAGCTCGACGTCGCGGCCGACGTGCCGATCGCGATGGAGTTCGACAACCAGGAGACGGGTGTCCAGCACAACGTCGTGGTCTTCGACGGGGAGGATGCCGAGGCGCCGACCCTGTTCACGGGGACGCTGATCAGCGGACCCGACTCGATCACCTACAGCATCGAGCCACTTCCCGAGGGTGGCTACTTCTTCCACTGCGAGGTCCACCCGACGACGATGACCGGAGAGATCGCTGCTGCGCCCGGTGCCGGCGGGGGCGAAGGCGGCGAGGGCGGCGGCGGAGGCGGAGGCGGCGGGTTGGCGATCGCGGCCCAGGGGCTCCAGTTCTCGACCTCCGAGCTGGCCTTCCCGGCCGATACGCCGAGCACGTTGGCGTTCGACAACCAAGACGATGCATCGACGACGGGCCCGCACAACGTGGCGATCTATGACGGCGACACCGGCCTGTTCGTGGGAGAGCTCGTGGAGGGTCCCGCGGCGGTGGACTACGAGGTTCCCGGCATGCCCGCCGGGGAGTACGAGTTCCGCTGCGACGTGCATCCGGACATGGCCGGCACGGCGACCGTCTCCTGAGAGTTCCGTATCACTCGTGTGTCCTGACGCCGTTCGGGCCCGGCGGTAGCGTGAGCCTTGTGCGCAGGACCGTCCTGATCGTGATCGCTGTCGCCGCCGTCGGCCTGTTAGCGGCGTTCGTGTTCCGGCCGAAGGGCCCCGACCCTCGCGTTGAGGGCGGGGTCGTGGTGATGGAGCAGGCCCTTCCCGATCTCACCGCGATCGAGACGGTCACGGGCGAGCCGCTGCCCCGCGACACGCTGACCGGACCGGCGACCGTTATCAACGTGTGGGCCGATTGGTGCGCGCCATGCCTGAGGGAGCAGCCGGCGCTGCAAGCGGTGCACCGTCGGTACCAGGACAGAGGCGTCGGGTTCCTGGGCATCAACTACCGGGACGATCGCGAAGCCGCGATGCGGTGGATCGAGGATTTCGGCGTGGCCTACCCGAGCCTGTACGACCCCGACGGCCGCACGGCCGCGTTGCTCGACTTCCCGTTCCTGCCGGACACCTACGTGGTCGATGCGAACGGGACGATCCGTTATGCGATCTACGGGGAGACCGATGAAGACGAGCTGTCGGGCCTGATCGACGACGTGCTGGCGATGGGATCGGTCGCTTCGTGAGCTATCCGCGGAGCGGGATCACGATGGCATCGAGCGCGACAGCTCCGAACAGCGCTGCGAGGTACACGATCGAATACGTGAAGACCCTCCAAGACGCGTCGGGTTCGGGCCGGCGCCAGAGCACGAGCGCCCGATACACGAAGATCCCGCCCAGGACCACGGCGGCGACCAGGTAGATCGGACCCATGTCCGCGATCGGCCACAGGAGCAGGGTCGTGCCGAACAGGACGAGCGAGTACAGGAAGATCTGCTTGCGCGTCTCGTCCTCGCCCCGCACCACCGGCATCATCGGAACGCCGGCGGCCGCATAGTCGCCGCTGAACCTCATCGACAGCGCCCAGAAGTGCGGCGGGGTCCATACGAACACGATGGCGAACAGGATCCACGCGGGAAGCCCCACCGAGCCGGTGACCGCAGCCCAGCCGACCAGCGCGGGAACGGCGCCGGCCGCGCCGCCGATCACGATGTTCTGCACCGTGGAGCGCTTCAGCCACATCGTGTAGACGAACACGTAGAAGGCGATCGCCGACAGCGAGAGCGCGGCGGCCAGCACGTTCACGGTCATCGTCAGGAACAGGAACGACCCGGCTCCCAACCAGAAGCCGAACGTGAGGGCGTGTTCGGGGCTGACCTGGTGCGCGGGAAGCGGGCGCTCCCGGGTCCGGCGCATCACCTGGTCGATGTCGCGGTCCAGGTACATGTTGATGCTGTTGGCCGAGCCCGCGGCGATCGTGCCGCCGATCAGCGTGGCGGCGATCAACCAGAGCGAGGGGATGCCACGATCGGCCAGGACCATCGCCGGGACGGTCGTGATCAGCAGCAGCACGATGATCCGAGGTTTCGTGAGGCGCACGTAGGCCGTGATCGTGTCGCGGAGGGCCGGGCGGTCCTCGGACGGCGCCTCGTCGGTCGCGTGACCCTCCCCGGTAATCGGGCCCTCGACTGCGAGATCGGGCTCACGCCGGGCCACGATGGCCAGCGTCACCACGGTCGCCCAGATGGCTGCCGACATCCCGACGTGCAGTGCACGAGGCACCGTCGACAGCTCGGTGACGACGTTGAACGCCCCGACCACGATCTGCCCGACGAAGAGCGCTCCTGCGAGCGTCGAGAGCCGCACGAGCTTCCGGCTGCGCACCTGCATCGTGCGAGCACGCACGGCGAGCCACAGCACGAGCGAGGCCACCGCGATCGCAAGGATCCGGTGCGCGAACATCTCCGCCGCGCCGCGGGGGCCGAACGAGGGCACGATGCGCCCGCCCATCAGCGGCCAGTCCCGGAACGCCAAGCCGGCGCCCTCGGCCCGAACGTAGGTGCCGACCAGCAGCAGGGCGAATGCCGCGACCGCGGTCATGGCCGCCGCACATCGCATAGCTCCGGTCGCCGCCGCGCCGGTCGCCCTCGAACGAGAGGGTCGTCGCCGCCACGAGCACGCCGAGCACGACCATGGCGAGCCCGAAGTGCAGGGTCACCCACTTCGGGGTCCAGATCCCTGTTGACGACCGCCCCGCCCAGCGCCCCCTGCACGGCGAACAGCGGCACCAGCGCCACGGCGAGCCACACGGCCGAACGAGGTGTGACGCCCGGCCGGCCCCTCTGCGCTCGCACGAACTCGACGAGCCCCGTCGCGGCGAGCGCCACCGCCAGGAGCCCGGAGGTCACACCCAAGAGCCGGTGCACGTACTCGATGAGGGTGTGGTACTCCCATCGGGGAATCCAGCTTCCGAAGCACGTGGGCCAGTCCGGGCATCCGTCGCCGGACCCGGTTGCCCGCACGATCCCGCCCCACACGATGAGCACCAGCGTCGTCGAAGTGGTCGCGACGGCGAGCTTCTGGAATCGGGTCATGGGAGTCCTCACGGGGCGCTCGCCATGATAGTGGCCTGCGAGATACTGCAGGCATGATGGACGTGTCGGCACCTGAGGCGCTCACGACTGTCCGATCGAAGGTGGACGCGGTCCTCTACGGGTTCCTCGATGAGGTCGCCTCCGAGAGCACGACTGATGGACCGACATGCCTCACTCCTGGTCGAGGAGATCGCACGGCTCGTGCGCGCGGGAGGGAAGCGGCTTCGACCGATGTTCTGCTACTGCGGGTTCCGCGCCGCCGGGGGCCGAGACGGTGGGCCCGTCGTCCGGGCCGCCGCCGCGCTCGAGCTCTTGCACACGATGGCGCTCGTGCACGACGACCTGATGGACGAGGAGAGCGAGCGGCGGGGCGTGGTCAGCTCCGCGCCACACCTGGCCGCCGAGGCGACGGCCCGTCGGTTCCCGGTCGATCCGGCGGTATTCGGCCGTTCGGCGGCGATGCTCGCCGGCGATCTGGCCGCGGTGCTCGCCGATCGGATGCTGTTGACCTCGGGGTTCGAACCCGATGCGTTGGTCCGAGCGCTAGGCCCCTACCACGCGATGCGGACCGAGATGGCCGCGGGACAGCTGCTGGACGTCGCCGGGCTGGGAGTCGACCCTGAGCACGCTGCGTCGGTGGCGCGGCTGAAGGGTGGCGCCTACACGGTTGAGGGGCCGCTGATCGTCGGTGCGGCGCTGGGCGGAGGATCCGAGGCCCTGGAGCTCGCGTTTCGCAGGTTCGGCGGTCCGCTGGGCGAGGCGTTCCAGCACCGCGACGATCTGCGTGACCGCGACGCCGCTCCGGGGGTGACGCGCGAGCGCGTCGACGCGCTGGTGGCCGAGGCGATCGATGCGCTCGACGATCCGGCGATCCCGGCCGACACGAGATCGGTCCTGGGGGCACTCGCCCGGAAGGTGGGGTCGTGAGCGACGACCTCGACCTGCTCCGGCGCGCGTTCCGTGACGTGACGGCCTGCCGGATCGCGACGGTGCGCCCCGACGGCGGACCGCACGTGTCCACCCGATGGTTCGTCTGGCAAGAAGAGGAGCTCTGGGTCTCGACCCGCGTCGGCGACACCACATGGGAGCACGCGTCGAGAGATCCGCGAGTCTCGATCGTGATCGACAGGGGTCGCGAGTGGGCAGAGCTGTCCGGCGTTCACATCGAGGGGGTCGCCGAGGGGTACCCGGCCGAGCATCCCGACCTCCGCGCACCCATGTCCGGCTGGCATGAGAAGTACCGAGGACTGCTGGGAGGGGAGTCGTTCGATCGGATGACCCGGGACGTGCCGGCCCTGGGGTTCCTCCGGGTCGCTCCCTCGCGTGTGGACGCCTGGGACCACCGCTGACCCCTTCCACCTGCGGTCTTGCGGACGCTTCGTACGCGGGCGTAGCCTCGTGCCGGTTGCCCAAGGTACGGTAGTCTCTGTTTGTGAAAGTTTTCACAAGCTTCGCGCGCGAAGCGATCGGCACCACGTCCGAGGGGGAGGTCGCGTGAGCCCAGAGCGCATCGACACCGACGTCCTCGTCGTCGGGGGGGGCCCCGGCGGGGCGGCCGCCGCCTACCACCTGGCCCGGCACGGCATCGACGTCACCGTGGTCGATCGCTCCTCGTTCCCCCGCGAGAAGGTCTGTGGAGACGGGCTCACCCCCCGGAGCGTCGCGGCGATCCTACGGATGGGGATCGACACCGACCATGCCGGGGTTCGAGCGCGTGATCGGCCTGCGTGTGTATGCCCGAAGCACGACGATCGAGCTTCCTTGGCCCGAGCTGTCCAACTGGCCCGGGTACGGCCTGGTCATGCCGCGCGCGGAGTTCGACACCCTGCTGATCGAGCGCGCGCAGAAGGCCGGGGCTCGCCTTATGGAGCGCACCGAGGCCGTCGCGCCGATGCTCGATGGTGACTGGGTGGTGGGCGCCAAGGTCCGTCCCGCCGAGGACAAGGATGCCGAGCACACCGAGATCCGCGCGCGGTTCGTGGTGGCGGCCGACGGCGCGGCGAGCAGGTTCGCCAAGCCCGCCGGCGTCATCCGCGACGACACCCGTCCGCTGGGGATCGCTGCTCGCCGGTACTACCGGACCTCCTACCACCCGGGACCGTGGTTCGAGTCCTGGCTCGATCTGTGGGAGGGCGACCTGCTGCTGCCGGGCTATGGCTGGCTGTTCCCGGTCGCGGGCGGACAGATCAACCTCGGCGCCGGGTTGCTCAACACGTTCAAGGACTTCAAGCAGGTCTCGGCGCAACGGCTGTTCGACGCCTTCGCGACGATGTTGCCCGCAGAGTGGCGCATCGACGAGGACTCAGCGGAGGGACGCGTGCTGTCCGGCCCGTTGCCGATGAGCCTCAACCGCGTGCCGCAGGCGGTGCCGGGCATGATGCTGATCGGTGACGCCGCGGGGGCGGTGAACCCGTTCAACGGCGAGGGGATCGCGTATGCGATCGAGACCGGCGAGATCGCCGCGGAGCTGGTCAACGAGGCGCTGGTGAAGGACCGCCCGGGCATCGCGATGAGGTATCCGAAGGTGCTCCGGGAGCGCTACGGCGACTACTTCCGGATCGGCCGTGGGTTCGCGAAGCTCATCGGTCAACCCGGCGATCATGGGCCGGGCGACGCGCTACCTGCTGCCCAACCCCCGTGTGATGGGCTTCGCGATGCGGTTGATGGGCAACCTGACCGACGGCAAGGACGGCGACGCGCAGGATCGCCTGTTCGCCGTCATGGAGCGGATCGCGCGGGCGTCATGACGCTAGGATGCTCGCCGTGCTGATCGACTACCTCCCGATCGTCGTGATGGCGCTGCTCGCGGTGGTATTCGGGGTCGTGTCGATGATCGCTCGCGCTGGTTCCGGCCCAACCGGCCGAACCCCGTGAAGCTGTCCGCGTACGAGTGCGGCAACGACCCGTCCGCCTGCCCCGCGGCGAGAAGTTCAGCGTGAAGTTCTACGTCGTCGCGATGCTGTTCATCATCTTCGACATCGAGACGATCTTCCTGTTCCCCTGGGCGGTCTCGTTCCGTGAGCTGGGGCTGTTCGGGCTGATCGAGATGGCCGTGTTCATCGGGCTGGTGTTCGTGGCCTACGTCTACGTCTGGCGCAAAGGGGGCCTGGACTGGTCGGAAGACCGTGACGCCGCTGCAGGACGTCGCGCACGCCGACGTGGTCGACGCGGAGGCGGCGGAACCCGAGCCGCGGAGGCCGCCGGTGCCCGTTGAGCGGCTGGAGGGCGTCCAACTCGGCAAGACGCCCGAGGAGATCGAGGAGGAGGTCGATCGCGGCGTCCTGCTGACTAGCCTGGACAGGGCGGTCGGCTGGGCGCGCAAGCAGTCGATGTGGCCGGCCACGTTCGGCCTCGCGTGCTGCGCGATCGAGATGATGTCCGCCGGCGCCGGCAAGTACGACCTGTCGCGGTGGGGGATGGAGCTGTTCCGCGCCTCGCCCCGCCAGGCCGACCTGATGATCGTGGCCGGGCGCGTCTCGCAGAAGATGGCGCCGGTGCTGCGCCGCATCTACGACCAGATGCCCGAGCCCCGGTGGGTCATCTCGATGGGCGTGTGCGCCAGCGCCGGCGGCATGTTCACCAACTACGCGATCGTCCAGGGCGTGGACACGATCGTGCCCGTCGACATCTACGTCCCCGGCTGCCCTCCGAAGCCCGAGATGCTGATGCACGGCATCCTGAAGCTGCAGGAGAAGGTGCGGACCACGGAGCCGTTCAAGTGAATCCGGACGGATCGCCGAGCTCGCGGCGCGCTCGCGACGCTCCCGACACGATCGTGGCGCGCGGCGAGGTCACCGTGATCGTCGATCGCGACGACCTGCTCGGACCCTTGACCTGGCTCCGCGAGGAGCCCGAGCTGTCGTTCGACTTCCTGTCCAGCCTCACCGCGACCGACTGGCCGGGCAAGGATCCGCGCTTCTGGGTGGCCTACGAGCTCCGGTCCGATCGACCGCGAACCATCGCCTGCGCGTCAAGGTCGGCCTGCCGGAGGACGACGCACGCCTGCCCACGCGTGACGTCCGTCGTTCCCGACAGCCGACTGGCACGAGCGCGAGAGCTTCGACTTCTACGGGATCGTGTTCGACGGCCATCCCGACCTGACTCGGATCCTGCTGCCCGACGATGGGAGGGCTATCCGCTGCGCAAGACCGAGGAGCTCGGGGGCGTGAACACGCGCTTCCGTGGCGCCTTCATCCCGCCCGTCGACACACGCACGACGACGTGAGCCCGACGATGCCGGACACGCCGAGGAACGCGGTGCAACCCGACGCTCGCGACGCTCAGACGAGATGAGACCGCGAGCCCAGCGACGATTGCGGGAGCCACCGGCGAGCTGCGGCAGGAGACGATGATCATCAACATGGGGCCCCAGCACCCGTCGACGCACGGGGTGCTGCGGCTGCTGCTGGAGCTCGACGGCGAGACGGTCGTCAGCTGCAAGCCGATCATCGGCTACCTCCACACCGGGATCGAGAAGAACACCGAGTACCGCACGTGGATGCAGGGCGTCACCTTCGTGACCCGCGCCGACTACCTTCGCCGTTCTTCAACGAGCTCGGGCTACTGCCTGGCGGTCGAGCGCCTGCTCGGCATCGAGGCGCCGGCTCGCGCCCAGGTGATCCGGGTCCTGATGAACGAGCTCAACCGGATCAGCTCGCACCTCGTGTGGCTCGCGACCAGCGGCATGGAGCTCGGCGCGGTGAGCGTGATGCTCTTCGGCTTCCGCGAGCGCGAGGTGCTGATGGACATCTTCGAGGAGGTCACGGGCCTGCGCATGAACCACGCGTACATCCGCATCGGCGGCGTGATCATGGATCTCCACGAGCAGGGCGTGCAGAAGATCGCGCGAGCTTCCTCGAGAGATGCCCAAGCGCATCGACGAGTACGAGACGCTCCTCAACGACAACCCGATCTGGCTGGAGCGCAACGTCGGCGTCGGGGTGCTGAAGGCCGAAGACGCGCTGGCGCTGGGCGTCACCGGACCCATGCTGCGATCCGCGGGCGTGCCCACCGACCTGCGCAAGGACGAGCCGTACTGCGGCTACGAGACCTACGACTTCGACGTGCCCGTGCGCACCGAGGCCGACGCCTACGCCCGGTACCAGGTCCGGCTCGAGGAGATGCGCGAGTCGATGAGGATCATCCGTCAGTGCCTGGAGCGGCTCGAGGAGCCGGGCCCGGTGATGGTCGAGGATCCGAAGGTCGGCATGGCCGGCGAAGCTCTCCGTGGGCCCCGACGGCATCGGCAACGACCCCGAGTACGTGCGCCACATCATGGAGGAGTCGATGGAGGCGTTGATCCATCACTTCAAGATGGTGACCCAGGGCGTGGAGGTCCCGCCGGGCGAGGTCTACCAAGCGGTCGAGTCCCCTCGCGGCGAGCTCGGCTTCTACGTCGTCTCCGACGGCGATCACAAGCCGTACCGGGTGAAGATCCGCGATCCCTCGTTCGTGAACCTGCAGGCGACGCCCACGATGGTGGAGGGGTACCTGATCGCCGACGCGATCGCCGCGATCGCCTCGATCGACCCCGTCATGGGCGGGGTGGATCGCTGATGGCCATCTTCGAGGGCGCCATGCTGGACGAGGCGCGCACGGATCATCGACCGCTACCCGGAGGGTCGTGAGCGTTCGGCCGTGATGCCCCTGCTCTACCTCGCCCAGTCCGATCGAGGGCCGGGTCACGCGCGAGGCGCTGCAGGAGATCGGCGGTCTCGCTCGGGCATCACGACGGCCGAGGTCGAGGCCGTCGCGACCTTCTACACGATGTACCGGCTGCGGCCCACGGCCGCCATGTGGTCACGGTCTGCACGAACCTCTCCTGCATGCTGCGTGGCGCCAAGGACGTCTACGAGGCGGCGCACGAGGCCGCCGGCATCCCGCACGGCGGCGAGGTCTCCGACGACGGCGCTGTTCACGCTGCACGAGGAGGAGTGCCTCGGGCGTGTGCGACTTCGCGCCCGCGGTGCAGATCGACTTCGCGAACCACGACAACGTCAGCGCCCGAGCGATGGGCGAGCTGGTGAGCGGCTCTGCGGGCGGGGGACGTCCCCGCGCCCTCGCGCGGCCCGGCGATGCAGGGACTTCCGGCACGCCTCGCGTGTCCTGGCCGGACTCGATCGCAGCCGCAGGGGGCCGCGTGAGCCCGGACGTTCGAGCCGCGGCTCACCGCGCACTGGGACGAGCCCGAGGCGTCGACGCTCGAGGGGTACGTCGCGCGGGGCGGCTATCGCGGTCTGCGTGCGGCGCTCGACATGTCCGACGCGGACCTCATCCAGCTCGTGAAGGACTCCGGGTCTGCGCGGTCGCGGCGGCGCGGGCTTCCCGACCGGCATGAAGTGGTCGTTCGTCCCGCGCGACACCGGCAAGCCCACGTACGTCACGGTCAATTTCGACGAGTCCGAGCCCGGCACGTGCAACAACCGCGAGCTCGTCGAGCGCGACCCGCACCGGCTGATCGAGGGCACGGCGATCGCCGCGAAGGCGATCGGATGCCACACGGCCTTCATCTACATCCGCGGGGAGTACCTGTGGCAGGCCGATCGTGCTGCAGCGGGCGCTCGACGAGGCGTACGCCGGGGGCTACCTCGGGCACGGGCATCGCCGGGCAGCGACTACGACCTCGACATCGTGTTGCACCGCGGGGCCGGCGCGTACATCTGCGGCGAGGAGACCGCGCTGCTCAACTCGCTCGAGGGTCTGCGCGGCCAGCCGCGGCTGCGGCCGCCGTTCCCGGCCGTGGAGGGCCTGTACGAGTCGCCCACCGTGATCAACAACGTCGAGACGCTGATGAACGTCCCCGACATCGTGGTGAACGGGCGCCGACTGGTTCCGCGCCGCGGGCACCGAGAAGTCGCCCGGGACGAAGATGTTCACGATCAGCGGCAAGGTCGAGCGTCCCGGCAACTACGAGCTGCCGATGGGCACGCCGTTCCGCGTGTTGCTCGAGGAGCTCGGCGGGGGCATGCTGGACGGCCGGACGCTGAAGGCGTGGACGCCCGGGGGCTCCTCGACGCCCGCTGCTCACCGCCGAGCACATCGACGTGCCTCTGGACTACGAGTCGATCGCCGAGGCCGGCTCGCTGCTCGGGACCGGCGCGATCATGGTCATGGACGAGACCGATTGCGTCGTCGAGGCGTCCGAGCCGGATGGTGCGGTTCTACGCGCACGAGTCGTGCGGCAAGTGCACGCCGTGCCGCGAGGGGAGCTGGTGGGCCGACGCGGGTCCTCGGCCGGATCGAGGACGGGTACGGCCGCGCCGAGGACATCCCGCGTCATGCCCGACATGGGCACGAACATCCTGTTCCGCGCGTTCTGCGCCCTCGCCGACGGCGCCGCCTCGTCATCAACTCGAGCCTGAAGCACTTCGCGGACGAGTACGAGGCGCACGTGCGGCTCGGGCGCTGCCCGCTTGAAGCCCGCACGGCGCCGGTCCCGCTCGAAGAGGTGGCGTCATGACGTGAGCCCCGCGGCCCAGACGGTGACGCTCACGATCGACGGGAAGGAGGTCACCGTGCCCGCGGGCACGCTGATCATCCGCGCCGCCGAGCAGCTCGGCATCGAGATCCCGCGGTTCTGCGACCACCCGTTCCTCGAGCCCGCCGGCGCCTGCCGCCAGTGCTACGTCCAGATCGAGGGGCAGCCCAAGCTCGCGACCTCGTGCACGGTGACGGTCGCGCCGGGCATGGTCGTGCAGACGCAGAACACGAGCGACACGGTGCACGAGGCCCAGGTCGCGAACCTGGAGTTCCTGCTGCTGAACCACCCGCTGGACTGCCCGATCTGCGACCGGGGCGGCGAGTGCCCGCTGCAGGATCAGGCGCTGGCGTTCGGCCCGGGCGAGAGCCGCTTCAGCGAGGCCAAGCGGTCGTTCCCGAAGCCGATCCCGCTCTCCCGCTGGTGAACCTGGATCGTGAGCGATGCGTCCTGTGCGCCCGATGCACGCGGTTCTGCGACCAGATCTCGCGGCGACCGGTTCATCGAGCTGTTCGATCGCGGGGCCGGGGAGCGGGTCGCGATCGCCGCGGGCGAGGACTTCCGTTCGCCGTTCAGCGGCAACACGATCCAGATCTGCCCGGTCGGCGCCCTGACGGCGACGCCCTACCGGTTCGTCGCGCGGCCGTTCGACCTGTCGAGCGTCGACTCCGTGTGCCCGCATTGCAGCGCGGGCTGCAACATGAAGGTCGACGTCCGGCGCGGCGAGGTCGTGCGCCAGCTCGCGCGGGACAACTCGAGGTGAACGACGCCTGGCTCTGCGACAAGGGCAGGTTCGCGTTCCGGTTCCCCGACGCGCCGGATCGCATCACGACGCCGCTGATCCGCGATCGAGGGTTGGAGCCCGCGTCCTTCGGCGAGGTGCTGACGCGGATCGCCGAGTGGTCCGACGGCAAGCGCGTCGCGTTCCTGACCGGTGGCCGTCTGATGGACGAGGACTACTACGCGCTGTCGAAGCTGGCCCGCACGGTGTTCCGCACGAACGACCTCGACCATCGGCGCGCGAGCGGTCCGGAGAACGTCGAGCGTGTCGCGGCGGCGACGCCGGCGCGGGTGACCTACCGCGACGTCGAGACGCCGAAGGCGATCCTGGTGGTCGGCCTGGACGCCGAGCAGGAGGTGCCGATCCTGCACCTGCGGCTGCGCAAGGCCGCCAAGCGCGGGCGCGAGGATCTGGGTGATGCATCCGAGGCGGACACGGCTCCACGACGTCGCGACGCACATCCTCTGCGCGCCCGGTGAGGAGGCTGGCTGCTGTCCGAGCGCGGGGACCGAGGCGATCCAGGAGATGTTGGCTGCGCTCTCCGGCGGCGAAGGCGCCCCGGGCTGGTTCTCGCCGGCGAACGCTCGCGGCGCCGCCGAGGCGGCGTTGTTCAGCGGCGGCCGAGACGGGTGCGTCCTTCGCCTACGTCACGCGCCGGGCGAACGACCGCGGGGCCCTGCGCGCGGGCGTGCACCCCTCGCTGCTGCCGGGTGGGCGCACGCTGGCGGAGGGCCGACGAGATCGAGGCGGCGTGGGGACCGTTGATCAACCGGGAGCCCGGTCGCGATTCGCACGGGATCCTGCGAGGCGTGCGCGGATCGCGAGATCGACGTGCTCTTCTGCGTCGGGCGTCGATCCACTCCGGGACCTTCCCGACGCCGCCCTGGCCCGCCGGGCGCTCGCGAACGTCGAGCACCTGGTCGTGCAGTCCCTGGAGCTCGGCTCGCTCGAGCCGTACGCGAGCGCCTTCCTGCCGGCGGCCCCCTTCATCGAGAAGGAAGGGCACTTCACGACGTGGGAGGGCCGCGGTCAGAGGCTGAAGCCGATCCGCGGTCCTGAGGGCATCAGCCTGGCGGACTGGGAGATCTTCGCGAGCATGGCTCTGGCGTGCGGCGGGGATCTGGGTATCGAGGAGCTCGACCAGATCCACGAAGAGATGGGTCGGCTGCTGGCGCCCCGGGAGACCCCGGTCGCCGAGCGGACTCCGTCAGAACGCGACCGTCCGGAGGGGCTGACGCTGTTCACCTATCCGCTCCTGGTCGACGACGGTCGGCTGTCCGAAGGCGCGGACGAGCTCAAGGCGGCGCTCCAGGAGCAGCCGTTCGTCGAGATCCATCCGCAGGACGCCGCGCCGGCGGGGATCGGCGACGGCGGGCTGGTGTCGATCGCCACCGACGCCGGTGAGGCGACCCTGCCGGCGCGTGTCACCGAGCACGTCGCGAGGGGCGCGATCTTCGTGCCGTTCAACCAGCCGGGCTTCGCCGCAAACACCCTGCTGTCGGGGGAGATGACCGCGAGCGCCCGGATCTCGGCCGTCGAGACCGCCGAGCAGCCCGAACCCGTGGGGAGCCGGGGGGAGGAGCGGCCTGATGGACTGGATCGACTGGTCGATCGTGGTCGTGCGGGTGGTCCTCGTCTTCTTCGTCCTGCTGATCGCGGTGATGCTCTACATCTGGATGGAGCGCAAGGTGATCGCCGACATGCAGACGCGCGTCGGGCCCATGCGCGCCGGGCCCCGCGGCATGCTGATCACGCTCGCCGACGGCATCAAGCTGTTCTTCAAGGAGGGCATCACGCCGACGAACGCCGACCGGCCGGTGTACCTGATCGCGCCGATCCTGGCGATGTTCCCCGGGTTCCTGGCGTTCTGCACGATCCCATTCGGTGCGGAGGTCGTGCTGTTCGATCGCGTGATCCCGTTCCAGGTCACGGACCTGAACATCGGCATCCTGTGGATCCTGGCCATGACCTCGCTCGGGGTCTACGGCGTCGTGTTGGCGGGGTGGTCGAGCGGCTCCAACTATCCGCTGCTCGGCTCGGTCCGCTCGAGCGCGCAGATGGTCAGCTACGAGGTGGGCATGGGCCTGGCGCTGGTCGCGGCCATCATGTGGAGCGGTCACCTGTCGATGTCCGGGATCGTCGCCGAGCAGGACACCGTGTGGAACGTCGTGCCGCAGTTCCCGGCGTTCGTCGTGTTCTTCGTCTGCGCGCTGGCGGAGACGAACCGCCCTCCGTTCGACCTGGCCGAGGCGGAGTCCGAGCTGGTGGCCGGGTTCCACACCGAGTACTCCGGCATCAAGTTCGCGATGTTCTTCCTGGGGGAGTACGTGAGCACGGTGACGATCGCCGCGGTGGGCGTGACGCTCTTCCTGGGAGGGTGGCGTGGTCCGTGGTTCTCCGACTTCCTGCCCTGGCTCGGCCCCGTGCTGTGGTTCCTGTTCAAGATCACCGCCGTGATCTACCTGATGATCCTGGTCCGCGCGACGTTGCCCCGCATGCGCTACGACCGCCTGATGCAGTTCGGGTGGAAGGTCCTGATCCCGTTCGGGCTGGTGTGGGTCATGGTGACCGGCCTGGTCGTGGTGGTCCCGCAGGAATACGGCGACCGCGGCAAGTGGCTGATGTTCGCGATCATCGCCGGAACCGCTGCGCTCGCCATGCTGCTCGCTCCCGTGTTCACCAAGCGTGAGGAGGTGGGCGCGTGAGCGAGGAACGCGATCCCCGGGAGCGAGGAGGGGTCTGGGATTCGACGATCGCCATCGCCAAGGGCATGGGCACGATCTTCAAGCAGACGTTCCGCCCGGACAACACCGAGCAGTACCCGAAGGAGATCGCGCCCGTCCCCGAGCGTTCCCACATCGGGCGGCACCGCCTGAACAGGCACGAGGACGGGCTGGAGAAGTGCATCGGGTGCGAGCTCTGTGCCTACGCCTGTCCCGCTGACGCGATCTGGGTCGAGGGCGCCGACAACGATCCCGAGGCCCCTACGAGTCCGGGGGAGCGCTACGCGAAGGACTATCAGATCAACTACCTGCGCTGCATCATGTGTGGCCTGTGCGTCGAAGCGTGTCCCACTCGGGCGCTCACGCTGACCGACTACTACGAGCTCTCCTTCACCAGCCGAGAGGACGCGATCTGGTCGAAGGAGCAGCTGTTGACGCCTCCCCCCGCGCTGGGGACCGACCCCGTGGACCGGGAAGGCTGAGTCGCCGGTGCCGCTCGACAACATCGTGTTCTGGGTGTTCGCGCCGATCTCGGTGGCATCGGCGATCGCGATGCTCGTCATGCGCAACGCCGTGCACGCGGCGCTCTTCCTCGTGGTGAACCTCTTCACGATCGCGGTGATGTACCTGTTGCTCGACGCGCCGTTCCTGTTCGCGGTGCAGATCATCGTCTACGCGGGCGCGATCATGGTCCTGTTCCTGTTCGTGATCATGCTGTTGGGCGTCGACCGCGGCGACTCCGTGCACGAGCCGTTGCTGGGACAGCGCGCGCTCGCGGTGATCCTGGGGGTGGGGTTCGTGCTCGAGATCGGGCTTGCGGTGCGGGCAGGCATCGGCTTCGCGACGCGTGCGCCGCAAGGCTTCGATGCGGTGAACGAGGGCGGGAACGCCCAGGCGCTCGCGACGGTGCTCTTCCGCGATTACTTCTTCCCGTTCGAGGTGACGTCCGTGCTGCTGATCGTGGCCGCGATCGCGGCGATGGTCATGGGGCAGCGGAAGGCGAAGGCCGTGACCCAGGCCGAGATCGAGGCGCACGACCGGGACCTGGTCGCGATCGGAGACACGCCGCCCGGCGCACCCGCTGGCGCGCCGTCGGTCTCCTCGTCTGACGCGGAGACCGGCCCGTGAGGACGCCGATCGCCTACTTCGTCCTGCTCTCGGGGATCCTGTTCGCGATCGGCTCGGTGGGCGTGCTGATCCGCAAGAGCGCGCTCCTGATCTTCATGTCGATCGAGCTCCAGCTGAACGCGGTGAACCTGGCGTTGGTGGCGTTCAGCCGCATGAACGGCGACCTCAACGGACAGGTGCTGGCCTTCTTCTCCATGGTGGTCGCGGCGGCGGAGGTCGTGGTGGGTCTCGCGATCATCGTGTCGCTCTACCGCCGCCGGGCCACGGTCAACGTCGACGACGCGCGGGAGCTGCGGTGGTAGCGGCAGACGTCCTCACCCAGGTGCCGGAACCGAACCAGGCGATGGAGCTCCTGTGGCTGGTGCCACTCCTGCCGCTGGCCGGCGCGGCCATCAACCTGTTCCTCGGCACGAAGCTCGGCAAGGTCGCAGGGTGGCTCGCCGTCGGGGTGATGGCGGCGTCCTTCGCGATCGCGGTCTTCGCGGTGCAGGGTCTGCTCGCGGTCGAGGAGGGTGAGCGGCTGTTCCTGCAGCACCTTCTCGACTGGATCTCGGTCGGCTCGCTCGACATCGGGTTCGACCTTCGGCTCGACGCGTTGTCAGGGACCATGATCCTGGTCGTCACGGGCATCGGGACGCTCATCCACGTGTACGCCATCGGCTACATGGACGGCGATCCCAGGTACGGGCGGTTCTTCTCCTACATGAACCTGTTCGTGTTCTTCATGCTGATGCTCGTCCTGGGCGGGAACCTGCTCGTGCTCTACCTGGGTTGGGAGGGCGTCGGCCTGTGCTCGTACCTGCTGATCGGCTTCTGGTTCGAGACGACCGCCAACGCGAACGCCGCGAAGAAGGCCTTCATCACCACGCGGGTCGGCGACACGCTCATGCTGGTCGGCCTGGCGTTGATCGTCATGAAGTTCGGGACCCTGGACTACGAGGTCATCTTCGGCGCCGCCGGGTCGACCCTGACCCGGAACGCCGCGACCGCGATCTCGTTGCTGCTGTTCGCCGGGGCGGTGGGCAAGTCCGCGCAGCTGCCCCTTCACGTGTGGTTGCCCGACGCGATGGCGGGTCCCACGCCCGTGTCCGCGCTGATCCACGCCGCCACCATGGTCACGGCGGGCGTCTACCTCGTCGTGCGGATGCACCCGATCTTCGACCTGTCCCCACCGGCGCTCACGGTGGTGGCGGTGACGGGACTGCTGACCGCGGTCTACGCCGGCACGTGCGCCCTTGCCCAGGACGACATCAAGCGGGTCCTCGCCTACTCCACGATCAGCCAGCTCGGGTTCATGTTCCTGGCGGCCGGCATGAGGGCCTATGCCGCCGCCATCTTCTTCCTGGTGGCGCACGCCTTCTACAAGGCCCTGATGTTCCTGGGTGCGGGCTCGGTGATGCACGGCATGCACGAGGAGACCGATCTCAAGGTGATGGGCGGGCTGTGGCGGCGCATGCCCATCACCGCCTTCACGTTCGTGATCGGGGCCCTCGCGCTCGCGGGCTTCCCGCCGCTGGCCGGCTTCTTCGCCAAGGACATCCTGCTCGAGATCATCCAGTCGAACGAACGATGGGCCTACTACGCGCTGGCCACGCTCGGCGCTTTGCTCTCGGCGTTGTACATGGGCAGGCTCGTGCTCCTCGCGTTCTTCGGACACGCCCGGAGCGAGCGGGCCGAACACGCGCACGAATCGCCGCCGGTCATGTGGATCCCGCTCGTGATCCTGGCCGTCGGTGCCGGCGGCGCGGGCATCTTCAGCTCCAGCCCGGAGGGCCTGATCGCGCGCTTCCTGGAACCGATCGCGGGCCTCGTGCCCGAGGGATCGGCCGGGTTGCCGAAGCCGACCTTCTACGCGATCGCGCTCCTGACGACGGTGGTGGGCCTCGGCACAGCCTGGTTCGTGTACGGATCCGGGCGGGTCGACTGGCTGGCCCTGCGGGTTCGCTTGGCGCCCGTGCACCGCCTGTTCGCCAACGGCTGGTACGTCGACCAGTACTACTCGGCGCTGCTGGTCGCCCCCGGCAAGGCCGTGGCCGCGTTCACCGCGTTCCGGTTCGACATGGGCTTCATCGACGGCATCGTGAACGGCATCGGTAGCGCGGCGCGGCGACTCGCGGGCCTGGCGCGCAACGTGCAGACGGGCTTCGTCAGGACCTACGCCGCGGCGGTGTTCGTGGGCGCGGTCGCGATCCTCGTCTACGTGGGGCTCCGGTTGTGAACCGGCTCCTGACCGTCGTGACGTTCCTGCCGCTGGTCGGCCTGGCGGTGATCGCCGTCGGTGGCCGATGGCTGAAGGACGATGCCACGCGGGTGATCGCGCTCGTGACGTCGCTCGCCACCTTCGTCGTGTCGTTGGCCGTCCTGGGCCGGTTCGAACAGAACGAGCCGGGCTTCCAGATGGTCGAACAGGCCACCTGGGTGGCCGACGTGGGCCTGCAGTACCTGGTGGGGATCGACGGCATCAGCCTCTGGATGGTCCTGCTGACGACCTTCATGTTCCCGGTCGCGATCCTCGCCTCGTGGAAGATCGAGCGCAGCGTCCGGCTGTACATGGGCGCCATGCTCGCGCTGGAGACCGCGGTGGTGGGCTCGTTCGTGTCGCTCGATCTGCTGCTGTTCTTCATCTTCTTCGAGGCGCTCCTCGTTCCCATGTACCTGTTGATCGGGGGCTGGGGCGGCGAACGACGCGTGTACGCCGCGGTGAAGTTCTTCCTGTACACGATGGCGGGATCGGCGTTCCTGTTGGTCTCGACGCTGTTCCTCTACTCGCGGTCGGGTGCGGTCCTCGGAGGAGCGAACACGTTCGACCTGCGTCAGCTGGTCGAGGTGGGAGGCGGGCTTCCCGTCGTGACCGCGCGGTGGCTGTTCATGGGCTTCTTCGTGGCCTTCGCCGTGAAGGTCCCGGTGTTCCCGCTCCACACGTGGCTGCCCGACGCGCACACGGAAGCGCCGACGGCGGGCTCGGTGCTGCTCGCCGCCGTGCTGCTGAAGGTGGGCGCGTACGGCATGCTCCGCTACAACCTCGCGCTGTTCCCCGACGCGGCGAAGTACTTCGCGACGTTCGTCTCGATCCTTGCGGTGATCGGGATCATCTACGGCGCGGTCTGCGCGCTGATCCAATCGGACCTCAAGCGCCTCGTCGCCTACTCTTCGGTCTCCCACCTCGGGTTCGTCGTGCTCGGCATCTTCGCGTTCACCGAACAGGCGGTGACGGGCGGTGTGTTGCAGATGGTGAACCACGGCCTGGCGACCGGAGCGCTCTTCCTGGTGGTCGGCATGGTCTATGAGCGCACCCACACCCGCGACCTCGCGAAGATGGGCGGACTCGCGACCGCCACGCCGTGGCTCGCGGGGGCGTTCCTGTTCGCCGTGCTCGCGTCCGTGGGCTTGCCGGGGCTCAACAGCTTCGTGGGTGAGTTCCTGGTGATCGCGGGGACCTTCGCGGTGAACCAGTGGTTCGGGTCGCTCGCGGCGATCGCCGTCGTGCTGGCCGCCATCTACCTCCTGTGGTCCTACCAGCGGCTGGCCTTCGGCCCGGTGCGGGACGAGCACGCGCACCTTCCGGACGTGAACCTTCGCGAGGTCACGCTCCTGGCCCCGGTCCTCGCGCTGCTCCTGATCTTCGGTGTCTTCCCGAAGCTCTTGACCGATCGGATCGATCCGTCCACGGAGGCCGTGATCTCACACGTCGATCCCGTAGACCAGACCACCGACATCGGCGACGTGCGACTGACGTTCACGCAGGTGCCCGGCGAGCCCGAGCCGGAGGAGGCGGAGTGATCGAGACACCCTCACTCGTGTTCGGGCCGATCATGCCGGAGCTCGTCCTGGTGGGCGTGGCCATCGTGGGGCTGCTGTACGAGGCCTTCGTCCGCCGGCCCGACCGTTCCGTTCACCTCGCGATCGGCTTGGTGGGGCTGCTCGCCGCCATCCTGGCGACGCTCCGGCTCTGGGAGTGGACGGGGGACGCGCTCGTGATGGGCGCAACGGTGTCGGCCGATCGGTATTCGGTCGTGGCCCGCATGATCCTGCTGGTGGTCGCCGCCTTCGGGCTGGTCTACGGCACCCACTACTTCGCTCGTGAGCCTGTCGCCGCCCGCGGCGAGTTCTACCCGTTGGTCTTGTTCGCGACCGCGGGCATGACGCTGATCACCGCCGCCGCCGACCTGATCGTGATGTTCCTCGCGCTGGAGATCCTGTCCCTGTCCCTGTACGTGCTCACCGGCATCACGGGGGCGCGGCGGGCCAACGAGGCCGCCATGAAGTACTTCCTGCTGGGGGCGTTCGCGTCGGCGTTCTTCCTCTACGGCGTGGCGATGGCGTACGGCGCGACCGGGTCCACCGGCATCGCGGAGGTCGTTCGTTCGATGACGGGTCAGGCGGGGAGCCAGGCGCTCGCGATCGTCGCGGTGGCGTTGCTGGCGATCGGGTTCGGCTTCAAGGTCTCGGCGGCGCCGTTCCACATGTGGACGCCCGACGTATACCAGGGCGCGCCCACGCCGGTGACCGCCTTCATGGGGGCCGCGACCAAGGTGGCGGCGTTCGCCGCGTTCATCCGCGTCCTGATGGTGGCGTTCCAGCCCCTCACGTGGGATTGGCAGCCGGTCGTCTGGGGGCTCGCGGCCCTCTCGGTGATCGTGGGGTCCCTGCTCGCGATCGCGCAGACCGACATCAAGCGCATGCTGGCGTACTCGTCGGTCGCGCACGCCGGGTTCATCCTCACGGGAATGGTCTCGGGCAACGCGGTGGGGATCCGGGCGGCGCTGTTCTACCTGGTGTCCTACGCGGCGATGACGTTGGGTGCCTTCGGCGTGGTGATGCTGGTCTCGGCCAGGGGCGAGGAGCAGACCTCGCTGGCCTCATACGCCGGGCTGTATCGGCGGAGCCCGCTGCTGGCGGGGCTGATGACGATCTTCCTGCTCTCGCTCGCCGGGATCCCGCCGACCGCGGGGTTCATCGCGAAGGTGACGGTGTTCGCCTCGGCGATCGACGGGGGAGCGTGGCCCCTGGTCCTGATCGGCGTGGTGATGAGCGTCGTGGCGGCCTTCTTCTATCTGCGCGTGATCGTGATCATGTACATGCAGGAGCCGCAGGGCGAGTACGACCGGGACGATTCGGTCCTGCCCAGGCTGATCGTGGCCGTGCCCGCCGTCGTCACGATCGTCCTCGGTGTGTTCCCGGGACTGATCGTGGGCATCCTGGAGAAGGCATCGGTGCTGACATGGTGAGGGAGGTGGGTGCATGAGCCGTCGCGTGATCCCCGGGCTGGAGCCGCCGGACGCCGCCCTGGAGGCCGAGATCCGGGCGCGACTCGACCGCGTCGAGGACGCCCTGAAGAAGGCGGTAGGCGCGGACTCCGAGCTGCTGGCCGCCACCGCGAAGTACCTGCTCACGGCCGGAGGCAAGCGGTTCCGCCCGATGCTCGTCCTGCTGTCGGGCTACTTCGGCGATCCCACCGATCCCCGGTTGATCCCCGGGTCGGTCGCGATCGAGCTGGTCCACCAGGCCACGCTGTACCACGACGACGTGATCGACGAGGCCGAGGTGCGCCACGGCGTCCCGGCGGCCAACGCCCGCTGGGACAACACGGTGGCGATCCTCACCGGCGACTACCTCTTCGCGCGCGCGTCCGAGATCTCCGCCGACCTCGGCCCCGAAGTGTGTCGCCTGCTCGCCCAGACCATCGCCGTGCTGTGCGACGGTCAGATCCGTGAGGTCGATTCCTCCGGGAAGCATCGAACAGACCGAGGAGGCCTACCTGGGCGTGATCAGGCGGAAGACGGGCGTGCTGATCGCGACCTCGTGCCGGCTCGGCGGCATGTTGTCGGAGGCGACGCCCGAGCACACCGAGGTCCTCGAACGGTTCGGTGAGTCGCTCGGCATGGCGTTCCAGCTCTCCGACGACATCATGGACTTCACGGCCTCCCAGCTCGAGCTCGGCAAGGAGCCGGGGCAGGACATGAAGGAGGGCGTCTACACGCTTCCCGTCCTGCACGCCTTGAACGAAGGCCCGCACCGGGAGGAGCTCACCGGCCTGCTCGCCCACGGCGCTCCCGACGGGGAGATGCTCGATCGCGCCCTGGAGATCGTTCGCACGTCGGGCTCGATCGAACACGCGAGGCGGGCCGCCACGGACGAGGTGGCGAGGGCCGTCGGGCTGGCCCGGCGCCTGCCGGAAGGACATGCGCGGAGGGCCTTGATCCAGCTGGCGCGGTTCCTGGCCGTGCGGTGCGGCGCGGAGGTGGGTGACTGACGATGGGGAACGGGCGCGCTGCTAGGATACGGGCGCTCGAGGATCCGTTCACGAATCATGGGTGACTACTACGCGAACTACGGGGTCGTGCTCGCGGTATTGACCGCGGGTGCACTGTTGGTTGCCGTGGCGTTCGGCACGGCCAGACTGGTGGCCCCGCACAAGCCCAATCGCGAGAAGCTCACGACCTATGAATGCGGCATCGACCCCGTGGGAGAGGGGTGGTCGCAGAGCAACGTCCGCTACTACGTGTACGGATTCCTGTTCGTGATCTTCGACGTCGAGAGCGTGTTCCTCTTCCCGTGGGCCCGCGTGTTCGAGGACCTGGGGTACGCGGCCGTGGTCGAGATGGCCGTCTTCATCGGGATCCTGGCGGTCGGTCTCCTCTACGCGTGGCGCAAGGGGGTCCTGCGGTGGGCCTGATCACCGAGAAGACCCCGATCCCCAGGATCCAGCCCGTCAAGTTCATCCTCAACTGGGGCCGGCGCTACTCGCTGTGGGTCATGAACTTCGGGCTCGCCTGTTGCGCGATCGAGTTCATCGCCGCGTCGACGGCCAAGAACGACTTCATCCGCCTGGGTGTCATCCCCTTCGCGCACGGACCGCGCCAGGCCGACCTGCTGGTCGTCGCGGGCACGCTCACCGACAAGATGGCTCCCGCGCTCAAGCGTGTGTATGAGCAGATGCCGGATCCGAAGTACGTGATCTCGTTCGGTTCCTGCTCCAACTGCGGCGGTCCCTACTGGGACTCCTACTCGGTGACCAAGGGCGTCGACCAGATCGTCCCGATCGACGTCTACGTGCCCGGCTGCCCGCCCCGGCCGGAGGCTCTCCTGCACGGGATCGTGACGCTGCAGGAGAAGATCAAACACGAGGACATCCAGGAGAAGTTCAGTGGCCAAGACCCCACGCCCGCTCTCTCCTGACGAGGCCGGGTCGCGGCTGCGGGCGCGGTTCGGCGACGACGTCCTCGACGTGACCGAGCAGGAAGGGCACACGGTCGCGACCGTCACCCGCGAGCGCTACCACGATCTCTGCCTGTACCTGCGCGACGAGCCCGAGTTCGATTGCGACTACTGCGACTTCACGGGCGGGGTCGACTTCGGTCCGGAGACCGGCTTCGAGATCGTCACGCACGTGTTCTCGACCACCCATCATCACAACGTCCGGCTGAAGGTTCGGGTGCCCCACGACGACGCGGTGATCCAGACGGTCTCCGACGTGTGGGCCACGTGCGACTGGCACGAGCGAGAGACCCGGGAGATGTTCGGCATCCAGTTCGACGGTCATCCTCAACCGGTGAAGCTGCTGTTGTCCGAACCGTTCGAGGGCAACCCGCTGCGGAAGGACTTCCCGCTGATGACGCGCGAAGCCAAGCCGTGGCCGGGCGATTCCGAGGGCGAAGAGGAAGAGACCGAGTGATCGCAGAGGCGGGCGTGTCGGTCGTCGAGCAGTGGTTCGGCAACTTCTGGGTCGTGCTGCTGATCAAGACGGTCGCGGTGCTGATGTTCTTCCTGGTCGTGCCGCTGGCGGTGGGCTACATGGAGCACAAGGTGCTCGCGCACATGCAGGCCAGGCTCGGCCCCATGGAAGCCGGGGGTTTCCACGGGTGGGCGCAGCTGGTCGCCGACGGCGTGAAGTTCATCCAGAAGGAAGACGTGGTGCCCGAGGCCGCCGATCGCAGCGTCTTCTCGCTGGCGCCGGCGGTGGCGATGATCCCCTACATCGCGATCCTGGTCGTGCTCCCGTTCAGCGACACGGCGTTCGCCCTGAACCTGGACATCGGCATCTTCTTCGTGATGGCGATGTCGAGCGTCTCGGTCATCGGCGTGCTCATGGCCGGGTGGTCCAGCGCCAACAAGTTCTCGCTGATCGGCGCCTTGCGTGCGGCCGCCCAGCTGATCGCGTACGAGCTGCCGCTGGTGCTGGCCGCCGCCGCGGTCGTCATGCTCTCGAGCGAGACGTCGATGGTGGGCATCGTCGAGGCTCAGGAACCGCTCTGGTACGTCGTCCCGCTGTTCCCGATGTTCGTGGTCTTCCTCGTCGCGGCGCTCGCGGAGCTCACCCGTCCACCGTTCGACATGCCGATCGCCGACTCCGAGATCATCTTCGGTGCCTACACCGAATACACCGGCCTGAAGTTCGCCTTCTTCCTGTTGGCCGAGTACGGGGGCATCGTCGCGCTCTCAGGTGTGGCCGCCGTGCTCTTCCTGGGTGGCTACCAGGGTCTGCCGGGCATCCCGCTGCCGGGCCCCTTCTGGATGTTCGCCAAGATCGGGGCGCTGTCGTTCTTCATCGTCTGGCTGCGCGCCACGTATCCTCGGCTCCGCGAAGATCAACTGCAGCGGTTCGCATGGCTCACCCTGATCCCGCTCTCGCTGCTGTGGATCCTGGGGATCGCCGTCGTCAAGGTCGCGGTGAGGTAGGAGAGGGAGCGAGTGGGAAGCGACGGAGCGCAGATGAAGGAACCGCAGCCCGAGGCCGGGTTGGGCCAGGGCCTGCTCAAGGGCCTCACCGTCACGCTGAAGACGATGCTGAAGCCGGCGGTCACCCTGCAGTACCCCCACGTGAAGCCCGACCTGCCGGCGCGCACCCGCGGCGTGATCGCCCTGAAGGAAGGCAACTGCACCGTCTGCTACAAGTGCTCGCGCGAGTGCCCCGACTGGTGCATCTACATCGACGCGCACAAGGAGTCGCACGACCCGGCCGGCGGTGGCCGCGCCCGGTCCGCGAAGATCCTGGACCGGTTCGCGATCGACTACGCGCTGTGCATGTACTGCGGGATCTGCGTCGAGGTGTGTCCCTTCGACGCGCTCTTCTGGAGCCCGGAGTTCGAGTACGCCACCTACGAGCTCGACGAGCTGATCCACGAGAAGGAGCGGCTCGAGGAGTGGACCTACACGGTGCTTCCCCCGCCCCCGTTGGAGGACGGCGCCGTTCCACCACCGGAGACCGAAGCCCCGGCCGCCGCGGAGGCATCCTGACGTGACCGCGCAGGAATACGCCTTCTGCGTCCTGGCCGTGATCGGCGGCCTCTCGGCGATCGCCGTCGTCACCGCGCGCAACGTGGTGCACGCCGCCCTCTACCTGGTGCTGGCGCTGCTTTCGGTGGCCGGTGTCTACCTGTTGCTCGGCGCCGAGTTCGTCGCATGGGTGCAGGTCCTGATCTACGTCGGAGCCATCGTGATCCTGTTCCTGTTCGGCCTGATGCTCACGAAGGCGCCGATCGGTCGCGACACGCTGGACAACCAGCAGCGGTGGCTCGGAGCTTTGGTCGGCGTCGGGGTGTTCGCGGGCCTGGTGTTCCTGATCCAGGAAGCCTTCCCCGTGCAGGACGCCGTCGCGGTCGAGACTTTCGCCGGTGACACGGCGTCGGTCGGCACCGCGATCTTCACCCAGTTCGTCCTGCCGTTCGAGGCGGTCTCGTTCCTGCTCCTAGCGGCCTTGATCGGCGCGATCGTGCTCGCCAGGAAGGACGACGCGTGATCCGCCTGCCGCTCGTGCTGCTGTTCTCCGCGCTGCTGTTCTCCGCGGGCGTGTACGGCGTGCTGGCTAGGCGCAACGCGGTCATGGTGCTCATGGCGATCGAGCTCATGCTGAACGCGGTCAACGTCAACCTGGTCGCGTTCTCGGCGGCGCTCGGCGACATGGGCGGTCAGGTGTTCGCGCTCTTCGTGATCGCGGTCGCGGCCGCCGAGGTCGGCATCGGCCTGGCGATCGTGATCCTGCTCTTCCGCACGCGTGAGTCGATCAACGTGGACGAGGTGAACCTCCTCAAGTGGTAGGCGCGCTCATCGCCCAGGCCGACCACGGTGCCGAAGCGGCGTCCTCGATCGACCCGAACTGGTTCGTCACGCACGCGTGGATCGTGGTGCTGCTTCCGGTGATCTCGGCGGCGCTGACGCTGTTCTTCGGCAAGCGCACCCCGGGCGGGGGCGCGGTGTACGGCATCGTGGGAGTGGGGGCGGCGTTCCTGGTTTCCCTCGCCGTGCTGTGGCATTTCGTCCAGGGCGGCACCGAGTACGCGCCCGAGGGCATCGAGTGGTTCACCATCGGGTCGCTCCACCTGGAGCTGGGGATCCTGGTCGACGGCCTCACGGCCATCATGCTGGTGGTGGTCACGACGATCTCGCTGTGCGTCCACGTGTACTCGCTGGGCTACATGGACGGTGACTCGCGCTTCACCTGGTTCTACGTGGTCCTGTCGCTGTTCACCGCGGCGATGCTCCTCGTCGTGGTCTCGAACAACCTGATCCAGCTGCTGGTCGGCTGGGAGATCATGGGCATCTGCTCCTACCTGTTGATCGGGCACTGGTGGGAGGTCAAGGAGAACTCCGACGCGGCGATCAAGGCGTTCATCACGACGCGGGTCGGCGACATCCCGTTCATGTTCGGGATCATCATGCTGATCGCGGCAACGGGCTTCGAGACGACCAACATCCACGAGATCGGCGAGGTCCTGGGGACCGGCATCGCCTCGCCCCTGTACATCTCGATGGCGGCGATCCTGATCTTCGGGGGGGCGGTGGGCAAGTCCGCGCAGTTCCCCCTGCATGTGTGGTTGCCCGACGCCATGGCCGGCCCCACGCCCGTGTCGGCGCTCATCCACGCGGCCACCATGGTCGCCGCCGGCGTGTACCTGATCGGAAGGATGTTCGAGCTGTTCGTCAACGCCGAGGCATGGGTGCTGACGACGGTGAGCATCGTCGCGGCCATCACCGCGCTCGGCGCGGCGCTGCTCGCGATCGTCCAGGACGACATCAAGCGGGTGCTGGCGTATTCAACGCTGTCGCAGCTGGCCTACATGGTTGCGGGCCTGTCCATGGGCCCGGAGGGCGTCACGGCCGGGTTCTTCCACCTGTTCACCCACGCCTTCTTCAAGGCCCTGCTGTTCCTCGGTGCCGGCGCCCTGATCCATGCGGTGCACTCCAACAACATGAGCGACATGGGCGGGCTCCGGACCAAGATGCCCATCACCTTCTGGACGATGTTGTTCGGCTCTCTCGCGCTCGCGGGCATCTTCCCGCTGGCAGGATTCTGGTCCAAGGACGAGCTGCTCGTCGTCGCCGAGGAGACCCATCACATCTGGCTCTTCGCCGTGTTCTTGCTCACCGCCGTGATCACCGCCTTCTACACGGCGCGCATGGTGATGCTCACGTTCTTCGGGCAGTACAGGGGTCACGCCCACCCGCACGAGGCGCCGCCATCCATGACCGGGCCGCTGGTGTTCCTTGCGATCTGCACCGCGGGCGCGGGGCTCCTGGGCGCGCCCCAGTTGAACGCCATCTTCGGCAACTGGGTCTTCTTCGAGGAGATCCACCACGCGGTGTTCGTGCCCTGGATCGCGTTGCTCTCCACAGCGGGAGCGGTGCTCGGCATCCTGGCCGGCGTTGCGCTCTACCGAGAGAGGAAGGCCGAGGATCCGCTCCAGCGGTCGCTCGGCCCGGTGTGGGGGGTACTGGAGAACCGGTACTTCATCGACGCGTTCTACATGAGGGCGATCGTCTACCCCGTGCGCGACACGCTGTCGAGCGGTGTGAACTGGTTCAACCAGCACGTCCTGGACGGCGTGGTCAATGGAGCGGCGCTGGTGGCGAGAGGTCTCGCCGCGATGGTGATGTGGTTCGACCGCAACGTCATCGACGGCATCGTCAACGGAACGGGCCGCGCGGCGGGCAAGAGCGGCAACGCGTTGCGGTACCTGCAGACCGGCAACGTGCAGTGGTACGCGGTCGGGCTGTTCGTGGGCGTGATCGCCCTGACCATCGTCTTCATCAAGGTCGTGTGAGAGGGAGCGTGAGAGCTAGATGACGTGGGAGAACTCGGCCATCACGATCACCACGCTGTTGCCCATCGTGGGCGCGCTGGTGATCGCGTTGATGCCGAAGGAGAAGGACCGGACGATCCGCCTCCTGGGGATCCTGATCACCGGCGCGGCGTTCGTGCTGTCGCTCGCCATCGCCATCGGATTCGACTACGGCGTCGACGGCCTGCAGTACGTGCTCGACGTCGAGTGGATCGAAGTGATCGGTGTCCAGTACCACGTGGGCATCGACGGCATCTCGCTCCCGCTCTACGTGCTCACGTTCCTGCTGTCGTTCCTGTGCGCGATCTACACCTGGCGCTACGTGCCGAACCCTGGACGCACGAAGGCGTTCCTGGCGCTGATGCTCCTGCTCGAGACCGGCATGGCCGGGACGTTCATCGCGTTCGACCTGATCCTGTTCTTCGTGTTCTGGGAGATGGTGCTGGTCCCGATGTACTTCCTGATCGCGATCTGGGGATCGAGCAACCGCGAGTACGCTGCGATCAAGTTCTTCCTGTACACCCTGGTCGGGTCGATCTTCATGCTGCTGGGCTTCCTGGCCATGTACTTCCAGGGGCCCGACCCGCACACGTTCGACATGGTGGTGCTGCAGGAGTACGGCGCGACCGGCGGGTTCACGAACACGTTCCAGCTGCTGGTGTTCGCGGGCGTCGCGCTCGGCTTCGCGGTGAAGGTGCCGATGTGGCCGTTCCACACATGGTTGCCCGACGCGCACACCGAGGCGCCCACGATCGGCTCGGTGCTGCTGGCGGGCATCATGCTGAAGATGGGCACGTACGGCTTCATCCGGATCGCGATCCCGTTCCTGCCGTACGGGGCGCAGAAGTACGCGCCGTGGATCGGCGGGCTGGCGGCGATCGGCATCATCTACGCCTCGCTCGCCTGCCTCGCGCAGAAGGATCTGAAGCGTCTGATCGCGTTCTCGTCGGTGGGGCACATGGGCTTCGTGATGCTCGGCATCGCCACCCTCACCGAGATCGGCATCCAGGCGGCACTCTTCGGCATGGTGGCCCACGGCCTGATCACCGGGATGCTGTTCTTCTGCGTCGGATCGATCTACGACCGCTACCACACGCGGGAGATCGCAGAGATCGGCGGGGGCATGCTCACGAAGATGCCGAAGCTCGGCGGCGTGTTCGCCTTCGTCGCCATCGCCTCGCTGGGGCTGCCGGGCCTCGCGGGCTTCTGGGGTGAGGTCATGGCCCTGCTGAGCAGCTTCAACCCCAGCGAAGCGCTGCTCGGCGACTACACCGGGCTGTTCCGGGTCTACATGGTGATGGGCGGCATCGGCACGGTGCTCACGGCGGGCTACTTCCTGTGGATGCTCCAGCGCATCAACATGGGCACCTTGCCGCAGAAGTGGGAGACGTCAGGGCTGCGCGACGTGCTCGCGGTCGAGTGGGTCTCGTGGGTCCCACTCCTGCTCCTGATCGTGGTCTTGGGGCTGTTCCCGGCCATCGTGTTCGACGTCACCCAGGAATCGGTCAGCGGCCTCATGGCGCTCCTCGGCGGATAGCTCGCAGATGGACATCGACTACCACGCCCTGCTTCCGGAGATGATCCTGTCCGGGACGATCCTGCTCGTGCTGATCGTGGACGTGTTCCTGTCGGAGAAGCGCAAGTGGCTCGCGATGCCCCTGGGTTTCGTGGGCGTGCTTGCGGCGTTGGTGGCGACGCTCACGCTGATCGGTTCGGACCCGCGAGATGCGTTCGGCGGCACGTTCGTCGTGGACAACTTCGCCCTGGTGTTCAAGGTCTTCTTCCTGGTGACCGCCCTCATCGTGCTGGCGATCTCGCTGCGGTACTTCCGCGAGGGCGGCTTCTACCAGGGGGAGTACTACTTCCTGCTGCTGACGTCGTTCCTGGGCTGCGTGCTCATGCCCAGCTCTCGCGACCTGCTGCTGCTGTTCATCTCGCTGGAGCTCGTGTCGGCGCCGGGGTTCCTGATGGCGGCATTCCGCAAGGGCGACGTGAAGTCGAACGAGGCGGGCGTGAAGTTCTTCATCATCGGCGTGCTGTCGACCGCGGTGATGCTCTTCGGGATGAGCCTGATCTACGGGCTGACCGGGGGCGCGATGAGGCTCGACGAGATCGCGGTCCAGCTCGCCGGCATCCCCGCAGAGCACGAGTCCCTGGCGCTGGCCGCGATCCTGTTCGTGGTGGTGGGCTTCGCGTTCAAGGTGAGCGCGGTGCCCTTCCAGTTCTGGGCGCCCGACACCTACGAGGGGGCGCCCGTCCCGGTCGCGGCGTTCCTGGGTGTGGCGTCCAGCGCCGCCGGCTTCGCCGGGCTGCTGCAGCTGATGTTCGTGGCGTTCATCGGACAGCACGAGTTCTGGGTGCCCCTGTTCGCGGCGTTGTCGATCGCGACGATGTTCGTAGGCAACCTCGTCGCGCTGCAACAGACCCAGGTTGTGCGACTGCTCGCGTATTCGGGCATCGCCCAGGCCGGCTACATCCTCTTGACCTTCGCGTTGGTCACGGACGATGTGGCGTCCAACCGATCCGCGTTCTCTGCGGCAGTGGTCTACATCCTGATCTACGGGATCATGAACATCGGCGCGTTCGCGGTGACCGTGGCAGTGAGCCGCCGGCATCCGACCCTGCTGATCGCCGATTTCGCCGGGCTCGCGAGGACCGCCGCCCTGCTGGCGGTCGGGATGACCGTCTTCATGATCTCCCTCGCCGGCGTGCCACCGACCGGCGGCTTCTGGGGCAAGCTGCTCATCTTCCGAGCGGCGCTGGATCGAGGCGGTTCGCTCGGCGTCTGGCTCGCCGTGATCATGCTGGTGAACTCGGTCATCAGCATCGTCTACTACCTGGCGGTGCCGCGGCAGATGTTCCTGCAGGACGCCCCGGACCGTTCACCCCTGCGTGTGCCCGCGCTCGTGACCGGGGTCGTCGCGGTCACGATGGTCGCCGTGGTCGCGCTGTTCGTGCTGCCCGGCCCGTTCACGCGCCTCGCCGACCTGTCGACCTTGGTCGGCCTCGGTCCCTGAGCCGTCCTGAGCCGCCCTGAGCCGAGCCGCCCTGAGCCGCGGAGGCTGAGCGCGCGGGGTTCAGGCGCAGCGCGAACCGTTCCCCTCGTCATATCGAACGTCGTGTGGGACGCTCTGCTCTGGGGAGGAAAGGACATGACACCCGGCATCAATCGCCTCAAGACATGGGCCCTCATCGCCGGACTCATGGGGTTGTTCCTGGTGGTCGGCGCCTTGATCGGCGGCCAGCAGGGGCTGATCATCGCGCTGGTCCTGGGCCTGGGATTCAACTTCGCGATGTACTGGTGGTCGGGGTCGATCGCGGTGCGCTCCACGCGTTCGCGCCCGGTCACCGAGGACGAGTATCCGCAGCTCTACCGGATCGTCCGCGAGCTGACCCAGTCCGCGAACATGCCGATGCCCGGCATCTTCGTATCGGACATGGCCCAGCCCAACGCGTTCGCGACCGGACGCAACCCGGCCAACGCCAAGGTGGCGGTCACGAAGGGGATCCTGCAGATCCTGGACGAGCGCGAGCTCCGCGGCGTCCTCGCGCACGAGCTATCGCATGTCGCCAACCGCGACATCCTGGTCGGTTCGATCGCCGCGGCGATCGGCACGGCGATCAGCTACCTCGCGACCATGGCGTTCTGGTTCGGCGGCAGCGACGACGAAGGCGGGAACCCGATCGTGCTGATCGTCGCGTGGATCCTGGCGCCGATCGCGGCCGGCATCATCCAGATGGCGGTCTCGCGCTCGCGCGAGTACCAGGCCGACGAGTCGGGGGCCTTCCTGTCGCAGGATCCCGAGGCGCTCGCGAGCGCGCTGCAGAAGCTGGACCAGGCGTCCCGTCAGGTGCCTCCGCCGCATTCCCTGCAGCCGGGGGAGGCGCACATGTTCATCGTGAATCCGCTGGCGGCGTTGAAGGGCCGGGGAGTGATGTCGCTGTTCTCGACACACCCGCCGACCCAGGAGCGCGTGTCCCGGCTTCGGGCGATCGGCGAGCGGCTCCGCGGTGGGTCGGCGATCCCGGATCCTCCCCATCAGCAGGAAGGCCCGTTCCGGCAGCTCTAGCGTCAGGACATCGTGCCGAGCACCGCTCGGACGTGGTCCATCGTGGTTCGCGGGTTCACGAAGCACAGACGCGCGACCTTCTCGCCACGGAACGACGTCGGCTGCACGAAGGCGATCTGCGAGTCGAGGATCCGTCGCCACCACGCCTCGTAGTCCTCGTCGGCCCAGCCCGAGCGGCGGAACAGCACCACAGAGAGCTCGGGCTCGAGCAGCAGTTCCAGGCCGGGGCGCCGGTCGATCTCGGCGGCGGTCTCGCGGGTGAGCGTCAGCACCTGTTCGACGGCGTCGCGGTACGCGTCGGTCCCATAGGTCGCGAGCGAGAACCAGAAGGGGAGCCCCCGCGCGCGCCGCGTGAGGTGATACGCGAAGTCGGCCGGGTTCCATTCACTCCAGGACGCGCCCTCCTGGTTCACGGTGTCGAGGTAGCTCGCCTCCTGCCGGAACACCCCCTGAGCCCGGGCGGGGTCGCGGTAGAGCAGGGCGCAGCAGTCGTAGGGGGCGAACAGCCACTTGTGCGGGTCCACGATGAACGAGTCGGCGCGTTCGATCCCCTCGTACCTGGCGCGAACGCTGGGCGCCGCGAGTCCCGCGCCGCCGTAGGCGCCGTCGACGTGCATCCAGATCCCCCGCTCGGCGCACACGTCGGCCACGCCGGCCAGGTCGTCGACCGTGCCCGCGTTCGTGGCTCCGGCGCTCGCGACGACCGCGAACACGCCGTCGAGCTCACCGGGATCGAGCGTGTCGAGCGCAGCCCGTAGGTCATCACCGGTGAGCCGCCCACGATCGTCGCCGGGAAGCCGCAGGACGCCGACGTCCATCACCCGCGTCGCCGTCACGATCGACGAGTGGGCGCTCTCGGCCAGGACGACCTTCCATCCGCCCTCTGGCCGGCCCGAGAGCCGTTGTCCCGCCACGTGGCGGGCCGCCACCAGCGCCGAGAGGTTGCCGGCCGACCCACCGGAGACGAAGACGCCACCCGCGCCCTCGGGGAACCCCGCCAGGTCCGCGACCCAGCGCAACGCCTGGTTCTCGGCCCAGATCGCGCCCGCTCCGTCGATCCAGCCGGCCGCGATCGTGGAGCTCGACCCCACGATCAGATCGAAGAGGACGGACGCCTTGGTCGGGGCCGCGGGAACGAACGCCATGGACGACGGGTGGTCGGTCGAGATCGTGGCCGGCGCCAACACCTCGCTCCAGATGCGCAGGGCCTCCTCGCCGCCGATCCCGCCGGGCGTGACGGTCTGACCCGCACGCTTGTCCAGGTCCTCACCGCTTGCCGGTCCGTCCAGCGGCTGTGGGCTCGCGATCCGGTTCCGCGCGTACGCCACGATCGCCCGTGACAGAGCATCGGCCTCGTCGTCGTACCGATGCATGCGCGGCGGCGTGCTACCCGGCGAGCTCGGTGCAGAACTCCCCGAAGGCGTCCACGTAGCGTCTGGATGTCGTCCTCGGTGTGCTGCACCGAGATCGTCCACTGCTCCTCGTCGCCCGGGGTCATGAAGATCCCGCGGTTCACCATGAACGGGTACGAGGCGTAGTAGAGGTTCGGGTTCGTCTGCAGGAAGTCGCGGTAGTTCGTCAACGGCTCCTTGCGGTAGGACACGCAGCCCTTGGCGCCCAGGTCCACCGTATGGGCCGGGATGCCCGACGACTCGATCACCCTGTTGCACCCCTCGGCGAGCATCGTGCCGAGCTTGCCGAGGTATTCGTACGCGTCGGGCGTGAGCACCTCGGTGAGCGCCGCCAGGCCAGCGGCCACCGACAGCGGGTTGCCGTTGAAGGTCCCCTGCTGCGCGGCGCCCTTCGTGACCCAGTCCATCGTCTCGGCTTCGCCGCCGAACGCGCCGATCGTGACGCCGCCGCCGATCGCCTTGGCCCACGCGGCCAGGTGCGGACGAACGCCGAAGCGATCGGTCGCACCGCCGTAGGCGATCGTGCCTCCGCACTTGACCTCGTCGAAGATCAGCTTGACCCCGTGCCGGTCGCACAGGTCGCGCAGCCCCTGCAGGTATCCGGGCTGGGGAACGACGATGCCGACGTTCATCATCACCGGCTCCAGGATCAGCGCGCCGATCTCGTTGCCGTGCTCGCCGAAGACCTCCGCCACCGCGTCGAGGTCGTTGAAGGGCACGATGATCGTGTCCTTCCACATCGACCGCGGGACTCCCTTGG
Organism: uncultured Actinomycetes bacterium; assembly: GCA_963758715.1. Lineage (GTDB taxonomy): Bacteria > Actinomycetota > UBA4738 > UBA4738 > HRBIN12 > JAOUEA01. The sequence goes on from CAVWWK010000001.1 coordinate 230,707, forward strand.
AGGTGGGCTCGGTCGTATAGGCGCTGCCCGAGCTGTCGGCTGCTTCACCGCCGGTCTTGTCCCGCAGCCCCAGCGCGTCTGCTTCGGGGACGACGGAGAACATCACGGCGTCGTGGTGGCCGTGGTAGGAGCCCTCCATCTTGACGATGCGATCCTTGCCGGTCGCGGCACGGGCGACGCGGACGGCGTCCATGGTGGCCTCGGTGCCCGAGTTCACGAACCGAACCCGGTCGACCTGGAAGCGCGTGCAGAGCTCCTCGGCGAGCGCGACCGTGGCCTCGGTCGTGACGGCGAAGTGCACGGCGCCCTCGGCGGCCTTCTTCAGCGCCTCGACGATCTTGGGGTTCGCGTGCCCGACGACGTTCACCCCGAACCCGCCGTGGAAGTCGGTGTACTGGGTGCCGTCGACATCCCAGACCTTCGAACCCTTGCCGGCCTTCAGGTACACGGGGTAGGGGTCGTTGCCCTGGAAGTTCGATGCCACACCCGCCGGCATCACCTTGGCGGCGCGCTCGTAGAGCGATGCCGATCCGGGTGTCCGCTCGAGCCAGATCTTCGTTTCCCGTTCGGCGATCTCCGCCGCGCGCGCGTTCAGACGTTCGACGTCCACGCGTATCACCTCCTGATGGGTTCGGCCAGGGTACCGGCTGGCTCCCCGGCCAGGCAATGTGACGTTCCGGTGAAGGCTCGGGTCTCCGATGCGCCCGTGCGACGGACCCTACGGGCGGTAGTTCGTGAACTGCAGCGCGAGGCCGAAGTCGTGCCCCTTCACCGAGGCGATCGCCTTCTGCAGGTCGTCCTTGCTCTTGCCGAGCACCCGGACTTGGGCTCCCTGGATCTGGGTCTGGATCTTCGGCACGGCCTGACGCACGAACTTGGAGATCTCCTTGGTCTTCTCGTCGCTGATGCCGGTGACGACCGTGACCGTCTGGCGCGCCGTGCCCTTGGCGGCTTCCTCGATCTTGCCCGCTTGGAGGGACTTCAGCGGGATGCTCCGCTTGATAGCTCGCTCCTGCAGCACCTGCCAGGCGGCCTTGAGCCGATCCTCGGTGGAGGAGTGAAGTTCGATCGCTTCGTCTTTGAGCTCCACCGTGGTGCCGGTGTTCTTGAAGTCGAAGCGTTGGGAGAGCTCACGGCCCGTCTGATCGACGGCGTTGCGCACCTCCTGCATGTCGACCTCGGAGACGATGTCGAAGGAGAACTGGTCTTTCGCCATGGGCGCAGGATACCGCTGGGGGCTGTGGCCCGGCCTGCGCGTTCGCTATCCTCGTCAGGCGCTCGCGGGAGGATGCCCGAGTGGCCAAAGGGAGCGGCCTGTAAAGTCGCCGGCGTAGCCTACGGAGGTTCGAATCCTCCTCCTCCCACCGACCGACCGACCAACCAACGATCCACGAGCAGCCTTCGCGGATCAGCTGGACGTTGGGGCGATGCAGCGCCGGTACTACTTGCGGACGTGGAACCGGAGGATGGTGACGTCTCGCGACCGCGTGCTACTGACCGGTTCCAGGTCGATCCTGGGGAGGCCCGGGGGAGAGAAGCGGATGCCGTCGCCGAGCAGCACCGGCATCACATACACCAAGATCTCGTCGACGAGCCCCCGCCGCAGGCACTGGCCGGCCACGTCGGCGCCGAGGACCTCCAGGTTCTTCCCGCCCGCAGCGTCGAGTGCCGTGGCGACCGCTTCCCCGATATCACCGCTGAGGAACGTGACCTCCGGATCCGGCGGGTCCGGCGGCTCGTGGGTTAGGACGAAGAAGGGTCCGGAAAAGGGGTAGTCGACGCTGCCTGGCTCGTCGGCCGCCATCCTCTTACCCACCTCGTGGGTCCGCCGGCCGATGAGCATGGCGCCGGTAGCCGCCGCGATCTCCTGGACATCGTCCGGTGCCACGAAGTCGGCGAGAGGTCGACCACCGCCCCAGTCCATCGTGTGGCCGGGACCGGCGATGAAGCCATCAAGCGACATCGACCTGTTCACGACCACCCTTCCAGTGCTCGTATCGCTCACCCTGTTCCTCCAGAAGCTTGGATGTTCCGGTGATCCCTTCCGGCGCCTCTTCGGCCGCCAAGAGCATGTCGGGCCCGGCGACCGCCAGAGGCGGGATGGGTGTTCAGGTGAACTCAGGTGAACACCTCGCCGCGCATTGTTGCATGTAGAACGATGCGGGGCCTACCCTCCTCCTCCCACCGACCGACCGACCTGTGCACTGTGTCCTGAAACCGGATACCCCTCCTCCCACCAACCAACCACGGGGCGTTCTCAGGACTGAGGCACCGTTGTCGACCAGCTGACGGACGGCGCCGAAACCGGATCAGTGAACGGTGAGTATCCGCCGGGGGCCGGGCGCAGGTCCCGCTAGGTGGTGCACGACCCTGGCGCTCGGTGTCGTCCACGGTGGCGAGTTTCATAGGCGTCTACGATGCGAACTCAACCTGGTGGAAACGTGAACCCTGGATCCGAAGGAGCAGCAACCATGTCGATCGTCCGCGTCCACAACTTCTCCATCTCGCTCGACGGTTTCGGGACCGGCGAACCTCAGAGCCACGACGCACCGTTCGGCCACGCCGGCGAAAGACTGCACGAATGGATGTTCACGACCCGGTATTGGCGCGAGATGGTCGGCGAGCCCGGCGGCACCCGCGGCCTCGACGACGCCTTCGCGCGGCTGCACAACCCCGGGATCGGCGCCGAGATCATGGGTGCCGGGAAGTTCGGCTACCCAGGATGGCACGAGGACCGGGAGTGGAAGGGCTGGTGGGGTCCCAACCCGCCGTTCCACACACCGGTCTTCGTCCTCACCCATCACACGCGTCCGCCGATCGAGATGGAAGGCGGGACGACGTTCCACTTCCTCGACGTGTCGCCCGCCGAAGCGGTTGAGACCGCTCGGGAGGCTGCGGGCGGACAGGACCTGCGCATCGGTGGAGGCGCCACCGTGATCCGCGACCTCCTCGCTGCGGGGCTTGTGGATCACATGCACACCGTCGTCGTACCCATCCTTCTCGGACGCGGCGTTCGGCTCTGGGACGGACTGGAAGGCGTCGAGAAGGACTACCAGGTCGAGGCCACCTCCTCGCCCAGCGGGGTCACACACGTGACGTTCACCCGCGCGGGCGTCTAAGCCGCCACCTCCCACGCAAATTCAGTGGTCACACGACGGAAGGAACCGTCGAGCCGGTTGGGGAGCGCGACTCCCAAGTGAACGGAACGAAGAAGCCGGAACTACTCGTGGACCACATCACCGTTCCAGAGCTCGGCCTCCGCGAACGCCAGGCGCTACTGAGGGCGTGATGCCATTCTGAGATTTCGGGACTTCGCGCGGAACCAGGCAGAGCTGCCCGTGTTGAAGCTCCGCTCCTGACCGCGCGGGTACCCTCACCCCCTACCTTCGGAGACCATATGATCGAGGACGAGGACCGACCGCTGGCGTTCTCACCGATGGCTCTCGACGTCCGTCGGGCGACCGGCGACGTCGTCGGGCGGCCGGCGGAGCTCCAGGCCATCGCGCAGGAGCTGGCGACAGCCCGCGCGGGCCGGCTCGTCGGCCTCACCGTCGAGGGTGAGCCGGGGATCGGCAAGACGCGGCTGCTGGTCGCGGCGGCCGAGCGCGCGGCGGCCGACGGCTTCACCGCGATCGCCGTCACGGCCGACGAGGAGCTCCGGGGTCCCTTCCTGGTCGCCCGGTCGATCCTCGGCTCGCCCGAGGCCGCCCGCACGGCCACCGACGAGAAGACCGCCGACGCGCTCAGCCGAAGCCTGGACTGCTATGTCGGGGCAGGACGATGCCGGGGCTCGCCACGCTCTCGCCCGACAGCCGCCTGCTCCGCACGTTCGACCTGGGCGCCGTCGCCTTCCGGGCTCTCGCCGCCGAGCGGCCGCTCGCCGTCCTGATCGACGACCTCCAGTGGTCGGACGAGGACAGCCTGCGCCTGCTGCGCTACGTGGTGCGCACCGACGGCGCGAGCCCGATCTTCCTGATGTTCGCGATCCGGCCCGAGGAGTTCGCCGTCGTGACCGAGGCCGTGAACCTGGTCGCCGACATGGGCCGCATGGGCGTCGTGCGCCGCCTGAAGGTCGACCGGTTCTCGCAAGTACGGATACGCGCGAGTTCCTGGCCCAGGTGCTCGGCGGTCCGGTCGACCCGTCGGGCGCGGCGGTGATGCACGCGCAGGCCGAGGGCGTCCCGTTCATCGTCGAGGAGATGGCGTTCGCATACCGCGAGGGCGGGTTGGTCCAGGAGATCGACGGCGTCTGGACCCTGGCCGGCAACGCCGAGCGGCTGGTTCCGTCCGCGGTGAAGACGCTCATCTCGCGGCGGGCGATGAAGCTCCCGGACGACACGAAGGCGCTCCTGGCCGTCGCGGCGATCCTCGGGCGGCGGTTCAGCCTGGAGGACCTGCGCGAGGTCCAGCTCGGCGTGGACGGGGCGGCGCCCGATCCCGAGGCGCTCGCCGAGACCCTGGCGCCGGCCGTCACGGCGGGTCTGCTGGTCGAGCACGAGGAGGGCTCGGCCGCCGACTACAGCTTCCAGCACGAGCAGGTCCGCGAGTTCGCCGCGGCGACGCTCACGTCGGCCGCGCGGCGTGCGATCCACTCGGCGATCGTCGATGCTGCTGATGTCCGGCGAGCCGTCCGCCGGCGAGCCTGCCCCTGATCGCCCGTCACGCGAAGGCGGCGGGGGACGGCGCAGTGTGCGTCCGGTTCTCGGTCGAGGCCAGCCGCAACGCGCTCGCCGCCAACGCGCCCGAGGAGGTCCTGCGCGTCGTCGAGCTCGCGCTTGCCGTCGGCCTCGACCCCGGAGCAGCGCGTGGCGCTCCTGGATGCGCGCGACCAGGCGCTCGACATGCTGCGGCGTCCAACGGACCGGATGCAGGGACTCGCCGAGCTCGCCGCGCTGGCCGAGGCGCTCGGCGATGCGCGCCTGGAGATCGACGTCCGGCTGCGCCGGGCGGCGGCGATGCGGACGGCCGAGGAGTACGACCGGGCGGCGGAGCTCGCGCGCGAGGTGCGGGACCTGGCCGTGGAGCGAGGGGACCGCGAGGGCGAGCTCGCCGCCTGCATGGAGCTCGGGCAGGACCTCCTGCGCGCCACGGCGGGCGAGTCGTTCACCCCGGCGGCGAAGGAGGTCGACCTGGACGGCGCCGACGAGGCGTTCCGCCGCGCGATGGAGCTGGCGCGGGAGCTGGGCGACGTCGCCGCGGAGGCGGCCGCCACGCGCGAGGTCGGCGTCGTGCAGCTCGGCCGGGTGCGCGCGTGGTTCATCGAGCAGGTCGAGCTCGGCCAGCACATCCCGATCGCGCAGCGCGTGGCGGCCGGCGAGGTCCTGGAGGACATCATGCCGGAGCTGGAGATCGCGCCTGACGTTCATGGAGACGTTCGGGCTGCTCCAGCGCGCGCTCGAGCTCTTCGAGCAGCTCGGTGACCGGCGCGGCGCGATGTCCACGATCATCGCGCTCGCCTACCTGAACTGGGGGGCCGACATCCACTTCGGCGCCAGCTCGGCGCGAGCACATCGAGGAGATCCGCCGCCTCACGTCCCGGATGAAGGCGTTCACGAACGAGAGCGAGCGCGCGGCGTTCGAGGCGCAGATGCTCTACGGCTCGCACGTGTTCGCGCGCGCGAAGGTGATCCCCGACCTCGCGATCGCGAAGGGCGACGAGGCCCACCGCTACGCGAAGGAGATCGGCGATCCGAACCTGGAGTTCCTGGCGGCCGGCGGGACCGCGATGGCGCTCCTCGACCTCGGCGACGTGGACGACGCGCAGGGCGTGGATCGATCGCGCCGCGGTCGGTCGCGACCGAGCATCCGAGCCCGCTCCGCGCGCGCCGGCTGGAGACCTGGCGGGGTATCGCGGACGCGGCCGCGGGCGACGCCGTGGGGATGCGTGCGCACCTGGAGCGCGCCGTGCAGCAGGCGGCCGGAGTCGGGCCAGATCGCCGCGCGGTGCGAGGCGCTCGCGCGGCTGGCGGTCGAGTCCGCGCGGCTCGGTGCGTGCGACTGGACGACGAGGACCTGATGGCGCTCGCCGAGCGGTCCGCCGCCGAGGCGTCGGAGCTCTGCGCGGACGCTGCCCGGCCACGCCCCCTGGGGCGCGCAGGCCGATGCGGCCCGGGCGCGGGTCGCGCTCGCCCGCGGGAAGCGCCGAAGAGGCGACGGCGTTCGCGCGCGCCGCCGGCGATGCGCTGCAGGCCGCGAGGCACGAGGACCTGAACCTCGACGTCCTGCTGCCGAGCGCGCGGGTCCTGATGGAGACGGGCGCGCCCGAGTGGGAGGCCGGCGTTCGACCGTACGTGCAGCTCGCACTCGCGATGGTCGCGCAGCGCACGATGGACGAGGACGTACGGGTCCGCTGGCTGCGCGGACCGCTCGGGCGGGAGATGGCGGCGCTCGCCGGGCCGATCGACACGATCGTGGCGTCCGACGGCCGGAGCGACGCGCCCGCAGGAGACGAACGACCTGTTGCTGCAGAGCCTGGTGCAGGGCAAGACGAACGCGCGAGATCGCCGGCGACCTGGGCATCGACGAGCATGCCGTCGAGCGGCGGCTCGGCGAGCTGTTCGCGACGATCGGCGCGTCGTCCCGCGCGGACGCCACGGCGTTCGCGTTCATGGAGCGGGTCCTGTGAGCGCGGGGGGAGAGATGACGCTCCGGGCGCGCGTGGATCGGCACCGCTGCGTCGGCGCGGGGACGTGCATCACGATCGCCCCCACCGCGTTCGACTGGTACAAGGGCGACTTCGCGAAGGCCGGCGTGGTGGACGCGGCGAGCGTCGAGGATGAGGTGCTGCGAGAGGCCGCGCTCGCATGCCCGACCGGCGCGATCACGATCGAGGACGTCGAGGAGCTGCTGCCGTGGCAGCTCCGCGGCAAGGACGCGCCGCGCCGGGTCGAGAAGACGTTCATGTTCACCGACATCGAGAGCTCGACGAACCTGGTCGAGGCGCTCGGCGACGAGGTCTGGCAGGGCGTCCTGCGCTGGCACAACGAGGCGCTGCGGTCGTCGTTCGCCGAGCACAAGGGCGAGGAGGTCGTGTCGACCGGCGACGGCTTCTTCGTGGGGTTCGATTCGCCCGACGACGCGCTGGCGTGCGCGGTCGCGATCCAGCGACGGCTGGCCGAGCACCGGCGCGCAGCGGGGTTCGCGCCGAAGGTGCGGATCGGCCTGCACGCGTCGGGCGCGACGCAGGTCGGAAAGGACTTCTCGGGCAAGGGCGTACACGAGGCATCGCGGATCGCGGCGCTCGCGGACGGCGATCAGATCGTGGCGAGCCGCGGTCACGGCGGCGGACGGCCGCTATCCCACCTCGGAGCCGCGGACCGTGACCTTGCGGGGCACGTCCGACCCGATCGAGATCGTGACCGTGGACTGGGGCTAGCTGTGCGCGAAGCCAGGTTCGGGTTGCCGACAAGACGTAGGTGGACAACGAAGAGGGACCACTGCTCCCACCGCCGTCTTGATTCGGCCCGACGGATACGTGGCGTGGGTGGGAGACTCAGCCCAGCTGGGGCTCGCTGACGCGCTTACCACCTGGTTCGGACCGCCTACTGCGGCTTAGCGGACCGGCTTCGGAGATCATTCTGACGCCGATGTCCATCCCTGCGCCGTCGAGAATTGCCGGCAAAGTCGTGATCGCCTCCAGTGTTAGGCATTCAGTTTCTGTTAGCCGCGATCGGTCGAACAGCAGCCGTCAGGAAACCCGTTCGAGGTAACCGTGGTAGTGCGTGACGAACCCCTCGCCGTCGAACTCGAGCTCGCTCTGGAAGGAGCCTGACGAATAGCCGACCACCCGCCGACCCCTCGGCTCGTAGCGCTGGTTCGAGCTCTCGACGATCATCTCGGGGACGCGAACGAACCGCATCACGTAGTCGCGGGCGGGACCCGCCTCGAGCAGCCCGTCTCGCATGACCGGGAGCGAATTGAAGAAGGGCGACGCGAAGACGTCGAAGAAGTCGGCGCCATCTAATCGGACTCTTGATCGTTGATCGCTGTTCAGCTCGAGGTCAAGGCGGTCGTCTTCGAGCTGCCACCGCATCTCGTACGACCGTCCGATCTGCACTCCCGTCGCTGACCGGAACGATCGGACATGAGCCACCTCCATCCCCGGCTCATCGAGCCGGCGCCAGACGAGTGTCCTCATCGCATCAGCACCTCCTCTAGTGAACCCACGCCTCCGATCGTGCCTGGGCCGCTGCTCGAGCCAGCCTCGTCGACACAGTATCTACGGGTGGGTCAATGACTCTCAGCACACCGTCGTCGACGCCAGGTGTTCCTGACCCAATACCGGTCTGCGGGCGTCAGACGCGGACGTGCGCGAACTGCAGGCGGTCCACGACTCGATCCACATCGAGACGTAGACGGAACCTTCAGACGCGATGACGGACGACACCGCGGTGACGACCCGCGAAGGCGCCTGGAGAATTGCCACCGGAGAATCTCGCCCTCGCAGCGTAGTCGGATGCGCGTCTCGTGCGTCTTGGTTTATAGATGCGAGCAACCGTGACTTCCGACGACACGATCACCTCGGGACTCCAGGACCTCTACGTCCGGCACTCTCCGGCGGCCCTACGGCTCGCGTACTTCTTGACCGGTGATCCCGAAGCCGCCCGAGACCTCGTCCAAGACGCGTTCGTGCGGATGGCCGGCCGGTTCCGACATCTACGGCAACCCGACGCGTTCGACGCGTACATGCGTCGGACGATCGTGAACCTTCACGCGTCGGGCCTGCGACGGCTCAGAGCCGAGCGGTCGTCCCTGGCCCGCGAAGCCACCCTCTCGGTGCCGGCGGCGAACGAGGATGACCACGAGGCGCGGGACGAGATGTGGCGCGCCGATCCTCAGCCTGCCCCCGCGTCAGCGCGCCGCGATCGTCCTGCGGTACTACGAGGACCTGAGCGAGTGGCAGTCCGCCGAAGTCCTCCGTTGCTCCGTCGGAGCGGTGAACCAGCTCGTCGTCAGGGCGATGGCGAACCTCCGCACACGTATCGGGGAGGAAGCACGATGAACGATCTCGAGCGAGAGGTCCGCGACACGCTCCTGCGCCATCAAGATGACGCCCCGTCGTTCGACACATCGGAGGCACATCGTGTGGCCGGCCGGGCGCATCGGCGACAGGTCCGGAACGTGGTCATCGGGGGGATCGCCGGAATTGCCACTGTGATCGTGGCGTTCGCGGGCCTCGGCGGACTCGTGCGAGCGGATCGACCCCCGATCGTGCTCGACCGCCCCCCGTCGTCGCCGATGTGTGTGGTGAAACCTGGACCGGACGAGGCAGAGATCTACGGCTGGCCGGACAGGACTAGGAACCCGGCGGGCGTCTACTCGTGGGACGGACCCCCTTCCAGCGCATTCATCGGCGAGGGATTCATGCACAACGGATACAAGCCGGGCTCGGGTGCCGTAAACATCCTCGTCAAGGGCGTTCCTGGGCGACTCATCCCTCATCGCGGACAGACCTCGGTCACTGTGGCCGGATGCGCCGGCACTTATCGGCGGTTCGTCAGGGACGACGGCTGGCCGGGGATAAGCGGCCCTTCGGAGGAGTGGATGCTGGACATCCGGGGGACGACGGTCACCATCACTCTCATCGCGGAGCGACCATCCCGCAACGATCCGGGAGCACGGGAGGTCGAGGTGGTTGAGGCCCACGAGATCATCGAGTCGATCCGCGCGGAGCGATGGGACAACGCCCTCGGTTTCCGGCTGATCTTCACCCTGGCGACGAACACCTGGGACTCCGGATAGCACTCCGGCGACCCGGATCGACCTCACCGTCCCGGAGGGCTTCGATCTGAAGGCCTGCAACTTGGAGGGTGAGGGTGGCGGACTCCAGATCTGTTTCAGCCACCCTGCGGATAGTTGCTTCGTGCTCATTCTCGATGGAATCGCGAGCGTGTACGTCGTCGACGTCGACGAACAGCGCCAGGTGTTCCTGACCCAACACCGGCCTGCGACGTCAGAACAGGACCTACGGGAACTGCAGGCGATCCTCGACTCTATCCACATCGAGGCGTAGGCCGCTCACACGGAGGTTCGTAGCCCGCCGCAGGATGGCCCCCGCTGGCCGGGCCTGGGTGCGCGCAGGGACCGACCCTCCTGCAGCGTCAGATCCGGGACATCTAGGAACGAGGCTGACGTAGGTCTCCGTACCGCCGTTCTTATCCCTTCGGGGGCAGGGGTGGTCCTACGAACTCTTGCTGATAGCGGGCGCCGATCGCCATTAAGGTCTCCCGGTCGACGAACTCCTCGCCCGGTGGCGGCAGTCTGACCGCGCCGGCAGGCTTGCCCCCCTCGCGGAAGAAGCCCTCGACACCGCCTGGTGAGAAGAATAGGAGCAGCCGTGCTTCGTCCGAGTCCACGCGGAACGCGTGCGGGACCTCGCGAGGTCCGTAGACGAGCGAGCCCGCTGTCGCTTCGACGGTGTTCTCGCCGTGGCGCAGCCGGACCTCGCCGGCCAGGACCACGAAGAATTCGTCCTCAGCGTGGTGGATGTGCAGGGGCGAGGCGAAGTCCTTCGGGGCCAGCAGTTCCAACGCGGCGAAGCTCCCACCAGTGAGTTCCGTGGTCGCCTTGAGCAGACCCAGCCCGCCGTTGAACCACAACGCCTCGCCTTCGCCTGGTGCCATCGTGTAGCTGTTGGACGTCCCTCTCTCGGACATCAGTGATCCTTCAGGTCGCTGACTGTCCGCCCATGGTTGCACGACCGACGGCTACGTGCTCGCCCTCTGCCCCTGGACCCGTCCGAGGTCGCAGGAGCGCCCGGCGCTCGCGTTGTGGAGATCGGGATCGGCCGCCTTGCCGTCACTCTTGGGGGTGGGTCGCCGTACCAGTTGACGATCCGAACTGGCCACGCGCGCCCGTCCCCGCTACGGTCGATACCGTTCCGAGGGATGCTGGGAGGTGCGCAGCATGATCGCGGTGATGGGTGCAACCGGGAACGTCGGGACAAAGGTTGCCGACCTGCTGCTGCAGGCAGGTGAGGATGTGCGAGCCCTCCAGCATGGAAGGAACCTGGCGGCTCTCCGAGAGGCCGGAGCGGAGGTCGTCGATGGCGATGCGATGATCGCAGACGAGCTCATGGCGTTCCTCGACGGCGCCGTCGCAGCGCTCGTGCTGCTGCCCGAGAACGTCGCCGATCCGGCGTTCGTGGAGAACCGTCTCCTGATGAGTCGGGCGATCCGCGACGCACTCCGAGCGTCGGGAGTGGCTCATGTCGTCGCTCTCAGTGCCGTCGGAGCGGATCGCGCCGACGTACCCGGTCCACCGGCAGGGCTCCACCGGTTCGAACGCGACCTGTCTGAGCTCGAGGAAACGAACGTCCTTGTGCTGAGGTCCGCGGCCTACATGGACTACCTCCTCGCCGCGCTGCCGATGATCCGGGATCAGCACATCAACGGAAGCGCGACTGCGGCCGACGTTCGGTTCCCGATGGTCGCAACGCAGGACGTCGCCAGCGAGGCTGCCGAGCGGCTGCGGCATCGTGACTTCATCGGCCATGAGGTCAAGTTCCTGCTCGGTCCCCAGGACATCACCATGGCCGAGGCGACGACGGCGATGGGCAGGCGACTCGGCATGCCGGACCTGCCGTACGTCGAGTTCCCCCCGGACGGAGTGAAGGCGGCGCTCGTCAGCGCCGGGATGTCCTACGAGGTGGCCGGCCTGATCGTCGATCTCCAACTTGCACGGAACGAAGGGGACTACTTCGGCCGCATGGAGCGGACGGCGTCATCGACCAACCCCACGCGGCTCGAGGACTTCTTGAACAACGCCCTGCCGTCGGACGCGGGGGCAGATCGTTAGGACCATCGAGGGACGCCGCCGGAGCCGGGCGCCTTCGATGGCCCTCGAACCCGTTTCCGCGACGAACCCGACCGCCGTGAAACGGCCCCGCACTCGCTGAAAGTGCTGACCTGCTGTGGGTACTACTCCCCTTAACCTGTGGGCGCTCAGTCCAAGGGGCAGCAATCCCGCCGGTCAGGGGTTCTTGAGAACACCCCACTACAATCGCGCCTCATCCCGCCTCGTACTCGTCGTGCCGGCGGATCCAGAGCTGCCACGTCCTCGCCCTCGTCGCGCCCCTTCGGTGCGTGGTCGAGGATCGGGTAGTAGGTCATCACGAACTCCAACCCACGCCAGGTCGTCGAGTACGCCTGGTACACGTCGTCGCCGTCCCGGACGAACGTGCTGAACCCGGGGCTCTCGGTGAGGTACCCGACGACGTCGGTGCCCGCCGAGCGAGCGTTGTGCTCGACGATCGGCGGGAACGCGTCGCCCCATCGAGCGCGCGGGCAAGCGGACCTGCGCCACCGCTTCGCGAGACTGTTCCTCCGTCTGCGAGAAGCCGAGGTCGAAGTTGAAGTCGCCGGGCGAGGACGAGACCCAGGGAAGGCTCCAGCCCATGCGGCGCTTGTAGGCCTGCAGCTTCTCGAGCGGTGCTTGTGAGACGAGGAGGAACGTCGCGTCACGCGCGTGCAGGTGCGGGAGCACACCGTCGATGCCGTCGGCGATCGACGAGTTGACCGGGCAGCCGGCCTCGTAGCTCGGGCCGAACATGAAGTGGTAGACGAGCAGCTGGGAGCGCCCGTCGAACAGCTCGATGAGCGCCTTCTCGCCCTCGTCCGTCTCGAAGCGGTAGTCCTTCTCCACCCGCACCCACGGCAGCTCCCGACGCAGCTGCGCGATCTCGTCGCCGAGCCTGCGTGTGCTCCTTCTCGCGCTTGAGCAGTTCCTCGCGCACAGCGAGCCACTCGTCACGTGTTGCGATCGTGTGATCGACCATCGTTCTCCTCCTCAGTCATCCAAACTGCCCATCGCCAGGTTCAGCGTCGTACCGGTCATGCCGCTCGCCTCGTCGGACGCCATGAAGACCGCCGCGTTGGCCAGGTCCACGAGCGTCGAGAGCCGTCGCGTGTGGGTCCGGCTCGCCAGCGAGTCGTGGAACTGCTCCCAGGTCATCGCCGATGCCTCGGCGTAGGACTCGAAGCTGTCCCTGATCCGAGCCGTCTCCGGGATGCCCTGCGGTCGCAGACCGACCACGCGGATCCCTTGCGGCGCGATCTCGGCGGAGAGACCCCGCGTGAGTGCCTCCACGGCCGCCATCGCCGGACCGCCGCCTCCCACGAAGGGGACGCCCGTCCGGGAGGGAGTCGCGGTGACGGTCATGATCACGCCCGATCCGGTCAGGAGCATCCGCCGGGCGGCCAGGCGTGCGGTCAGGAAGTACGACCTCGTATAGGTCCCGATCGGCAGGGAGAACTGCTCGACGTCGATCTCGACGAGGGGCGCACGGATCTTCGGATTCGGGATGCCGATCGCGTTGAACGAGATGTCGAGGCGGCCCGCCCGGTCGACCACGGACTCGAGATGCTCGTCGACGGCCCGCTCGTCGAGGGCGTCGACCTCCGCCGCCTCAGCGGACCCGCCGGCGGCGACGATGTCCTTGGCAACCACTTCGACGGGCGCCAAGGAGCGCCCGGCGAGGAAGAGGCGGGCTCCCTCGGACGCGAAGGCGCGTGCGACGGCGCCGCCGATCGCGCCCCCGCCCCCGTAGACCACCGCGACCTTGTCCTTCAGCATCATCGCTGCCTCCCTCCCTTCCTCTCCCGGCCTCACATCGACGGCACGAGCCGACGTACGGGCGTTCCTCATGTACGGGTGGACACCGCCGAGACGCGAAACTGGGCGGTCGCGCCGCCCATTCCTCGGCGCGCGGGGTGTCTACATGAGAACCGGGTCCCACATCCCAGGGGGAGAGCGGGGTCGAGCGGTGATGGGAGGATGGAGCCGTGAGCACGGAGCTTGTCACTCGGGCCAAGGCCGGCGACCAGGACGCATTCCGCGAGCTGGTCGAGCCCTACCGGGCGGAGCTGCACGTGCACTGCTACCGGATCCTCGGTTCGGTCCAAGACGCAGAGGACGCGCTGCAGGAGACGCTGCTCTCGGCCTGGCGGGGCCTGCGGGGGTTCGAGCGGCGAGCCTCCATCAGGACCTGGCTCTACTCGGTCGCCACGAACCGCGCCCTGAACATGCTCCGGGCCGAGAGGCGGCGACCTCAGGTGCAGATGCCGCCTGACGTGTCGATCCCCGAGCCGACGCGTCGCGCCGACCCCCTCTGGCTCGAGCCGTATCCCGATGTCCTGATCGAGAACGAGCTCGCGAGCCCGCCCGGCCCGGAAGCGCGCTACGAGACCAAGGAAGCCATCTCCCTAGCTTTCGTCACGGCGCTTCAGCTCCTCCCCGCGCGTCAGCGAGCAGTGCTGATCCTGCGGGACGTACTCGGGTTCCGAGCCGCCGAGGTCGCCGAGATGTTGGAGACGACCGTGGAATCGGTGACGAGCGCGCTCAAGCGCGCCCGCGCGACGCTGCAGAACCAGCCGCAGGCCACGGCGCCACCGCAGCCCGACTCACCGGCTGAGCGCGAGCTGGTGGAGGCGCTCGCGGCCGCCTTCGAGGCGAACGACGTCGACGGCATCGTCTCCCTGCTCGCCGACGACGTGCGGCTGAGCATGCCACCGCTCCCGCTCGAGTTCATCGGTCGCGAGGAGGCCAGGCGCTTCTACGACATCGTTGCCGCCCGGCCCGGCCGCCGCCGCCTCGTCCAGACCCGAGCGAACGGGCAGCCTGCGCTCGCGTTCTACTCCCGCGACGCTACCGGGAGCGTGTTCCGCGCGACCAGTTTGATGGTGGTCACGCTCACTGGCGAACGCGTCGCCGCGCTCACCCGCTTCGAACCCAGCGTGCTCCTGCACTTCGGGCTCCCGCGGATCCTGCCCGAGTGATCGAGGGCATCACGGCCACCCTGCGTGCGGCACGTCGACGCGGGTGGTCAGGACCTGACCGGTCTTCGCCTCGATCAACTCGTCGATCTTGTCCGGCCCGAACCACTTCGCCACCACCATGAAGAGCGTCCGGCCGTCGTCGCCGCCGAGCATGCAGGCGTAGCACGGACGGTCGAGCTCGATCCGGTCGAGGACGTCGCCACCGTCGCTGACGCGAAGCACGACCCCATGCTCGTCCGGCCCGACGTCACTGCACCACACCGCGCCTTCGGCGTCGAGGCAGATCCCGTCGCCCGTGACCTCGGCCCAGACGCGCCGGTTCGCCAGACCGCCGTCGGCCGCGATGTCGAAGGCGGTGAGCCGACGGGCGAACGATTCGGCCACGATCAGCGTGGCGTTGTCCGGCGTCACGACCATGCCGTTCGGGAACGCCAGAACGTTGGCGACCTCGCGGGCCTCACCGTCGGACGTGACGAGCGCGATCTTCCCGGGAGCCTCTCCGGCGCCGAGCACGTCCATGAAATCCGCGAAGTCGAAGTTGATGGCGTTCACGTACACGTTGCCGCGCCCGTCGACGGTCATCTCGCCCCAGCCGTAGGGCGAGATGTCGCGCAGGTCGGCGTGACGCACGCGGGCTCCGTCGGGTTCCACGCGCATGAGCTCGGCGCCGGTGACGAGCATCCGACCGTCCGGGAGCCAGTCGACGGCCCAGCCGCTGCTTCCGCCCCCCGGTCCCATGACCTCGGTGTTCCCGTCGAGGTCGGATGCGACGATCTCGTTGTTCCCCCAGTCGGAGAACCACAGACGGCCGGCGTGCCATCTCGGTGATTCCCCCATCCCGAGGCCGCGCACGAGGGTCTTCGTCACCCGAACGGTCGGCTGCTGTGCCATGACGGTCCTCCCTCCAGCGGTCTCAGGGTAGACCCGCGCGCGGGCAGGAACTCATCGCCCACGCCAGGCACCGCTGGACCACCCTTCACGTCTGTCGTCAGAGCGGAGTTCACCGATGTCCGCGTATCAGTCGGGGAGGAGTGGCACCTGCAACCCGTCTCGGCGTCCGAGCAGAACGCCGCGCGTGACTGCCTTCGACCCGAAGCGCTCTCGGACGCCGTCGAGCGTCGTATCGATGGCCGTCGACGAGGCGCCGTCGAACAGCAGCGCCATCTGGACAGCGTCGTCGCTGAACAGGTTGCTGAATGTGATGCCGATGAGCGTGATGCCGCGACGCTCGATCGTCGGCAGGGCGCTGCTGAGCAGGACGCGGCCGGCGGTGAGCAGCGCAAGCGTATCCGCCGTCGCCTCGGGGAGCGTGTGGGATCTCGTCGCCCGGGAGTAGTCGTCGAAGCGAAGCCGCAGCGTCACCGTCCGCGAGACCCGGTGCGCCTTCCGCAGGCGCCGCGCGAGCCGGTCGACGAGCTCGATCAGGTCGATGTCGAGGGTGTCCGGGGCTCTCGCGCGCCGGCCGAGCGCACGCTGCGTCCCGATCGATCGCCGCCGTCGTCCGACTTCGATCCGGCGGGGGTCCCGGTTGTGCGCCAGCGCGTGGAGGTGACGCCCAGCGGCACGCCCGATGATGCCGACCAGCGCCGGCTCGCCGAGGTCCGCGACGTCCGCCACGGTCGCGATCGAGTGCTGATGGAGCTTCCTGGCCGTGACCGGCCCGACACCCCATAACCGCTCCACGGGCAGGGCGTGGAGGAACGTGAGCTCGTCCCCGACCGGGACGACGAGCAAGCCGTCGGGCTTCGCGACCCCGCTCGCGACCTTCGCCAGGAACTTCGTCCGCGCGATGCCCACGGTGATGGGGATCCCGACCCGCCCGCGTATCTCTTCCCGCAGTCGGGCGGCGATCTCCGACGGTGTGCCGGCGATCCGCCGCAGGCCGCCGACGTCGAGGAACGCCTCGTCGATGGAGAGCCCCTCCACGAGCGGCGTCGTATCCCGGAAGACCTCGAACATCGCCTTGCTCGCCTCCGAGTACGCCTCCATGCGCGGCCGCACGACGATCGCCTGGGGGCAGAGGCGGCGAGCTTGCCTCTCGCCCATCGGTGTCCGCACGCCGAAGGCCTTGGCTTCGTAGCTGGCGGCGAGCACGACCCCGCCGCCCACGATCACGGGACGGCCGCGGAGCGACGGGTCATCACGTTGCTCGACGGATGCGTAGAACGAATCGGCGTCCGCGTGCAGGATCGTGGCTTCATCGGCCATCTCGCCATGCTGGCGGCCGCCACCGACACTGATCCTCCCGGGAGGCGATGCCCCTGCCGTCAGCGCCGCAACCGAGCCAGCAGGTACAGCACCTCGAGGTAGAGCCACACCACGGTCGCCAGCAGTCCCCAGAGCGCCGACACAGCGCATGCCGCCAACGAAGGAGAAGTCGTCGAGGCGGGCGGCGAGCCCAAACCAACCGCGAGGCCTTGGCGTTCGCCCCGGAACCCCATCGAGGGCGTCTTTCATGCGTGGCACTGTTGTCCCGAGACTCGCTAGGCTCCTCGACGTGGACCGGGAACAGGTCGCCACCGTGCTCGGGGAGACCCACCTCTTCCGCAGCGCAGATCCGTCGGACCTCGAGTCAGTGGCCGAGATCGTCGAGGAGGTCTCGTCCCCACCGGGTCAGCACATCTTCTTCCAGGGCGACATCGCGACCGAGTTCTTCGTCGTCGCCCAGGGGAAGGTCCGCATCTACATCCCGGGCCACGGCGACGAGCTCGACCTCGGCATCGTGGGTGACGGACAGATGTTCGGCGAGGGGGGCCTGTTCGACGGCGGGCCTCGAGTCGCATCGGCGATCGCTCTCGAGCCCTCGACCATCCTGCGGATCCCACGAGACCAGTGGCTCCTCGTGGTCGACGAGATCCCCGAGTTCACCCGGCGGATTCTCTTCGCGATCGGCGCGTCGGTCCGCCAGTACACCTCGCACGCGATCGACTTCCTCTTCCTCAACGTGGAGATCCCCTCGTTCCCGCCGGAGGAGGACGTCCCTCGAGGATGAGCGTCGTGACCAACATCAGCCTGCGGGACTACCGCCAGAACCAGATCGTGAAGAAGGTCAGCAGCTGGGCCGCCAATCATCGCCGTACCTGCCCTGTGTTCCTCGCCGCGTACGGCACGGGCGGCTGAGGCGCGACGTGGCAACGCGATCGGGCGAGACCGAAGACGACCAGGTCGTCGTGGCGGTGCGTGCGGGTGACGAGTCCGCGTTCACCGAGCTGTTCGAGCGGTATCGCCGGGAGCTCCAGGTCCACTGCTACCGGATGCTCGGATCGTTCCAGGAGTCCGAGGATCTCGTTCAGGAGGCCTTCCTTCGCGCGTGGCGTCGGCGGAACACGTTCGAGGGACGCTCCACATTCCGGGCGTGGCTGTATCGGATCGCGACGAACGCCTGTCTCGACTTCCTCGACCGACACCCTCGCCGTCCTCGCGCGTACGACGCGGCAGCCGGCGGGAACGTCGCGGTCCGCCCACCGCCGGCCGTCTTGTGGCTCGAGCCGTACCCCGACCAGCTCATGGATCCGGCCGCGCAGGGCGATGCCGATCCCGACGCGGTCGTCGTATCGAAGGAGACGATCGAGTTGGCGTTCCTGGTCGCGATCCAGCATCTGCCGCCGCGACAGCGAGCCGTGCTGATCCTGCGAGACGTACTCGGCTGGTCGATCGCCGACACCGCGGAGCTGCTCGACGGCAGCGTCGCATCGGTGAAGAGCGCCTCGGCTCGGGCCAGGGCCACGGTGAAGGAGCATCTCCCCGAACGCCGTGAGGAATGGGCGCCGGCGGCAGACGCCACCGCAGCGGAACGAGCCGTGCTGCAGCGCTACATCGAAGCGCACGAACAGGGTGACCCTCAGGCTGTGGCGGTGCTGCTCGCCGAGGACGTCCGCCTGACCATGCCTCCCGAACCGGTGTGGTTCGCAGGACGCGAGGCTCTCGCCGGCTTGCACGCGGGCGTCTTCGATCCCGCCTCCCCGTGGTTCCACGGCCGCTGGCGGAGCGTCCCCATCGGGGCGAACCAGCAACCGGCCGTCGCGCAGTACTGCGAGCGTCCGAGTGCGGATGAGACGAAAGGGCTGTCGGGTGCGTTCAAGGGTCAGGTGCTCGACGTCCTGCGCGTCGAGCAGGGGAAGATCGTGGAGATCACCTCGTTCCCGCCCCGCATATTCCCGGCGTTCGGCCTGCCACTCACGCTGCAGTGAGCGGAGGCCCCCGGACCGATCCCTTCTGAGCCGTCGACCAGTCATACATGGGTGAGGGTCCAAGCAGGACCACGACGAGGAGAAGGAGGAGCTCATGGTCGACGAACACAGCGTTACCTCACGGGACGGCACCGCGATCGCGTTCGAGCAGAGCGGCACTGGTCCGCCGCTCATCCTGGTCGCCGCCGCGCTCTCGGACCGGAAGGATGCGAGGAAGCTCGCGACGCTCCTTGCCCCCCACTACATGGTCATCAACTACGACCGGCGGGGGCGGGGGGCGAGCGGTGACACGGCCCCGTATGCGGTCGAGCGCGAATGCGAAGACATCGAGACGCTGGTCAAAGAGGCGGGCGGGTCCGCGTTCCTGTTCGGGAGCTCGTCGGGCTCGGTCCTGGCCCTGGAGGCGGCGGCCCGCGGGATCGGTGTCGAGAAGGTGGCGCTGTTCGAACCACCGTTCGTGGTCGACGAGAGGGATCGACGACCGCCTCGTGGACCTCGCCGATCATGTCGACCGCCTGGTCTCGGCGGATCGGCGCGCCGAGGCGGTGACGTACTTCATGACCCAGGGCATCGGCATGCCGGCCGCCTTCGTCTGGGGGATGCGGCTCATGCCTCGGACGTGGGCGAGCATGAAGGCGATGGCGCCGACGATCCTCTACGACGTCGCGATCATGGGCGACACGCAGGCAGGCGAGCTCTTGCCGGCGGATCGATGGCACTCCGTGCTGGCTCCGACGTTGGTCATGGACGGCAGCAAGAGCCCGGATGGTCTCCGCCGAGCGGCCACCGCGCTCGCCGGCGTCCTCCCCGACGCCCAGCACCAGACGCTCGACGGCGTGAGTCACGCCGCGTTGGTAACGGCGCCGAAGAAGCTCGTCCCGGTGCTGCGCGCATTTTTCGATGCCTGAGGACGAGCACGAGAGGAAGGAGAGAACGATGACTACGCAAGACACGGGTCACGAGGAGCCGGTGCCCGACGCCGACGTGCAGAACCTGGGACGGCTGGTCGGCACGTGGAAGGTCACCGGCGGTGCCCGGGGCGAGGTCACCTTCGAGTGGATGGACGGCGGGTTCTTCTTGATCCAGCGCGTGGACCTCGAACAGGACGGTCGACGGGTCACAGGCATCGAGATCATCGGTCGCGAGCGGAAGTTCGGAGAGCCGCCCGGCGCCGACATCACGTCCCGCTACTACGACATCGCCGGCGACACGCTCGACTACGTGTACGAGCTGGCGGGCGACACCCTCACGATCTGGGGCGGCGAGCGGGGTTCGCCCGCGTACTTCGAAGGCAGTTTCGACGCCGACGGCGACTCCGTCACCGGCGCGTGGGTGTACCCCGGCGGAGGCGGCTACGGGTCGACCATGACGAGGGTCTCGTGAAACGGTCCCGCCACGACTGGCAGGAACCGAAAGGAGGATCGAAGCGGGCGGTGTTTCGTGCGAAGGTACATTGAGCTCCACGGGGAGCGGCTCCAGGAGTGGGCTGATGACCAGCTGAGCAGCTCTCGGGAACAGGTCTTGGATCTCTCGAAGCTCGCGAGCTGACGATCGGCCGACTCCTCGATCAGGGCGAGGTCGACGGCGCGACCCAGTCGGGGGTCTGCAACTGGGCGCCTGGTGCGCTGACGAGTCTCGCAGGCCGGTTCCGTCGACCCGGACCATGGAGATGCCGGCAACGTCCGAGCGCTGGAGGCTGAACACGATCCATGCGCCGTCCGGTGACCACGACGGGTTCAGCGCGCCGGTGCCGGCCGGGAGCTCGATCGGGACCCGGTGGAGGTCGGAGCCATCGGGACGCACCAGGTAGAGCTGCCCGTACGGCCGCTGGAACACGATCCGCGACCCGTCGGGAGACCAGGCGTGGTCACCGAATGCATGACCCCACGGCGTGATCCGGACCGGATCGGCGCTCCCGTCCGAGGGCATCACGAACAGCGCGCCCGATCCCGTGGGGCTGATCCCCTCCGTGGTGTCGAAGAAGCTCAGGAGTGTGCCGTCGGGCGAGTACCTCGGCGGCGAGACCGGCCCCCGGACCAGCCGGACGAGATCGCCGCCGTCCGAGGCGCGGACCGAGTAGATGCCGTCGAGTTCGGAGTGACCCTCTGTGCCGAACCCCTCGAGTGCGATCCGACGACCATCGGGGGACACGTCGCCGCACCCGAGGTTGAGGTCCGGGTTCCCCGTGGCGTCCAAGGGCCGGAGGTCGGAGCCGTCCGGGTCGACGATCCGCGCGGACGCAGAGGCGAACCGGGTCCGGACGCGGCGTCGTTCGTGGCGAGGATCCGGCTCCCGTCTGGGAACCAGATCGCGCAGGTCGCCGCGAGGTCGAGGTCTCGTGAGCTCGATCCGTCGGGGGACACGGTCTGCCACTCGGCGCGTTGTGCCTGCGCGTCCCAGTCGCCGTAGAGGATCCGGCCGCCGCCGCCCGGTAGTCCGGCGGTGTTCCGTTCGCCGTCCGGGAGGGCTCGAGCGACGAACACGAGCGCCAGGACCGCGATGGCGCCCGCGACGATCCCGGCGCCGACCCGCTGATTCCGTTGCTTCCGGCGTCTGAGGGCCTCAAAGCGTTCGAATGAGCCGCGGTCCGGGTCGGTCGCGGTGAGGTCGTCGATCTCGTGGCGGAGCCCTTCGCCGGCGCGACGACCGCGCCCGTCGAGCGTCATGGCTCGACCACCTCCACGGCGACCCGCAATCGCCGCGACAGGGTCCTCCGAGCGTCGTAGAGATGCCGTTTCACTGTGCCCGGCGTCATATCCAGGATGGATCCGACGTCGGCGATCGCCCGGTCCTCCAGGTAGAAGAGTGCGACGACCTGGGCCTGACGGCGTGGGAGCGACCTGACGGCTGCCCAGAACTCCGGGTCGCTCGCTGCGAGGTCGGGGAGGGGCGCCGGTTGACTGAACGCGAGCCTCGCCAGCGCTTTCGCCTCTGCCGCGCGGCGCCGGAACGCCGAGACCGAGAGGTTGGCGACGACGCGGCGCACCCAGGCGCCCGGTTGCTCGTACGCGCCGATGCGGTCCCAGTCCCGGTGCGCGGCCAAGAACGCCTCCTGCGCGGATCCTCGGCGCCCCAACGGGAGCCTGAGAGCGCGAAGGCCAGACCGACGACGGCCGGATACTCTCTCATGTAGAAATCCTCGAACGTCTCAAGCGGCCTTTCGACCGCCACCCTCGGCCGTTCCAGCACGAGCCTGCTCCTCGCGGCACGCGACGATCCTCGCGCATATCTTCGCCCTCCCTGTCACTCGCGCGAAAGGGCTCCCGGGTTGAGCCGTCGTACGAGCGAACCCGCGGGGAGCGGCGCCTTCGGCCACCGGAGGAGCAGGCCCGCGGTGGGTCGGAGCACGCCGCCCCGCGGGCGTCACGTACTCGGGTACGCTCCCCAGTCCGGCTGGTCGTCTTCACCGTCCGTCACCCGGGCCGAACCACTCCCGTCGGCATTCGCGATGTAGATGCCTTCGTCCTCTCCCTCGGGGGTCGACCGCACGTACACGATCCTCGTGCCGTCCGGCGACCACGCCGGCGAGTAGCACCCCACGGCCTCGGGGTCCGACCAGAGGCCACCGCACGCTGCGTCGATCTGCAGCTCGTGCAGCGAGCCCGTCGGCGTCGACGATCCAGATCGTCTTGTGATGGTCGGGGCTTCGACGGCCCGCGAAGAGGATCTGGTCTCCTGTCGGCGCCCAGCGCCCGGGGGAAAGGTCGCCGACGATCCGGCCCGAGACCTTGCGCACACCCGAGCCTTCCACGTCGGTGATGAAGAGTCTCGCGTGCTCCTCCGACTCGAAGCGCGCGAACACGAGCCGCGTCCCGTCGGGCGAGTAGTCGCCGGGGACGTCGTATCCACTGGGGTTCGATGTGATACGCGTCAAGCCCTCACCGTCCGAGACGCGGATCGAGTAGATCCCGGTGAGGCTCGGGTCGTCCACGCCGTAGACCTCGCAGGCGAGCCGTTCCCCGTCGGGCGACCACGCGCCGCCGCAGAACGTCTCGAGATCGGGGTCGGGAGGCGCAAGCGTCTGCATCTTGCCGGTGTTCGCATCGATCAGGTGAGCGGCGTTCCCGTCGCCGCAACAGAAGACCTGGATCTGGGGTGTCGTCCGGTGACCACCGAGCCATCTCCGAGTCTCCATCGGAGTAGAGCTGTTGAGCGTCGCTGCCGTCGGGGTTAACGGTGTAGGTGACGGGACCGTCGATGGAAGGGTCGTACCGTTGGAACAGATCCTTCCGTCGGATCCGTTCGTCGATGCCCAGGTCGGATCGCTCGAACCCGCCGGACTCGCATCAGAGGCGTCGTCGCCCTCCCCGCACGCCGGTAGCCCCAGCATCGCGAGCGTTGCCGCCAGAACGATCGCCCACCGCTTCATGGACCCTCCTTCCCCGATCGATGCGTAACTCGCTCGAGGGGGCGGGTGAGGTTGAGTGGCGGTACTTCCTCCCGGATGCGGACGAGGAGCTCGCCTCGACCGGTGAAGGTCAATTGGCAGGCGATGGGAGGGGCGTCCGCCCCGCCGGCGCCTTGCACGGCTCGATCCCGACCGCGTACGGTCGGCTCATGGTCGACGAACCCACGCAGCGGGAACTGATTCTGATCCTCGCCCGTGACTTGACGTCGCGACTGGCGACACCGGCGTTCGTGGTCGACCAGAAGGGCACCCTCGTGTACTTCAACGAGGCGGCCGAGCCGGTCTTGGGACGCACGTACGCCGAGGCCGGTGAGCTCGGCGCCGGAGAATGGGCGACCGATTGGGACCCGATGGATGCGGACGGCCGACCCATCCCGCTGGAAGAGCTCCCGTTGGGGATCGCGTTCAGAGAGGGACGATCGGCGCACCGCGCGATGCGCATCATGGGCGGCGACGGTGTCGCCCGTGACATCGAAGTGACCGCCTTCCCGCTGTGTGCACGGGCGGACCTGATCCTCGGGGCGATCGCGGTGTTCTGGGAACCGCCCACGGGTTCGGGCGACTAGGACGATGCGCGCGACCGTTTGGGGGTGCCGCGGGACGCTCGCCTCCCCCGGTCCCGAGACCGTCCGCTACGGTGGCCAGACGTCCTGCATCGCGGTGCACCTGGATGACGGATCGTTGGTCATCCTCGACGCGGGGACCGGCATCCGACCGTTCGGCATGTCCCTCGGAGGTCGCCACCCTCGCCGCGTGGACGTGCTGATCACGCACCTGCACACGGATCACATCGAAGGGTTGCGCTTCTTCTCGCCCTTCTGGGATCCATCGGTGGAGTTCCGCGTCTGGGGCCCCCCGGCGCCTCTCCGAAGCCTGGAGGAGCGCATCTCGCCGTACTTCTCACCGCCGTTCTTCCCTGTGCACCTGCGCAACATCCCTTCGCGGCCCGAGTTCCGCGACACGCCCCCAGGCCCCTGGAGCATCGGCTCGGCCGTCGTCTCGGCCGCGCTGGTCAAACACCCCGGTCCGGCGGTGGGATACCGGATCGAAGAGGCAGGTCGAACCCTCGCGTATCTCCCGGACCACGAACCGGGGCTGGGTGCGGACCTAAAGGCGGTCGAGCCCGAGTGGATCTCGGGCTTGGGACTGGCGCGGCGGGCCGACCTGCTGGTACACGACGCTCAGTACACCCAAGCCGAATACGACAGCCGCATCGGGTGGGGACATTCCAGCACGGTCGATGCCGTGACGTTCGCGCAGCGAGCGGGAGCGCAACACCTTGCTCTGTTCCATCACGACCCCATGCATACGGACGATCAGCTCGAGGCGATGCTGGCCGACGTGAAGCAGCTGTCTGCCGCAGCGTCGATCGGCGTCGAGCTCGGCTACGAGGGCCAGACGTTCGTGTTGTAGCTCGGCTCGAGACTCGAGATGTCGGCTCAGCCCACGGTGGTCACGACGACACCGGCTTCTCGGAAGGCTTCGACGATCGTTCGGGGAGCTTCCTCGTCGGTGATCAGCTCGTGCACGGCCGTGAGCGGGCAGATCTGAGCGAACGCGATCCGTCCGAGCTTCGAACTGTCGGTCGCCACGACCACGCGACGCGCCCGCTCGATCAGCACCCTGTTGGTGTGTGCCTCCACTTCGTGGTGGGTCGTCAGCCCTTCGTCGAGGCTGATGCCATCGACGCCCACGACCGCGACGTCCAAGTTCAACTCTCCCAGCGCATGCTCTGCGACCGGCCCCACCAGCTCGTAGGACTCGGGCCGCGCGGTTCCGCCCGTGACCACCAGCTTCAGGTCCGAACGGATCGCGAGCTCACCCGCGATGTTGAGGGCGTTCGTCACCACGGTGAGGCCTCGCCGGTCGACCAGCGCCCGAGCCACCTCCGTGGTGGTCGTGCCTCCGGTGAGCCCCACGACCGATCCGTCCCCGACCCGGGTCGCCGCTTCCTCGGCGATACGGACCTTCTCGGCCTGGTGTCGCGCCGCCTTGTATCGCATCGGCAGTTCGTACATCACGTCGTTGGCGACCGCACCCCCGTGGGTGCGCGCGAGCATGTGCTGCTCCTCCAAGAGCTGCAGATCTCTGCGCACCGTGGCCTCGGAGATCTCCAGACGCGGCGCGAGCATGCCCACGTCGACCGCGCCGTCGGCCGCCAGGATCCGCAGGATCTCGCCCAGGCGTTCGGCACGTCGCACGGAGGCGAATATACGCGCCGAGCGATCTGCGCGCCAGACGACCGAATGCATTGACCGCATGCGCGGATATGCTCTAGGGTGCTCCAAGTGAGCGAAATCGCGCACGAAGTGGCCTCCCAGCCCGAGGCGTGGCGCCGGGCCGTGGCCTTGGCGTCCGAGGCAGCGGACGCACTCCCACCGGCCGACGAACGCGTGGCCGTGGTCGGGTGCGGCACGTCGCTGTATGTGGCCAGGGCGTTCGCTGCACTCCGCGAAGGGCAGGGGCACGGAGAGACGGACGCGTTCCCCGCCTCGGAGTACCCGCTCGGCCGGGCCTACGACCGCGTGGTGGCGATCAGCCGCAGCGGCACGACATCGGAAGTCGTGCGGCTGCTGAGCGATCTCGACGGAAGACGCACCGTCGTGATCACCGCCGTGCCGTCGTCACCCGTGACGGCACTCGCGAGCGAGGCGGTATCGCTCGGGTTCGCCGACGAGCGGTCGATCGTGCAGACGCGCTTCGCGACGTCCACGCTCGCCCTCCTCCGCGCACATCTCGGTGAGACCCTCGCTCCCGTGATCGCCGAGGCAGAGCACGCGTTGACCGACCCGATCGACGACCGAGCACTCGCCGCGGAGCACTTCGTGTTCCTGGGGCACGGCTGGAGCGTGGGCATAGCCGAGGAAGCTGCGTTGAAGCTGCGCGAGGCCACACAGACGTACACCGAGGCATATCCCGCCATGGAGTACCGCCACGGACCGATCAGCCTCGCAGGCCCCGGCACGCTCGTCTGGGTGATGGCCACACCCGATCCTGCGATCGCGGACCACATCCGCGGCGACGGGGGCGACGGTCGTGGCGGCGACGCTGGACCCGATGGCCGAACTGGTCAAGGTGCATCGGCTGACCATGGCGCTCGCCCAGGCTCGAGGCCTCGACCCCGACCACCCACGTCACCTCAGCCGATCGGTGGTGCTGTCGTGACACGTTCCCGATCCGCCAAGCGGAGGTGTTCTTGATGACACGCAAGCTGATGGTGATCGTCGCGGCGTTCGGTTTGCTCGCGGCCTCATGCACTGGAAGCGGCGACGACGACGGCTCGCCGACGGAGCAGCCCGCCGGACCGGTGACGCTCACCTTCTGGCACGGCTATACGGACGCGGAGGCCGATTCGTTGAACGCCCTGCTCGACGGATGGAACGAGGAGAACCCCGACGTCAAGATCGAGCCCCTGTTCGTCAACAACGACAAGGCCCTGCAGAAGCTGACCGTTGCCCTGCAGGGTGGTGAGCCGCCGGACATCACCTATCAGTATGGATCGTCTCTGCCGCAGCTCGCGGCGGCTCCCGGGCTCGTCGATCTGACCGATTGGACGGCTTCCGAAGCTGCGTCATGGGACGACTTCGTCCCCGGAGCGCGAACGGCCGCCACCTTCGAGGGCAAGGTGCTGGGCGTTCCGGCCCTGATAGACAACCTCGCTGTCGTCTACAACAAGGAGCTGTTCGACGAGGTCAAGCTCGACTATCCGAACGATTCATGGACCTGGGACGACTTCCGGGACGCGGCCAAGGCGCTCACCGATCCTTCCCAGAAGCAGTTCGGCTTCTCCTACCCGATGGATGCCTCCGAAGACAGCGTGTGGCACTACATCCCGATGTTGTGGCAGAACGGTGGCTCGATCCTGACGGAGGACGAGACGCAAGCAGCGTTCAACTCTCCCGAGGGCGTCGAGGCGCTCGATGTCCTCACCGGGATGGCCGTCGAGGACGAGTCGGTCTTCCTGGACATTCAGAACTCCTCGTACACGGGTCTGTTCAATAACGGCAAGATCGGCATGCTCGTCACCGGGCCGTGGGACCTGTCGAGCTTCCCCGACGTGGACTATGGCGTGGAGGTCCTGCCCGGATTCGGCGGGGATCACCAGACGATCGCCGGCCCGGACATGTGGACCGTCTTCGACAACGGGGATGGCCGGGCGCAAGCCGCGATCGACTTCGTCTCGTGGCTCACCGCGCCCGAGCAGGTGAAGGCGGATGCGCTGGCTGCCGGCCACCTTCCGACCCGCCTGTCCGTCGTTGACGACGCCGCATTCGTCGAGGAGTTCGACGCAGCGTTCCCGGGCGTCGGGGTGTTCGCGGAGAACCTCAACAACGTGACTCAGGCCCGCCCGGTCCTCGCGGCCTACCCGCAGGTCTCCGAAGCGATGGGCCTCGCGATCGTCTCAGCCATGCTGGGAGAGAACGGCGTGCAAGCGGCCTTGGACGAGGCCGCTGCCCAGGCGAACGACGCCCTGGCGCTCGGCATCTAGGCTGCGTAGGGCGACGAGGCCGCAGGGAAGGGAGACCGATGGCGGACCGGTTCCGGCGATACCTCTCGTCGGATCATGTCGCCGGCTGGGCCTTCATCCTCCCGTCCGTGGTGCTGATCCTGGTGTTCGGGATCATCCCGATCGTCTCGGGGCTGGTCCTGTCGTTCCAGAAGGCGGGATTGATCTCACCCGAGCGCGAATGGGTCGGGCTCGCGAACTACGCCCGGATCGCGGGCGATGACAAGGCGCGAGCGGCCGCCCTCAACACCATCTACTACACCGTCTTGTTCGTCCCGCTCTCGATCATGCTTTCCCTGTTCGTGGCCCACGCCCTCAACAGGAAGATCGCGATGATCCGCTTCTACCGGTTGGCGGTGTTCCTGCCGGTCGTGACCTCGACCATCGCCACCGGGATCATGTTCCTGTGGCTGTTCGACCGGAACTTCGGTCTCGCCAACTGGCTGTTGGGCAAGATCGGGCTGGGCCCGTTCGGCTTCTTCGAGGAACCGAGCCAGGCGATGATCTCTCTCGTCGTCATGACCGTTTGGGGATGGCTGGGCTTCGACACGATCATCTACCTGGCTGCCCTGCAGGGCGTCCCTCGCGAGTTGACCGAGGCGGCTGCTATCGACGGCGCCGGCCGTTGGTCCTCGTTCTGGAACGTGACATGGCCGATGCTCGGACCCGCAACGCTGCTCCTGGTCGTGTGGTCGACGATCAGCGCCCTCCAGCTGTTCGACGAGGTGTTCTTCGTCACCAAGGGAGGGCCTCTCGGCAAGACCTCCGTCGTCGTGTTCTACGTGTACCGCCTCGCGTTCGAGCAAGGCCTCGGCGGGCTCCAACTCGCGGGGTACGCCGCCGCGCTCGCATACGTCTTGTTCTTGGTGATCCTGGCGTTGACGCTCGCCCAGTTCTGGCTCGGCAACCGCGTGGTCCACTACCAGTCATGAGCTCGGTCACGGCACCCTCCCGAGCACCCGCCGACCGTCATACGATCGATGCTCGAACCTTGAAGGGTGAGGTCGGGATGGTCGAGCCTCGCCGCCGAGGTTTCCTGCCCTTCGACGGTTGGCATCTAGTGCTGGCGCCTCTCGCGCTCGTGATGCTGCTGCCCTTCATCTGGATGGTCGTGACGTCGCTCGAGACTCCGGCGCAGACCCTACGGTTCCCTCCGACGTTGTGGCCGGGGACGCTCCGCTTCGAGAACTACCCGAACGCGCTCCGTCAATCGGCCTTCGGAACGTGGTTCTGGAACACGACCGTCGTCACGACGATCATCGTGCTCAGCAACCTGGTCCTGTGCTCACTCGCCGCATACGCGTTCGCGAGGATCCGCTTCCTCGGTCGCGGCGCGATCTACTTCCTGCTCCTGGCCACCCTCATGGTCCCGCTGCAGGTGGTGCTGATCCCGACGTTCCTGATCGTGAAGTCCCTGGGCCTGATCGACACCCTTGGCGCTCTCATCGTGCCCCACCTCGCGAGCGTGTTCGGCATCTTCATGCTGACCCAGTTCTTCCGCACGCTCCCGGTTGAGCTCGAGGAGGCGGCCCGGATCGACGGCGCCTCGCGGCTCAAGATCCTGGTCGCCATCGTGCTACCGCTGTCGGCGCCGGCCCTGGCAACCCTGGCGGTGATCCAGTTCATGTGGACCTGGAACGAGTTCCTGTGGCCGCTCGTAACGATCCTGACGAATCAGGGTGCTTTCACCCTGCAGCTCGGGCTCGCGACCTTCCAGGGCGCGCACCAGACGCAATGGCATCTGCTCGCGGCGGCGAACCTGATGTCGATGCTGCCGATCCTGGTGCTCTTCCTGCTCGCGCAGCGGTACTTCGTGCGCGGGATAGCCACCCAGGGCCTGAAGGGCTGATGGCTCGATGGCCGAGGTTGCGTTCGATGCCGTTACCAAGGTCTACCCGGGTCCGGTCGTCGCCGTCGAGGAGTTCTCGCTCCAGGTTGCGGATGGCGAGTTCCTGATCCTCGTCGGCCCATCCGGATGCGGGAAGTCGACCGCACTCCGCATGGTCGCGGGGTTGGAGAAGATCAGTGCGGGGACGATCCGCGTCGGCGATCGCGTGATCAACGACGTACCGCCCAAGGACCGTGACATCGCGATGGTCTTCCAGAACTACGCCCTCTACCCGCACATGACGGTGGAGAGGAACCTCGCGTTCGGCCTGCGGCAGCGGAAGACCCCGAAAGCAGAGACCCAGCGCCGAGTGAACGAGGCGGCTGGGCTGCTCGGACTCGGTGACCTGCTCCGGCGGAGGCCGGGGGAGCTCTCCGGCGGCCAGCGCCAGCGGGTCGCCATGGGGCGCGCCCTCGTGCGCGAGCCGGCGGTGTTCCTGCTCGACGAACCCCTGTCCAACCTCGACGCGAAGCTGCGCGTGCAGATGCGAGCCGAGCTCAAGAAGCTCCACTCGCGACTCGGCATCACCACGATCTACGTCACGCATGACCAAACGGAGGCCATGACGCTCGGGGATCGGGTGGCGGTGTTGTCAGAGGGGACGCTCCAGCAGAGCGGACCTCCCCAGGACGTCTACGACCGGCCGACCAATGTGTTCGTCGCCGGGTTCATAGGGTCGCCGCCGATGAACCTGCTGAAGGGGACGGTCACGGCCGGACGGATCGAGGCCGGCGATCTGGAGCTCGAGGGTGTGCGGGCTGCTGACGGCCCGGTGATCGTGGGCATCCGCCCCGAAGCGATCCGCCCTGTGAGTGAGGATCACCCCGGTCCCGGCTTCGAGGTGTCCGTCGATGTCTCAGAGCCCCTCGGGGACGAGGTCCTCGTACACGGAACGGTGCAGGCTCGCACCGCCGGTGTGCGGATCGGGTCCGAGGAGCCGGCGATCTTGCCCGGTGATCACACCGAACGGGCAACCGTCACCGTTCGCGTCGAGCCTCGCTTCCGGCCTTCACCCGGAGCGCGGCTTCACGCGGCCGTGGAACCGGGCGAGGTTCATCTGTTCGACG
The DNA here is from genome assembly GCA_963758715.1 of uncultured Actinomycetes bacterium. Taxonomy (GTDB): domain Bacteria; phylum Actinomycetota; class UBA4738; order UBA4738; family HRBIN12; genus JAOUEA01. The sequence goes on from CAVWWK010000001.1 coordinate 261,541, forward strand.
TGTCCTCCGGGGAGCGGCTGCCTTCATGATCGGGGGTCGAGCGCAGATGGCGATCGTCGTCGGGCTCTCGGCCCTCAGCCTCGCGCTGATCGCCGTGACCGCCTGGGCGCTCGCCACCCGAGAGTCGGGCTCCGCAGGACCTGCCGGCCAGGTGTTCTGGGTGGCGACCGACGGGGATGACTCGTCGCCCGGGAGCGAGGCCGAACCGTGGGCCACCCTCCAGCACGCCGCCGACGTGCTACCCCCGGGGGCCACGGTGTACGTGCGCGAGGGCGAATACCCGCAGCGCGTCGAGATCCACGTGTCGGGCGAGCCCGGCCGTCCGATAACGTTCGCAGCGGCCCCGGACGACCAGGTCGTGTTGGATGGCTCGTCGCTCGACGTCCCGGCCGAGCAGTCCGCGATGGTCGAGATCGATTCCGAGCGGTACATCACGATCCAAGGATTCGAGATCATGGGGTACCGCAGCGATCGGTCGGGCCGAGTCCCGATCGGCATCCTCGTGACCGGAGCTTCGGACCACGTCCGAATCTCAGGGAACTCCGTGCACGACATGGGCACGACGTTCCCGGGTCGCAACGGCGGGGATGCTCACGGGATCGGTGTGTTCGGCACCACGGCCGATCACCCGATCGAGGAGATCGAGATCGTCGACAACGAGCTGGCGGACCTCACGCTGGGCTCGTCAGAGGCACTCGTCGTGAACGGCAACGTCGAGGACTTCCTCATCGAGCGGAACAGGGTCCACGACACGAACAACATCGGGATCGACGTCATCGGGTTCGAGGGCACGGCCCCGGATCCGATCGTGGACCAGGCGCGCGACGGCATCGTGCGCGGCAACTCCGTCTGGAACATCGACAGCTATGGCAACCCCGCGTACGGACGCGATCGCAGCGCCGACGGGATCTACGTCGACGGCGGCCGCGACATCCTGATCGAGGGCAACGTGGTCCACGATGTGAACATCGGGATCGAGCTCGCGAGCGAGCATGCCGGCCGTTCCACCCGGAACGTCACGGTCCGCAGCAACGTCGTCTACGACGCGACCGCGATCGGCATCGCGATCGGCGGCTACGACCGGCGCCGAGGGAGCACCGAAGACAGCCTGATCGTGAACAACACGATCGTGAACACCGACGGTCCCGAGCTGCTCGTGCAGTTCGACACCCGCAACAACATGATCGCGAACAACGTGATCGTGGCGGGTCCTCAGCACGTCTTCGTGGAGAATCGCTACCGCGAGAACATGGGCAACGTGCTCGACGACAACCTGTACTACTCGATCGACGGAAGCCCGACAGGCACGTGGCAGTGGAGGGGCGTCGACCACGACGACTTCGATACCTGGGCCGAGTCGTCGGGGAACGACGGCCGCTCGACCTTCGCCGATCCGCTGTTCGCCGATCCTGAGGCGCACGACTACAGGCTCGAACCCGGTTCGCCTGCGATCGACGAAGGCGCGATCCTGGCCACGTCCGGCGCGATCGACATCGCCGGGGGGCCGCGCGCCCAGGGGGGAGGGATCGACCTTGGTGCTTTCGAGTTTGCGCCACCGCCGCCCTCTCCAACGCCATCGATCTCAGGACCCGTCACATACGCGGGCGACCTCACGTGGGTCGACGTTTCGAACGGATGGGGACCGCCCGAGATCGACCGGAGCAACGGCGAGCGGGCCGGCGATGACGGCGCGCCGATCCGCATCGGGACGGCGGCGTTCGACCACGGGATCGGGGCGCACGCACCGTCGCGTATCGAGATCGCTCTCGATCGCGGTTGTTCGACTTTCCTGGCCGATGTCGGCCTGGACGAGGAGGTCGGCGATCGCGGCTCGGTCGTGTTCGAGGTGTTGGGGGACGGTGAGAGGCTCGCGACCAGCGGCGTGGTGCGAGGACCTCAGGCTCCGGTGCCGCTCATCGCCGACGTCGAGGGCGTCGAGCTCATGACGCTCGTCGCCAAGCCCGCCGGAGACGGAAATGCGTTCGATCATGCCGACTGGGGCGATGCACGTCTCGGATGCGGGGCGGTCTGAGGATGCGGTCGACGCTGGCGGGAACGAGATGTCCGTCCTCACGTTGATCGGCGCGGGAAGCGCCGAGTTCACGGCGGAGCTCGTGACCGACTTCCTGAGCGTCGAGGCGCCGACGCAGGGGGAGTTCCGCCTGGTCGACATCGACCCGGCTCGGCTGGACCTGGCATGCCGGTTCACCGAGCACCTCATCGAACGAACCGGAAGGGACTGGCGTGTGCGGGCCTCGACCGATCGCACCGAGCTGCTTCATGGAAGCGACGTCGTGATCAACACGATCGAGGTGGCGGGGCTCGCGAACGTGCGCCACGACTACGACATCCCTCTGCGATACGGCGTGGACCAGTGCATCGGCGACACGATCGGACCGGGGGGGTTGTTCAAGGCATTCCGAACGATCCCGGCGTGGGTCGAGATCCTGCGCGACGTCGAGCGGTTGTGCCCGGAGGCGCTGGTGCTGAACCACACGAACCCGATGTCGATGATGGTGCTCGCGGCCTCGCGTGCTTCGGACGTGCCCGTCTACGGCATGTGCCACTCGGTGCACTTCACCGTGGAAACCCTGGCCGAGTACCTGGAGGTCGACATCGAGCGGCTCACGTTCCGCGCGGCCGGCGTGAACCACCTGGCGTGGATCACCGAGCTCTTGCTCGACGGGCAGGACGCGTATCCGGCGCTGCGCGAACGCGGCCGCGTGGCCGAGGTGTGGGAGCAGGATCCGGTGCGTTTCGAGCTGATGTTCCACCTGGGGCGGTTCCCCACCGAGTCGAGCGGTCACGTCAGCGAGTACGTGCCGTACTTCCGCTCACGGCCCGGATCCCTCGCGCGTTACGTGCGTTCTGGGTACCGGGGGGAGTCCGGCTTCTACGCGAACAACTGGCCGGCGTGGCGAGCCGAGAGTGACGCGATGCTCGCGCGCGTGCTTGCGGGACAGGAGGAGTACGAGATGGAGCGCGGTGGCGAGTACCCGTCGCGGATCGTCGAGGCGATGGCCACCGGCACCCCCGCTACCGTATTCGTGAACGTGCCGAACCACGGCCTGATCGACGGCTTGGATCCCGGCGGCGTGGTGGAGGTCGAGGCGGTCGTCGATGCTAACGGTCTCCATCCGCAGCCCTTCGGCGCGCTGCCGCCACAGCTCGCCGCGCTGGACCGCCGGCACCTGGAGGTGCACGATCTGGCCGTCACCGCGATCCTGGATCAGGACCGAGAGGCGGGAGTGCAGGCCCTGATGCTCGATCCGCTCACCTCGGCCGTGTGCCCGCCGGCCGACATCCGTGCGATGTTCGACGAGATGGTGGCGGCCGAGCGCGACGACCTTCCCCGATTCCTGTGGTGACGTCCGGCGGGTCGCCGCTCGACCTGTTGGTGATCGGCGACCTGAACCCGGATCTCATCGTGACCGGCGGGGATATGGTGCCGCGCTTCGGACAGGTCGAGCAGCTCGTTGAAAGCGCGGACCTCGTGCTGGGTGGCTCGGGCGCGATCGTCGCGAGCGGTGCGGCGAAGCTTGGCCTCTCGGTCGGACTCTGCGCCGTGGTCGGGGACGACGAACTCGGCGCGATGGTCCGCCGCTGGGTCGAGGGCGCCGGCGTCGACACGTCGCACGTCCGCATCGATCGGGATAGAGCCACCGGTGTCTCGGTCATCCTGGCCGCTCCCGGCGGTCGCGCGATCCTCACCTCGCCGGGAGCGATCGATTCGCTGGCGCCGGGCGACCTCGCGGGGCTGCCCGCCCGGTCCGCGCGACATGTGCATGCTGCGAGCACCTTCCTGATGTCCCACGACGTCCGTGCCGCACTCCCGGAGACGTTGCGCCGGTTCTCGGCGGCGGGCGCGACGACGTCCGTCGACACGAACTGGGATCCTGCAGAGGAGTGGGAGACACGAGGGTTGCTCGAGGCCGCACACCTGTTCCTCCCGAACGCCGCCGAGCTCACGGCGATCACCGGTGAGCCGGACGTGGAGGGAGCGCTGGCCGCCTGGGCTCACCCTGCGGATGTCGCCGTCAAGCTCGGCGAGGCGGGGGGAGCGTGCCGCGCGGGGGAGACGTTCGTGCGCATCGCGGCGCCCCCCGTTCCCGGACTGGTCGACACGATCGGAGCGGGCGATGGGTTCGACGCGGGCTACCTGGCCGGGTTCCTGGGCGGACGGTCACCGGTTTCGTCGCTCGCCCTGGCCGTCGCGGTCGGGGCGCTCTCCACCCGGGGCGCCGGCGGCACGGCCGCGCAGCCGAACCTGGCCGAGGCGGAGCGATGCGCGACAACGCTCGTGACCGGCTAGCATCGCGCCGACGGCATCGCCCGTCGGAGGAGGAGAGATGGCGCTCGGGTACGAGGGACAGCTCTACATCCTGGCGTTCGATCATCGTGGGTCATTCCAACGCAAGTTCTTCGGGATCGAAGGTGCGCCGGGACCCGATGAGGCCGTGCGCATCATCGACGCCAAGAAGGTGATCTTCGAGGGCATGCGCAAGGCGCTGGTCGACGGTGTCGATCGGAGCGCCGCCGGCATCCTGGTCGACGAGCAGTTCGGCACCGAGGTGGCGACCGCGGCCAAGCGTGACGGCATCACGCTGGCGATGCCGACGGAGAAGTCTGGACAGGACGAGTTCGACTTCGAGTACGGGTCGGAGTTCACCGCGCACATCGAGGCGTTCGATCCCGACTTCACCAAGGTGCTCGTGCGCTACAACCCCCAGGGCAACGGAGCGACGAACGCCCGGCAGGCGGGGCGCTTGAAGGAGCTCTCGGACTGGCTGCACCATACCGGCCGCAGGTTCCTGTTCGAGCTGTTGGTGCCGGCAGAGCCGCACCAGCTGGAGGCCGTGGTCAACGACGTCGGGCGCTTCGACCGCGAGGTGCGGCCGCACCTGATGAAGGTCGCGATCGCCGAGCTCCAGGGAGCAGGCGTCGAGCCCGACATCTGGAAGATCGAGGGCCTCGACGAACCCGACCACTGCGCCGAGGTTTCCGAGCAGTGCCGGATCGGAGGGCGCGACGGCGTGGCGTGCGTGGTGCTCGGGCGGGGCGCCGACGACGCGGCGGTCGACACGTGGTTGCGCGCTGCCCGCGGGGTCCCCGGGTACAGGGGGTTCGCGATCGGCCGCTCGATCTGGTGGGACCCGCTGATGTTCTTCGTGGAGGGCGCGCTGCCTCGGGAGGAAGCGGTCGTGCGTATCGCGAATAACTACCGCCGGTTCGTCGCCGTGTGGGAACAGGGCTGAAGAAGAGACGAAGACGTCCCAGGAGACAGCGGCTCGGCATCGGGATCCCGGAAACGCTCAGCCGGGCAGTGCCAGGTCGACCTGGAGCCAGCGCGCGAGGTCCTTCAGCTCGCGGCGCACGGCCGCGGCCGCGGTCTTGCTGAAGGGGTCGTCCTCGCGGATCGCGTCGACCCGGAGCATGCCGACCTCGCGGTCCGCGGTGGCGTCGATCTTGCCGACCAGCCGGTCGCGGTGCAGCACCGGCAACGCGTAGTAGCCCCACCGGCGCTTGGCGGCGGGCTTGTACATCTCGAGCTGATAGTCGAAATCGAACAGCTCGACGGCGCGCTTGCGGTCGTGCACCAGCCGGTCGAACGGCGACAGCAACGCGGTGCGTCCCGAGAAGCGACGACCCAACAGCGACGGGTCGACGCGCCACTGGCCCTTGACTCCTTCGACGACGGCGGGCTCACCCGCCTCGCCGACGTCGGCCGGCTCCACCGGGCACTCGGGGCCGCGGGCTCGGGCGATGCCCAGGGCACGCAGCCGCCGCGTGTCCCGGGTGCGCCGCGCCTCCTCGACGGGGACGATCGGGTCGTCGGGATAGACCTGCGACGCCAGGTCCCACAACCGTTCCCTCCCCTGACGGCCGGCCACCGCGACCTCCCCCCGCTGCACCATGAAGTCGAGCAGCTTCTCGACGTTGCGGTTGTCGGTCCAGCCGCTCGACGCCCAGGGCTTGGCACAGGTGTCGGGGAGTTCCCGCAACGTCAGCGGACCCGAAGCTTTCAGCCGCGCGAGGATGTCCCTCCGGCAGGCGTCATTCGCCTCGACCCAGTCGCGCCGGTACGCCTGCCAGTCGCGCAGCTCGTCGCGCCCCGGCCACTGCGCCATGTCGGCGCGGTAGAGCGCGAGGTCCTCCGCGGGCCGGATCATCGCCTGCAGCTCGACGAGAGACCGGTTCTCGAGGGCGTCGCGCAGATCTGCCGGGGAGTACGACGAACCCAGGCGACTCCACGCGACAAGGTCGGCGCTCGGAGCTACCGCTGCGATCGGATCGATCTGGAGCAGGCTCAGCTCGCGCACCAGCTCGAGCAGTCCGGCCGGCCGTTCGGCGCCGAGCAGCTGGGCCTGCACGGCGATCCGGCGCGCGTCGGTCCGGGATAGCTGGTGGGCGGTGGTCACGATCCGAGCCTAGGTGGTTGCCACCGAAGGCGTCATTGCGAGTTCTGAGAGCATCCCGTCGAGTCAACCTACCTGCCAACCAACCGATCCGTGCAGGAGGAGGTGTGACCCACGAAGCCTGCACTCGAAGTCACACGCCCGCAGATCCTCTCCTTCCGACGACGCGTCGGCGCGCTCGACGAGAGGCTCGCGTCCGGACGGCGCTCGCTGCGGCGAGCGGCGTGGGCCGGCCTGCAGGACAGCATGCCCCGGGCCGCGCTGCTCTCGATCCATGCGCGCGTCAAGGAGGTCGCAACCGACCGCCTGGGAGGACCCTTCGCTCGTGCAGCTCTGGGGGCCGCGTCATCAGGTCTACGTGGTGGCGGCGCACGACCGCGCGGTCTTCTCGCTCGGACTCATGCCGGATGAAGTCGGCGCCCGGCGGAAGGCGGTGGACCTGGCCGCTCGCCTGCATGCCTTCCTCGGCGACGCGAGGGTGACCTACGGGGAGGCTGGGAGCGCGCTCGGCGTCCACCCGAACTCGCTCAGGTATGCCGCGCCGACCGGCACGGTCTTGATCAGGTGGGATGGCGCGCGGCTGCCGGCCATCTGGACCGTGCCGCCGCCCGAGGTCGACGCGCGCGACGCTCGCCTCGAGTTGGCGCGCCGGTACCTGCATATCTTCGGTCCTACGACGCCCGAGGCGTTCGCGCAGTGGGCCGGGTTCGGCCCGCTGCGGGGCGTCGCGGTGTTCGACGCGCTCCGCAAGGCGCTGACCCCGGTGCGAACACCGATCGGCGACGCGTGGATACTGACCCGCGACGAGCCCGACCTCCGCGCCGATCCGCGGTCCGTGGCGCCCGCACGGTTCCTCCCGAGCGGCGACGCCTACCTCCTGCTGCAGGGAGGCGATCGCGAACTCCTGGTCGCCGACGCCAACTCGTCGCCGCGAGCTCTGGCCTTCGCGCGTCTGGCCGGGTGGCCTCCTCGTCGATGGCGAGCTGGTGGGGACGTGGCGGCGCACGCAGGCGGACCGTGACGATCCGCACCTGGCGTCGCCTCTCGCGCGCTGCTCGCGGTGCGGTCGAGGCGGAAGCGGCGTCCTTGCCGCTGCCCGGGATCCGAGGGACCGATCGTCGTCCGCTGGGACGCATGACGGAGCGCCGGCGTGTTTCGGCTGAGAAGGCCTTGTCAGTCAGGGCGTGGGGCGCCCAGGGACTTGTCGACGCGACGCTGATCCGTCCGTAGCGCGGATCAGTTCGCGCGTGATCGCCGGGTCGTCGCCGGTGTGACCCGCGTCCTCGACGATCACGAGCTCCGCACGAGGCCAAGCGCGGCTGAGTGCCCAGGCGTTCGCGATCGGCGCCTGGAAGTCGAACCGTCCGTTCACAAGCACGCCCGGGATGTCGGCCAGCACGCGAGCGTCGCGCAGCAGGACGCCGTCCTCGAGGAACAGGTCGTGCCGGACGTAGTGGGCAACCAGGCGTGCGAACGCCAACGCGAAGTCGTCATCGGCGAAGCGCTCGTCGAGTTCGGTGGTGGGTGGCCACGCCGGCGTGGCCGACTCCCACGTGCACCAGGCGAGCGCCGCGCGGCTACGGACCTCGGGGTCCGGATCGTGCAGCATCCGGCCGTACGCCTCCACGATGTCTCCTTCGCGATCGCCGTGGGGCACGCCATCCCGAAGTCGCTCCCACTGCTCCGGGAAGAGCACCGACGCTCCACCTCGGAACAGCCAATCGCACTCCGTGCGCCGACCTGTCGTGACTCCCCACAGGATCACGTCCGTCACCCGATCCGGATGCGCCTCGGCGTACGCGAGGCCCAAGGTGCTTCCCCACGACCCGCCCAGCACGAGCCAGCGATCGATGTCCAGATGCTGGCGCAATAGTTCCATGTCGGACACGAGGTGCTGGGTCGTGTTGGTCGTCAGGTCGATGTCGGGCTGGCTGGCGTGTGGCGTGCTTCGTCCGCAGCCTCGCTGATCGAACAGCACGATGCGATACGCGGCCGGATCGAACAGCCGGCGATGCCACGGCGAACATCCTGAGCCGGGCCCGCCGTGGACCATGACCGCGGGCTTGCCGCGCGGATCGCCACACGCCTCCCAGAAGACCCGGTTGCCGTCGCCGACATCCAGCATGCCGTGCTCGTCCGGCTCGATCGCTGGATACAGACCGGTCGTGGCGATGGTACGAACCTTCTCTGACGGCGTCCGATACGTTGACGACGCTACCCCAGAGGCGCCAGCAGGGACTTCTTCCCTTCGAACGCGAAGAGGAGCAGGTCGACCATGCGGAAGGTGTTGTCGTCGGGCCCGAGCTTCGGCCGCCATGTGGGATCCCGCACTATCGACGTCTGACTTCCCTGCATCGCCCGGTGGAACGTCTCCGCGACGATGCGGGCGCCGACTCCTTTCAGCTTGCCCTGGTTGAGCTCGGCCTCGCGGAGCACGTAGAGCCAGAGCGGCGTGTTCGTGAGGAGGGCGTCCCGCTGCTGGTCGGTGAGTTCGTCGAAGACTGCGCCGTTGTTGCCCTCCCGGATCTGTGGCTTCGTGAGCTTGGTCAGGGTCACGCCCTTGCTTGTCAGGAACCCCGCCATCTGCTGACCGGTGGCGAGCGTCACCATCTTCGCCCGGGTCAGGTTCCGGATCGCGAGGTTGTCCTCGTCGGGGACGTTCGGCAAGGCGCTCAACGTGTCCGCGAGCCGACTATCGATCCGCATCGCCCGATTGAACTTGGCCGCAGGCATGACCAGGCCGGGCTTGCCGGCTTCACCGAAGTCGTAGAGCCGCCGGAAGTCCGCGATCCAATTGCTCGGGAGACGGATGCTCCCCCCGAGGTGCCGCTCCCACCCGAGAACTCGAACAGCAGGAAGAGGCTGCCGCCACCGTCGTCGAAGATCTTGTTCCAGTTGTACGGTCGCGGATCATGGAGTGACCGAGACGGAACGCCGCCACGGAGAACTCGATCGGCATGGTCGGGACGTCGGTCGCAGGGACGCCCACCTCGAACGCCTTCCGGCCGTTGTTGAAGACGTCGTTCACGACACCGGCCGCACAGATCCGGGGCAGGTAGTCGGTGCGCAGCATCCACTGGTAGTGCCTGGTCACGATCCCGCGAGCGCGGGCGAAGCGCTGGGTGGGAGGAACGGATGCGGGAAGCGTGTCGACGACTCGGTTGTGGAAGCGGATGAACGCGAGGTGCGTCTGGGCGACCGCGAGGTTCTCATCGTTCCGCGGGTCCGGGATCACCGCCTTGCGTTTGGCAGCCACGGTCGTGCCGGCGCCGCGGGGAAGGTCGAAGCCCTCCTTCGCGCCGATACCGCCGATGGCCACGGTCTTGCCCATCCTGAGGTGGAGTCCGTCCGCCTGGTAGAAGTCCTCAGATCCGGGATCGGTGGGTCCGGCGCCGTAGAGCGAGTCGAGGTCCAGGCTGGGGGAGCGCGCCTGCACGAGCTCCGACGGCGAGACGTTCTGGCCCAGCATCACGTTGGTCTTGTCGAAGGTGAGGTCGTGATCGACGAACTGGCCCAGGTAGGTGAACCCCGCGGGGACCTGCGACGCGCCGCCGCCGCCCGCGACCATGGCCTTGCCGATCTTCTTCCTGTTGGCGTCACTCAGCTGACGGTCGACTCCCTTCGGCCCCATCCTGGAGAAGCGGAACGGCGGCGCCGCCTCGGCCACCCTCGCGAGGGCGTCCTCCCGCCCTCCGACGCTCTCGGTGAGCAGCCCTTCGCCGATGACGAAGTAGCTCTCGGACCCGTGTCGTTCCATGACGCCTCCTTGTTCGTTACGAGGTGTTCCACTCGAACGTCGGCACCGACACCTCCTTGCGTGGCTCCTCCTTGGTGACCGCCTTCCTGGCGGACCGGCCCGCCTTCAGCGGGAGCACCATCAGCAGTTCGAGCACATAGAACGCCCCCGATCCGACCAGCACGAGCAGCGCGGGGGGAAGGAGCGAACGGCAAGGCCACGACCGTGACCAGGAGCACCTGAGGGGCATCACGCAGCCACTGCCGTCGGCCATCGGGCTTGGTCAACGCCGCCCACCGAACGGCGGTCCACATGATCCAACGACGCAGGAACGGGACGCCCAGCTCGCGCATCACGCGGCGGAAGAGCCCGTCGGCGTCACGGCGGCTGACGGGATCGGTCGCGTTCCCGACGCGGAACCTCCACAGGTAGTCGTGCAGGATCGCCGCCCTCGTGTAGCGGCCATAGCGCGGAAGGAACCACACGAACGCGCGAGGAACCGACGCGAAGTCGGTCTGCATGCCCGCGGGCACGACGAACTCATCGGTCGAGCCTCGATAGGTGAGCGGCTCTACGACCTCCCAGTCCCGGTCGCCCACCTGTTTGACCATCGGGTTGGAATCGCCGACGAACGGCAACGAGATCGCCTCCCCCCTGAGTGCGGGTTGCCTCCGCCAGGATGTCACCCATGGGGCGCGTGAGTGAGGCCTCGACGGCCGACCGCCGAGAGACCGACGGTGTTGCCACTCGAACGTGCTGAGCGAGAGACGGCCCGTGGAACGGGCGGGGACTCAGGCCAGCTTGGGATACCGCAACGGGAGACCGGCGGTACCCACCTCGAGCGAGACCAGGCTCCAACCGCCGAGGCTCGAGATCGCGAGGCGGTCCAGCGCTGGTCCGATGAACGCGACGTTCGCCGGTTGGTTCAGGGCCACGCCGTCCGGATCGTCGAGCAGGATCTCAGGAGTGCCGCCCGGCGCGACGCGCCACACGCGGTCAGGCCGGTAACACCCGACGAACATCGTGCCGTCGGCGGCGAGGGCGATGCCGTCGGGTTGCGAGCCGGGGAGTTCGACGACCATCTCCGCCGGGCCGGCGCTGCCGTCGGGGCCGATCGGTATCCGAACGACCCGGCGCTTGCTCGACTCGACCACGAGCAGCGCGTCTCCCTCGATCGAGAGGCAGCACCCGTTCGGGAAGCCCGGCGTGCGATCGGTCCATACCTCCGTCGCGCCGCCGGGCGCGATCCGGTACACGAGGCCGTCGTCGGCCCCCCAGGTGCCGGAGTCGGTCACGAACAAGGTGCCCTCTTCATCGAATGCCGTGAAGTTCGGCACACGGATGGGGTGCTCGGATGTACCCGTCGAGTACGTCGACACCGCGCCGGCGGGGTCAAGTGATCAACTCGTTCCTGTCGTGGACGGGCATCACGGACTCGCCGATCAGCTGGCTCCTGTACAGCCGGTTCACGGTGATGCTCGTGCTCGCCTACATCTGGGTGCCGTTCGTCGCCCTGCCGGTGTTCGTGAGCCTCGACAACCTCGATCGAAGCCTGCTCGAGGCGGCGAGCGACCTGGGTGCGAGCCGGTGGCGTACGTTCCTGCGCGTGACCCTGCCCCTCAGCCTCTCAGGCGTATTCGCGGCGTTCCTGTTCGTGTTCATCCCGACCATCGGCGAGTTCGTGACCCCGCTGCTCGTCGGCGGGACGAGCGGCTACATGTATGGCAACTCGATCCAGGACCTGTTCACCAAGGGCCTCGACTGGCAGACGGGCTCGACGCTGGCGCTGTTCCTGCTCGCCATCGTGGCCGCCTTGATGGCGGTGTTCGGGCGGTTCCTCCGGGTGCGGACGGTGGCACGATGAGCGAGATCGCAACCTCACCGAACACGCGGCGCGGACTGCGGGTGTTCTTCGGGTTGCTTGTTGTGTTCCTCTACGCACCGATCGTGATCCTCGCCGTGTTCTCGTTCAACGACGGCGACGTGAGCTTCCCGCTCGCGGGGTTCACACTCGACTGGTACCGCAGGTTCTTCTCGAACCCCAAGATCCTGCAGTCGCTCCAGCGCAGCGCCGTCGTCGCGGCCGTCTCGAGCCTGATCGCGGTAGCGCTCGGTGTCGCGGCCGCGATCGCGTTGCTCCGGCGACGATTCGTCGGGAAGTCGGCCGTCTCGGCTCTGCTGTTCTCGCCTCTGGTCGTGCCCTACCTCGTGTTCGGTATCTCACTGCTCGTGATCTTCACGGCCGTCGACAAGCTCTTGACCTCGACCACCGGCTCCTACATCGGGCTCGGCCTGCACGCTGTCGTGATCGGGCACGTGGTCGTCTCCCTGCCCTACACGGTGCTCACGATCATGCCGTTGCTCGAGCGGCTGAACGTCGGCCTCGAGGAGGCTGCGAAGGATCTGGGGGCCAGCCCGTGGCAGTCCTTCCGGCGTGTGACGCTGCCGCTGCTGCCCGCGCTCGTATCGGCGTTCATGATCGCGTTCACGCTCTCGTTCGACGAGTACGCGATCGCCTCGTTCCTCGCGGGCGAGACGCCGACGTGGCCCGTGTACCTGTTCGCGCAGCTCAGGGTGCCGAGCCAGCTGCCGCAGCTGCTGGCGGTCTCGTCGGTTGTGCTGGTGGCCTCCCTCGGTGTGGTGCTCGCCGCGGAGGTCGGTCGCCGGCTCGCGGAGCGCCGCTACGGTGACGACCTCCGGGCGCCGGTCTGACCTTCAGTCCTCGAACTTGCCTACAGCTCACTCTTGGGGTCGAAGAACCCTCCCGAGGGTTGAGCGTGCGCGTGCCAGTTGTCGGGGATCCTTCGTCTAGAAGACCCGCGCCGCGATCTCGGCCGGTGCTTCCAGCAAGGGGATGAGCTCGTCATCCAGCTTGACGAGCGTCACGGAGCACCCCGCCATGTCGAGCGAGGTGCAGTACTCGCCGACGTAGCTGCGACCAACGTTGATCCCGCGAGCCGAGAGCTGCTCATGCGCACGGCCGTAGAGCAGATAGAGCTCGCTGATCGGTGTGCCGCCGAGCCCGTTGATCATGAGGGCGACGTTGTCGCCCTTGCCGAACGGGAGGTCGGAGGCGGTCGCCTCCACGAGCTCGTCGACGATGGCGTTGGCATCGGCCAGCTTCTCCCGGCGGCGTCCCGGCTCGCCGTGGATGCCGACACCCATCTCCATCTCGTCATCGCCGAGCTCGAACAGGGGCGAGCCTTTCGCAGGAGGCGTGCAGGACGTGAGGGCCATGCCCATCGTCCGCGTGACCGAGTTGACCCGTTCACCCAAGGCGACGAGGTCGTCGAGCTCGGCGCCATTCTCGGCCGCCGCACCGATCGCCTTGATGACGAAGAAGTTGCCGGCGACACCCCGGCGTCCGACGGTGTATGTGGAGTCCTTCACGGCGACGTCGTCGTCGACGATCACCGTGCCGATGTTGACCCCTTCCGCCTCGGCCATCTCGGCCCCCATCTCGAACGCCATGCGATCCCCGGTGTAGTTGTTGATCAGGTGGAGCACGCCTTTGGCCGAGTTGAGCAGCTTGGTCGTCTCGAGGACGTAGTCCATGGGTGGCGCCGCGAACACGTCACCCGGGCAGGCGGCGTCGAGCATCCCCTTGCCAACGATCATCACGTGCGCAGGCTCGTGACCGGATCCGGAGCCTTGCACGATCGAGACCTTCGCGTCGCTGGGGGCATCCGCCCGCATGATCAGGTTGTATTCGGGCACGTACTTGAGCGTCGCCGGGTTGGCGAGCGCGATCCCTTGAGCATCTCCGGCACGAACTGCTTCGGGTCGTTGACGAACTTCTTCACGGTGTCACCTCTCCTTGGTCGTTGGCCGCCCAGGCTCCGGCGACCTGCTCGAACATGATCGCGACAGCCACCGCTCCGGCGTCGAGCGTTCCGATGCTGCGCTCGCCCGTGTACGCGGCGCGGCCGCGCTTCGCGAGCATCTCCCTGGTCGCCTCGGCCCGTTCGCGCGCCGTGGCGGCTGCCCTCTGCAACGAGGCGCTCGCGTCGTTGCCTTCGCCCAGCGCCCGCTCGAGCTCGTCGACGGCCGGCACGAGCGCGTCCAGCAAGGTCTTGTCACCCAGGTCGGACTGTCCGCGCTTCTTGATGCCCTCGATGGCAGCGCGGAGCATCGCGATCATGTCATCCGTGGTGAGCTCGGTCTTGCCGGCGGCCGTCGCCCCCGCGCGCAGGAACGCCGTTCCCCACAGCGGGCCGGACGTGCCGCCGACACGGCTGGTGATCACCACCGCGATCTTCTTGAGGAACGTGCCGATGTCCTCGCGGTCGAACGAATCGAACTCGGCCAGGACCAGCTCGAAGCCCCGGGCCATGGAGTATCCGAAGTCGCCGTCGCCGACGACCGCGTCCAGCTCACCGAAGTACTGCTCGTTCTCGCACGCGGTCTCCGCCATGGTTCGCACCACCAGCTCGACGGAGTCAAGGCTAGATCTCCTCCATCCACACCTCCCAGATCGCTCATCTCCCGTGCACGTTCCGAACCTCGAGGCACGCCTGCAGATCTCCCAGCCCGACGAAGTCGCCGGGTTCGGGGACACCTCTGTTGGCCAGGAGACCCTGGTCGGTTCCCCACCCGGTTCGCCCAGGGAAGACACGACGAGCGCGGCCTCCGAGAAGTCCTCATCCTGCGTGTAGCTGCTCACGGTGACGAGGCAGGTCAGGTCGGCCCCGACCGCCGAGAGCAAACCGTTGCGCGAATCCTCGATGACCAGAGCCTCGCCCGGCTCGACCCCGAGGCGCGCGAGGGCCAGCTGATAGATGTCGGGGGCGGGCTTCTTCTTGGGGACCACGTCGCCCGCAAGGACCAGAGCGAAACGGGCCGCTCGATCTGAACCGACCACGTGCTCGAGCACGGCCCGAACCGACGCCTCCGACGAGGTCGAGGCGACCCCCAGAGCCCACCCCTCGTCGAGCGCCGCTGCGGTGATCCGGGCAACGCCGGGGCGTCCGGGCAGACGGCCGGCCGCGACGATCTCGGTGTAGATGTCGGTCTTGCGTCGGTGCCAGCCGGCCACCGCCTTCTGCTGGCCCTCGGGATCGGTCGGCAGACCGGCGTCTCGGACGAAATCCTCGGTCAGCAGGCTGGCCATCCGCTCCTTGCCACCGGAGATCTTGAGCTTCTCGCCGTACTCCTCCTCGGACCAGCGCACGGGCAGCCCGAGCTCCTCGAACATCTGGTTGAAGGCGGGCAGGTGGCCGTACCGTTCGGTGTCGGCAAGGACCCCGTCGCAGTCGAAGATGAGGGCGGTCACCAGGCCTTGCCCTCGCTTCCGAATCGCCGGATGTGATCGGGGCCATGTCGAGGACCTCGGCGCGAACTGCCTTGAACAGCGACGGTGGATCCCACTTGCCGGCGGCTTCGGCCTCTTGCAGGAACGCCAGGTTGGACTGCATGTAGCGGCGCTTGAGCGCGGTGGAGATGTTCACCTTGGCGCAGCCGCGCGCGATCAGATCGGAGAACTGTGCATCGGTCATTCCGCTGCCGCCGTGCAAAGCGATCGGGATCGGCTCGGCCTCCACGATGTCGGACACTCGCTCGGCATCGAGCTTCGGCTCGCCCGCGTACATCCCGTGCGCGTTCCCGATCGCCGGCGCGAAGCAGTCGACCCCGGTCGACCGGATGAACTCGAGCGCCACCTCGAGGGACTGGCGGGCCGACTCCTCGTCTGAACCGACGTCGTCCTCGACCCCCTTGATGCCCTCGATCTCACCCTCCACGTGCGCGCCTTGGCGGTGGGCCTCTGCCACGACCTCCTGGGTCTGGCGCTGGTTCTCCTCCACCGGCAGGGCGGAGGCGTCGAACAGCACGGAGTTCCATCCGGCCTCCAAGCACGACGTGATGACCTCGCGCTCGGGGCAGTGGTCGAGGTGCAGGGTGACGGGGACCTCGATGCCCGCCGTCATCGAGCGCCACATGCCGAAAAGCACGTCCCGGCCGATCGACTTGACCGTCTTGACCGACGTCTGGACGATCACCGGCGCGCGGAGCTCGACGGCGGCGGCGAGGACGGCCTCGAGCGTGAGATCGTTGACGATGTTGAATGCCGCCACGCCGTAGCGCTCCTCGAAGGCGCGGTCGAGCACGTCTTTGAGTGGGACGACGGGCACGGAGCACCCTCCCTGATCGGTCGAACCCCTCAGGCTAGGGACGCCCGCGTGCCGCGCGCATCGGGGAGAACCCCCGTCTGCGAGTGATGGGGGGAATCCCTACCCGGCGACGCGCTCCCGTGCCCGAGCCACCGCCTGGGTGCGGTTCTGCGCGCCGAGCTTGCGCAGGATCGAACCCACGTGCTTCTCGACGGTCTTGACCGAGATCGTGAGCGCCGCCGCGATCTCGCGGTCGGTCGACCCACGCTCCAGGAGGCTGAGCACCTGGCGCTCGCGCTCGGTCGAGGCCGCGTCGCCGCGTGCCGTTCAGATGGGAGTGGAGCCGCTCGGCCGCCGGACCCGACACCACCATCTCCCCGCGAGCCGCGGCGCGTACGGCCCTGGCGAGCTCGACCTCGGAGGCCTCCTTGCCGATGTAGCCGCGGGCTCCCGCTCGAAGGCGCCGGCGACCAGCTCATCGTTGGCGAACGCCGTCACGCGCAAGCGACGCTTGCCGTCGCGTCCTCGGCCCTGATCCGAGCGATCGCCTCGATCCCGTCGCCGTCGGGCATCTGCAGGTCCATGAGCACCACGTCGGGGCGCAGGGCTCGCCACTCGCGGACGGCCTGATCCCCGGACCCGGCCTCGCCGACGACGCTGCAACGCTCGGGTCGGATCGTCGACAGGAGGCGAACGATGCCGGCCCTGGTCACGGCGTGGTCGTCGACGACGAGGACCCGCACAGGGAGCGGGCCGGTCCGTCGAGGACGTCCGCGTGCATCCGGCGGGCAACGGGATCCACGCGCGGATCCGGGTACCCCATCCGGGTGTGGACTCGAGCTCCAGCGTCCCGCCCAGCAACCGGGCCCGCTCGGCCATGCCGCCCAGACCGAGACCGTGCTGCTCGCCGTCCTCGTCGACCTGTGCCCGGTCGAAGCCGGCGCCGTCGTCCTGCACGAGCAAGGTGACGCCGGTGGCGCGAGTAGACCAGCCCGACCCGGACCGACGCGGCCTGGGCGTGACGGATCGCGTTCGTCAGCGCCTCCTGGGCGATCCGGAACAACGTGTGGGCGACGTCGGGTGGCACGACGACCGGGGTCCCGGCCGTCACGAGCGGGCCTCGACCACGCCCGTGCGGTTCGCCCACGCGAGCTCGAGCTCGAGCGCCTCTTCGAGCGAACGGCCCTCCAACGGTGAGGGCGCGAGGCCGAGCACGCTGCGCCTCGTCTCCTCGAACGCCGCCTCCGCGGCGGATCGCGCCTCGGCCAGGGGCGTCGTCGCCTCGTCGGCCTGCCGTCCGCGATCGCTGCGCTGGGCCACTCGGAGCTGCAGCAACACCGAGACCAGTCCCTGAGCGACCGCGTCGTGCACCTCGCGAGCCATGCGGCTGCGCTCGGCCGCCGCGGCTTCGGCCCGGACGTTCGACTCCGCCGCCTCGTGCAGGCGGGCGTTCGTGATCGCGATCGCCGCGTGCTTGGCGAACAGCTCGAGCAGTTCGGCATCCTCGTCGACGAACACGCGGTCGGGATCGCGCGTGAACACCACGCACGAGCCGACGATCGATCCCCGCCACCAGATCGGGACCCCGATCACGCCCTTGAGCGCGCCCCGGTCCTCCGGACGAACGTGACCTCCGGGGACATCGCCGTAGTCGTCGAAGATCACCGGGCCTCGACGGGCCACGACCGCGCCGGTCGTGCCCTCCGTGAGCGGGAACACCTTGCCCGACTGGCAGGCGATACCGATGTCGGCCTCCTTCCGGTAGACGCCCGCCGCCTCGTCGACGAGGCAGATGGAGCCCGCGTCGCAGCCGAGCAGCTCCGTCGAGCGCTTGAGGATGCGTTCGAGCAGCGGGCGGAGGGACAGCTCCCCCGCGAGATCTTCCACGACGGCGACAGCGACGCCGCCGGTTCCTGTCGGCGAGGTATCTCGTCGTGCCGCGCCTCGCCTGTCGCCGCCCGAGCCTCGCTGCTGCCCATGCTCCTATGTCCGTTTCGGGAGGGATACTCGCACGAAACCTTAGGGGCTTCCGCCGGTTCGAGCAATCGGAGGGCGCGCAGGGAGCCGAGAGGCCGGTTCAGTCGTCGAACTTGCCGTACAGCTCGCTCTTGGGATCGAAGAACCCTCCCGAGGGACGGGCGTGTGCGTGCCAGTGATCGGGGATCCTTCGTCGCTCGGGATCGACGTAGTACCCCTCGTCGCCATACCGCTGGGCCGCCACGCGCTCCAGGTGTGACAGGAGCCGCGCCTCGTCCTCGGGGTCCGGCAAGCCGTGGGTTCGCCAGACGATCATCGGCGTGCGGCACACGATGCACTCCGCGACCCAGCAGTCGTCGTCCTCGTGGAACCAGTCGGTGACTCGCTCCGCCGAGCACAACAGGCATTCACTCGGTGGCGACGGTGAGCTCAACCGGATCTCCGATCTCGATTCCGTGCCCGCGGAACCACCCCGCGTTCATCTCCAGCGCGTGCGTGAACGGCTGCCGCGAGGAATACATGCGACAGGGTTCTTCCTCACACGGGTCCATCTCGAGGATGTCGAGGACCGTGCCCCGATCGTCCCAGAACGCGACCGACAGCGGGATCAGGGTGTCCTTCATCCAGAACGACCCGTCCTGCGAGCCGTCGAACACGAACACCATGCCGCTGTCGGCATCCAACTCTGTCCGGCCCATCAGTCCCTGCCCGCGCTCCTCGTCATCGTCCGCGACCTCGAGAAAGCCCGTCCGCACCAGCCCCTCGGGCGTCTCGAAGGCCGCCCGACCGATCAGATGCGACCCCTCCTGGGGAGCAGCCTCGTCCTGGCAGGCAACGAGCCCGAGTACCAGCAGCGAGAACAGCACGAGTCGGCGCATCGACACATGGTCGCACGCTCCAACAGGATCCCGGCCTGCCGTTGCTATCATCATGCGGCCGCCGGAGTAGCTCAGTCGGCAGAGCGCCTCCATGGTAAGGAGGAGGTCAGGGGTTCGATTCCCCTCTCCGGCTCAAGCAAGAACCCAGGTCAGAGGCCATAGACGCTGGATCCTGTTAGTTCGCCAACGCAAACCTTTGGGCCGTCGCTCGTTTCGACGTCGCTGGCGTAGCCGAGCTCCTCGAAGCCACCGAAGCCCAGGCCGAGAACGACGACGAGAAGCCCCGTGACTAGAGCCTCCGTGACGAACTCAACCCCTGCAACCACTGGGGAGTTCACTCACCTATGCCTCGTGTCGCAGAGGCCCTTCGCGCGCGACGACCGGGGATCCTGGCGCGAGATCGACCCACCCATGGCCCTTGTCGAGCTGGGCATCAAGGTTGATCGCTGCGTTGATCAGGGACAGGTGCGTGAACGCTTGTGGGAAGTTGCCGAGCTGTTCGCCCGTCGGGCCGATCTCTTCGGCGAAGAGCCCGACATGGTTCGCATACGTCAGCATCTTCTCGAACGTGAGTCGAGCCTCCTCAAGTCGACCCGATCGTGCCAGCGCGTCCACATACCAGAACGTGCAGATGGAGAACGTCCCTTCCGATCCGCGAAGACCGTCCGGCGAGGCGGCTGGGTCGTACCGATACACAAGGCTGTCGGAGACGAGTTCGTTATCCATGGCTTCGAGCGTCGACAGCCACATCGGATCGTGCGGGGCGACGAAGCCAACCACCGGCATAAGCAGGTTGGATGCGTCCAACACCTGCGAGTCGTAGTTCTGCACGAACGCATCCCGCTCCTTGCTCCAGCCGCGCTCCATGATCTGCTGGTAGATCAAGTCGCGTTGGGCTGTCCACTTCTCGAGATCCGCTGGTCGGCCGAGCTGGCGAGCCATGCGCACCGCCCGGTCCAAGGCGACCCATGACATAAGCCGCCCATACGTGAAGTCCTTGCGGCCACCCCGCGTCTCCCAGATGCCCTCTTCTGGTTGATCCCAGTGTTCGCAGAGCCAATCCAGGATGGTGCAGAGGTCGTTCCATCCCTCGTGCCCGATCGTGAGCCCTCGGCGGCTGGTGCGGTAGATGGAGTCGATCGCCTCACCGTAGATGTCGAGCTGGAGCTGGTCCGACGCGCCGTTGCCGATCCGCACCGGTCGCGAGTCCCGGTATCCCCTCAGGTGATCGAGGGTCTCCTCCTCGAGATCGGGTGATCCGTCGATCCGGTACATGATCTTGAGCGGGCCCGAGTCGCTCCCCGCGCGCTCGCCCGCCCTGTCGTTGAGCCACCCGAGGAACGCCGCCGCCTCGTCCACGTAGCCGAGCCCGAGCAGCGCGTAGACCGAGAACGACGCATCTCGCACCCATGTGAACCGGTAGTCCCAGTTCCGTTCTCCGCCGATCTGCTCGGGGAGGCTGGTTGTCGGAGCGGCGACCAATGCGCCGGTCGGCGCATACGTCATGAGCTTCAGCGCCATCGCCGACCGATGGATGGCTTCGCGCCATCGTCCGTCGTACGTCGAGCGGCCGAGCCAGTTCCGCCAGAACCGGACCGTCTGATTGAACATCTCCAGCACCCATCTCGGGTCGATCGAAGGCGAGGCCTCCCGGCTCGGAGCGGACTCGAGGACGGCTCCCGCAACCTCTCCTGCTCGCGCCGTCCACGTCGCTCGGATGTCGCTCCCATTGGGCTCGAGGGCGACGGTGGATCGTAGAGCGAGGTCGAATCCATCGGATCGGAAGATCACACCGTCCTCTGTTCTCGTGAGTTCATGCTTCGCTCGCCCGTAGTCGAAGCGTGGCTCGCACTCCAGGACGAACGTCATCTGCCCTCGCACCACCCGGACGATGCGGACAAGCTCGTGATGTGCTGACGCATGCTCGGGGGCATCGACCGGCATGAAGTCGACCACTTCGCCCACTCCATCGGGTGTCATGAACCGAGTGATGAGGATCGCGGTGTCGGGGAAGTAGAGCTGCTTGCTCACGTAATCCGTGCCTTCGGGAGCGATGCGAAACCGGCCTCCGCGCTCAGCATCGAGCAAAGACGCGAACACGCTTGGAGAGTCGAACCGTGGAACGCAGAACCAGTCGACCGTCCCATCCGTGGCGACAAGTGCCGCGGTCTGAAGGTCTCCGATCAGCCCGTGCTCCGAGATCAGCGGGTATCCGTTCATTGCGATTCCCCCTCTCGCGGGCAGTCAGCGAGCATTTTCCATCGTAGACCCAGTCGGATCTTCGCGTGGAACGACCAGGAACGTATCGGCGAACGTTCGCTGAACAGATGGATAGGGCAGGCTCGGACGCCGGTTCTTCCGGTAGGATTGCCCCACATGCCCACCTCGGTCGAGGCTGGACAGGACTGGGTGGTGATCATCCGCGAGACCGCGCCGAAGCACGACGTGGTCGGCACGGCCGGGGGGACGGATCGCAGGCACGCTCACGTCATCCAGGTCTCGAACAACCCGTACGGGGAGAGCTCCTTGGCCGGCCAGAGCCCGATGCGACATGACCAACATCAACCCATCATGTTCCGGGGATGATCGTTTCCTATTCTGTTGGGAAGCAAGAGCACGATCACAACAGTGATCACAGGCAGGAACACCGCCAGCAGGCCCCACAGGAGGGCGCTATGCCCCTTACTCCTTGCGATGAACATGGTGAGCATCAAGAAGCCGATCCAAAAGAACGCCGCCAAGAGCCACCAGATCAGATCCATGGTCCCTCCTCCATCGGCGAAGAAGCGGACTTCTTCGCATTCGTTGTCCGGCGTCAGGCTAGATTTGGTTAACACACGACCAGCAACGACCCTCCCGTCGACATGACTCAAGTCCTGAGGGCGTGAGTCGAGCCCTCAACCTCCGCGATGCAGATGACGATTGAGCCAGCCATGACGAATCGTCCGGGCCAGCATCGTCACCTCGGTGCTCGGTTGTTCCATCCGGCTCCTCCCAGCAGGGAACTCAACGACCGGGTGTCATCGTCGTTCTGAAAAGTCGAGTCCTTGCTAGATCCCCTCGGTGGCCTCGAGCCTGCCAGACCGGACCGCCCGGACGAACTCGTCGTAGTCGCGCTCGTTCTGGTCGGCGTATCGGACCGCGAAGTCGGTCATCGCGCGGTCGAACCGGTCGCTCGAGCCGAGGTAGGCCGAGATCGCCACCGGGTCGCCCGACCGTGCGTGTGCCCTGGCCAACGTCCATCCGCACACGCCGGCGTAGTAGTTCATCGCCTCAGCGTCGAATCGCTCGACGAGCGCCGAGCCCTTCATGTCGCGGAGCTGGCGCCAGTAGTAGAACCGATCCTCTTGCACGCCCTTCGTCCAGCCAAGGAAGATGTCGCTCGCCGCCTGCATGAGGCGCTGGCCCTGGACGACACGTTCCCCAGGCTGGCGGAACCGGCTCTTCGGTAGATGGTCCTCGAGCACCGAGGCGGTCGCCTCCTTGATCTGGAGGAACAGGGGATCCTCGCCGTCTCGCCCTTGGAGCAATGCGATCCAGGCCCTCGTCCCCACGCTCCCCACCCCGACGACCTTCCTCGCGAAGTCGACGAACTCGAACCGCTCGAGCAGGCGGCGGCGGTCCTCAGGCAGGGTGCTCCGGTAGGCGCGGAGACGCTCGCGCAAGACATCCTCGATCTCATCGGGCGTGAGGCCGTGCGTCGCGAGCAACTCCCGCCCAGGGACCACCACCGGGGGGTTGCTGATGATGCGATGGTGACCGTCGACGATCTCGGTCAGCTTGGAGAGCGCTTGCAGACTGTCCTTCGAGCGAGCCTTCGCGATGTTCTTCTCTGCCGCCGCCGCCAGCTTCCGCTGGCTCTTCTTCGCCGCGGCGGTCGCCCTTGCGATAACCTCCTCGACATCGAGGCGCGAGTACCACACGTCGAGGGTTCGCATGCCGGCGAACCCGGCCATCGCGCTTCGATATGCGGCGACGGACGCGGCCGAGGAGTCCGCGGAGCGCGCCGCGTCGAACCCGTTGTCGCGCGACGCGACGACGAAGCTGGCGGCGAGTCGAGCCACGTCGTACTCGAACGGGCCGGGAAGCGTCTCGTCGAAGTCGTTCAAGTCGAAGAGTAGCGTGCGCTCGGGCGAGGCGAACGCGCCGAAGTTGGAGAGATGCGCGTCGCCGCAGAGCTGGACGTCGAGCCCCGCCCTGGGGATGTGGGCGAGGTCGGCGCCCATGATCTTCGCGCCGCCCCGGTAGAACGTGAACGGCGATACCATCATGCGCCCGTGGCGCACTGGCACGAGGTCCGGCTCGCGGGTCTCGTTCTGCGCCTCCAGCAGGGCGACCGGATCGGGGCGGTCCTCCGCCGGTTGCCAGCCTTCGAGGTTCGAGCGCGGCATGCGTTTGCGAGCGAGTTTCCCCGCCTCGCGACGCTCCTCGAGCGTGGGATGTTGGACCTTGCGAGTCGCCATGGGGAATCACCCTTCTTCGTGCGCCGGCTGGACCCTATCGTGATTCAGACTCGCACCGCCAGGTCCCTCCGCGTCATCCCATTGGGTGATGGTCTCGCGCGGTGACTGGCCGTGATCCGCGCTGTGCGTCGGCGGCACAGTAGCGATACCGGGGCTCGTTCGGCATCATCCGACCTGGGCGTTGCAGATGTGCGGGGAAGTGGCGAGTATGGCCTCAGTCGGCGAACGGTCGCTCGTCGGTCCGTGGCGTTAGAGGGAAACGGAGGGATTGGTATGAGCGAGAACGAGATCGACGAACTGGGCCCAGTGGACTACCTCGTCGTCGAGTTCCCCGCTGGGAAGAGCAGCTTCACCGGCGAGATGGCCGAGGAATTGACGGCTTTGGTCGAAAAGGGGATCATCCGGATCCTTGACCTCCTCGTCCTGCAGAAGGATGAGGACGGCATCGTCGAGGGTCTCGAGATAGACGACGTCGAGAACCTCGACGAGCTGCGCGGCCTCGAGACCCACGTGGCGGAGATCCTCGCTGCGGACGATGTCGTCCACCTCGCCGAGGCGATGGAGAACGGCAGTACGGCCGGCGTGCTCGTCTGGGAGAACGTCTGGGCGGCGCCATTCGCCTCCGCGGCTCGCCGGGCCGGCGGGCAGCTGGTCGCGACGGGCAGGATCCCGATCCAGGCGATCATCGCCTCGATCGAAGCGGAGGAAGCCGATATGACCGAAGGAGCGTGACATGCCGCTACGAGCAGCACGAGCAGGACGACGAGGAGTGATCGGTGGGCCCGTGGCCAGGACGGCAGCCGTCGCCGGCACGGCGGCGGTGGCGGTGCACGGCGTGAATCGCCGTCACGATCGGCGTGGCGACCGGCGCGACGACCGCGGCGACCGGCGCGACCGGCGGTTCTGAGCCTCGTTCAACCCGACGGGACGGGTGAACCCGCGAGTCCGTCCGCATCCCGGCGACCCTTCGCGAGTAGTCACGCACAGCCTAGAGCCGCACTCGGTCAGGACAACCAAGGCCGGATCGATGGGCAAGCGATAGCACTCGTTCCGACGCAAGACCACCCTTCACGGGCATCCGGACTCAACCGATGGTTCGGCGGATCCGGAGCATCCGGGCCCCCTGCGTCAGCAGCAGCACGCCCGCGATGAGACCCCAGACGCCGATCGTGACTCGCAGCGTCGACGCCCGAGCATCTCTCGCGAGGAGCAGGACGATACCGCTGGCGACCTCGATCGAGCCCAGGATGAAGCCGCCGAAGGTCCAGCGATGCCCCGTGCGTTCCTCGATCTCGAATGCCCCCAACAGCCGGAGACCGCCCGTGACCATCGTCGTCCCGGCGACGAGGTAGATGAGGGCATCGATGCTCATCACGTCGGCGAGGCCACGACGGGCGAGCAGCACTATGCCCGTGACGATCGCGAGCACCCCGGCGATCAGGCCGACGCGGCTGCCCGCTTTCCATCGGATGCCCAATGCCCATCGAGCCGTCAAGAGACCACCGAGAAGCCAGTAGAAGGCGATGAAGTTCACGAGTGTCGGCTGCGACGCTCCCGAGATCAGCGCCCCGAGACCGAGGAGGAGGGCGACGCAGCCACGGAGCATGCTGACCCACCAGAACCGCATCGCCGCCCCCACGGCCTCGTGCGCCACCCGCGACGGATCCGATGAAGCGGCCGACTGTCCCTGCCGGTCGCGTGCTGCGTCGTCATCCATCGCCACTTCGCTCCTCGGCTCCCCTCCGATCCGACGTCGCCATCATCGTGCCATCTGTATCGAGCCGACGAGGGATCCATCGCCGTGTGGGCCACCGCTGGGACGCGCGGTTGGTGGACGCTGTCCCCGTGCGCCGAGCTCCCCGCCAACCCCGGGACCTTGAGGCCGTCGGTAATCTAGTGGCATGAGCGAAGCTGAGGCCGTGGTGTGTTCGCCGACGGCGGGGCTGTTGAGCGAGGGACCGCGGTGGCATGAGGAGGCGGGTGAGCTGCTTTGGGTCGACATCCTCGGTGCCAAGTTCCACCGAGGTTCCATCGCCGCCGACGGGACCCTAGAGCTGGTGGCTAGCGTGGAGTTCGATCGCCACGTCGGTGCAGTCGCGCCGGCGCTTGGCGGTGGATACGTGCTCGCCGCCGGCACCGGGTACCTCTTCGTCGACGCAGCGGGCACGGTGAGCGAGCTTGCCCAACCGGAAGGGAGTCGCACCGACGTTCGCATGAACGATGGGGCCTGCGACCCGCAGGGCCGATTCTGGGCAGGCACCATGGCTTACGACGAGTCGCCCGACGCCGGTGCGCTCTACCGCCTGGACCTCGACGGAACCTGCGCGACGGTCTTGACCAGACTGACCATCTCCAACGGCATCGGCTGGAGCCCGGATGGCACCACGATGTACCTGGCCGATAGCGGGACAGGTCGCGTCGATGCGTTCGACTTCGATCGTGGCCGCGGAAGCATCAGCAGCCGTCGTACCCTCGTGCACGTGGAGCAGCCGGGGGTGGTCCCCGACGGCCTCACTGTTGACGCGGAGGGAGGGATCTGGGTGGCGCTTTGGGGGGGTGGTGCGGTTGGGCGGTACGCGGCCGATGGGTCGCTCCTAGCCACGGTGCGCTTGCCCGTCGAGCGACCGACGTCGTGCGCATTCGGAGGACCTGATCGTGCCACGCTGTTCGTCACCACCGCCCGCGCCGGGCTCGATGAAGTCGCCTTGGCCCGGCAGCCCGAAGCCGGCCACGTGTTCCGCGTCGACGGCCTCGGTGTTCGTGGCGTGCCCTGCGAGCCGTACCGGGGGAGGGTCCACAAAGGAAAAAGCGGCTGAGACCGCGAGGCACACCTCGAGCACGTCGGCCCACACTGGGATCCTGTTGATCCCACGCCAGGAGGACGCCTCAAGGCTGCGCGAACTCCAAGACGACCTTGATATCGTCTGGAGCTCGCTGTAGCGCCTGCGGGACGGCGTCCGGGCGCACGCGCCGGGTCACCAGCTGTTCCAACCACGACGGGTCGGCGGAGGCTAGCGCGGTCGCCGCGCGATAGTAGTGTCGCCGGTTGGCGTTCACCGAGCCGAATACGGCGATGTTCTTGAGTACGACGTCCGTCGCTAGCGCGGCCCCCGATGCGGTGGGGGCTTCCGCTCCTGAGCCGATCCCGGTGAGACAGACGATGCCGCCCGGCGAGGCCGTCTCGATCGCCTGGAGGATCAACTCGATAACGCCGGTACACTCCACGACGATGTGCGGGCGCAGGCCCAGTTCGGTGATCGGTCCCGCATGGAAGGTTCCACCCAGTTGCTCGATCAGAGCCGGTTTCGGGCCGCTCGTTGCCCGATCGAGAACGTGGACGTCCGCACCCAGCTGGCGTCCGATCAGGGCGGCCAGCAGCCCGATTGGCCCCGCACCGACCACAAGGACCGTGCGCGGATCCCAGAAGGTGCGCCGGCCGATGGCGAGGATATGCTCCCACGCCTTGGCCACCACGGTGGCGGGCTCCAGGAGCACACCGAGCGTTCCGAGGGACTTGTCCATGCGCACCGCGTAGTCCGGCTCGATCCGCCAGCGCTCAGCCATGAACCCGTCGACCTGTTTGATGCCCCGCTCGGTGTACCGACCATTCGAACACATGTCCCATTCGCCGACGGCACAGTTCGGGCAGGGCACCGGGTCAGGCCTTCGGACGATCCCGACGACATGCTCACCGACTGTGAAGCCGCTTGGGCCCGGGTCCACCACGCGGCCGAGCGACTCGTGGCCCAGGATCAGCCGATCTCGGCCAGGAGGCGCCCACCCGTAGTCGCCGCTCGCGATCTCGGCGTCTGTGCCGCAGATCCCGACAGCCAGCGTTTCGACCAGGACCGACCCCAGCGCCACATCAGGTTCGGGAACCTCTTCCAGTTGCACCGACCCCGCCGTCCCGGGCGCCACGGTCACGGCCTTCACGCGTACTCCTCGAGCAGACTCGGTTCGGAACTCCCAGCCATGTCCACCCCGGAGCTTACGCCATCCACAGAAGTGGGCCGAGCGGTCGCAAGGATGAGCCGGGCCCGAAACCGGCCACGTTGTCCCGGGTCGACGGCCTCGGCGTTCGTGGCGTGCCCTTCGCGCCGTACTCTGCGAGGATCGACGCCGCAACGATCCGCGGCTGTTGAGGAGGGATGATGAGGCTACTGGTCCTCGGTGGCGGTCCCGCCGGTCTCACCGCGGCCCTGCAGGCACGCGAGTTGAATGCCGAAGTCACGCTGATCGAGGCCGACCGGATCGGGGGAACCAGCCTCAACCGGGGTCCGGCGCCGGTCCGAAGCCTCGCCCGTGCCGCTCGGCTCCTCCGTGACACCAAGTCCTGGCCCGACTTCGGGCTGCGGGGACCGGGCCCTGAGCTGGACCTGGCGACCACGTTGGAGAACGCCGGGCGGGTGGCCGATTATGTCCATCACGAGCGACGTCTCAGCGAGCACCTGGCCGGCGCCGGCATCGAGCTGGTCGAGGACGTCGGACCGGCACACTTCGTCGACCCCCACAACGTGGTCGTTGCCGACGGTCGCAAGTGGCAGGCTGATCGGATCATCATCGCTGTGGGCGGGCACCCAGGGCGGTTGACTATCCCCGGCGCAGAGCTCGGTTTGACGTACACCGACATCCGCGGGCTGACGGCCCTCCCTGGCCGGGTCGCGGTCATCGGAGGAGCGGACACCGGATGTCAGCTGGCGTCGATCTTGGCCGACTTCGGCTGCCATACCGTACTGCTGGAGTTCGGGCCACGACTCATCCCACGTGCCGACCAAGACATCTCGTCCGGGCTGGGCGCCGCCTTCACGCGGCGGGGGATCGAGGTCCTCACCGGGGCGAGCGTCCAAAGGCTGGTGCGGGTCGAGCGTGGTATCGAGGTTCAATTCGAAGAAGCGGACGGGCATTCCAGTCGATCGGTCGACGCGGCCTTCTTCGCGGTGGGCTGGCCGGCCAACCTGGAGGAGCTGGGACTGGCCGAGGCTGGCATCGCGGCCGACGGGGGTCGCATCCCCGTGAACGACTGGCTGCAGACCAATGTCGACCATGTGTTCGCCGCCGGCGATGTGAATGGCCGCAGCATGCTGGTGCCCAGCGCACGCCACGAGGGCCGGCTCGCGGCGGAGAACGCAGTGGTCGGCACGCGCCGGCGCGTCGCCCACGACATCGTGCCCACCGGCAGCTTCACGGACCCTGAGTACGCCAGTGTCGGATTGACCGAGGCTCAGGCGCGCGATCGCTACGATTGCGCAGTTGCGATCGTCCGCCACGGCAACCTGCTACGGGCCGTGATCGACGGTCACGTCGAAGGCTTCTGCAAGCTGATCGTCGAGCGACGACACCGATTCATCCTGGGTGCCCACGTCCTTGGCGAATACTCGGCCGAGGTCATCCAGGTCGTTGCAGTCGCTATGACCGCCAACCTGCGCGTCGAACAGCTCGCCGAGCTCCAGCTCGCCTTCCCGACGTTCTCCGAGGCGCTGGGCATGGCCGCCCAGCAGCTGGTCCGCGAGCTGGGCATCGCTCGTATGCCTCCATCGCTGAGCGAACTCGAGCCGCCGCGGTCCCAGCGAGACCAGGGTTGATCCTCCGCGCTGGCGGGGTCAGGTCGCGCCGCGTTCTCCGATGCGACGGTAGGCCCAAGCCACGCTCCGGCGCGCCAGGA
This sequence comes from uncultured Actinomycetes bacterium, assembly GCA_963758715.1. Lineage (GTDB taxonomy): Bacteria > Actinomycetota > UBA4738 > UBA4738 > HRBIN12 > JAOUEA01. The sequence continues at coordinate 290,780 of CAVWWK010000001.1, forward strand.
TCATGGTCACGACGAGCAAGGCGACCTCGATGAACCCACCGAGCGCGACCCTGTCGCCGAAGATGACGTCGATGACCTCGAGGACGACGAACTTGGAGATGAACAGGATCGAGAACACCGCCACCACCCCGAGAGCCCGCCAGATCGGCCCTTCTCGCTCGTTGAACCAACCTCGCACGCGGTGCTCCAGTCCAGCGATCGCGTCGATCAAGAGCTTCAGGACCACCGCGGTGAAGATGGAGATGGTGAACGACTCGGTGATGACCTTCGGCACGTACTCGACGAACAGGTTGAGGACCAAGATGTAGACGAGGACATCCGTGACCCAGGACGCGAACAGTTCCTGCCCTCGCGTGACCCTGATCCCGTCGGAGTCGTTCGCTATCGGGCTCACCCGCCCGGGGGCGAAGGATCGCCGACCGCCGCCACGGCCCCCGGGCTGCTGGGTCGGGACCCGCCGGGTGAAGAAGAGCGCGACCACGCTGAACAGGGCGAGGAGCGCGAGCGCCGTGCGAAGCCCATCCACGCGAGCGCTTCCGTATTCGTCCAGCACCGCGTCGGCGGTCTGCTGGTTGACTCCCTCGTCCTGCAGAGCGGACTCGAGGTCGGCATCCGAGATGAACGGGACCCCACTCGCGAGCTCCACGTTCGCCTGACCCGACACATCTTGTGGCACATCGGGGTTCTCGGTGATGCCGGTCAGGAACGAGGCCGTCAGGGAAGCGATGAGTACCGATCCCGCCAGGGCCGTTCCGAGCGACGCGCCGAACTGCGTGGCTGTGTTCTGGAGCCCGCCGACCTCAGGCGCAAGCTCCTCAGGTGCGGCCGAGACGGTGACGGCACCGAGCTGCGATGCGAGTGCCCCGAATCCCAGCCCGACCACCAGCATCGGGATCGTGACGATGCTCGCCGTTGCGTCGGCATCCATCGCGGCCAGGAGCACCAAGATGCCGACCAACACCGCGACGAAGCCGATCGTCACGATCCGGCGAGGTGACGTCGTGGGGAAGAGCTTCGGCACACCCGCAGCCGCGAGCAGCATCGTCACCGAGAGCGGTGTGATCCTGATCCCGGTCTCGATGGCGGAGAGCCCGAGCGCGACCGAAAGGAACAGGGGCACCACGAAGAAGAGCCCCATCATCACGACGAACTGGAGGAGGAACATCAGGAGCCCCCCGTTCAGTCCGTGCTGCTCGATGAACGATGGGGTGAACAGCGGCTCCTTCCCTGCGCGGTCGAGCCGCCGGATGTGCATCCCGAACAGGCGGAGCGCCACGAGCCCTGCAACGAACATCCAGAACACCGGTGACATACCGAGGATCGACGGACCGCCCTCGTTCGGCAGGAACCAGCCCCACTCGCCGGACCTCAGCACGCCGAACACGATCAGCCCCATGCCCGCGGCCCAGAGCACCGAACCGATCAGGTCCAGATGAGGCCGGACCTCGACGGGAGCCTCGGCGATGCGGCGACCGAAGAAGAAGATGCCTGCTCCGACGATCACCTCGCCGGCGAAGACCCATCTCCACGAAGCGTAGGTGGTGGCGAGCCCGCCGATCAGCGGCCCGACAGCGATCGCAACAGCGGCGGCCGCTCCTACCAAGCCGTACGCGCGAGGCCGGCCCTCGGTCGGGAAGTTGCCGGCGACCAGCGCGACGATCGCGGGCATGATCAGGGCCGCCCCGATCCCTTCGAGGAGCGACCACCCGAGGAGCAGGACCGTGAGGTTCGGCGCCAATGCGGTCGTCAGCGACCCGGAGCAGTAGATCACCAGCCCCAGCATGAACGCACGCTTGCGGCCGATCATCGAGCCGATCTTGCCGCCGGTGACCATCAGCATCGCCATGACCAGCGTGTAGAGGACGATGGCGGTCTGGATCCCGGTGATGGTCGTCCCGAGATCGTCGGCCACGGTGGCGATCGAGACGTTCATGACCGAGCTGTCGAGCGCCATCAGGAACTGCCCGGCGCAGAGCGTGAGCAGCACCGTGCCTGCGGCAGTCCCGACCTGCTCGGCGGCTCTGTCGGTCATCTCACCTCATCCTGGCGGCTCAGTTGGGATCGCCGCAGGGTGGAGGAAGCTCGATCTTCCGGCTGGGATCCGGCGCCTAGGTTCGCAACGCCCGCGAAGGTCTCACGGCGTATCGGGAGACTGGTGCGATCGGGTTGACTCATCCGGACTCCTTCTTCGACCAGTGCGGTTCCCGCCGGAGCCATGCCGATCGAGAGCTCCAAGCGTCGCAACTCTAGCGCCGTTCGGTCTGATCGCGCCGAGCCCGATGACGCCGCGTCGGACGGCCGATGACGGCGAGCCTCGACGGCAGGTCGGGCCTGGTGCGCCGGCGGCCGCATCGTCATCGGACGACGAGCCGCATCAGCTCGTCCACGATCTCGCCGGCGGGTTGCGGTCCCCGCACGGCGTCGACCGAGGTCCCCGCGTACAGCGCCATCGCTCCGATCTCGCCGGTGGTCTCGCGGCGAGGCGGCATCGCGCTGAACCGAGGGATCGGCCGGCCTCCGTGCTCCGCGGCGGAGTCGGCGCCCAAGCGTTCAGCGGCCTCGATCGCCGAGCACAGGACGCGGTGCGGGGCGTCCGGCCAACCCACCTCGAAGGCCTCGGTCACGCACGTGTCGGCCGCGGTCGCTTCGGCCAGCGCCGCTACGTAGTCGGGGTGGACGTCCGCCTCGGTAGCCGCCAGGAACCGCGTGCCGATCCGAACGCCGCGGGCGCCGGCGCCCATGATCTGTGCGACCCGCTCGGCCGTGCCGATCCCGCCCGCCGCCACGACCGGCGCGTCGACCTCCGCGAGTGTCTCGGCGAGGAGCCTGTCGAGCGACACGTCGCCTCGCAGGTGCCCGCCCGCCTCGACGCCCTGGACTGCCACGTAGTCGCAGCCCGCCCGCGCCGCGGCGACCGCCTCCGCGGTCGACCCGACCTGCCAGCCCACGACCGCTCCGTGCGCCGCGGCCACCTCGACCAACTCGCGCCGAGGCTCGCCCCAGAAGAAGTCGACGACGTCGCCCGCGTGCGCCGCCCGTTCGATCAGCTCACGATCGGCCCAGTCGGCCAGGATGCCGATCCCGACGGGTCCGTCGTTGGTCGCGCGCACGTCCCGCGTGATCGCGTCGATCTCGTCGGGCGTGCGACCTGGGACCGTGCCGAGCCCGCCCGCCCGGCCGACGGCGGCCGCGAGCCGCGCCGTGACCACCGCTCCCATCGGCGCCAGCTGGATCGGGAGTCGGCACCCGACGAGGTCGGCGAGCGACCGCCGATCCCGGGAGGTGGATCCGCCGATCCGTGCCCCCACGTGCATGCGCGTCGAGACTACGCGGCGAATCGCGAGACGCGTAACGTCGCCCCCGGGCGGAGGAACACCAGGCGTCGCCGAGGAGGGCAGGCATGAGCGACGACTTCGACGTGGTCGTGCCGTGGGCACAATACCGGGCGTGACCTGCGGGAACGATGCTCCGCCGCAGGTCACGGGACCGCGCGGAACCTCCCGTGGTTGGAGGAAGTCCGGGTTCGATTCCCCGCTCCGGCTCCATCGTTCACATTGCCCTGCCGGATGGTGCTCCGGTCCCTGAGTGACCGCCGCGAGGCTGCGCCACGAGCAGGCCGTAGAACGTCGGCGCCACGGGCGGAAGGCGCGGGCACCTGCCTTCGCGGTCGTCGAGGTGTGGGCCCTCGGGTTACGCTCTCGACGTGTCCGGATCCATGGGATAGGTGAGTGGCCGACCGTCCGAACATCCTGTCTGCCACCCTCCGGAAAGGGATGGTGCGGATCCCTGGCGGCACGTTCGCGATGGGCTCCGAGGATCACTACCCGGAGGAGGCGCCCGTCCGCGAAGTCACGGTTGACGGCTTCTGGATGGACGAGCGTCCCGTAACGAACCTCGAGTTCCTGCGATTCGTGAAGTCCACCGGTCACGTGACGTCGGCGGAGCAGACGCCCGACCCGGCCGACTACCCCGATGCCGATCCCGACATGCTCTTCGCCGGGTCCGTCGTGTTCCAGAAGTCCTCGGGGCCGGTCGACCTGAGCGATCACTTCAATTGGTGGACATGGACGCGCGACGCCGATTGGCGGCATCCGACAGGGCCGGAGAGCTCGCTCCAGCGGCCGTGAGCGGCATCCCGTGGTGCAGGTCGCTTTCAGCGATGCGGAGGCCTATGCCTCATGGGCGGGGAAGGAACTGCCGACCGAGGCCGAATGGGAGTTCGCCGCCCGCGGGGGACTGGCCGGCGCGGAGTTCGCCTGGGGCGACGAGTTCATGCCGAAGGGCAAGCCGATGGCGAACACGTGGCAGGGCGAGTTCCCGCATGAGAACACCCTCCTCGACGGCTACGAGGGCACGTCACCGGTCGGGTCCTTCCCGCCGAACGGCTACGGCCTGTACGACATGACCGGCAACGTGTGGGAGTGGACGACCGACTGGTACATGGCGAGCCATGAGGCGGCGTCGCCATGCTGCGGTGGAGACCTCCGGGCGGCGAGCGTCGATCCGAGCGACCCGTCCGCGATCCCGCGAAGAGTGATGAAGGGCGGATCGCACTTGTGCGCGCCGAACTACTGCCGGCGCTACCGGCCGGCGGCACGGATGGCGCAGGCGATCGACACGTCGACCAACCACCTCGGGTTTCGCTGCATCGTCCGCGAGCCGTAGGACGAAGGAGGTAGACATGCCGAAGGGCAAGCCGAACATCCTCGTTATCTGGGGAGACGACATCGGGATCACCAACCTGAGCTGCTACAGCGACGGGTTGATGGGATACCGGACGCCGAACATCGACCGCGTCGCGAGCGAGGGGATGCGATTCACCGATTCCTACGGTGAGCAGAGCTGCACCGCGGGGCGGGCATCGTTCATCACCGGACAGAGCGTCTTCCGCACCGGGCTCAGCAAGGTAGGGCTTCCCGGATCGCCGGTCGGGCTGCAGGCGGAGGATCCGACGATCGCCGAGCTGCTGAAGAACCATGGATACGCCACGGGCCAGTTCGGCAAGAACCACTTCGGCGACCGCACGAGTTCCTCCCGACGGTGCACGGCTTCGACGAGTTCTTCGGGAACCTGTACCACCTCAACGCCGAGGAGGACCCGGAGGATCCGGACTATCCGAGCAAGCACGGGTACGAGGGGTTCCAGGAGCGCTACGGCCCGCGCGGGGTGCTCCGCTGCAAGGCGACGAACAAGGACGATGCCAAGGAGAAACGCGCTGGGGCCGCGTCGGGAAGCAGCGGATCCAGGACACGGGCCCGCTCACGAGGAAGCGTATGGAGACCTGCGACGACGAGTTCGTCGCGGCCGCCGCCGACTTCATCGAGCGTCAGCACAAGAGGCGAGCGCCGTTCTTCTGCTGGGTGAACACCACGCACATGCACTTCCGCACGCACACGAAGCGCAGGAGCCTGGGGAAGGCGGGTCGCTGGCAGTCGCCCTACCACGACACGATGCTCGACCATGACAAGAACGTCGGTCAGCTGCTCGATCTGCTCGACGAGCTGGGGCTCGCGGACGACACGATCGTCATGTACTCGACGGACAACGGGCCGCACCGGAACACCTGGCCCGATGGAGGGATGACCCCCTTCCGCAGCGAGAAGGCGACGAACTGGGAAGGCGCGTTCCGTGTGCCGCTGATGGTGCGTTGGCCGGGCAGGATCCCGGCGGGCGTCGTCTCCAACGAGATCGTCCAGCATCACGACTGGCTGCCCACGTTCCTGGCGGCGGCGGGCGAACCCGACGTCGCCGAGAAGCTGAAGGAAGGTCACAGCGCGGACGGCAAGACATTCAAGGTCCACATCGACGGGTACAACCTGCTGCCCTACCTGACCGGCGAACTGGAGACGAGCCCTCGCAAGGGATTCATCTACTTCTCGGACGACGGCGACCTCGTGGCGATGCGCTTCGACAACTGGAAGATCGTCTTCATGGAGCAGCGCACGCGCGGGACGCTCGCTCTGTGGAGCGATCCGTTCACGCCGCTCACGGACGCCCAAGATCTACAACCTGCGGACCGACCCCTTCGAGTTCGCCGATACGACGTCGAACGTGTACTGGGACTGGTTCCTGAACAAGGGCTACATGATCATGGCGGCCCAGGCGATCGTCGCCGAGTTCCTCGAGACGTTCAAGAAGTTCCCGCCGCGTCAGAAGGCCGCGAGCTTCACGATCGACCAGGCACTCGAGAAGATGGCGGACGCGGCGAGCGGCGCCCGCGGTTGACGCCGCTCAGCCCGATGCGATGCGCGGACGTTCGGTCTCCGCCACGCCGACAGGGCCGGTGCCCAGCAGCTCGCGCACGAGGTCGATCGTCGCCGGCGAGGGCTGCACGTGGAGCTCCTGTTCGAGCAGGCGCTCCAGGGACCGGAACTCGGCCAACGCGCGGGCGCGGTTACCCTCGGCGACGTGCGCCCGCATCAACGCGCGGTGCGCCGATTCGCGGAGGGGCTCGGCCTGTACCGCGAGCAGGCCGCACCGCACGGCATCGGCATGATCGCCGGCCATCGACAGCTGCTCGCAGAGCCGCTCGAGCGCGTGCACCCGCAGGTCTCGGAAGCGCTCTCGTTCGAACACCAACCACTCGTCGTCCCAATCGGGGAGCAGGTCCCGCGACAGCCGGTCGGAGGCGCACAGGGCCTCCTCGCGGGGGAGTTGGGTGCGCAGGATGTGAAGCGCCAGCGCCTCGGTCTCGCGGAGGTCCACGACCGTGTGTGGACACGACCGCAGATCCGACCCGGCCGATTCCACGATGCCCGGGGCCGTCCCACGGAGCCGCCAAAGAGCCGTTCGGAGGCTGGCGAGTGCGTGGTCGTGATCGACGTCGGGCAAGAGGACATCCGCGGCCTGGGACCGGCCGACCTGGCCTCCGCGGAGGGCGAGGAAGGCGGCGAGTCGCTGGGCGAGCCGCGGCACGTGCGGACGGGCGCCGGCCACGACGAGCTCGAAGCACCCCAGCAGGTGCAGCCGGGTGTCCCCGGTTAGGTCCTCCTCGTCCGCCGATCCAGCCCGCATAGCAGCACCGTTCTCCTTCGGGGGGAAGCCCGGAAGCAACGATGATCCCGATCCGTGCGGGCGAACGGTCCGGGTGCTCGCGCAACTGGGTGAAGCGTTTGATCTCCGCGGGTTCTATCACGAGGCAACGACCCGCACAAGGGGGGTATTCGCCGTGAGGGGATCCATCGTTCGCCAACGATGCGGTGACGGTCAACGAACGCGGAGGCAACGGCGCTGTGACGCAACCCGTGCACACTCGCCGTCGGCGGCCGGGGGCGCTGCCCCGCCAACGGGCGGAGATGAACGGGAGGAGATCGGATGAAGACCTCGATGAAGAGGGATCTGCGTCGTGGGGCAGGTGTGATCGCGGCGGTTTCCTCGCTCGCGATCTACATGGTCCTGGTGGCGCTCCCCGCGGGAGCCGCCGTGGCGTGCAACTTCGCGGCCGGCGTCGCATCGGTCACCCTGAACGCCGGTAGTGACGCGGTCACGGTATCGGTGAACGGTACTGCGATCCAGACCAACAGCGGCGGGGGCGCGGCGAACTGCGGCGTCGCCACGACCGCCAACACCGACACGATCGACGTCGCTGCGGTGGCCCTAGCTGATCAGGAGAACCAGAGCCTCACGATCGACCTGTCGGGTGGACCCTTCGCACCCGGGTTGACCGACGAGGCGGGTGCCACCGATGAGATCGAGTTCACGGTCAACCTCGGGGCCGGCAACGACACGGTGACGGTTGCCGGATCCGCGGGCGCGGACACCATCGTCGTGGGTGCTGGCGGCATCAACCTCAACGCCGGCAGGTGGCGATGACGACGCCGACGTGACGCTCGCAGGAGTCGAGAACGTGGCGGTCAACGCGGGCCGGCGGCGCTGACACCGTGAGTGGAGCGGGCGGTAGCCGGGACCGGCGCGGAGTACTCGAGCGCCCTCGCCATCGACGGCGGAGCAGATGCCGACACGCTCGCCGGCGGCAGCGGGAACGACACCATCAACGGTGGCGACGGCGCGAACACCGTCAACGGGAACAACGGGAACGACAACCTGACGTCGGGGATGGCGTAGACGCACTCGAGGGGGAACGGCGCCGACACGATGAGCTCGGGTGGAGCCAACGACACCATCAACGGCGGCGACGGTGACGACACCGCGAGCGGCGGCGCCGGCATCGGACACGCTGAACGGCGGTACCGACCGTGACGCACTCTCGGGCAACGCCGACGACGACACCCTGAACGGCGACTCGGGAGCCGATCGGCTCACGCCCGGTGAAGGGGACGACATGGTCAACGGCGGTCCTCACAAGGACACCGTTTCGTTCGCCGATGCGACGGCTCCGGTCGATGTCGATCTGAGCGACGGCACCGCATCCACAGGGGCGGACGACGATGCGATCGTCACCGTGGAGAACGTGCAGGGCTCCAGGTTCGTCGACACGATCCGCGGCACCAGCGAGAACAACAAGGTCAACTCCGGGAAGGGCGGCGACGCGGTCCGAGGTGCGGGCGGCGACGACGACATCCACGGGGGCCCGGGCCCGGACACGCTGCGCGGCGGCGACGGTGACGACGACCTGTTCGGCCAGGGGGGCGCTGACCACCTGTTCGGCGGCGGCGGAACCGACCTCTGCAAGGGCGGGAAGGGGGCCGACACCTTGAAGAGCTGCGAGTGACATTCCCCATCCTCGCGACCCGGAAGGGCCGGCCCTGCGGGCCGGCCCTTCCTTCGTGATGTGCCCCGCCTGGCTCATGCGGACCCTCCGATTGCCACAGAAAAAGTGGAAGCGAGAGCGGCGAAGCGATGACACGCCCCGCTTACACTCGGCCCCGGCGGCCGGTGCGCCGCCCCGCCCACAGGCGGAGACCAACGAGAGGAGAACGGATGAAGACCTCGATGAGGAGGGGTCGCCGTCGTGGGCTCGGCGTGATCGCGGCGGTTGCCTCGCTCGCGATCTACACGGCCTTGGTGGCGCTTCCTGCAGGAGCCGCCGTGGCCTGCGATTTCGCGGCCGGCACCGCATCGGTCACCCTGGCCGACGCGGGTGACGCGGTCACGGTGTCGCGTGGGAGACCGCTGGAGGCCAGATCCAGACCGACAGCGGCGGGGCCGACACCCTGCGGCACCGCCACGAACACGACCACCGAGACGATCGAGGTCGATGCGGTCGCAGCGGGCGACGTGGAAGACCAGAGCCTCACGATCGTCCTGTCGGCGGCGGGCGCTTCGGGCCCGGGGTACGACGAGCCGGGTGAAACCGACGAGATCGAGTTCACCGTCGACCTCGGGGCCGGCGACGGACACGGTCACGGTCACCGGCATCCAACATCGGCGACACCATCGTCGTGGGTGCCGGCGGCATCAACCTCAACGCAGCGAATGGCGACGACGACGTCGACGTGACGCTCGCCGGCGTCGAGAACGTGGCGATCAACGCGGGCAACGGCATGGACACCGTGAGTGGAGCAGGCGGAGTCGGAACCGGCGCGGCCTACTCGGGGCCGCTCGACCATCACGGGCGGACCCGACGCTGACACGCTCACCGGCGGCGACGGTGACGACACGATCGACGGAGACAACTCGGCGATGACACCCTCGTAGCGAGGCGAAGGGTCGAACAACGTCAGCGGAGACAACGGCAACGACATCCTCAGGTCCGGCAGCTGGCATCGACACCCTCGGCGGCGGCGACGGCAACGACACGATGAGGTCGGGCGATGGCGCCGATATCGTCAACGGCGGCACGGGCGACGACACCGGGATCGGCGGCCCCGGCGACGACAGGCTGAACGGTGGCGCCGACCGCGACTCCCTCTCGGGGAACACCGGCGACGACATCCTGAACGGTGGACTCGGCTCCGACCGGCTCACTCCCGGTGAAGGGAGCGACACGGTCAACGGCAACGAGCAGAGGGACACCGTCTCGTTCGCCGGTGCGACGGCTCCGGTCAACGTCAACCTGAGCGCGGGCACCGCGACCAGCGGAGCAGACAGCGACGAGCTCGTTTCGGTGGAGAACGTGCAGGGTTCCGCCCAGGTCGACACGATCCGTGGCACCAACACGAACAACACGCTCAACACCGGTGCGGGAGCCGATTCGGTTCGTGCCGCGGGCGGCGCCGACGTCGTCCACGGAGGACCTGGTCCAGACACGCTGCGTGGCGGCGACGGTAACGATCGCCTGTTCGGTCAGGACGCCCCCGACACCCTGGTCGGCGGCCCCGGCACCGACCTCTGCAAGGGTGGGAAGGGGGCCGACACCACGGCGAGCTGCGAGTGACGCTCCCCCATCCTCGCGACCCGGAAGGGCCGGCCCGCAGGGCCGGCCCTTCCCCTTGCGCGCAGGCCCGCCCGGTTCATGCGGCCGAGCGTCGTCGCAGGTAAACTCCTGTTCCGTACACACGGCGGCGTAGCTCAGAGGTAGAGCAAGCGGCTCATAATCGCTGTGTCGGTGGTTCGAGTCCACCCGCCGCTACCAGCACACACCGTCGGCAGGACAGATCCGAGGAAGGGAACCGGAAGGGCCATGGGCAAGCAGAAGTTCGAGCGGAACAAGCCCCACGTGAACATCGGCACGATCGGTCACATCGACCACGGCAAGACGACCCTCACGGCGGCGATCACGAAGCGCCAGGCCGACAAGGGCATGGCCGACTTCACCCCGTTCGACCAGATCGACAAGGCGCCCGAGGAGCGCGAGCGCGGCATCACGATCGCGATCGCGCACGTGGAGTACCAGACCGAGGCGCGCCACTACGCCCACGTCGACTGCCCGGCCACGCCGACTACGTCAAGAACATGATCACGGGCGCCGCGCAGATGGACGGCGCGATCCTGGTCGTGAGCGCCGCCGACGGCCCCATGCCGCAGACGCGCGAGCACGTCCTGCTGGCTCGCCAGGTCGGCGTTCCCTACATCGTGGTGTTCCTCAACAAGGCCGACATGGTGGACGACCCCGAGCTGCTCGACCTGGTCGAGCTCGAGGTCCGCGAGCTGCTGACCTCCTACGAGTTCCCCGGCGACGACCTGCCGGTGATCGTCGGCAGCGCGCTGAAGGCCCTCGAAGGCGACGAGGCGTGGGAGGCCAAGATCGACGAGCTCATGGCGGCGGTCGACGCCTACATCCCCGAGCCCACCCGCGACACCGACAAGCCGTTCCTGATGCCGATCGAGGACGTGTTCTCGATCACCGGCCGCGGCACCGTCGTGACCGGACGCGTCGAGCGCGGCACGCTCGCCAAGATGAGCGAGATCGAGATCGTCGGGATCAAGGACACGACCAAGACCACCGCGACCGACCTCGAGATGTTCCGCAAGCTGCTGGACGAGGTGCAGGCCGGCGACAACGTGGGCATCCTGCTGCGCGGCATCGACAAGGAAGACGTCGAGCGCGGCCAGGTGCTCGCGAAGCCCGGGTCGATCACGCCGCACACCGACTTCGAGGCCCAGGTCTACATCCTGTGCAAGGACGAGGGAGGGCCGCCACACGCCGTTCTTCAACGGCTACCGCCCGCAGTTCTACTTCCGCACCACCGACGTGACCGGCACGGCGAACCTGCCCGAGGGCGTCGAGATGGTGATGCCCGGGGACAACGTGGAGATGACCGTCGAGATGATCGCCCCGATCGCCATGGAGGAGGGCCTGCGCTTCGCGATCCGCGAGGGCGGCCGCACCGTCGGCGCCGGGCGCGTGACCAAGATCGTCAAGTAACCTTCTTCGAACCTTCCCGAACCGAGCGAGGACACGAGATGGCCAAGGCCGACAACCGCCCGAAGATCACGCTCGCCTGCACGGACTGCAAGCGCCGCAACTACAACACGGTGAAGAACAAGGTGAACGACCGCGACCGGATCGAGCTGAAGAAGTACTGCCGCTGGTGCAGGAAGCACACCCTGCACCGCGAGACGCGCTAGACCTCGGTCTCCCGCCTCTCCCGCTCGCCCTCGGACGTCCTCGAGCTCGGCCAGGTCCAGGACGCTCGCCCGGGGTGATGTCGACCGTGCCGCACCTTGCCGTAGCGGATCGCGGCGACGATCGCGTCGAGCTTGGAGTGGACCCCCAGCTTCGTGAGCACGTTCTGCGTGTGCGTGCGCAGCGTGTGCTTGCTCATGCCGAGCTCGCGAGCGATCTTGTCCGGCGGATCGCCGTCGGCCATGCGCTGCAGGATCTCGATCTCGCGGGGGGTGAGGCGGTCGATCCGCTGTGCGAGGTTGCCGTCGGTGCGCCCGGCGCCTGCGGAGCTTCGTGAGCGATTCCTCGACCTCGGCGCTGGTGTGGAGCGGCTCGCCCCGATGCGCGCGGCGGATCGCCTCGGCGAGCCCGCCGACGGCCTCGGTCTTGCTCAGGTAGCCGCGGGCTCCCGCCTGGATCGCCCGCGCCAGCGACACATCGTCGTTCTGCCCGGACAGGATGATCACGACCGTTCCGGCGGTCTCGTCGTGGATGCGGCGGGTGGCCTCGATGCCGTCGACACCCGGCATCTGCAGGTCCATCAGGACCACGTCGGGCTGCTCCTTGGAAGCGGTCTCCACGGCGGCCTCGCCGTCGGTGACGACCTCGATCACGCGCAGGTCCCGCTCCTTGTCGAGCGCGACCTCCAGCGCCTCCCCGAACGAACGGTGATCGTCGGCGATGACGACGGTGATGGGCTGGGCGGCCGTCTTCGGCATGTCGGGGCGAATCGTAGGGCCTGACCTGGAGCGTTTCACGCACCTAGGGCAACTTGCTGCGGGGTTGCAGGGGCCCTGCCACGGCTACGGTGCGCCCCGTGAATCCCGCAGGCGGAAGGCACTGACCTACCCCGACGTCGCCTTCGTGGTCGGACCCGGCTCGGGTGGCCGCGTTCCGCGAGGTGTTCGGGTACGCGGCGGGGGTGCCCCCACGTTCCTGACGGCCGCCGAGTTCGCCGTGCTGCCCGCGGATCGTGGCCGACCCCGCGCTGGCCGTCGACTTCTCGCGGGTGGTGCACGGCGTCCCAGGGGTACGCGTTCGACCGGCCGTTGCGGGAAGGGAGAGCGGCTGACCGTGCGCGGCGCGGATCGAGTCCGTGCAAGGTGCGCGCCGGATCCGGGTTCCTCACGATCGTGATGGACGTGATCGACGAGCGGGGGCCAGGGTCGGCGTGTGCCGGTCGACGATGATCGAACGGGCAGAGGCCTGATGACCCGCGTTCGACGACGTCGCCGTGGGCGAGGAGCTGCCGCGCCTCGCCGCGTCGTGACCCCCGAAGACGTGAAGGCCTACGCCGACGCGGGGGGCGACCAGAACCCCCTGCACCAGGACGACGCGTTCGCCCGTTCGGTGGGGTTCGACGGCATCATCGCCCACGGCATGTTCACGATGGGGCACATGGCCGCGTGCGTGACCGCGTGGGCGGGCGGCGACCCCGCGGCGATCCTGGAGGTCTCCGCGCAGTTCCGCGCCCCGGTGTTCATGGGCGAGGAGATCGTGGCCGGCGGCCGGGTGCGCTGCGATCGACGCGGAGACCCGCACGGCGACGCTCGAGACGCTGGGTGACGCGTCGAGCGCGACGGCGCGACGGAGTGGCCGATCAAGCGCGGGCGACGCCGTGCGTTCGGCCTGGAACTGAGCCGTCAGGCTGTCGCGGCGCCGCGACCGTCGGACATCGCCCGGATCGCGTCGCTCATGCGATCGATCACGATCTGCATGTCGTTGCCGTACGCCCTCGTCCACCCGGACCGACAGGCGATCGATCTTCTCGCCCAGGTACCTCCGCGACCTTGACCATGGACTCGGTCGTCGACTGCGTCTCCTGGTGGAGCTGGTCGCACATCGACTGGAACCGGCGATCGACCGCGCTCCATGACGTCGTCGGCCATGCCCGGCCTGGAGCTCCTTCATCGCGCGCAGCGTCTGGCGGAGCAGCTCGCGGATCCAGCGGTCCCTCGGCCGTGACGCGGCGCTCGCGTTCCTTCGGAGCGTCTCGGCCAGCGACCTGGTTGTCCGAGCGGATCAGCGCTGCGCGATCGCGGTCATGCGGTCGTCGATGTGCGCCGCGAAGGCGACGTCCTCGACTGGCGCGCCCTGACCCTCGGCTCCCCATCGGACGGGACGCGATCGCGGTCTGCGGCCGCCTCGGACGGCACGCTGGGCGACCGTGCTCCGACGGCGCGTTCCAGCTGCTCGTCGATCGCGCTCGGCGAACGCGGCCATGCGCCAGTCCACGGCCTCGCGGAGCGCCGTCGACCTGCGCCCTCGGACCGTTCCTCGATCACGCGGCGAAGCGCCTCGGAATCGGACCGGATCAGCTGCGCGAGCCCCATGATGCGGGCTTCGACCAGGCGCTCCAGGGCGGCGCGAACCTGGTCCTGGTCGCGCCCGTGCAACCCGACCGTCTCGGCGAGCATCTCGAGCTGCTCGGCGACCGGGCTGATCTCGCATCGCCACCATGTCGCCGACGTGTCTCGCTGATCGTGATGTCGTGGGTCACGAACGCCTCGGCGTGCTCCTCGACGCGGTGGCCAGGATCGCCATCGCCTCCGCGCCGGTCTGCACGTACTCCTGCATCGACCTCGACGAGACGGGCGGTCTCCTGAGCGATCAGGTCGCCGTGCGCCTTGATCTGACCCAGCACGCCCTCGGTGAGGCTCGATCGCGTTCGTCGAAGTGCGCGAACGCCGCGGCGATGTGGTACTCGACCTGCTCGAGCTGGGTGCGGACGCTCTCGACGCCGTGCAGGGTGGGGGAGTCGGCGATCTCGCGGATCGCAGCGACGGACGCCTCGATCGACGCGCGGGTCGCGCGGCCGTTCTCGGTGAGCTCGGTGAGCGAATCCTCGAGGCGCGCCGATGCGCAACGAGAGCGACTGGAACCGCTCGTCGCTCGAGCGATCAGCAAGCTTCGGATCGTCTGGTCGCGCGAGAGCAGCGAGACGATGCGCTCCTGCTCCGGACGGCTGTCGGCGCCCGAGGCGCGCCAGATCTCGGCGGCGATCTCACGCATCAGCGCGGTCGCCTGCTCCTCGATCGCCCGCAGCCCTTCGTCCAGCCGCTCGTCGATCGAGCGTTCGACCGCCGCGGCGATGCGCATCTCGGGCGCGGTCATGCGGGGCTCTTCTGTGTGGCCTCGGGCCGGGGCGAACAGCTCGCCGGGAGGCCCCGGCGTGCTGCGGGGAAGCGGTGGGGCCTTGTTCTTCCATGACGTTCTCTCGCGATCTGGGGCCGCGCGCGGTGCGTCGCCAGCGAAGCATAGGTCACGACCTGGGCCGACTCACGCACCTGCGAGGGAAACAGGGGCCTCCGGGGGCACGATCGCGCCTCCGGAGGTCCGGAGGGTCGTTCGACCGGCGCTCCTTTGCCGGGCTCGGAGACTCGTCCTATACTGATGCCTCCGAAGTCCTCACTTCTTCGGGGTGACCGGGATCGCGGAGGCGCGTAGCTCAATTTGGTAGAGCACCGGTCTCCAAAACCGGCGGTTGGGGGTTCAAGTCCCTCCGCGCCTGCAAGGAGCACCATGAACCGACAGATGAAGCGGATGCAGGAGCGCGCCGAGCGGCAGCAGAAGCGCGCGGGGGCCGACCGGCAGTCGGCGCCGGCCGCAACCGCTCGACGGGCCCAGGTGCAGGAGAAGCGCAAGCGCACCGGGATCCGGCAGTTCCTGAAGGAGGTTCGTCAGGAGCTCAGGAAGGTCGACTGGCCCAACCGCCGGGAGCTGGTCTCGTACACGATCGTCGTGTTGGCGACGATCATCGTGATGACGGCGTTCGTCGCCGTCCTGGACTACGCGTTCTTGAAGTCGGTCCTGGAACTGTTCGGTTGATCGTCGATCCCGAAGGAACCCATGGAAGACCCACGACCAGAACAACGAGGAATCACCCGTGGCCGAGGCCAGTGAGGCGGCGGCCGAGCTCCGCGAGCTCGCCGACGAAGCGGCCGCCGAGACCGTCGCCGAAGCCGTCGTCGAGGCTGCGGCCGTCGAGGCTGTCGCCGAAGCGACCGCGGGCGCGATCCTCGAGGACGCCGCAGAGGAGGCCGAGGAGCTGGCGGCGGCCGGTCGACGACGCCGAGGCCGAGGAGGTCTTGACGGAGGGCATCGTCGAAGCCGTCGAGGTCGAGCAGGCAGGTGAAGAGGTCGCCGACGAGGTGCTGGCCGAAGGCGTCGTCGAGGCCGCCTCGATCGAAGCTGCCGCCGACGACCTGGCCGATGCCATCGTCGCCGACCGCCGACGGACGAGCCCGAGCCGCCCGCAAGCGACGACCCGTTCAGCGGTCCCGGCGACTGGTACGTGGTGCACACGTACGCCGGGTACGAGAACAAGGTCAAGACCAACCTCGAGTCGCGTATCCACACCATGCAGATGGAGGGCAAGATCTTCAACGTCCACATCCCCATGGAAGACGTCATGGAGATCAAAGGCGGCAAGAAGCAGGTCGTGCAGAAGAAGGTCTTCCCCGGGTACCTGCTGGTGAAGATGTTCTACGACAACGACTCCTGGTACGTCGTGCGGAACACGCCCGGCGTCACCGGGTTCGTGTCGGCGGGCACCGGCACAAAGCCCACGCCCGTTGAGCCGCCGCGAGGTCGAGAAGATCCTCACGGTGAAGAAGGAAGAGGCCAAGCCGCAGGTGCGCCTGGGCTTCGACGAGGGCGACGTGGTTCGGATCATCTCCGGGCCCTTCGCCGACTTCAACGGCACGATCAGCGAGATCAACGCCGACCAGGCCAAGCTCAAGGTGCTGGTCAACATCTTCGACCGAGACACACCGGTCGAGCTGTCCTTCGACCAGGTGTCGAAGGTCTGAACCACAGACGGCGGGAGGTGCTCACGCACCGTTCGAACCGCAGGAGGTGACGCACCATGGCGCCGAAGAAGGTGCTCGCGAACGTCAAGCTGCAGATCAGGGCGGGATCGGCCACGCCGGCGCCGCCCGTGGGAACGGCCCTGGGTCAGCACGGCGTGAACATCATGGAGTTCTGCAAGCAGTACAACGACGCCACCCAGCAGTACGGCGGGCAGGTCATCCCGGTCGAGCTCACGATCTACGAGGACCGGTCGTTCTCGTTCATCACGAAGCAGCCGCCTGCGGCCGAGCTGATCAAGCAAGCGGCCGGCATCGAGTAGGGATCGGGTGTTCCGAACCGAGAGAAGGTCGCCAAGCTCTCGCAGTCGCAGGTCCGGGACATCGCCGAGCGGAAGATGGCCGACCTGAACGCCAACGACATCGACAACGCGATGCGGATCATCGAGGGCACGGCCCGCAGCATGGGCGTGGAGGTGGACGCATGAGTCACGGCAAGCGCTATCGCGAAGCCGCCGGTGGCTACGACCACGAGCGGGAGTACCAGCCCGGCGAGGCCATCAAGATCCTGAAGGCTCAACCCGACGCGAAGTTCGACGAGACCATCGAGGTCGCGTTCCGGCTGGGACTCGATACGCGGAAGGCCGACCAGTCGATCCGCGGCACCGTCTCCCTGCCCAACGGCACCGGGCGGTCGGTGCGGGTGGGCGTGTTCGCGACCGGTGAGAAGGCGCGGGAAGCATCCGAGGCCGGCGCCGACATCGTCGGCGGTGAGGAGTTGGTCGAGCAGGTGATGGGCGGCGAGATCGACTTCGACGCCGCGGTCGCGACGCCCGACATGATGGCTCGGTCGGCAAGGCCGGCCGCGTGCTGGGTCCGCGCGGGCTGATGCCCAACCCGAAGACCGGCACGGTGACGATGGACATCGGCAAGGCCGTCGCCGACATCAAGGGCGGCAAGGTGGAGTACCGAGCCGACCGAACCGGCAACGTGCACATGGTGATCGGCAAGAAGTCCTTCGGCGAGGAGCAGCTGCTGGAGAACTACCTCGTCGTCGTGGACGAGCTCCTGCGCGCCAAGCCCTCCTCGGCAAAGGGTCGTTACATCGAGTCGCTGGCGGTGAGCGCGACGATGGGCCCGAGCGTGCGGATCGACCCGACCCACGCGAAGGACGCCGAGATCGCGGCCCCTCGGCCTAAGCTCCTCGACACGCAGCGGGATCGTCGTCGAGTGATTCGGCCCCTGTGCTTGATGCGGCCTGCCGCTGGCCGACCATGACTCCATGGGGCAATCACAGCCACAGGTCGGCATCTCTCAGGCCTCCGGTCGAGGCGCGCTGACCCAGCCACCGGAGCCCTGACGGTTCTACACTTGATCGGCACCCTCGAGCGCGGTGGCACCGAAGTCAGCTGGTCGAGTTCATCCGCGAGTTCTCGGCCCGAAGGGCATGTCGTGGTGACGTGGGTCGGGAGGCCCCCTATCCAACGCGTTGCCCTGTGAGCCTGTTCAGCTCCATCACGGGGATGTGCGACCCAGCGACCTGTGGAGCGTGGCGAGGTCGGCCCGCCGCGTCAGGGCGGAGGTGGGCGCAGATCTGGTGCATGCCCATCTCTCCGCATCCGAGATGATCGCTGCGACTGCCTTTCCTCGAGGCGTGAAGGTCGTCGCTTCAAGGCGAGGCAGAACGCCGAAGCTCGACGGAAAACACTGGTACCGAACCGCGCAGCGGTATACCCACTCCCGTGTGGCGCTCATGATCTGCAACTCGGAGAGATTCGCAATTCCAACGATGAAGGCGGATCCAGCCCCTCCGCCGTTGGCGGTGGTCAACAACGGCGTGGATCTCGATGGGTTGCAGCCCGCGGCGCTGCCTCGCGAACCCACCATCGCGATGGTCGCGAACCTGATCGACTACAAGCGCCACGACCGGTTCTTGGAGGCGTTTCAAGTGGTACGAGACACGATCCCCTCAGCGCGGGCGGTGCTCGTTGGCGATGGGCCGGAGCGCGCCACGGCATCGAAGCCATGGCTCTACAGCTTGGGATCGACGATCGTGTCTCCTTCGAGGGTCAGCGGGCCGATCCGCGTGATGCGATTGCAAACTCCCGAGTGGTTGCTCTGACGTCCGTGCACGAAGGGCTTCCCAATGCGCTCCTTGAGGCAATGGCGATGGGGCGTCCGTGCGTCTCGACTGCTGTCGGGGGCGTTCCCGAGCTGATCACGCACGGGATCATGGACTCCTCGTTGGCGAGAGCCCCGAGGCCGTTGCAGAAGGCTTGATCCGTCTCCTTGCCGACGACGAGTGTTCTGCGCAGATGGGACGAGCCGCCCGCGAACGCGCAGCTGACTTCGACTGGAAGCTCGTGGTCGAGCGGACGAGGAACGTGTACCGCCGGGTCCTCTCGGGCGAGCGCATGCCCCGCGGACGGAGGGTCGGCTGATGTGCGGGATCGCTGGCGCAGTGGGGGTGGCAGCCGACCGATTGCCCACCGGAGCGCTTGAGCGCTCGTTGGACTCCATGCGCCATCGTGGACCTGACGACCTCACCGTTTGGACCCGGGAAGGTGTGGGCTTGGCGCATGCACGATTGGCGATCATTGATCGCGCGAGCATGCAACCGATGCTGACTGCGGATGGCCGCTTCGTAGTCGTCTTCAACGGTGAGATCTACAACCATCGAAGATCTTCGGAAAGAGCTACTGGAAGCGGGATGGCCGCTCTCGACGAATTGCGACACCGAGGTCCTGCCCTACCTCTATGCGCTACACGGACCTGCCATGGTCGAACGACTGCGCGGGATGTTTGCCCTCGCGGTGGTCGACTTGTGGGAACACGAGGTGTTCATGGCGCGCGACGCCTTCGGCGAAGAAGCCCCTCTACTTCCGGGCCGGGACGGATGGTCTGACGTTCGCCTCGACGCTTGACGCGCTGGTACCGCTTCTAGGAGCGCGTCCCGATATCGACCCCCAGTCGATCGCCGAGTACCTCGTCCTGCAGTACATCCCCGCCGATCGGTCGCCATGGCTCGATATCCACAAGCTGGAACCAGGCACGTGGATGCGCTGGAGTCGCAGCGCTCTGGACATCGAACACTATTGGGAACCCCCGAAGAACGAGTCGGATCCATCCTTCGATAGTGACCAGGGGCCGCACGCGCTCCGTGGACGGATCCGTCGTGCCGTGGCGGCTCGCCTCGAAAGTGAGGTCCCCATGGGCGTCTTCCTGAGCGGGGGGCTCGACTCGTCCGTCATCGTCGCGGAGATGGCGGAGCTGGTGTGCCCATCTCGACGTACTCGATCGGGTTCGAACAGAAGGGCCTCGACGAAACCGCCCACGCAGAGACGGTCGCCATGAGGTTCGGAACACAGCACCGCAGCCTTCGGCTCGAGACCGAAGCGACGACGCTCCTCGAAGAACTCGGGTGCGCCTACGACGAGCCTTTCGCGGATTCCTCCGCACTCGCGACCCTTGCCGTCGCTCGTGCGGCGAAGGAGCACGTGACAGTGGTGCTCACCGGCGACGGGGGCGATGAACTGTTCGGGGGCTACGAACGGTATCGGGCACACGCGATCGGGCAACGTTGGCACGATCGATTGGGGATGGCCGCGCCTCCGCTCGCGATGATGGGTCAGGCGGTGGGCTCCCTCGCGGGGGTGAAGCGGCTGCGCGACGGCGCCGGGTTCGTCGCTCGACCGTGGAGCTCGTACCGCGACCGCATGTTCCACTTCTCTCCCGACGAGGTGTCGATCCTCTTGCGACGAGACCTGTTGGCAGAAGTCGATGTCTGGGGACCTTCACGAAGGCTCGATGAGCTGTGGACCGACGCGCCTGAGCGATGGGTGCCGTGGGTGGACGCACAGACGTACCTTCCCGACGACCTGTTGACGAAGATGGACCGGGCCACCATGGCCTCGAGCATCGAGGCTCGTTCCCCCCTGCTGGATAGAGATCTCTGGTCGTGGGTGTCGCGGGTTCCCCGTGACCGATTGATCGACCACCGCAGCGGCAAGAACCTGCTTCGCGAGGCCTACCGAGGAACATTGCCAGATGTCATCCTGGATCGACCAAGATGGGTTTCGGGGTGCCCCTCTCCCGCTGGCTCAGGACCCACCTCAAGCCGGCCCTCGTAGAGAGGGTCGCTCGATCAGGGGGCCCCCTCGATCCTCTGATCGAACCAGCGCCGGCTGCCCGGGTTGTCGAACGCTTCCTTGCTGGAGATGACAGGTGGACCTCTCGCGCTTGGAACCTCTTGGCCCTGGCCACCTGGCTGGATCGCCGTGAAGGGGCCTGAGTGAAAGACGAGCTGGCCCTCTATCCGGAGCTCGAGGACTCCGCCTTGACGGGGGTTCATCTGCTCGGTCTCCGAGTGGCGACCTACGGTGTCGGCTTCCTCGCGAGTGTCTTGATCGGCCGGGCTCTGGGTCCCGAAGGTAGGGGGAAGTACACGCTTCCTATCGTGATCATGACGATCGTGGTCTCGCTGGGAAACCTCGGTCTTGAGCACGCTCAGATCTATCTCGCTGGTCAACGATTCAAGCTGTCGCGTCTGTGGGCGAATGCCGGTCTCGTCGGTGCGGTCGTGGCACTGGTCGTGTGGTGCATCAGCGCGATCGTGATCCCGATGCTAGAAGGCTCCCCGGGCGGGGTTCCCGCGATCTGGATATGGGTCGCCCTCGCGCAGGTCCCATTGCTTCTCCAGACCTTGTACTGGACGAACCTGCTGCAGATGGCAGGCCGGGCTCGTGCGGCGGTCGGGGCAACCCTGCTGGGCGTCGGGGTTCAGACGCTCGCGATTGTGGGCCTCTTCGCCCTGGGCGAGCTCACGCCATTCTCCGTACTCCTCCTTACCGGTGTCACCAACTTCATCACGTGGGCTGGCACCGTGATAATCTGGCGCTTCGGCCGGGCTGGTCGCGTGGCGGATCGATCCCAGGGCTCTGCGTTTGGGGCTTCGCTTCGGTCTTCGCGCTCAGCTTGGCATCCTCTTCATCTTCTTGTTGTTGCGAGTCGATCAGCTCATGGTCCAGCGCGTCCTCGGGTTCCATGCTCTGGGCTTGTACTCGCTCGCGGTCATGCTCGCGGAACTCTTGTGGTTGGTGAGCGATCCATTCGCCACGGCCCTGCTCCGTCATCAGGTGGATGCAGAAGGAGACGATGATGTCGCACTCGGACTTGCCACAGCGCGCCTGGGGCTGGTCGCGACTGGCACCGCCGCGGTTCTTGCTTGGATATGCATCCCTTGGGTGATCCGGCTGTCCTACGGCGAAGCATTCTCAGGGGCCGTCTGGCCGTTCCGGCTCCTATTGCCTGGCGTAGTCGCCTTGGCGGTGCAGCGTCCGCTCGCTGCCGTGCTCCTCAAGCGTGGCAGCCCGGGCCTGGTAAGCGCACTCGGCGCCGCCGCCCTGGCTCTCAACGTGGTGTTGAACGCTGTGCTCCTGAAGACCTTCGGTTCGGCGGCGGCATCAGCGAGCTCGAGTGCTGCCTACATCTTGATGGCAGCGGCCTACGTGGTATCGACCGGAGGTTCGGCCCGCGCACTATTGCCCACCGCGGAAGACGTCGGCCGTCTTGTGCGCGCGCTCCGACACTCCATGACACGGGGCAAGGCGTGACACCCGCAACGTGTCCGCTGTGCGGTGACTGCGACGGAGAGGCCGTGTTCTCTTTGGAGTATGCAAGCATCTGGGATGCGCTCGACCGTGAATGGTCGGCCTCGATCAGCTCCGCAACGCGAGTGTCGAGCGCGCCGACGGACACAACACAGCTAGTCCGCTGCAGAACGTGTGGGCTCGAATGGTTCGATCCGCTTGTCCCCGGGGGTTCGGAATTCTATCGAGAGCTCATGTCGGCCATGCCTTACAACCCTGGTCGATGGGAGTTCGATGTGGCTGCGGGGAGGATCAGCCCGGATCAAGCTGTCGTCGATCTGGGTTGTGGTGAGGGTGCGTTCCTGCGGCTTCTGGGGAAGCGTCCAGGCCGCAGGGTGGGGATAGACATCAATGGCCCGGCCATCGACCACCTCGTCTCCACGGGCATCGAGGCATATGTCGCCGACTTCACGGGACTCCGCCCCAACGAGCTCGGAGAGTTCGACGTCATCACAGCGTTCCATCTCCTGGAGCATGTCTACGATCCTCTCGCCGTCGTTCTCGCGGGCAAGTCGTGCTTGCGCCCCGATGGAAGGATGCTCCTATCCGTCCCCAATCGAGATCGTTCTCACCGGTCCGGACGAGAGCCGCTTGACTGTCCTCCTCACCATGTGACCCGCTGGTCGGTCGCCCAGCTCCACGAACTCGCCGAAAGGGCGGGGTTACGAGTGCGACACATCGATTTCGAGCCGCCCGACCTGTCGGTGGCTCGAGAGCTCGTGCGTAATGAAGCGGATCCGTTGCTGCGGTGGCTCCCACTAGGGGCCCGTCGGCAGGCGCGCAGGGCATGGGGGCGCCTCGCCATGTCTCCTCGTGGCTACGTGCGTCGCACTCGCGAGGCTGGGTTCGCCAAGCGGGGCATCTTCGGGCATGCCGTCTTGGTCGAACTCGCGGTTGAAGGAAGGTAGGAGGTAGTCATTCGCTGACTCCTACGCCGCTTTCGACGTGAGGAGCCCCGTACACTACGCACCCGTGGGTGGGCGGGCGGCGCAGGAGACATCGAGCGGTCCCGCGCACCGAGATCGGCGGGGGCCTATCCGTCCGGCGGCAAGGGGCCCACTGATCCTCGTCGGCGTCGCGGTGTTGTTCGGGCTCATCGTGCTGTGGCCCGAGCAGCGTGACGTCTGGTACCTGAACGACGCGTCGGTTCACCGCTCGATGGTTCGTTGGGCGTCGGATCGACTCCGAGAAGGACACCTGCCCTTCGACGGCTGGTACCCGTACCTGTCCCTCGGCGCCAGCAGGTTCCATCACTACCAATCGCTGCCACACATCCTGACGGGCACCGTGTCCCTCGCCGGCGGGGACGGCACGTTCAGGTGGTCGCTCTACCTCCTGCTCTCGTTCTGGCCGGTGTCCGTCTTCGCGGGCGGACGTCTCCTGGGCCTCAGGCCATGGCCGGCGGCCGCCGCGGCGCTGATGTCGCCGCTCCTGGCGAGCGCGCCGGGCCTCGGGTACGAGTGGGGGAGCTACGTCTGGCGCGGTTCGGGCACGTGGGCCCAGCTCTGGGGAATGTGGGCGCTGCCGTTCGCGTGGGGGCTGGGCTGGCAGGCCATCGCGAGGGGAAGACGGCTATGGCTGGCGGCCCTGGTGCTCGGGCTCACGATCTGCCTGCACCTGCTCACCGGGTACCTCGCACTCTGCTGTCTCGCTGTCTTCGTGGTCGCGGCGCCTCGCGAGCTCGTCCGGCGGCTCGGCCGCGCGGCGCTCGTCGTCGCCGGCGCGCTGCTGGCCTCCGCCTGGATGTTGGTGCCGCTGCTCACCGACGCGGGCTGGACCGTGAACGACGAATTCAGCCGCGGCACCATCTACTACGACTCCTTCGGTGCGCGGCGGATCCTGACCTGGCTCGGCACCGGGGGGATCTTCGATCGCGGCCGGTTGCCGGCGATCACACTGCTCGTGGGCGTCGGTCTGGTGTTCGCGTTCGTGCATGCTCGGCGTCACGAGCAATCGCGGGTGCTGATCGGCCTCGGCCTCGTCTCGCTGGTGCTGTTCTTCGGCAGGCCGACCCTGGGGCCGATCGCCGACCTTCTCCCCGGGGGCCCGGACCTGTTCCTCAGGCGGTTCATCAGCGGGGTGCACCTCGCCGGCCTGTACCTGGCCGGGCTCGGTGCCGTGTTCGCGGTTGGATGGCTTCAGCGCCTCGTCGGGCGCCGAGGCCCTTCGCGCACGCCGGCGATCGTTGTGGCAGCGGTTATCGGCGTCGTCGTCCTGGCACCGGCGATGTGGGAACGCGTCGGGTTCGAGAACCAGGGGGCACGCTGGATCGAGGAGCAGGCGGCTGCGGAAGCGACGGACGGGCTCGGATATGAGGCGCTCGTCCAACGGGCACATGCGCTGGGCCCCGGCAGGATCTTCTCGGTGCTTCGGGGAACGGGGGCGTCCCGCTATCGGATCGGCCAGGTCCCCGCGTACGCGGCCTTGTTGAACCTGCAGGCCGACGCGATCGGGTTCACGCGGCCGACGTGGTCGCTGGCCTCTCCCGCCGAGTACCGGTTCCGCATCGACAACCCCACGCACCCGCCCCTGTTCGGGGTGCGCTATGTGATCCGCGAAACGGGTGAGCCACCTCAAGGCGCGGAGCGGATCGCCTCGTCGGGCCGGCACGTTCTCTGGATGTTGCCCGAGAGCGACTACATGCAGGTGATCGACACCGTGGCTCCGATCGCCGTCGACCGGCGGAACATCGGCGAGCAGACGTCCTCGATCCTGACCTCGGGGCTTCCCGGCCGCCGATTCCTGCCCACCCTCGCCTTCGGAGGACGCACGGCTGCCGCCGCAACGCTGGGGCGGAACGAGCTTCCGAGCACGTCGGCGGGCGAGGTGCTCGAGAGCTTCGCCGGGCCGGCCGAAGGAGTGTTCGGCGGTCGAGTCGCGACAGATCGAGACGACGCCGTCGTGCTGTTCGCGGCCTCGTTCGACCCCAGGTGGGCGGCGTTCGTCGACGGTGAGCAGGCCCCGACCCAGATGGTCGCTCCAGGCTTGGTGGGGGTTCCGATCGATCGCGGGCGACACCAGGTCTTCATCGCCTATCAGCCCTACCCCCACTATCTCCGTCTCGTCCTCGTCGGCATCCTGAGCGTGGCAGGTCTGGCGTTAGGGCAATGGTTCCTCCGTCGGCGTTCACGGAACGCCCCCGGTCTACGTGAATCGCCGTAGGCCGAATCGGCGAGCAGAAAGGTGCACGAAACCGACAGGGTTCGACGTCGTGCTCACGTACGGTGGCCGCGGCGGTTCGCCGCCCTGGTGGATGTTGCAGCGACCGAAGGGAGTCGTTCGTGCACAGGAAGCATCGGAAGATCTCGACACCCATCGCGGTGATCGCGATCCTCGGCCTCGTCCTCGGCGCGACGTTCGCGTCCGCAGCTGTCAAGAACCGTAGCCAGCGGCTGGCCCAGAACAAGATCAAGGCATGCGTCAACAAGCAGACGCGAGCGGTGAGGCTGATCCCGTTCAGCAAGACGTGCAAGGGCGGCGAGAAGTCCCAGGTATGGAACAAGCAGGGCATCCCCGGCGCTGATGGTGCGACGGGCGCGACCGGCGCCGACGGCCAGGGCGGTGGCGCCACGGGTGCGACCGGAGCCTCCGGTGCAGACGGGACCGACGGAATCGATGGTCTCGACGGCGCCACTGGTGCAACGGGTCCGTCCGGCGCGGACGGTCTCGACGGCGCGACAGGCGCCACGGGCGCAACCGGTCCGTCCGGCGCGGACGGTCTCGACGGCGCGACAGGCGCCACCGGTGCCACTGGTACCGATGGCCTCGACGGTGCCACAGGCGCGACCGGTGCGACTGGTCCGATCGGAATGACGGGCGCGACTGGGCCCGACGGTGCCACCGGTGCCGATGGTCTCGACGGTCTCGACGGCGCCACCGGTACTGCTGGAACGACCGGCGCGACCGGCGCGACCGGTGTAGTTGGTCCCCCCGGCATGATCGGCCCCACGGGCCCATCTGGTGCCGACGGAGCTGACGGCGCCACAGGTCCCCAGGGCGACACCGGGCCCGAGGGAGACACTGGTCCGGCTGGCTCGAACCTCGTCGACGTGACGATCGTGTCGAACACATCGGGAAGCAGCTCAGTCACCAAGTCGATCACGGCGACCTGCACGGGTGGCCGCAAGGTCGTCGGGGGTGGTTTCTCAACGAGCGACAACGATGTGGGAGCCCAGGCGAGCTTCGCTTCCTCTGCGACCGTGTGGACCGTCACCGCCGTGGAGTTCAGCACCGAGACCGGCAACTGGACCGTGACCGCGTACGCGCTCTGCGCCCTGTGATCGATCGACACAAGGCACTGGAGAGGCGGCCCCTTCGGGCCGCCTCTCTCGTTTCGCGTCGTCACCGCGGGCCGATAGGTAGCATCCGGGCGATGGAGCTTGGGTCGGTTCTGCGCGTCCTCGCTGTCTGCGTCGTGCTGACTCTGGCGGCCGCCGCCTGCGGCAACGATATCGACCCCGACCAGGCGCTGGCGGAAGGTCTTGCCCAGCAACAAGCGGGGAACGCTGACGCCGCCGCCACCCTCTATCAGCAGGTGCTCGAGGTCAGGTCGGACGACAAGTACGCGAACTACAACCTCGGCGTGATCGAGCAAACAGATGGACGTATCCAGCTCGCCGAGGGCTACTACCGAGCCGCCCTTGATACCGACCCGAACTTCGAGCCCGCCCTCTTCAATCTCGCGATCGTGCGGACCGAGGTCGGTGCCACCCAGGAGGCCATCGACCTCTACCTACGGACCCTGGCTCTGGACCCCGCGAACGCCTCCGCCCATTTCAACGTGGGGATCCTGTTGCGCGACTCGGGCCAGGCTAGGGACGGGACCGATCACCTCAACCAGGCGCTGGAGCTCGATCCAACGCTCGCAGACCGCCTGGCGACGGAGCCGATACCTCCGGCCGAGGGTGGCTCCCAGGGAACCGCGAACGCCGGTGGGCGCCTCAGCATCGCCCTAACCCGCTCGGCTGCTATCCTTCTCGAGCCGCAGACAGCAGGGGCACGTCCGCATAATCCCTCATCGGGTACCTGCCGAGGCTGAGAAACGAAGACGCTTCGCGCTCGACGAGACGCGTCTCCGCTGTCTGCGGGGACGCGTTGTTTCATGTCAGGAGGCGCGATGCCCACAACAGAGCCGAACATCCGCAAGGTGGAACGGGTCGCCGAGCTGAAGGAACGGATCGATCGATCCGACGCCCTGCTGCTCACCGAATACCGCGGCCTCACGGTGTCCGAGATCACCGAGCTTCGCCGGTCCCTCGCCGAGGGCGGCACGAAGTTCGCCGTGGTCAAGAACACCCTGATGCGCCGGGCGGTCAACGACGCAGGTGTCGCGGAGCTGGAATCCCTGCTCGAGGGACCATCCGCGATCGCGTTCGTCCAAGGCGATCCCGTGGCGGCGGCCAAGTCCGTCGTCGACGCCGCGAAGAAGTTCCCCACCCTGGTGCTCAAGGGTGGGTTCATGGACGGCAAGCTGCTGTCCGCCGACGACGCGAAGTCGCTCGCCTCGCTCGAGTCGCGCGAGGTCATGCTCTCGAAGATCGCCGGCATGCTGAAGTCCGAGATGAGTCGCGCAGCCGCGACGTTCGTAGGGGCACAGTCCAAGTTCCTCGGCGTGCTCGAGGCCTACAAGGCCAAGCTGCCCGCCGAGGAGGCAGCGGCCGAGCCGTCGGCAGAGGAAGCCGCCGATGAACCCCCGCCGAGGACCGCCCGAACGAGGAAGCGTCCCGAGCGAGGAAGCCGTGGCGAACGACGAGAGCGAAGCACCCGAGGCGGAGGCTGCGGCCGACGCGGAGGGCACGACAGAGGAGGAGTAGGGATGGCCAAGCTGAGCAACGACGACCTGCTCGACAAGTTCAAGGAGATGACCCTCCTGGAGCTGTCCGAGTTCATCAAGCAGTTCGAGGAGACCTTCGACGTGACCGCGGCCGCCGCCGCGCCGGTCGTGGTGGCCGGGGGCGGCGCTGCCGCCGCCGGCGGCGAGGCCGCTGCCGAGGAGCAGGACGAGTTCGACGTCGTCCTCACCGGCGCAGGCGACAAGAAGATCCAGGTGATCAAGGAGGTGCGCGCGCTCACCAGCCTCGGCCTGAAGGAGGCCAAGGACCTGGTGGACGGCGCGCCCAAGCCCGTCCTGGAGAAGGTCAACAAGGAGACCGCTGATCAGGCGAAGGAGCAGCTCGAGGGCGCCGGCGCCACCGTCGAGGTCAAGTAGCCGCGCGGTCTCCCTCGGAGACCACAAGGAAGGGCGGGGCAACAGCCCCGCCCTTCGTCCGTCTTGCGCGGGAGCGCATCACGAAGCACAGGTGTTCCATCATGATGCGCCTATGCTATGGTCGCCTCGCTGGAGGACGATTCGGTAGCGAACGACCAGCGATACAGGGGGGGTTGGACCACCATGCATTACCAGGATGACGGTAAGCACTTCGGCAATCGGCTTCGTGAGGCACGACTAGGAGCCGGTCTCAGCCAGTCGGAGCTCGAGGAGCTCTCCGGCATCCCCAAGGCGCGCCTCTCGCGGTACGAGAACGGCCACGTCGAGCCCTCGATCCAGACGCTCGCCCGGCTCGCACGCGCGCTGAACGTCTCGGAAGCCTCGTTGCTCGGTGACCAGCGCGCGATCCTGGAGGACTTCTTCGAGGTGCTCCACGAACGCGGCGTGAACATCGCCACGAAGGAGCAGGGGAACCGGCTCGCGCAGGCCGTGGCCGACATGGTGCAGGCCCTGGGCGGGATCGAGTCCGTTGCGGGCCCCGCGGAGCCGGCAGAGCCCTCGGCTACCTGGACCCGCGCCGGCGCGATGAGCTGACGCCCGCCGGACTGCGTTAGCGGGTTGACGCCCGCTGTCGCTCGAACTCGATCACGTCGTCGAGGATGTCGTCGAGCGTCCGCGTAGGTTTCCAGCCTGTTAGGCGAGTGATCTTGGTGATGTCGGGGACGCGCCGCTCCATGTCCTCGAAGCCTTCCTCGTACGCCACGTCGTAGGGCACGCGCCGGATCGTCGAGGTGCTCCTCGTGCGCTCCGTGATGCGTTCGGCGAGGGCGTTGATCGTGACCTCGTTGAGCGCGCCGATGTTGAACGGGTCGCCGGGGCTGTCGGGATGGTCGAGCAGCGAGACCACGGCAGCCACGGTGTCGTGCACGTGGCAGAAGCACCGGCGCTGCTCACCGCTGCCGAAGACGGTGATGTCGTCCCCCCGCATGGCCTGGCGCACCAACGACGGGATCACCATGCCGTACGCGCCGGTCTGCCTGGGTCCGGCGCTGTTGAAGAACCTGACAACGATCGCCTCGGTGCCGCGTTCGCGCCAGTAGGCGTGGGCCAGGATCTCGTCGACGGCCTTGGCCTCCGAATAGCTCCACCGGGCCACGAACGGAGACCCCAAGATGCGGTCGGAGTCCTCCGGGAGCGGGCCGGTGGCGTTCTTGCCGTAGACCTCGGAGGTCGAAGCCACCAGCACCCGGCACCCGCCCATGGCGGCCGCGTCGAGCACGATCTCGGTGCCCCGGATGTTCGTGAGGAGCGACTGCAGGGGTTTCTCCACGATCAGCTTGACGCCGACCGCGGCGGCCAGGTGGACGACGACGTCCGCCCGGCCGGCTAGCTGGGCCACCATGGGGTGGTCGAGCACGGTGCCCTCTCGCAGGGTGAATCGCCGATGGTCAAGCAGGTGGCGAACGTTGTCGATGGAGCCGGTAGAGACGTCGTCGAACGCGACAACGGTGTCGCCCCGAGCGAGCAACACGTCCGCGAGGTGGGAACCGATGAATCCGGCGCCGCCGGTGATCAGGTAGTTCATGTCGAGTCGCGTGAAGCGTAGGAGCGTTCTCAGCCACATCCAAGCTGATGAGATACCCGATTCCGGGCATCTGAAGTACAGCCCTCAGGTGTCGATGCCTGAACCATGGCGTTCCGCGTTCTTCCGCTCGGAGAACCGGCCGGCCCGGTCCTCGCACCCTCGCCGGATCCATCGGGGACCTCTGCCGCCACCCCCGATCGGTCCCGCCACCCGTCGCTCGGTGGGCCGCGCGTGTTGCGGGTGGTCACGAGGCTGAACGTTGGTGGCCCGGCGCGCCAGGCGCTGTTCCTGACCCGCGAGATGCGGGATCGAGGCTTCCAGACGCGGCTCGTGTGGGGCGCGTCCGGCCCTCGCGAAGGCACGATGGAACCTCCTCCGGACATGCCCGCGACCTTCATGCCCTGGCTCACCCGTGAGCTCAGCCCCGCCCAGGATCTGCGCGCCTTCCGGGATCTGCGGTCCATGATGCGGCGCTGGCGCCCGCAGGTCGTCCACACGCACCTCGCGAAGGCCGGCGCGCTCGGGCGCGTGGCCGCTCGGACGACGAACGTCCCCGTGACCGTGCACACCTTCCACGGGCACGTGCTGCAGGAGTACTTCTCGGCCATGAAGAACGCCGCGTACGCGAAGGCGGAGCGCGGGCTGGCGGCCCGGACCGACGCCCTGGTCGCCGTCGCCCCGTGGGTGCGCGACGAGCTGCTGGCCAGGGGCATCGGGACCGAGCGGAACTGGCACGTCGTGCCGGTGGGGGTCGACCTCGCACCGCTGCTGGGAGTTCGTCCCGACGCCCGGGAGGCCCGCTCGCGGCTGGGCCTGCCGCTCGACGGGCCCATCGTCGGCTGCGTCGGGCGGCTGGTCGCGATCAAGGATCACGACACCTTCTTCCAGGCCGCGGTGAGGGTCGCCCAGGCGGTGCCGAACGCGACGTTCGTGCTGGCCGGTGACGGAGAGCTGCGCGAGCGTCTGCAGAAGGAAGCCACCGAGCTGCTGGGCGACCGGGTTCGATTCCTCGGATGGGTCGACGACTTGCCCACGCTCTACGGCGCGTTCGACGTGGTGGCGTTGACCTCACGGCTGGAAGGCACGCCGGTGTCGCTGATCGAGGCCTCCGCCGCGGGCAAGCCGGTCGTCGCCACCAACGTCGGGGGAGTCGGCGACGTGATCCGGGACGGCAACACCGGTCTGCTCGTGCCC
Source organism: uncultured Actinomycetes bacterium (assembly GCA_963758715.1). Lineage (GTDB taxonomy): Bacteria > Actinomycetota > UBA4738 > UBA4738 > HRBIN12 > JAOUEA01. The sequence continues at coordinate 322,170 of CAVWWK010000001.1, forward strand.
CCGCGGGACCCGGTCGCGGTCGCCGCCAACGTCGTGACGCTGCTGCAGGATCCCGAAGGCGCCCGCCGCATGGGGGAGGAAGGCGTGCGCTGGGTCGAGGGACGGTTCTCGGACCGACGCCTCGCCGACGATCTCAGCGGGCTCTACACAGACCTGCTCGCCCGCGCCGATATGCGCAACCGCTGAGCGCCGACCCGTTCAGGCGGACGCCGCTTCGGCATCCTCGTCCAGGGTGGGATCCACCGCGTGCGACAGGCTCGGCATCCGCAGGAACACCCAGAGGAGTCCGAGCCACCCCACGACGACCGCGGCGCCGATCCCGAGCACCACCGCCTGCGGCTGCCGGAACACGACGCAGGCGAGGCCCGAGCAGGCGAGCTGCGCGGCCGTCGACGCGTACAACACGTGCCGGCGGGAGCGCCCGGCGGCAGCCATGCGGTGCGACGTGTGGTCGGTGCTCCCGCGCATGAGCGGGCGCCGCTCCCGAAGCCGCGCCACGACCACCACGGTCAGGTCGAAGAGCGGCACGCCCGCGAGCAGCACGGTGGACAGCGCGCGAGGCGCGGCCGGGCCCACGGGCAGGTCCAGCGTCAGGATCAGCGCCGCCACCAGGAACCCGAGCAACATCGAGCCGGCGTCACCGAGGTAGATGCGTGCCGGCGGGAAGTTGTATCGCAGGAACCCCAGCGCGGCGCCGGATACCGCGAGGGCGAACGAGGTCACCAGGAAGTCTCCGTTGGCGCTCGCGATCGCCGCGATCCCCAGGGCCGAGGCAGCCGCGACCCCGGCCGCGATCCCATCCATGTTGTCGATGAAGTTGAAGGCGTTCGTGACGGCGACCACCCACACGATGGTGAGCGGCAGGTCGAGCCACGAGGTCTGGAAGAGGCCGGCCTGGATGCCCACGAGCCAGAGCGCCGTCGCCGCTGCGGCCTCGTAGCCGAGCCTGATCCAGGGAGAGATCGACTGCACGTCGTCCAGGAGTCCGACGATCCCCAGCACCAGCGCCCCGGCCACGATCACGAGCAGCTGTCCGCTCGCGCCGGCTGCCACCAGCCCGACGACGATGAGCCCTCCGGCCACCGCGAGCCCGCCCATGTACGGCGTCGCGCCGTGATGGGTCTTGTGTCCGCCGGGTGCATCCAGCACGTTCAGCCGGCGCGCGAGCTTCCCGACGAGGGGCGTCAGGAGGATCGTTCCCACTAACGGGACCAGGAACGCGAGGGTGTTGCGGAGCGCCGAGGGGATCTCGTCCCAGGGCGTCACGCCGCGGCCTCGGGTATGGAGGGGCAGTGCGAGGGCATGGCAGCCGAATCCTACCGCCGGGCCTCCCTCGGGCTTGGCAGGCGCCGTGCTTCCACCGTTCCGGGCGGAGGGGCGGGTAGCCTGCCGCCATGACTCCCGAACGCGTGCTGGTCACCGGCGCCGCCGGATTCATCGGCGCTCATCTGTGCCGGCGGCTCGTCGCCGACGGCCACACCGTGGTCGGACTCGACGACCTATCCGAGAGCGGCGCCGAGTCCCTGGCCGATGTCCCGCAGGTGGACCTGGTGGAGGCCGACCTCCGCGATGCCGGCCAGGTCGAGTCGGCCGCCCGCGGATGCACGACGATCTTCCACCAGGGCGCCAAACGCTCCGTCCCCAGATCGATGGACGAGCCGACGTTGTTCACCGAGGTGAACGTCGGCGGCACGCTCAACGTGCTGCTGGCTGCGCGAGACGCCGGCGCAGTGGTCGTGAGCGCGTCGAGCAGCAGCGTCTACGGCGACCAGGAGCGGTTCCCACAGCGGGAGACGATGACCCCCCGGCCTCGAAGTCCGTACGCAGCCAGCAAGCTCGCCGCCGAGGTCTACTGCGCCGCCCTGTGGCGGAGCTTCGGCGTGCCCGCCGTTTCCCTTCGGTACTTCAATGTCTACGGTCCCGGTCAGTCGCCCGAGAGCGAATACGCGGCCGTCGTTCCCCGGTTCGCCGTCGCCTGCCTCAACGGCTCACGGCCAGTGATCCACGGTGACGGCGAGCAGACCCGCGACTTCACGTACATCGACGATGTCGTCGAGGCGAACCTGCGTGCGGCGCGGACCCCGGAGCGCGGGTACGGGCTCGCGTTCAACATCGGGGGCGGCGCCGAGCCCACATCGGTCAACCGCCTGCTGGAGCTGATCGCCCAGGGCTGCGGGGTCACGCCCGATCCCGTGTTCGAGCCCAGCAGGGCGGGCGACGTGCGCATCACGGACTCGGACATCACGCTGGCCCGCGAGACGTTCGGCTACGAGCCCTCGGTCGGCATCGAGGAGGGGTTGCGCAGGACCGTTCTCGCGTTCCGCAGCGATCCGGCCGGGAGCGCCGTCGGATGAGGCTCGCCGTCATCGGCACCGGGCACGTCGGCCTGGTCACCGGGGTCGCCCTCGTCAGCCTCGGTCACGACGTCGTCTGCATGGATCTCAGCGAGGAGAAGGTGGCATCGCTGGCCCGTGGGGAGCCGCCCTTCCATGAGCCAGACCTGCCCGAGCTGCTCGCACAAGGCTTGGAGTCCGGTCGCCTCGTCTTCACCGCGTCGATCGCCGAAGCGGTGGCGGGCGCCGAGGCGGTGTTCATCTGCGTGGGGCGACCGCCGGCGGGCCAGGGCGACCGGAGCCTGACCGCGGTGGAGGATGCCGCCCGGGAGATCGCCCGCAACGCGGGCGACGGCGTCGTGCTGGTGGTCAAGTCGACCGTGCCCCCGGGCACCACGGGACGCATCGAGAAGGTCGTGCGGCAGGAGCGGCCGGAGCTCTCGTTCGCCGCGGTCTCCAGCCCGGAGTTCCTCCGAGAAGGCCACGCGGTGCGCGATACGCTCGATCCCGACCGGTTGGTCGTGGGTTCGGATGACCCACACGGGTTCGAGGTCGTGCGCGCCGTGTATGCGCCGTTGCTCGACCGCGGCGTGATGGTCTTCCAGACCGATCCGCGCACGGCGGAGCTCTCCAAGCTGGCCTCTAACGCGTTCCTCGCGACGAAGATCTCGTTCGCGAACGCCCTGGCCCGGGTGAGCGAGCTCGCCGACGCCGATGTGGACGGGGTCTCGGCGATCATGGGGGCGGACCCGCGCATCGGCCCCGCGTTCCTGGGCGCCGGTATGGGGTTCGGCGGCTACTGCCTACCCAAGGACGTCATGACCTTGCAGAAGGTCGCGGATCGCCTCGGCTTCGACTTCGGTCTGCTCCGCGAGGTCGACCGGATCAACCGCGAGGCGATCGAGGCGGTCGCCCACAAGGTCGAGGAAGCCGTCTGGAACGTCGAGGGCAAGACGATCGCCCTGTTGGGCCTTGCCTTCAAGCCGGGGACGGACGACGTGCGGGGCGCCCCTGCGCTCGCGCTCGCCGAACGGCTGGTCGCCGAGGGCGCCTCGGTGTCCGGGGTCGATCCCATGGCGGGGGACGCTGCGGCCGCGCACATGAGATCGCTCGACGTCGTCCGGGACGCATACGAGGCGGCGACCGGTGCGCATTGCGTCGTTCTGTGCACCGAGTGGCCCGAGTTCCTGAACCTCGACCTCGATCGTCTCAAGGGCGTCATGGCGCAGCCCGCGGTGGTCGACGCCCGCAACGTGCTCGATGCCGACGCGTTCGAGGCGGCCGGTTTCCAGGTGAGCACGGTGGGTCGTCGATCGCACGGCGGGTGACCGCCTCCTCGCGTTGCCGAGGATGAACCATCCCTTCTAGGCTGGCCCGAACCTCGCAACCCGGGAGCGGACACGCGAGGCACCGCCGAAGGAGGCCGCCATCGACCTGCCGCACGGAGCCACGCTCGTCGAGCTGACCCGGCGTGAGGACGAGCGCGGGAGCTTCACCGAAACCTTCCGGCAGGAGTGGTTCCCGGGCGCGGCCTCGATGGTGCAGTCGAACCTGTCGTTCAGTCGTGCCGGCGTGCGCCGGGGCATGCACTTCCATGGCACCCAGGCCGACTATTGGTGCTTCCTGGAAGGGAACGCCTTCGTGGCGCTCTACGACCTTCGCGCAGGGTCGCCTACGGAGCGTCGGGCGTGGACCGGGGTGTTCGATGCCGGCGAGAGTCCCCGAGGCCTCTACATCCCGGCCGGGGTCGCCCACGGGTTCCACGCGAACACCGACGTGCGTCTGCAGTACATGGTGGACGCCGTGTTCACAGGCGAGGACGAACGGGGGTTCGCGTGGAACGACCCCGTTGCCGCGATCCCGTGGCCGGTCGTGGACCCGGTCGTGTCGGCACGAGACGCCGATGCGCCGCCGCTCGCCGAGGCTCTCGCCTCGGCACCGGAGTTCTCCGGCTGAAGGACGTTCACCAATGAACGAAGAGCGGGAGCGGCGCCGTGGGTTCGCCGGCGAACCGCGCCGTCGTGCCGGCCCGCTCCATCACGGGAGACGCACCCTGGATCGTGGCTCCGCCCGGGCGTGTCGATCCTCACCCGCACGACGGTCGGTGAGAACGCCGGCTGGGGGAGCACCATCATCCTGAACACGTTGGAGTTGCCCACGACCGCCCTCTTGATCGTGTAGGTGACGATCAGGGACATCGAATCCCCCGGATCCGTGGCCAGGGTGGCCAACGCGAACCGGCCGCCTTCCTCCCGCACCACCTGGGTCTCGCTGGGGATGCTGGTCTCCGCGGTGATCTTCGTCGCCGAGGGGGGCAGCGCCAGCCGCAGATCCGCCGCCCATCCACCCACGGGGTTGACGCCCGCGGGCTCCTCTTCGATCGCGGACACGGGGAGGCCCACCAGCACGGATGGCGGTCCTTCGGGCGACTGGTTCGCCAGGTCGATCACCGTGCGCACCCTCGCCGAGCCGTCGGACCCAACCAGGACGGTGTGGCTGATCACCTTCCGCGTGAACACCGCCGCGTGGTTCCGGACGATCGAACGCCAGGTCACCGCCAGCGGGTTGATCCCCGGGTCGTATGCGCCCGTGGCGCCCAGCCGCGCGAGCAGCGCCTGTTCCTTGGGAGCGGTCAGGTACAGCGTCAGGTGTCTCCCGGCGACGTCGCCCGCCGAGCCGATCGCGAAGGCCTCGGTCGAGGGCCGTCTCGTCAGGTAGGACTCGACGATCGAGTTCGCCCACGATGCCCGGATCTCCTCGCTCGCCGCTTCGTCGGTGCCTTCGAATGCGTCGAGCTCCAGGGCAACGGCGCCGTTGTCCATCGTGAGAGGGAGGGTGCGGCCCTCCACCTCAACGGACCCCACGACCCACAGCGCGTCCCGGAGCCAGATCGAGTCGATCAGCACGACGCCGTCGAACTCCCCGAGGCCGCTGAGCCTCGCGGCCTCCAGGAGGGCTTCCCCGGCCGTTGGGCCGTCCGGCGACAGGGTCGCCTCGGCGAACGCGTCCCCCGCGGGGGTGAGGGGGGTCTGAAGAGACAGGTCGCCCCCGTTGGCCTCGAGGGCGCCGACCAGGTCGACCCGGCCGCCCGTGCCCTGCGGCACGCCCAGGGCCTGGACGGCCAGCAGGTAGGACTTCGAACCGCCCGCCGCCAGGAACCTGGGGAGCAGCAGGGCCAGGTCCCTCGCATCGGTGGCGATCCTCGCGCGGCGCTCCAAGGTCTCCAGAGCGTCGTCGTAGCCGGCGGCCACCGGCCCCACCAAGCGGCCGGTGTCGGCGGCTTCCAAACGGGCCGCGGCGATGCCCAGCGTCTTCGCGACCTGGTCGAGGAACGGCCGCGCCTGGCGAAGGGTGGGCAGGTCGACGACGCCGATCGCCTCGGTGGCCGGCAAGCGCAGGTCTCGCCAGTCGAGGATCTCGGCCGCCTGGACCATGGCGAGGCCGGCCTGGGACGTCTGCTCGGACGCTTGTGCCACGGCCTCAACCGCATCGATGTTGTCGCCGAGCCAGGGGAGTCGGCTCAGCAACCGGATCGACGGATGACCTGTCGCGGAGACGGCCGAGGAAGCGGCCTCGCCCGCGTGCTCGAAGAACGGCACGGCGGCCTCCGGATCGCCCGAGGTCACCGCCACGGTGCCTTCGACCAGGGCGCTCCGTGAGGAGGACACCCCGCGAAACATCAGCCGGCCCGCCCAGATGCCGTCCAGCACGAGCAGGATGAGGGCGGCGGCCAGGCCCGCCACGATGGCCAGGAACACGCGGTTGGCACGCGATCTGGTCTTGGTTCGCCGCCGCATCCGCCCCCCGGCCGCGTCCGAAGGAAGGGGGTCGTTCACCGGCGCACCCTAGCGCAGATAGGCCTGAAGGCGGGTTGACCCGCCCAGACGGGGGGCGTACCCTTCCCCGGTCCTGCCAGGGTTATCCCCGGGATCGAGGCGGGCGCCGTTTGACGGTGCCTGCCTGCGTGCGTACAATCTTCGTTTGCCGTGCCGTCCACGCGCTTCGCTGTGCGCCGATCTAGATTCCCTGGGAGGGGTCATTCTTGCCTGACCAGCTCGTCCCTGTCCGTGATCGTGTCAGTTTCGCCAAGCTCGACGAGGTTCTCCCACTTCCCGACCTCGTGGGCATCCAACGAGAGTCCTTCGACTGGCTCCTGAGCGAGGGTCTCAAGGAGGTTCTCGAAGAGGTATCACCCATCGAGGACTTCACCGAGCAGTTCCAGCTGTATTTCGGTAAGCATGACTTCAAGGAGGTCAAGGCCTCCGAGGAGGAGTGCCGCGACAAGGACATCACCTACAGTCAGCCGCTGTTCGTCGAGGCAACCTTCGTCAACAAGGTCACCGGCGAGATCAAGGAACAGGAAGTCTTCATGGGGGACTTCCCGATCATGACCGAGCGCGGCACCTTCATCATCAACGGCACCGAGCGGGTCGTGGTGTCGCAGCTCGTGCGCTCGCCCGGCGTCTACTTCTCCAAGGACCTGGACAAGACGTCCGACAAGGACATCTTCATCGCCAAGATCATCCCCAGCCGTGGGGCGTGGCTGGAGTTCGACGTCGACAAGAAGGACACGGTCGGGGTCCGCATCGACCGTAAGCGCCGGCAGAGCATCACCGTGCTCCTGAAGGCGCTCGGGTGGTCCACCGACGAGATCCTGGCCTTGTTCGACAACGCCCAGTCGATCCAGAACACCCTGGAGAAGGATCACGTCGAGACCCAGGAAGAAGCGCTCGAGGACATCTACCGCAAGCTCCGTCCGGGCGAACCGCCCACGGCCGAGAGCGCCAAGACCCTGCTCGAGAACCTGTTCTTCAACCCCAAGCGTTACGACGTCGCCAAGGTGGGACGGCACAAGGTCGACAAGAAGCTCGGGAAGGCCGAGGGGGTGCTGCTCAGGCAGCTGCGCGCCCACTACAAGGGGCTCGGTGAGCTCGACAATCCCGACAAGAAGGGCTGGGAGCAGTTCAAGTACCGGGTGTTCTCCGACCAGCTCAAGGACGAGCAGGGCGCCGGGGCTCCGAAGTACAAGGCGGTCCTCACGTACGAGGACATGCTGAAGACCGTGCAGTACCTGGTGAAGCTGCACGCCGGCGAGGAGGGGTATGACCCCGACGACATCGACCACTTCGGCAATCGTCGCTTGCGGTCGGTCGGCGAGCTGATCCAGAACCAGATCCGCATCGGGCTGTCCCGCATGGAGCGTGTCGTCAAGGAGCGCATGACCACGCAGGACGTCGAGGCGATCACGCCGCAGACCCTGATCAACATCCGCCCCGTGGTGGCCTCGATCAAGGAGTTCTTCGGCACCTCGCAGCTTTCGCAGTTCATGGACCAGACCAACACGCTGTCGGGGCTTACCCACAAGCGTCGTCTGAGCGCGCTCGGACCCGGTGGCCTCTCCCGCGAGCGCGCCGGCTTCGAGGTCCGCGACGTGCACCCCTCGCACTACGGACGCATGTGCCCGATCGAGACGCCGGAGGGCCCGAACATCGGCCTGATCGGGTCGCTGTCGAGCTTCGCCAGGATCAACCCGTTCGGGTTCATCGAGACGCCGTACCGGCGGGTCGAGGCCAGCAAGGTCACGTCCAAGATCGACTACCTGTCGGCCGACGAGGAGGACCGGCACGTGATCGCGCAGGCGAACACGGCCTACGACTCGAAGACCGGCAAGATCGCCGGTGACTCGGTCCTCGTCCGCCGCAAGGGCGGCGAGGTCGACTCGGTGCCAGCCGCCGAGGTCGACTACATGGACGTCTCGCCGAAGCAGCTTGTCTCGGTGGCTGCCGCGCTGATCCCGTTCCTGGAGCACGACGACGCGAACCGCGCCCTGATGGGCGCGAACATGCAGAAGCAGGCCGTGCCGCTGCTGCGCTCGGAGGCCCCGCTCGTGGGCACCGGCGTGGAGTTCCGCGCGGCGGTCGACGCCGGCGACGTGATCGTGGTCGAGGAGGCCGGCGTCGTCGACGACGTCTCGGCCGAGGAGATCGTGGTCAAGGAGCGCTCCGGCGGCCTGCGCAGCTACAAGCTGCAGAAGTTCCAGCGCTCGAACCAGGGCACGAACATCAACCAGAAGCCGCTCGTCACCGCGGGCGACAGGGTGGTCAAGGGCCAGGTGATCGCCGACGGCGGGTCGACCGAGGCCGGCGAGATCGCGCTCGGCAAGAACCTCGTGGTCGCCTACATGCCGTGGGAGGGCCACAACTACGAGGACGCGATCATCCTGAGCGAGCGCCTCGTGAAGGACGACGTGCTCACGTCGATCCACATCGAGGAGCACGAGGTCGACGCCCGCGACACGAAGCTCGGCGCCGAGGAGATCACCCGCGACATCCCGAACGTGTCCGAGGAGATCCTGAAGGACCTCGACGAGCGCGGCATCGTCCGGATCGGGGCCGAGGTCAACCCCGGCGACTACCTCGTGGGCAAGGTCACCCCCAAGGGCGAGACCGAGCTCACGCCCGAGGAGCGGCTGCTGCGCGCGATCTTCGGCGAGAAGGCGCGCGAGGTGCGCGACACCTCGCTCAAGGTGCCGCACGGCGAGACCGGCAAGGTCATCGGGGTGCGGGTGTTCAGTCGCGACGACGGAGACGAGCTGCCCCCCGGCGTGAACCAGCTGGTCCGCGTGCACGTGGCCCAGAAGCGCAAGATCTCCGACGGCGACAAGCTCGCCGGGCGCCACGGCAACAAGGGCGTGATCTCGACGATCCTGCCGCAGGAAGACATGCCGTTCCTGCAGGACGGCACGCCGGTGGACATCATCCTCAACCCGCTCGGCGTCCCCTCGCGCATGAATCTGGGCCAGGTGCTCGAAGCGCACCTGGGCCTGGCAGCGCTGTGGGGGTTCGAGAAGGATGGCATCGACCACGAAGGCCCGGCCCACGTGGCCACACCGGTCTTCGACGGTGCCCGCGAGGGCGAGATCCTGGAGGCCATCCGGTCGGTGCACCCCAACCGCGATGGCGCCCGGATGGTCGATGAGGTCGGCAAGGCAACACTGTTCGACGGCCGCTCCGGCGAGCCGTTCGAAGAGCCGGTGACCGTCGGCGTGGCCTACATCCTGAAGCTGCTCCACCTGGTGGACGACAAGATCCACGCGCGTTCCACCGGTCCCTACTCCATGATCACGCAGCAGCCCCTGGGCGGGAAGGCCCAGTTCGGCGGACAGCGGTTCGGCGAGATGGAGGTCTGGGCGTTGGAGGCCTACGGCGCGGCCTACGCCCTGCAGGAGCTGCTCACGATCAAGTCCGACGACGTGCTCGGACGCGTCAAGGTCTACGAGGCCATCGTGAAGGGCGAGAACATCCCCGAGCCGGGGATCCCCGAGTCCTTCAAGGTGCTCATCAAGGAGATGCAGTCCCTGTGCCTGAACGTCGAGGTCCGCTCGTCGTCGGGTGAGGAGATCGAGCTCCGAGAGACCGATGAGGACGTGTTCCGCGCCGCCGAGGAGCTCGGCATCGACCTGAGCCGCCGCGAGCCGGCGGGGGCGGACTTCGATTGACCGGATCGCACGACACCAGGAATGCGAACGCGTTGACCCAGATGGAGACACAGCGGGCGACGACTGCTGAGGAGGCGACAGCCCAGTGCTGGACGTGAACTACTTCGATGAACTCCGGATCGCGCTGGCGACCGCGGATCAGATCCGCGCGTGGTCCAACGGCGAGGTGAAGAAGCCGGAGACCATCAACTACCGGACGCTGAAGCCCGAGAAGGACGGCCTGTTCTGCGAGCGCATCTTCGGCCCCACGAGGGACTGGGAGTGCCACTGCGGCAAGTACAAGCGCGTCCGTTTCAAGGGCATCATCTGCGAGCGCTGCGGCGTGGAGATCACCCGCAGCAAGGTTCGCCGCGATCGCATGGGCCACATCGAGCTGGCCGCTCCGGTCACGCACATCTGGTACTTCAAGGGCGTTCCGAGCCGCCTGGGCTACCTGCTCGACCTTGCGCCCAAGGACCTCGAGCGCATCATCTACTTCGCCGCGTACGTGGTCACCCGCATCGACGACGACAGGCGTCACAAGGAGCTCCCCGAGATCGAGGCGGAGTTCGAGCAGGAGAAGAAGGAGATCGACGCCGACCGCGACGATCAGATCAAGAAGCGCCTGAACGAGCTGGAGGACCGCCTCAAGGAACTGGAGACCGAGGGTGCCAAGGGTGCCCAGCTGTCGGCCGCCAAGCGAGAGGCCCAGCGCGATGTCGAGCGCATCACCGAGGGGGCGGCGCGAGAGACCCAGCACCTCGACGACGTGCTGAGCGCGTTCAAGGGCCTCACGGTCAAGCAGCTCGTCGCCGACGATTCGGTCTACCGCTCGCTGCGAGAGCGCTTCGGAGACTACTTCGACGGCGGCATGGGAGCAGAGGCGATCAAGCGCCTCCTGCAGGACTACGACGTCGAGGCCGAGGCCGCGTTCCTGCGCGACATCATCGAGAACGGCAAGGGCACCAAGAGGCTGAAGGCCATCAAGCGCCTGAAGGTCGTGTCCAACTTCGTCGACGGCAAGTCCAACCCCGTCGGCATGGTGCTCGACGCGGTGCCGGTGATCCCGCCGGACCTGCGTCCCATGGTTCAGCTCGACGGTGGACGCTTCGCGACGTCCGACCTCAACGACCTGTACCGCCGGGTCATCAACCGGAACAACCGCCTGAAGCGGCTGCTCGACCTGCAGGCGCCGGAGATCATCGTCAACAACGAGAAGCGCATGTTGCAGGAGGCCGTCGACGCCCTGTTCGACAACGGCCGCCGCGGTCGCCCCGTCACCGGGCCCGGGAACCGCCCGCTGAAGTCGCTGTCCGACATGCTCAAGGGCAAGCAGGGCAGGTTCCGTCAGAATCTGCTGGGCAAGCGCGTCGACTACTCCGGCCGTTCGGTCATCGTGGTCGGACCGGAGCTGCGGCTGCACCAGTGCGGACTTCCCAAGCAGATGGCGCTGGAGCTGTTCAAGCCGTTCGTGATGAAGCGCCTGGTCGACCAGAACCTCGCGCAGAACATCAAGAGCGCCAAGCGCATGGTGGAGCGGGCGCGCCCGCAGGTGTGGGACGTGCTCGAGGAGGTCATCCGCGAGCACCCGGTCATGCTGAACCGGGCGCCCACCCTGCACCGGCTGGGGATCCAGGCGTTCGAGCCGGTGCTGGTCGAAGGCAAGGCGATCAAGATCCACCCGCTCGTGTGCGCGGCGTTCAACGCCGACTTCGACGGCGACCAGATGGCGGTGCACGTGCCGCTGTCCGCCGAGGCGCAGGCCGAGGCACGGATCCTGATGCTGTCGGCAAACAACATCCTGTCGCCGGCGCACGGTCGCCCGATCGCCACGCCGTCCCAGGACATGGTGCTGGGCCTCTACTACCTCTCGCTGGCCAAGGACGAGAAGCTCAAGGACGAGCAGATCCCCACGTTCGGCTCGGAGGCCGAGGCGATGCTGGCCCTGGACCGTGGGCAGTCGCTCCACACGCCCATCCGGATCCGCCTCGAGGACAAGGCGCTGCCCGACGACATGCTGCCCGAAGGCTGGGATCCCGATTCCGGCCGTTCGCCGGTCGTGCGCACCACGCTCGGCCGCGTGATCCTGAACGGGGTGTTCCCCGCCGACTTCGAGTACCGGAACCACTCCGTGCTGAAGTCGGACGTGGCGCGCCTGGTCGACGAGGCGGTGCACCGCTACGACCGTGCCACCACCGAGGCGATCCTGGACGGGCTCAAGAGCCTGGGCTTCCACTACGCAACGCGGGCCGGCGTCACGATCGGCGTCGAGGACGTCACCGTGCCGCCCACCAAGCAGAAGATCATGGACGAGCACGAGAAGCGGGCGCAGAAGGTAGAGGGCCAGTACCGCAAGGGCATCATCACCGACGACGAGCGTCGCCAGGAGCTCATCGAGATCTGGACCCAGGCGACCGACGAGGTCAAGGACGCCATGGAGGAAGGGTTCACCGCGACGAACCCGATCTACATGATGGCCAACTCGGGTGCGCGAGGGAACATCATGCAGATCCGCCAGCTGGCGGGGATGCGTGGTCTGGTGGCCAACCCGAAGGGCGAGATCATCCCGCGGCCGATCAAGTCGAACTTCCGCGAGGGCCTGTCCGTGTTGGAGTACTTCATCTCCACGCACGGCGCTCGCAAGGGCTTGGCCGACACCGCGCTGCGGACCGCCGACTCCGGCTACCTCACCCGGCGCTTGGTCGACGTTGCCCAGGAGCTGATCGTCCGCGAGGAGGACTGCGGCACCGACCGCTCGATCCCGATCCAGGTGAACGTGACGCGGCCGGACGGTTCCGTCGTGCGGAGCGCCCATGTCGACACCTCGTTGTTCGGCCGCGTCTTGGCCGAAGACGTGAAGGTCGGCAAGGAGAAGATCGCGTCCGCGGGCCAGGAGCTCACCGACGAGCTCTCCGAGGCGGTCGTCGAGTCCGGCGTCGAGTCGGTGCAGGTTCGTTCGGTGACCGCCTGCGAGGCCGAGGTCGGAGTCTGCGCCCTCTGTTACGGACGTTCGCTCGCCTCGGGCCGCATGGTCGACATCGGCGAGGCCGTGGGCATCATCGCGGCGCAGTCCATCGGAGAGCCTGGCACCCAGCTCACGATGCGCACCTTCCACACGGGCGGGATCGCCGGCGAGGACATCACGCACGGCCTGCCGCGTGTGGTCGAGCTGTTCGAGGCGCGCAAGCCCAAGGGCGAGGCGCAGATCACCGAGTTGTCCGGCACCGCCGCGATCGAGGATGACGACGAGAAACACGTGCGCCGCATCACGGTCACCGACGAGTCGGGCGACATGGTCGAGTACCCGGTCTCGCTCCGGGCGCGCCTCACGGTCGGCAACGGCGATCAGGTGGAGGTGGGCCAGCAGCTGACCGAAGGTTCGGTGAACCCGCACGAGAAGCTCCGTGTCGAGGGCGTGCTCGCCCTGCAGCAGCACCTGGTGGACGAGGTCCAGCAGGTCTACCGCAGCCAGGGCGTGACGATCCACGACAAGCACATCGAGCTCATCGCGCGCCAGATGCTGCGCAAGGTGCACATCATCGATCCGGGCGAGACCGAATACCTGCCCGGCGACATGGTGGCCAGGCGCAAGTTCGAGGAGCAGAACGCCGAGGTCGTGGAGAACGGCGGCGTGCCTGCGAGCGCCCGCCCGGTGCTGTTGGGCATCACGAAGGCGTCGCTGGCGACCGATTCCTGGCTGTCGGCGGCCTCCTTCCAGGAGACCACGCGCGTGCTCACGGACGCGGCCATCAGCGCCAAGTCCGACCCGCTCCTCGGCCTGAAGGAGAACGTGATCATCGGCAAGCTGATCCCCGCCGGCTCGGGTCTGTCCCGCTACCGCAACGTGGGGGTCAAGATCAAGCCGGACGCGATCCCCGAGTACTGGCTGGCGCGCCAGCGCGAGCTCGCCGACGCCGCGGCGATGGAGTCCGGCGAGCCACAGCTCGTGGGTCTCACGCGGGAAGAGGCAGAGAAGATGCTCGGCGGCTCGCTCTCGGCTGTCTCTGCCGAATCGGAGGAGTAGCGGCAGAACCACACGACAGGGCCGGGGCACACCGCTCAGGGGAAAATGAACGCCCCTGTGCGGCGACCCCGGCCCTGTTGACGTTCGGCCCGGCCCTGGTGGTCCCGCGTCCGTGGCGTGCCGATTAGCGGATCGCGAGCGTCAGGAGCTCGGCGTGGATCGCGACGGGGCCGGCCATGATGTCGCCCCTCATCCAATCGGGGCCGCCGGACCAGTCGGTCACGACACCGCCAGCTTCCTGGATCAGCAGACCACCCGCGGCGACATCCCACGGGCCGAGGGCGAGCTCGAAGAACCCATCGAAGACGCCCTCGGCGACCCAGGCCAGGTCGAGGCTGGCCGCGCCAGGGCGGCGCAGGTCCTCGAAGCGGGCGAGCGCGGCCGTCATCGTGATCAGATAGCCCTGCAAGAGCCGCGCCTTCCGGCGGAACGGGAAGCCGGTCGCCACCACCGCGCGTGAGGCCGGCCGATCGGACACCGAGAGCCTCGACGGGTCGACTCCATCGCGCCGGACCCAGCACCCCTCGCCGCGACCGGCCACGTAGGTGGTGCCGAGGAACGGTGTGCAGACCGCGCCGGTGATCGGCAGGCCGCGTTCCACGAGCGCGACCGAGACCCCCACCGCAGGGAAGCCGTGGGCGAAGTTCGTGGTGCCGTCGAGCGGATCGACCACCCAGTACCGTTCGCCGGTCTGCCCGCCGCCTTCCTCGCCGTGAACGGGGATCTCGGGGGTTTCGGTTGCGAGGAACGCCGCGATCGCCTCCTCGGAGGCCAGGTCCACGTCGGTGACGTAGTCCCCCGGAAGCCCTTTGGCCTCAACGGGAGTGCCGGGCCCCAGGCCCGCTTTCCGGACGATGTCTGCGCCTGTCTCCGCGGCCCGGACCGACACTTCCACGAGACGGGACAGGGGCTCCATCTGGCAGGTACCCTAACAGCGGTCGTCGCGCGTCCCACCGTGGGTTCGAGCCACCTCACAGGGCTCGTCCAGGCACGCCCGCGAAGTTGACGCTCGTGCGTGTGACCTGTAGGTTTGGCGGTCGCGCCTCCGGCTCGGCGGGCCACCGGGCGCGTTCACTCCGGTTCCGGAGTGGGATCCGAGAGAGCGGTCGGCGTTTTCGCTGCGCGCCAACGGATCTGCAACGGCCCGCGGGTGCGGTTCACGCCGAGCCCCGGTGTTTGACAACGGAAGAGTGCAGACGAGAGATCTATGCCTACGATCCAACAGCTCGTACGTCAGGGCCGAGAGGCCCGCAAAGAGAAGACGAAGGCTCCCGCGTTCAAGGGTTCCCCGCAGCGGCGCGGCGTCTGCACGCGTGTCTACACCATGACCCCCAAGAAGCCGAACTCCGCGCTCCGCAAGGTGGCCCGCGTTCGTTTGACGTCACAGGTCGAGGTCACGTGTTACATCCCCGGAGAAGGCCACAACCTGCAGGAGCACTCGATCGTGCTCGTGCGCGGCGGACGGGTCAGGGACCTCCCGGGGGTCCGCTACAAGATCGTTCGCGGCACGCTCGACACCGCGGGGGTCAAGGACCGCAAGCAGGCCCGTTCGCGCTACGGCGCGAAGAAGGGCGGCGAGTAACCATGCCGCGCAAGGGCCCTGCCGTACGCCGTGAGGTCGCACCCGATCCGGTCTACCAGAACCCGCTGGTCACGCAGTTGATCAACAAGGTGCTGCTGGACGGCAAGAAGACCGTGGCCGAGCGCACCGTGTACGAAGCGCTCGAGCAGATCAGCCAGAAGACCGCCAACGATCCCGTGATCACCCTCAAGAAGGCGGTGGAGAACGTCCGGCCCATGCTCGAGGTCAAGTCTCGCCGCGTCGGCGGTGCTTCCTACCAGGTGCCGGTCGAGGTGAGGCCGCAGCGCGGCACGACGCTCGCCCTGCGCTGGCTCGTGAACTACAGCCGCGCTCGCCGGGAGAACTCCATGGCCGAGCGATTGACGCAGGAGATCATGGACGCCGCCAACGGCACGGGAACGTCGGTCAAGCGACGCGAGGACATGCACAAGATGGCCGAGGCGAACAAGGCGTTCGCCCACTACCGGTGGTGATCGAGGAGAACGCGCAGAGCCGGTCCTTCGGGGCCGGTTCTCGACTGAGGGGGACCCGCTGATGGCGGTTCCCGCGGAGACGATGCAGGTGGCAACGACCGAACAAGACGTCAAGGCGAAGGGGGCGAAGGGGTTGGACATCCGCGAATACCCCCTCGCTCGCACGCGCAACATCGGCATCATGGCCCACATCGATGCGGGCAAGACGACCACGACCGAGCGCATCCTCTACTACACCGGCAAGGCCTACAAGATCGGCGAGGTCCACGAGGGCACGGCCCAGATGGACTGGATGGCGCAGGAGCGCGAGCGCGGCATCACGATCACGTCGGCTGCCACGACCTGTCAGTGGAAGGGCCACTGGATCAACATCATCGACACACCCGGACACGTCGACTTCACTGTCGAGGTCGAGCGTTCGCTCCGCGTGCTCGACGGCGCCGTTGCGGTGTTCGACGCGGTCGCCGGCGTCGAACCGCAGTCCGAGACGGTCTGGCGTCAGGCCGACCGCTACGACGTGCCCCGCATCGCCTTCGTGAACAAGATGGACCGAACAGGCGCCGACTTCGAACGGACGGTCGGCATGATCGTCGACCGTTTGGGTGCGCAGCCGCTCGTCCTGCAGCTTCCTTGGGGCACCGAGGCCGACCTTCACGGGGTCATCGACCTCGTGGAGATGAAGGGCCACTACTGGGAAGGCGAGATGGGCGAGGACTGGAAGGACACTGAGATCCCCGCCGAGTACACGGCGGCGGCCGAGGCCGCCCACCACGAGCTCTTCGAGAAGCTCGCCGACCACGACGAGGCCCTGATGGAGAAGTTCATCGCCGAGGAAGAGCCCACGGTCGATGAGCTTCGCCGGGCGATCCGCCGCGCCACGCTCGCCAACGAGGGCGTCCCGGTGCTCTGCGGCTCGGCGTTCAAGAACAAGGGCGTACAGCTGGTGCTCGACGCGATCGTGCAATACCTCCCCAGCCCGGTGGACGTGCCGCCGGTCGAAGGTCACAAGCCTTTCAAGGAGGAGGAGCACGTCGTCCGGAGTGCCGACGACTCCGAGCCGTTCTCGGCGCTCGCGTTCAAGATCATGAGCGACCCCTACGTGGGCAGGCTCACATACCTGCGTGTCTACTCGGGCGTTTTGCACAGCGGCTCGCACGTGATGAACAGCACGAAGGACCGCAAGGAGCGCATCGGACGGGTCCTGCAGATGCATGCGAACCACCGCGAGGACAAGGAAGCGGCGTACACGGGCGACATCGTGGCGGTGGTGGGCCTGAAGCACTCGACCACCGGCGACACGATCTGTGACCCAGACGATCCGGTGGTGCTCGAGTCGATCACCTTCCCCATCCCGGTGATCTCGGTCGCGGTCGAGCCCAAGACCAAGGCCGACCAGGACAAGCTGGGCACCGGTCTCGCGAAGCTCTCGGACGAGGACCCCACCTTCGTCGTGAAGTACGACGACGAGACAGGTCAGACGGTGATCTCGGGCATGGGGGAGCTCCACCTGGACATCATCGTCGACCGCCTGAAGCGGGAGTTCTCGGTCGACGCCAACGTGGGCCGTCCCCAGGTCGCCTACCGCGAGACCGTGCGTCGCGAGGTGCACAAGGTCGAGGCGCGGTTCGTGCGCCAGACCGGCGGAAAGGGCCAGTTCGCCCACGTCTACATCGACCTCGAGCCCACGGGGCCGGGCGGGGGCTACGAGTTCATCAACAAGATCGTGGGGGGCAAGATCCCGCGCGAGTACATCCCCGCCGTGGACCAGGGCATCCAGGAGGCGCTGGACAACGGAATCATGGCCGGCTACCCGATGGTCGACGTTCGCGCGACCCTCACCGACGGGTCGTTCCACGAGGTGGACTCGTCCGAGATGGCGTTCAAGATCGCGGGTTCGATGGCCGTCAAGGAGGCCGCCCGAAGGGCCGATCCGGCGTTGCTCGAGCCCGTCATGGAGTTCGAGGTCACCACGCCGGAGGAGTTCATGGGCGAGGTCATGGGCGATGTCACGTCGCGCCGCGGACGCATCGAGAACATCGACGAGCGGAGCGGTCAGAAGGTCATCCGCGTGCTCGTGCCGTTGGCCGAGCTGTTCGGCTACGCCACGGAGCTGCGCTCGCGCACCCAGGGGCGCGCGGCGCACAGCCCGATGCAGCTGCACGCCTACAACGAGGTGCCGCCGCAGATCGCCAAGGAGATCATCGCCCGCGTGATGGGCGAGTAAGAGCCAGGCCAAGAACCAGAAGGGAACCGAGATGGCCAAGCAGAAGTTCGAGCGGAACAAGCCCCACGTCAACATCGGCACGATGGGGCACATCGACCACGGTAAGACCACGCTGACGGCTGCCATCACGAAGCGCCAGGCGGACAAGGGTCTGGCCGACTACACGCCCTTCGACCAGATCGACAAGGCGCCGGAGGAGCGCGAGCGCGGCATCACCATCGCGATCGCGCACGTGGAGTACCAGACGGACAACCGGCACTACGCCCACGTCGACATGCCGGGCCACGCCGACTACGTCAAGAACATGATCACCGGCGCTGCGCAGATCGACGGCGCGATCCTGGTGGTCTCCGCGGCCGACGGACCCATGCCGCAGACCCGCGAGCATGTGCTGCTCGCCCGCCAGGTGGGCGTGCCCTACATCGTGGTCGCGCTCAACAAGTGCGACATGGTGGACGACCCCGAGCTCCTCGAGCTGGTCGAGCTCGAGGTCCGCGAGCTGCTGACCTCCTACGAGTTCCCCGGTGACGACACCCCGGTCGTCCAGGTCTCGGCGCTGAAGGCCCTCGAAGGCGACGAGGCGTGGATCGCCAAGATCGACGAGCTCATGGAAGCCGCGGACTCCTACATCGCCGAGCCCACCCGCGACACCGACAAGCCGTTCCTGATGCCGATCGAGGACGTGTTCTCGATCACCGGCCGCGGCACCGTCGTGACCGGGCGCGTGGAGCAGGGCGTGCTCAAGAAGATGGAAGAGGTCGAGATCGTCGGGATCAAGGACACGACCAAGACCACCGCGACCGACCTCGAGATGTTCCGCAAGCTGCTCGACGAGGTGCAGGCGGGCGACAACGTCGGGATCCTCCTGCGGGGCGTCGACAAGGACGACGTGGAGCGGGGGCAGGTCCTGGCCAAGCCCGGCAGCATCACCCCGCACACCAACTTCAAGGCGCAGGTCTACATCCTCGGCAAGGACGAGGGCGGGCGCCACACCCCGTTCTTCAACGGCTACCGCCCGCAGTTCTACTTCCGGACCACCGATGTGACCGGCGCGGCCAACCTCCCGGAGGGCGTCGAGATGGTGATGCCCGGCGACAACGTGGAGATGACGGTCGAGCTCATCGCCCCGATCGCCATGGAGGAAGGCCTGCGCTTCGCGATCCGCGAGGGTGGCCGCACCGTCGGCGCCGGCCGCGTCACCGAGATCATCAAGTAACGCCGGACCGCGAGCACGAGCGAACACAAGAGAGAAGGCGCAACGTGGCAGGACCGAAGATCAGGATCAAGCTCCGGGCCTACGATCACCGGATGCTCGACGTCGCTGCGCGCGACATCGTCGAGCACGTCACCCGCACGGGGGCGAAGGTGGTCGGTCCGGTGCCGCTGCCGACCGAGCGCAACATCTACACGGTGATCCGGTCGCCGCACAAGTACAAGGACTCGCGCGAGCACTTCCAGATGCTCACGCACAAACGGTTGATCGACATCGTGGACGCCACCTCGAAGACGGTGCAGGAGCTGCAGCGACTGAACCTGTCGGCCGGGGTCGACATCGAGATCAAGTTGTAGGGATGACCGAGGACATGGAGCAGGCGTGAAGGGCATCTTGGGAACGAAGCTGGGCATGACCCAGGTCTTCGACGACACGCGGGCCATACCGGTCACGGTGATCAAGGCCGGACCGTGCGTGGTCGCGCAGGTGAAGTCGGATGGGAGCGACGGCTACTCGGCCGTGCAGCTCGCGTTCGGCGACGTCCGCGCGAACCAGGTCACCAAGCCCATGAAGGGGCACTTCGACAGGTACGAGGTCGACGAACCCCGCCGCCACCTGGTCGAGCTCCGCACCGATGACGCCGCCGACTACCGGCCCGGGCAGGAGCTGCGCGCCGACGTGTTCGCCGTGGGCGAGAGGGTCGACGTCGTGGGCGTGTCGAAGGGCAAGGGCTTCGCCGGTGTCATGAAGCGCCACGGCTTGAGCGGCCTGCGTGCCAGCCACGGTGTGCAGAAGAAGCACCGCTCGCCGGGCGCGATCGGGGCATGCGCCACACCGAGCCGCGTCTTCAAGGGGATGCGCATGGCGGGCCAGCACGGCGACTCGCGGGTCACCGTGCTGAACCTGGAGGTCGTCCAGGCCGATCCGGAGCGCAACCTTTGTTGATCAAGGGAGCCGTGCCCGGCCCCAACGGCGGCCTCGTCATGGTGCGTTCGGCCGCAAAGGCGCCACGGCAGGAGGGCGCCTGATGGCGACCGTCGACGTCCTCGATCCGGCGGGCAAGAAGTCGGGTAAGCCGCGAGCTGGCGTCCGAGATCTTCGAGGCCGACGTCAGTGTGCCGCTCATGCATCAAGTGGTCGTGGCCGGCCTCGCGTCGCTGCGCGCGGGGACGCACTCCACCAAGACGCGCGGAGACGTTTCGGGCGGCGGCAGGAAGCCATGGCGCCAGAAGGGCACCGGGCGTTCGCGGCAGGGTTCGATCCGCTCGCCCCAATGGGTCGGCGGAGGCGTCGCCCACGGGCCTCAACCGCACGAGCATGATCTGCGCGTCAACAAGAAGATGCGGCGCGGAGCGTTGCGTTCTGCGCTGACCGACGCCGTGCGGAGCGGAAAGGTCGCGGTGGTGTCAGAGCTGTCCTTCGATGAGCCGAAGACCAAGCGCGCCACCGAGGTCCTCTCGGCGCTGGAGCTCACGGGCAAGGTCGTCGTGGTGCTCGCCGAGCCCACCGGCGACGGAGCCGTGGAGAAGTCCTTCCGCAACCTGCGAGACGTCAGGGTGGACTACGCGGGCGGCCTGGGCACCTACGACCTGCTCTGGGCCGACCGGGTGCTGTTCACGACCGGCGCCCTGGACGCGATCGAAGGCAAGCGCTCCGGTGACGAGGGGTCCGTGCAGAAGGAGGCGACGTCGTGACGCTGAAGTCTCCCCGTGACGTCATCATCCGCCCGGTGGTGTCGGAGAAGTCCTACGCCGGCCTCGAGCAGAACACGTACACGTTCCTGGTCGACCGCCGCGCGAACAAGACCGAGATCAAGGAAGCCGTCCAGGCGATCTGGGAGGTCAGCGTGATCTCGGTGAACACCCTGCATCGTCGAGGCAAGGTGAAGCGGCGCGGCTACACGAAGGGCAAACGCCCCGACGAGAAGCGCGCGATCGTCACCCTCGCCGACGGCGACGCCATCGAGATCTTCGAGAGTGGGAAGTAGCCATGGCCGTTCGCAAGTACAAGCCGACGACGCCGGGACGCCGCGGCGCGAGCGTGTCCACGTTCGACGAGGTCACCCGTGCGACGCCCGAGAAGGCGCTGCTGCGCAAGAAGCACCGCAAGGCTGGCCGCAACGTGCACGGGCGCATCACCACCCGGCACCAGGGCGGAGGCAACAAGCAGCGCTACCGGGTGATCGACTTCAAGCGGAACAAGGACGGCGTGCCGGCCAAGGTGGCCCACATCGAGTACGACCCCAACCGGAGCGCGCGCATCGCCCTGCTGCACTACGCGGACGGCGAGAAGCGCTACATCCTGGCACCGCAGGGCGTGAAGCAGGGAGATCAGATCATGAGCGGGGCCGACGCAGAGATCCGCCCGGGCAACGCGCTGCCGCTGCGCAACATCCCGGTCGGGACCGTGATCCACGCGATCGAGATGAAGCCGGGCGCCGGCGCCAAGCTGGCGCGTTCCGCCGGAGCGAGCGTCCAGCTCATGGCCAAGGAAGGCACCATGGCCACGCTACGCCTACCCAGCGGCGAGATGCGACTCATCCCGGCCGCGTGCAAGGGCACCGTGGGCGTCGTGGGCAACCCCGAGCATGAGCTGATCGCGCTCGGAAAGGCCGGGCGCGCACGGTGGAAGAACAAGCGGCCCAGCGTCCGCGGCGTGGCGATGAACCCCGTCGACCACCCGCTGGGCGGTGGCGAGGGGAAGAGCTCGGGCGGGCGTCACCCGGCGTCGCCTTGGGGCAAGAAGGAAGGCCGTACACGGAAGAAGAACAAGGCGTCGAACAAGTACATCGTTCGCCGCCGAGGGAAGGGTCGGGGCTAACGCATGCCGAGGTCCGTGAAGAAGGGTCCGTTCGTCGACGAGCACCTGATGGTGAAGATCGACGACATGAACAAGAAGGGCGACAAGCGCGTCGTCAAGACGTGGTCGCGCCGTTCCACGATCGTTCCCGAGATGCTCGGGCACACGATCGCGGTCCACGACGGCCGCAAGCACGTGCCCGTGTTCATCTCGGAATCCATGGTCGGGCACAAGCTCGGCGAGTTCGCCCCCACCCGAACGTTCCGTTCGCACTCACGTGATGAGCGCAGGACCGGAGTGAGGTAATTGGAAGCTCGAGCCAGCATGAAGTACGCACGCACCACGCCGCGCAAGATGCGTCGCGTGATCGACATGATCCGCGGTGAGCACGTCGTGGAGGCGCGCCGCATCCTGCGGTTCTCGCCTCTGGGCCCCACGCCCGATGTCGAGAAGCTGCTGAACTCCGCGGTGGCCAACGCCGAGCAGAACCCCGGTGTGATCGCGGACAACCTGGTCGTGGCTCGGGCCTGGGTCGACGAGGGTCCGACGCTGCGCCGGTACCGGCCGCGCGCGTACGGCCGAGCGACACGGGTGCGCAAGCGCACGTCGCACGTGACGCTGGTGGTACAGACGATGGGAGACGAGAGCTAGTGGGTCACAAGGTCAACCCGTACGGGTTCCGGCTGGGGGTCATCTACCCCTGGAAGTCCAATTGGTACGCCGGTCGCGACTACGCCGACCAGCTTCACGAGGACATCTGGGTGCGCAAGCACATCCGCACCCGGCTCTCCCGCGCCGGCATCAGCTCGATCGACATCGAGCGCAAGGGCGACCAGATCTGGGTCTTCATCCGCACGGCCCGTCCCGGCATCGTGATCGGCCGCAAGGGAGCAGAGGTGGATCGCCTCCGCAAGGACATCGAGCGCTACACGAAGAAGCGTGTCGACGTGAAGGTCGAGGACATGAACCAGGCCGCGAGCGAATCGCGACCCGAGACCGACGCCATGTTGTTGTCCCAGGGTGTGGCCGAGCAGCTCGCCGGCCGCGTGGCCTTCCGCCGCGCCATGCGTCGGTGCGTGCAGACCGCGATGCGCTCGGGTGCCCTGGGTGTGCGGGTCGCTGTCGCGGGGCGCCTCGGTGGCTCCGAGATGGGCCGCCGCGAGTGGTACCGCGAGGGTCGTGTTCCGCTGCACACCCTGCGCGCCAAGGTCGACTTCGGCACCGCCGAGGCCAAGACCACGTTCGGGGTCTGCGGCGTGAAGGTGTGGGTGTACCACGGTGACGAGGTGCCGCGCCGCGAGCAGGACACCGAGCGTGCCCTCGCTCGTGCGCACGCCAGCGCGCAGCAGGTCGACAGCGGACACCGCGGAGGCGCCGCCACCGGTGAGGAGATCGCCGGGGCGCAGGCCGCGGTCGCCGAGGCCACCGGGGATGCGTTGGCGGCCGTCGAGGCCGCCGTCGTCGACCCGTCGGTCGAGGCGGCGACCACCGAGGAGCAGTCCGGCGGCACCGAGACCCCGCCGACCGAGGGCGAGTCCATCGCCGAGGCCGGCCCCGAGAACACCGAAGAGGCCCAGGCTGTCGACGATGCCGCGCCCACGACCGAGACAGCGGCGGCGACCTCCGACGAGAAGGAAGGAAACGCCTGATGCTCGCCCCGAAGAAGGTCAAGCACCGCAAGGTGCACCGCGGGCATCGCCGCGGCATGGCCAAGGGCGGCACCGAGATCCACTTCGGCGACTACGGTCTGGTGGCCCTGGAGCCCGCGTGGATCACGAACCGGCAGATCGAGTCGGCCCGAGTCGCGATCACGCGTCACATCCGGCGCGGCGGCAAGGTGTGGATCAACATCTTCCCCGACAAGGCGGTGACCAAGAAGCCCGCCGAGACCCGCATGGGCTCGGGTAAGGGCAACCCCGAGGGCTGGGTCGCCGTCGTGAAGCCGGGTCGCGTGATGTTCGAGCTCGCCGGCGTGCCGGAGTCGCTCGCGCGGGAAGCCATGAAGCGCGCCCAGCACAAGCTGCCGATCAAGACCAAGTTCATCACCCGGGTGGGGGAGTAGCGCAGATGCCGAGCAAGGCCGCAGAGTTGCGTGAGCTGCCGGACGACGAGCTCCTGTCGCGGATCGAGTCCGCGAAGGAGGAGCTGTTCAACTTGCGCTTCCAGCTCGCGACGGGCCAGCTCGACAACCACACGCGCATCAAGGAGGTGCGTCATGACGTGGCGCGCCTCGCGACGGTGTTGCGGGAGCGCGAGATCGTCCTCGAGCTCGACGAGATCGCAGCCCGGCAAGAGGAACGTGAAGAGGAGTCCGAGCAGTGAGCGAAGAACAGACCACCGCCCAGGAACGGGGGCATCGGAAGGTGCGCACCGGCGTGGTCGTCTCCGACGGCATGGACAAGACCGTGCTCGTGCGGATCGACCGCCAGGTGGCGCACCCGCTCTACGGGAAGACCGTGCGGCGTTCGTCCAAGCTCGCCGCGCACGACGGGTCCAACGAGGCGCACGTGGGCGACACCGTCCGAGTGATGGAGACGCGCCCGCTGTCCAAGACGAAGCGCTGGCGCGTCGTCGAGGTCATCGAGCGGGCCAAGTAGGCCGGGAAGCCAGGGAGAAGACGTGATCCAGCAAGAGTCGCGCTGCAAGGTCGCGGACAACACCGGGGCCAAGGAGGTCCTGTGCATCCGCGTGCTCGGCGGCTCGGGAAGGCGCTACGCGGGGGTCGGCGATGTCATCGTCGGCACGGTCAAGGACGCCCTGCCGGGAGGCGGCGTGAAGAAGGGTGAGGTGGTCCGAGCGGTCGTCGTGCGCACCGCGAAGGAGCGCCGGCGCCCCGACGGTTCCTACATCCGATTCGACGACAACGCGGTCGTCATCATCAACGAGCAGAAGAACCCGCGCGGCACCCGCATCTTCGGGCCGGTGGCGCGGGAGCTGCGCGAGAAGCGGTTCATGAAGATCATCTCGCTCGCGCCGGAGGTGCTGTAGATGCCAGGCGTCGACATCAAGAGGGACGACTTGGTCCGGGTCATGGCCGGCAAGGACCGAGGGAAGGAAGGCCGAGTCGTCCGCGTGATCCCCGGCGAAGGCCGGGTCATGGTGGACGGCGTCGCCCTGGCCAAGAAGCACCAGCGCTCGGGCGGTCAGGTGAAGGGGTCGAACCGAGGCGTCCAGCAGGGCGGGATCATCGACGTCGAGATGTTCGTGGACATCTCGAACGTCCAGCCCGTGTGCAAGAGCTGTGGCCAGGTCACCCGCGTCGGTCACCGCGACGAGGCCGACGGCCGGAAGGTTCGCATCTGCAGGAAGTGCGAGGCGGAGCTGTGAGCGACTACACACCCAGGATCAAGGAGCGGTTCCGCGACGAGGTTCGCCCGGCGCTGAAAGAGCAGCTCGGGCTGGCCAACATCATGCAGGTGCCCACGCTGGACAAGATCGTGGTCAACATGGGCATCGGTGACGCGGTGAAGGACGGTCGTATGCTGGAGGCCGCCCTCGAGGACCTCACGATCATCGCGGGCCAGAAGCCGGTGGTCACTAAGGCACGCAAGTCGATCGCCGGGTTCAAGCTGCGCGAGGGCATGGCGATCGGGGCCAAGGTCACGCTTCGCGGCGACCGCAAATGGGAGTTCTACGACCGGCTCGTGGCGTTGGCCCTCCCTCGGATCCGTGACTTCCGCGGCATGAACCCGAACGCGTTCGACGGCCACGGCAACTACACGATGGGCGTCACCGAGCAGCTGATCTTCCCGGAGATCGACTACGACAAGGTGGCGCAGGTGCGCGGCATGGACATCACGATCGTGACCACCGCCACCACCGACGACGAGGGACGGGCCCTCCTGTCGGCGCTGGGCTTCCCCCTCGCGGGGCAGTCCGAGCCGGCGGCGCAGGCGAGCTGACGACGAGGATATCCATGGCGAAGAAAGCACTGATCAACAAGCAACGGAAGCAGCCGAAGTTCCGGGTGCGTGCGTACACGCGCTGCGGGAAGTGCGGACGGGCGCGCGCCGTGTACAAGCGGTTCATGCTCTGCCGGATCTGCTTCCGGCAGCTCGCGCACGCGGGGGAGCTCCCGGGGGTGACGAAGGCGTCATGGTGAGCCAGACACGCACGTTCTCGAGCAACGTGACCGATCCGGTCGCCGACCTGCTCACGCGCATCCGCAACGCGAACCTCGCGTACAAGGACGAGCTGATCGTGCCCGTCTCCAAGCAGAACGAGGCCGTGCTGAAGATCCTGGACGCCGAGGGCTACGTCGAGGGGTTCGAAGCCGAGGGTGAGGGCGTGCACCGCGCGTTCCGCGTTCGCCTGAAGTACGGGAAGAACCGCCAGCGAACCATCACCGGGATCAAGCGTGTGTCCAAGCCGGGGCGTCGCGTGTACGCCGGGCGCGGCGAGCTGCCGCGTGTCCTCGGCGGTCTGGGCGTGGCCATCGTGTCGACGTCCCGGGGCGTCATGACGGACAAGGACGCCTCGCGCGCAGGCATCGGCGGCGAAGTGCTCGCCTACGTCTGGTGAGGAACACCGAGGAACCGAGGAACCCATGAGTCGGATCGGAAAGCAGCCCGTCGAGATCCCGAGCGGCGTCGACGTCACCGTCGGCGACGACAACGTGGTCACGGTCAAGGGCCCCCGCGGGACACTGACACAGGCGATGCATGCCAACATGCGCATCGTCGTGCAGGACGGGTCGGTCAGCGTCGAGCGCCCAGACGACGAGGGGTTCAATCGCAGCTTGCACGGGCTCACGCGCACGCTGGTGGCCAACATGATCGAAGGCGTCACGAGGGGCTACGAGAAGAGCCTGCAGATCATCGGCGTCGGCTACCGCGCAGCGATGAAGGGCAAGGACCTCGAGGTGCAGGCGGGCTACTCGCACCCCGTGCTGGTGCCGGTGCCCGACGGCATCGAGTTCGAGACGCCGACCCCCACCCAGATCGTGGTGCGGGGCAACGACAAGCAAGCCGTGGGCGAGATCGCGGCAAAGATCAGGAAGATCCGCAAGCCCGAGCCCTACAAGGGCAAGGGGATCCGCTACGAGGGCGAGTACGTTCGCAAGAAGGCCGGCAAGGCCGCGAAGACGGGTGCCGCGTGATGGATGCCAAGACGAAGCGAGATGCGCGGTTGCGCCGCCACTCCCGGGTCCGCAAGAAGATCTCGGGCGACACTCAGCGGCCCCGGCTGGCGGTGTTCCGCTCGAACAAGCACATCTACGCGCAGCTGATCGACGACGTGAACGCGGTCACGGTGGCTCAGGCCTCCGACCGCGAGGTGAAGGGCGATTCGAAGACCGAACGCGCCAAGGCCGTCGGCGAGCTCATCGCCGGCCGGGCCAAGGACGCCGGCATCAGCACCGCGGTGTTCGATCGAGGCGGCCGGCTCTACCACGGCCGCGTGGCGGCCCTCGCCGAGGGCGCCCGTGAGGGAGGACTGCAGATCTGATGCGACGCTACGACGCGAGGAACGAAGAGAAGAGCCCCTACGAGGAGCGGGTCATCTCGATCAACCGAGTGGCCAAGGTCGTCAAGGGCGGCCGCCGCTTCTCGTTCGCAGCGCTGGTCGTCGTCGGCGACGGCGCGGGCCGCGTCGGCGTCGGGTACGGCAAGGCGAAGGAGGTGCCCTCGGCGATCGCCAAGGGCGTCGAGGAGGCCCGCAAGAAGATGTTCGAGGTGCCGATGATGGGCACCACCATCCCGCACGAGGTCATCGGCCGGGCAGGGGCCGGCGCAGTCCTGCTCAAGCCGGCCGCGCCGGGAACCGGAGTCATCGCCGGAGGTCCCGTGCGAGCGATCGTCGAGTGCGCCGGCATCAAGGACATCCTCAGCAAGTCCATGGGCTCGTCGAACCAGATCAACATCGTGAAGGCGGCGGTCCAGGGCCTGAAGGATCTGCGCAAACCCCAGCAGGTGGCCCAGCTCCGTGGGCGAGACGTGCACGAGGTTGCACCCAAGCCCATGCTCGAGGCGGTCGCCGCCGCCGAGGCCCGCATCCAGGCCACCCGCACCGCGGCCCTCGAAGAGGTTTACACCGACAGCCCGCCTCGCCAGCAGCCCCGCGGAGGCCGCCGATGAGCCAGCTCAAGGTGACGCAGGTTCGCAGCGTGATCGACCGCCCGAAGGACCAGAAGTCGACCGTTCGACGCCTGGGACTGCATCGCATCAACGATTCCGTCATCAAAGAGGACCGCCCCGAGATCCGCGGCATGATCGCGAAGGTGCGCCACCTCGTGGACGTAGAGGAACTCTCATGAAGCTCCATCACCTGAAGCCCGCGCCGGGCGCCAAGACCGAGAAGAAGCGCGTCGGCCGCGGCCGGGCGGGCGTGCGAGGCAAGACTGCGGGCCGCGGCACGAAGGGGACGGGTGCACGCAAGAACGTCCCGGCCTGGTTCGAGGGCGGCCAGATGCCGCTGCAGCGCCGCGTGCCCAAGCTCAAGGGGTTCACGAATCCCAACCGGGTGGAGTATTCGGTCGTGAACGTCGAGGTGCTCTCGAAGTACTACACCGAGGGCGAGGTCACGCCGGAAGGCCTGTACGCGCACGGGCTCGTGCACAAGGGCCGTCCCGTGAAGATCCTGGCGCGCGGCGACCTGGAGCACGCGTTGATCGTGAAGGCGCACGCCTTCTCCGACGCCGCCAAGGCCAAGATCGAGCAGGCGGGCGGCCGGACCGAGATCATCGGCTGACCCGGGGTAGCATTAACCACCGTGCTGAAGGCTTTCCTCAACGCGTTCAGGGTCCCGGACCTGCGGAACAAGATCCTGTTCACGCTGTTCGTGATCTTCCTCTACCGGTTCGGTTCCTACGTGCCGGTGCCGGTGATCGACTTCAGCGTCATCAACGAGGCCGTCAACAACCAGAACCAGGGCGGATTCGTCCAGTTCATCAACCTGTTCTCGGGGGGCGCGCTGGGTCGCATGGCGGTGTTCGGGCTCGGGATCATGCCGTACATCACCAGCTCGATCATCATGCAGCTGCTCACCGTCGTGATCCCCAAGCTGCAGGCCCTGCAGGAGCAGGGTGAGGTCGGGGTCAAGAAGATCAACCAGTACACGCGCTACGTCACCGTGGTGCTTGCACTCCTGCAGTCGACGGGCATCGTCTTCTTGTTCCACTCGGGCCAGCAGGGCATCCCCGACGTCTTCCCGCCCGAGACGTTCACCTGGCCGAACGTGTCGTTGGTGGTGCTCACCCTGACGGCGGGCACCGCCATGATCATGTGGCTGGGCGAGCTCATCACTCAGCGCGGTGTGGGCAACGGCATGTCGATCCTGATCTTCACGAGCGTCATCTCGACCCTGCCGGGCGAGTTCCTCGCGATCCGGGCCGCCGAGGGCAATGGGCTGTTCTTCCTCATGATCGCGATCAGCCTGGGCGTGATCGTGGCCGTGGTGTTCATGGACCAGGGACAGCGGCGTATCCCCGTGCAGTACGCCAAGCGTGTCGTCGGCCGCAAGATGACATCGGGAGGAAGCACTTACCTGCCGTTGAAGGTGAACCAGGCAGGCGTGATCCCGATCATCTTCGCGACGTCGGTGATGTACTTCCCCTCGTTGCTGGCGAGCCTCTTCGATGCGAACAGCTGGTTCACGCGGTTCGTGAACGAGAACCTCACCGGCACCGACCCCAACTACGTGTACATGATCGTGCTGGCCACGCTGATCGTGTTCTTCGCCTACTTCTACACGGCGATCCAGTTCGATCCGGTCAAGCAGGCCGACAACCTCCGCAAGCAAGGAGGATTCATCCCCGGGATCCGTCCCGGCGCGCCGACCGCCAACTACCTCAACGACATCCTCGTGCGGATCACGCTGCCCGGCGCCCTCTTCCTTGCGTTGGTCGCGCTCATCCCGACGTTCGTGCTGATGCTCTGGGGCGTCCAGCAGTTCTCGCTGGGTGGCGCCTCCGTCCTGATCGCGGTCGGTGTCGCGCTCGAGACCATGAAGCAGATCGAGTCGCAGCTCCTCATGCGGCACTACGAGGGTTTCCTGAAGTAGGCGGCCTCCCATGCGGCTCGTACTGCTCGGGCCCCCTGGGGCGGGGAAGGGGACACAGGCTCAGCGCCTGGCGGACCGGTTCGACATCCCACAGATCTCCACGGGGGACATCCTGCGGGAGCACGTGCAGACCGGGACGCCGCTCGGCATCCGGGCACGTGCGTTCATGGACCGCGGGGAATACGTCTCGGATCATCTCGTCGTCCAGATGGTGATGGATCGCCTCGACGAGGCCGACGCGCAGAAGGGCTTCATCCTGGACGGGTTCCCTCGGACCGTGCCGCAGGCCCAGGCGCTCGAGGACGCTCTGGCGCAGGTGGGGCGTCCCTTGTCGGCCGTCCTGAAGTTCTCGATCTCCGACGACATGGCGGTGCTTCGCCTGTCCAACCGGTGGACATGTCCGGCGTGCAAACGCACGTACAACATGGAGTTCAAGCGGCCCGTCAACGACAAGCTGTGCGACGTGGACGGCACGTCCCTGGAACGCAGGGCCGACGACGACGAGCTCACGGTGCGGCGGCGCCTGGCGGTCTACCAGGAGCAGACCGAGCCCCTGGAACGGTTCTTCCTCGATCGCGGCGTGCTTCGCGACGTAGACGCCCAGGCCTCCGAAGACCTGGTCTCCGAGCGCACGATGGAGGCGCTCTCCGACCTCGCATGATCATCCGCAAGTCCTCCGAGGAGTTGGACAAGATGCGCCGGGCAGGCCGCATCGTCGCCGGCGCGATCGACGCTGTGCTCGCCGCGGTCGAGCCCGGGCGGACGACGTTGGACCTCGACAGGGTCGCGGAGCGTTTCATCGACGAGCAAGGCGCCCTTCCCTCGTTCAAGGGATACCGGGGGACGTACCCGGCCGTCATCTGCGCCTCGATCGACGCAGAGATCGTCCACGGTATCCCGTCCGCGAAGCGGACCCTGGCGCCCGGGCAGGTCCTGTCGCTCGACTTCGGGGCGATCTGGGAGGGCTATCACGCGGACTCGGCCGTGACGGTGTTCGTGGGCGGCGCTCCGTCGGAGGAGGCAGCTCGCCTGGTGAAGACCACCGAGGAGGCGCTCTATGCGGGCATCGAGGCCGCGCAGCCAGGGGCGCGTCTGTCCGACATCGGCCACGCCGATAGGATCGGTGGCCGAGCCGGCCGGGTTCGGCATCATCCGCGAGTACGGGGGGCACGGGATCGGGCGATCCATGCACGAAGATCCGTTCATCTCCAACTTCGGCAAGCCCGGGCGAGGGCCGGACCTGCGGCCCGGCCTGGTGATCGCGATCGAGCCGATGCTGGTCGCCGGCGGCGAAGAGACCCGTGTGCTGGCCGACGGGTGGACGGTGGTGACTGCCGACGGATCGCTGGCGGCCCACTGGGAGCACACCGTCGCCGTCACCGAAGAGGGTCCCGAGATCCTGACGAGGCGTGACTGATGTCCGGTCCACCGCGGGATCCGCAGCGTCGCAGGGTGTTCCGAGCCTTCATGGACGCTGCGGCCGGCCCGCGCCTATACTGATTCCTCGCCTCTTCCGAAGGCATGCGTCGCGTGCCCGGTTCGAAGCGAACCCGTTCGAGAAGGATCTGCTGGAGCGTGCCGAAGAAAGATGCCATCGAGGTCGAGGGGACGGTTGTCGAGCCGTTGCCCAACGCCATGTTCCGGGTAGAGCTCGAGAACGGGCACAAGGTGTTGGCCCACATCTCCGGGAAGATGCGGATGCACTACATCCGGATCCTTCCGGGGGACAAGGTCCTGGTAGAACTGTCACCCTACGACCTCACCAGAGGCCGCGTGGTGTACCGGTACAAGTAGATCGGTCCTCAAGGTTAGGACCGGAGAGAGACGGGGTTCGAGGATGAAGGTTCGTCCCAGCGTCAAGAAGATGTGCGACAGGTGCCGTGTGATCCGGCGTCGCGGGCGCATCCTCGTGATCTGCTCGAACCCCCGACACAAGCAACGACAGGGTTAGGCGAAGGGGAAGGAACCACATGGCACGGATCGCAGGCGTCGACCTCCCGCGTGACAAGCGGCTAGACATCGCCCTGACCTACATCTACGGGGTCGGCCGCACGAGCGCATCGCTGATCGTCCAGGGTTCCGGCGTCGAGGGGGGGACCAAGGTCCGCGACCTGTCCGAGGAGGAGGTCGTACGCATCCGTGCGTTCATCGACCAGAACCTCAAAGTCGAGGGAGACCTCCGCCGCGAGGTTGCGCAGGACATCAAGCGCAAGGTCGAGATCGGCTGCTACCAGGGCGTCCGTCATCGCCGGAGCCTGCCGGTCCGCGGTCAGCGAACTCACACGAACGCCCGCACGCGGAAGGGGCCGAAGAAGGCCATCGCCGGCAAGAAGAAGGCCGTCAAGAAGTAAGGGAGCTTCACACCAATGGCCAAGCCCAAAGCCAAGAAGACGAAGCGTCGCGAGAAGAAGCACGTCGTCCACGGACAGGCGCACATCAAGTCGACGTTCAACAACACCATCGTCACGATCACCGACCTGCAGGGCAACACGCTCAGCTGGGCGAGCGCCGGGAACGTCGGCTTCAAGGGCTCCCGCAAGTCCACGCCGTTCGCCGCCCAGCTCGCAGCCGAGAAGGCAGCGCGGGCAGCGCAGGAGCACGGTCTGCAGAAGGTCGACGTGTTCGTGAAGGGCCCGGGATCGGGCCGCGAGACCGCGATCCGTTCCCTGGCAGCCGCGGGGCTCGAAGTGTCGGGCATCCAGGACGTGACGCCGGTGCCGCACAACGGTTGCCGGCCGCGCAAGCGTCGCAGGGTCTAGACGACCGAGCATCACGCCGCGTCAGACGCGGCGGCACCACTGCACCACCCCGGGCGCTGCATCCGGCGCACGGGACACCGACAGCGGGGTAGGAGTGGATGATCCCCCGCCGAAGGAGGAAGCACCTGTGTTCATCGTTGCGAGGCCTCAGATCGCTGAGGACGTCGTCTCGCCGACCCGGTCCCGGTTCACCATCGAACCGCTGGAGCCGGGGTTCGGTTACACCGTCGGGAACTCTCTCCGTCGCACGTTGCTGTCATCGATCCCCGGCGCGGCCATCTCGTCGGTGCGGATCGACGGCGTGCTGCACGAGTTCTCCATGATCCCCAAGGTCACCGAGGACGTGACCGACATCATCTTGAACCTGAAGGAGCTGGTCATCCGCTCGGATCTCGAGGAGCCGACGACGGTCTACCTGAAGGCCAAGGGCCCGGCGGAGGTCACCGCCGGCGACATCGCGCCCCCTGCCGGTGTCGAGATCCTGAACCCCGAACTGCACATCGCCACGCTCGGCAAGAGCGCCTCCATGGAGATGGAGATGACCGTCGAGCGGGGTGTGGGCTACCGGATGGCGGACAAGAACAAGAAGCCCCGCGACCCGATCGGCGTGATCCCGGTCGACTCGATCTTCTCGCCGGTCCGCAAGGTGAGCTACGCGGTCGAGAACACCCGCGTGGAGCAGATGACCGATCGCGACCGTCTGATCCTGGATGTCGAGACCGACGCTTCGGTGACCCCGCGTGAGGCGGTGGCATCGGCCGGCGGCGCGCTGCTCGAGCTCGTCACTCTGTTCAGCGAGCTCGCCGAGGCTGCGAGCGTCACCGTCGGTCCGGCCGAAGACGAGGAGGTCCCCGGCGACTACGCGATCACGATCGAGGAGCTGAACCTGTCGGTTCGGTCCTACAACTGCCTGAAGCGCGAAGGCATCAACGCGGTCGGCGACGTGGTCCTGAAGAGCGAGTCCGAGCTCATGGACATCCGGAACTTCGGCCAGAAGTCCATCGACGAGGTGAAGGCCAAGCTCGAGGAGCTGGGCCTGGGACTGCGGGAGGAGTAACCGGTGCCCAAGCCCAAGAAGGGCCCCCGCCTGGGTTCCAATCCGGGGCATCAGAAGCTCCTCCTGTCGACCCTTGCCGCGCAGCTCTTCGAGCACGAGGCGATCGACACCACGGAGGCCAAGGCCAAGCTCCTGCGGCCATACGCCGAGAAGCTCATCACGAAGGCGAAGCGCGGCGACCTCGCGGCGCGGCGCGAAGTGTTGAAGGACATCCCGGACCGCGACGTGGTGGCGCGCCTGTTCCACGAGATCGGGCCGCGATTCGAGGATCGGAACGGCGGGTACACCCGGATCCTGAAGCTGGGACCCCGCAAGGGCGATGCGGCGCCCATGGCGCGGATCGAGTTGGTCGAGCGAGGCTGACCGTACCGCTTGCCATTCGCAACGCTGCGACGAGGCCGGGGCATCGAGCCCCGGCCTCACGCGTTCGGCGATACTGCAGCCTGTGGGGACGATCCGGTTGCAGCTCGCCTACGACGGGACCCGGTTCCGCGGGTGGGCGGCGCAGCGCGATCCAGGGATCCGGACGGTCGAGGGCGAGCTAAAAAGGGTGCTCTTCGACCTCGTGGGGGAACCTGTGAAGCTCGCGGTCGCCGGCCGCACCGATGCCGGCGTGCACGCCCGAGGTCAGGTGGCGTCGTTCGTCACGGATTCCCGGCGGGAGGTCGGCACCATCCGTCAGGCCATCAACGGCCGACTCGGCCCGGAAATCGTCACGACCGATGTGCGACGTGCCCCCGAAGGCTTCCACGCTCGGTTCTCGGCGAGCGCCCGCGAGTATCGCTACCGCATCGACGTCGGTGAGGTGCCTGACCCCTTCGACGCCCGCTTCGTGTGGCATCGCCCGAGCGACCCCGATCTGCGGGCGATGCGAGCCGCCGCGCGACACCTGGTCGGCGAGCACGACTTCACCTCGTTCTGCCGGCATCCGGGCGCGGGGAAACCGACCGTGCGTGATCTCCAGCGGGTGAGCGTGTCGCGCGTGGGCGATCGGCTCGAGCTCGGGTTCCGCGCCGATGCGTTCCTCCACCAGATGGTTCGCGCGCTCACAGGCACCCTCGTGATCGTCGGCGACGGGGCGCTCGCTCCCGACGCGGTTCCCGGGATCCTCGGGGCGAGGGATCGCTCCAGGGCCATGCAGATGGCTCCCGCCCACGGGTTGACCCTCGAACGGGTCGTCTACGGGGCGAAGCAACGCTCCTGAGCAGCCATATCCTTTGACGGGCTCCTGATGCCGCGGGTAGGCTGATACGTCGGCCGGGAGCCTTCCTGGCCGATATCCGCGTCACGAAGGCCCACCCTCATGAAGACCTACTCTCCGAAGCCTGAGCACATCGAGCGCCGCTGGTACGTCGTCGACGCCAGCGACCAGGTGTTGGGCCGCATAGCCTCCGAGGTGGCGGCCCTGCTTCGAGGCAAGCACAAGCCCATCTTCGCTCCGCACATGGACACCGGCGACCACGTCATCGTCATCAACGCCGACAAGGTGACCATGACCGGTGGGAAGGCGGCCAAGAAGGTCGCTTACCGGCACAGCGGCTACCCCGGCGGGATCAGCGCCATCAGCTACGACGAGCTCCTCGCCACCCGGCCCGTCTACGCGGTGGAGAAGGCGGTCAAGGGCATGCTTCCCAAGAACCGCCTGGGTCGGACCATGATCGGCAAGCTCCACGTTGTTGCCGGCGCCGAGCACCCCCACGCGGCCCAGAAGCCCGTGGACTACGTCGTGGGAAAGCCCCCTGCATGGCAGGGGCTTCCAGAGCCCAGGCCGCAGGAGCAGAAGACTCGGCACCTCGTCGAGGCGAAGACTCCGGACGAGCCGCCGGCCGAGCTGGAGACCGCCGAGGAGAAGGCGGACCAGCCGAGGTCGACAGCGGCCGCCACCACGAAGCCCGCGGCCAAGAAGTCGACGGCCAAGAAGACGACCGCGGCGAAGAAGACGACGGCCAAGAAGACGGCCGCGACCAAGAAGCCCACCGCCAAGAAGGCGACTGCGAAGAAGACCTCCACGACGAGTTCGACCGCCAAGAAGACGACAGCCAAGAAGCCCGCCGCAGAGAAGACCGAGGAGTAGCCACGTGGCCGTGACGCCAGTCAAGATCAACACAGGTCGGCGCAAGGAAGCGGTGGCCCGCGTGCGCCTGATCCCGGGCGAAGGCAACTTCGACGTGAACGGTCGATCGCTGGACGAGTACTTCCCCACGCGCGTGCACCGCATGGTGGCGCAGTCACCGCTCCGCATAGTCGGTCGCGAGAAGGACTTCGACGTCATCGCCACGATCAGGGGCGGAGGTATCAGCGGCCAGGCCGGCGCGATCCGCCTGGGCATCGCGCGAGCCCTGATCGAGCTCGACCCGGAGCTTCGCGCTCAGCTGAAGGACGAGGGTTTCCTCACGAGAGACGCCCGCGAGAAGGAACGCCGCAAGTACGGCCTGAAGAAGGCCCGCAAGGCGCCGCAGTACTCGAAGCGCTGATCTCCTGAGCGCCCGGGCTGCGGCTCGGATGGCGCACAAGGAGGTCGAAGGTCATGGCCCACGAGATCGCTCCCGGCGTGCTGAGCTGGGCGAGTGAGCTCGACGATGCCACCCGAGAGCAGGCCGCTCGCACCGCGAGGCTGTCCATCGTCGCCGGCCCCATCGCGCTGATGCCCGACGCGCACCTGGGCATGGGCGCCACCATCGGCTCGGTGATCCCCACCGAGACCGCGGTGATCCCGTCCGCGGTCGGCGTCGACATCGGCTGCGGCATGGCCGCGAGGCGGCTCGAGGTCCGCGCCGAGCACCTTCCCGACGCGGGACTGGACGGCTGGGTCGAGCGGATGCGCCGGGAGGTCCCGGCCGGCCTGGGCCGGTGGCATGGGCACGCATCGGACGACGCCCTGTCCTGGTTCCAGGCACATCCTCCGCCGGCGACCCTCGCGGACCCGGAGCGCGCCGCCGCGCAGCTCGGAACGCTGGGCTCGGGGAACCATTTCGTGGAGCTCGCGCGCGACCAGGAGGACCGGGTGTGGATCCTCCTGCACACGGGATCGCGGGGCGGGGGTAACAAGCTCGCCAGCCTGCATACAAAGACCGCGCGGAAGCTGCACGAGGGCCTGGGAACCGAGCTCGAGGACCCGGAGCTCGCGTGGCTGCAGGACGGAACCCCCGAGTTCGACGCCTACATCCGGGACCTCGGGTGGTCGCAGGGGTACGCACGGGAGAATCGGCGCCTGCTACTCGAGGCGACCCACCGACAGCTGGAGGCCGAGATCGGCCGGGATGTCGCAGCCACCGACGAGGTGAACTGTCACCACAACTACACCGAGCTCGAGGAGTTCGACGGGCGCATGCTGTGGATCACGCGAAAAGGCGCGATCCACGCCGGTGTGGGCGCGCGCGGGCTGATCCCGGGCAGCATGGGACAACGGTCCTACGTGGTTCGCGGGCTTGGCAACGATGCCTCGTATCGCTCCTCGTCGCACGGAGCGGGCCGGCGCATGAGCCGGACGAAGGCTCGCCAGACGCTGTCTGTCGAGTCGCTGCAGTCGCAGATGGCGGGGCGTTCGTGGCAGGCGTCTGATGCCGCTGCGCTGTTGGACGAGCATCCGGACGCCTACAAGCCGATCGACCAGGTGATGCGCGACCAAGCCGACCTCGTCCGGATCGAGCACGAGCTCCAGGCGCTCGCCAACTACAAGGGGGTCGAGCGCATCCGCGAGCGAAGGAAGTAGCGCGCATCCGCGAGCGAAGGAGTGGCGTTAGCTCAGCGAGGAGGGTCTGGGGTCGCGTCGTCCTCGGCGCCGACGTCGGTATCCTCCGCGAGGGCGAACGCGCCGGAGCGGACGGCTTCGATGATCCGGCGCGCTTCCGGCTCGTGCTCGGCGGGCGTCCAGAGGTAGGCCGGGCCCGTGCGGTAGGGGCCCTCCGATTCGCCCTTGAGCAGCACCGGGATCCCTTCGGACTCCAGTCTCCCCTGCATCAGTTGTGCGTCGACGGCGTCCCCGCTCGCATAGATCTTGACCAGGCGATCTTCGTCCATGAGGTCATGGTCCCATGCGGCGCCGCGACTGTCGCCGGCCGCGATGGTCATTGACGTTCGTCGACGTACCGAACCATGATGGTTCATATCGAGATGTCTCGATCACCTGCCGGCGGCCAGGGAAGGAGCCCTCGTGAGCGCCATCCGAGCATCGGAGATCACCGAAGACTCGGCAGCGGCCCGATGCATGCCGATCGCGAGGAGCGGCATGACCGCCGAAGACGCAGCGACGACGGCTCGCGTGTTCAAGGCGTTGGCCGACCCGCACCGGGTCCGCGTCGTGAACCTGCTGGCCACTTCCGTTCACCCGGTGTGCGTGTGCGATCTGGTCGGCTTCTTGGGGCTCTCGCAGCCCACGGTCAGCTTCCACATGAGGAAGCTCGTCGACGTGGGGCTGCTTCAGCGGGAACAGCGCGGGGCCTGGGCCTTCTACTCGTTGAGACGGGAGGCGCTGGCACGACTTGGCGCGGTCCTGGATCCCGAAGGAGGGACATCGTGAGCGAGCTCAGAGACATCGTGCGGGAACGATACGCGGCGGCTGCGGCCGCGGTGAAGCGGGGCAAGGCTTCCGACGACTGGAGCGAGGTCGCTGGTTGCTGCGAACCCGACCAGGGGCTGGGGCAACAGCTCTACGACATCACCACCCGCGAGCGCCTCCCGGACGATGCGGTGCTCGCCAGCCTCGGCTGCGGCAACCCGACGGCGGTGGCGGAGCTGCGCGAGGGGGAGACGGTGCTCGACCTGGGTTCGGGCGGTGGGATCGACGTCCTGCTGTCGGCACGGCGGGTAGGGCCTACCGGCAAGGTGTTCGGGCTCGACATGACGGACGAGATGCTGGATCTGGCCCGAGAGAACGCCCGGGAGGCGGGCGCGGACAACGTCGAGTTCGTCAAGGGGTACATCGAAGCGATCCCGCTGGGGCAACACAGCGTCGACGTGGTCATCTCCAACTGCGTCATCAACCTGTCGACCGACAAGGCACGAACGATGTCGGAGGTGTTCCGTGTGCTCCGACCCGGCGGACGGCTCGGCATCAGCGACGTCGTCGCCGATGACGAGTTGACTCCGGCCCAGCGGGCAGAACGAGGTTCCTACGTGGGGTGTATCGGCGGGGCCCTGTCCTTCTCGGAGTACCGGCAAGGCTTGTCGCGCGCCGGATTCGAGGCGATCGAGGTGGAGGCCACCCACGAGATCGCCGAGGGCATCCAGGGCGCGATCGTGCGGGCCCGGAAGCCATCGTCGTGACCGCAGACTCGCCAGATGTTCTGTTCGTGTGCGTGCACAACGCGGGGCGCAGTCAGATGGCGGCCGCGTTGCTCGCCCGGCACTCGAAGGATCGCGTCGTCGTCCGCTCGGCGGGGAGCACTCCTGCCGACGAGTTGAACCCTGCCGTCGTCGAAGCGATGGCCGAGATCGGGATCGACCTGTCCGCCGAGCGCCCCAAGCCCCTCACAGACGAGGTTGTGCGGACCTCGGACGTGGTGATCACGATGGGGTGTGGGGACGCCTGCCCGGTGTTCGCGGGCAAGCGGTATCTGGACTGGGAGCTCGACGACCCCGCCGGCAGGGGCCTCGAGGAGGTTCGCCCGATCCGCGACGAGATCGACCGACGGGTTCGGGCACTCGTGTCCGAGCTCCTCCCCAGCTGAACGGGGCTCGGGCAGGTGGCCGATGCGGCCTGCCGCCATGGTGGAGTAGCCTGTGCGGCCGATGGCGCGACTGTTCGGGACCGACGGCGTGCGGGGGCTCGCGGGCACGGAGCTGACCGAAGACCTGGCGTATGCGCTGGGCGGCGCCGCCGTCGTCGTCCTCGGCCAGCGCGGAGTAGGGCATCCTTCGATCGTGGTCGGTCGCGATACCCGTGACTCGGGCGAGTGGCTCGAAGACGCACTCGTCGAAGGTATCCGGCACGCTGGGGGCGACGCGCTGATCGCGGGGGTCGAGCCGACACCGGCTGTCGCCTTCCTCACGTCGTCGCTGGGGGCAGCCTCCGGGGTGGTGATCTCGGCTTCCCACAACCCGCCCGAGTACAACGGCATCAAGTTCTTCGACGCCACGGGGATGAAGCTGCCGGATGAGATCGAGGACGAGATCGAAGCGGCGATGTCCGAGCGTGTCGCACCCCGGCGCACCGGCGAGACGCTGCCGATCGGCGACGGACGTGAGCGCTACCTCGCGCACGTCGCCGACGCGGCCGAGGCGCCGCTGACCGGCATGCGGGTCGTGGTCGACTGCGCGAACGGCGCCGCGTCCGAGCTCGCACCCGTCTTGCTGAGCCGGCTCGGGGCGAAGGTCGACGCCATGTTCGCCGAACCGGACGGCAAGAACATCAACGACGGGTGCGGCGCCCTGTATCCCGACGTGGTGGCAGCCGAGGTCGCAAGGCGTGGGGCGGACGTGGGGATCTCGCTGGACGGCGACGCGGACCGGGCGTTGTTCGCCGATGCGGACGGCGCCATCGTGGACGGCGATCAGGTGCTCGCCGCCTGCGCGGTGGACATGAAGGAACGAGGGGCGCTTCCAGGGAACACGGTGGTCACCACGGTCATGGCCAACCTGGGCTTCCACCATGCGATGCGGGAGGCCTCGATCGACGTCGTCTCGACGAAGGTGGGCGACCGGTACGTGCTGGAGGACATGATGCGGATCGACGCGCCGCTGGGAGGCGAACAGTCCGGACACGTGATCTTCCGCGATCACGCGGCAACCGGCGACGGGCTCCTGACGTCGGTGCGGTTCCTCTCGCTCGCGGCGCGCACGGGCCGATCGGTGCGGGAGTTGGCGTCGGTGATGCATCGCTACCCGCAGCGCATGATCAACGTCGACGTTTCGGACCGAGAGGCGCTCACCGACGCGGGATCCGTGTGGGACGTGGTGCGCGCCTCCGAAGAGACCCTCGGGAACGAGGGGCGGGTGCTCGTTCGCGCGTCGGGAACCGAGCCGCTCGTGCGCGTGATGGTGGAGGCCGAGACCGAGGTCCTCGCCACCGAACACGCGGACGCGATCGCTGCAGCGGTTCGGTCGACGTTGGGCGCCTGACGCGGAGGCTCCCCCTTGCGAGGCGTAACGCGGCGCCTGCGCTAGGGTTGACCGGTCATGTGCGGCATCGTGGGCTATGCAGGGCCCGACGAGGCGCTTCCGATCATCCTCGAAGGTCTCCGGCGGCTGGAATACCGTGGATACGACTCCGCGGGCGTCGCGGTGCTCGACGGCGGCCTGTCGGTCGTGAAGCGGTCGGGCAAGCTCGCCGCGCTCGAGGCGGCGCTCGAGGTCGAGCCCACGGTTCCGGGCTCGACCGGCATGGGGCACACGCGCTGGGCGACCCACGGTGCGCCGACCGACCGCAACGCCCACCCACATCAGGATTGCACGGGCCACATCGCCGTGATCCACAACGGCATCGTGGAGAACTTCCAGGGGCTGCGTACGCGGCTTGAGAAGGACGGACATTCGTTCACCTCCGACACCGACACCGAGGCGGTCGCCCACCTGATCGAGGAGCGGCTGGCATCGGGCGGAGCATCGTCGCTGACCGAGGCGGTGCGCGGGGCCGTGCGAGATCTCGAGGGGGCTTACTCGCTGGTCGTGTGCTCGCTCGACGACCCGGGCGTGCTCGTCGGGGTGCGGGTGTCCTCGCCGTTGGTGGTGGGCATCGGTGACGGCGAGACGTTGCTCGCATCCGATGCGTCGGCCTTGCTCGACCGCACCACCACCGTCATCCCGGTCGCCGAAGGCCAGATCGTCGAGGTCCGATCGTCCGGGGCGACGTTCACCGACTTCGACGGTGTGCAGCAACATCCAGAGGCGATCACCGTCGACTGGGACATCGCGCAGGCGCAGAAGGGCGGATACGACTCGTTCATGCGCAAGGAGATCGACGAGCAGCCCGACGCCATCCGCGACACGTTGGTCGGACGGGTGGTGGGCGGACGGTTGGTGCTCGACGAGCTGCATGTCAGCGACGACGTGCTCCGTGAGGTCAGCAAGGTGTTCGTGGTCGCCTGCGGCACCGCGTTCCACTCGGGGTTGGTCGCCAAGTACGCGATCGAGCACTGGACGCGTCTGCCGGTGGAGATCGAGATCGCCAGCGAGTTCCGCTACCGCGATCCGGTCCTGGGACCCGACACGCTCACGCTCGCCGTGTCGCAGAGCGGCGAGACGATCGACACCCTCGAGGCGGCCCGCCACGCCCGGCGCCAGGGCTCGCAGGTCATCGCGGTGACGAACACGGTCGGGTCCTCCCTCGCGCGCGAGGCCGACGGCGTCCTCTACACCCACGCGGGCCCGGAGATCTGCGTGGCGGCGACCAAGACCTTCGCGACGCAGATGGTGTCGCAGTACCTGGTCGCCCTCTACCTGGCGCAGGTGCGCGGATCGATGTTCCCCGAAGAGATCTCCGAGGTGCTCGACCGCCTCGATGAGCTTCCCGACGCGGTGCAGCGCGCGATCGCGCTCGACGATGCCTGCCGCCGGCTCGCCGAGCGATACGTCGACGCGCCCAGCGTCCTGTACATCGGGCGCCACACCGGATATCCCGCGGCGCTCGAGGGCGCGTTGAAGCTCAAAGAGCTGAGCTACATCCACGCGGAGGGGTTCCCTGCCGGGGAGCTGAAACACGGAGCGATCGCCCTCGTCGAGGACGGCGTTCCCGTTGTGGCCGTGGCCACCCGCTGCCACATCTATCCGAAGATGCTCTCCAACATCCAGGAGGTGCGCGCGAGAGGCGGGGTCGTCATCGCCGTGGCCACCGAGGGTGACTCCACGATCGGCGAGCTCGTCGACCACGTGCTCGAGGTCCCCGCGACCCCCGAGCTCCTCGCGCCGGTGACGGTCACGGTTCCGCTCCAGCTCCTGGCCTATCACGTCGCCACCCTGCGTGGATGCGATGTCGATCAGCCTCGCAACCTCGCCAAGAGCGTGACGGTCGAGTAGCGGGGACGATGCAGCCGGCCTCGGCCGCGCCATGGGTCGATGCCTCTAAGCTGGCTCCGTGGAGATCGTCGGGCTCGGGGTCGACATCTGCGAGATCGCCCGGATGGAGCGCGCACTCGCCCGCCATCCGACGATGCGCGATCGCGTGTTCACGGCAGAGGAGATCGCCTATTGCGACTCGAAGGCCCGCCCAGCCGAGTCCTACGCGGGCAGGTTCGCCGCCAGGGAGGCCACGATCAAGGCGCTGGGAGGGTACCGGGACAAGCGGTGGCAGGACATCAGCGTGTCGCGCCATCCGAGCGGCGCGCCGTCGATCGCGCTCGGTGGCAACGCGGCGCGGCGAGCCGACTCGCTCGGCGTGACGCGCGTGATGGTCACGTTCACCCACGAGCGAGCGAACGCGGTGGCCTTCGCCGTGGCGGTGCAGGAGACGTGAGCGCATGAAGCCCGTGATCACGCCCGATCAAGCTGGAGAGGTGGATCGCGCGACGCAGGCCGCGGGGACCCCCGCCGCGGTGCTGATGGAGCGTGCGGGCCGGGCCGTGTCGCAGGCCGTCGTCGATCGCTGCGGCGGTGTGTACGGACGTCGTGCCGTCGTCCTGTGCGGCAAGGGGAGCAACGGGGGCGACGGTCTGGTCGCGGCCCGCGATCTCGCGCGCCGCGGGATGCGGGTCGAGGTCGTCGCGATGGAGCCGCTGGAGGGCATGAGGGAACCCGCGATGACCAACCTCGCCCGC
The DNA here is from genome assembly GCA_963758715.1 of uncultured Actinomycetes bacterium. Lineage (GTDB taxonomy): Bacteria > Actinomycetota > UBA4738 > UBA4738 > HRBIN12 > JAOUEA01. The sequence goes on from CAVWWK010000001.1 coordinate 365,798, forward strand.
CTGCGCGAGCAGGGGATCGTGCCCATGCCCTTCTCGACGTCGTCGTTGCGACGGGAACTGACCCGTGCCGACGTCGCCGTCGACGCGATCGTGGGGACCGGCTTCCGCTCCCGTCCCGCCGAGGACTGGGTGCGCGCGATCGAGGAGCTCGCCGCGGCCGGCGTGCCCGTGGTCTCGGTCGACATCCCCTCGGGGGTCGACGGGAGGACGGGCGCGGTCGAGGGGGACGCGGTGCGGGCGGAGCTCACCGTCACCTTCGGCGCCGCGAAGGTCGGCAACGTGCTCCTGCCCGGGGCCGAACATGCGGGCGCCGTGCGCGTGGTCGACATCGGGTTCGCAGAGGGGTCGTGACTCCTGAGGCCTCCCTGGTGGAGCCGGGCGACGTCGCGCGGGTGCTTCCGGTGCGCGCGGCGGATACGCACAAGCGGGCCTCGGGCGTGGTGATGGTGGTGGCGGGATCCGGGAATGACCGGGGCGCCCAGCTTGATCGTGCGGGCTGCCGGCCGCATGGGGGCGGGGCTCCTCCACGTGGCCGCCCCGGTTTCGATCCTGCCGGTCCTGCAGGGGTCGAGCACCGAGGCGGTGTACCTGCCGCTTCCGGAGACGGCCGGCGGAACGGTCGCCGGCGGCCGCGCTCGAACCGGCCTCGAGGCGCTGTCTGCGGCCGACGTGCTCGCGATCGGTCCCGGCCTCACCCGCCAGGCGGAGACGGCCGGGTTCGTCCACGATCTGGTTCGCGCCAGCCCGGTTCCCGTCGTGCTCGATGCCGACGGCCTCAACGCGTTCGAAGGTCGCGCGCGGCGATCTCGTGGACCGCAAGGCTGACCTGGTCATCACCCCGCACGAGGGCGAATTCGCCCGTCTCGCCGGCGGGGATACCGACGGGCTCCATCGCGATCGTCTTCGCGCCGTTCGGGACCTCGCGCGGACACTGCAGCCGTGGTGCTCCTGAAGGGGACGCGGACGCTCGTCGCCGACGCCGGCGGAGGCGGCGCGGATCAATCCCACGGGCAGCGCGGTCCTGGCCACCGCGGGGTCCGGGGACGTGCTCACCGGGGTGATCGGGCGCTCCTCGCCCGAGGCGTGGAACCGGTGGAAGCGGCGTCGGCCGCCGCCTACGTGCACGGCGTCGCCGGGCGATCGGCGGGCAACGACCTCGGAGAGGGAGCGCTCGCGAGCGACATCGCCGACGGCTGCCGCTGCCGTCGCCGAGGTGATGCGCGCGTGAACCGGACTCGGGCACGCCCGGCCGCCCCACGTGGGTCGAGGTCGATCTCGACGCCGTCCGTCACAACGTGCGGGCCTCAAGCCGCCCGATGCCGCCCTGATGGCCGTCGTGAAGGCGGACGGATACGGGCACGGCGCGGTGGGAGTCGCCGAGGCGGCGCTGGAGGCGGGGGCGACCTGGCTCGGTGTCGCCCTGGTCGAAGAGGGGCTTGCGCTTCGAGCCGCGGGGATCGTGGCGCCGGTCCTCGTGCTCTCGGAGTTCCCCGGGGGGACGGAACGGACGCCCTAGCGGCGGACCTCGCCCCCGTGCTCGCGACCGAGGGGGGCCTCTCCCGGCTGCGAGAAGCAACCGGCGATCGCGCGACAGCTGCCCACGTGAAGATCGACACGGGCATGCACCGGATCGGCGTCTGGCCGCCCGAGGACGCGGTCGGGTTCGTGCGGCGTGTCGCCGACGCGGGTCTTCAGTGGGCGGCTCTGGACGCACCTCGCCCGAGCCGAGGAGGACGTGAGCACCACGAAGGAACAGCTCGACCGGTTCCTGAGGGTGACCGATCGGATCCGGCCATCGGGCCACGCGCCGCCGCTTCTCCATGCGGCGAACACCGCCGGCACGATCCTGCATCCCGATGCTCGCCTCGACATGGTGCGCACCGGCATCGGCATCTACGGCATCGAACCGGCTCCGGGGGTCGGGGCCGGCCTCGGCCTGCGGCCCGCGCTCACCTGGCGCTCCGAGGTGACGGCGGTCAAGCGCCTGGCGGCGGGCGAAGCCATCAGCTACGGCCACCGGTACCGGCTGGAGCGAGACGCCTGGATCGCCACCGTTCCCGTAGGCTACGCGGACGGGTATCCGCGCACGCTGTCATCGCGCGCCGACGTGTTGATCGGCGGGCGCCGATGCCGGGTCGCCGGCAACGTGACGATGGACCAGCTGATGGCGGACTGCGGCGACCGGGAGCCCCGGCCCGGCGACGAGGTGCTGCTCGTCGGATCCCAGGGGGAGGAGTCGGTGACCGCCAACGAGCTCGGCGAGCCGCGGGTTCGATCGGATACGAGATCGTCACCAGGATCGGCTCGCGTGTCCCGCGTAGTTCGGTCGGAGGACGCTCGTGACCCGGAAACGGCCGCCGTGATCGGCGCGGGCATCGCCGCCGGCGCACTCGCCGCGGGGGCGGTCGGCCGAACCTTGGTGCGCCGTCGCGTCGAGCACGACCTCGAGGCCCACCGTTGGGACCTGCCGCCTGAGGACCTCGGCGACTTCGAGTCCTTCGACGGCACGCGCATCGCGGTGCGCGCCGCGGGCGATGCGGCCGCGCCGGTGCTCCTGTTCGTGCACGGGTTCAGCCTGGACATGACCACCTGGCACGAACAGTGGGTGGACCTGTCGACCGACTTCCGCTGCGTCCTGATGGATCAGCGGGGGCACGGTCGCAGCGGCGCTCCCGCTCACGGCAATCTCTCGCTCGGGCGCTGGGCCGCGACATCGGCGCGGTGCTCGACGTCGTGGCGCCTGACCGGCCTGCCGTGGTCGTGGGCCACAGCATGGGAGGCATGGCGAGCGATCGCGCTGGCCGAGCAACGACCGGAGCTGTTCGGACCACGCATCGCGGGCCTGATCCTGGTGGGGTCGTCCTCGACCGACCTGATCAGGGGGGCGATGGGCTCGCTCACCGATCTCCTTCGTCCGAGGCTGGGCTCCTTCGGCACGGCGGCGCGGCGGGCGGATCGGCTCCGTCGTGCGGTGCTCGCGAGTCCCGGGGATCTCGCCGCGCCGCCGCGGTGCGCCTGAACAGCGGTCCGGACGCTCCCTCCCATCGTCGAGCACGTGGTCCGCCTCGCCGAGCGAGCCTCCTCGGACGTGTGGACGGACGGCCTGTCGGGGTTGATGGAGATGGATCTGCGGTACGCGCTGCCTCGCGTCAACTCGCCGGTCCTCGTGGTCGTGGGACAGCACGACCGCGTCACGCCTCCCGCCGCCGCGGTCGCGCTGGTCGGGGCGCTTCCGGACGCCACGCTTGCCGTGGTCGAGGGGGCCGGCCACATGACGATGATGGAGCGGCCCGTGGAGCTGGACCGGGAGATCCGCACGTTCTCGCGCCGCGTGCTCACGCCCGCCAAGAAGCGGCGAGGGAAGTCGGGCTCGAGCGCGGGGGCGGCCGGGGCAGCCCGGGGGAAGCGACGATGACCTTGCGAACGCTCGACCAGGTCGCGAGCCGAGGCTTCCACCTGCACGAAGTGCCGGCTCGCCGGGGGGCGCACCCAGGTGGTGTTCGGCGTCGGTGACGCCGCCGCCGACCTGCTGTTCATCGGGGAGGCGCCCGGGTTCCACGAGGACAAGCAGGGCGAGCCGTTCGTCGGAGCGGCGGGGCAGCTGCTGACCAAGATGCTCGAGGGGATCGGGCTGGGGCGCCCGGACGTGTACATCGCGAACATCGCTGCAAGTGCCGACCTCCGGGCAACCGCGATCCCCAGCCCGACGAGATCGAGGCGTGCACTCCCTGGCTCGTCGAGCAGATCTCGCTGATCCAGCCCCTGGTGGTGGTGACCCTCGGCAACTTCGCCACCAAGTTCGTCCTGAACACCTCGACCGGGATCACACGGCTCCGCGGCCAGGTGCACGACTGGCACGGGCGCACGGTGATCCCCACGTTCCACCCCGCCGCGATCCTGCACGGCGGAGGGGAGAGGTCGCGGCAGTTCCAACTCCTGAAGGACGACTTCGCCTTGGTGTCGGCGACCCTCGAGGAGCTTCGGGCGCGGCCGGCCCACCCTCGGCTCACGTGATCCCGGACGCCGAGGCGCCCGTGGGTTCCACCCCCGGGCTCGAGGAGCGGGTCGTCCCGTGCCGAGGCCGACCGGACGACCAGCAGTTGGAGCTGTTCTGAATGCACGTTGGGTTGCGGGCGGTGACGGCCGAGGACACGCGGGAGGTCGGGGAGGCCCTTTCCGCGTCGCTGCCGGCCCGAGATGCCGTCGTGTTGACCGGAGAGCTGGGGGCGGGCAAGACGACCCTCGTCCAGGGGGTCGCGCGCGGACTGGGGATCGAGGACCCGGTCTCCTCTCCCACGTTCATCCTGGTGAAGGAGTACGTCGGCATCCTCGACGTCGCGCATGTGGACGTGTACCGGCTCGAACGGCTGCAGGATGTGGTGGACCTGGGGCTGGAAGAGCTGGCCGGAGGCGAGAGCGTCCTGCTCGTGGAGTGGGGCGACGCAGTGGAGCAGTTGCTCCCGCCCGAGCGTCTGCGCGGTGGAGCTCACGACCGAAGATCCCGTCTCGGAGGTGCGCAGGCTGGAGCTGTCGGCCGTGGGCCGTCCGTGGGAGGAGCGCTGGGGAGCCCTCGAAGCGGCGGTCGCCCCCTGGAGCGTGCCCCGATGATCGTCGTCGGCATCGAGACGAGCACCCCGCAGACGAGCATCGCGATCGGGACCGAGACCGAGATCCTGGCCAAGGTCTCGATCGCCGGCAAGGCGCGCCAGGAATCCGTGACGCCGGCTCTGCAGCAGCTGCTGGCGTGGAGCGGCCTGGACCTGCGAAGGTCGGGCGGGATCGCGGTCGGGATCGGCCCCGGCTTGTTCACCGGCCTGCGCGTGGGCGTCGAGACCGCCAAGACCCTGGCCCAGGTGCTGGACGTCCCCATCGTCGGCATCACGAGCCTCGACGCGCTGGCGTTTTCGGTGAGGACGACACACAAGCGCATCGCCGCGGTTGATCGACGGCCGGCGAGGCGAGGTGTTCTTCGCGATCTATCGATCGGTGCCCGGGGGCGTCGTCCGCGAGACCCGGCACGAGGTCGCGACGCCCGACCGGCTCAGTGCGGAGCTCGAAGCGACGCCCGGAGAGGTGTTGGCCGTGGGCAACGGTGCGATGCTGTACCGACATGTGCTGGAGGAACTCGGCAGCAGGATCGAGCTCGCTTCGTCCATCGTGGCCCATCCGGAAGCGGCCGCGCTGGTCGAGCTCGCCGTCCCTCGATTCCTGCGCGAGGAGCACGATCGTCTCTACGACGTCGTCCCGGTGTACCTGAGGAAGTCGGATGCTGAGATCGCGTGGGATCAGCGAGCAAGGGGCGCCACGGGTTGAGGTGAGCCGCATGCGCCGGCGCCATCTTCGCGGCGTCATGGCGATCGAGCGGCAGGTGTACGCGCGCCCGTGGAGCCCCAACCTGTTCGTGGCCGAGATGACCGAGCCCAACAACCGCTGCTACCTGGTGGCCCGCATCGACAAGACCGTCGTGGGGTACGGAGGCATGATCTGCTACGGGGACGAGGCCCACATCACGAACATCGCTGTCGATCCGCAGCAACATCGGCGCAAGATCGGCACGCGCCTGCTGCACGAGCTGATCGCTGCGGTCGGTCGAGATGGGGGCGCGCGCGGTGTAGCCTGGAGGTGCGGGTCACGAACTGGGGGGCGCAGCGGCTCTACGGCCGTTACGGGTTCCATCCGGTGGGGATCAGACGCAACTACTACCAGGAGCTCAACGAGGACGCGCTGATCATGTGGACCGACGACGTCCGGACGCAGGAGTCGCGGTCGCGCATGGCCTCGATCGCGGCGACCCTCCCGGAGATGGTGCGCCCCTCGTGATCACCCTCGGCATCGAGACCTCGTGCGACGAGACCGCCGTCGCGGTGGTGGAGGACGGCTTCGACGCTGCGCTCGAACCTGATCGCGTCCCAGATCCACCTGCACGAACGCTTCGGCGGTGTCGTGCCCGAGGTCGCCGCTCGGGCGCACGTCGAGGCGCTGAACCCGCTGCTCGAGGAGGCGCTGGCGCAGGCGGAGGCCGGCTTCGGCGACATCGACGGCGTCGCCGTGACGGTGGGGCCCGGTCTGGTGGGCGCGCTCCTGGTGGGGATGGCAGCCGCGAAGGGCGTCGCCCTCGCGACCGGCGCCGACCTCGTGGGGGTGAACCACCTGGAGGCGCACTACTGGGCGAACTTCCTGGAGCACGGTGAGCCAGAGCCGCCCTACGTCGCGCTCATCGTGTCGGGGGGGCACACGATGCTCGTCCACGTGCCCACGATGCTCCACCACGAGGTGCTGGGGCAGACGCTCGACGACGCCGCGGGCGAGGCGTTCGACAAGGTGGCGCGGCTGCTGGGGCTGGGGTTCCCCGGCGGGCCGGCGCTCGATGCCATGTCCAAGACGGGCGACCCCGACGGCGATCCGGCTTCCCCCGTGCGATGGAGGACTCCGGTGACTACGACTTCTCGATGAGCGGGCTGAAGACCGCGGTGTTGCGGTACGTGAAGGAGGAACAGGCGGCGGGACACGACCTCGACCTGCCCGACCTGGCTGCCGGCTTCCAGGAGGCGATCGTCGACGTGCAGGTGGCGAAGGCGATGGCGGCGCGAAGGACGGGCGCTCCCACCGTGCTTCTCGGCGGCGGCGTCGTCGCGAACACGCGGCTGCGCGAGCGCCTGCGCGGACGGCGAGCGCGGCGGGCTCCGGTCCGTATCCCTCCGCTCCCGCTCTGCACCGACAACGCCGCGATGGTCGCCTGCGTCGGCGCGGCCCGATGGAAAGCGGGGAGCGCGCGATGCTCGACATCGGTGCCGACCCGAACCTAGGGTTGGCGCCGTGAGCACGGTCCTGGTGACCGGGGGCGCCGGGTTCATCGGCTCGCACCTCGCCGACAGACTCCTCGCCGAGGGACACCGCGTGATCAGCGTGGACGACCTCACGACGGGCCGCATCGCCAACCTCGTCGACGCGCGTGGCTACGGCAAGGAGTTCACGTTCTTCAACATGGACGTGCGCGCCGAGGGTCTGCTGCCCTCTTCGAGCGGCATCGGCCCGAGGTGGTCTTCCACCTGGCTGCGCAATCCGGCGTGCGGCCGTCGCTCGACGACCCGGTCGCTCGACGCCAGCATCAACATCATGGGCACGCTCAACGTCCTGGAGCTGCGCCGCGAAGGTCGGGCGCGCGGAAGGTGATCTACGCGGCGAGCGGCGGCACGATCTACGGCGAGCCACGGCGGCTCCCGGCCAAGGAGTCGTCCGCGCAGGCGTCGCACCCACGTCAGCCCATACGGCATCTCCAAGAAGATCGTCATGGACTACCTGGGCTTCTATCAGCGCTACCGCGGCCTGGACTTCACGGCGCTCGCGCTCGGCAACGTGTACGGGCCGCGTCAGGATCCTCACGGCGAGGCCGGCGTGATCGCGATCTTCGCGCCGAAGATGCTCGCGGGCGAGAGGCCACGATCTTCGGCGACGGGAACCAGACCCGCGACTACGTGTTCATCGACGACACCGTGCACGCGTTCGTGCAGGCGATGGAACGGGCTCGGGCAAGCTGGTGAACATCGGCACGGGCCTGGAATCGAGCGTGAACCACCTCTACCGGCTGCTCGCCGACATCATCGGCTTCGACGAGGAGCCCGAGCCACGGCCCGCTGCCGCCCGGGGAGCTCCGCCGGATCGCGCTGGACATCCGCGCGGCGCCGAGCGCGCTCGCCTGGAAGCCCTGGACCCATCTGGAGGACGGGCTCGCCGAGACCGTGGCCTTCCTCAAGGGCGTATGACCCGGTGAGCGACCCTCTCGAGCGTTCCGGCACGTTCGTGCTGCGCGTCGCCGACGTCGAGCTGGAACCGGGCGAGCTCGATCCCGCATCGGTCGCGTCCGGCTCGCCCGTCGTGACCGAGACGGTCCTCGGCGAGTCGCCGGACGGGCGGATCGTGCGCGGCATCTGGCGCATCACGGAGGGGACGGTCACCGACACCGAGGAAGACGAGATCTTCGTGGTCCTCGAGGGCCGGCGCCACCATCGAGATCCGGGGCAGCTGGGCGGGCGGGACGTGTGCATCCTCGAACGCGGCGCCCGCACCGACGTGGACCGTGCACGAGCCGCTCAGGAAGGTCTTCCAGATCACGCTGCCAGCCGGCGAGGGCCGTGGCTGTAGCTCCTGGACGTGCGTGGGGCTCGGGTTCGACAGCTGACTCTCGTTGACCCTCTGGCACTCGCCTGGGTATCCTGTTAGCACTCGTGACCGGGAGTGCTAACGCAGCTGTCGACGGCATCGGACAATCACAAGGAGGGAAGGGCATGGCGGACTTCAAGCTCCAGCCGCTCGAGGACCGGATCGTCGTGCAGGCCGAGCGAGGGTGACGAGACGACCGCGTCGGGCCTCGTGATCCCCGACACCGCGAAGGAGAAGCCCCAGGAGGGCACGGTCGTGGCGGTCGGCCCCGGCCGTTTCGAGGACGGCAGCGCGTCGCCGCTCGACGTCGCGGTCGGCGACAAGGTCATCTACTCGAAGTACGGCGGCACCGAGGTCAAGGTCGACGGCGAGGAGTACCTGATCCTGTCCGCCCGCGACGTGCTGGCCGTCGCTCGCCAAGTAACCGTCCAGCTTCGGACCGGGGCTCGCGCGCGACTGAGCGCCGGGCCCCGTTCCATCTGACTCGACCGAAGGAGGCACCGTGGCTTCGAAGCTGCTGAAGTTCGGCGAGGAGGCGCGGCGCGGCCTCGAGGCCGGCGTCGACAAGCTCGCCGACGCGGTCGCCATCACGCTCGGCCCCAAGGGCCAGAACGTGGTGCTCGACAAGAAGTGGGGCGCGCCCACGATCACGAACGACGGCGTGACGATCGCCAAGGAGATCGAGCTCGAGGACCCGTGGGAGAACATGGGCGCCCAGCTCACCAAGGAGGTCGCCACCAAGACGAACGACGTCGCCGGTGACGGCACCACCACCGCCACCGTGCTCGCGCGCGCGATGGTCAAGGGCGGCATGAAGAACGTCGCCGCCGGCGCCAACCCGATGGCGCTGAAGCGCGGCATCGAGAAGGCCGTCGAGGCGGCCGTCGAGGCGATCAAGAACCAGGCCAAGGACGTCGAGTCCAAGGAGGAGATCGCGCAGGTCGCGTCGATCTCGGCCGCCGACGCCGCGATCGGCGAGATCATCGCCGAGGCGCTCGACAAGGTCGGCAAGGACGGCGTCGATCACGGTCGAGGAGTCGAACACCTTCGGCATCGAGCTCGAGTTCGCCGAGGGGATGCAGTTCGACAAGGGCTACATCTCGCCGTACTTCGTCACCGACCCCGAGCGCCAGGAGGCCGTCACTCGACGAGCCCTACATCCTGATCGTGAACAAGAAGATCTCGAGCGTGCAGGAGCTGCTCCCGGTGCTCGAGAAGGTGATGCAGGGCGGGCAAGCCGCTCGTCGATCATCGCCGAGGACGTCGAGGGCGAGGCGCTCGCCACGCTGGTCGTCAACAAGATCCGCGGCACGTTCAACGCCGTCGCGGTGAAGGCGCCCGGGTTCGGCGACCGCCGCAAGGCGATGCTCGCAGGACATCGCGATCCTCACCGGCGGCCAGGTCGTCTCCGAGGAGGTCGGCCTCAAGCTCGAGAACGCCGACGCTCGACCTGCTGGGCCAGGCCCGCAAGGTCGTCGTCACGAAGGACGACACGACGATCGTCGAGGGCCGCGGTGACCGCCGACGAGGTCGCGGGCCGCGATCAACCAGATCAAGGCCGAGATCGAGAACACCGACTCCGACTGGGACACGCGAGAAGCTCCAGGAGCGGCTCGCCAAGCTCTCCGGCGGCGTCGCCGTCATCAAGGTCGGCGCGGCCACCGAGGTCGAGCTCAAGGAGAAGAAGCACCGCATCGAGGACGCCGTGTCGGCGACCCGCGCGGCGGTCGAGGAGGGCATCGTCCCCGGCGGCGGCGTGACGCTGGTCCGCGCCGAGTCCGCGCTCGACAAGCTCGACCTCGAGGACGACGAGGCGACCGGCGCGAAGCATCGTGCGCAACGCGCTGGCCGAGCCCGCGCGGCGCATCGCGCAGAACGCCGGCTACGAGGGCGCGGTGGTCGTCTCGCAGGTCCGCGGCGAGGGCGACGGGCCGCGGGTTCAACGCCGCCGACCGGCGAGTGGGTCGACATGGTCAAGGCCGGCATCGTCGATCCGGCCAAGGTCACGCGGTCGGCGCTGCAGAACGCCGCCTCGATCGCCGCGATCGTGCTGACGGCCGAGAGCGCCGTGGTCGAGAAGCCCGAGGAGCGAGGAGCCGGCGGCCGGCGACGGTCACGGGCACATGCACTAGTCTCGCTTGGACTAGCGCTGACCACGTGAGGGGCCGGGTCCGCCGCCAGGGAACGGAACGCCCGTTCGGCAGACCCCGGCCCTTCGCGTTGCGCAGGCTCGCTGGCGACGGCCTCGCGCTCGTGGCCGCCGATGTTCGAGGAGCTGGTGCGGGCGTGGGACGGCGAGGAGGTCGTCGTTCGCGTTCGATGAGCCGAGCGGGGCCTGGATGTTCGTCGGGCGTGCACTCCACCGTCTTGGGGCCGGCGATGGGCGGGACGCGGCTGAAGGCGTACGCCACGCCCGACGAGGGCCTTCGGGACGTGCTCCGGCTGTCCGAGGCCATGACGTTCAAGCAGGCGGCGGCGGATCTGCCGTACGGAGGCGGCAAGGCGGTGCTGGCGGTGCCATCGGTGCCGGCGCCCGGAGAGGTGGCGCGCGGCGACGCTGCTTGCGCCGGTACGCGGGGCTGGTGGAGTCGTTGCGCGGCACCTACGTCACGGCGGCCGACATGAACACGAACCAGACCGACATGGACGTGATCGGGGAGCGGACCTCGCACGTGCTCGGCCGCTCTCGGGAACGTGGCGGCTCCGGGGACCCGGCGCCCGGCACGGCGGTCGGCGTGTTCCACGGGATCGCGGCGAGCGCGCGGCTCGCGTTCGGCTCGGAGGACCTGGGCGGGCGGAAGGTCCTCGTCCAGGGGGTCGGCTCGGTGGGAGCGCGCCTGATCGAGCTGCTGCGCGACGCGGGCGCGTCGTTGCTCGTCGTCGGACATCGACGAGGCGCGCGCGCGCGCGGCGGCGGACGCCGTCGACGGCGACCTGGTGGCGCCCGCCGACGTGATCGGGACGGCATGCGACGTGTTCGCGCCGTGCGCGACCGGCGGGGTGCTCAACGCGACGACGATCCCGCGACTGGCGGCTGCCGGTGGTCGCGGGCGCCGCGAACAACCAACTCGAGTCTCCGGAGGACGCGGACCGGCTCGCGGACGCCGGGTGCTCTACGCGCCCGACTACGTGATCAATGCCGGCGGCGTGATCCACCTGGCCGGGTACGAGCGGATGGGATGGGAGGAGGCGGTCGTCGATGCGCGTCTCGCCGCGATCGGCGAGACGTTGACGGGTGTGTTCGAGCGCGCGCAGCGAGGCGATCGATCACGACCGCGGAAGCGGCCGATCGCCTGGCCCGCGAGCCGACTCGTCGGCAGGCCATCGCTAGGCGAACGGCTTCTCCTGGCCCGCGCATCCCCATGCCGGCCAGCGTCCGGCCCCGAGCGCGGCGTTGACCGCGGCCAGGGTCCACCAGGGCCAGCGGCCGCGCCGTCGGGGAGCGCCGAACAGCGCGTTCAGCGACGAAGACGGTCGCCGTGCCGATCTCGAGCACGCGCGAAGGCCCAGGACCACCACCAGAGCTCCTCGACCTGCTGCGACGACCAGGACCATCAGCAGCGCCAGCACCAGCCCCATGACGCCGAAGCCCGGACCCAGGCGTCATTCGGCGGAGCGGGGCCTGACCCAGGACGTCGACCATGAGCCACCGCGGCACGAGCCCCACGACGAGGCCCAGGCCGCCCACAGGGCGGCCTGGACCTTCAGCAGGCGTCGCAGGAGCGTCATGGCGGCCTATCTTCGCAGGTTGGAGGCACTGCGCCGGGTTGGGAGGACCTCGGGCGGTTGGTAGGATACGCCGACCGCGGAAGCTTCCCCGGTGTCAGCGCGCCCGCTTCCGCTCTCGAGAGCTCGTGCTCCCGGAAGGATCGATCGCATGCAGCAAGGCCCCAGGGTGGCGGTGATCGGACTCGACTGCGGCACCCCGCAGCTCCTGTTCCACGACCTCAGCGCGAGGTCCCCAACATCGCGAAGCTGATGGGCGAGGGCATGCTACGGCGAACCTGGCCATCGATCACGCCGCCGATCACCGTTCCCGCGTGGGCGTGCGCGATGACCGGCAAGGACCCCGGCCAGCTCGGCATCTACGGCTTCCGCAACCGCAAGGACACCACCTACGACGGGCTCTCGATCGCGCACTCGGGCTCGATCAAGGAGCCCGCCGTGTGGGACAAGCCTGGGCGAGCGAGGGCATGCGGTCGCGTGCTGATCGGCGTGCCGCCCGTCGTTCCCGCCGCCCAAGGAGTTCCCGGGCTGGCGCGTCGGGCTGCTTCCTCACGCCGCCGTCGGCGCGAAGCGCTGGGCGTTCCCCCAGGAGCTCGAGGTCGAGATCGAGGAGGAGCTCGGCGGCACGGGCGAGTACATCTTCGACATCCCCAACTTCCGCCAGGCCGGCATGCGACGTCACGCTCGACCAGGTCTTCAAGATGACCGAGCGCCGGTTCCAGGTCGGCCGGCGGCTGATCGCAGAACAAGCCGTGGGACTTCTTCATGCTGTGCGACATCGCGCCGGACCGGCTGCACCACGTGTTCTGGCAGTACTTCGACCCGCGCCACCCCCTCTACGAGGCCGGGCAACCGGTACGAGGCCGTCTTCCAGGACTACTACCGGTTCCTGGACCGAGCAGCTCGGCATCGCTGCTGGAGCTGGTCCCCGACGACGCCGTCACGATCGTGATGAGCGACCACGGCGCCCGTCCGATGATGGGCGGCCTCTGCTTCAACGACTGGCTGATCCAGGAGGGCTACCTGACGCTCGCCGAGCCGTCACCGCGGCCAACCCCGATCACGGAGGCGTCGATCGACTGGAGCCGCACGGTGGCGTGGGGCGACGGCGGCTACTACGGGCGGCTGTTCCTGAACGTGAAGGGCCGCGAGCCGCAGGGGATCGTCGAGCCCGCGAGCGTACGAGGCGACGCGCGACGAGCTGATCGCCAAGCTCGAGGCCGCGCCCGGCCCCGACGGCGAGCCGCTCGGCACGAAGGTGCTGAAGCCGCAGGACGTCTACCCGGAGGTCCGCGGCGTGGCGCCCGACCTGATCGTCTACTTCGGCGACCTCGAGTGGCGGTCGGTGGGGTCGGTCGGCAACCCGAGCCTGTACACCTACGAGAACGACACCGGCCCCGACGGGGCCAACCACGACCGCGACGGGCATCTTCATCGTGAAGGGCGCTGCCCGGGCAGCCGACGGGCGAGGTCGACGGGATCGAACCTCGTCGACGTCGGTCCGACGATCCTGTCCCTCTACGACATCGACGCGCGCGCTCGACGGGCGCCGTCGGAAGGAGCTTCCTGTGACGTGAGCGACCAGCAAGGGGTTCACCGTGTGGTTCACCGGCCTGTCCGGCGCGGGCAAGTCGACGATCGCGGAGATGCTGTTCCACGAGTTCCAGGCGCGCGGGATGAAGACCGAGATCCTCGACGGCGACGAGGTGCGCAAGAACCTGTCGAAGGGGCTCGGGTTCTCCAAGGAGGACCGCGACACGAACATCCTGCGCATCGGGTTCGTCGCCGACCTGCTGACCCGCAACGGGGTCGCCACGATCTGCTGCCCGATCTAGCCCGTACAAGGAGACGCGCGACGCGTGCGCGCGCAGATCGGCGAGTTCGTCGAGGTCTACGTGCACGCGACGGTCGACGAGATCGCCGCGCACCGCGACCCGAAGGGCCTGTACAAGAAGGCGCTCGCCGGCGAGATCACCGGCTTCACCGGCGTCGACGACCCCTACGAGGCTCCGGAGGACCCCGAGCTCCGCGTCGACACGCTCAGCCAGACGCCCGAGGAGTCGCTCCAGTCGTGCTGGGGCGGCTCAAGGAGCTCGGTCGCATCGACGACGCGAGCGTGATGGTGACCGGCGATCGTGAGCACTCAGGACTGACGGACCTGCGGGTCGACCGACGAGGGACACGTCAAGAAGGAACACTGACCGTCGCAAGGAGGAACACTGACCGCCGGACGATGTCCGTGTGCACGGATGGATGAGATTGAGGCATGATGGCGCGGTTCCGTTCCGTCCATCTGCTCGACCTGAGGACAAGAAGGAGGAAGGTACATGGCTGACCTGATCGCGATCGCTTATGACGACACCGCCACCGCCCAACAGGCGATGGAGGAGGTCTACAACCTGCAGAGTGACCTGATCATCCAGGCCGACGCGGTGGCTGCGATCAGCGCGACGCCGACGGCACGTTCCACACCCACACGAACCAGCACGCGGTGGGTGCGGGCGCCACCTGGGGCATGTTCTGGGGGTTCCTGTTCGGCATCCTGTTCTTCGTGCCGTTCTTCGGCATGGCCTTCGGCGCTGCGTTCGGCGCGCTGATGGGCAAGATCGAGAAGGGCGGCATCGACAAGGGTTTCCAGGAACAGGTGCGCGACAAGCTCCAGCCCGGCACGTCGGCGCTGTTCATCGTGTTCGAGAAGGTCACGGCCGACAAGGCGATCGCGGCGTTGTCCAAGTTCGGCGGCGAAGTGGTCAAGACGTCGCTGTCCGATGAAACCACCGCCGAGATCCAGAAGGAGCTCCACGGCGAGGGCAGCTTCCTGAGCCGGACCGGTCCGCGTACACGACCACGGAAGGGTGTGATCGATGATGAGGAGGAGAAGGCGACCCCTGCTTCGAGGCGCTGCCATGGCGGGCGGCGCCGCGGTCGCCTACCACGCCGGCAAGACGCACCAGGGCAGCCGGGACCACGAGGCCGAGCAGGACGCGGCGATCGAGGGGGCCAACCAGCAGCAGTCCGCCCCGCCGCCCGCCGGCTCCAGCGGCCGGCGGCATGCCGCAGTCCTCGATCGATCAGCTGAAGCAGCTCGGCCAGCTCCACGAGCAAGGTGTGCTGACCGACGAGGAGTTCGCCGCGCAGAAGGCCAAGATCCTCAACGGCTGAGCGCGACGACGACGAAGAGAGAGGGAGCAGATGGACGAGTTCGGTCCGGTCCAGATCCTCGTGCTGGGGTTCGAGGGCACGAACTTCAAGGGCGAGATCCTGTCCGAGCTCCAACGGCTGAAGGAGCTCGACATCATCCGGCTGGTCGACATGGTCGTCGTGTCCAAGGAAGCGGACGGCGAGGTCGTGGGGGTCGAGCTGAGCGACCTGTCCGACGAGCAACGCGCGGAGTTCGGTGCGATCGCCGGCGCGCTGATCGGCCTCGGCGTCGAGCCGGACGAGGAAGGCGTGGAGGCCGGCGCCCTCGCCGGCGCCGAGGCGGCCGAAGAGGGCCTGCTCGGCGACGAGACGATGTGGTCGGTCGCCGATACGATCCCGCCGGGCACGACCGCGGCGGTCGCGCTGATCGAGCATCGCTGGGCGATCCCGCTCCGCGACGCGATCCGGCGTGCGGGGGGCGTTCCGCTCGCCGACAGCTGGATCCACCCCGAGGACCTCGTGGCGATCGGGGCCGCGGCTCGGATGGAGTAGCCGCCGGTCACCTTTCGGTGCGCTCCTCGACGCCCTCGCCCGGAAGCAGACTTCCCTGGTCCAGGACGTAGAGCAGCACGCCACGCCCCATGCGAGCACCACCGTACCGACCGCACCACCGAAAGGAGTCTCGCGCCGCAGTGGGCTCGGCGCAATAACGGGACCAGCGACGCGGCGCCGGCGACCCCCAGACGATCACGAGGGGCAAGGCTCGCGACGTCGGCCGTCGAAAAGGAAGCGCGCGTCCGCCCGGAGCACGAAGATGCCCGCGAACGCGACGATGCCGGCGACGACCGCCGCGCCGATCGCGCTGTGCCGGAAGTACTTCACCATCTCGGCGTCGGAGGGGCGGCAGGTGTCCGACACGAGGCAGAACCCAGCTCAGGTAGATGTGCGGAGAGCGCCGTTAGCCGTGTGATGATGTCGTCGGCGCGCATCGATCGCGCAGAGGGAGGGTGTGAGATGTCTGAACGGCCAAGTGGTTGGGCGATCGGATGGACCACGTTCGCCGCATTCATGATGATCATGATCGGTGGGTTCCACGTGGTCGCCGGGATCGTCGCGATCGTGAACGACGAGTTCTACGCGGTCACGAAGGAGTACGTGTTCCAGTTCGACGCCACGTCGTGGGGGTGGATCCACCTCATCCTCGGCATCGTGGTGCTGCTCGCGGGGTTCGGCCTCTTCAGCGGGGCCGTGTGGGCTCGCACGGTCGGTGTGATCATGGCGTTGATCAGCGCGTTCGTCGGGTTCGCGTGGCTGCCTTGGTACCCGCTGTGGGGGATCGTCATCGTCGCGATCGCCGTGTCGGTGATCTGGGCGCTCACGGCGCACGGGCGCGACATGAAGGAGATATAGACCTCACATTGCTCGAAGGAGCAGAGCGCCGCGGGCTTCGCCCGCGGCGCTCTTGCGTCCCCGCTGGTCGCCGGAACGACCGGTCCGGTTCATACGTAGGCGTGCCCACGGAGCCACTTCATCGCGAAGCCGCCCCAGATCGGCGGGAGGTAGTAGGTGACCAGCCGGAACCCGATCGCCGTGGACAGCGCCGCGGTGTGCGGGACCCCGAACGCGACAAGCGCGGCCGTGTAGGCGGCCTCCGATACCCCCATCCCGCCTGGGACCGCATGAACCCCGCGAAGAGACTGACCACGTTGTACGTGAGAAGCAGCTCCGCGAGCGAGAGGTGATGGCCGAACGCGCGCAGGCACCCCGAGGATGGCTGCGAACAACACCTGCGAGACGAAGTTCCCGCCCAGGATCATCAGCACCTTGGTGGGCGAACGCAGCACGCGGAGCCCGTCACCGATGTCCGCCGATTTGCCCTTCAGGAACGCCCGGAACGGCGGGACCGCGAGCAGGACCGCGACGATCAGCACGCCCACGACCACCGCAACGGCAGCCACTTGCCGGTGAACTCGGGCGCGGAGCGCTCGCCGGTGGGAAGGTCAAGGGTTGCCAAGCCCGACAGCAAGATCACGACGATCAAGAGCACCTGCACGAAGAATCCGCACACGCTGTCGATGACCCCGACCGCGATCGCTCCGGCAAGGACATCCCCACCTTGCCGAAGAAACGGATCTCCAGCGCGATCCTCGCCGCCGAGCTGGGCACGCCAATGCGACGAACTGGATCGAATACTGGAGCATCACGACCGGACCGAACCGCACCGGCCGGACGCATGCTCCGACCGTCGCGAAGGCCTGCGCCACACCCACCGTCGGCGCCAAGGTCAAGCCCATGGCCAAGCCACGCAAGGTCCGCGTCCTCGAACTCCTGGATCAGGCTGTCGAGCCCGACGTCGGCCACAGCAGAGATCACCGCGTATGCGACGAGGCCGATCACCACGACCATCACGACGGACGACCAGGTCACCCGCCGGATCTGCTCGAGCTCGGGGAGCTCGACGCCGGAGGCTTCGGCCGCGAGCTTCCTCAGGTCGTCGAGATCCCACCTTGAGCGCGCACGGCTCGCCGCGTGCGCGCGGTCGAGGAGCTGCCGGCTGCAGGTACGGGAGCATCTCGGCCATCGCATCGGAGCCGATCACGGCCGCAGCCGCCCACACCGCTCGCCGGTGATCCACCATGAGGGCCGTCGAGACCAGGAGCTGTGCGCGGTCGGATCGAAGCGCGGCGTCGGACGCCGCCACGGTGGCCTGCCCGAAGTCGCCGATGGCAGGCGTGCCGTCGGGGCGAACCACCACTCGGTTGCCATCCAAGGCGCCGTGAGCGATCCCGAGCTGGAAGAGCCGTACGTCCAACCCCCAGATGCGGGCGAGGAGCGCCTCGTCCACCGTCGTGGGGTCGACCGTCGCGAGCGGGCGACCGTTCTGCGTGTCGACGACCAGGATCGCGTCTCGACCCGCGGCCATGCCGGCAGCCACTACGGGGGTTACAGGCACGCCCTCGCGTTCGGCGAACATCGTGACGAATGCCTCGTGTTCCTATGCCAGCTCGACCCCAGGGCGGGGTGTCTCTCGCCCTGGCCTCAACCGGGACGGCGCGTCGCGCCTCGTGAAGTGTACGGCCGGGACGCCTGGGACGGCCAGCTGCTCACCTCGATCTGGACATCGCTGTGGAACCGGGGCGAGACTCCCCAGTTCGGCGGCAGGTCTGCATCAGGTCGGAGGCTCGCGGCCGCCCCCAGGGCGACCACCAGCCTCCCGACGAATCGCAGCGGGCGCGACAGGTGCGGGACGCGGCCACGACGACCGCCGACGCCACGGCGAGGCGCATCGCCGGGTAGACCGCGGGGGCATCGGACGAGGTCAACCCACGCAGCCCGTCGGGCCACTCGGTGCCCACGATCCCGCCCGCCGCCATCGCGAACAGGTAGGCGAGCGCGGCGGCAAGGAGCTCGCAGAAGAGCAGCCGCTTGCGACCGCGGGCGAAGAGGGACACTCCCAGAACGAGCAGCGCCCACCCGAACAGCAGGTCGTAGGAGACCTCCCAGAACCATCCGATGAGACCCGGAAGCGCACCGAAGAAGTTGACGACCGCGCTGTCGATCGTTCCCGGTCCCGGGGCGGCGAACGACAGGGCCGCCGCGACCGAGGTCGCGAGCACGAAGAGCACGATGTCGGTCGGGCGCCGGGCGCGCGGGGCGTCGCTCGCCGAGGAGAACAGGCGGACGTCGGCGGTGCGCAGGGTTCGCCGCTTCATCGCTCGCGACCGCCGGGGCGTACCCGGTGGATCGGGCGTCGTGTCCTGCTCAGTCGCGGTCATGGTCGGCCCCGTCCGTGTGCTCTCGGCCTCGGTGCCGGAGGCTAGACCCTGCCCAATCGCCCGTCCAGCATTGCCTCCCAGACGGCAACGGCCGCCTTCATGGGATGATGCGTGCTGTTTCGGCCGGTGTCGGACTGGCCGTGTGAGCGCACGGGGGAGAACACCGATGACCTCGCCGCCCGAGGGAAGCGCGACGGCTGGGACGGCTCCGCGCGACGCCGCCTACGTCCACGGCGCCGGACCGAGCAGGGCTCGTGCTGCTGTCGCTGATCCTGGTCGCGGCGGTCGCCAACCTGAACCTGTCGGTCGCCAACGTCGCGCTCCCCTTCGATCGGACAGGCGTTCGATTCGTCGCAGACCACCCTGAACCTGATCGCGGTGGGGTACTCGCTGGGCCTTGCCGCCTCCGTGCTGTACCTGGGCGCGCTCGGGGACCGCTACGGGCGAAAGCTCATGCTGATCCTGGGCGTCACCCTCTCGGTCCCGGCGTGCCTGCTCGCGGCGTTCGCGCCCCCGATCGACATCCTCGTCGTCGCCCGGCTCCTCGGGGGGCTGTCGGCGGGCATGGCCTACCCGACGACCCTGGCGCTCATCACGGCCCTGTGGTCGGGACCGGGGCGGACCCCGCTCGATCGCGTTGTGGTCGGCGCTCGGCGGCGCGATCACGTCGCTCGGACCGCTGGCTTCCCGGGCATCTTGCTCGAACACTTCTGGTGGGGCTCGGTCTTCCTGATGACCTTGCCGCTCGCCGCGGTGGCGCTCGCCATGGCGTCGCGTTCGTCCCTGCCCACGTGAACGAAGCGACCGACCCGGTGGACAACCTGGGCGGGATCCTGTCGATCGTCATGGTGTCGGCGTTGGGTGCTCGCGATCAACTTCGCCGCCGTCCCGAACGCGGGAACCGTCGCAGTGTGGGCCTGGCCGTTGTCGCGGCTGCAGGGATCATCGCGTTCCTGATCAGGCAGTCGTCGCGCGGCGAACCCCTCTACGACCTCGACGTGGCCCCCGGCGCATCTTCTGGGTCGCCGCGTGCGCCGGCATCATCGTGTTCGGCTCGCTCATGGCGTCGGCGTTCGTCGGCCAGCAGTTCCTCCAGAACGTGCTTGAGCTACTCCACGGTCTAGCGCGGGCGCGGCGATCCTGCCGGCGGCGCTGCTGATGGTCATCGTGGCGCCGCCATCGGCCAAGCTCGTCGACACGCGGGCGCTCGCTTCACGTTGCTGGCGGGCTACGTGTTCTGCCTCCTGGGCTTCCTCACGATGCTGCTGCTGTGGAAGGAAGACATCCCCGTACTGGAAGGTGGGCTCTCGGCCTACGGCTTCGTCGGGATCGGGGTCGGGTTCGCGGGCACGCCGGCCTCGCATTCGCTGACCGGCTCCGTTCCGGTCTCGACGGGTGGGCATGGCGTCGGGCACGGCGGACCTGCAGCGCGACCTGGGCGGCGCGATCATGCAGTCGATCCTGGGCGCGTTGCTTACCGCGGGCTACGCCGCGGCGATCGGGGCCGCGATCGCGTCCGCCCCCGACAAGGACAAGATCACCGACAGCGTGGCGTCCCAGCTGCCAGAAGTCGTTCGACGGTGCCATCGCGGTCGCGCAGCAACACCCGAAGTACGCGTCGGCAGATCACCGCGGCGGCCAAGAGCGCCTTCCTCCAGGGGGACCAGTGGGCGTATATCGCCGGCATCGTGGCGGTGGCGCTGGGGGCGATCCTGATCTTCTTCATGTTCCCGAGGAAGGACGAGGAGGTCGCGCTGCTCCAGCGCTATCACGAGGAGGACACACGAACCGGTCCGACATGACGGGCAACGAGCATGCAGGAGGGCGGATGGCGCTTCGGATCGAGCAGTACGGGCTGATCGGAGAC
>CAVWWK010000002.1:0-62991 GCA_963758715.1 uncultured Actinomycetes bacterium
CGGGAGGATGCATTTCCGCGTTCTCGGGCCTCTCGAGGTGGATGCGGGAGGGGGCCCCATCCCGCTCGGCGGGCCGAAGCAGCGCGCGGTCCTTGCGCATCTCCTCGTCCGCGCGAACCAGCTCGTACCCGCCGACACCCTCGTCGACGAGATCTGGGGCGACGAGCCGCCCGAGAAGGCCCGGAACGTCCTCCAGACCTACGTCTCGCACCTCCGCAAGGCCGTCGGTCGCGATCGGATCCAGAGCCTCGCGCCGGGCTACCGCCTGAGGCTCGATCAGTCCGAGCTGGACGCCACGCGGTTCGACGCGCTCATGAGAGACGCGAAGAAGACTCTCCCCGTGGATCCGAGCATCGCGGTCGGCACGCTCGACGACGCCTTGGCCTTGTGGCGGGGGCCGGCCCTCGCAGACCTCGCCGACCAGCCCTCGCTGCTGGCCGAGGCCGCACGGCTCGATGAGCTTCGACTCGAGGCTCAAGAAGTCAGGATCGAAGGGCTGATGGCGGGCGGCGCCGAGGGCCCGGGCGATCGGGGAACTGGAGGCCTTGCTCGCACGCCACCCGTGGAGGGAAAGGCTCTGGGGCCTTCTGATGCTCGCCCTCTACCGAGATGGGCGCCAGGCCGAGGCCCTCAACGCCTTCCAGCGAGCGCGAGAGATCCTGGCCGACGAGCTGGGGATCGATCCGTCGCCGGAGCTCTTGAGGCTTCACGAACGGATCCTGAAGCAGGATCCCGGACTCGAGCTACGGGGAGAGCCCCTCCGCGGCTACCGGCTCCTGGAGAAGGTCGACGACGGACCCACCGGGGTCGTGTTCCGGGCGATCCAACCCCACGTCGAACGCGACGTGGCCGTCAAGGTGTTCCACGAAGGCATCGCCGCCGACTCGGAGTTCGTCCGTCGCTTCGACCCGAAGGCCCAAGCCATCGCCGCCCTGGAGCACCCGCACATCGCCCCGATCTACGACTACTGGCGGGAGCCGGGTCGTGCGTACATCGTCTCTCGGTACCTGCGCGGCGGCAGCCTTCGAGCCATCGAGGAGCGAGGGGAACCGCTGGAGCGGGACCGGGTCCTTCGCGTTGTCGAGCAGGTCTCTTTGGCGCTTGCGTTCGCCCACCGCCAGGGGGTCGCGCACGGGAACGTCGGATCGTCCAACATCCTCTTCGACCCGGAAGGGAACGCCTATCTCGGGGACTTCCTGATCAGGGGCGGGCCGGCGCCCGACCCCTCGGAGGACGTCCGGGAGCTCGCCCGGTTCGCAGGGCGCCTGCTGCCGAACGAAGCCTCTTTCGTGCGAGCTCGCTGAGAGGGCTGCGCTCGGGACGAGTGCACCCGAGGCGGATGCGTTCGCGGTGGCGGCCCGCACAGCCCTCGAACCCACGGCGGTCGTCCAACCCTCGACGCGCCGAAGAGCGGAACCCCTACAAGGGCCTCCGGGCGTTCACCGAGGCCGACGCCCACGACTTCTTCGGGCGGGGGGAGCTCACCCGTCGCCTCGTCACCAGGCTGAGCGAGGCGGGGCGGCCCGGATCCAGGTTCCTTGCCGTCGTCGGCCCGAGTGGGGGCGGGAAGTCTTCCGTGGTCCGCGCCGGACTGGTGACGGCGATCAGGTCCGGGGCCTTGGAGAGCCCGGAGGATCCCTTCATCGCCGAGATGTTCCCCGGAGCGCACCCCATCGACGAGCTCGAGGCCGCACTCGTTCGGATCGCGGTGCGTCCGGTGCCCCGTCTGCACGACCGGCTCGATTCAGGATCTCGAGGCCTGCTCGAGGCGATCGATCTGGTTGCGCCCGGCCAGGCGGAAGTCGTGCTCGTGGTCGATCAGTTCGAGGAGGTCTTCACGCTCACCACAGAGGAGCGCGAGCGGGGACTGTTCCTCGAGGCGCTCCGCGTCGCCACCGCCGACCCCGAGAGCCGGCTCCGCGTCATCGTGACGCTCCGGGCAGACTTCTACGACCGCCCGCTCATCTACCCGCGTTTCGGGGAGCTGCTCGCCGAGCGGACCGAGGCGGTTCCTCCCCTCACACCCGACGAGCTCGAGCAGGCGATCCGCGGACCGGTCGAACGGGTCGGCGTCCGGCCCGAGCCCGGCCTGGTGGCGGAGATGATCGCCGACGTCGCCCATCAACCCGGCGCCCTCCCGCTACTGCAATACGCCCTCACGGAGCTCTTCGAACGTCGGGACGAGGATCGATTGACCCTCACCGCGTACCAGGAGCTCGGCGGGATCAGGGGCCTTGTCCGCGCGAGCCGAACGCATCTTCGAGGCGACCGACCACCAGGGCCGCCGGGCCACGAAACAGACCTTCCTGCGCTTGGTGACCCTGGGAGAGGGCCGCCAGGACACGCGGCGCCGCGTCGCCCGGAGCGAGCTCGACGCCCTCGATGTGGAACGAGGGGCGATCGACGGCGTCGTGGACACCTTCGGGCGCCACCGGCTCCTCACCTTCGATCGGGAGCCCTCCACCCGGGAGCCCACGGTCGAGATCGCGCACGAGGCGCTGCTGAGCGCCTGGGGACGGCTGCGAACGTGGATCGACGACGCGAGAGAGGACCTCCGTCAAGAGCGAGGCCTCGCCCGGGCAGCCGCAGAGTGGCGAGGCTCCGACGGCGACAAGAGCTTCCTCATGCGCGGCGCACGACTCGAGCAGCTCGAGACGTGGGCCGCGACTACGGACCTAGCGATCGGGCGGCCCGAGCGCGCGTACCTGAAGGCGAGCGTTGAACAGCGCGATCGGGAGCGGGAGGAAGAGGAGCGGCGACGCGACGCGAGAGGCGAAGATCGAGCGGCGATCGGCCCGCCGGCTGCGGGGCCTGGTTGCCGTCTTCGCGGCCGCGGCTCTCATCGCCGGATCGCTCACCGTCGTCGCGACGAACCAGAGCGGCAGGGCGGGCCGCGAGGCCGAACGGGCCGAGCGCGAGGCGCGGATCGCGAAGGCGAGGGAGCTCGCGGCGGCCGCGGTCGCGAATCTCGAGGTCGACCCGGAGCTCAGCGTCTTGCTCGCGACCGAGGCCATCGAGACCACGCGCTCGTCGGACGGGACCGTTCTCCCGGAAGTGGAGGAGGCGCTCCACCGCGCCATCGTCGCGTCGCGGCTCGAGCTGGAGGTGCCCGAGTTGGGCGGACTCCTCGCCTGGAGCCCGAGGGGAGTCTTCGTGACCGAGGGCCCCGAGAACTCGGGCATGATCGACATCAGGGACGACGAGACGGGTGAGAGCGTCCTCACATTCAAGGCACACGACGGGGACATCAACGACGTCGCGTTCAGTCCGGACGGCTCGCTGCTCGCCACGACCGGCGACGACGGGACGCTCAAGGTGTGGAACGCCTCGACCGGGCGGCTCATCTCCAGCGTATCGGCGGACGCCGGTGCCTTCGGTGTGTGGGGTCCTTCGTTCAGCCAGGACGGTTCGCTCGTCGCCGCCGCTTGGAGCGACTGGGGTGGGCCTGAGACGGTCGGGAGCGTCCGGGTCCTGGACCTGTCGACGGACCGGGTGGTCTCGAACGTTCCGATCGCCGGCGCGATCGACACCGCCTTCAGTCCCGACGGGAAACGCCTCGCCGTGGCGTCCTGGTGGGGCGAGGAGAGGAACGGTGCCGTGTTCGACGTGGAGACCGGCAGGGAAGTGTTCGGACTGAGCGGGCCCAACTCGTGCTGCCCTCCCTACTCCCGGGGGGTCTCCTGGAGTCCGGATGGCCGATACATCGCCGCGAGCAGCGAGAACAACACGCTGATTTGGGAGGCGGAGGACGGAAGGCTCCGTTACACGCTGCGCGGTCACGCCGGGTTCGCCTCCAGCGTCGCCTGGAGCCCGGATTCCTCTCGCCTGGTCACGGGAGGTTCGGACGGCACCGCGAGGGTGTGGGAGATCGGGGCGGAGGGAGTCCGGGAGCTGTGGTCGCTGTCGGCGCAAGAGACGAGGAGCGGCATCGTTGGCGTGGCCTTCTCGCCGAGCGGGACCCGGGTGATGGCCGGGGACGCGGGTATCTCCGCCGTGAAGATCTGGGACCTGGGACCGGGCGGAGACGCCGAGTGGGCGAACCTACCCGCCGCCGGCGATCCCCGGCGGGAGTTCATGCCCGATGGATGGCGCGTGGTTGCGCGCAACCCAGACGAACTCGGTGCGCTGACGATCTGGGATCTGCGGACGGGTCGAGACCTTCGAACGCTCGGGCCGGCGACCGATTTCGGGTTCCAAACCTTCGACGTGAGCCCGGACGGCAGCTCGATCGTACTCGGCGGCTGGAGCACGCGGAACGATGGCTTCGGCGGCGCGGCAGCGGCGCAGGCGTGGGATACGTCCACGGGCCAGGAACTCTTCGGGATCGGGCACGAGCTCGACGTCAACAGCGTGGCGTTCAGCCCGGATGGGGAGCTCCTGGTCACCGCTGCCTGGGGCGGAACGGCGAAGGTCATCGATCGGTCCGGTCGACGTGATCCGCGTCCTTCAAGAGGGACGTGGATTCAACGATGTGAGCGATGCTCGCTTCAGTCCCGATGGTCGCCTGGTGGCGACGGCGGCCGCTCAGGATCAAGGGACGAGCCACGTGAGTGTCTGGGACTGGGAGCGGGGTGAGGTGGTCCGGACGATCGACACGAACGCATCCTCCTTGGACTTCGATCCCAGCGGTCCCCGGATCGCGACGGGCGGTTCTGATGGAGTGGAGATCTGGAACGTGGAGAGCGGATCGCGCGTATCCGTGCTCGAGGGCCAGTCGGGGGGCGTCAACGATCTCGCCTTCAGTCCCGACGGATCGCGCATCGCCGCAGCGAGCGACGATGGCACGGTTCGGCTGTTCGAGGCAGAGACGGGCGCACAGCAGCTCGTTCTGCGAGGCTCTGATGCGCCGTCGTAGGCGTGAGCTTCAGCCCGGACGGCACGAAGCTCGCCTCCACGAGCTGGTGCGACGGTGTTCGGATCTGGGCCCTCGACATCGACGACCTCCTCGAGATCGCCCGCCGGGAGGTTCCGAGGACAACTCACCGATGAGGAGTGCCGCCAGTACCTTCACGTGGATCGTTGCCCTTAGGCGTTCGCCAGCTCCACTCCTATCTCGGCGTTCCTGGGTTACCAAGGACAGTTCTTCCCCCGAGCGCGACACCAAAGAACCAGCCGATGATCGTGAAGCCACCCAGCAGAAGGAGCACGATGGCCGCGGGATCCGTCCAGGCAGATCGGCGTCGTCCATCCAGAGCGCCTCGACGACGCGCTGCTCGACGAAGACTGGCGAGCGCGCGCAGAAACGTCGATAGTCACCTCGACTTGCTGGGCTCCTTCAGCAAGGGCGGCATGCTCGATGGCCAGGCGTCACCTCATCCTAGGCGAGCGCTGGCAGTCGCTGAAGGTGCCGACGGTCTTCCTCTGGGGAGAACGAGACCGCTTCTTCAGAGGACCGGAGGAAGCCGAGGCTATCGCCGCGCGGAACCCGAACATCGGCGTCATCCGCATCGCCGACTCCGGGCACATCCCGTGGATCGACGACCCCGACCGGGTGGTCGGGGAGATCGAACGGTTCCTGGCCACGTAGTCCCGGCGACCCGGCCCTCCGCCTCCGCTTGCTGACCGCTTCGTCACTCAGCGAGGTCCCTTCGTGAGTCGGGCGAGGGGGTTGTTCACGCGCCCTCTGCAGCCTCCATGTTCCTGGTGACGACCTCCATCGTCTGGTTGAGACGGTCTGTGGGACTGAACTCGACCAGCGAGGTCCCGGCGAAGATCACCGGCGTGTGGCCGGGTCCGACGAAGTACGCATCCCCGGTCACGAACTCCTCGTCGCCCCCGGCCGTGTGGAAGACCAGCTTGCCTTCGAAGATGTACGCCCCAGTGCTCGCACTGGCACCGGTCGTCCGGCAGACCAACGAACAGCGACGTGAGATCCGCGTCCTGCGTGTAGCTCTCCCAGCCGACGGTGTACCCACCGAGCTCCGCGTAGTGCCCCTCGAAGCCCTCCGATCTCCACGTGGTCAGCAGCACTCGACTTCGACGCCTTGCCCATCTTCCCTCTCCCTTCAGCTTGCTTCCGCGTGCTCTTCGGCGAGCCGGGCCAGGTTGCGGATCCCCCGCCGCGCGAACGACGCGGACATCCTCAGGCCCAACGAACGCAACCCCGGGACCTTGAACATCGCCAACTCACCTGGCAGCTCGCTGATGCGGACCACGCGGAGCGTGTAAGAGATGCGGCATGCCCTCGGCCCGTTCCGCGAGCTCGTAGCGGTGGATGTTCGTCCACTCGACGACCTTGCCCTTTCTGGTCGTCAGGTGGGCCTCGGTGACGAACTCGAACACGCTCGGACGCGAGGCCTCGGTCACGACCGAGGAGTCGGCGAACCGACCGCCCGGGTCGGCCCCCGTGCTCCTGAACTCGGTTCCTACAGACGCGGGGCCCTCCGGCGCCTCGATCGTGAGCAGCCGGAAGTTCTCCTTCGGCTGCTTCGCGCCGGCCCACTCCAGATGCGTCCGGACGTCGGCCAGCAGGTCGTAGACCACGTCGGCCGGAGCCTCGGCCACCTCTTCCAGGTGGACACGGAGCTCCGACCCTTCAGCGCGCTCGCGCGCCCGCTTCCCCTTCTGCTGCGTCGCCATGACGCTCCTCCTCCCTCCGTCGTCCAGGACGGGGAGAGGATGTGACGGAGCGGCGTCGGAAGGATGGGGAACGTTCCCTATTTCTGGCCGGATCTCCGCCGAGGTACCTGACCGCGTACGCGGCCGCCTCGGCCCGGCTGCGAAGGTTCAGCTTCGAGAGCACACTGCTGACGTGGTTGCCGGCGGTCTTGGTCGAGATGAACAAGCGAGCGGCGATCTCGGCTTGGTGAGACCCTCGCCGAGCAGCGCCAGGACCTCCCGCTCGCGCTTGGTGAGCAAGCCGAGGTTCTTGGGTCCGGTCCGCCCGGCGACCCCGCGGTCCCGCAGGAAGGCCGCCGCCTGGTCGGCGTCTCTGGGGGCGCCGAGGCGTTCGAACTCGGCCAGCGCGGTCTTCGCCTCGCCGAGCGCGACCTCGGCTCGGGACGCTCCTAGCGCCCGGGCTAGCTCGAACCGGGCTCGCGCAGCTTCGAGCGGAAGGTGCTGCGCGGCGAACGCCGAGACGGCGAGCGCCGAGGGCGTCGGGGCCTCCGGGTCGCCCCGGCGGCGGCCACACTCGCCCCGCGCGAAGCCAGCCATCGCCTCGAGCCTGGGCAGCGACGAGCGGGCCGCAACGCGCTCGAGCCGGGCGGCTGTGGCCGTCGGCGGCGTCCGTGTCGCCCTGGGCGAGCTGCACGTCGACAGCTGGGCGAGGAACGGCGCGGCCAGCACGTTGTCGTCGCCGATCGCGTTGAGCCCGGTGGAGCACGGCCGCCGCCATCGCCGTATCGCCCCGCGCCAGGTACAGAGAGGCGAGCGCGTGCGTCGACTCGGGCAGCTCCTCGAACCCGGCGAGCAGCTGCTCGGCCTCCTCGAGCCGGCCCTGGGTCACTCGGAGCTCGGCCAGCTTCGCCGCCGGGTGGACGCAGCGCGCCCGGAGGTTGGCGTCCTCCATCGCCCGTAGCCCCTCGGCGAGCATCCCGTCGGCCATCTCCCATTTGCCCGAGGCGATGAACATCTCGGCGCAGCACGCGTAGCAGAAGCCCAGCACCGCCATGTGGTCGTGGGAGGTGATCCACCCCTGGACTGCCTGCCCCCACTGCTCGATGCGCTGCCAGTCCGCGGCCAGCTCGCACGCCGCGATCCCGGCGCAGATCACATCTCCGATCGTCTCGAGGCTGGCGACGTCGCCGCCGGTCGCCGCCGCGAGGGCCTCGTCCACCTTGGCCATCCCCACCGCGACGTCGCCGGCCGCGACCTCCGCGTAGCCGAGGCGAACGAGTGCGGCTGCCTCTAGGTCGCTCGTCGCCGAACCGCCGCGCCGTCTCGAGAGCCTCCTTCGCCTGACGTGCCATCTCCGTCGGGCCTCGGGCGCGCTCGGCCCGGGTCAGCCAGAGCCAGCCCTGCTCGGGAACATCCCCCGCTCCCGCAGCAGGCCCTCTGCGCGCGCGTACCACCCCGCACTGACCGCCGCGTTGCCGTACGCCGCTGCGTACTCCCGCGCGAGCCAGAGAGCATCGCCGCCGCGCCTCGGATGTCCAGCCCGCCGCGCGGTAGCCCGCGTACGCCAGCTCGACGTGCGCGATCGCGCCCTCGGTGTCCCGCAACCACCACAGGGCGCGCCCAAGCCCCTCGTGCGCCACCGGGCTCTCTTCGTCCGCAAGAGCCGCCTCGAACAGAGCTCGGGCGCCCTCCCAGTCCCCCGCACGGAGGGCTGATTCGCCACGGGTGATCGCGTCGTGTGCGGCCTCGATATCCATCGCCGACATGATGACGCTGAAGGACTGGCTCTGCGACTCGTATCCGAACCCGAGCGCGGTCGTAGCCATTGGCGATTTCGTCCCACGCATCCCTCAGGGCTTCCTGCTCGTCCAGGGAGGGTCCTGCGTCGCACGTGCCGTCGCTCTCGTTCCTCGCTCGCGGCGTTCGAATCCCCACGCCGCGGGTACAGTTGTGCGGTGAGCGCCGTTGCACGCCTCCAGACCCTTGCCGAACGGGCCGAGCTCTCGATCGACGAGTTGCTCGACTTCTTGGACTCGCCGTCGGGCCGGCGCATGCGGAACATGGTCGCGGCCGGGCTCATCGTCTCCGTGCCCGTCATCATGCGGATCCCCGGCCTGAAGCGTTCGCCGATCGGGAGGCTCGTGGAGTTCACCGGCGGCACCGCCATCGTCCTCGCGATCGCCCAAGCGATCCGCGAGTGGGAACGCAGCGACGACTCACACGGCCGGGGCGGTCCACGGGTCGTCGACGTCCCGCCCGTGCCTTAGCATCACGGCACGTCGGCCGATCCCTCCCTGCCCGAGCCGGTGGCGTGCGGCCCTTCCGGCACCTCCGGCGCCATCTCGTCCTCGTCGATGATGAGCTCCTGCTTCACCTCGTCGGGCTCCAACGTGCCCACCGAGCCACGCTTGATCGCGCGGAGGTACAGCCCGATCGTGGGGAGGCTGAGGAAGGCCGAGGTCACCAGCGCGGCCGGCGTCGACACCTTGGTGGCCACGAGCCCCAACATCGGACCTCCTGCCGCCTGACCCACGGCGTCGGCCTGCGACCCCATCGAATTGATCGTGGCGCGAGTCTTCGGATCCAGACCCTGGTTGATCCACGCGGTGAACACCGGGTCTCGAACCGTCCTCAAGGCGCCCACGAACCAGAAAGCCGCGACCGCGACCCAGAACTGGCCCGCCAGCCCGAACACGACCGCCGAGACGATCAGCAGGCCGTCGATCCCCATGAGGATCTTGGCGACCGAGGCGTGGCCCTCGAGGCGGGATCGGCGCTTCACGACCGAGATGGCCACGATGCCGAGAATCATCGAGACCCCGTCCAGGATGCCGAACCACACCACGGTGTCGAGGCCACCCAACGACGGCAGCCCGATGTCCCGAAGC
The DNA here is from genome assembly GCA_963758715.1 of uncultured Actinomycetes bacterium. GTDB lineage: Bacteria > Actinomycetota > UBA4738 > UBA4738 > HRBIN12 > JAOUEA01. The sequence goes on from CAVWWK010000002.1 coordinate 9,447, forward strand.
AGGTGGAAGTCCGAGAGGCGATCGAACCCCTCGGTCGAAGCCCCGTGCAGCGCCGCCGTCGCCAGGATCAGCAGCAGGACGTGATGGGCTCGCACCTCAGAGACACCATCTTTGAAGGTGCCGGCGAACGACCGGAACGGCCCGTCCCGCTCCGTGCGTTCGGGCCTCTGGAAACCCTGCTCGCTCATCGCGAACGCCATGAACGTCCCCAGCACCATGTAAGAGAACCCGGAGAGCGCGAGCGGCAGGCGCAGGCTCAGGGTAGCCAGCGCCACGCTCGCGACGACGCCGACCAGCGCCGCCCCCTGCCACACCTGGTCGCCCCGAAGGTAGAGCGGCCTGGCGTGCTCCTCGCCGACCTCGTCGGTGATCCAGGCCACGTCGGCGCCGGAGACGAAGGTCGCGAAGATCCCCCACATCACCTGGGACACGACGGCCACCGCGAAGGAATCGGCGACCGCCAGCAGCAGGAACGCCGCGCCGGTTCCGAACAGACCGATCACCACGGACAGCTTCCTGCTGATCGTGTCCGCAACCACCCCGGTCGGGATCTCGAAGATCAAGTATGTGCCCTCCACCACCGTGCCCAACAGCAGGAGCTGGAATGGGTTCAGGTCGAGGTCCAGGATCAGGAAGACGCTGAAGATCGTCCCCATCAGACGGAACGCGGCGCCGTCCGCGGCGCAGTAGAGCAGGTAGACGGTCCGTGGGTGAAGTCGTCGCACGGGTTCCTTTCACACCGGATCGCTGCGGGGACAGGGCGCAGGATCCAGGCGCCGAGCCTCAGCGAACGTCGGCGGCGTGTCAAGGAGACGTCCCGATCGCTCGCGCACCCGCAGGACCGCTTGTGGGAGCATCGAGCGGTGAACGCGGTGCCGACTCCCGCACCCGACGACAGGCCGTTCGCCATCGTCGACATCGGCTCGAACTCGGGGCGGATGATCGTGTTCCGCCTGCGGGAGGGGGAGCACCTCGACGTCGTGGAGGATGCCCGCGCTCCGCTGCGCCTTGCCCGGGAGCTTCGTGGGTCCGATGGCCTTGGGCCTCAGGCGATGGAACGCGTCCTCGACGCGCTCCGCGACTTCCTGGCCGTCGCACACGGCGCAGGCGCCTCGCGCATGATCGCGGTCGCGACCTCCGCGGTCCGAGACGCGGCCGACGGAGACGAGCTCCTCGACCGGGCTCACCGACTGGGCGTCCCGTTGCAGACGATCGACGGGGATCACGAGGCGATGCTGGGCTTCCACGGGGCGGTCCACGATCTGCCGATCACGAGCGGGATCACGTTCGACGTCGGCGGAGGCAGCGCCGAGATCGCCTCGTTCCGCGAGCGTCATCTGGTGCGATCCTGGTCGGTGCCGCTCGGTTCCCTGCGCATGAGCGACGAGCACCTCGCGAGCGATCCCCCCGAGAACCACGAAGTTCGAGCCTTGCGCAAAGCCGCGACGGCAGCACTCCAGCACGCCGGCATCAACGAGCTTGCACGTGGGGAGGAGCTGGTGGGCATCGGCGGCACGGTCCGAAACCTGGCCAAGATCGACCTGAAACGCACCGGATACCCGCTGCCGATCCTCCACGGCTATCGGCTGCCGGAGAAGCGACTCGCGGAGATGATCGACGACATGGCGGGCCGATCGATGAAGCGCCGCGCGTCGATCACCGGACTCAACCCCGACCGTGCCGACACGATCGTGGGCGGCGCGTTGGTGATCCAAGCGATCATGAAACATGTCGGTGCCGAGGCCGTCATGGTCTCGAGTCGAGGTCTGCGCGAAGGGCTCGCGCTCGCGACCGCGGGCGGAGGGGTCCCTTCCCCGGGGTGGGTGCGCGTGATCTCGGTCGCGACGCTCGCGGCCCGCTTCGCGACGTGGGCGCCTGCGGCGGCCGAACGCCGGGCGCGGCTCGCGCACGAGCTGCTGGGCGCGCTCGACCCCTCGTCCCCCTCGCGGATCCACGAGATGCTCGGCCATGCGGCGAGCTTGCTCGACGTCGGCCGGGCCATCGACTACTACGACCGCTTCGAGCACGCGGCCATGATCGTCACGGCGGCCGATCTCGGCGGCTTCTCCCATGCGGACCTGGGCGCGCTCACGGCGATCTTGCGCCAGGCCGACGACGACACAAGGCTCGGCCCGTACGGGCGGCTCGTGGACGCCGAAGATCGATCGGCGGTGCTGAAGGCCGCGACCGCGCTGACACTCGCCGACGAGCTCAATCGGCGCATACCTCCCGAGATCCCCGCGCCGATCTCATGCAACTGGATGCGCGGAGGGTTCGAGGTCGTCGCGCCGGTGCCCGAGGGGTGGCAGCCGAGGGGTGTCGTGGACCGCTTCAGGAAGGTGTTCGGGAAACCGCTGTTGATCGTCGCGAACCAGTCGGCATCGGCCCTCTCGCCGGCGGCCGAATAAGGTCGCGCCCGACGAGGGCAGCTCAGGCCGGGCGATCGGCCGCCGGGCGATCGGCGGCCGGGGCATCGGCAGCCAGGGCATCAGCAGGAAGCCAGCACTCGACCGTCGTCCCCTCCGAGGGGACGCTCGAGACCCGGCACCGGCCGCCCAAGAGCTCGGCTCGTTCGACCATCGTCATCAGCCCGAGATGACCGGGCCGCGGGGCATCCAATAGGTTCGTGTCGAACCCCGCTCCGTCGTCGGACACGCGGATGGTGACCCCCTCGCCTTCGGTGAGCACCGTGACCACGACGCTGCCGGCGGTCGAGTGCTTCCTCGCGTTGGCGACCGCTTCCTGGGCGATGCGATACAGGGTCGCCCGAAGGTCGGGGTCGGGCTCGAAGGTAAGCCGATCGTTCACCTCGTACCTCCAACCGGCCTCCGTCGACGTGTGCGCGAGGAACTGCGTGAGTGCGGCGATCAGCCCTTCGCCGTCGAGCACGGCGGGACGCAACTCGAACAGCAGCGACCGCAACCGTTCGATCGAACGGTGGACGATCGACCGCAGCTCTGCGATCTCGGACGGGTCGACCGGCTCGCCTTCCTCCACCAGCATCGCCATGCGCAGATCGATCGCGCTCATCACCTGGATCGGATCGTCATGGATGTCGGCGGCGACCCGGCGCCGCTCTTCCTCCTGCGCACTCTCCAGCCGCAGCGCGAGCTCCCTGCGTTGCTGGATCGTCCTTCGGAGCACGTCCAGGCTCCAACGCAGCTTGTCTTCGGCCTCCTTCTGCGCCGTGATGTCCTGCATGATCCCCCGCCAGTGAGGTCTGACGTCTCCCGGCACGACGACCGCTTCGTCCCGGAGCCACACGATCCTTCCGTCCTTCGTGTACATGCGGTACTCCGAGAGGAACCTGTCCCGCGTCCGGTTCGACTCCTCGTTCTCGCGCTTCACACGTTCGACGTCGTCCGGGTGGAGCTTGTCGAGCCACAGAGCCTGTGTGGTCCCCCATTCCTCCACGGAGTACCCGAGCAAGCGCTCCGCCTGTGGGTTCGTGTACCAGTTGGTCGACCACTCATCGAGGTAGTCGATGTAGAGGATCGCGGGGATGCCCTCAACCAGCGCCCGGTACACATCGAATCCCTCACCGAACACGCTCTGGTCGGGGAACACCGCTCCTTCGGTCATAGGCGGGTGATGACCCCCGCGAGCAGGGCCACCCGCGGCACCACGCTCTCGAGGTCGAGCCATTCGGCCGGCGCATGGTCGTCCCCCCCGATCGGGCCGAGCCCGTCGATGGTCGGCGTCCCCGCCGCGCTGGTGGTGTTCGCATCGGACGCGCCACCGGTCGCGGTGTCCCGCAGCTCGAACCCCAGCTCAGCGGCGACCTCGATCGCGAGCCCGGCGAGGCGCGCCCCACCTTCCTTCTTCTCCATGGGACGGTGCCAGCCGTTCCCTTGCACGCTTACCTGTAGGTCCGGGATCGCGGTCTCACGGCAGATGCGTTCGATCTCGGCCTCGGCCGCCTCAAGGGTCGTGAGCTCCGGCGACCGCAGGTCCACCTGAAGGGTGCACCGCTCGGGTACGACGTTCGTCCTCGTTCCACCCCGGGCCACGCCCACGTTCACGGTGACGCCCGGCCATCTGCCGTTGAGCGCCTGGAGCGCGATGATCGTGTGCGCGGCCTGCAGCAAGGCGTTGCGGCCCTTCTCCGGTTCGACACCCGCGTGTGCCGCCCGCCCGACGATCTCGATGGTGTAGTCCGTGATGCCCTTGCGGGCGCTCACGATGTCCCCGTTCGCTCGCGCCCCCTCCAATACGAACGCGACGTCGTGATCGGAGGCCAGCTCGCCGATCACCGGCCCGCTGAAGGGCGACCCGATCTCCTCGTCTGGATTGCAGACGAACGTGATGCGCGCGAACCCGTCGAACCCGATCGATCGAAGGACCTCGGTCGCGAGGAACCCGGTCAGGAGCCCGCCTTTCATGTCGGACACGCCCGGCCCGCGCGCGACGGTGCCTTCGATCGTGAACGGGCGTGCGGCGACGGTGCCCTCGTCGAACACCGTGTCCATGTGGCCGACGAGCAGGATCCTCGGACCTCCAGCACCGCGAAGGGTGCCGATCACCAGGTCTCCCAGTTGTGGTTCGCCTTCGGCGGGTGCATGGCGTCGGCGCTCGACATCCCACCCGTGCTCACGGAACCTCGCCTCGCACAGGTCGGCGATCTCGTTCACTCCCTCGGGCGTGAATGAACCGCAGTCGACGTTGACCATCCGCCCGAGATCGCTCACGAACGCGTCATAGCGCGCTGCCGCGAGGTCACGAAGCGCCAGGAGATCCATGCGACTGACGCTAGCACGCGCGCCGAGCCCGGTGACAGCGCGCCGTGAGCCTTGAGCGTTCCTTGCTCGCACTCCCAGGAAGTTGAAAGCGAACGACAGGGAAGTTGCAAGCGCTCGGGCGGAGGCTCGCTCGAGAGCGCGCGGAACATCCGCGCTATTGCCCCGGCTCTGACGACCCAGTCAGGGAGGTCCGAGATGAAACGTCAGCCCGAAGGCAGACGGAGAGTCAGAGCACATCGGATCGGAGCCGTGCTCATCGTATGCGTGGCAACGTCGCTCGCGGCCACGATCGCGCTCGCCTCGTTCCACACGACCGCTCTCCCGCGCGCCGGCCGGCCGCGCCGGCCGCGAGGCAGATCGAGCGGAACGGCAAACCGGACATCGTGCTGATCCTGACCGACGACCAACGCTTCGACACGTTGGACGCGATGCCACAAGTGAACGAGCTGCTGGTCCGGCCGGGCATGCGGTTCGAGAACGCGTTCGTGGTGAACCCGTTGTGTTGCCCCAGCCGTGCCACGATCCTGACGGGCAAGTACTCACATTCGACCGGCGTCTACACGAATCAATGGCATGACGGGTATTCCGCGTTCGACTCACGGCGCACGGTCGCGACCGCCCTCGACAAGGCCGGATACCGCACCGCGCTGTTCGGCAAATACTTCAACGGCTACAAGGGAGAGCGCGTCCCCGAGGGATGGGATCGCTGGTTCGCCACCTTCGGCCCGAACTCCGCCTACTACTCCTACCGCGCCCGGGACGACGGGAAGATCCGGCGGTTCGGCACGCGGCCGTCGGACTACGGCACCACGGTCGTCCGGCACCAAGCGACGTCGTTCATCCGATCGGTGCCCCGCGGCAAGCCGTTGTTCATGGTCGTCGCGCCTCACGCACCCCACTCGCCCGCCACGGCAGCGCCGCAAGACGTGCGTGCGTTCGGAGGGCTCCCGCGCTTCGACGGCCCGTCCTACGGCGAGAGCGATGTCAGCGACAAGCCCCCCTACATCCGCGCTCTCCCACCTTTCGATGCGCAACGGGTGGCCAGGATCGAGGTCTTCCGCCGACAGCAGCTCCGCGCCCTCCTTGGCATCGATCGCTTGGTCGCCTCGGTGGTCAAGACACTCGAGGACACCGGGCGACTGCACAACACGCTGGTGGTCTTCACGTCGGACAACGGCTTCATGTGGGGAGAGCATCGGTACCGCACCAAGAACGCTCCCTACGAGGAGAGCATCCGGGTGCCGATGGTGATGCGCTTCGACAGCGCCGGATCACCCGCGCGGATCGACAGCCATCTGGTCGCGAACGTGGACCTGACGCCGACCTTCGTGGCCGCCGCAGGCGCACACCTTCCCGGCATGGAGGGCAAGAACCTGCTGCGTCTGTTCCGGTCTCCGTCGGGCGGTTGGCGGCACGCCTTCCTCGTTGAGCACGTGGAGTATCAGATGGAACGCGGGTCCGACACCCCTGTTCCGACCTACTGCATGATCCGAACGGAGCGATACGCGTACGTGCACTATGCCGACAGCTTCCGAGAGCTCTACGACATGCGCGCCGATCCCGCGCAACTCGAGAACCTCGCCGGCGACCGTGCCTACGGGTCCACCGTCCGACGGCTCGAATCGAGGCTCCGCGAGCTGTGCCGTCCGCGTCCGCCGGGCTTCTCGTGGGCATGATTCCGCCCGCGCTAGCATGGCCGCCGCGAAACGAAGGCGGGGACGTGCATGGCTCGCAATGCGCATGCTGCGATCGTGGATCGTCGGGGCGCGTCCCCGATGCTCGAAGCGGTCACGATCGACGATCCGGGACCGGGCGAGGTCGTGATCCGCGTCGTCGCCAGCGGCGTCTGCCACAGCGATCTCTGGGCTATCGAGAACGGCAACTGGGGAGGGACGAAGTGGCCGTTCGTCCTGGGACACGAAGGCGCGGGGATCGTCGAGGCCGTCGGCGACGACGTGACGGCAGTGGCTCCGAGCGACCGCGTGGTGATCGCATGGGCCGTCCCGTGCATGACGTGCCGGCAGTGCCTGCGCGGTGAGCCCCGGCGCTGCGGTCATCCCCTGACGCAGCCGCCGCGGATCCATCGAGACCGGGACGGTGTCACGCTCACCGGCGTGTTGTGCTGCGGAACGCTCGCCACCCACACCGTCGTGAACCAAGCCCAGGCGATCCGGATCCCCGACGAGCTTCCGCTGTCGCGTGCCTGCCTGCTGGGCTGCGGCGTCTCGACCGGGGTCGGGGCCGCGATCCAGACCGCGAAGGTCTGGCCCGGCGCCGCGGTCGCGGTGATCGGGCTCGGCGGCATCGGGCTGTCGGCGCTGCAGGGGGCCAGGATCGCAGGCGCGACACGGTTGATCGCGGTGGACGTCGCGCCGGCGAAGCTCGAGTGGGCGGTGCGGTTCGGAGCCACCGACGTCGTGGATGCGGGCGCCGCCGACCCCGTCGAGGCGGTGCGCGCGCTGAGCGATGACGGTGTCGACGTCGCGTTCGAAGCCGTGGGGCGACCGGAGTGCGTGGCCCAGGCGGTCGCGATGGTCGGCTTCGCCGGGACGGCGGTCGCGATCGGCGTGCCGCCGATCCCGAGCGAGCTCACGCTCGACTGGAACGGATCGCCGCGATCCGCGTATGCGCAGAAGGCCAGCCTCCTGATCACCGACGGAGGGGACCCGATCCCCGCCGAAGACTTCCCGCTCATGGCGCGGTGGGCCTTGGATGGCGCGCTGGATCTCGACGGGATGGTGACCGCGGAACTGACGCTCACGGACCACGATCTCGCGGAGGCGTTCCGAGCCATGCTTGCGGGCGAGGTGATCCGGTCGGTCGTGATCATGGATCCCAGCGCCGCGCACTGATCCGCCGATCATCGGGGGATGCCTCGGGAGCCGGTAGCATCCGCGCGTGCGAGAGATGAACTGGATCTGGGCGATCGGCGCGCCGCTCGTCCGGGCGATCATGGGGATGCTCTTCCACGTGAAGATCGAGAGCGCCGAGCACGTCCCGCGGTCGGGACCGGCGATCCTGGCCCCCAACCACATCAGTGTCCTGGACGGGCCGGCCGTGTCCGCCGTGGTCGGGACACATCGGCGGCGAGTCACGAGGAATCTCATCGCGGGCGAGGTCTTCTCGGGCCTCATCGGATGGATCCTCCGGCAGGCGCGACAGATCCCCATCCGACGAGGGACCGGCGATACGGGAGCGCTGGACGACGCCGCACACATCATCCGCGAGGGCGGCTGCGTGGGGATCTTCCCCGAGGGCAGGGTGAACGATGTCACGAACGGGGACGTGCAACGGATCCGCTCAGGGCTGACCAGGATCGCCCTCCCTACCGGGGCCCCCGTCATCCCCATCGGGATCTGGGGAACCGCCGCGATATGGCCTCAAGACGGCCTCATCAAGGCGTCGCTCCTGAAGCGTCCTCGCGTCGCGATCGTCTTCGGCGAGCCCCTGATCCCTTCGCCGTCGGAGTCACCGACCGACTTCCGTGAGCGTTACCGTGTGGCACTGGTGACGACCGTGGCACGCGCTCGATCGATCGCAGGAGGTTGAGGCGGTGAACGACGAGACACGCAGTCCTTGGGTGCGGCACAACCGGGACACCGTCTACGAGAACCCCTGGATCCAGGTGCATCACGACGAGGTGACCCGCCCCGACGGAAGCCGGGGGATCTACGGGGTCGTGCATCTGCGGACCCGCGCCGTGGGCGTCGTGGCGTTCGACGAGGACGACCGAGTTCTCATGGTGGGGCAATACCGCTACACGCTCGACCGCTACTCCTGGGAGGTTCCGGAGGGTGGCAGCCGGCCGGACGAGGACCCGTTGGAGGGCATCCAGCGCGAGCTGGCAGAGGAAACCGGCTACGTCGCGGACACGTGGAGAGAGCTGATCCGCTTCACGCTCTCGAACTCGGTCACGGACGAGCAGGGGACCATGTTCGTCGCGACCGGCCTGCGTCCGGGACCTTCGTCTCCGGAGCCATCGGAAGAGTTAACCGTGCGATGGGTGCCGTTCGACGAGGCACTCGCCATGGTCGACGACGGCCGGATCGAAGACATCATGAGCCAGGTCGCGCTGCTCGCGGTCGCGCGCGAGCGGATGCGTCGATAGCAGCTCTACGCCGTGCGGCGGATCTGCCGAGGTCGCTCCGACCGGTTGCGCTTGTGCCGGTACATCGCCTCGTCGGCGAGCCGCAGCAGCACCTCGGCTTTCTCCGCATCGCTTGGGAAGAGGGCATGCCCGACGCTCGCAGTGATCGCGAGCTCTCCCACCCGCATGGGGAAGGGATCGGAGAGGACCCGATGGATCCGCTGGACGACCGTCTCGAGCGTCTTGTTCGCATCGGTCATGTCGACGCCCGGAGGCAGGTCGGCGATCAGGACGAGGAACTCGTCTCCCCCCTGCCGCGCGACCAGGTCGGTCTCGCGAACCGCCGATCGAAGGCGCGCGCCCACCTGTCGGAGCATCTCGTCCCCCGTCGCGTGCCCGTGGGTGTCGTTCACCGGTTTGAAGTCGTCGAGGTCGAGGAACACGACCGCCGCGGCCGAACCATCTCGGCGAGCGCGCGCCAGGGCCAGTTCGAGATGCTGCTCGAACATCGCCCGATTGGGCAGGCCCGTCAGGGAATCGTGGAACGCGAGGTGTTCCATGCGGAGCTCGGCTTCCTTGCTGGGCGTGATGTCGGTCAGAACCCCCTGCACGAACATCGGCGTGCCATCGGCATCGCAAACCTTCACCGAGTGGTCTCTGACCCAGACGATCCGCCCGTCCGGCCGGACGTAACGGTACTCCCCGTGCTCCGGTTGTCCCGTGCGAAGGAAACACTCGTAGTCCACCCGGGATCGTTCACGGTCCTCGGGATGGATCAGGGCGTCCCAGATGTCGTCACGCTCCAGGAACTCCTGGGCCGAGACGCCGAACAGCTCCTGAACGTAGGGGCTCATGTGGAACGTCGGACCGTCCAGCTCCGGGGAGTACATGTAGACGGCGGCCGGGAGCTGGGACACCAGGGCCTGGTATTTCGCCTCGGCCTCGAACCGGCCGCGTTCGGCGCGCTCGAGGCGTGCCTCGAAGGATCCCTCCGTGGGCTGGTTCGAAGGTTCGAGCCGCATCGAGGTGGTCCTTCCGGCAGACGCGGGTCCAGACAGGCGGGTCGGGCAGGCTGCCCGAGATATCGGCTCGAGTCAACGGCACCTGAAGCGAACACCCCCCACGGGAACGCGAGAGGCCGGCCCGAAGGCCGGCCTCTCTTTCATTCCTCGGTTCTCCAGGCTCAGCCCAGCGCCACCGCCGTGATCAGGTTCGAGTCGCGAAGCTTTCGCAGCGCCTCTCGTTCGATCAGGCGAACGCGCTCACCCGACAGGCCGAGGACCTTGCCGGTCTCACGCAGGCTGAGCGGCTGGCCGTTCTCCAGGCCGTAGCGCAGCGCCACCACGTGTCGCTCGCGCTCGTCCAGCACCCGGTCGACGGCGCCGCCGATCTCCTCGCGGAGCAGGGCGTCCTCGACCTCGTTGAACGCGGCGTCGGAATCGACCTCCTCGATCAGGTCGCCGAGCTCGGTGTCCTCTCCCACGGGCGACTGGAGGGACAGCGGCTCACGCCGCCCCATCTCGGTGAGGTCATCGATCTCCTCCACCGTGGTGTCGAGCGCCTTGGCCAGCTCCTCGCGGCTGGGCTCCCGGCCCATGGACTGCGCGAACTGGAACCGCGTGCGGTTCAGCTTGCGCAGTCGATCGTGGATGTGGACGGGCAGACGGATCGACCGCGAACGATCGGCGATGGCGCGCGTGATGCCCTGGCGGATCCACCACGTGGCGTACGTGGAGAACTTGAACCCGCGCCGCCAGTCGAACAACTCGACCGCGCGCATGAGGCCGATGTTCCCTTCCTGGATCAGATCGAGCAGCGGCAGGCCCTGGCCCTGGTACTTGCGGGCCACGGAGACCACCAGTCGAAGGTTGGCCATGATGAACCGCTGGCGGGCAGCCTCGGCCTCACGGACCTCTCGGCGTGCCTTGGCGATGGACTTCTCCGAGCGCAGACGGCCGGCGCGGAGGCGCTCCTCGCCCTCCTTGCCCGCCTCGATGGTCATCGCGAGCTCGACCTCTTCCTCCTTGGTCAGGAGAGGCTCGCGAGCAGCCGCCTCCAGATAAAGGCGCAGATCGTCGGCGTCGTCGGTCCCTAGGGGACGCGCAGGCTCCGGCACTTCGTATCACTCTCCTCCTCGAGGCCGTCAGTCGCATGGGGCGACGTCACAGGTCCTCGGGAACTCGGGTTCCTCTGGTCGTTCGATGCCACGGCCACCGGGGATGGGCGCGCGGAAAAAACGCCTTGGCAGCCGCTCAACTGCATGGTAAGGGGTCCCGTCTGTGTTTGTAAAGCTCGCGACCTGTGAAGGTCCTGTGAAGAGACCGCTCCCACACACCGATCCTTCCGTTTTCCTTCCGGTTCAAACGTTCCTGGGCCTCAGAACCTTCCCGAACGGGCACGATCCTCCGAAGGCCGATGGGACGTTAGCCTGACCGATATGGAATCTGGCTTGCCGGCTCGCCAACAGGTCGACCTGGAGGGACCGGTCTCGTTCCTGGAGTGGGAAGGCCCCTCGACCGCGACGTTCGTCCTCGTGCACGGGCTGGGCGGCTCCAGCCTGAACTGGGCGCAGGTGGGCCGCGGCCTGGCCGGCATGGGGCGGGTACTCGCGCTGGACCTCCCGGGATTCGGGCGCTCACCCGTAGCCGGACGTGGCACGGGGCTCATGGATCAACGCCGCGTCTTGTCCCGCTTCCTGAAGGAGAAGGCGTCGGGATCGATCGTGCTGGCCGGGAACTCGATGGGCGGCGCGACCGTGATGCTGCAGGCGGCGGTGGAGCCCGAGCTGGTGGCGGGGTTGGTGCTGACCGGATCCGTCTATCCCTGGGCCAGGGGAGGGTTCCCGCATCCCCTGGTCGTGACCGGGTTCGCCGCGTACGAGCTGCCCATCCTGGGTCCTCGGGTGGTCGACGCCCGACTTCGCTACCTGAAGCCTGATCGGCTCGTGCGCATGGGCTTCCGCATGTGCGTCGCCCACCCGAGCGAGCTGCCCCCCGAGGTCGTCCGGATGAGCGTCGAGCTGGTGGCCGAGCGTGCCCACGATCCCGAGGTGACGTCGGCGTTCATGGGAGCATGGCGCTCCCTGCGGCGCCTAGGACAACGATCAGACATCGCGGCTCGTGCAATGGACGTGATCTCGTGCCCGGTGCTCGTGGTCCACGGGCGTAGGGATCGGTTGGTGCCGGCGGCGTTCGCCGAAGCAGCCCTGCGGGACCACCCGCGCTGGCGTGGGAGGTTCCTGCCGGACGTGGGGCACCTGCCGCAGATGGAAGCACCCGGTCGGTGGCTCGCAGAGGTTGCCGACTGGCACGCCGGGACGATCGGCTGAGGTCCGCGGCCGGCGGCGCGGCCGGACCGCGGCCGCGGCAGCCTTCTCGAGCTCGTCGATCGAGGTCTCGATCCCGCGCGCCAGCACCTCGATGTCGGGTGTCGAGTCCCAGTCTCCGGTCAGCCCGAAGGCCATCGTGCCCGCCAGGCTGGTGCACGCGATCGAGAGGCCGCACTTCTCGCCCAGCGGCATCGCGGGATAGTTCGCAACGAGCGGGGCACCCGCGAGGTAGAGCGGCACCTGCGGCGCAGGCACGTTCGAGACCACGAGGTTGAACCACCGGCCTCTCGAGACCAGTCGCGCAGCCATCGCGTGCAGGGCGGGGGGCGAGTAGGCACCGAGCCCGATGATGGAGTCGGCGCTCACCGCCATGGAGGATTCCTTGAGCTGTGCGGTGGCCGATCGCACACGACGAAGCCGCGTGCGCGGGGACACCGCACCGACGGGAACGTCGACGAACGCCGGCGCAACCCGGTTCCCGACGTCACCCTGCTCGGCCTTGGAGCGCACGGATACGGGGACCATCACGCGAAGCGTGCGACCCTTCGTCGATTCCCCTCGTGCTTCCAACAGCTCGTGGAGGCCGCCCGCCACCGACGCAAGCACCACGTCGTTGATCGTGCCGCCGAGCGCGTCCTTCACATCGCGGAGACGCTCGAACGGGCTCTCGGCGATCGCGAACCTGCGGGCGGGACCGATGTCGGTGTCGAACGGTCCCGCGGGCGGCGCTCCCATGCCGATCACGTCGCGCACACCCGCCCAAGTCTCCGAGATGTCCGACAGCGTTCGCTTCGGAGCTCCCACCGCCTGGCCCAGAGCCTCGAGCGGGTGCAGGACCATGTCTTGGAGCGCGTCGCGGATCAGCTCCTGACGATCCGGCGACTGCTCCGGGACCCACGGTTCCTTCGGCGGCATCCCCAAGCCGGCGTCCGGCGACAGGTCGAAGAGCGCGGACGCGATCAACATGCCGGAGATGCCGTCCGCGAGGGCATGATGCATCTTCAGCAGGACGGCCGTGCGGTGGTGCGCGAGCCCTTCGAAGACGTAGAGCTCCCAGAGCGGCTTCGACGGGTCGAGGGGGCGGGAGAGGACGCGTCCCACCGAGCGCTCGAGCTGGAACCTGCCGCCGGGGCTCGGAACCGCCGACCGCCGAAGGTGGAAGTCGAGATCGAAGTGCACATCATCGACCCACAGCGGACGGGCGAGGTCTCCCGGCACCCGTAGCACACGCTGACGGAGTCGCGGGGCCAGATGCAAGCGCGCCTCGACCACGCGCTGCACATCGTCGTAGGTCAGCGGGCCGTCGGGACGAGGATCCATGAAGGAGACCCCCGCGACGTGCATGTGCATGTTGGGGCGCTCCATGTACAGGAAGCTCGCATCCAGGCTGGAGAGTCGCTCGGGGGCCATGAGTTGCGAGCCTACCGCCCTGGGCCTCGAGGAGACGAGCCGGTGCTAGGGTGCGGCGCGATGCCACGCCGTCGCCGCCTCACCCTCGTGTTCGCCGGGGCGCTCGCGATCGTGCTGGCGCCCGGGTTGGCGCCCGGGTTGGCGAAGGCGCAGGAGGTCGGGCCCGGTCGCGAGCCCGTGCCGGGCGGCTTCGGCGAGACGATCCGTGTTCCCCAGGACGAGTCGACGATCCAAGGTGGAGTTGACGCCGCGGAACCGGGCGGGCTGGTGCTGGTGTCGCCGGGCATCTACGAGGAAGCGGTCGTCGTCCGGACGCCCTACGTGACGATCCGAGGCATCGACCGCAACCGCACGATCGTCGACGGCGGCTTCGAACGGACGATCGGGATCAATGTGATCGAAGCCGACGGGGTGGTCGTGGAGAACCTGACGTCGCGCAATCACACGCTGAACGGATTCCAGTGGACGAGCGTGCACGGGTATCGCGGGTCCTACCTCACGGCCTCCAACAACGGGGACTACGGGATCTTCGCGCTGGCGTCGGACTGGGGGCAGTTCGACCATTCGTACGCGAGCGGATCACCCGACTCCGGCTTCTACATCGGACAGTGCCAGCCGTGTCACGCGGTGATCACCGACGTGCTGGCGGAGCACAACGCGCTGGGATACAGCGGCACGAACGCCGGCGGGCGATCTCGCGATCGTCAACAGCGAATGGCGGTCCAACGTGAGCGGCATCGTGCCGAACTCGCTGGACTCCGAGCGCCTCGCGCCCCAGCGAGGTGCCCTGATCGCGGGCAACTTCGTGCACGACAACAACGCAACGACCGCCGACGCGAACGACCTCCAGTACCCGACGTTCGGCACCGGCATCTTGATCGCAGGTGGCGAGTCCAACCAGGTGATCGGCAACCTCGTCGAGAACCACGACAGCTACGGCATCGCCGTGTTGCCGAATCTCGATGAAAGCCTATGGGTTACACGTGACAACCAGGTGCGAGCGAACCTGGTGACCGGGTCGGGCCGGGCCGATCTGGCGCTGGGAGCGCCGGCCGCAGGCGGCGACTGCTTCGGCCAGAACGCGTTCCACACGAGCGCGCCGCCCGCGATCGAGCTGCTGCGTGGATGCGGGTCGTTCGGCGCCCGGATCGGTGGCGGGGACCCGTCGCCGACCGTGAACCTGGGGACACGCTTCTTGGACACGCTCGACGGCGAGTTCCCTCACGGTGACTGGCGCACGCAGCCGGAACCCCCACCCCAGCCGACCATGGACGACCCGAAGACCGCGCCGGCCGTCCCCGCGATCCCGGAGCAGAACGTGCCGGAGCGCTACCGGATCCGCCCGGTGAGCAGCATCGACGGGGTGCCTGTCACCGTCGGGAAGGAGCTGACCGTGTTCGGACTGCCGCTCGCCACGTCGTGGTGGAGCTTGTTGATCGGCCTCTACGGCTACGCTCTCCCCGGATTCCTGTACGCGGCATGGCTCACGATCGCCTTGTGGGACCTGATCCGCCAGGAATCCGTCCCGATCTCAACGCGCGCGAGGTGGATGGCGGTGGTGATCCTGGTGCCGTTCCTCGGACCCCTGCTGTACTTCGCGTTCGGTGATTCACCCATCCCGAAGCAGCTGCGGCTGATGCTGACGGCGGGCGGTGCCACGGCATGCCTGTTGGTCGTGGCCATCGCCGGACTGTTCGGAGGGTAGTCTCGCTCAGTCTTCGAGCTCGATCCGCATGCGCTTGTTCGCCCTTCCCTTGGATTCGGTCTTGACGACCCGGACGCGGCCGACCTCGCCGGTCGAGCGGACGTGGGTTCCGCCGTCGGCCTGCTTGTCGATCCCTTCGATGTCGATCACGCGGATCGGGTCGACCGAGTCGGGGATGAGTGAGACCTTCGTTCGGATCAGGTCCGCGTCGGCGAGCGCCTCCGCCCTAGGTAGCTCCAGCACGTGCACCCGTACGTCTTCTGCCAGCCGCGCGTTGAGCTTCTCCTCGACCTCGCGGCCGAACTCCTGGCTGATCGAGTCGAGCTCGAAATCCATGCGAGCCGAGCCCTGGTCGTTCATGTTGCCGCCGGTCACCTTCGCGCCGTAGTCGGTGAAGACCACCCCGCTCAGCGCGTGCAGCGCCGTGTGGGTTCGCATCATCCGATGTCGCCGCTCCCAGTCGATCGCGGCGGTGACGCTCGCCCCGACGGGCGGCGCGTCTCCGTCAAACGCGTGGATGATCTCACCGGTCTCGCGCGACTTGGACGTATCCGTGACCTCCGCCTCGCCGCCGTCCCACCGCAGGACGCCGGTGTCGCCGGGCTGCCCTCCGCCCCGTGCATAGAACACGGTGCGGTCCAGCGCGACTCCGTCGTCGTTCACCGCGGTGACGGTCGCTTCGCAGGTGGTCAGGTAGGCGTCGCGCGAGTACAGATCGTCGGTCATGCCACCACGCTAGCGCAGCACCGGTCGGCCCGGCGGCGCCCGAGTATCACACGTTCGGCTCCGCGGTGGTGGTCGTGCGGACCAAGCTCGCGATCACCGCCCCGCCGAGGATGAGCACGCCGCCGACCACGACCGGGGCGGTCAGCCGCTCGTCCAGGAACACCGCGGCGAGGACCGCGACCGTGAGGGGCTCGAGCACACCGATGATCGCGTTTCGGATCGCACCCACCCTCTGCAGACCGGCCAGCATCGCGGCGAAGGCGCCTGCGGAGAACAGCGCCATCGCAGCGAGTCTCCACCACGAGCCGGCGGCGGGGGCAAGGACCGCGCCGAACGCCACCGCGTACACGACGTTCGACGTGGCCGCCCCCATCCCGAGCCACGCAGCCGCGGTGAGCGGATCGGTCGTCTTGACGGTGCGGTCGGTGGCGATCAGGTACGCGGAGTACGCCAACGAAGTGCAGATCGCGAGCACGATGCCGACCGTCTCGATGTCGGCGCCGCCGCCACCCAGCACGACGAGCGCGCTGCCGGCCAGCGCGAGGCCGAGCGCGACGAACAACCCGGACGGCGGCGCCTTCCGGTCCAGCGCCATCGTCGCGAGCATCACCCAGACCGGGTACGTGTAGAAGAGGAGCGTGACGGAGGCGGCGCTCCCGTGGTTCAGCGCAGTGAAGTAGAACGCCGATTCCGTCCCGTAGCCCAGCGTCCCCGCCAGCACGAGCGGCATCCGCTCACCCCGGGCGGGCAACAGCGGGCGTTGCGTGGCGGCCAAGAGCAGAACGAGCAACAGCGACTGTCCGGCGAATCGGATCGCGAGGAACATGAACGGAAGGCGGCCCGCCTGCACCTGCTTGCCGAAGATCACGACGAACGAGAACAGCACGGCCATGAGCGCGCAGAGCGCGGCGCCAATCAGTTCCCCCCGGCGATCGGTGGCCCGGCGATCTGTGCGACGAACCTCGCTCACCGCGACGTCCCGGCCGCAAGGAACCGACTGACCCGCTCCACGAGCTGGGGTATCGAGGTCATGAGGTCCTCCTCGGACTCGAGCACCACCAGCTCGGCGTTCGGCATGATGCCGGCGAGGGTCCGGCCGACCTCTGCCGGATGGATCGCATCACCTTCGCGGCTGATGACCATCACCGGTGCCGTGACCTCGCGCAGCCGGTCACGATCGTCGATGGCGACGTCGCGCGTCACCTCGCGGATGGCGCGGGCCACCCCTTTCGGGTTCATGTCCTGCCACAGCATCAGGTCGAACTCCCGGAGATGGGGGTTCGCGGCGTAGTTCCGCGCGCGGCCGGACTCACTGAGGATCGCCTCGATCGCCGCATCGCGCGGCAACGATTCGAGCAGGTCGGCGGTGCGATCGAAAAGTGAATGATCGCCGATCGGCGCGTCGAGAGCAGCGGGCAACAGCAGCACGACGCGCTCGAATCGAGCGGGCTGCGCACCGAGCAGATTCACCACGGCGCCGGCGCCCAGGGACGTGCCGACGACGTTCCTGGCGCCCGTCGCACGCGCAACCTCATCGAGATCTCGCGAGAAGTCTGCGAAACGGTAGCTTCCCCGTGCGGGCAGGCTCGAATGGCCGTGACCGCGGAAGCAGAACCGGACCTTCGTGCCCGGTGCGAACGGGGTGAAGGCCGCCAGCTCCATGCAGGAGTTGGTCAGGCCATGCGCGAAGACGGTGATCGGATCCCCGGAGCCCTCGACCTCGTAGTGGAGCGTCGCGTCGGCGGTCTGCAGATCGGGCACGTGGGATCCTTTGGCTCGAGTGCCGACAGAGCGTACGATTCCCGCCGACATGCCCGAGCCCGCGAACACATCCAAGATCGAAGTGTCCCGCGACGATGTCGAGCAATTCATGTCCAGGTTCACGGTGCTGGTGCTCGAGGACGACTCGACGAGCCATCACGTCGTGACCCTGTCCGGCGCCGACTGGGAACGACTGGGCAAGGGCTATGGCTCGCCCGAGGCGTTCGTGGAGGCCTGCTTCGGATTCCTTCTGGCCAGAGAGCCCAAGGAGCAGATCCTGGCATCCTTCGACGTCAGCCAGATCGGCACCTACTTCCCAGACTTCGAGCGCGCGATCGCCGAGCGCTGATCGGCCTAGGCGGCGCGCCCGAGGCCAGACTTCGAGCGCGCGATCGCCGAGCGCTGATCGGCCCGGCGACTGCCGAGCGCTAGCTGCTGGTGGGGACCATGGGCTCGCCCTCGACCTCGATGAGGTCGTCCTGCGGGGCGAACTGGTCGCGGATCTTCCTCGCCCATGCGGCCACCAGCGCCGTCAAGATGAGGAACACGATCCCCGACCCCACCAGGATCAGCCGTGTGCGGGGAACGCTGTTCTCCACCCAGACGAACGACAGGATCAGGGCCGGCACGATGAACCCGACGTTGTACGCGATGTCGAACAGCGCGAACGCGCGGCCACGGAAGTCGTCGGGCATGGCCTGCTGCGTGATCGTGTCGGCCGAGATCTTGCCCATGAAGAACGAGAAGAAGCCGACGAACAACATCCCCGCGAAGCCGACGACCGAGACACTGGCGCCGAAGACAACCGTGCCCGCGCCGAGCAGCGCCATCGAGGCGAGCAGCAACCGGATGGGCGGTATCCGGTCCTTCAGCTTCTGGGCCAGGATCAGGCCGAGCGCGCCACCGAACAGACCGCCCACACCCGACAGGATCAACGCCAAAGTGTCGGCCTGATCTCCCCCGCCTTCCACGAGGTTCTTCGCGTACAGGGCGAACACGAACAACCCGAAGCCCCAGAATTGGTAGCGAAGCATCTGGAACGAGGACAGGCCAAGTGCGGCGGCGGGCCGGGACACGATCTCCTTGACGCCGGCGACCATGTTGTGGATGACGCGGCTCGCCTCGCGGCCGAACGTCGTCTCGTGCGGCGCCGATTCCACGTGGCGCATCTGCTTGGCGACGAGGGCGGCGATCACGAGCACCACTGCGCCACCGATGACGACGAGCCATGCCGGCAGGACAGCTCCGGCACCGAGCGCGAATGCGATCCCGAGGATCTGGAAGACCGCGCCGCCGGCCTGAGAGAGCGCATTGCCCTGGAGCAGGTCCTTGCCCGACAACACGTCGGGGATCGCGGCCGACTTCACGGCCAAGATCACGCGCACGACGGCCTGCGCGGCCAGCAGCGCGAGGATCAATCCGATCGTGGCGGCGGCTTCACCTTCGCTCGTTCCATCACCGAGAGGGACGAGCACGGCCACGGCGATCACGACGACGACCGCCGAGGTGATCATGTTCGTCCACCACACCACACGCCGACGGGCGAATCGGTCGATGAAGACCCCGATGAACGGCGAGAGCAGCGTGTAGGGCACGTACAGCGCAAGCACGACCTTCAGCAGGTAGTCGGCCGACGGCACGTTCTGGATATCGAAGCCTTCCTTGCCGCCGAACGCGATGGACTTGCCGATCGCCCCCTGGATCACGCCCTGGCCCGCCTGAACCATGAACTGCACGCCCATCAGGACGGCGAAGTCGCGGTTGGCGAAGACGCCGAAGAGCCCGTTGAAGAAGCCGCCGAACGCGTCGAGAGGCTTGCGAAGCCAACGCTCGCCTACGCGGAGCGCCGCCCCCAACCCCACGGCCGCCGCCACGACCGTCCACCCCTTCGATGTGCTCATCGGTCCACGCCAGACCGCGATCACCGCGATGCCCGAGAGCATCAACAGCACGGCCGACATCCCCGGGATCAGGCCGATGCGATCCGGCGTGGTTCGGAGCTCGAACCACGAGGCGCCGAGCCAGCCAGGCACGATCAGGAGGAACGCGAGGATCGCCACGACCAGGAGGTTCTGCGGGAGGTTCTCGAGGGCGCTCGGGTGGTTCTGGAACTTCTCGGCCTCCAGCGTGGCCGCGGCCTGTGCCCGCTCCACGACGTCGGCAGGCGGGCTCCACAGACCGTCGCCCTCGATCACGTAGACACCGGGGCCTACCTCGACTCCCTGGGAGGTCGCCGCCTCGAGCGCCTGCTCCTTGTCGGCGTCCTCGCATCCTTCGATGCCGTTGCACAGCGACCGCGCGTTGTACGCCGGGAGGTAGAAGACGATCGGCGCCTCCGGATACCGCTGCAGGCGCGGGAGGAAGTCGTCGGGCTTCTTGCCGTCGGGGTCGCACACGTCGTCGGGACCGCCGAACGTCTCGCACCAGTGCGCGATGGAAGCGTCGTCGTACCCTTCGCTTCCTTCGGGCGCGCTGGAGGTCGTCGGCTCTCCGGCCAGGAAGTTGTCGAGCGAGCCGAAGTAGGTCGTGGAACGCTCGATCGCCTCGCCGGGCAGCCCGGTGCGGAACACGTTCGAGTAGGTCTTCGCCCATCCGTACCCGACGTTCGTGTCGAACTCCTGGTCCGCGTCGTCGAAGTTGACGACGAGCACGTTGGCGCGTTCCCCGGCCGCCTCGACGACCTCGTTGACGGCGGCCAGGGAGGTTCGCACACCCTGTTCGGCCCACTGGTTGGTCTCGCTGACCCAACGGTGCTGCACGCCGTCCAGGAGCAACCAGCCGAGCGACCCGAACACGAGCAGCCCGGCGAGCCCGGCCGCGGCGAAGCGGGGGATCGAGCCGGGGCTGAGCCCTCGGACCACCACGAGCACACCGATCAGCGCCACGAGCGCGAAAACCCACACCGGCGCGTTCTCCGACAGCGTGTCCTTCAAGACGTAGGCGATCACCGCCCACCCGACGAGTCCGGCTCCCGCCCAGACCGCGACCCTCGTCGGTGAGCGGTCAGAGGCGAACCAGCGGATCGTGACGAAGGCCCCGAGCCCCACCAACGCCATCGGGGCGGCCGAGGCGTTCATGAAGCGGTAGTAAGGGATCGCCGCTCCGGTCAGGACCGACGCGGCCCCCACGAACGCGACCAGCCACCACATCGAGACCTGGTCCTCGGTGCGAGCCGGCTGTCGGGTGGTGCGTGACAGCAAGATCGTCGACGCGACCGCGATCACGATGAACGGCACGATGACGATCGGTTGCAACGAGCCCACCCATTGCATCAGTCGGTCCGCGAAGAAGTCGGCCGTGTACGGCGGGGGGAGGGCCGCTTCGGCAAGGCTCGCGGGCTTTCCCCAGATCCCGACCACCCAACACGCCAGGCCCGCGACCATGCCGAACCCGACCGACATCAGCATCGGGCCGTCTGCCTTGAGCGCCGATCCGAGGGAGAACCTGCTCGTCAGGAAATGGAACCCGAAGACCGCCATCAGCACCGCGCCGAAGATCACGCATGTGGTCGGGTGGGTGAACGCAGCCGCGATCCCGATCAGGAACAACGCCGTCCTCGCCCCCCACGACGTGCGAGCCTCGTGGACGAACGGGACCATCAGGGACAACAGGAACAGCACCATGATGTTGTCGAGGTAGCCCACGTACGGCGTCGTGAGGAACAGCGCGACGGTCGCGAGCAGCGTGGTCAGCACCACGAGCGGATCGCGCCGGCTCCGGAAGAACGCCGCTCCGAGCGCGAGGCCCGTCAGGATCGGGATGCCCAACATCAGGAAGGCGCTGAACGAATAGCGATCGATGCCGACCACTCGCTGGAGCAGCGCGCCTGCGACCGGGACCGACACGCGGTAGCCCCCGGCGAAGAGGCCATCCGGGCCCCATTCTTCGGCGACGCGCACCGGGTCGGTGTCGAGCACCACCTGTGCGCGCCACGTGTACCAGGCGGGGTCGCGGGTCGGTGCCGACAGGCTCGGGTCGGCGATGAACTTCCAGGCGAGGATCACCAGCAACAGCAGCGCGAAGCCGCCGATGACCCACCACGAGCCCAGGATGCCGCCGCGGGAAGCGGGGGGTGCGGCGGGCGCTTCGGAAGCTCGCGCGGTGTCGATGGCGGTCATGGGCGGGATCTCTCTCCCTGCGATCCGGAGACAGGCTTCACCCTACTCGCGGGCTTCCGGCAGACAGGGGAGTACGAGCATCGATGCGGAGGGGAATGCCGCGGCCATGACGGTGTCGTTCTCCTGCCCGGGGTTCGGCTCCACACCTCCGCCCGCGGTCTGCGCCTGCGTGAACGTCATCATGTACCTGGCGACGTCGGCGACGTCGGATCCGTTCTCCGCCAGCTCGTCCAGGTTCAGGAATGCCTGCGTCGGCTGCATCAGGTCGACGATCGGCGTGTCGTCGCCGTCGGCGTCGAACCGCTCGTTGATCGCGATCTGCATCGGCCCCGTGGAGATCTGGTAACCACCGCTGACGGCCGGATCGGGCATGGATGCGTGGTCGGCCGTGATGAGCATGGCCCACTCGCCCTCGCCAACCTGACGGTTGAGATAGGTCACCATCCGTTTCAAGGCCTGGTCCTGCGCCACCATCGCGTCGTTCATCTCGGGGCTGTTCATCGACCAGACGTGACTGACGAAGTCGATCTCCTTGAAGTTGAGGAAGAGCAGGTCGGCGACGTCGTCGGCTCCGAAGCCTTCGCGCGTCGCGACCTCTTCGACCACACGCTGCTGGTAGGGGGTCCGCGCCGGCGTGTCGAACCCCTCGAGCAACTCGGCGATGTCGTTGTCGCGCCAGTTCCCGTCGAGCTTCCCGTCGGCCCGGTCCGTGGCCTTCACGTCGTCCTCGAAGCCGGGCACGTCGTTCGCGTAGCCCGGCAGCCGGTAGTAGGCGGCCTCCCTTTCGGGCAGGTTCCACTCGAACCCCTCGTCGGTCAGCGTCTCGCCGCCCACGACCGAGCGCGTGAGCGCGATGTCGCGGTCCCCGCCGGTGAAGAACGAGCCGTGACCCATCATGCCGAAGTGGATGTCCACGGTGCCGACCAGCCCGACAACCGGCTCGTTGTCCAGCGCCCGGTCGTAGACATCGGCCAGCGTCGGCTCGATCAGGAAGGATGGGCCCTGGTTCCACGGTGCCGTGATCGTGTTCGCGACGAGCATGTTGTGGCCCACGATCCCGTGGTGGCTCGGGAACGCACCCGTTCCCATCGTGGCGTGGATCTGCGCGGTCGACGTGGGTGAGGATCCCACGGTCGCGTCGGTGTAGAAGGTGCCCTTCGGGATCAGCGAGCGCAGGTACGGCCAGGCGTCCGGGTGTGCCTGGAGCACGTTCATCCCGCCTGCATCCCACACCATGGTCACCACGAGCTTCGGGATCCGCCGATCGTCGGCGGGAAGCAGCGCTTCGATCATGGTCTTGCCGTCGGGTGCCGTGAAGCCGTCGAACTTCAGCAGGTCGGCTGTTGTCGGTGCGATGTCTGCGGTGGTGACGGGCCGCGACACGTTCCCCCGGGCCGGGACGAAGCCCGGACCGTACCAGAACATCGGAACGGTCTGGATGTAGTCCCACGGGCCGACGTGGGGAAGACCCGAGCCGACGATGTTCGGCTCCTTGGGGATGAAGGCGATCTGGGCCCCACGATCGGGCCGCCACCCCCTCCACGTGCGGAGGAGCTGCTCGTGCGGGATGGAGCAGGCCAACTGTTCCAGGTCTTGGTCCGTGCCCTGGGCACTCGCGGGTTGAGGCGAAGGTATCCACAGCGCCGCTGCCGCGACGGCAAGCAGGAGGGCAGGGACGAACGAACGCCGGGGGGTCATGGCGAGATAGGGAACACGACCCCGAGTGGAACGACAACCCGGGCGATCAAGCACAGTTCCTGCAGGTGCCGATCAGGTCCAAGCGGTGACTGACCTTGGCGAACCCCGTCCTGCGCGCAACGCGGTCCAGCGTCCTGTCGATCGTCGTCTCCACGTCGTCGGGCACCCGCACGTCCTCCACACGGCCACAGCGCGAGCAGATCAGGTGGTGGTGATGCTCGGTGAGATCCTCGGTCAGCTCGAATCGCGCGTATCCCTCTTCGGTGACCACGCGTCGCACGACGCCCGCCTGCTCCAACACCGCGAGGTTGCGATAGGCCGAGCTCTGCGGCAGCCCGGTGCTCGCCGCCAACACGTCGCCGATCGACAGCGGCGTGCGTGCCGAACCCAGCGAATCGACCAGGGCTCGCCGCTTCGGCGTGTACCGCTGTCCCACCCTGCGAAGGCGTGTCTGGACCGTCTCGTGCAGATCGTTGGGCATCGCCGGCATCATATGGTGGCCTCCCGCGCGAGCCGCGGGCGCAGGCGCACCAGGGCCGCCGATACCGCGAAGATCACGGCCGCGAACAGCACGATCGTGCCTCCTGACGCCGATCCCCACACGCGTGATAGCGCCAACCCCGCGACCGACGCCACCGCCCCGATCGACACCGCGATCCAGAACGTCGCCCGGAAAGAGCGGGCCAGCAGTTGGGCGCTCGCGACCGGCAGCACCATCAGGGCAGCGACGAGCAGGATCCCCACGATCTGCATCGCGGCGACGACCACGACCGCGGTGAGGACCGCCAGCAGCACGTTGAGTCCCCGAACGGGCAGGCCCGCCACGTTCGACCAGTCCTCGTCGGTGACCACGGAGAACATCGCTCGGCGCACGATCAGCACCAAGACGGCCACCCCCACACCCAACGCGACGATGGTCGCGACCTCGGGCTCGGTCACGGTGAGCGGTTGACCGAACAGGTAGGTCAGCACGTCGGCGTTCAACCCGCCGCCGAGACTGATCAGGACGACCCCGAGCGCGAGGCCGGAATAGAAGATGATCGCAAGCGCGATATCGCCCGACGTGCCCCGTCGCGACCGGAACCATTCGATCGACAGCGCCCCGACGACCGCGAACGCGAGCGCGCACCACAGCGGCGCGAACCCGGCGAGCAGCCCCGCGCCCACGCCGGCGAACGCGACGTGGCCGATCCCGTCGCCGATCAGAGAGAGGCGCTTCTGAACCAGGAACGTGCCGATCATGGGTGCGAAGATCCCGACGGCGAGGCAGGCCAGCAACGCACGCTGCATGAACCCCAGCTCGAACGGATAGGGCAACGTCATCGCAGGCCCTCCAGCCACAACGGCAGGTCTTCGGGGTGGATCCCCAGGCTCACTCCCGACGCCGCGAGCTCGGCCGGGGAGCCGTCGAAGAGCACCCGGTTCCGAAGTACGACGACGCGATCGACGTCGTCGGCGACGGCGGACAGCTCGTGCGAGACGAGCAGCACCCCCGCGCCGTGCTCTGCCTTGAGGTGCACGAGCGCGTCACGGAACCGCCTCTGCGATTCCGCGTCGACCCCGGCGATCGGCTCATCCAGGATCAGGAGCTTCGGCTCGGTGGCGAACGCCCGCGCGATGAACGCGCGCTGTTGCTGACCACCCGACAGCTCGTTCACCGGCGTCGATGCGAGATCGGTGAGCCCGACCGAATCGATCGCGTGCTGCACGGCGCGGCGGTCGTCACGGCCTGCGATCCGCCACCACCTTCCCTCGGCGAGCCGCCCCGCCGCCACGATCTCCCACACGGTCGCGGGCAGCTCCGACGCGAGCGCCGGGCGCTGGGGCACGTAGCCCAGCCTCCCGCGCTCCCGGAGTCGTGACGGTGGCCCGCCGAACAGCTGCACGCTGCCGGACTCCGGACGCAGCGATCCGAGCAGGGTGCGCAGCAGTGTCGACTTGCCCGAACCGTTCGGTCCCACGAGCGCCACGAACTCGCCCTGACGAACGGTGAGGTCGACGTCCTCGAGCACCATGTCACGTGCGTACCGGAACGACGATGCCGATCGCGTCGATCAAGGCCGAGGCGCCCAGGGACCCGGTCCCGGACGCCGGCGCGCTAGCGGCACCCGAGACCATCACGCAACGTCCTGAGGTTGGCACGCATCACGGCAGCGTAGTCCTCGCCCGCGCTGAGCTGTTCCGGCGTGAGACCTTCGATCGGGTCCAGCACGGCGGTGCCCACACCCGCCTCCGACGCCAGGGTCTCCGCCACCGCGGGCGAAACCAGCGCTTCCGTGAAGATCGTGGTGACACCGGCTTCCTCCACACGCCTCGTGAGATCGGCGAGCCGGTCGGGATCGGGTTCGGACTCGGGCGACATCGCCGAGATCGACTCCTGCTCGAGGTGGTACCGAGCCGCGAGGTAGCCGAAGGCGGCGTGGTTCGTGATCAAGAGCCTGGAGTCGCACTCGGCGAGCCCACCGGCGAGCTCCTCGTCGAGCGCCGCCAGCTCCCGGCCGAAGTCCTCGGTGGCGGCGCGCACCTGTTCGGGGTCCCCTCCGCTGGAGATGACGGCGGCCGCCACTGCGTCGGTGATGTCCGCGAAGATCGTCGGATCCAGCCACACGTGGGGATCGCTCGCGTTCTCCGCATCGCCGAGATCCTCGCCGGGCGCAGCGGGGAGGAGCTCGACCCCGTCCAGCGCGTCGAGGACGATGCCGGTCGCCTCGGCCTCCACGGCCTCCTCGATCGCCGGCTGGAATCCTCCGCCGGCAATCACCACGACATCGGCCTCGGCGATCGCGACGAGGTCCTCGGGTGTCAGTTCCAGGTCGTGTGGTTCCACCCCCGGAGGCGTGAGGTTCGTGACGGACACCGCCTCGCCACCCACGCGTTCCGCGGCTTCCGCCAGCGGATAGAACGCCGCGACCACGCCGATGGTGCCGTTCATCGGCCGGCCTCCACCACCGGGGACCACGGCCTCCCGCGAACCACAGCCCACAGCCAGGGCTCCGGCCGCGATGACGGCCACCACGAAGCGGCACGTGGTGCGGAGCCGCGAGCGTTGAAGGTTCCAAGAAGGATTCCGAGAATCGCTCTCATTCACACCAGGGAAGGTAGCGCGGGGCCAGGCCGGCCGTCAAGAGATCGGGTGCTACGGTGCTCCGATGGTGGTCCGGGTGGGGATCGGGCTGTTCACGGGGCAGGTGCCACCTGATTCGTCTCGCTCGTTCGCCCAGGAGTACCGCGAGACGCTGGAGCTGGTGCGCCTCGCCGAAGCCCTGGGGTTCGACTCGGCGTGGGTCAGCGAGCACCACGGTTCCTCGGACGGCTACCTGCCCTCGCTCTCGGTGATGCTTGCGGCCATCGCGGAGGCCACCACCCGCATCCGGCTGGGCACCGCGTTGATCCTGGCGCCCCTCCACGATCCCATCCGGCTGGCCGAGGACGCCGCGGTGCTCGATCAACTCTCGGGCGGAAGGCTGACGCTCGGGTTGGGCCTCGGCTGGCGCGAGGAGGAATTCAGGATGTTCGGCGTGCCGTTCGCCGAACGGCTCCCCCGCACCATCGACACCGTCGAGATCCTGCGGCGCGCGTGGACTGGCGAGCGGTTCTCCTACGACGGCGCCGTCTACTCCTACGACCGCGTGCGCGTCACGCCCCCACCGGCGCAGGAAGGTGGGCCCCCGATCCTGCTCGGTGGGTACGCCGAGGCCTCCCGGCGCCGCGCGGGGGTGCTGGGAGATGGGCACATCACCGACGCCGACGACGATGCGCATCGCGCACTGACGCTCATGGAGGAAGGAGCTCGGGAAGCCGGCCGCGATCCCACGGAACTGCACCTCGTGCTCATGGCGAACGCGTTCGTCGCGGACGACGGTGCGAGCGCGTGGGAGCGAGCCCGCCCCGGCGTCCTGCACCAGCTCGGCGCCTACGACGCTTGGGATGCGGGCCACGACACGCCCGGACACGATTCGCTCGAAGCATCGCTGGCCGACGAGCACGCCGCCCGCCGCGGCACCGCCGCCGGATCCCCGGAGGACGTCGCGCATGCCCTGCGCCCGCTGATCGCGGCGTATGGCTCCCGACGAGAGTTCGACCTGGTCGTGCGACTGCACTACCCCGGGATGGATCTGGACACGGCAGCGCGCGCGGTGGAGCTGTTCGGTGAGCATGTGCTTCCGGCGCTCAAGGGCGAGTAGCGCCCCGACCGTCTCCGTTCAGTCTGATCCGCCCCCGCCCGCTGCCCCGTAGCGCCGCGGGTGACGCGTCGACGACGCCGTCACGGACCAACCCGGCGACAGCCTCCGTGACCCGCTCCAGGGTGTGCCCGGTGGCACGGGACGTCGCCGCAAGGGTCGGGGACGGCGTTGCCCGCAGGAACGTCACGACGGCCCCACGAACCTGCCGGAGCGAACCTGCAAAGGGTGGCTGCCGAGGCGCCGACGCTCGGCCCTTTCGGCCCGCCGATGCGAAGCGACACCACGGGCGCAAGGGACATCTCTCACACCGTGGCAAGGGGCGGCAGACCTCGCGTCCCAGATCCATCAGCGCCTGGTTCCAGGCCCCGGGGTCCGCCGTATCCAGCCAGGCCTGCGCATCCGAGCGAGACGTCCCCATGGCCAGCTCGTCGGGCTCGGCCGCGTGGACGACCCGCGCCCAGATGCGGCGGACGTTCGTGTCCACGGCGGCCACCGGGCGACCGAACGCCAGGCTCGCCACCGCCGCGGCCGTGTACTCCCCGACGCCAGGGAGCGAACGCAGCGTCGCCGGATCCTGCGGGATACGGGAACCGTGCTCACGGACGATCGTCGAAGCCGCGGCGTGCAGCGCGATCGCCCGCCGGTTGTATCCCAGACCCGCCCACGCTCTGAGGACATCCGCGCGGGTCGCAGCGGCCAGGGCCGACACCGTCGGGAACCGCTGCATGAACGCTTCGAAGATGGGTATCACCCGCGCCGCCTGGGTCTGCTGCAGCATGATCTCGCTCACGAGCACCGCGAACGGATCCGGCAGGGCCCCTCGCCAGGGATAGGCCGACCGGCGAGGCCGGTACCAGTCGAGGAGGGCTTCCCGCGCAGACGCGCCGGGACTAGGCTCGGCCGCGGAGGGAGCATGACGACCGTTCGAGAGGTGATGAGCACCGACCTGGTCACCGTGACGCCCGCCACCACGGTGGCCGAGGCGGCCACCACCATGAGCACCCACAGAAGTGGGATCCGCGCTGGTGATGGAGGCCGATCGACTGGTGGGGATCTTCACGGAGCGCGACGTGCTCCGCGCGGTGGCCTCGGAGTTCGACGCGGAGCACCATCAGGTGGGCGCGTTCATGACCGCGGACCCCACGACGATCGGACCCGACGCCGACGTGCACGAGGGGCTGTCGTCGATGTTCGCGTTCGGTTTCAGGCACATGCCAGTCGTGGAGGGCGCCGAGGTCGTGGGCATGGTCTCGATGCGCGATCTCACGCCCAGGACCGTAGAACCCGGCCTTCGCGTTCTTGTCGGGCATCTCCTCGGCAGCCTGCTTCAACGCCGAGTGGATCTCGCGGAAGACCTCCCCCACGAATCCTGCCTGCTGGCCGTCCTGTCCGTTCATCGTGCCTCGCACCGCCGACGCGGTGATCTCGCACGCCTTCTCGAACACGGCCCAATCGGACTCTCGCGACATCGACGAACCTCCATCAGCTCCATGTGTGGTGTGTGGCCCAGGCTACCCGACACCCCTCGGGCCGGCCCGGTCAGTCGAAGGCACGCAGACCGGTCAGCGCGGCACCGACGATGAGCGTCTGGATCTCCTCGGTCCCTTCGTAGGTGATGACGGACTCCAGGTTGTTCATGTGACGGATCACCGGGGCATCGAACGTGATGCCGGTCGCACCGAGCAGGCTCCGCGCCTCCCGGGCCGATCCTCAGCGCCGAGCGAGCGTTCGTGAGCTTGACCATGCTCACCTGTTCGAAAGTTGCCTCGCGATCGTCCTTCAGGCGGCCGAGCTGCAGAGCGAGCAGCGACGCGGCGTTCAGGTCGATCGCCATGTCGACGAGCTTGCGCTGCACCAACTGGAACGAGCCGATCGGCTTGCCGAACTGCACGCGGGACTTCGCGTGGTCGAGGGCGGCCTCGAAGCACGCGCGCCCGGCCCCCACGGTGCCCCACGCGATGCCGAACCGCGCCTCCGTTAGGCACGACAGCGGGCCTTTGATGCCTTCGATCCCCGGCAAGGCGGCGTCGGATGGGAGGCGCACCTCGCGGAGCAACAGCTCCGAACGAGCGGCGGCGCGCAAGGACCAGGCGTTGTCGAGCTGGCGGAACTCGACGCCGGGCGTCGTCGACGGCACGACGAATCCTCGGATGACCCCCGTCTCGTCCTTGGCCCACACGATCGCCACGTCGCTGACCCATCCGTTCGTGTTCCACTTCTTGTGCCCGTCGAGGATCCAGTCGCTGCCGTCTCGGCGGGCTGTGTGGTCATGCTCGAGGGATCCGAACCGCTCTCGGGCTCGGTGAGCGCGAAGCAGCCGATCGCCTCGCCGATCGCCATGCGCGGGAGCCATTCCTGCCGCTGCTCCTCCGAACCGAACGTGCGGATCGGGAACATGGCGAGCGAACCCTGTACCGAGACGAACGAGCGGAGCCCTGAGTCGCCGTACTCCACCTCTCGGTTGGCGAGGCCGTACTCGACCGCCGACTCGCCCCGGGGCATCCGTAGCCGTCAAGGTGCATCCCCAGGATCCCCAGCTCGCCGAAGCCGCGCGCCAGCTCGAGGGGGAACTCTCCGCGTTCGAACCAGCCCTCGACGCTCGGCAGTACGTGCTCATCGACGAACGCGCGAACGCGATCGCGGACCTCGCGCTCGGCATCGGTGAGCGCACGATCGGCCCGCAGGAAGTCCAGAGGATCGACGGCGGCCACCTCGGCAGCCTAATGGCCTTCGCCATCCGGCCGTTCGCGGGATGATGTCGAGATCGGCACCCGCCGTTCGTCGACAGATGAGGGGACAGCGGATCCCCGACCCGATTGGGAGGAGGCGGCATGCAGTACATGTTGTTGATCTACGGGGACATGAACGCGTTCCCCGAGATGACCGCGGAGGAGCAGAACGCCAACATGAAGGAGTGGTCCGACTACTCCACCTGGCTCGGCGAGAAGGGCTGGATGAAGGCCGGCGATGCGTTGGAGGACGTGGATCAGGCCACATGCGTCCGCATCCAGAACGGTGAGCGCGTCGTGACGGACGGGCCGTTCGCCGAAACCAAAGAGACGTTGGGCGGCTACTACCTCCTGGACGTCGCGAACCTCGACGAGGCCATCGAGGCGGCCGGCAGATGCCCGGGCGCCGTCTACGGCACGATCGAGCTCAGGCCGCTGATGGGCTACCCCGCGGAGATGCCGCAAGGGTGAGCAACCGCTCGGACGAGGTCGCCGACCGCCTCTTCCGACGGGAGTCGGGCCGCGCGGTCGCGACCTTGATCCGCGCGATCGGGGACTTCGATCTGGCCGAGGAGGCTGTGCAGGACGCCTTCGTCACAGCCATGGAACGCTGGCCCGCCGACGGCATCCCCGACAACCCCGGGGCATGG
This sequence comes from uncultured Actinomycetes bacterium, assembly GCA_963758715.1. Classification (GTDB taxonomy): domain Bacteria; phylum Actinomycetota; class UBA4738; order UBA4738; family HRBIN12; genus JAOUEA01. The sequence continues at coordinate 40,582 of CAVWWK010000002.1, forward strand.
ATCACCACCACGGCCCGCAATCGCGCCATCGATCGACTTCGCCGGGAAGCCTCCGGCCGGGCCAAGTCCGAGCTCGCCGGCCGGATGCGCGCCCTCGACGAGATCGGTGAGGATATGCCGGAGATCCCCGACGACCGCCTGCGACTGATCTTCACGTGCTGCCATCCGGCGCTCCCGCTGGAGTCGCGGATCGCCCTGACCCTCCGGACGGTGGGCGGGCTGTCCACCCGTGAGATCGCGCACGCGTTCCTGGTCCCCGAGCCCACCGTCGCCCAGCGCTTGGTGCGAGCGAAGAGGAAGATCGCGGTGTCCGGCATCCCCTACCGGGTGCCGCCTCGCCGGCTGTTGATCGAACGCCTCGGCGGGGTCCTCGCGGTGCTCTACCTGATCTTCAACGAGGGCTACAGCGCCTCGTCGGGCGACGACCTCGTCCGGGCCGAGCTGTGCGACGAGGCGATCTGGATGACCCGCATCGTCGATCGGCTGCTCCCCCGCCAGCCCGAGGTGCTCGGCCTGCTCGCACTGATGCTGCTGCACCATTCGCGGCGCGACGCACGGACCGACCCCGCTGGCGACCTGGTCCTGATGGAGGAGCAGGATCGCGCGCGCTGGGACCAGGTGATGATCGACGAGGGCCTCGCCGTGCTCGACCGAGCGATCGCTCTTCGCACACCGGGCCCGTATCAGCTGCAGTCGGCGATCGCCGCGCTGCATGCCCGTGCGCCCCGCCCCGAGGACACCGATTGGCCCCAGATCGCGAGCCTCTACGGCGCTCTTGGCGCCACGGCCCCCTCGCCCGTGGTCGAGCTGAATCGGGCGGTCGCGATCTCGATGGCCGACGGCCCCGCGCCGGCGTTGGCGCTCCTGGACGAGCTCGGCGACGAGCTGCCGAACTACCACCTGTTCCATGCCGCTCGCGGCGACGTACTTCGCCGTCTCGAACGGTTGCCTGAAGCCGGCGAGGCGTACCGCGAAGCGTTGGGCCTGGCGACCAACGCGTCCGAGCGTGCCTTCCTGCGTCGACGGCTCCGAGAGGTTGCTGCCGGCGCCGATTAGGATGCTCGGCGATGCTCTTCCCTACCGTCGACTTCGCGATCTTCTTCGCCCTGGTGTTCCTGGGCCATTGGCTGCTGAACCCCAAACCCTTGCCCTGGAAGCTCTTCATGATCGGGGCGAGCTACGTGTTCTACGCGTGGTGGGACGTGCTACTTCATCTGGCTGCTCGCCGGGATCTCGGCGATCGCCCAGGTCGGAGCGATCGCGGTGGCTCGCCGACAGGGCGAGCGAGCGAAGCGGTGGACGATGGCGATCGCGGTGGCGCTGGCGCTCGCTGCCGCTGGGGTACTTCAAGTACTACGGCTTCTTCTCGCTGAACGTCACGAACGGCGGCCGATGCGCTCGGGCTGAGCGCCGAGCTCCCGCTGCTCCTCGTGATCCTGCCGGTCGGCGTGTCGTTCTTCACCTTCATGGCGATCAGCTACATCGTCGACGTCTACCGCGGACGATTCCAGGTCGGCGAGCTGGGTCGACGTCTTCCTGTACCTGTCGTTCTTCCCGCACCTGGTCGCCGGCCCCATCGTCAGGCCCGACGAGCTGATCCCGCAGATCGACGTGCGGCGGGACCCGCGCCACGTCGACGTGGTCGGCGCGTCGTGGCTGATCTTCGGCGGCCTGTTCAAGAAGGTGGTGATCTCCAGCTACCTCGCGACCACGATCGTCGACCCGGTGTTCGGCGACCCGTCCCGCTACGGCGCGATCGACGTGCTGTTCGGCGATCGTGTCGCTACGCGATCGTGATCTACGCCGACTTCAGCGGGTACACGGACATCGCGATCGGCGTCGCGAAGCTGCTCGGGTTCCGAGTTCCCCCAGAACTTCGACCGGCCCTACAGCGCGCGGAGTCTGCAGGACTTCTGGCGTCGGTGGCACATGACGTTGTCCCGCTGGCTGCGCGACTACCTGTACATCCCGCTCGGCGGCTCGAAGAAGGGTGAGATCCGCACGTACGTGAACATCGTTGTCACGATGGTGCTCGGCGGGCTGTGGCACGGCGCCGCGTGGACCTTCGTGTTCTGGGGGCTGTACCACGGGTGGGCCAGGCGATCGGCGCCTGGAAGCGAACGCATCTGCCCGAGCGACGCCGAGACGCCGATGTTGGTGCTCGGGCAGCGGGCTCGCGACGTTCGCCCTGGTCTGCGTCGGGTGGGTCTTCTTCCGCGCCGACTCCATGGCGACCGCGTTCTCGATGTTGGGCCGGCTGCGTCGTGGGATGGACGACGCGGACCCGAGCTGGTGAACACGCTGGTCGTGGCCTCGATCGCGCTGATGCTCGGGCTGCAGTACGCGCCGCATCGCGCCCGGCACTCGTGCTGCAGGAACGCGCTGTCGCCCTGCAGCCGCGGTGCCGATGGGCCTGGCGTTCGCCGGCGCGCTGTTCGTGATCGCCACGCTCGGACCCAGCGGCGTGGCACCATTCATCTACTTCCAGTTCTGAGACGACGAGGACCGATGCCCGAGCCCGAACCCGAGCACGAGCACCCGAGCCGACGGCAGCCCGACCCCCCGTCGAGCGCACGGCCGGCGCACGATGCCGGCGGGCAGGGTGCTCATCGTGATGCTCGTCGCCCTGCTCGTGTGGGCCTTCCTGTACGCCCCGACGCTGGAGCGCGCAGCGGAGGCGCAGCCGCTCGGGACCCGCCGCACGGTGTCGCTGTGGGTGCTCGAGCCCGCTGGCGGCCCTCAGCAACATCCTGCAGCTGACGAGGCGACCGACGGCGCGTCGTCGAGCGCCTCGGTAAGGACCCGGACGCGGCGCCCGGGGCGCGCGACGTCGAGCATCCGACGACATCCCGACGGTCGGGCCCGGCGCGTCGGCGTCCCCGCCACCCGACGAGCCGGTCGACGCGCGACACCAAGATCCGGGCCCGACACCGCAGGACAAGCTGCGCGTCGTCGTGGTCGGCGACTCGCTGCCGCAGGCCTCGGCTTGTACATGGAGCGCGAGTTCCGATCCGACCCTCGTGCGGTCGTCGCGGCAGGGCCGCATCTCCACCGGCCTGTCGCGGCTCGACTACTTCGACTGGCTGGCGGCGATGCAGGAGATCGAGAACGCGTACCGGCCCGACCTGGTGGTCGTGATGATCGGCGAGAACGACAACCAGAGCCTCCAGACGCCCGGTGGTCAGACCGTGGCCGAGATCGGCAGCTCGAGTGGCCGGAGGGCTACGAGGATCGGGTCGAGGAGTTCGCGCGGATCGCGGTCGACGGCGGCGCGCACGTGGTGTGGGTCGGCCTCCCGATCGTGCAGACGAGAAGGATCGCTGGCCGGTCATGCAGCGCCAGAACGAGATCTTCGAACGCGTCGTGGAGCGGACTCCGAACGCGGCTGTACGTCGACACCTGGGACCGGTTCGCGACGCCGCGACGGCGACTACACGCCGTTCTACTGGACGCGACGGCGACGTCGAGCTGATCCGCGCCACCGACGGCCTCCACTTCAACCCCGCGGCTACGAGCTGGTGGCGCAGGCGGCGACCGAGGCGCTCGATCGAGGAGTTCCGGCTCCGCGGCGAAGGCTCTCACCGTACGCGGTGACCAACGCTGGCCTCAGACCGGGATCGGGACCTCCGGGCAGCTTCGCGAGCGCCGCGTCCTCGTCGGCCTGGTCGAACTCCACCTCGGGCAGGCGGCCGTTCAGGTAGTCGTCGTAGGCCTGCATGTCGAAGTGCCCGTGCCCGCAGAGGTTGAACAGGATCACGCGCTCCTCGCCGGCTTCCTTGCGCCGCGATCGCCTCGTCGATCGCGCCCTTGATCGCGTGGCCGGCTCCGGCGCCGGGATGATGCCCTGTGTCTTCGCGAACAGCACCGCCGGCCTCGAAGATCTGGTTCTGCGTGTACGCCATCGCCTCCATGTGCCCTCGCGCACCAGCATCGACAGGCGACGGTGCGTCGCCGTGGTAGCGCAGGCCGCCGGCGTGCACGGGCGCGGGCACGAAGTCGTGGCCGAGCGTGTACATCGGCACGATCGGCGCGATCTGCGCGGTGTCGCCGAAGTCGTAGGCGAACCTCCCCTTCGTGAGCGTCGGGCAGGCGGCGGGCTCGGTCGCGAGGAACCGCAGTCGGAGGTCTCGCCGCGCAGCTTGTCCGCCATGAACGGGTACGCGATGCCGGCGTAGTTCGAACCGCCGCCAACGCAGCCCACGATGACGTCGGGCTGCTCGCCCGCCATCTCCATCTGCTTCTGCGCCTCGAGACCGATCACCGACTGGTGCAGCAGCACGTGGCCCAGCACGCTCCCGAGCGCGTAGTTCGTGTCGTCGTGCGTCGCGGCGTCCTCGACCGCCTCGCTGATCGCGATGCCGAGCGACCCGGTGGAGTCGGGGTGCGCCTCGAGGATCGCGCGGCCGCTGTTGGTCTTGTCGCTCGGGCGAGGCGACCACGCTCGCGCCGAACGTCTCCATGAACACCCGCCGGTACGGCTTCTGCTCGTACGAGGCCTTCACCATGTAGACGTCGCATTCGAGGCCGAACATGCTGCACGCCATCGCCATCGCCGAGCCCCATTGCCCGGCGCCGGTCTCGGTGGCGATGCGGCGGATGCCCGCCTCCTTGTTGTAGAACGCCTGCGGCACCGCGGTGTTCGGCTTGTGGCTCCCGGCCGGCGAGACGCCCTCGTACTTGAAGTAGATGCGCGCGGGCGTGTCGAGCGCCTGCTCCAGCCGCGTGGCCCGGAACAACGGCGTCGGCCTCCACAGCCGGTAGATGTCGATCACCTCGCCCGGGATGTCGATCCACTGGTCGGTGGAGACCTCCTGCATGATCAGCGACTCGGGGAACAGCGGCGCGAGGTCCGCGGGCCCGATCGGCTCCTTCGTCTGCGGGCTGCAGCGGCGGGAGCGGCTGCATCCCCGCCTTCACCATGTCGGGCATGATGTTGAACCACGCCGTCGGGATCTGGTCGGGCTGCAGGTCGAACCGGGTGCGGCGTCGGTCATCGCGGTCCCTCCTCGCGCGTCGGTCGGGGCGCGAGCCTACCGAGGAATGCGGCGGCGCTAGGGCTCGCCGGCCCTGGTGGCGACCTCGACCCAGCCGTCGACCTCGCGAGCGGCGAACACGGCGAGCGGATCGTGCGCCGGGCCCTCGACCGGCTCGCCGGTCTCGACGTCGAACACGCTGCCGTCGCACGGCGCACTCGATCGTGGCGCGCCGGTCGTCGAACTCCCCCTCGGCGAGCGAGCATCCCTGGGCCGTGCACTCGTCGGCGAACGCGTACAGGTGCGTCTCGATCGTGGGCACCGCCACGCGGCCCGCCGGCGTGTCGTAGGCACGCGCCTCGCCCTCCGGGATCTCGCCCAACGCCCCCACCCGCACGTAAGTCCATCGACGGCTCCCCTCCACCTCATCGGCCTGCGGTCAGGGCGCCGAGAACCCACGCTGAGCCAACGTGATCACTCCCGAGACCGCCAGCGCCACCAGGGCCGGGAGCATCATGCCCGGGATCAGGAGCCCCATCATGCAGCGCGAGGAACCGCTCGAGCCGCTGGAAGAGCCCTCGGTGAGCGTGACCCCCACGGCCTCGGCCTCGGCGCGAACGTGGCTGACGCCCAGGAGACGACCAGCGTCAACAGTGCGAGCGCCGCTTCGAGCCTTCCCCTTATCGGCCAGGCTCCAGAACAGGCACGAGAACAGGATCATGTCGGAGACGCGGTCGAGCACCGAGTCCATGAACGCGCCGGACCGCTTGGCCTCGCCCCGGTGGCGCGCGACCGATCCGTCGAACACGTCGACAGGCGCCCACGATCAGCAGCAGCACGCCCGCGACGAGCCAGTTGCCCGTCCACGATCTGCCAGCCGGTCAGCACGATGAAGACCGGCGAGAGCAGCGGTCAGCTGCCACGGCCGCACGCCCGTCCAGATCAGGAACGCCAGGATCGCGCGGTACGGCCAGGCGAGCGATCCGCTGCATCGCGCCGCCCGCGGCGCTCTCGTTCTTGCGGGGCGCGGGCATGTCACGCACGCGGGGGGCCTCGGGGCGCTCCGGGCGGCGTGCGGCGCTCGGCCACTAGTCCATCGCAGACATAGTCCGGTCAGCCCGCGTGACGGCTCGAACGAGACCACCGCGTACCGGACGGTGCCGCCGGGCGCCTCGTAGGCGACCTCCTGGCCGTCGGCGGCGCCCAGCAACGCGCGCGCCGAGCGGAGAGGCGGTGGTCACCGTCCGCGCACCCGGCGCCTTCTCCTCGGCGTGCTCGGCGAGCAGGTAGGTCTCGTCGTCGGGGTCGTCCTCGTCGAGCGGACGGACCGTGACGAGCATGCCTGGCCGCGACCGCGTCGGCGTGCGGCCGGCGCCTCGACGATCTCGGGATCGCGCAGCATGTGCTGCAGCTTGCGGATCTTGGACTCCATGAGGCCCTGCTCGTCCTTCGCGGCGTGGTACTCGGCGTTCTCCTTGAGGTCGCCGTGCTCGCGCGCGATCTTGATCTTCTCGCGTGATCTGCTCGCGCCCGATCGTCGTGAGCTCCTCCAGCTCGGCCTTGATGCGCCGGTACGCATCCAGCGTCAGCGTGGCGGTGGGCTCCTGGCCCGGCGGGCGGGCCGGGCGGATCGCGGAGCTCTTCGGGGAGTTCGGTCATGGCGTCAGTCTACCGAGCGAGGTCGGTTCGGACCGCCGGACGGCGGTCATCCCTGGTGAGAAGTAGACGTTCTTGACCTCGGTGAACAGGTTGACCGCGTGCCATGCCCATCTCCCTGCCCATGCCGCTCTGCTTGAACCCGCCGAACGGCGCCTCCGTGTGCACGCGAGCTGCGGAGTTCACGCTGAGGTTCCCGGTGCGGATGCCCTTGGCGACCCGGATCGCACGCCCGAGGTCCCGGGTCCAGATCGAGCCCGACAACCCGTACGGGCGAATCGTTCGCCATGCGAACGGCGTCCTCCTCGGTGTCGAACGGGATCATCACGACGACCGGCCCGAAGATCTCCTCCTGCGCGACGCGCGAGCGAGTTGTCGACGTCGGCGAGGACGGCGGGGCGCATGAAGTATCCGGCGCTCGTCGGGCACGTCGCCACCGGTGACGTGTCGCGCGCCTTCGTCGATTCCGAGCGCGAGGTAGTCCAGCGACGTCTGCCGCTGGCCCGCGGAGATGAGCGGCCCCATCTCGGTCGCTCTCCTCGAGCGGCTGGCCCACGGCGATCCGCTCGGTCGCCGCAGCGAACCGCTCCACGAACTCGTCGTAGACGCTGCGCTGCGACGAACATGCGCGAGATCGCGCGCAGCAGTCCTGGCCCGCGTTGTCGAACACCGACCACAACGAGCTCGTCGACGCACGTCGTCCAGGTCGGCGTCGTCGAACACGACGTTGGCGGACTTGCCGCCGAGCTCGAGCGAGACGCGGGTGATGTTCTCGGCGGCCGCCTGCATCACCTTGACGCCCGACCTCGGTCGAGCCCGTGAACGAGACCTTCGCCACCCTGGGGTCGGCGACCAGCGCGCGTCGCGGTCGTCGAACCCGGGCCCGGCAGCACGCTCAGCGTCCCCTCGGGCAACCCGCACTCGTACAGGATGTCCGCGAGCGCGAGGGCCGTGAGCGGCGTCTGGCGACGCGGGCTTGACGATCGGCGGTGTTCCCGCACGCGAGCGCGGGCGCGATCTTCCAGCTGGCGATCACGGCGGGGAAGTTCCACGGCGTGATGAGTGCGCAGACACCGACGGGCTCGCGCAGCGTGACGTCGAGCCCGGCGGCACGATGGGGATCGTCTCGCCGGTGATCTTGTTGGCGGCGCCGCCCCAGTACTCGAAGACGTTGGCGACGATGTCGATCTCCGCGCGTGCCGAGCCGATCGGCTTGCCGCCGTTGCGGGCCTCGAGCCGCGCGAGCTGTTCCTGACGATCACGGATCGCGAACGACGCCTTCGTCAGGAGCGCGGCCGCGTTCCGTGGCGCTCATGCGAGGCCAGGCGCCCTCCTCGAACGCGCGATGCGCGACGTCGACCGCGCGGCGCGCGTCCTGGGGCCCGGCCTAGGCGACCTCGGCCATCGGCGCGGCGGTCGCGGGCTCGATCACGTCGATCGGTCGCGCCGTCGACTCGCTGCGACGCGTTCGCCGCCCAGCACCAGCAGCTCGGCCATGTGCCGCCTCCTCACGTTCGCCACGCCGTCGACCAGGCCGATGATCACGGCGCGTACTCGCTCGCGGCGTAGGCTGGCGCGCGATCGACGAGGAGGGGGATGCGCGATGCGACTCGACGGCAAGGTGGCGCTGATCACGGGCGGCGGCAGCGGGATGGGCAAGGTCGCCTCGGAGCTGTTCGCGCGCGAGGGGGCCAGCGTCGTGCTCACCGACGTGAACGACGAGGCCGGCGAGGCGACCGCGGCCGCAGATCGGGAGCGAGGCCGCTCTACGTCCACGCCGACGTCTCGCGAGGAAGCGCGACGCCGAGGCGATGGTGCGCGCGGCGCTCGACCGATTCGGACGGCTGGACGTGCTCTACAACAACGCCGGCGTGATGCTGCCCGACGACGGATCGGTGCACGCGACCGACGACGCCGATCTGGGACACCGATGCTCGCGGTCAACGTCAAAGGCGTGGCGTTCGGCTGCAAGTACGGCATCCCGGCGATGCTCGACGAGCGGCGGCGGCTCGATCATCAACGTCGCGTCGTTCGTCGCGTGGCTCGGCGCGGCCACGTCGCAGACGGCCTACACGGCCTCGAAGGGCGCCGTGCTCGCGATGACGCGGGAGATCGCCGTCGAGTACGCGCGGCAAGGGCATCCGCTGCAACGCGCTCTGCCCGGGGCCCATCGAGACACCGCTGCTCCTCGCGCTCCTGTCGGACGAGGCAGAAGAAGCAGCGCCGATTCGTCCACATCCCGATGGGACGGCTCGGCCACGCCGAGGAGCTCGCCAAGGCGGCGCTGTTCCTGGCGAGCGACGATTCGAGCTACATGACGGGTTCGAGCCTGATCGTCGACGGCGGCATCACCGCCGCGTACGTCACGCCCGAGGAGTGAGCTCGGCGAGCCCGAACACGGGGCGTCGGTCACGTGCCGAAGACGCTGCGCAGTGGCGCCCGTAGACGGCCCGGTAGCGTCGGTAGGCCTCGTCGTACGCGTCGTGGTCGGCCCGTCGGGCTCGTGGACGTCCGGCCGGAACGCGCACGAACGCCTCGACCGCGTCGGCGATGCTCGCGTGCACCCCGGCGCCGACCGCCGCCAGGATCGCCGCCCCGGTCGCCGTCGTCTCCACCGACTCCGGCACGCGCACCGGGAGCCCGGTCACGTCGGCCTTGATCTGGCGCCACAGCGGCCCCTTCGCCCCGCCGCCCACGATCGTCAGCCGGCGGACGTCGAGCCCCGCGTCGCGCATCGCGTCGAGGATGTCGCGGAGCGCGAAGGCGCTCCCCTCGAGGATCGCGCGCGTCATGTGGTCGCGCGTGTGCGCGAGCGTGAGCCCGTAGAAGACGCCGCGGGCCGCGCCGTTCCACTCCGGCGCCATCGCGCCCTGCATGCACGGCAGGAAGACGAGCCCCTCCGCGCCCGGCGGCGACGTGGCCCGCCTCCATCGAGAGGAAGTCGTACGCGTCGCCGAGTCCGACGGCTTCCGCGTCGCGCTCGATCGGGGCGAACTGGTCGCGCCACCACCGCAGGTTGCCGCCGGAGACGAACCCCGGGTTCTCCAGCAGCCAAGCGTCGGGGTCGGCGTGCGGGTGGCACTCCACGAGCATCGTCGGGTCCTCGCGCGGCTCGGCGCTCGCCGCGCACACGGGCTCGGCGGTGCCGACCACGTCGCAGACGTCGCCCGGCTCGAAGACGCCCGCGCCGAGCGTCGCCGCCATCTCGTCACCGCACCCGATCGCGACGACCGTCGACGGGTCGAGGCCCGGTCGCCTCGGCGAACGCGGCCGTGACCGTGCCCACGGCTTCCGTGCCTGGGCCGAGCGCGGGCAGCATCGCTGGGTCGATGCCGGTGGCGTCGAGCACGTCGCTCGACCACGTGCGCGTCCGCGGGTCGAGCAGGGCGAGCGACGACGCGTTCGAGTAGTCGACGGCGAGCTCACCCGCACGACGTGCCGGAGCACGTAGGTGCCCGGCGGCATGATCGAGGTTGCGTCCGTCCACGACGTCGGGCTCCTCGTCGCGCACCCACAGCGCCTTGAACACGGCGTGCGACGAATCGAGGTTCGCCCCGACGGCCCGGTAGAAGTCCTGGGGTGCGATGCGCTCGGCGACCGCCGCGGCCTGCGTCTTCGGCGCGGCGGTCCATCCAGATCATCGCCGGGCGGAGGGGCCGCCCATCGGCGTCGCACACCACCATGCCGTCGAGCTGCGACCCGAACGACAGACCCCGCATCGCGGCCGGGCCCTCGGGGACGATGCGCGAGGTGCCGCGCACGCCCGGCTGCGACCGCCGCGGTCCACACGTCGGCGTCCTGCTCCGCCCACCCGGGATAGCGGGAACGACAGGTCGTAGGTCTCGTACGACGAGTCGACGAGCGTGCCGTCGTCGCGGTAGAGCGCGGCGTTCGTGCCCTGCGCTGCCGACGTCGCAGCCCGATCACGTACGGCCGCCGGTCACGGCACGATCACCATCTTCAGGCCGGTCCCCGCGCGGATCGTCTCGAACGCCTCGGCCGATCCGCTCGAGCGGCCACCGATGGGTGACGACCTTGGCGAGCTCGTCCTGCTTCCGGTCGAGGTAGTCCATCGTGATCCGGTACTGGCGGTGGGTCGCGCCGTACGCGCCGCGGATGTCGAGCTCCTTGTAGTGGAGCTGGTTCATGTCGAGCGGGCTCACCGGGTCGTGCTTCGGGAGCCCCGCGAAGTACACGACCACGGCGCGCTTGGCGGCCATCTCGAGCGCCGCCTGCTGCGCCGGCTTCGCCGGCGCCGCGACGCTCACGCGCTCGGCGCCGTGACCGCCGGTCCGCGACAGGACCTCCTCGACGCCGTTGTCGTCCCCGGCGACCCACGCGTCGTCGACCGCCTGGCCGATCGCGTCGAGCGCGACCTTCAGCCGTTCGCCGCTCACGTCGGTCATGAACACCTTCGAGGCGCCGCGGTCGCGCGCCATCACGGCCTGCCAGCACCCGATCGGTCCGGTGCCCAGGATCACGACCGTGTCGCCGAGCCGGACGTCGAGCTGCTCGATCCCGTTCAACGCGCACGCGAACGGGTCCGCGACCGTCGCGAGATCCGACGGCAGCTCCGGCGGCAGCGGGATCAGGTTCTTCGTGCGCGATCGGGGGCACGCGGCGACCTCGGCGTAGGCGCCGGGGAACGGGTCGTAGCCGTACAGCAGGTGGTGCTCGCAGAGGTTCTGGAACCCCTCGAGACACCAGCGGCACGTCCCGCACGTGAGGATCGAGCCCAGGAACACGCGGTCGCCCGGCCGACGCCCGGGGGGCAGGTCGGCGTCGGGCCCCACCTCGCTCGAGCACGCCGACCGGCTCGTGGCCGAGCTGCCAGGGCAGCCGGCGCCTTCGGGTCGCCGTTGAAGAACGTCCGCGCGTCGGTGCCGCAGATGCCGCACGCCTCGACCCGCAGCAGGGCGCCCGCGGGGTCGAGCTCGGGCTCGGACGCGTCGTCGCGGACCTCGACGGCGTTCACGTCCGTCATGAACGCCGCTCGCATCAGGCGGTCTCCTTCCTGCAGCGCCGTCGAGCGCCTTCTCCGCCGCTCCATCGCTCACGGATCACCCGCGACAGGGCCCGGGTGATCGCCTCAGGGTGCGCGTGCATGAAGATGTTGCGGCCCACCGAGCAGCCGATCGCCCCGGCCGCCATCGCCTGCTCCATCCGTGTCAGCAGCTCGGCGTCCTCGAGCCGGGACCCGCCCGCGAGCACGACCGGGATCCCGTTCGCCGCCTCGACGCACCTCGCGAACGAGTCCTGGTCGCCCGGCCAGTTCGTCTTCACGATGTCGGCGCCGAGCTCGGCGCAGAGGCGCACGTTCCGGCGCAGGTACTCGAACCCGTACTGCTGCTTCAGCTCCTCGACCGTCGCGTAGGTCGTCGGGAACTCCGCCTCCGCGATGAACGGCATGCCCGAGCGGCGGCGCACTCGCGGCCGACCGCGGCGAGGATGTCGATCATCCCGGCCTCGGTGTCGCCCCCGAGCGCCGTGAACAGCACGACGGCGTCGGCGCCGAGCACGAGCGCCTCCTCGACCTCGGCGATCTGGACGATCTCGGGGCGGTCGCCGTCGGGCTCGCGCTCGCCGACAGCAGCAGCGCGAGCGAGGTCGTCGGCGCGAACGCCTCGCTGGGCGACGCGGATCATGCCCTTGCTCATCATGATCACGTTCGCGCCCCCAGCGATGGTCTCGCGCGGTGCGCGTGCGTGATGTCCGCGAGCGGCTCCAGGAACGTCGGCGACGTCATCCCGTGGTCGAGCGCGCAGATCACCGAGACGCCCGCCGGATCGATCGACCCGCTTCAGCCGCATCGCCTTGCCGACGCTCGTGGTCGTCACGAGACTTCTCCTTCCCGGTCCGCGCCGGACGACGCTGAACTCGAACGCGTCCGCCAGGTGGTACTCGTGCGACAGCAGCAACGGCTCCCCGTCCGTGCCGTAGTCGACCTGCCGCAGGAACAGCAGCAGCTCGCCGGTCTTCACCTTCAGCCGCCGTGCGCATCGCCCTGTCCGCACGCACGGCGGCTCGACGGTGACGATGCCGTGGTGCGACGGCGGCGACCGTGCCGCTCCAGCAGGCTCGTAGAGCGACCCGTCGAGCGGCATCGCGGCGAGCTCGGCGGCCGGCAGGTGCGCGTGCGGCGATACGACGTCGCGCGAGAACACGACCGGCGTGCGCGTCGGCGGTCCGGACGCGCTCGAGGATCGACGACAGGATCGCCCGGCGTGAGGTCGAGCGCCTCCGCGTCCTCGTCGCCGGCGGCCTCCGAGTGGATCGGCGCTCTGCGTCGTGCCCGGCCGCATCCCGGCGGCGCGATCGCCTCGGTGACGCCGAAGTTCACGTCCAGGTTGTTCCGCAGGCGCGGGCGGTGGGTCGCGTACGTGCCCGCGCCGCGCGTGCGCGTGACGAATCCGTCCTCCTCGAGCGACCGGAGCGCCTCGCGCAGCGTCGCCCGCGACACGCCCATCTCCTCGGCGAGCTCCGGCTCGGGCGGCAGCTTCGACCCCGGGGCGGATGCGGCCCGAGTCGCATCCGAGCCGCGAGTTCGTCCCGGACCCGGAACGACAAGCGACGCTTCTCAGGCGACTCCTCGTCCACCGAGCCCACCGTACTTTGTCTGACAAACAGCGTCAAACCGAGCCCGACGGTAGCGTGGCCTACGTGGGCGATGACCGCTGGCGCTCGGACATCCCGGTTGGCCGGCGCCCACGCCGATGGGACTGGTGGCCGTTGGTCGGGGTCGCGCTCGGTGCTCGTCATCGGGACGAGACCCTGCGGCTGCGCCTCACCGTGCCCGCGGTGGCCGTCGCGGTCGCCCTCGGACCCTGCTTCGCGACGGTGGTCCACTCCTGGGGGGTGGCGCCGGCCGTCGCCCACGTGATGGTGGCCCGCGCGGCGGCCGTTCGGATGCGCTCTCCCGACCGCCGTGGGAGACCCGCTCCACCCGTTTGACAGACAAACCCGGGTTGTGGCTGGATACGCGCTGAGCCGGGGCGCGACCGGCTCGAGGAGGGGGTGCACATGTCCGAGCGGAAGGTCGGCTCCGTCACCTACCAGGAGGTCGACGAGGGGTACTTCCAGAAGCGAGGGCTCCGTCGCCATGCGGCGTTCTGGTCGCTCTGGTCCCTCGGCGTCGCGGCCGTCATCTCTGGCGACTTCTACGGATGGAACGTCGGGCTCTCCGTCGGGGGGTTCGGCGGATTGCTCATCGCGACGATCGTGGTCGCGATCATGTACTACGGGTTGTGCTTCTCGATCGCCGAGATGTCCCCCGCGCTGCCGCACACCGGCGGCGCGTACTCGTTCGCACGCTCGGCGATGGGTCCGTGGGGCGGGTTCATCACCGGGCTCGCCGAGAACATGGAGTACGTGATCACGCCGGCGGTGGTCGTGGGCGCCATGGGGTTCCTGATGCACGACATGATGGCGGGGCTCCTCGACATCGTCGGCGAGCCCTGGTGGAACAGCTACGTCACGTGGAGGCTCGTCTTCTACGTGATCTTCGTCGCCATCAACATCGTCGGCATCGAGCTGACGATGCGGTTCACCGTCGTGATCAACATCCTCGCCCTCGGCGATCCTCGTGTTCTTCTGTCGTCTCGGCGCTGTTCTCGGGCGACTTCGACGCAGCGCTGCTGACGAACATCCCGCCGGAGGAAGGCGGAACCTCCTTCCTGCCGTTCGGCATCAGCGGGATCTTCCCGGCCATCCCCTTCGCGATCTGGTTCTTCCTCGCGATCGAGGAGCTCCCGCTCGCAGCCGAGGAATCGATGGACCCGAAGCGCGACATCCCCCGCGCAACGCTGTGGGGGATGACGACGCTCATGTTCACGGGTGCCATCGTGCTGTTCCTGAACACCGGCGTCGGCGGGGCGACGCCCATCGGCGACTCCGCGACGCCGTTGTTCGACGGCTTCACGGCGGTCTTCGGCGAGGGCACGTCGGCGCCGAGCTGCTCGGGCTGTTCGGCCTCATCGGCCTGATCGCGAGCTTCTTCACGATCATCTACGCGTACGGACGGAACACGTTCTCGCTCTCGCGGGCCGGCTACTTCCCGAAGTGGCTGTCGGTGACGCACGCGAAGCGGAGGACCCCGCACGTCGCGCTGATCGCCGGAGCCGTCGTCGGCTACGTGCTGGCCTGCTCATCTACCAGCTGGGCAAGTCCGAGGGCGCCACGGCGGGCCAGATCGTGGGCGCGCTGCTGTATATGGCCGTGTTCGGCGCGGTGATCTCCTACGCGATGCAGTGCCTGTCCTTCATCCTGCTGCGGCAGAGGATGCCGAACATCGAGCGGCCCTATCGCAGCCCGGTGGGGGTCGTCGGCGCCGCGATCGCCGGGATCATCGCGGTCGTGTCGCTCATCTCCCTGTACTCGAACGAGGATTATCGACCCGCGGTGTTCGGGACGCTCATCTACTTCCTGCTGGGGATCCTGTACTTCGCCTTGGTCGGACGCCACAGGCTGGTGCTCTCGCCCGAGGAGGAGTTCGCCCTCACCCAGGGCGAGCGTGGCGAGCCCGCGGCGGAGGGATTCGCGACCAGCACCGCCGAGCAGGAGGCGATCCTTCGCGGCGGCGACGGCGGTGGAGGTGGCGGGTCCACGCCGACGCCGCCTCCGACCGGGCCGCCGCCGACAGGCTAGCGCCTCGGCGCGGGGAACGGAGATCACGGGGGCGGCGGCGCGAGG
The DNA here is from genome assembly GCA_963758715.1 of uncultured Actinomycetes bacterium. GTDB lineage: Bacteria > Actinomycetota > UBA4738 > UBA4738 > HRBIN12 > JAOUEA01. The sequence continues at coordinate 55,899 of CAVWWK010000002.1, forward strand.
CCCGCGCCCCTCCCGCGTGAGGAGGAGCGATCGATGCACACCCAGGGGATGCTCAACGCGACCAGCTCGTGACCTCGCGGAGCGCGGCGACGTCGACACCGTGCTCTGCATGTTCACCGACCTGCAGGGGCGCTTCATGGGCAAGCGCGTCCTCCCCGACTTCTTCCTCGAGGAGATCATGGGCGAGGAAGGGCTGCACGCGTGCCTCTACCTGCTCGCTATCGACATGGAGATGGAGCCGCTGCCCGGCTACGCGTACGCGAGCTGGGAGACGGGCTACGGCGACTTCCGGATGGTCCCGGACATCGCGACGCTCCGCCGGTGCCCCTGGCTCGAGAAGACCGTCATGGTGCTCTGTGACATCTCCGAGGAGGAGGAAACTGCCGGCCGGTCGAGGTCGCGCCCCGGACAGATCCTGCAGCGGCAGATCGCGAGCCGCCGAGAGGGGCTCCACGATCAAGACGGGCAGCGAGCTCGAGTTCTACCTGTTCCAGGACTCGTACCGCGACCTCGCGGCCGGCGCGTACCGGGAGCTCCGCCCAGCTCGCAGTACATCATGGACTACCACATGCTCCAGACCACCCGGGACGAGTGGTTCATCCGCCAGATCCGCAACGACATGCGCGGGGCGGGGATCCCCATCGAGTTCTCGAAGGGCGAGTTCGGCAAGGGCCAGCACGAGATCAACATCACGTACTCCGACGCGCTGTCCAACGCCGATCACCACGCGCTCTACAAGCACGGCGTGAAGGAGATCGCCGAGCTGAACGGCGTCGCCGCGACGTTCATGGCGAAATGGACGATGGCCGAGGCGGGCTCGTCGTGCCACCTGCACTCGCGCGTGTGGAGCGCCGAGGGCGAAGAGTCGCTGATGGACGACAAGGGCGAGGGCACCACATGAGCGACGACGTACCGCTGGTACCTGGGTGGTCTCATGACGACGGCGCGCGAGATGGCGTGGATGTACGCGCCGTTCGTGAACTCGTACAAGCGCTACCAGCTGGGGTCGTGGGCGCCGACCGCGATCGTCTGGAGCCGTGACAACCGGACGTGCGGGTTCCGCACGGTCGGCGAGCACACGAGCGCCGCGTCGAGTGCCGGATGCCGGGCGCCGACGCCAACCCGTACCTCGCGTTCGCGGCGACGATCGCGAGCGGCCTGTGGGGGATCGGAACAAGATCGAGCCGCCGGCCATGTTCGAAGGCAACGCCTACGAGGCGAAGGACGTGCCGCGCGTGCCGTCGAGCCTGCACGAGGCGATCGAGGTGTTCCGCGGGTCCGGGATCGCCCGCGAGGCGTTCGGTGACTTCGTGTTCGAGCACCTGCTGAACACCGCCGAGCAGGAGCAGGTGATCTTCGACAACCTGTGCGTCACCGACTGGGAGCTCGCGCGCTACTTCGAGCGCGGATGAACGCGCACGCTCGGTGCTAGCGTTCGTTCCGTGAACGTCGTCGTCCTGGCCAAGTGGGTCCCCGAGCCCGAGGGCACGCCGTCCCTTGGCCCCGATCATCTGCTCGTCCGCGACGGGGTGGACGGCGCCCTCGATCCCGGCGACGAGTACGGTCTCGAGGCCGCCCTCCAGCTGGTGGAACGCGATGGCGGCGAGGTGACGATCGTGTCGATGGGACCTGAGATCGCGTCCGCCGCCGTACAGCGAGCGCTGGCGATGGGAGCCACCAGGGGGCTGCTGGTCATCGACCCGGCACTTCGAGGCGCCGACGCCCTGGTGACGGCCCGCGTGCTCGCATCCGCGATCGGCCGGGTGGACGACACCGGCCTCATCGTGGCCGGCGTGGAGTCGACCGACGGCTACACGGGCACGGTGCCGGTCACGATCGCCGAGGTCCTGGAGCTTCCGAGCGTGACGTTCGTCCGGTCGCTGGACGTCGCCGACGGTCGCATCCGGGCGGAGAGACAGACGGCAACCGGCTACGACGTGGTGACGTGTCCGCTCCCCGCGGTGGTCACGCTCACGGCGGGCGCCACCGAGCCGCGATACCCGAGCCTCAAGGGCGTCATGGCGGCCAAGCAGAAGCCCGTCGATCGCTTCACGATCTCGCAACTGGGACTCGACCCGAGCGCGGTCGCCCCGACGCAACGGGTCGTCGCCGTCGAGCCCGCGCCCGTGAAGGCGGCGGAGGTCACGATCGGGTCCGAGGATGCTGCCGCCAGGATCGCCGACCTGCTCGCCGAAGCGAAGGTGATCTGACCTGCCGACCGTCTGGGTCATCGCCGAGCACGACGGCGGGGGACACGTGAGCGAGCCGACGCGGGAGCTGCTCACATGTGCCCGCCCCCTGGGCGATACGGTCGAGATCGTCGCGCTGGGACCGGGGGCCTCCGCGATCGTCGCATCCGCCGGAGACGGTGGGGCACGGCGCGTGTTCGCCTGCGACGATCCCGCGCTCGTCGACGCGCCTCGGGCAGCCGCGCACGTGGTGTCGCGTCTGATCGACGAGCATCAACCGAACCTGATCCTGTTCTCGACCACCTACACCGGCCGAGACATCGCCGGCAGGCTGCAGGCTCTCACCGGGTCGACGCTCATGAGCAACGCCACCGAGGTGTTCTCGCCCACCCGGGCCCGTACCGAGATCTTCGGAGGAACCCAGCTCGTGGACGTCGAGCTGTCCGGCCCCGCGCCGATCGTGCTCGTGAAGCCGAGGTCGGTGGAGGCCGCGTCGACGGGCGACGCTCCCGCCGAGGTCGTGGAGGTCGCCCCGGACCTTCCCGACGGGTTGATCGACGCCGTCGTGGAGGAACGACACGAGGCGGCGGCGTCGGGTCCCTCACTCGACGACGCGACCGTCGTGGTGGCCGGGGGTCGCGGCCTGGGCGGGCCCGACGGGTTCGCGATGCTCGACGATCTCGCCTCGGCTATCGACGGCGCCGCGGTGGCCGCGTCGCGCGCGGCCGTCGACGCGGGGTGGGTGCCTTATGCCTACCAGATCGGGCAGACGGGCAGGACGGTCAAGCCGTCGGTGTACATCGCCGTGGGGATCAGCGGCGCGCTCCAACACCTTGTCGGCATGAAGGGAGCCGGACGGATCGTCGCCATCAACAAGGACCCCGACGCCCCGATCATGCGGCTGGCCGACCTGGCCGTGGTGAGCGACCTCACGACGGTGGTCCCGGCGCTCACCGAGGAGATACGCCGACGGAACGGTTCCTGAACCTCCTCGTCCTCGCGGCCGTCGTCGCCGGAGCGGTCCTCCTGTTCGCCGCGCGAGCGAGGCAACGCGTGCAGGTGTTGCGGGCCGCCCGCGCCTCCGTCCGGGTGGACGAGACCGCGGTGCGCGCGACCCGGGAGCTCTCACACGTGCTCGGGACAGCGCAAGCTCTTCCAGAAGACGGTGCCCGGACTGATGCATGCCTTCATCTTCTGGGGGTTCCTGGTCCTGTTGCCCACGATCGCCGAAGCGCTGCTCGCCGCGATCGATCCCGACTTCACCCTTCCGGTCCTTGGGAACGCCGGATGGTTCGCGGCCATGGTCGATGTCTTCGCCATGCTCGTGCTGGTGGGCGTGGCAACCGCGTTCTGGATCCGCAAGGTGCAAAGACCCGATCGTTTCGAGGGGAGCCACCTCGCGGAAGCCGACAAGATCCTCGCCGCGATCGTCGCGATCGTGGTCACGCTGCTCCTGTGGAACGCAACGCGGATCTCCCTGGGGCTCGTCGACCATCCGGGGGCGGTGTCCGACGCGTTGTCGTCGTTCTTCTCCGGCGGGAGCGGGACCGAAGTGGCGGAGCGCGTCCTGGTGTGGGCGCACCTGCTGGTGGTGCTCGGCTTCCTCGCATACCTGCCCGGGTCCAAGCATCTGCACATCCTCACCGCCGCTCCCAACGTGTGGCTCGCGAAGACCGCGCCGAGCGGCAAGCTGGAGAAGCTGCCGATCGACCTCGACGCCCCCGAGGAGGAGATCCGCTTCGGTGCAGGGACCGCTGCCGACCTGTCCAAGGCACAGGTCCTGGACCTGTTCTCGTGCACGGAATGCGGCCGGTGCCAGGAGGTCTGCCCGGCATGGGCCACAGGCAAGCCGCTCAGCCCCAAGCTCCTGATCATGGATCTGCGCGACCACGTGATCGCGCAGGCGCCGGCCGTCCTCGGGACCCGGGGCGAGGCCGGAGTCGTGGAGCTCCAGCCATTGGTCCCGAACGCCGTCTCGGACCAGGTCGTATGGGACTGCGTGACCTGCGGCGCCTGCGTGCGCGAATGCCCGGTCGACATCGAGCACGTCGACACGATCGTCGACCTGCGCAGGAACCTGGTGATGGCCGAGTCCCGGTTCCCCACCGAGGCCGGCGCATTGCTCCGCGGCATCGAGGGGCCCTCCGAGAACCCCTGGGGGCAGCCCGCCTCGGCGCGTCTGGACTGGGCGGACGGCCTCGGTGTCCGGGTGCCTGCTACCGGTGAGGAGCCTCCCGAGTCTCCTGTTCTGGGTGGGGTGTGCGGGTGCCTTCGATGAACGGGCGCGCGAAGCGACCCGCTCATCGCGCGGCTATTAACGGCCGCCGGCGCCGACTACGCGGTGCTGGGCCCCGCCGAACGGTGCACCGGCGATCCGGCGAGGCGCATGGGGCACCAGTACCTGTTCCAGATGCTCGCCGAGCAGAACGTCGCCACCCTGGATGAGGCCCGGGTCACGAAGATCGTGGCGAGCTGCGCGCACTGCTTCAACACGCTCGCCAACGAATACCCGGACTACGGCGGCTCCTCGAGGTGCGTCCACCACACGGAGGTGCTGTCCGCGTTGCTCCGTGACGGCCGCCTCTCGCCGCACGGCCGCGGGGCCGCGAGCGCCACGCTGCATGACCCGTGCTACCTGGGCAGGCACAACGGGCGGTACGAGGCGCCCAGGGACGTGTTGGAGGCGGCGTCGGTTTCGACCGTGGAGATGCCGCGCTCGCGCGAGCGCTCGTTCTGCTGCGGTGCGGGAGGCGCGCGCATGTGGATGGAGGAGGACGAGGGCACCGATCGCATCAACGACACGCGGTTCACCGAGGCCGCGGCCACCGGCGCGGGCACCGTCGCGACCGCGTGCCCCTATTGCCTCGTGATGCTCGACGACGCCTCCAACGCCGAGGGCGGCGAGGTGCGCGTCGCCGACGTCGCGACGTTGCTCGCGGAATCGGTCCTCGACTCGAACTAGTCCATGACGGACCACTCGCTCAGGAGAACGCCCGCAGGCCCGTGAGCAACCCCCCGATCACCAAGGTGTGCACCTCCTCGGTGCCCTCGTAAGTGATCACTGACTCGAGGTTCGTCATGTGGCGCATGATCGGATACTCGAGCGTGATCCCGTTCGCACCCAGGATGCCGCGCGAGGTGCGGGTGATCTTCAACGCCTCCCGCGTGTTGTTCAGCTTGCCGAACGACACATGCTCGGGCCGCAGCCGCCCCTGGTCCTTCATGCGGCCGAGGTGGTAGGCGAGCAGTGTGCCTTTGTGGAGCTCGAGCGCCATGTCGGCGAGCTTCTTCTGCGTGAGCTGGAACGATCCGATCGGCTTGCCGAACTGCTCCCGGGTCTTCGAGTACTCGAGCGCGGTCTCGAAGCACGAGCGGGCAGCTCCCATCACGCCCCAGACGATCCCATAGCGCGCCTCGTTGAGGCACGACAGCGGGCCCTTGAGCCCCTCGACCCCCGGCAGGACCGCCTCGGCGGGCAGGTGCACCTCGTCCATCACCAGCTCCGACGTGACCGAGGCGCGGAGCGACATCTTCTTGTGGATGTCGGGCGCGCTGAATCCTTCCGACTCGGTAGGCACGACGAAGCCGCGGATGCCGTCATCGGTGTTCGCCCACACGATCGCGACGTCGGAGACACCACCGTTCGTGATCCACATCTTCGTGCCCGAGAGCACCCACTCGTCTCCGTCCCGCTTGGCGACCGTTCGCATGGAGCTCGGGTCGCTCCCCGAGTCGGGCTCGGACAGGCCGAAGCAGCCGATGGCTTGGCCGGCCGCCATGCGGGGGAGCCACTCCGTCTTCTGCTCGTCGCTGCCGAACGCATGGATCGCGTACATCGCCAACGCGCTCTGCACGGAGACGAACGAGCGCAGGCCGGATCACCGGCCTCGAGTTCCAGCTGACCAAGCCGTAGGCAACCGAGTCAGCCCAGGAAATGCTCTCCCTGCAGCTGCATCCCCAGGAAGCCCATCTCACCGAGCTCGGCGGCCAGCTCGCGTGCGGGGAACTCGCGCCCGTTCGTACCAGTCCTCCACCTCGGGCAGGATGCGGCGGTTCACCCACTCGCGGGCGACATCGCGCACCGCGCGTTCGTCGTCGGCGAGCAGGTGTTCGAGGTCCAGCAGATCGGCGGGGTCGGCAGGCGGCGCAGCGCTCATCGTCCGACGGTAGCACCGCGGCCCGAGGCGCGCCGCTGTGCGAGACTCGGGCCATGGAGCAGACATCTGACCGTCCGCTGTTGTTCGTGCGCTGCAACGCCGGGGAGGCCTCGGCGTCGCCCGCTGGCCATCGAGGACGCCGGGGGCCGTGTTCGGTGTGGGACGCGCTTGGAACCGGGCAGCCCCAGGCCCTCGCTCCGACGCGATCTCCGGCGCGTGGTGGTGTTCGGCAGCTCCTTCAACGTGGAGCATGCCGACGAACAGCCCTTCATCAAGGAGGTGCGTGAGAGCTCACCAGGGAGGCGGTCGACGCGCGGGGTCCCCTACCTCGGTGTCTGCTTCGGCGCCCAGCTCCTGGCATGGTCCCTCGACGGCGACGTCGTCAAGGCGCCGGTGCGCGAGGTGGGGTTCGGAGCCGATCCGGCCCCTCGACCTCGCGTCGGGAGGGGGGATCGGTTGCTTTCCCACTACCGCACCGAGGGGACCGCGTGTTCCGGTGCGCACATGGACACCTACACCCTGCCCGGCGGGCGCCGAGCTCCTGGCGACCGGAGACGAGGTAGTGAACCAGGCCTACCGCATCGGCGACCGTACCTGGGGCGTGCAGTTCCACTTCGAGATCGACCGGGCCGAGATCGAGTTCTGGCTGGAATCCTTCGAGTCCACCGAGAACCTGGAGCGCACGTGGGGCAAGTGGACGATGCGGTTCGCGCCGAGGCGGATGGTTCCTCGCCGACCATGAACGCA
>CAVWWK010000003.1:0-92228 GCA_963758715.1 uncultured Actinomycetes bacterium
TGGCCGTGGTTGGCGGTGAGCGCGGTGCCGATCTCGTAGTAGGAGACGACCGGCAGGTTGATCAGGAAGCCGAAGATGCCGGCGCCGAGGAAGTTCCAGAAGCCGACAGCGACCAGGAACATCACGGCCCAGCGGTGCGGGAACGGCGTCCGCGACCTGCCCTCCTGGCGGGCGCCGAGCTGGAGGAAGGTCCAGGCCTCGACGGTGAGGAAGGTGAGCGGGATCACCTCGAGCGCGGAGAAGACCGCGCCGAGCGCCATGTTCTCGGCGGGCGCGCCGGAGAAGTAGAGGTGGTGCATGGTCCCGATCACCCCGCCGACCGAGTAGAGGATGATGTCCAGCAGGACCACGAGCAGCGCCACCCTCTCTCGGACCACCCCGAGGAGGACGAACATGTACGCGACCATCACGGTCGTGAACAGCTCCAGGAAGTCCTCCACCCACAGGTGGACCACCCAGAAGCGCCAGTAGTCGGTGATCGTGAACGGGTCGCTCGAGCGTGCGAGCAGGCCGACGGCGTAGAAGGCGGGGATCGCCAGCGCCGCCAGGAAGAAGAGCCACGGCATGTTGCCGACCCGCTCGCGCCGCAGGCGCCCTCGGAGCCCCCGGAAGAGGATCACGATCCAGAAGGCGAGCCCGATGATCAGCAGCACCTGCCAGAAACGGCCGAGGTCGAGGTACTCGAAGCCCTGAAGGCCGAAGATCGAATCGCTGAACCAGTCGTGGACCCGGCCAGCTCGCCGATCAGGCTGCCGAGCACCACTACCACCAGGGCGCCGAGCAGGGCGAAGGCGAGCTTGCCCTGGCCGCGAGGCTCGCGCCCGGCGATCATCGGGGCGAGGAAGATCCCGGCGGCGACGAAGGAGGTGGCGACGAAGAAGATCGCGAGCTGCACGTGCCAGGTGCGCACCAGGTTGAAGGGAAGCGCCTGGGCGATGTCGATCCCGAAGAAGCCGCCGAGGTCGGCCCGGTAGTGCTGGGAGGCGGCGCCGACCAGGGTCTGGATCAGGAACAGGCCGGCCATCATGAAGAAGAACCAGGCGCGTGGCCCGCTGCGCGGGGGTGAGCGCCACGTCGCCGGGCAGGCGGAAGCTGAGCGTCGCCTGCTCTGGGCCCTGCCAGCCGAGCCGCCAGCGGCCGAACAGCGCGAACAGGATCCCGATCCCGCCGAGCAGGGCGATCAGCGAGACGACCGACCAGACGATCACGTTGGCGCTCGGCTCGTTGCCGACCCCGGGCTCCGACGGCCAGTTGTTCGTGTAGGAGTAGTTGTGGCCCGGGCGCCGGGCGGAGGCCGCCCAGCTCGACCAGGCGAAGAAGGCGGTGAGTTGCCTGATCTGCTCCGGGTCGTCGATCACCTCGGGGCGAAGCCCGAAGCGAGTGTCGGCTCGCCGAAAAAGCGCTCGTAGTGGTCGTTCAGCTCCGAGAAGGCGACGGTCTGCTCGGCCGACAGCGGCAGCGTCCCGGTGTCGGGGTCGTAGCGGTTGTCCTGGAACTGGCCTGATCGGTCTGCTGGCGGGCGCGATCGGACTGATCCCCGCCGAGCTGCCTGCGCACCGAGTCGGAGGAGCGGCGCAGATAGTCGGCAGTGAAGTCCGGTCCCAGGTAGGCCCCGTGGCCGAAGATCGAGCCGTACTCCATCAAGCCGCGGCTGAGGAAGACCTGCTGGCCTTCCCGGACGTCATCGCCGGTGTAGACGGTCTGCGCCGCTCGGATCGACCGCTCGGTCCGGAATGGGCGGGTCGGACTGATAGGTGCGATAGGCGAGCAGGCCGAGGATGAAGAAGCCGACCAGAACGACGAGCGCGGCGACCTGAAGCCACGTCTTGGATACCAGCAGCTCCCTCTTGCCGCCGCCCGATTGTGGGGCGGGCCGGCCAACCGTCTCTTCTCCCTCGCGGTCCGCCATCGCCGACCGCGGCGGACTCTATGCCCGCGGCCTGAGCATTTCAAGCTTCGCCCGCGAGGCTCGTCTTCCGGCAGGAATCTTATGTTCGTTGGCGAGCATCCGCTCGATCAGCCCCATGTACTGGACCAGGTGGCGGGTGCCGAGGAACGACTCGCGCACGCGCTCCCGCGCGGCGGCGCCCGATCGCCGCGGCCCGCGCCGGATCGTCGAGGAGCCGTCGATCGCGGCGCCGGCGGCGGCGAGGTCGGTCGGGTCGTCGATCAGCAGGCCCGACTCGCCGTCGACGATCTGGTCCTGGATGCCGCCGATGCGGCTCGCGACCACCGGGCGCGCCTTCCACATCGCCTCGGCGACCGTGAGCCCGAAGCCCTCGGCGAGGCTCTTCTGCACGACGACGTCGGCGCGGCGCTGGAGCGCGTTGACGATCGCGGCGTTCTCCTCGATGTCGTCCATCGGCAGGCAGGCGAGGTGGACCCGCGCCCGTGACCTCGGCGGCAGCGCTCCCGCTCGGCCGCGGACCTCGGCGAGGACCTCGGCGCCCTCGGGGTCGTCCGCGACCGCGGCGACCGACGGGCCCGGCGAGCAGCAGGTGGCGCTCGGGTGGCCGGCGTGCTCGGCGAAGCAGCGCAGCACGCCGAGCGGGATCCTTGAGCCGGTCCCAGCGCGAGACCTGGACGACCAGCGGGCGTCCGCGCGGGACGGGCCCTCCTGGTCGAGCTCGGCGGGGCGATCGACGCGGCCCGGGCTGCCGTCCTGGCGCTGGAAGACGGGCGCCGCCGCCGCCGTCGTCGCCGAGGCCGGTCGCGCGCAGGATCGCGCGCGACCGCCTCGGGCGTCGAGCTCCTGGTTCTTCGCGGAGAAGGCGTCGATGAGGGCGCGACGAGCCAGAGCTTCGCCTCGTCGAGGCCCTCCCAGGCGAAGTCGCGGCGCGAGAACACGAAGGCGTCGGCGTGCTCGACGTACGGGCGCAGGAACTCCCAGGCCCGTCGCGCCAGCTCGTTCGGGTCGTCGAGCCCGACGTGGCAGCGCCAGATCACCTGCACGCCCGGCTCGCAGCTGGCGCGTCAGCCCGGCGGTCTGCGGGTCGTGGAGGAAGACGACGTCGCCCGGGCTGACCAGGGCCCGCGAGCTCGCTCGGCGTGCGGGCGAGGGCGTCCTCGTAGACCGCGCGCTCGCGCTCGCCGAGCTCGCCGCCGTCCCCGGCGGCGCCGTGGAGGTTGTTGTGGATGCGCTTGGTCAGCCGGAAGAACTCGTCGTTCCGCCGATCGACGCCCAGCGCGACGTCGATGCCGGCGCCGCGCGCGTAGGCGAGCAGCGACTGCAGCATCTCGGCCACGCCGCCGCCGCGGGCGGTCGAGTTGACGTGCCAGACGACGCGCCCGCGAGACCCGCGCGCGGCGCCGGCGATCGCCGCTCTCGACCTCGGGCGAAGTCGTCGCCGAGCAGCGCCCTGAACCGCTCCGGCGAGGCGGGCGCGACGGAACCTGATCAAGCGCCGCCACGGGCGCGGAGAGTAGCCTGCGCCGCCGTGTCCGCGACGTGCGCGCGGCGGCATATCTGTTGCTGATCCTGCTTCTCGCCGCCCGGAACCGCGCTCGCCACCGGCCTTGGGGCCATACCCGTGTTCTTGCTCGGTCGCTCGCGCCGCGGCGCTGCGCCCCTGCTGCTCGGGATCGCGGCCGGGGCCATGGGCGTCGCCTCGATCGTGGGGCTGCTCCTGCCCGGGCTGGACGAGGGCTCGGCCAGCTCGGTCGGAGCGGGCCTCGGCGATCGGCGCGCTCTTCCTGATCGTCGCTCGTGGCGCGCTGGAGGCGCGCGAGCGCCACCTCGAGCGCGCCCGCAGCGCCGGGGTGCGGACCTCGATCCTGGTCTTCGTGGTGCTGCTGGTCCACAGCCTGCCGGAGGGGTTCGCGATCGGCACCGCCTACGCGTCGGACACCGCAGGCCTGAGCCTGTTCGTGATCGTCGCGATCGCAGTCCAGAACATCCCGAGGGGACCAGCGTCGCGATCCCGATGGCCGCCGCCGGGTTCTCCCGCTCGCGCCAGTTCTGGGCGGCAGTGGCGACCAGCGCGCCGCAGCCGCTGGGGGCGGCGATCGCCTTCCTCCTCGTGGAGGAGATCGAGCCGCTGCTGCCGTTCTCGTTCGGGTTCGCCGCCGGCGCGATGCTCGCGCTGGTCATCGTCGAGCTGCTTCCCGACGCTCTGCGCGACGGCCCGGCCAAGGCGGTGCTCGGAACCCTGCTCGGCGCCGCGGCGATGCTCGCGCTGAGCGCCGCCCTCGGCGTATAGCCTCGCCACGCCGCTCAGGACCTGATCGGCCGCGGACTCAGTTGATCAGCAATACGGTTCTTCTTCCTGTTGCTCGACTCGTCGTCTCCGCGCCGGGACTCGCCGAGCGCCCGCACCAGTCGAGGCGCCCGCCCCTCCGGCCCCGGCTTCACGATCTCCACGGGCGGCCAACGGCGCCCCGCGGGGACGACCTGGCTGAGGCCCAGCGCGGCCGCCTCCGTCGACGGACAGATCGCCGAGAGCACCACGGTTGCGCCTGCCAGGCGCCCGCGTTCGAGCGCGACGTCGCGCGCGTGGTAGTAGGGAGCCCGATCCTCACGCAGCGCGGGATGCGACTCACGGGAAAGGACGATGAGGCCCAGGCCGGGAACCGGTGCGAACACCGCGGGACGCGAACCCACCACCACGTCGTAGGCACCGGCCTGCACATCGAGCCACGTTCGATAGCGGGCTCGCTTCGAACCGCCGAGCAGCATCGCACATCGGCCGCCGAACGCCTCCGAGAGCGAACGAGCAACGCCCGGGATCGGCGTGGCTTCCGGCACGATCACCAGCGCCCGGCGGCCGGCTCGCAGACACGCGTGGGTGAGCTCGACCGCCACCAGGTCCTCGTCCTCGGGGGCGGGCCGCACCGTGAAGGCGTCCACGCTCGGACCTGCGATCGATCGTGACAGCGCTTCGATGCCCCGGTACTGCGCGAGGACCTCGGTCGTGGCGCCCGGGCCTCGGTCGCCGGGGGACGCGCGATCGAGCGACTTCCTCGGACGCCACACGCGGCGGCGCGGCCCGTCCGAGGACGGTGGCCAGCGGCGCGACGTAGCGCTGGCTCACCCACCGCGCGAGCTCGAGCCCGCCTGCATCGAAGAAGCGCACCGGTGACACGGCCTTCCTGACCGCGAGCATGCGAGGGGGGACGTCGTCGGTCGGCTCCAGGACCCACCCCCTGACGGCTCTGCCGTGGAAGGCCACCTGGACGAGGGATCCCACACCCGCGCCGAGCTCGGCAGGGAGCTCATAGGTGAACGGCCGGTCCAGCGAAAGGACCGGCCGATCGACGCAGACCGAGACGGGGCCAGCGAGCTCCTCCGGCGGGACGATCTCGTCCCTATCCGACTGCGGCGCGGAGGTCGTCGGCGCGGTCGGTCTCCTCCCAGGGGAACTCTTTGCGACCGAAGTGGCCGTAGGCGGCGGTTTCGCGATAGAGCGGACGCGCGAGGTCGAGGTCGCGGATGATCGCCGCGGGACGGAAATCGAAGACCTCCCAGAGCGTGGCCTGGAGCTTGACCGGATCCACCTGCTCCGTGCCGAACGTCTCGAGCATCAGGCTCACGGGATGCGCCGTTCCGATCGCGTAGGCCACCTGGAGCTGCGCGCGATCGGCCAGTCCCGCGGCGACGACCGTCTTGGCGACGTGACGCGCCATGTACGCAGCGGACCGATCGACCTTCGTCGGATCCTTCCCGCTGAACGCGCCGCCTCCGTGCGGTGCGAACCCTCCGTACGTGTCGACGATGATCTTGCGCCCGGTGAGCCCGGTGTCGGCCTTCGGCCCGCCGATCTCGAAGCGGCCCGTCGGGTTCACCAGGATCCGGACCTTGGATGTGTCCAGATCCGGGAACTCGCGGAGCACCGGATCGATCACCTCCGCGGAGATGTCGGGTGCGAGCAGCGTCTCGACGTCGACCTCTTCGCGATGCTGGGCGCTGATCAGCACGGTGTCGACCGCGACCGGGACACCGTCGACATAGCGGATGGACACCTGGGACTTGCCGTCGGGCCGCAGATACGGAACGACGCCCGCGTTGCGGACGTCGGCGAGACGTTTGGCCAGGCGGTGGGCCATCGCGATGGGCAGCGGCATGAGCTCCTCGGTGTCCCGGCACGCGAACCCGAACATCATGCCCTGGTCGCCGGCCCCGAGATGATCGAGGTCGTCGCCCGAGTGCTCCTCCCGATGTTCCAGGGCGTCGTCCACTCCTCGCGCGATGTCGGGCGACTGCTCCTGGATAGCGGTCATCACGCCGCAGGTCTCGCCGTCGAGCCCGAACTTCGCGTCGGTATATCCGACGCCGGTGATGGTGTCGCGCACGATCTGCGGCACGTCCACCCAACCATCGGTCGTGATCTCGCCGCTCACGAACGCAAGCCCCGTGGTGACGAGCGTCTCGCAGGCGACTCGGCTCTTCGGATCCTCGGCGAGCAACGCGTCCAGGATGGCGTCGGAGATCTGGTCGGCCAGCTTGTCGGGGTGCCCTTCGGTGACGGACTCGGAGGAGAACAGGTAGCTCTGGCTCATGATTGGCGGAGTCTAACCCTCGAGGTCGGGCTCGTCAGTGACCCGGCCGGCCCGAAGTGACGCCGCGATACGTTCGACGATGGCCCGCGCGAGTTCGTCCTTCGTCCAGTCTCTGATGGGCACGTCGTCGCCGGATACGGTGAGGATCGCGGCATGGTTCGTCGCCGATCCGAACCCCGTTCCGTCGCGTCCGACCTCGTTCGCCACGATCAGGTCCGCGCCCTTGCGGCTCAGTTTGCGGCGCCCGAGCTCCTCGACGTCGGAGGTCTCCGCCGCGAAGCCCACCAGGTAGGGACGATCGGGCCGTTCGCCGAGCTCGCGCAGGATGTCCGGGGTCGGTTCGAGCGCGATCTCCGGCGTGCCGTCCTCCTTCTTCAACTTGGCCCCTTCGACCTGCTTCGGACGGAAGTCTGCAACGGCCGCGGTCATGACCACGGCGTCGGCATCGGCGAGCAGGCCCAGCACGGTGTCGCGCATCTGTTCGGCGGTCCCCACCCGCAGCACGTGCATGCCCGCCGGAGGGGGCACGGTGCCGGGCCCGAGGACGAGTCGCACGTCGGCCCCGCGCCGGGCCGCTTCGGCCGCCACGGCGATCCCCATCCGGCCGCTGGAGTGGTTGCCGATGAAGCGAACGGGATCGATCGGCTCGTGCGTGGGCCCCGCGGTGACCACCACGACACGCCCCGCCAGGTCGTCCCCTTCGTCGCGATCAAGCTCGGCGAGCGCGGCCTGAGCGATGACCTCAGGCTCGGCGAGGCGGCCCGGGCCACTGTCCCCGTGCGCGAGGGCGCCTGCGTCGGGCCCCACGAACCGCGCACCGCGGGCGGTCAACGTCTCGAGGTTGCCGCGCGTCGCGGGATGCTCCCACATGCCGGTGTGCATGGCCGGCGCGATCACGAGCGGTCCGGCGTACTCCAGCAGGGTCGACGTCAGCAGGTCGTCGGCGAGGCCGTGCGCCAACTTCGCGAGGAGGTTCGCGGTCGCAGGCGCCACGATCACGAGATCGGTCTCGTGAGCGAGCCGGACGTGCAACACCTCGCCCGGGCGTTCCCAGAGCGAGGTGTGCACGGGACGGCCGGTGAGCGCCGCGAACGTGTCGGGACCGACGAACCTGGTCGCGGACTCGGTCATGACGACCGTGACCTCGGCGTCGGCGGCGGTGAGCAGGCGGGCCAGGTGCGCGGACTTGTAGGCGGCGATGCCGCCGGTGACGCCGAGCAGGACCCGGCGAGCCATGCGCTACTCGGCCTCGGTCGGGTCCTCGGTGCGCTCGTACTCGATCTTGCCCTCCGCGATCTCTTCGAGCGCGATCGAGAGCGGCTTGTTGCTGAAGCCGGTCTCCACCAGCGGCGGAACGAACTCGCCACGGCCCTCGCCGAGCTGGTTGTAGTAGCTGTTGATCTCACGGGCCCGCTTGGCCGACAGGATCACCAGCGAGTACTTGGAGTCGACGGCGGCAAGCAGGTCGTCGATCTTGGGTTCGATCATCCGGAAGGTTCCTCCGTGGGGTCGTCGTCAGCCGAGAGGCCCTCGGCGCGAATTGCCTCGATGATAGCAGCGACCTGCGACGACGCATGCTCCAGGTCGTCGTTGACCACCTCGTGGTCGAACAGCTCGCTCTGTGCGAGCTCCCACTCGGCCTTCGCCAACCGTTCGGCGATGCTCGCATCGGTCTCGGTCGCCCGGCCCCGGAGGCGACGCTCCAGCTCCTTCAACGCCGGGGGCGAAAGCAGCACCAGCACGGCGCCGGGCACGCGCTCACGGACCTGTCGCGCGCCCTCGACGTCGATCTCGAGCAGCACGTCGTCGCCCTGTGCGAGCCTCGTCTCAACCGCGGGCCGAGGGGTGCCGTAGCGCGACCCGCCGAACACCTCGGCCCACTCCAGGAGCTCGCCGTCGGCGATCATGCGATCGAACTCCGCTTCGTCGACGAAGAAGTAGTCAACGTCCTTGACTTCCGTGGCGCGGGGCGGGCGTGTCGTCGCGCTCACGGAGAGGATCAACCGATCGGGGATGCGGGACACGACCTCGCGGACGACCGTCCCCTTCCCGACCCCCGAGGGGCCGGCGATGACGAAGAGCTTGCCTACGCGCAGCGTTACTTCGCGAACTTGGTGTTCAGCTGCTCGCGCTGCTTGGCGCCCAGGCCCCGCACGCGACGGCTCGCGCTGATGTCGAGCTCCTCCATGATCTTGGCGGCGCGGACCTTGCCGACGCCGGGGAGGGACTCGAGCACGACGGACACCTTCATCTTGCCGACGGTGTCGTCCTCACGCTTCAGGATCTGCTCGAGCGTGAGTTTCCCGGACTTCAGCTCGCCCTTGAGCTCGGCGCGAGCCTTGCGCGCCGCGGCGGCCTTCTCGAGTGCCTGCGCACGCTGTTCCGGGGTCAACTGCGGTAGAGCCATGTCGCGCTCCTTTGCCTGTTCATCGTCACGGAGTGGGGAAGAACCCGGGGAGTATACGCACGGCCCAAGAGGCGTCACAAACGCCGGAACCGGCCCGCGACCTGCGGTTTCTCGGACTCGGCGGCGCCCCGCGAAGAGGTCATCGAGCGCCCAGCGCGATGCCGCGCGCGACACCGACCGGATCGTGGGAGGCCGTGATCGGCCGGCCGACGACGAGGTAGTCGGCGCCGGCGTCGAGCGCCGCCGACGGTGTGAGCACACGCACCTGATCGTCTCCGTTGCCACCGTGCGGACGGATCCCGGGCACCACGAGGCAGAACTCCTCGCCGCACACCTGCCGCACCTCCTCCACGTCGCTGCCGGAGACCACGACGCCGTCGAGCCCCGCCCGCTGGGCCTCGAACGCGAGCGACGACGGGCTCGCCAGGTCCTCGCCGGCCTGGGACGAGAGCACGGTCACGGCGGTGATCAACGGTGGCGGCACGCCCGCCTCCTGCGCCCCGAGCTCGGCTCCGTCCCGGGCCGCACGCATCATCGCGACACCTCCCAAGGCATGCACGTTGACCATGGCGACACCCATCCTGGCGATGTTGGCGGCGGCTCGCTCGACCGTGGTGGGGATGTCGTGCAGCTTCGCATCGACGAACACCGGTCCGTGCAGGGCGATGCGGCGCACCGCATCAGGGCCGTGCGCCCACGCGAGCTCCAGCCCGACCTTCAACATGCCGACGTGCGGCGCGAGCTCGGCCGCCAAGGCTTCGGCACGGTCGAGATCGGACACGTCGAGGGCGACCACCACAGGCCGGTCCGGCCTCGGGATCATGCTTCGACCTCCTCGGCATCGTCGACGACGCCGAAGGAAGCGGGGACGCGCAACCGACCGCGAACGTCGGCGGGCGATGCGAGCCGCTTGTCCTTCAGGTAGCGCACGACACCCTGGGCCACCGCGACAGGGGCCGCGGGATCGACCAGCGTGGCCGTTCCCACCTGAACCGCCCAGGCGCCCGCGAGCATCGCCTCGATCGCATCCTCACCCGACCGGATGCCGCCCACCGCGATCACCGGCGCGTCGGGGACGGCCCTCGCCACCTCGAAGACGGCGTGCAGCATCATGGGCTTCACCGCCGGTCCTGATAGCGAGCCGGTGACTCCTCCGAGCCCTGGTCGCAATCGCCCTGCCTGAACCGACAACCCCGCCGGGGGCCCTCCCACCGTGATCCCCGTGACCCCGGCGCGAACGCACGCCCGGGCGATCTCACGCAGATCCGGCGCGTGCATCGGCACCTTCGCGAACACGGGGACGAGCGACATGCGCGCGACGGCGCCGGCGACCTCGGCGGCGCGGTCGACGTGCGCACCGAGGACCTCACGGCCCAGCTCGGCATCGCGGCCGGACATGTGGACCTCGAGCGCCGAAACCTCCGGGCGTCCCTGCAGCGCGCCGGTCAGACGCACGTACTCCTCCAAGGCTCCGCCCGCGATCGAGACCACGACGTGGGCACCGCCGCGTGCCAGCCGTGGAAGCTCGTCGGCCACGAAGGCGTCGATGCCGGGGTTCTGCAGCCCAGTCGACCACACGATCCCCGCCGCCGACTCGTCGATGCGAGGGGTGGGCGAGCCGCGATCGGGCTCCAGCGTGATGCTGCGGCTCACGACCGCGCCGACCTTCCGCAGATCGAGCAGGGAGGAGAGCTCCCCTCCGGTGCCCGCGCAGCCCGAGGCGACCATGACGGGCGTCGGCAGGGCCAGACCCCGCAGGTCGACGGAAAGGGTCCGCTTCACGCCCGCCACCGTCGCCTCCTCAGTCCGGCCACGACCGCACCACCGGGAGCCCCTCGGGAGGCGTGGGGAGCATCGTTGGCTCCTCCGAGAGCCATCGGTCCCACAGCACCCTGGCCGGGTTGAACACAGGGCCGTCGACGCACGAGCGGACGTGGTCATACCCCGAACCGTCCTTGCGGGCCACGGGGACGACGCACGTCTGGCACAGCCCGAAGCCGCACCCCATCCGCTCCTCGACCGCGACCTGAGCCGGGAGCCCGTGCGTCCGGCAGAACTCCGCGATCGCGCCGAGGGTCGCGGTCGGCGCCGCTGCATAGACAACCTCCGTGGAGGTACGTTCCACCATCTCCGCCAAGGGCGTCGGTGACCACCCCCCGGTCACCGAGCGTGCCGTCCACGGTCATGATCGTCACCGTCTGCGACAGCGCTTGGCCTCGATCGGCTTGAAGACCCGCTCGAGCGTCTCGGCGCCCACGACCATGTCGACGCGCTTGTGCCTGGCCAGCAGCTCCTGAGCCAGGAAGTACAGGGAGGCGGCGCCGTGGCCCTCCGCGATCAGCAAGCAGTTGGTGAGGGTCTTCGGATAGGCGAACGCCTTGCCCAAGGGCCCGATGACCTCCAGGAACTCGTGAGCCTTCGTGTTGGCGAGCCACTCGGTCCCGGGCCCGGACGGGTCGACCACGAACTCGAACGTACCCGCCCAGCCACCGCGACGCGACGCCTGATGGATCGCGAAATGCCTGCGCAACAAGAAGTCTCGACCTTCGGGCATCTTCACCGCGAGGAACTGACCCGGGCGCGCCTTCTCGGCGATCTCGGGAGCGACCAAGGTCAACGAATGGTAGGCGCCGAGTTTGCGCGTCGACAGGATCTCGGCTCTTGCCTGGTTCACGCGCCGGACTCCCCCGCGACGCCGGCCGTGGCGGCCTCCGCGAACGTCATCCGGGCCTGCATCGGCTCCCGCATCGCTTCGGCATGGTACTCCTGGATCGAACGCGGCTCGGTGTCCGCCCTCGTACATCGCCTCGATGCCCCGCACCGCCGCGAACGACCCCGGGAAGCGTCGTCACGCAAGGAACGCCGGCGGCGGCCGACGCCGTGCGGATGAAGTACCCATCGGTGCGTGGGCCGCGTCCGAACGGCGTATTGATCACCAAGTCGATCGAGCCGGAACGGATCAGCTCGGCGACGTTGTCCGGCCCTTCGCTGACCTTCGCCACGCGTTCGACCGAGATGCCGGCGCGCTGCAGCACTCCCGCGGTGCCTCCCGTCGCGAGGAGCCGGAAGCCCAGGTCCG
The DNA here is from genome assembly GCA_963758715.1 of uncultured Actinomycetes bacterium. Lineage (GTDB taxonomy): Bacteria > Actinomycetota > UBA4738 > UBA4738 > HRBIN12 > JAOUEA01. The sequence continues at coordinate 11,982 of CAVWWK010000003.1, forward strand.
CGAGCCGCTTCGCGGGGAACACGATGGCACGCTTGTCGCGATCGGCGACGCTGACGAACACGGTGCCGCCGCTCGGCAGTGCCGGCCCCGCCGCGGCGAACGCCTTCGCGAGCGCCCTCCCGGGATCGGCTTCGATGCCCATCACCTCGCCCGTCGACTTCATCTCCGGTCCCAGGACGGTGTCCACACCCGGGAACCGCCCGAACGGCAGGACCGCGGCCTTCACGCTGGCGTGCCGCAGGTGCCGATAGTGGTGTGGATCGTCCGGAAGCACGCCCTGGGAGTCCAGCTCCACGAGGGAGCGTCCTCCGAGCACCAGGGTGGCGATCCGCGCCAGGGAGACGCCGATCACCTTCGAGACGAACGGCACGGTGCGTGACGCTCGTGGGTTCGCCTCGATGACCCAGATCCGCTCGTCCTTGACCGCGAGCTGCAGGTTCAGCAGGCCGACGACACGGAGACGGCGCGCGAGACGGCGGGCGATGTCTTCGATCACGTCGAGCTCGTTGTCGGTGAGCGTGGCGGGAGGGATCTGGCACGAGGAGTCGCCCGAGTGCACGCCGGCCTCCTCGATGTGCTCCATGACCGCGCCCGATGAACACGTCCCCCGCGGCGTCGGCCACGGCGTCGACGTCCACCTCGATCGCTCCTTCGAGGAACCGGTCGATCAACACGGGGTGATCGGGCGAGGCGTCGGAGGCGGTGTTCACGAAGGTTTCGAGGTCCTCGGCGTCGTACACGATCTCCATCGCGCGGCCGCCGAGCACGTACGAGGGGCGCACGACCACCGGATAGCCGATGCGGCCGCGATCGCTCGCGCCTCCGCCATCGTGCGGGCCTCGCCGTGCGGCGGCGCGGAGATAGCGAGCTCCGCGAGGACCTGCGCGAACTTCCCTCGGTCCTCCGCCAGATCGATCGCGTCCGGCGAGGTGCCCATGATCGGGAACCCCTCCTCCGCCAACGTGCGCGCGAGCTTCAACGGGGTCTGGCCCCCGAACTGCACGATCACCCCCACGGCTGCTCGGCGCGGCAGACGGCGAGCACGTCCTCGAGCGAAAGGGGCTCGAAGTAGAGGCGGCTCGAGGTGTCGTAGTCGGTGGAGACCGTCTCGGGGTTGGAGTTCACCATCACCGATTCGAACCCGGCCTCTTCCAGCGCGAACGCGGCGTGCACGCATGCGTAGTCGAACTCGATGCCCTGCCCGATCCGGTTCGGCCCGGCGCCCAGGATCACCACGCGAGGGCGGGTCGGCGGGGGCGACCTCGGATTCCTCCTCGTACGTGGAGTAGTGGTACGGCGTGCGGGCCGGGAACTCCCCGCGCACGTGTCCACGGTCTTGAACACGGGGACGACGCCGAGCGCCTCGCGGTGCCGGCGCACGGCGGCCTCCGTGGCCGACGTCAGCGCCGCGAGCCTGCGATCGGACAGGCCGAGCCGTTTGGCCGAGGCCGTCTCGCGAGCCGTGAGCGTCGACAGCACCCGCCCGCGGAGCGCGCTCGCTTCCTCCGCCGACCTCCGCGATCTGGTCGACGAACCACGGATCGATGCGACTGGCCCCGGCGACCGCCTCCACCGTCGGGCCTTCCGCCAGCGCGCGCTCGACCAGAGGAGGCGATGCTCGGTGGCCGTCGCGAGCGACGCTGAGCGCGCCCGGCCCGGCATCGGCCAGGGTGCATCGTCTCCAAGATCGGACCCGGGCTTCTCCAGGCCTCGCCACGCCTTGCCGAGCGCCTCCTTGAACGTGCGCCCGATCGCCATGACCTCCCCGACCGACTTCATCGTGGAGGTGAGCTGCCGGGTCGGCCTCGGGGAACTTCTCGAACGCGAAGCGGGGGATCTTCACCACGACGTAGTCGAACGTCGGCTCGAACGACGACCGGGGTCTCGCCGGTGATGTCATTGGTGATCTCGTCGAGGCGGTAACCCGACCGCCAGCAGGGCCGCGATCTTCGCGATCGGGAATCCGTCGCTTTCGACGCCAGCGCGCTCGAGCGGGAGACGCGCGGGTTCATCTCGATCAGGACCTGCCGCCCGGTCTTCGGGTCGACCGCGAACTGCACGTTCGAACCCCCGGTCTCGACGCCGATCACACGCAGCACGCGGAGGGCCGCGTCGCGCATGCGCTGGTACTCCCGGTCGGTGAGCGTCTGTTGCGGCGCGACCGTGATCGAATCGCCCGTGTGCACGCCCATGGGGTCGACGTTCTCGATCGAGCACACGACCACCCCGTTGTCGTCGCCGTCGCGCATGACCTCCAGCTCGAACTCCTTCCATCCCGCGATGGACTCCTCGACGAGGATCTCCGAGACCGGCGAGACCTCGAGGCGCGCCGGGCGGCGAGCAGGGTCGAGCTCCTGGCGCGGTCGGAGGCGAATCCGCTTCCGCCTCCACCCATGGTGAACGAGGCACGCACGATCGAGCGGGTAGCCGAGCGAATCGCCGATCTCGAGCGCCTCGGAGAGCGTCGTGGCGATGCCCGCCCGCGGCACGTCGAGGCCGGCCCGGAGCATCGTCTCCTTGAAGCCGCTGCGGTCCTCGGCCCGATGGATCGCCTCGCAGGGAGGCGCCGATCAGCCCACGCCGAGCCGATCCAGGTCGCCCGACTCGGCGAGCGCCACCGCGACGTTCAGCCCGGTCTGACCTCCGAGCGTCGGCAGCAGCGCATCGGGACGCTCCCGCTCCATGATCGAGAGCACGGACTACGGCGTGAGCGGCTCGATGTAGGTGCGGTCGGCGAACTCCGGGTCGGTCATGATCGTCGCGGGGTTGGAGTTGACGAGCGACGACCTCATAACCCTCGTCGCGCAGCACCTTGCACGCCTGCGTCCCCGAGTAGTCGAACTCGCACGCCTGCCCGATCACGATCGGGCCGGACCCGATCACCATGATCTTGCGGATGTCGTTCCTCCTCGGCACTATCTTGCTTCCGGCCTACCGCTCGGCTTCGCCTCGCTACTTGAGGCCGGACTGCTTCTCGGATCACCCATCAGGGTGCGGAAGTCGTCGAAGAGGTAGCGGGAATCGTGGGGGCCGGGCGCGGCTTCCGGGTGGTACTGGACGCTGAAGGCGGGCACGTCGAGGCACCGCAAGCCCTCCAGCGTGCCGTCGTTGAGGTTCCAGTGGGTCAGAGCGACACGGCCAGGTCGGTAGGCGCGCGAACCCAGCTGCATCGCGCGCCCATGACTCGGGATCGACCGCGAAGCCATGGTTGTGGCTGGTGATCTCGACGACGCCGGTGTGCAGGTTCTTGACCGGCTGGTTCACGCCCCGATGCCCGAACACCATCTTGTAGGTGCGGCCGCCCAGCGCGTGCGCGAGCAGCTGGTGGCCCAGGCAGATGCCGAAGATCGGCACCCGTCCCAGCAGGTGCGGGTCGCCTCGATCCCGTACGCGGTCGACCGCGGGGTCCCCCGGCCCGTTCGAAAGGAACACACCGTCGAACCGCCGCGACGGCGATCGTCGACCGCCGGCGTCTGCGCCGGGAACACCGTGGTCTCGCATGCCCGCCGAGGCCAGCAGACGCAGGATGTTGCGTTTCATCCCGAAGTCGTAGGCGGCCACTCGGAAGACGCGGCCGAGGTCGGCGTGGGCTGGGCCGACCAGCTCCGCGGCCTCGTACGGCTCTTCGGCCGAAACCGTCCTGGCCAGGTCCGCGCCCGCCATGTCAGTGAGTGCTGGCACGCTCGTTGCACCAGCGAGCCGGGTTCGAGGTCGACCGTGGAGATCGCCGCGCGCATCGCACCCGCGGTCGCGTAGGAGCCGCGTGAGACGCCGAGTATCGATGCCTTCGATCGCCGTGATGCCATTGGCCGCCAGGGACGACTGCAGGGTGGCTTCCGACCGCCACGACGACGCGCGACGAGAAGCCTCTCGCACCGCGAACCCCGCCACCTGGACCCGACGCCGACTCCGGGTCGGCCTCGTTCACCCCGTAGTTGCCCTGATGCGGTGAGGTCATCGCCACGATCTGCCCCGCGTAGGACGGATCGGTGAGCACCTCCTGGTACCCGGCCATGCCCGTGTTGAACACCGCTTCGCCGAACGTCTCGCCCTCGGCGCCGAACCCGGTGCCGCGGAACGCGCTGCCGTCTTCCAGCACCAGGAGCGCGTCAGGACCCCGCACCGCCATCTAGCGCGTCGGCTTCCCGTCGGCGACGGTGAGCGAGCCCCCGAAGACCGTGTATCGCACCCGTCCGGTGAGCTCGGCGCCCGTGAACGCAGAGTTCCGGGCCTTCGATGCGAATGGTGGCTCCACGATCCAGCGCTCGGCCGGATCGAACACCACCAGGTTCGCGTGCCTGCCCGCCTCGATCGGTTCACCGTGACCGGCGGCGCCCAGGATCCGAGCCGGTGCGACGCTCATCGCCTCGATCGCGCGCGTGCCGGTGATCAGGCCAGGTTCCACGAGGTGGGTCCACACGGCCGCCAGCGCGGTCTCGAGCCCGATCGTGCCCGGTGGGGACAGGTCGAACTCCGATTCCTTCTCCTCCACCGCGTGCGGCGCATGGTCGGTGGCGATCGCGTCGATCGTGCCGTCTGCCACCCCGCCACGCAGGGCCTCTCGATCCTCGGCCGAGCGCAGCGGCGGGTTGACCTTGAAGTTCGTGTCATAGGTGACCAGGTCGTCGTCGGTGTAGGCCAGGTGGTGGGGGGTGACCTCCGCGGTGACCCGGACACCCTCGGCCTTGGCGGCGCGAACCAGATCGACCGAGCGAGCGCTGGACAGGTGGCACAGATGGAGCCGCCCACCCGTCATGCGGGCCATGGCGATGTCCCGGGCCACGATCGTCTCCTCGGCTTCCGCGGGGCTGCCCGCCAGGCCCAGCGAGTAAGAGTTGGGTCCCTCGTGCATATGGCCGTCCATCACTAGGGATGGATCCTCGCAATGGTCGGCGAGCACGACCTCCTGCGGGAACGCCTGCGCGTAGGTGAGGGCGTTGCGCAGCATGCGCGCGGTGGGCACGCAGTTGCCGTCGTCGCTGAAGACCCGCACGCCTGCCTGGACCATGTCGCCGATCTCGGCGAGCGACTCGCCGGCCAGGCCTTTCGTGATCGCACCGACCGGGAAGACGTCCACGAGTCCCGCGGCGATGGCCTTCTCGCGGATCTCGGCGACGACGCCCGCGTGGTCGGTGACCGGCTCGGTGTTGGCCATGGACGAGACCGCGGTGTAGCCACCCACCGCAGCTGCGCGGCCGCCGGTCTCGATCGTCTCCTTGTGCTCGAAGCCTGGCTCTCGAAGGTGCGTGTGGAGATCGACCAACCCCGGCGCCACGATCAACCCGTCGCACTCGACCGCCTCGGCGCCGTCGGACGAGAGCTCCCGGCCGACCGCCTCGATCGTGCCGCCGGCGATCGCGACATCGGCCACCTCGTCGATCCCCGACGCCGGGTCGAGCACCCGGCCGCCGCGGAGCAGCAGGTCAGCCATCGGGATGCCTCCGTACCCCGCCCCGAGCAACAGGTAGAGCAGCGACATGCGGATCGCGATGCCGTTCGTCACCTGCTCCTCGATCACCGCCTGGGGCAGATCGGCGACGTCGGAGTCGATCTCCACCCCTCGATTCATGGGCCCCGGATGCATGATCAGCGAACCCCTCGGGAAGCATCGCCGCGCGCGGGGACGAGAGGCCGAACAGGCGGTTGTACTCGCGGACGCTCGGGAAGTACTCCAGGCGCTGGCGCTCTGTCTGCACCCGGAGCATGTAGCAGACGTCGAGCTTGGGCAGGACCGACTCGATGTCGTAGCTGACGTGAACGCCCCACACGCCCGCGTCGGGAGGGATCAGCGTCGGCGGGCCCACCAGCGTGACGTCGGCTCCCATCTTCACCAGGCCGAACGACAGGGAGCGCGCCACCCTCGAATGGAGCACGTCGCCGACGATCGCGACGCGCAGCCCTTCGAGGCGGCCCAGCTTCTCGCGCATCGTGTACAGGTCGAGCAAGGCCTGCGTGGGATGCTCGTGGGTCCCGTCGCCAGCGTTCAGCACGTGGCCGTCGACCCAGCGGGTGAGCTGCAGGGCGAGCCGCTCGAGGAGTGCCGGATCACGATCGCATCGGCGCCCATCGCCTGCAGCGTCAACGCCGTGTCCTTGAGGCTCTCTCCCTTGCTCACGCTGGAGCCGCCCGCGCTGAAATTGATCACGTCGGCCGAGAGCCGCTTCGCGGCCAGCTCGAAGCTGATGCGCGTCCGCGTGGAGTTCTCCAGGAAGAAGTTGACGACCGTGCGCCCTCGGAGCGCGGGCACCTTCTTGATGACGCGCGAACCCACCTCGCGGAAGGATGCGGCGGTGTCCAGGACGCGAACGACGTCGTCCGCCGTCACGTCGTTCATCGAGAGGACGTGCTTGTTCATGAGGCCTCCTCCACACCGACGGCGTCCCACGACCACGGCGTCCCAACCGTCCATCTCGGTGATCAACACCCGGACGTCGTCGGTCCTGCGCGTCGGAACGTTCTTGCCGACGAAGTCGGCCCGGATCGGCAGCTCGCGATGGCCGCGGTCGACCAGGACCGCGAGCCGGATCCGCTGGGACGGCCGAGGTCCATCAGGGCATCCATCGCGGCCCTGATCGTTCGGCCGGTGAACAGCACGTCGTCCACCAGCACGACCGTCCGGCCGCTGATGTCGAACCCGATGCGGGTCTCGTGCACCTCCGGGGCTTCGGCCTTCATGCCGATGTCGTCGCGATAGAACGTGATGTCGAGCGCGCCCACGGGCACCCGCACGCTCTCGATCCGTTCGATCTCGTCGGCGAGCCGGCGTGCCAGATCGTCTCCGCGGTTCGCGATGCCGACGAGCGCCACGCCGGCCGCGCCCTTGTCCGCTCGATGATCTCGTGCGCGATCCTCGTGACGGCCCGCCGGACATCGTCGGCGTCGAGCAACGTGCCGCTCACGAAGGAACGCCTCCCCGGGCGTGCGGAGAGGCGCTGAAGTTGTTCGCCATGTTCGATTCCCTTCCCGGTCTCGCGGGACCGGACTTAAAGGGGAAGCACTGTCGAGAACGAGCATACGGTTCCGACGGGCACGCAGCAACGACGCTCTTCATGGCCGCGGTCCATGCCCAGGCGTAGACTGGCCGCGACCGCATCGATCGAAAGGCGGCTGTTGCCCATGGGTCCTCCCGAGCTGATCGTCATCGGAATCATCGCCATCGCCGTGATCTTCGGAGCCAAGAAGATCCCCGAGATCGCGCACAGCCTCGGCCGTTCCTCGAACGAGTTCAAGAAGGGCCTGAAGGAAGGCGCCGAGGACGAGGCCGCTGCTCCTCCCTCGACACCCACCGTTCCTCCCACCTCCCCTACAACCACGCCCCCCGCCCCCACGACCGCGCCTCCTGCCGCCCCGACGGAGCACCCGAACACGACCCCCGACCCCTAGCCGCCATGGCCGGGGAGGCGGGGCATGAACCCCCTCGGCTGAACCCGGACGAACGCGGGAGTGCGGCGCTCGAGCGGCTCAGCACGTTCTCCGACGCCGTCTTCGCCATCGCGATGACGCTGCTGGTGCTGGATATCCCCAGGCCCGATCCCGAGCAGGATGTCGGTGCGTTCCTGACCACCATCGACGGGAAGTTCGTCGCCTTCGTCATCAGCTTCTGGGTGATCGCTGTGTTCTGGTCGGGCCACCATCGGCTGATGCGCTACCTGGATCGCTACGACCAGGGCGTCCTGGCGTTGAACCTGCTGCTCCTGTTCTGCATCTCGTTCATCCCCTATCCGAGCGCGCTGCTGGGCGACCGGCCCGACGACGTGGACACGGTCGTCTTCTACGCATCGGTGATCGCTATCGCTGGGTTCGCCTCGGGACTGCTCACCTGGTACGTCGTGATCCATCGGGGGTTCGTCAGGGAGGTCGCCAGGGCGATCGCGTGGTACCACGTCTCCCGGGGATGGGTCGTGCCGGTCGTATTCCTCGCGTCGATCCCAGTGGCGATCGTCATCGGTCCGGCCGCCGCCTTCCTCATGTGGCCGGTCACGTGGGTGCTCCAGCCCCTCGCGAAGATCGTCGCCCAGCGACGGGCCGTTTCGGCCGCCTGAGCTCGAACGGCAGTTACCGTCCGGCTCGATCCACGAGCCAGCACGCGCAGCCGTGCGTCTGTTCGCCCACGATGGTCAACAGCGCCGTGGGGTCCTCGACCGAGCACCGATCGAACACTTGCGGGCACCTCGGATGGAACCGGCACCCGGGCGGCACCTTCGAGGCATCGGGAAGCTCCCCTTGCAGGATCACGCGTTGGAGGTCTTCGCGGGGGAACGGCGTCGGCACGACTGACAGCAGGGACCTCGTGTAGGGGTGCTGGGGGTTGCCGATCACCTCCTCCGTGGTGCCGGATTCCACGATGCGTCCCAGGTACATGACCACCACGCGATCGCACAAGGCCCACGCGAGCCCGATGTCGTGGGTGATGAAGATCAGGGCCAGACCCTGCCGCTCCTTCAGCTCCATCAGGACCTTCAGCACCTGCGCGCGCACCGACACGTCCAGCGCCGAGACCGGCTCGTCGCACACCAGGCCCTCCGGTTCGAGCACCATGGCCGAGGCGATCACCACGCGCTGGCGCTGACCGCCCGACAGCTCGTGGGGGTATCGGTTCCAGTAGCGCTCGGCGGGCTCCAGCCCGGCGGCCTCGAGGGCATCGACGCCTCGCTGGATCCGATCGATGCCCTTCTTCTCGAGTCCGTGGATCGCCAAGGGCTCCTGCACCAGCGACCCCACGCTCTGCCGCGGGCTCAGCGACTGGTACGGGTCTTGGAAGACCATCTGCACCCGCCGGCGAAGCTTGCGCATGTCGGTGTCCCCGAGCGGGGCGCCCTCGAACAGGATCTTTCCCTCGGTGGGAGGCTGCAGGCCCAGCAACGCGCGACCCAGCGTGGACTTGCCGCATCCCGACTCGCCCACAACGCCCAGGACCTCGCCCCGGTTCCACGAAGGTCGACGCCGTCGAGCGCGCGCACGACCTTCTTCGATCCCTTCCGGCCTCGGCTCTCGAAGCGCACGTGGAGGTTCCGCGCTTCGAAGATCGGTGGCGCAGCGACCTCGATGTCGTCGGCCACCGTCGTCACTGAGGGTCTCCGCTCGGTTGGTCGGGCAGAGGCATGGCCATGCCGCCGGGGGTCTCGGCCCAGCCCGGCGCCTCATCCGGGCCGTCGGCGCGGTCGCCGGACCCAACAGGTTCCTCCATCGACGCTTCACCGGGTCGATTCAGCGCTCCGGGCGCCCACGGCACGAACAGACATCGAGCGGCATGCCCTTCGCCGAGGGCCACCAGGAGGGGCTCCTCGGCCGAGCATCGATCGGTCCGCATGTGGCACCTCGGCTCGAACCGGCATCCCGGGGGAAGCGTCGGCCGGATCGGGCGGGATGCCGGGGATCGGTGGGGCGAGCTCCCGAGGCCCGCCCACCGCGGGGAACGCGCCCAGCAGACGGTGCGTGTAGGGGTGCTGCGGAGTGCGGTAGAGCTCCTCGATCGACCCGACCTCGGCGAACTGGCCGCCGTACATGACGGCGACGCGGTCGCACGTCTCGGCCAGGACCGACAGGTCGTGGGTGATCAGGATCATCGCCAGTCCGAATTCCTTGCGGAGCGATTCGAGAAGTTCGAGGATCTGCGCCTGCATCATGACGTCGAGCGCGGTCGTGGGCTCGTCGCCGATGATCAGCTCCGGCCCGCACGCCAGTGCAAGGGCGATCATCACTCGCTGGCGCATCCCACCGGAGAACTCATGCGGGTACTGCGTGGCTCGGTTGGGGTTCATCCCGACGTACTCGAAGAGCTCGGCGATCCGTTCGCGAACGCCTGCATCGTCGATTTCGGGATCGTGGAGCTTGAGTGCCTCCTCGATCTGCTTCGACACGCGCATGACCGGATCGAGCGCGTTCATCGCTCCCTGGAACACGATGGACACGTTGCGCCAGCGGAGGTCGCGGTAGCCACGGTCCGTCCTGCGATCGATGTGCATCACGCCTCGATCGGAGTGCAGGGTGATCTCCCCCGCCGCCCGATAGAGGTTCCCCGGCAGCAGGCCCAGGATGGACAGCGCTGTCGTCGTCTTCCCGCAGCCGGATTCTCCGGCGAGCCCCAGGGTCTCGCCGCGCTTCAGCGTGAACGAGACGTCGTCGACGAGTCGGACCTCGTCCCCGTCGGCATCACGGTAGGCGACCGCCAGCCCCTGCACATCGAGGCAGGACGTCGGATCGCACCCGGGGTTCGGTCGTCGACTGTTCGGCTACGGACACGCGATCACCGTCGCTCCCGCAGCTTCGGGTTCACGATCTCCTCGATCGCGTAGCCGACCATCGTGAAGCTGATCACGACCAGCACGATGCACACGCCGGGAGGGATGAAGAACCACCACGCGCCCAGGGCCATCGCTCCGGAGTCGTTGGCAGCGTTCAGCATCTGTCCCCACGAGAACGGTTGGGATCGCCGAGACCCAGGAACGAGAGGGTGGATTCGGTAAGGATCGCGATCGCGATGATCAGCACAGTGTTGGCGAAGATCAGCGGCAACACGTTGGGTAGGATCTGCTTGCGGATGATCCACCCGTGCGAGGCGCCGAGCGCCTCGGCACGCTCGATGTACATCCGCTCCTTCACCGACAGGACCTGGCTCCGGATGATCCGTGACGTCCCCGCCCACCCCGTCAGCCCGATGACGAAGATCAAGATCAGGATCGGCCCGAGCGGCATGGAGCTCGCTCAGTCGTCGAGGAACCTGCGAGAGCACGATCGCGAGCGGCAGGAACGGGATCACCAGGAACCAGTCGTCGATCACGGTGAGGATCCGTTCGGTCCACCCGCCGAAGTAACCGGCGCTGATACCCACGAGCGGAGCCGATCACCGCAGACACGACCGCAGCAGCGAACCCGACGATCATGGAGATGCGCGTGCCGTAGATCAGCTCCGACAGCACATCTCGGCCGTTGTTGTCGGTGCCGAGCCAGTGCTCGGCGGACGGGGGCGCCAGGATGTCGTCGGAGAACGAGCTCGAGGCGTAAGGGTCCTGGGGCGCGATGAGCGGGCCGAAGATCGCGATCAGCGTGAAGATGGCCAGGATGATCAGTCCGATAAGCCGGACTTCGAGCGGAGCAGGAGGTGGAACGACCGCGACGCGGAGCTCGAGAGGCGCCCGAAGACCCCTTTGCTCCCCGCCAGGATCGCGGTGGTCTGCGGCGTGGTGCCCTGGGTCGCCACGTCAGCTCACCCGCACCCGGGGGTCGAGGTAGGTCAGCACGAGGTCGGCCACCAGGTTCGCGAGGATCACGGCCGTCGAGGTGACCAGGAAGATCCCCTGCAGCATCGGGATGTCCTTCCCGTCGATCGCCTCCACGGTGAGCTGCCCGATCCCGGGCCAGGAGAACAGGGCCTCGATCGTGATCGCTCCGGAGACCACGAACCCCAGGTTGAGCGCGATGAGGGTGACGACCGGCAGGAGCGCGTTGCGGATCGCGTGGTCGCGGAGCACGCGGTGGCGGGGCAGCCCGATCGCGCGGGCCGTGGTCACGAAGTCTTCGTTGAGCACGTCGGTCAGCGCCGAGCGCATGATCACGACGTACTGACCCAACAGACCGAGCGTCAGCACCAGGATCGGCAGGACCGCGTGGTACATGACGTTCACCGCGTAGCTCGCCCCCGAGAGGTCGGCGCCGGGGTCGGACTTCAGCCCGGTGGGGAAGGCGCCCAGCGTCACCGCGAAGAGCCAGATCAGCACCATGCCCAACCAGAACTCGGGCATCGAGTACAGGACCAGCGAACCCTGGGTGATCACGGTGTCGGTGGTCCGCCCGCGACGTGAAGCCGCAACGACGCCCAGCCACGAGCCGATCAGGGCCGAGAGCACCGTGGCGGTTCCCACCAGCAGGATCGTGTTGGGGAGCGCCTCCCGGATCTCGGTGAGGACCGAGCGACCGGTGGCGTAGCTCACGTCCAGGTCCCCTTGCGCCGTGTCGACCAGGTAGATGCGGAACTGCGTGAGCAACGGCTGATCGAGGCCCCGCTCCGCGATCAGGACGTCTTGCTGCTCGGGCGTGAGCCGGGGGTTCCTGCGGATGTCCTGCGTCGGGTCGCTGGCCACCCGGAACAGGAAGAAGTTGAACACAAGCACGAAGACGAGCGTGCCGAGGGCCACGCCCCCCTTCACGAGGAGCATCCTCAACGGGCGACCCTCCCGCGGGACGCCGTCACGCCCGCCTCGGCGAGCTCGAGGGGCCCGACTCCTCACGCTTCCGTCGCCAGCGCGAGGACACGACCACCGCGACCACGCCCACCAGCAGTCCCAGGAGGACGACGGGAGCGCCGGCGTAGCTATTCGATGCGGCCTGGCCCGGCTCCAACAGTTGGAGCTGGAGCCACGAGGTGGAGAAGGGGGCGCCATCGGGCGCGGGCGACGGCAGGTACCCGGTCCAGGTGTCCGTCCGCGTGAGGTAGATGATCGCGTCGTGGACCAGGATCAGGTACGGGGAGTCGCGCAGGACGATCCGCTCGGCCTCGTGCATCAGGTCGCCACGCGCCGATCGAAGTCGAGCTCCTGCAGGGCCTGCGTGGGGATCGGGTCGTACTCCTCCGGGTTGCAGTAGAACGTGTCGGACCAGTAGCCGCCGCAGAGGGTCACCTCGAAGTTGAAATCCGGACTGGGAAGGTCGCCGGCCCACCCCCACAGGAAGGCGTCGTAGTCGGGCTCGTACTTGGACGTGTCCTCGGGGCTCTGCTTGTAGTTCCGGTCGTAGCAGGGAGTCTTCCGTGATGATCGACATGTCGATCTGGATGCCGATGTTCGAGGCCCAGGCCACGATCCGGCGTGCGGCGTTCTGCTCCGTCTGGTTCTCGGCCGGACGAGCAGCTCGAACCGCGCTTGGATGCCGTCCTTCGTGCAGACGCCGTCGACGCCCTCCTGGGGGCAGGCCCAGCCGCCTTCCGCCAGGATCTGCCGGGCTCGAGCGGGGTCGTACGTGTAGCCGACTCTCGGGGTCGCCCTCGAAGCTCTGGAAGTAGCGCTTGTAGAAGGGCGAGATGAAGCCGTTGCCGGCGGTGCGCCTGGCCGCTGTAGACCGTGTCGACCAGGTTCTGTCGGTCGATCGCCCACGCCAACGCCTGACGGATCGAGAGGTCCTGGACGACCTGCCAGTTCACGCTCTCGGCGGGCCGGTGCAGGTGTTGTCCGGGTCGCACGCCTCCGGCGGACAGAGGTTGAAGGCGATCGAGCTAGAAGCCGGGGCTCGGCGCGGGCCACGGCTTGCCGCTCGGGTCGTCCGCGAGTCTGATCCGACCCATACGCGTCCAACCGGACAGGACGGCGTCCAGCTGGTTCAGCTGGATATCGCGCGAGCTGGGCCTTCCTTCTCGCCGTACATGATCATGAGGATCCGCTCGATCTGGCCGGGCGCGCCCCAGAAGTACTCATTGGGCGTGAGGATCGTCGTCCCCTTCGGGTCGTAGTCCTCGTCCGAGGCGATGACGTACGGGCCGGTGCCCACGATCGGGCAACAGGGGGCGAAGCGCGAGAGCCCATCGAGCGGCACGTCCCCCAGATGTGCTCGGGAAGCGCAGGCACGTAGGCTGACAGGACGCGGGCGTCGGGTCGCTTGAGCGTGTAGCGGACCGTGTAGTCGTCGATCTTCTCGATCGAGTCCATCGAGGAGACGTAGCCGGCGAGGACGTTGGCGCTCGTGGCGTCCTTGTACCGCCTCGTAGCTGAAGACGAAGTCGTCGGCGGTGAAGTCCTCGCCGTCGCTCCACTTGACCCCCTCCCGGAGATGGAAGATGTACTCGAGGCCGTCGTCCGAGACCTCGTGGCTCGTGACCAGCGAGTGCTCCGGGTCGGGACCGGCGTCGGCGAGATCCCAGTTGTACGGGAGGAGGTCATACGTCTCGGTGAAGACGAAGTAGCTGCTGCTGAGCTGCGCGAGGAAGGGGTTGATCTGGGCGTCGAACTTCTGGTCGTAGCCCAGCCGCCAGTCCGTGGACACCTCGGACTCCCCGCCCTCCTGAGCGCCCTCACCCGAGGCCGCGGTCGTCCGCCCACCAGGGCCGCCACCGCGAGGAGCGTCGAAAGGGTTCGCCTGGTTCGCCTGCGGGCCACGAGCTTCCCTCCGGGTCGGGGCTTCGCCGGATGGTAGACCGACCCGCGTCAGAGTAAAGCCAGGGAAGGCGTCAGGCGGGACCGTCAGTGACCCCCGACCCTCTCGCGATCTTGCCCAGGACACCGTTCACGAACGAGCGCGACTCCTCCGCCGACAGTTCTGCGGCCGATTCCACGGCCTCGCTGATCGCGACCGAGGCCGGGACGTCGTCGCGATGGAGCAGCTCCTCCACGGCCACGCGCAGGATCGTGCGGTCGACCGCGGTCATCCGCGCCACGGTCCAGTCTTCGGCGTTCTCCTCCAATAGCAGGTCGATCCCCGGACCGTGCTCGTTCACGCCCTCAACGAGCTGCTGTGCGAACGCGGGCACGTCCCTGCCGGCCTCGCGCCAGCTCGACAACACCTCGAGAGGAGAACGGTCGGTGACGTCGGCCTGATAGAGCACGTCGATCGCGAGGCGCCGGGCCGCGCGGCGGGAGGTCACGTCACGCCTTCACGCGCTCGATGTATCCCCCGAGCGCGTGTCGACCTTGATCTTCTCGCCTTCCTCCACGAAGAGCGGCACGTTCACGACCACGCCGGTCTCCATGGTGGCCGGCTTCAGGGCGCCCGTGCGCGTATCACCCTTCACGCCCGGGTCGGTCTTGGTGATCGTGAGCACCAACGACGCCGGCAGGTCCACCGAGATCGGAACCCCCTCGTGGGTCGCGATCTGCGCCTCCGCCCCCTCCACCAGGAACTTCGACGCCTCTCCCATCAACGGGCCGCCGACGTGGATCTGATCGTAGGTCTGCAGATCCATGAACACGAACTCGCCACCGTCCGGGTACAGGTACTGGAACCCTCGCCGCTCCACGATCGCCTGGTCGACCTTGACCCCGGCGTTGAACGTGCGCTCGAGCACCGCCCCGTCTTGACGTTCCGGAGTTTCGTGCGCACGAACGCCCCGCCCTTGCCGGGCTTGACGTGCTGGAACTCGATGATCTGGAACAGCGTCCCGTCCAGGTCGATGGTCATGCCGTTCTTGAAGTCGTTGGTGGAAACGCTCACGCGCGGGTCAGCTCCTCGTCGCTCGGTGGCTACAGCTCGATCAGGTCCCGGGGGGCGGCGCCGAGCACTCGGCAGCCGTCGTCGGTGACCTCCACCATATCCTCGATCCGCACGCCGCCGAGGCCCGGGAGATAGATGCCCGGCTCGACGGTCACGACCGCGCCCGCCGGCAGCTCGTGGTCGGCGAACTCGCGGCCGAGCCTCGGCCCCTCGTGCACGTCCAGGCCCACGCCGTGGCCCAGCCCATGCGTGAAGTTGGCGCCGTAGCCGGCCCCGTCGATCACCCCGCGCGCGGCGGCGTCGACCTCCGTGCCGGACACGCCCGCCCTGATCGCGTCGATCCCGGCCTGCTGCGCCTGCTTGACGACGTCGTGGATCTTCTTGAGCTCGCTGGCGGGCTCGCCGAAGGACACCGTTCGCGTCATGTCCGCGTGATAGCCCCCGTACAACGCCCCGAAGTCCAGCTTGATCACGTCGCCCTCTTCCAGCACGCGGTGGCCCGGGTCGTGGTGCGGCTCGGCGGCGTTCTCGCCGAACGCGACGATCGACTCGAAGCTCAGCCCGTCGGCGCCATCACGGCGGAGGAGGTTCTCGAGCTCGCGGGCCACGACCTGCTCGGTCATCCCACGGCCAACACCTCCAGGATGTCGTCGAAGGCCTGGTCGGTGACGGCCTGGGCCCGGTCCAGGTCGGCGAGCTCCTCGGGCTCCTTGATCCAGCGGAGCCGCTCGACCTCGTCGCCCAGCGGGATCAGCTCGATCCCCGGGAGCTTGGAGACCCACTGCTCGAGCGTCCGGACGGTGACGTGGTGCGCCTCGAAGCCGAGACGCCGACTCCGGCGGACCCGAGCCGTGCCGCCAGGGCCTCGCCGAAGCCGCCGAGGTAGGTCTCACGCTCGAGGCCCGCGACCTCGTGCCGGGCCTGCTCGGTGTAGCGACCATCGGTGAAGAAGACACCGGCCTCGCCGGTCACGAGCACCTGCCCGTTCGATCCGGTGAAGCCGGTGAGATAGCGGACGTTCGTGAGCCCGTTGACAAGGAACCCATCGACCGCCAGGTCGGGCAGCCGGCCGGCCAACGCGGCCCTCCTCAGGTGGTGATCCACGGCATCGCCTCCAGTGCCAGATGATAGCCACCGGCTCCGAACCCGGTGACGGTGGCCCGGCAGACCTCCGAGACGACCGAATGGCGCCGGAACTCCTCCCGGGCGTAGATGTTCGACATGTGCACCTCGACGACGGGCAGGTCGCAGGCTTGCACCGCATCGCGCAGGGCGTAGGAGTAGTGCGCGAGCGCCCCCGGGTTGATCACGACGACCTGGTTGCCTCGGCGGCGGCTCCCAGGAGCCAGCCGATGAGCTCTCCCTCGTGGTCGGACTGACGCCAGGACGCGTCGTGGCCCAGCTCGGCCGCCCGTTCCTGCACCGCGTGCATGATGTCCGCGAGGGTGTCGGATCCGTAGACCTGCGGGTCGCGACGGCCCAGCGCGCCCAGGTTCGGACCGAACAGGTACAGCACCTTCATGCGCTCGCCCCCATCTCCTTCAGCACCTGGCGGACCTGCGCCTCGGGCACGTCGTCGACCACGACCGCCTCACCCACCGCGCGCAGGAGCACGAAGCGAACCCCGCCGCGGTACTTCTTGTCCAGTCGGAACGACGCGACGATCTCATCGGCCGGCGGCAGCGGCCCGTGGGTGTCGAGCCCCAGGGACGAGAGCAGCCGGATCGTGCGCGAGGCCAGCCCGGGTTCGGCCAGCCCCCGGAGCTCCGCCAGATGGGCCGCGAAGACCATGCCCACGGCGATCGCCTCACCGTGCGACCTCCCCTCGAAGGAGTCCAGCCGTTCCAGGGCGTGGCCCAGCGTGTGGCCGTAGTTGAGGATCAGGCGAGCGCCCGTGTCGCGTTCGTCCTCGGCCACGGCGGCCGCCTTGATCCGCACGCAGCGCGCGACCAGGTCCTCCAGGGCCTCCGGATCGCGGGAGAGCAGCGGGCCCGGATCGGTCTCCAGCCGCTCCAGGAGGCCGACGTCCATCGCGAGCGCGTACTTCGCCACCTCGGCGAGCCCCGACCGGAGATCGCGATCGGGAAGCGTCGTCAGGGTCGCGACATCGGCCAGCACGGCGCGCGGCTGGCTGAACGTGCCGGCCAGGTTCTTGCCCTCGGGCAGGTTCACGGCGGTCTTGCCCCCGATCGAGGCGTCGACCTGCGCCGTGAGCGTCGTGGGGACCTGCACGAAGGGCACCCCCCGCATGTACGTCGCCGCCACGAACCCGGCGAGGTCACCCACGGCGCCGCCGCCCAACGACATCACGACGTCGTCGCGGTGGGCCTCCTGCGTCGCGAGCTGATGCAGGAGCGTCGCGGTACACGTCCAGCGTCTTCGCGTCCTCGCCCGCCGGGACGGTGAGCAGCGTCGCCCGGAGCCCCCGGCTCGACAGCCCCGCTTCCAGAGCGTTGGAACCACCCGTCGGCGACCCCTCGATCGGCGACGACGAACGCGGCCTGGGCCTGGGGCAGCTGGGGCAGGTGCGCGCCCGCCTCGTCGATGACTCCCGGCCCGATGATGACGTCGTAGGCCTTCCCGGGGACCGGGACGGTCACGCGGACCAACGGAGCTCCTCGACGATGGCGTCGGCGACCTCGCCGGGCGTCCCGCTCGCGTCCACGACGTGGGCCGCGAACTCGCGGTACAGCGGGCCGCGCGCCTCCAGCAGCCGCTCGAGGTCCCCTTCCTCCCTGATCAGGGGCCGGTCGGCCGCCGGCCGCACCCGCTCGCGCAGCTGCTCGATCGGCACGTCGAGGTAGACCGCCGTCCCCGTGTTCCGCAGCGTGATCCGGTTCGCGGGCTCCAGCACCACCCCGCCCCCGCACGAGACGACGGCCGGGTCGGACGTGCCGGCCTTCACCAGGGCGGCCGCCTCCAACGCGCGGAACGCCGCCTCGCCCTCCTCGGCGAAGATCTGGGTCACGGGCTTGCCCGCCTCGCGCTCGATCTCGGCATCCAGGTCGATGAACGGCACACCGAGCGTGCCCGCCAGCTCGCGTCCCACGACCGTCTTGCCGGCGCCCGGCATGCCCACCAGGTAGACGATCATCCGCGGCCTCCTCACACTGGGCGCGGACGAGTCCGTCGAGGTAGCGGTCCAGGTTGCTCCTGGTCTCCACCAGAGCATCGCCGCCGAACTTCTCCAGGACGGCGTTCGCCAGCTCGAAGGCCACGACCGCCTCGCCCACGACGCCGCCGGCGGGCACCGCGCAGACGTCCGTGCGCTGTTTGATCGCCACCGCGGCCTCGCCCGTCGCGAGGTCGACGGTCCGAAGCGGTTTGGGCACGGTCGAGAACGGCTTCATCGCGGCGCGGACACGGATCGGCTCGCCCGTGCTCATGCCGCCCTCGATGCCGCCGGCACGGGCGGTCGCACGCGAGATGCGGCCACCGTCGGTCACGATCTCGTCATGGGCCTTGGACCCGGGCCGGCCGGCGGTCAGGAACCCGTCGCCGACCTCGACCCCCTTCACGGACTGGATGCTCATGAGGGCAAGGGCGAGTCGCGCATCGAGCTTCCGGTCGTAGTGGACGTAGGAGCCGAGCCCCGGAGGCGCCCCGTACGCGAGCACCTCGAACACGCCGCCGACCGTGTCGCGATCCTTCCGCAGGCGATCGATCTCGGCCACCATCTCCTTCGAGGCGGCGGCGTCGAGGCAGCGGACCGGGGACGCGGTCGATGGCGGCCAGGTCGTCGGGCCCAGGCGGACGGCGGCGCTTCGGGGCCTTCACCCTGCCGATCTGCACGACGTGCGACAGGAGCTGCATCCCCAGCTCGGACAGGAACGAACGGCAGAGCGCTCCGACGGTGACCCTGGCGGCCGTCTCCCGGGCGCTGGCCCGCTCCAGGACGTTGCGCACGTCGTCGAACCCGTACTTCTGGGATCCGGCCAGGTCCGCGTGACCCGGTCGCGGCCGGGTCAGCCGGTCGGCCGGGTCCATGGCTCCCTCGACGCCCATGAGCTCGGCGTACTTCGCCTCGAACTCGAGGTTGGGGATCGTCACGGCGATCGGCGAGCCCATCGATCGTCCGTGCCGCACACCCGTCAGGATCTCGAACCGGTCAGTCTCGAACTTCTGGCGGCCACCGCGTCCGTGGCCCTGGCGACGGCGGGCGAGCTGCTCGGCGATCGCCGCGGTCGGTATCGGGACCCCGGCGGGCAGTCCTTCCAGAACGGCGACCAGTGCCTTCCCGTGCGATTCCCCTGCCGTGAGCATGCGGAGCATCCGGACATCATAGGGAACGGGGTCGGGGCAACAGCGCGGCACGTTCCTCTAGATGGTGCGGGGGCGGCCCCGTTGGAGCCGCCCCCGCGACCGGCGACCGCTCCCCCCGTGGGCGGACCGCCGGGACCGCGCGCGAACTACTTGGTGGAGTTCGCGCAGAGGGTGTGAGGCTCGTCGCCGAACAGGAACGTGGCGCAGCTCCCCGAGATCGACTGGACCTCGAAGGACCCGCCGCCGAACACGTCGCCGACACCCACGTTGTAGACCGTGCCGTCCACCTCGAACTGGGCCCTCTGCTCCCCGCCCTCGCGGAACGTGTCGAGCAGCACGACCGTCTTGCCGCCCAGCTGGGTGCTCGAGTTTCCGCCCGGTGTGCTGGGCGGGGTCGTGGCCGGGGGCGTGATCGGCGGGGTCGGCGGGGTCGTGGTGCCGTTCGTGGGCGGCGTCGGTGCCGCCGTCGGTGGGCGCCACGGGAGACAGGGCCGGCGGGATCGAGAACGGATCGCGGCCCGGTGAAGACCGGCTGCGGACTGATCCGGGGCTGACGCCGACGGCGTAGTCCGCCCCGCCGCCACCGCCGCCGGGCGCGGTGGAGATCGTCGGGAACTCGGGCACGACGTCTTCCCCGCCTCCCGACAGGCCGTTGAACAGGAAGAACGCCACCAGCAGGAACCCGAGGATCCCTCCCCCGATCATGAGGGTGCGGCGGTCGCGCGGCGTCAGCGGCATCGGCTAGCCCCCCTCCGCCGTATCGTTCGCGCCGGGCTCGGATCCAGGACCGGCGCTGGCGTCGCTCGTGAACAGCGTGACCGTGGTCGTCATCTGGAGCTCGTTCGTCGTGACGACCCCCGAGGCGTCGGGCCCACCGGTACTGGGGGCCAGGGTCAGGTCTCCGACCTTCGCCGCTCGGGGGAGCGTCTCGAGGCTGTAGAGGAACTCGGCGATGCTGAAGTAGGTGCCATCGGCCGTGATCGCGACCGTCGCGGTCGAGAGCCCGGTCACGGCGTCGAAGGTCGGAACGCCGGGCGTCAGGGTCGTGATGCCCACCCCGACTGCAGCGCCGCATTCTTGATCAGCAAGAGGTAGCTCCCCTGGTCGAGAGTGGGCGGGATCTGCTGTTCCACCTCTTGGATCGTGGCGCGGTTCTCGGGAGCCGCCAGCTCCGCTTGCTCGAGCGCCGCCAGCTGGCTCTCCAGGGTCGAGGTCTGCGCCTCTGCCGCGAGCAACTCCTCCCGCGCCGAGGACACCTGACTCATCTTCGGAAGCAGCAGCAACATGATGAACAGGATCGCCAGCGCCACGACGATCGCGCCTGCGACGAGAGGTCCGCGCTTACCCTGGAACATCGGCGCCCTTCCCTCTGGGCGTGACCACGTCGGTCGTGAGATCCACCGCGAACGCGTACTGGTAGCCGTTGGTCTCCTGGTCCAGGCCGATCGTGTTGATGAACGGGTTGACCCAGCCCTTCACCGACTCGAGCCGGGTCAGGAACTGTGCGAGCGTGTCGATGCTCACGGCCTTGCCGCCGCCGGTCACCGTGCCGATCAGCCCGGTCGCCGTCTCGGTGGCGCCTTCCTCGGGCGCTGCCACCTGGATCGTCAACGCGTCCAGGTACGCGTCGGACGGCATCACCCGGGACGTGTCCATGAGCAGGGCCGAGAATGAGACCTCGTTCTGGAACGCCAGCGCCAGCTTCTCCTGCTGCACCAGTGCCTCGGCCTGCAGGTCGGCGAACTTCTGCTTGGAGGCGATCTGCTGGGAGATCGACTCGTTGGTCTGGTTGCGGTCCTCGATGTCCGAGCGCACGCCGCTGAGGGTGTTCACCTGCAGGAGATAGAACCCGAGCAGGAGCACGAGCACAACCACACCGGCGGCCGCGACGAGGAGGGTGAGCCGACGCCACTTCTGCGCCTGCAGCACCTCCGGGGGAAGGAGGTTGACCTGACTCACGCACCCCTCCCCGGTATCGCCAGACCCACGGCGACCGCCAGCAGCGGCTCGGCTTCGGCGAGCGCCTCCTGCGACAACGACAGCTGGGAACGCGCCTTCCCGAAAACCTGGCCCCCGTCGACCTCCACCGGGATCCGCTGACGGAGCAGATCGAGGAAGCCGTCCAGCTTGGAGCCGCCGCCCGTGACGATCACCCGGGCGATGCGTCCGCCCTGGGCCTGCGCCGTGTAGAACTCCAGCGAGGAGCGGATCTCGTCGACGAAGCTCGAGGCGCGCTGCATCGCGAGCTCACGCACCCGCTCGCGGTCGGGAGCCTCGGCCTGTTCACGGTCGCCTTCTTCGATGACCACGTCGATGTCCTCACCGCGCTTGAGCCGTTCGGCGACGTCGTCCTCGATGCCCAGGCCTCTGGCGATCGCGTTCGTGATGTCGCGGCCGCCCGAGGGCAGGATGCGCACGAACCGGGTCGTGCCCGCCGCGTGCACCACGATGTTGGTGACGTGGGCGCCTACGTCGATCACGGCCTCGTCGCCCTCGTCCTCCAGGTCCATGCCCACGCCGGTGGTGCCGACCGACCGCACCATGGCGAACGGCACCAGATCCAGGCCGATCGGTTCCAGCTTGGCGCTGGTCGCCGAGCTCACGAGCATGTCGACCATGCCGCGCTGGGCCGCCACCAGCAGCATCCGCAGCATCTTGCGATCGTCCTGCTCGAACTCGCCCAGGGGGTCGTAGTCGAGCACGGCCTCATCGACCGACATCGGGATGAACTCCTGCACCTGGAACCCCAGGGATGCCCTGAGCTCCTTCTCCGGCAGGTAGGGCAGGGCGATCTCCCGCACCACGACGCGCTGGTTGCCGACCCCCATGTAGACCCGCTTGGACTTGAAGCCTCCGCGCTGCCAGAGCTCGCGAAGGGCGTCGGCGACCACCTCGGGCTCGCGCACCTCGCCGTTCTCGACCGCTCCCGCCGGCAGCGGCACCTGGGCGGCGTGGATCACCGACGGTGGGTCCCCGCCGGTCACCTCCACGGCTCTCACCGCTGTGGAACCGATGTCGAGCCCGATCCGGCCCCTGGCCACCTAGGCCCCCTCCACGCGCACGGAGCGGTCCCGGAGGAATCGCTCCAGGTCCGCTTCCCTGATCCGGTAGTTCTTGCCGACGCGGACGGCGCCGAGCTCGCCGCCCTTGATCAGTCGGTAGACCGTCATGTTCGACACGCGCATGGCAGAGGCGACCTCCGAGACGGTGAGCAGGGCCCCCGTCACGAACGGCTGCGCTTCGCCCGTCGCGTTCTCCGTTCTCTCCAGTGCTCGCGTGTCACTCGTGAGTCACATGTGCCACGTGATGCACATCTGCCACATCACACTCATCAGGGCACACCAGTCCCTAAGAGCCTTGCCACGAAACACCAGGGGGAAGGGCAAGTCAAACACCCGCGGCACACCGATTTCGGGCCGTCTGCGCAGGTGGGAAGGGGTCGAAACGGCTACGCGGAGGCGCCGGCGAAGGTGCGCAGGTACCAGTCGGCGAGCTGCTGGCCCCAGAACGCGGCGACGACCGCGCCGGCGGCCATGTAGGGCCCGAACGGGATGAAGCTCTTGCGGTCGAGCCCGATCAACAGCGCGACGATGCCGCCCAGGCCCCCCAACAGGATCGCGGCTCCGGCGGCGACGCCCACGAATCGCAGGCCGATCGCGCCGAACACCATGCCGATCACCACGCCAAGCTTGGCGTCCCCCACGCCCATCCCCCGGGAGATCAACGCCAGCACGAAGAGGCCCCCGCCGTAGGCGAGCAGGCCCAGCAGCGCGCGAACGGGATCGGTGCCGCCGTCGAACAGCCGTGCAACGACGATGTAGGCCGCGAACCCGGCCGCGGCGGGGTAGGTGATCTTGTTGGGGATCAGCTTGTGGCGGATGTCGATGGCCGAGATCGCCGGCATCAGGGCCAGCAAGGCTGCCACCATGATCCCGACCCAGATCCGCTCGTTCACGTACATCGCGGCGCTCACGAGCAGGGCGGTCGCCAGCTCCGTGAGCGGGTACTCGATCGAGATGCGCTCTCCGCAGCTGTGGCAGCGCCCGCGCAGCAGGAGCCAGCCCACCACCGGGATGTTGTCGCGGTTGCGGATCTCCGCCTGGCAGCGAGGGCACTTCGAACGAGGGTGCAGGACGGACTCCCCCGCCGGCACCCGGGCGACCACCACGGTCATGAAGCTGCCGATCGCCAGGCCGAACGGGAGCGCGAGCAGGGCCCGCAGCCAGGCGTCACTCGTCGCTCAACGAGACATCGCCGGTCACCGGCGACCCTACCCCGCACCTTCGTCCAGACCGTGGAAGGGTCCGCTCAGATCTCTCGCACGTACGAGACGTCCTGGGCGAACCCGGTGATGTCACCACCGAGGCCGGGCACGAGCACCGGTGTGTAGGTCATCGTGAACTGGTTCTCGATCGAGACCGAGCCACCGAACGCCTGACCCTTGAACCCGTTCTTGTTCGCGAGGTCGATCGTGCACGGCGTGTAGAGCATGAGGTTGATGTACGTCGTTGTAGTTCGTGCTGTTCTGCTCGACGATGTCCTTGTTCGGTGAGCCGCCGAACAGGTCGTCCCCATGTGCTGAGGAACATCAGGTTCTTGATCGGACCCGCCGTGCCGTTCCAGTTGGTGTTGTTGGCCATCGAGATCCCCCAGTCCGTGATGATGGCCAGGTGACCCGGGACGGTGATGTTGGTGAGGTTGCTGAACGAGAGCGTGCACGCGGTCGCGGGCTCGTGATCCGGATGACGTTGTTGCCGGTCAGCGTTCCGCCCGTGAGCAGCGTCTGTGGCGGCGGTGCAGCGACGCCCCGCGAAGGTGTGGATCGTGTAGCCCGCCCAGTCGGACGCGTTGTAGACGAACTCGGGGAAGACCTGCGTCGGCACGGCGCCGAGGGTGTAGCCGGGGTACTTCGTTCCGGCCACCGCCAGGCCGTTCCCGATGGTCGAGCCCGAATAGGCGTCGCGGCCGACCGATGCCGAGTTCGACCCGTTGGCGGCGCCGGAGTTCGACTTGACGTCGCGGTCCACGCGGGCGGAGTTGCTCATCGAGATCGACCCGCTCGCCCACAGGTCGCCGTAGATGTGCCCGCTGTTCTGGATCGTCGCCGACCCGTTGGGAACGTAGACGTTGCCGCGGATCTCCGTGCTGTTCTGCAGGGTGAGGTTGCCGTTCAGGATGTAGACGTCGCCGTCGTTGCCCGTCAGCCCGTACACGTCGAAGTTGTTCGAGAAGCTCGCGCCGCCGTTCGACATGATCGCCGAGCCGAAGCCGGCCCTGATCGGCGACAGGCGCGCGAACGTCTCGATCTGCCGGGCGGCCTCGCCCTCGGACACCCCCGTGGAGGTGACCTTGACGAATGTGGGCGGGTCCGATGCCAGGAGCGGACAGCTCATCGGCGTCGTCCCGTCCTCCCGGTAGAACGTGATCTCCGCCGTGTAGGTGGACTCGGCCGGCTGAGAGTTCATGCACGGCCGTCCTGTCGTCACAGCTCATCGACGCGAGCGTCGTCGTCTGGATGTACTGCCAGAAGTCGTTCGCCCCAGCCTCCGCCGCGTTGATCGAGGTCACCCGCTGCCGGTCGAACCCGCTGGCATCCAGGGAGTGGATCGACTGCGCCACCACGACCGAGGACAACATCAGGATCACGAACGCCACCATCAGGGAGACGATGAGGGCCATCCCCCGTTCGTCGTGGTGCAGTCGTCGCAGCTGGCGCAGCATCATCGTCGTTCCTCCTGGCTCGTTCTCACATGTCGCTCGGGAGCTCTTGGCACACCTCGTCCGGGTAGCCGAACGAGGTGTTGCGTCCCGTCAGCGACGAGGTGAAGGTCTGGGTGGCGCTGGGGTCGTTGGCGAAGTCCACGTTGGCCTTGAGCGCCACCGAGACGGTCCGTCCCGTCGCGTCCAGCGTGAAGGCGGGGCTGCTCAGGTCGCGGTTCACGATCCCCGTCGCGACCACGCGCCATCCTCCGGTTGGGGTGTCGGGAGCCAGGACCGGCCACCACCGGTAGAGCAGGCGCTGCTCGTCGTCGATGAACCACACCGCGCAGCGCGGATCGTCGACGGGCTGGAACTTCGCCTGTGTGTAGACCCGGAACATGTAGCCGGCGGCAGGGACGCCGAACGGGCTGACGTTGCCGGTCTCCGACGCCGGGTTGTACAGGATGTTCCCCGAGCGGATCTGCCGATCCATCTCGGCCAAGGAGATCCTGGCCTCGTCGTTCAGTCGCGACCGTACGTCCTGGGTGACCACGGCCTGCTGCATGCTCGCGAGCGTCGAAGTGAACACGAGCATCACGATGCCCAGGATGCCGGTGGCGACCACGACCTCGACGAGCGTCAGGCCGTCCTGCCGACCGAGCACCGAGACCCAGTCGCGAGCGGAGGGAGCGGGCCGTCATGCGATCATCCCGCCGACGGCGGGGGCCCGTAGACCCCGCGCGTGATCAAGGTGCCGGGGTCGACCGTGACGTCCAGGTCGACCTCCCGGACGCTGTCGACGATGACCTCGTAGTTGAACGTGATCTCGATCGCCTGCACTGTCGCCTCGGTCTCCAGCTTGATCTCCGGGACCCCAGCGTCGGTATCGTTGACGTAGGCGGGCACCTGCGCTCGGACGATGTCGCCGGCGTTCACGGTCACACGCCACGTCACGCTCTGGCCGTCGACGGTCTGGGTCTTCGAGCACGAGAACGCGAGACTGTCGAGCGACGAGCTGGTCACCGCCGCGCTCGTGAACGAGCTCGTGCCGCTGTTCCAGTAGGTGAAGGTCCCCGCGAGGACGCTCGCTGCCGGCCCCGTCGCGGTTCTATCACCTGCATACACCCGCGCTGTGTCGTTGTAGCCGGTCAGGCTCATGCAGTAGTTGGCGGGATCCGTATCCGTCGCCGACATGTTGGTGGGCGCGCTCATGCCGGCCGTTGGGAACCCACCCAGGTACACGTCGCCCAGATACCGGGTCGCCTGCACGTCGACCAGTCCGTCGTAGTCGGTCACCGCATCGCGTTCGGCGGTCGCGAGGGAGCTGGATCCCGGCTGCGGTGATCCGGACGAGCTTGGCCGCCCCGAGGGAGGCCACAGCGTGGTCCATCGGCACGGCGGCGCTCACGGTGTTCACCTGGCGGACGAACGCCCCCGCGCACGGCAGGGAGTCGGTCTCACGGGTGCCCGAGGGCGGGCAGGCGTACGTGTCGGCCGCCGCCGCGGCCGTCGAGACGTTCGCGTTGCCGGTCTGGCCCGCGGGTACGTCGAGCTGCAGACCGATCTCCTCGGCGGGCCAGAAGTCGGTCTGGTGGCGTTCGACGGCATCGCCGGGGCCGGTCAGCGTGAGCCCTGCTGTGACATCGTCGGGTGAGGAAGGATCCGTGTCTGCCGACGCCGCGACCGTCGCTCCCGCGCCCTCCTCCAGCCCGGCGGAGTCGGACATCGTCAAGGTGGACTCCGCCGCGTCGGCACGAACGCTGGTCACCTGTTCCTGCTGCACCAGTGCGCGCGCTTCCGGGAAGCCCATCGTCGCTCTGTTCGAAGTCCACGAAGAAGTCGTGCAGTTGCCCCCTGATGGTGATCGAACCCGCCGGGACCTCGGCGAGCCCGTAGAAGTAGGGCTGGCACGGAGCCGCGAACGGGTGGGTCGAGGAGCTCACGCAGCCGGTAGGCGAATAGAACTTGCTCTCGAGCCGCACGAGGTTGTTCGGCGCGCCGTCGATCGCGCCCGCCCGACCAGGACACGATGACGGTCACGGTGTAGGGGTTGTTGACGATGTTCTCGTTCGTGACGTAGGTGGCCCAGCTCACGGGAAGATTGCCGACGGTCGTGGTCCCCTGGTGCGGGATGATCCATTGCGCGGTCGTGCCGTCGGGCACCACGGACGAGACGATCTTGGTCCCGGAGCAAGACTCGAACCGATAGGTCCCCGAGCAGTTGACGATCCGGGAGTCTCCCGTCAGGTCGGTGGACGCGAGTCCCTGCTGGATCGTGCTGTAGGCCTGCCCGCGGATCTCCTCCATGATCTTGTTCGCGTAGCCGGTGGCCTGCTGGCGGTCGCGGCCGTAGGAGATGTAGCGGAACCCGATCGTCGCCGTGTAGGCCAAGGCCGTGAGGGAACCGAAGATCACGACCATGGCGATCATGGTCTCCACGATCGTGAAGCCCCGCTCCTGGCTTGCACAGGAACGGAGCCGACGGGCCAGCGTTCGTCGGGTCATGGGTCCTTCCGGAATCGGGCGATGTCTTCTGGTTCGCATCGGCAGCGTTCGGGCAGTGCTTGAGGCTCCGGGGGTCGGTCATCCTCCCCACTCGCGCGGCCGTTCGCAGGATGGCCTAGGACGCGAGAAGGGCGGCCCGGAGGCCGCCCCTTTCGTGGTGCAGGTGCTGCGTGCCTGACCTACCAGGCGGTGCCTGCAGCGCCATGCAGCGCTCGTCGCCGGCGCAGTCCGCCGCCGTGGCGGTCGAACCGTAGAGGTCCCGCACCTGTGCCGTCGAGACTCGTCGATCCAGTAGCAGGTGCCCGACTGCGACAGGGCCGCGGCCGAGAACTCGCTGATCCGCCTGGCCACCAACGGCCGCTGACGCGAGGTCGGACCTGCGTCGGTGCGGTCGAGTCCGACACGTTGTAGACCAGAGAAGGCTCGATGGCCTCCAGTCCCGTCGCCCGTCGGCGCCAGAGAAGTCACTGGTGTCCGTGTACGACGTCTTGGCAGCGGCCAGGGCGTTGCGCAGGCTCGACTGAGCAGCACGGTTCTGTGCCCGCTCGCGGGCACCGAGGAACGTCGGCAGCGCGATGGCGATCAGGATGCCGATGATCAGAACGACCACCATCAGCTCGATGAGGGTGAAACCAGCCTCCTCATCTGCGCGCTTCATGAAGCGCTTGAGCATGTGCCGTCGCCTCCTTTCCTTTGTTTCGTGCGCACCCCGTCGGCGTGCGTTCCCCAACGTTTTCGGTCCGGTCGTGGCGCGACCTGAAGCGGCAAAGGGTCAGAACTTGGGAATCCTCCGAGCGCCCTACCAGGCAACGGGTACGCCGAGGAGTCCTACCTACTGGATCTGCTGGATGATCCCGAACATCGGCATGTAGAGCGCGATGACGGCCGCGCCGACGCATGCGCCGATGACGGCGATGAGGAGCGGCTCGATCAGCGAGGTGAGGGCGTCGACCGGTGGCCTCGACCTCCTGGTCGTAGAACTGCGCGACCTTCTCCAGCATCGTGTCGACCTGGCCGGTCTCCTCACCGACGGCGATCATCTGCACGACCATCGGCGGGAAGACGGCGTGGCGGCCGAGCGGCTTGGCGATCGACTCACCTTCGCGGACGCTCGTCTGCACGTCGTCGACGGCCTTGGAGACGATCACCTTGTTGTTCACGGTGTCGGACACGATGTCCAGCGCCTGCAGGATCGGCACGCCCGGCGCTGAGCAACATGGCGAAGGTGCTGGAGAAGCGCGACAGCGCGGTCTTGTGGAACAGGCTGCCGAAGACCGGGATCCGCAGCTTCAGCGGTCGACGGCGTGCGGCCCTTCTCGGTGCTTCTTGTACCGGCGGAAGAGGAACCGCGCCGACGAAGACGACGCCGATGACGATGCACCAGTAGCTCTTGACGATGTCCGAGATGGCCAGCAGGGCGCGGGTCGGCAGCGGCAGCGTGCCGCCCAGCTGCGCGTAGATGCCCTCGAACTGCGGCACGACGAACAGCAGCATCGCCGACATGATCAGCACGACCAGCCCGACCACGGCGACCGGGTAGGTCATGGCCGACTTGATCTTGCCGCGCAGGTGGACCTCGCGTTCCAGCATCGCCGCCAGGCGACAGCAGGGTGGTGTCGAGCGAGCCGCCGGTCTCTCCCGACTTCACCATCGAGACGTAGAGGTCGTTGAAGACCTTCGGATGCTTCGGCCATGGCGCCCGGACAGCGAGGCGCCCTGCTCGACGTCGTCGCGGCATGTCGCGAGCGTCTCGGCCAGCAGCTTGTTCTCGGTCTGCTCGGCCAGGATCGCCAGGGCGCGCAGGATCGGCAGCCCCGAGTTGATCATCGTGGCGAACTGCCGCGAGAAGACCGCGAGGTCCTTGAGCTTGACCTTGGGCTTCGGATGTTGATCTCGAGGTTGAGGCCCTTCTTCTGCTTGCCCACCTCGAGCGGCGTGTAGCCCATCTCGCGCAGGCGCTGCAGGACCAGCAGCTCGCTGTCGGCCACCAGCGTCCCGGTGACCATGTTGCCCGCTCTGTCGCGGACCTTGTACTCGAACGTATCGGGCATCGTTTCGCTCCTCTACATGCCGCCCATGACCATGCCGCCGCCGCCACCCATGCCATGCCGGCGCCGGCGTCGTAGTCGATCCCGCGGCTGCCCAGGCCACCGGGCGGCGCACCGATGGCTGCCGCCCCGCCGATGAGGCGCTGGAGCTCCTCGGCATCGTGGCAACGCTCGAACGCGAGCTGCTGGGTGATCCGGCCCGCCTTCGACGTGCTGGGCCAGCGACATGTCCATGGTCTGCATGCCGTAGCGGCCACCCGCCTGCATCGACGAGTAGATCTGGTGGACCTTGCCCTCGCGGATCAGGTTGCGGATGGCGGGCGTGGTGACCAGCACCTCGCACGCCACCGCGCGTCCCTGCCCGTCCGCGGTCGGGATCAGCTGCTGGGTCACCACGCCCTGCAGCGTGGTCGGCGAGCTGCACGCGCACCTGCTGCTGCTGGTGCGGCGGGAACACGTCGATGATGCGGTCGATCGTCTGCGGCGCGTCCTGCGTGTGCAGGGTCGCGAAGACGAGGTGGCCGGTCTCGGCCGCGGTGATCGCGGTCGAGATCGTCTCGAGGTCACGCATCTCACCGACCAGGATGACGTCGGGGTCCTGGCGCAGCACGTGCTTGAGCGCGCTGGGCGAACCCGTGCGTGTCGGCCCCGACCTCGCGCTGGTTCACGATGCAGCTCTTGTGCTTGTGCAGGAACTCGATCGGGTCCTCGACCGTCATGATGTGGCCGTGGCGTTCCGTGTTGACGACGTCGACCATGGACGCCAGCGTGGTCGACTTGCCGGAACCCGTCGGGCCGGTGACGACGACGAACCCGCGCTGGAACCGTGCCAGGTCGGCGA
The DNA here is from genome assembly GCA_963758715.1 of uncultured Actinomycetes bacterium. Taxonomy (GTDB): domain Bacteria; phylum Actinomycetota; class UBA4738; order UBA4738; family HRBIN12; genus JAOUEA01. Next base: position 42,474 of record CAVWWK010000003.1, read on the forward strand.
TGACCGCGGGCAATCCCAGTCGTCGATCGGCTTGATCTCGAACGGGATGACCCGGAACGCGGCGCCGACCGCATCCCGCTGCATGTAGACGTTCACTCGGAACCTGGCGCGCCCCGGCAGGGAGTAGGACATGTCGAGCTCCAGCTCCTGCTCGAACCGCTCCCGGAGCTTCTGGGGCAGGATCGCGTAGATCATGCCCTGCAGCGCTCGAGGCGTGAGCGCGCCGTACCCCTCCAGCTGTTCGAGGTCGCCGTGGACCCGGACCACCGGCGGTGAGCCCGCCGTGAGGTGCAGGTCGGAGCCTTCGGCCTCCAGCAACTTGCCCAGCAGCTCAGGGATCGGGACCTGGACGCGACTCTTCCTCCTGGATCATGCTCATCGTCACTTCACCACCCTCGCCACTTCCTCGATCGATGTGAGGCCCATTCGGACCTTCTCCAGGCCGTCGTCGCGGAGCGTGATCATGCCCTGCTGGATGGCGACCGTCTTCAGTGCTTCGGCAGATGCACGCTCCACCGTGAGCCGTTCCAGCTCCTCGGTCATGGGCATCACCTCATAGAGCCCCATCCGGCCGCGGTAGCCCGTGTTGGAACACGCCGCGCAGCCGGTCGGGCGGAACAGCTGTTGGATCTCGGGCAGCACCCGGTCCGGGTAGCCGGCCTGGACCAGCTCGGACTCATCGGGTTGGTAGGCCTCCTTGCATCGCTCGCAGAGGATGCGCGCGAGCCTTTGCGCCACGACCGCATCGATCGCCGAGGCCACGAGGAACGTCTCCACGTCCATCTCCGTGAGCCGGGTGATGGCGCTGGGAGCGTCGTTCGTGTGCAGAGACGTCAGCACCAGGTGACCGGTCAGCGCAGCTTCGACCGCGATCATGGCCGTCTCCTTGTCGCGGACCTCACCGATCAGCACGATGTCGGGGTCGGCACGCAGGATCGAGCGCAGCGCCGACGCGAACGTGAGCCCCGCCTTCGGGTTCACCTGCATCTGGTTGACGCCCGGCAGCCGGTACTCGACCGGGTCCTCGACCGTGATGATGTTCTTGTCGACCGCGTTCAGGATGTTGAGGGTGGAGTACATCGTGGTGGACTTGCCCGAGCCCGTGGGACCGGTGACCAAGATCGCGCCGTAGGGCTTCGTGAACGAGCGTGCGAACTGCTTGTACGACTCCTCGAGGAAGCCCAGCTCCTCCAGTGCCAGCAAGGCGCTGGATTTGTCCAACACGCGGATGACGACCTTCTCGCCGTAGACGGTGGGCAAGGTGGCGACACGCAGGTCCAATTGCTTGCCACCCACCTTCATGCTGATACGGCCGTCTTGTGGGATCCGCTTCTCGGCGATGTTGAGCTCGGCCATGACCTTGAGCCGGCTGATCAGCCCGCCCTGGATGTTCTTGGGCGCCGGGGGCATGGGCTCGTGCAACACCCCGTCCACCCGGAACCGGATGCGCACGGCGCGCTCCGCGGGCTCGATGTGCACGTCGGAGGCGCGGTCGCCGACGGCCTGGGTCATGATCGCGTTGACGAGCTTGACGATGGGAGCGTCCTCGAGCGCCGCCTCCAGGTGCTCCTCTTCGCCCTCCAAGGCGTCGGCCGCGACGTTGGCCAGCGCCTCGACCTGGCCGTCCATGCCCGCGAACTTCTGGATCGCTTGCTCGACGTCTGCCGCCGTCGCGACCAACGGTTGCACATCGCGGTTGGTGATCGTGCGGATGTCATCCAGCGCGTAGACGTTGGCGGGGTCGGACATCGCCACCAGCAGCTTGCCGTCCCGCTCGCCGATCGGGATCGCGCGGTACCGGCGTGCGAGCGCTTCAGGAAGCAGCGTGGTGGCGGTGGGGTCGATCGGGTGCTCGGACAGGTCGACGAACTCCAGACCCACCTGCTCGGCGAGGGCCCTCACCAGGTCGCCCTCCTTGATCATGCCCAGGTCGATCAGGACGCGTCCGACCGACTTCGGGGTACGGCGATGTTCCTCGAGCGCCTCTTCCAATTGCTCGGGGGTGATCATCCCCAGCTCGATCAGGATCTGGCCGAGCTGCTTCGATTTGCGCTTGACTGTGGCCATCGGCGTCCCATGCGTTCGCGTGCTGGAGGGTCATTCGGTCTAGGTCGTCAGGAACTAGCTTCGTCATCACCCTTGTCCACCTGAAGCAACCCCGAGAACTCTTTCGCCAGAAGGACCCGGTCCACTTCCGACTCGTCTTCCTCTCTCCGGAGGCCGAGGACGACGAGCTTCTTCGGCTCCTTCTGACGAGCGCGGACGCGGGCGCTGGTTCGCGGGGGCTGCGGACGACGCGGCGGGGGCCCGTTGCGGGGGCAGCGGGATGCGGCGGCCTCCAGTGACTGTCTCTCTCCGGGGGCCGATCGATGGCTCGGGCGCCGCCGGCGGCCGGAGGGGGCGGCTGCGACGACCTCGCTGGGCTGCGGCTTGCCCGCGGGTGGGTGCAAGGAGGTGCGGGGTTTGCCCGACGGGGCGGCCGCGGCAGCATCGGGCAAGCGCACGGTGTCGCTGGTCCGGCCGTCCTCCGCCATCAGCAGGACCTGCTCCATCTGGTCGACCAGGATCCCGGGGCGGGTGCCGGCCTCCGCGACCGAGAACGCGGCGTAGGGTCCGCGCTTCACGAACGCCCACACCTGATCGGCGAACTCGACGAAACTCTTCTCCGGCTCGCCGAGCGTGACGAACTTCAACCAGGCCGGTTTCGCGAGGCTCTCGTCTCCCTCCGGATAGGCACCGAGCACCAACCCGTCCCTGGACAGGATCAACGAGCCCCGCACACCGCTCACGTTGACGGCGATCCGCTGTGCGAGCGCGGAATAGTCATCCATCTGTTGGAGGCATCGTCGGCATGCGGGCGTGCTTGAGGTCGCGCCCCCGGATCGTGGGACCGGGGGATCAGCCGTCGCGCACGGCCGCGCGTGGACCGCTGCGGCGCATGACGTCCATCGGCGCCTTGACGCCGGTCCACCGTTCGAACGCCGCCGCCTGGTGCAGGAGCATGCCCAGCCCACCGAACGAGCGTGGCCTCCTCGTTCGGCGGCCGTCGCCAGGCGCGGGGTGGTCGTACAGCAGATCGACGCACCATGACGCGGCACCGAGCGCCGGAAGGGGCGGCGCCGACCGCCCATCGCTGCCCACTGGGGTGGCGTTCACCACCAGATCGCGCGCTGCGGCCCGGCCGCCTGCGACCGATCGCGACGTCTCCACGGTGACATCGGCTCCGCCTAGCAGCTCGATGAGCGCCGCGCGCCGGGACGCATCGCGCACGGCGACGGTGATCCGCGAAGCCCCGCTCCGCGCGAGCGCAAGGGCCACCGCCCGCGCCGCACCGCCCGCTCCCAAGACCAGCGCGTCGCGCCCGGCGGCGTCGAAGACGGCGTCGGGGCGCAGGAACCGCTCGAACCCGGGCACGTCGGTGTTCTCCCCCATCACCCCGCCGTCGGCGACGGCAGGGTGTTCGCGGCATGGAGCAGCCGCGCGCCGTCGGAGAGCTCGTCGGCCAGATCGGCAGCTCTGTTCTTGTGCGGCATCGTGACGTTCGCGCCCTCGAACCCGAGCGACGAGGCCCTCCATCGCCGCGGGCAGCGCGCCGGGCGGCACCGGCAACGGCACGTACACCCAATCCATGCCAAGCGCGCTGAACGCGGCGTTGTGGATCACCGGCGAGAGGCTGTGGGCGACCGGCCAGCCGATCACGCCGAGGACCCGCGTGTCGCCGAGCACCGTGGGCGCCGCCGGCTCCTCCGAGGCAGACATCGACGTTGCTCAGATGTCGTCGTAGGTGACGGAGAAGCGGTGGCTGCCGTCGTCGCCGCAGAGCACGTAGTAGAGGTAGCGACGTTCTGCGGGAGCCAGCGCCGCCTGGAGCGACTCGAGGTCGGGGCTCGCGATCGGCGTGGGTGGCAGCCCCGGGTTGATGCGCGTGTTGTAGGGGCCGTCGGTCTCGATGTCGGCGGTCGACAGCTCGCCGTCGGGGGTCGGGGTCGTCGTAGAGCAGCGTGGCGTCGATCCCCAGGGTCATGTCGTCGGCGAGATGCGGTTGGCGATCACGGCCGAGATCAGGGGCCGGTCCTTCTCGACCCGGCCTCCTTCTCGATCATCGAGGCGATCACGACGACCTCGTAGGGCGTGAGGCCCAGCGCCTCCGCGCGTTCCCAGGGCAGGTCGCCGTGCGGTCGTTGAACTCGTGGAGCAGCCGCTGGATCACGTCGTCGGCAGTCGGCCTTCTTGGGGACGCGGTAGGTCTCGGGGAAGAGGAACCCTTCCAGGCGCGGGTGCCTTCGGGAAGCTGGGGGGGAGGTCGTGGTCCCGCTGTCGGCGCGCGCCAGGAACTCCTGGGCGCGGGATGCCCAGCGCCTCCTCGACCGCATCCGCGATCTGGGTGAGCCGGTAGCCCGGGCAGGACAGTGAGCTCGACGGTCGGGATGCGTTTGGGGACGGTGGTGAGGATGGTCATGACCTGGTCCAGCGGTCAGGCCCTTCGCGAACCGGTAGTCGCCGGCGCGGATGTGGTCGGCCTTGCCGGTGCCGCGCAGCAGGAGGTTGCCCACGAACCCGCCGCAGCTGATCAGGCCGTCTGGGCCAGGAATCGACGACCTCCTCGGCCGTGGCGCCCACCGGCACCGTGTAGTTGACGGGCTGCTGGGCACCCTGGGGCGGCTCCTTGCAGCCCGCGTAGTGGTTGACCGCCCAGACGACGCCTCCCACGACCACCAGGAAGGCCACCAGCATGATCAGCAGGGAGGTCCTCCGGGGCCGGAGATCGTCGTGTCGAGAGGCGCGGCCGTGGCGGGCCGTCTGTCGCGGCGTCGTTTCCGTCTCCATCGGTGACCGAAGGATACCGGGAGGGCGTTTCACCGATGCGCACGAGCAGGCCTGCACGATGACCGTCGCGGCGGAGCGGTCGACCACACGGCGCCGCGTCCGCGCCTTTCACGCCTGCTTCGCGGAGGGCGCGCTCGGCCTCGACCGTGTGACAGCCGCTCGTCCTGGAGCGCGACGGGGACGTCCAGCGAGCCCCCGGAGGGCGTCGGCGAACGATTCCGCCTGCTGCGCCTTGGGCCCCGAGGCGCCCGACATCGAGCGCGGGTGCCCCACGCACGACCAGGGTGGCGTCGTGTTCGGCGACCAGGGCCGCCACCGCCTTGAACTCTCCCGGCGGCTGGCCCACGTGGATCGTGCCCATCGGGACGGCGAGGCGCCGCTCGGGGTCCGAGATCGCGACCCCGATGCGTGCGTCGCCGAGATCGAGGCCGAGCACCCGCCCGGCCGCCGGCGCGGACGCTCCGGATCCGCGGGAGCCCGGCACGTCAGCGCGGCCCCGAGGAGCTCCTCGAGGCGCGCCGGGATCCCGCCGAGCGCTTCGTCGACACGGTCGGCGTGCTTGCCGCCGGCGTTGGCCAGGATGTCCTTCCCCCCCGCTCCGCCGCCGATCACGCCGGCCGCGGTCTCGAACAGCGCGGGGGCGGTGACCCCCCGTCCACCGCCGGAGCCGTGACGGCCGCCACGAGCATGGCCTTGCCGCCTTCGCCGTTGCCGACCACGACCGCGGCGGGCCCGCCGGAGAGCTGGTCGCGGATCTTCTGCGCGAGCTCGCGCAGGCCGCCCGGGTCCTCGCCGGGGACCTCGGACACGACCAGCGCGACGCCGTCGACCGGCGTCGCGCCGTCGACCAGCGCGGTGACCGCCGCGTCGCGGTCGCCCGCGCGGAGCCGTCCGAGCTCGCCCTTCAGCCGCTTGTTCTCCTCGATGACGCGGCGTGCATGGTCCAGCGCGGCGTGCGGGTCGTTGGAGCCGATCGCCTCGACGAGTCCGCGGAGCAATGCTCGTTCGGCGTTGATCTCACGGAGCGCATCGGGACCGACGAGCGCCTCCACGCGGCGCATGCCGGCGCCGATCGAACCTTCGTGCAGGATCCTGACGACCGCCACGTGCCCGGTGTGGTGGACGTGGGTGCCGCCGCAGAGCTCCCGGGAGTAGTCACCGATCTCGACCACGCGCACGACGTCGCCGTACTTCTCGCCGAAGAGGGCGACCGCGCCCAGCGCCTTCGCCTCGCCCATCGACGTCTCGAACGCCCGGACGGTGTCGTCCATCGCCAGGCGCCGGTTCGCCTCGAGCTCGGCCGCCTCGAGCGTCTCCATCGGCACCGCGCTCGGGTGGTGGAAGTCGAAGCGGAGCCGGCCGGGCGCGACCAGCGAGCCGGCCTGGCGAGCGTGCTCGCCGAGCACCTGCTTCAGGGTCCAGTGGATCACGTGGGTCGACGTGTGCGAGCGCGCCGTGGCCTCGCGGCGGTCGCGGTCGATCGCCGCGTGGGCCTCCTGGCCCGGCCGGATCTCTCCCGACTCGACGGTGCCGACGTGCACGATCGCATGGCCGCCCGCGGGGAGCGTGTCCACGACACGCACGAGACCCGTGTCGGTGCGGACCGTGCCCTGGTCCCCGATCTGTCCGCCTCCCTCGGCGTAGAACGGTGTCCGCTCCAGGAACAGGCGCACCTCCTGTCCTTCCTGGGCCTCCTCGAGCTGTTCGTTGTCCTGCCCCAGCACCATCGCGAGCGGCGAGTCGGCTCTCCGACTCCGAGTAGCCGACGAACTCGGTGGGCGGCGCGGCGCCGGTCTCCAGACCCACCTCGACCTTCTTCCTGGCCTTGCGCGCGCGTTCCCGTTGCTCCTCAAGGAGCACCTCGAAGCGTTCCAGGTCGACCTCCAGGCCGGTCTCGGCGGCCCATTCCGCGATCTGCTCCCTGGGGATGCCGAACGTGTCGGACAGCGTGAAGGCGTCGTCACCGGAGATCCGCCTTCCCGCGCGCGGCCCTTCGCCTCCTCGAACAACACCAGCCCCTTGCCGAGGGTGCCGGAGAACCCCTCCTCCTCGGAGGTGGCAACCTGACGGATGAAGGCCTCGTTCTCGCGGAGCTCCGGGTACGCATCGCCGAACCCCTCGATCACGGTGGTGATGACGGGGTCCAGGACCGGACCGGTGATCGCGAGCCGGCGCGCGTGGGACACGGCGCGGCGGAGCATGCGCTTGAGGACGTACCCGCGGCCGGCGTTCGTGGGCAGCACGCCGTCCGCGATCAGGAACGCCGTGGCGCGGCCGTGCTCCGCGAGGATCTTGAGGGAGACGTCGTCGTCGGGGTCGGTCCCGTGACGGCGGCCCGAGAGCTCCTCGGCGACCTCGAGCATGGGCCGGAACAGGTCGGTCTCGAACACGTTGTCGACGTCCTGCAGCACCATGGCGACCCGCTCGAGCGACGAGCCGGTGTCGACGTTCCGGCCCGGCAGGGGTGCCACGACCTCCAAGTCGTCGTCCACCTGGTCCTGCATGAAGACCAGGTTCCAGATCTCGACGAAGCGTTCCTCGTCGACGTCGGGACCGCCCTCGGGACCGAATCGAACCCCACGGTCCACGAAGATCTCCGAACAGGGCCCGCCCGGGCCGGCTGTGTGCGTGTGCCAGTAGTTGGCGAGGTCGCCGTCGGCGTCGACCTTGCCTCGGCGAACGATCCGCTCCGGTGCGATGCCCGCCAGGTCGATCCAGGCCGCCACCGACTCCTCGTCGTCCTCGTAGACGGTGACCCACAGGCGGTCGTGCTCGATCCCGTATCCCTCGGTGACGAGCTCGTGCGCCCACGCGATCGCCTCGGCCTTGAAGTAGTCGGCGAACGAGAAGTTGCCCAGCATCTCGAAGAACGTCAGGTGCCGGGCGTCGTGGCCGACGTTCTCGATGTCGTTCGTGCGCATCACCTTCTGCGAGGTGACCGCCCGCACGTACGGCGCGTCGGCCTGCCCCAGGAAGTAGGGGATGAACTGGTTCATCCCGGCGTTCGTCAGCAGGAGCCCGGATCCGGGTGGAGGGATCAGCGACGAGGACCGAACCCTCGTGTGGTCGCGCGCTTCGAAGAACGCGAGGAACCGCTCTCGGATGACGTGACCTTCCACGCTGCGGAGTCTACCGACGGTCAGGGCGCGGGCGTCGTTTCCGGCGCGTCGTCGCGCTCGTCCTCGCGTGGCCGGAGGTCGCTCTCGGCGCGCAGCTCGGCCTCGCGTTCGGCCATGGCCTGGCGCCCCTCCTGGATCGACTCGGACACCAGCTTCGTGAAGTCCATCAGCCCGCCCTTGGCCTCCCTGGCCAACGTCTGCGGCGCCACGCGCCGGGCCTGCTTCTTCGTCCAGCGGCTCGCGATGACGGCTCCGGTCGCACCGGCGCCGAGCCCCAACGCGACCCAGAAGCCACGCTTCACTTCTTGCGGCCGCCCTTGGCGCGCGAGAAGCCCTTCTTGATGCCGGCGCCCATGCTGATGACCTTCACCAGCGGGCTCGCGGCGGCTTGTTCCGCCAGTCCAGAGATCTTCTCGACGCGGCCGACGATGTCGGTGGCCGAGATCAGCATCGTGTCGACGCGGTCCAACTCGCGGTTCGCGCGTTCGACCGATCCCTGGACCTCGCGCAGCAGCGGGACGACCTCCTCGCGCATCGTGTCGATCGTGATCTTCGTGCTCTCAAGCACGCGGAAGGTGTTGAGCAGTACCACGAGCAACCCCAGGACCAACAGGCCCCAGAAGGCCGCCACGATGATCAAAGCGGTCTCGCCGCCGTCCAACGCAAGGATCGTCATAGGTCGGAGCCTTTCACGCGAGGTCAGTGGTCCGCGTAGCCTACCCGAGACCGATGGGCGTCCGGATGCCGCTCATGCCGGCGTGTCGTCCGTCCGTTCGCCGGTGCCCGGCTTCCGCGGGGTGTCCCGCCCCTGCCCGGACGGCTCGTAGTAGCGACGCCCGGAGAAGCCCGCGGGCCGGTACTCCTGGTCTACGGCGTGGCCAGGGAAATCGTGCGGATAGCGGTATCCCTTCCCGTGGCCGAGTTGCGTCGCGCCCTTGTAGCTCGCGTCGCGAAGGTGCAGCGGAACCGGCTCGGCCCCGGGCGCGTCCTCCATGGCCTTGGAGATGGCGGTGACCACGCTGTTGGACTTGGGCGCGGTGGCCAGGTAGATGGTCGCGTGGGCCAGGTTGAGGCGCGCCTCGGGAAGGCCCACGTGCTCGACGGCCTGCGCCGCCGCGATCGCGACGACGAGCGCGACCGAGTCGGCGAGCCCGATGTCCTCGCTGGCATGCACGATCAGCCGTCGGGCGATGAAGCGGGGGTCCTCACCCGCTTCGATCATGCGGGCGAGCCAGAACAGGGCGCCATCGGGGTCGGACCCGCGGATCGACTTGATGAAGGCGCTGATCACGTCGTAGTGCGCGTCGCCCTGGCGGTCGTACACGATCGCCTTCTTCTGCACCGCGTCGGCGGCGAGATCCCGCGTGATCTCGGTCCTGCCCGGCCTGGGTGGCAGCCAGCGCGGCCGCCTCCAACCCCGTCAGGCCGACGCGCGCGTCGCCGCCCGCCACGCTCACCAGGTGGGCGAGCGCGTCGTCCGCGATCGAGACGTGGAGACCTCCGAGGCCACGATCCTCGTCGGCGAGCGCCCGCCGCATCAGGGTCACGACGTCCTCGTCGGACAGTGGTTCGAGCCGCAGGAGCATGCATCGCGAGAGCAGCGGGGTGTTGAGCGAGAAGTACGGGTTCTCGGTGGTGGCGCCGATCAACGTGATCGTGCCCTCTTCGACCGAGGGCAGCAACACGTCCTGCTGCGCCTTCGACCAGCGATGGACCTCGTCGACGAACAACACTGTGCGGAACATCCCGCCCTTCGCGCCCTGCATCACCTTGCGCGCGTCGGCGACCCCGGACGAGACGGCGGAGAGCTGGATCAGGTCGGCGCCGACGGCGTCGGCGAGCAGATGAGCCAGCGTGGTCTTCCCGGTGCCCGCCGGCCCCCACAGGATGATCGACGGCAGGTTCCCGCCGGCCAGCAGGCTCGAGAGCGCAGTCCCCTCCCCCACCAGGTGCCCCTGCCCCTCGTACTCCTCGAACGTGCGAGGCCTCATGCGGGCCGCGAGCGGGACGTCGGCCACGGCTACCCCGAGCGGATGACGGCATCGGGGCGGATCCGGTAGATCACGCGAACCTGCCCCGGCGTGTAGTCGTAGTCGCTTCCCCGGTAGCGCCGCGACAGCGCGGAGATGTGCGCCTCGGCCTCCTCGCCGGTCTCGATCGACGTGACGGTCCCCTGCACCGAGACCCATCGGTAGGGATCGTCGGGCGGTGACGCCGAGAGGGCGACACGCGGGTCGCGCCGGATGTTGCGGTCCTTCCGCCGGCCGACGGCGCTGTTCACCAGGACGTTGCCCTGCTCGTCGACGTCGATCCACACCGGGGTGACGTGCGAGGATCCGTCCTCGTCCAGCGTCGCGAAGTGCGCGAACGTGGCGCCATGAAGGATCGCGCGGTCCGGGGCGGTCAGCGATGGATCGGGCATGGTCAGCTCTCCTTGCCTTCGGTGGGTGGCTCCTCGAGACGGATCCCCAGCTCCCGGAGCTGGCCGGCGTCGACCGGCGCGGGCGCCCCGGTGAGCGGATCGGCCCCCGATTGCGACTTGGGGAACGCGATCACGTCGCGGATCGCGTCCTTGCCGGCCATGACCATCACGAGCCGGTCCACCCCCATCGCGATGCCGCCGTGCGGGGGTGCGCCCAGCTTCAGCGCCCCGATCAGGTGCCCGAACTGCTCGTCGATCTGCTCGGGCGCGAGCCCCAGGCTCTCGAACACCCGCCGCTGCACCTCGGGCTCGTGGATCCGGACGCTGCCCCCGCCCACCTCGAACCCGTTCAGCACCAGATCGTAGGCGCGAGCCTTCGCGGACTCGGGCGTGAGGTCATGGGACGCGGGAGACGTGAACGGATGATGGACCGAGACCCACCGCTCCTCCTCGTCGCTCCACTCGAACAGTGGGGGTTCGACCATCCACACGAACGCCCAGGTGTCGGCCGGGATCAGGCCCAGACGCGCCGCGAGGTCGCGGCGGAGGCCGTCGAGGGCGACGTTCGCGCGGTCCGGGCGGTCGGCCACGATACAGACCAGATCGCCCTCGTGCGCACCCGAACGTTCGAGCAGCGCCGCGATCTCGTCGGGGCTCAGGAACTTCTCGACGGGAGAACGCACGGCCCCGCCCGGCTCGACCGCGATCCATACGAGCCCCGCGGCGCCTCGGCCCTTCGTGTCCTCGATCAGCTTGTCGAGCTCCTTGCGCGAGAAGGACGCGGCGCCGGGCGCGACCAGCCCCTTGATCGCGCCGCCGTCCGAGAGGACCTTCGCGAACGCGTTGAAGCCGGTCTCTGCGAACACGGGCGCCAGGTCGACCAGCTCCATGCCGAAGCGGAGGTCCGGCTTGTCCGAGCCGAATCGCTCCATCATCTCGGTGTAGGTCAGGCGCGGGAACGGAACCGGCACGTCGACGCCCGCGACGTCTTTCACGATCGCGGCGTAGAGCGGCTCGATCAACGCGATCAGGTCGTCTTCCGTGACGAATGACATCTCCACGTCGAGCTGTGTGAACTCGAACCCGCGGTCGGCGCGCGCGGCTTCGTCCCGCAGGCAGCGGACGATCTGGTAGTAGCGATCCTGGCCACCGATCATGAGCAGTTGCTTGAGCTGCTGAGGTGACTGGGGCAGCGCGTAGAAGGTGCCCGGCTGCAGCCGGCTCGGCACCAGGAAGTCGCGGGAGCCCTCCGGCGTGCTCCTGGTGAGGATCGGGGTCTCGATCTCCACGAAGCCCAAGGTGTCCATGTGCTCCTCATCAGGTGGACGATGCGCGCGCGCATCGCCAGCACCCTGGTCATCTCCGGGCGCCGGAGGTCGAGGTAGCGGTACTTCAGGCGGAGGTCCTCCCCCACCTCGACGCGATCCTCGACCGGGAACGGCGGGGTCTCGGAGGGGTTCAGCACCTCGAGCTCCGTCGCGGAGATCTCGATGTCGCCCGGTCGCGAGGTCCGGGTTCTCCATGCCGTGGCCGGGCGCGAACCGTTCCGATGACACGCACGACGTCCTCGCCGCCGAGCTTCTGGGCGCCGGTGTGAGCCTCGGGCGCATCCTCGGGATGGAACACGACCTGCACGACGCCCTCGCGATCGCGCAGGTCGATGAAGGTGACGCCGCCATGGTCGCGGCGGCGAGCCACCCACCCGCACATGGTGACCTGGGCGCCGGCGTCCGTGGCGCGAAGTGCACCGCACGAGTGCGTGCGCATGGTGGTCGTCATGAACGACGCGTCGTCGGACGCCATCGCACCTCGGTCCAGTCGTCGAGCCTCGTGAGCCATCGGGCCGCGTCGACCGCCGGGATCGTCTTCTGGATGCCGTCGGCCAGTCGGCGGAGCGTCACCGCGCCGTCGGCGAGCTCACGCTCCCCCAGGATCGCGACGAACGTCGCGCCGGCGCGATCCGCCTGCTTCAGCTGCGCCTTGAGCGGGCGCTCCTCGAGGGCACTGACCGCCGGGACCCCCGTGTCGCGAAGCGTGCCGACCAGATCGGCGGCGGCCGCCCGTGCGCCCACGCCGATCGCGACCACGAAGCACCGTGGGACGCGGGCGGGCGCCGCCGCGATCCCTTCCGCCTCCATCGCCAAGAGCACGCGGTCCAGGCCCATCGCGAACCCGACCCCCGGCGTCGGAGTACCGCCGAGCTCGGCGGCCAGGCCGTCGTAGCGACCACCCGCGTTGATCGTCCCCGCCTTGTTCTCGGCGAGCACACCGGAGATCCACTCGAACGCAGTGCGCGTGTAGTAGTCGAGCCCACGCACGAGGCGAGGATCCGGCGTGTACGCGATCCCCTCGGCGTCGAGACCGGCGCGCACGCCGGCGAAGTGCCCGGCGCAGGGGTCGCAGAGCCGATCGGCGATCGTGGGCGCGGCCAGCACGAAGTCCTTCTCGCCGTCGACCTTGCAATCGAAGACCCGCAACGGGTTCTTCCCGAGACGCTCCCGGCAGTCCCGGTCGAGCTCGTCAACGTGCGCTTCGAGGTAGGCGATCAGCTCCTCGCGGTATGCCGGCCGGCAGCTCTCGTCGCCGATCGAGTTCAGACGCAGGACGTAGTCGCGCAGGCCCCGTTCGCGCAGGTACTTCTCGCCGAGAGCGACGACCTCCACGTCGGCCCCCGGTGACTCGGTCCCGATCACTTCTATGCCGAACTGCCGGAACTCGCGGAGGCGCCCCGCCTGGGGCCGTCCGTGCCGGAACTCGCTCGCGATGTAGTACCCGCGGAAGGGGGCGCCGAGATCCTGGGCGTGACCCAAGTACGCGCGCATCACGCCGGCGGTGCTCTCCGGTCGCAGCGTCACGGACCGGCCCCCTTTGTCCTGGAAGGTGTACATCTCCTTCGTCACGACGTCGGAGGTTTCACCCGAGGTGCGCACGAACAGGTCCGTGTGCTCGAAGGTGGGCGTCTCCACGTAGCGGAACCCGAACAGCCGCGCGAGCCTGTGGGCCTCGTCGTAGAGGCCGAGCATCGCGTCGGACCGGTCGGGCAAGAGATCGTGGGTCCCGCGAGGCGACGAGAGGTCGACGCCCATCACGTCAGCTCCCGCAGGAACGGGTTCGAGGCGCGCTCCCGTCCCACGGTGGTGTCGGGTCCGTGCCCGGGCAGCACCGGCACCGGATCGGGCAGCGTCAGGAAGCGGCGCAGGCTCCGCTCCATGGCGACGGGGTCGCTGTTCGGGAAGTCCGAACGCCCGACCGAGCCAGCGAACACGAGATCGCCCGAGAGGACGATCACGTCGCCATCCACCCGGAATGAGCAATGACCGGGCGTGTGCCCAGGCGTGTGCATCACCTCGATCGCGAACCCCGCGAAGTCGAGCATCTGGCCGTCGACGATGGTCCGCAGGTCCTTGACCGGCGCGAGCGCGTTCTCGTATCCGGCGTTCCAGGCGGGCTCGTCGGTGAAGGCCACCGCGTCGGCCTCGTGCACGAACACCGGCATCTCGCCCGCGAAGTCGCCGGCGGCGGCCGCGTGGTCCGAGTGGGCGTGCGTCGCCAGGACGGCGATGGGAGTCTTGCCGGCGGCCTCCAGCAGGCCGTGCACGGCGGCAGGCTCGAACCCCGGGTCGACGACAAGGGCTTCCTCGCTCCCCTGGGCGGAGAGCAGCCAGCAGTTGGTTCCGTATGGGTTGGCGTTGAAGACGTCGAGCCACATCGCAGCGGTCATGCTATCGGACCGCTGAACGCGCTCAGCAGGGCGCGGCCCGCTAGCCGTCGAGGACGATCGTGACGGGCCCGTCGTTCAGCAGCTCGACCTCCATGTGGGCTCCGAACGTGCCGCGCTCCACCCGCACCCCGCGCTCCTCGAGCGCGTTCGCGAAGGCCTCAACACGCTCGGCCGCAGGTTCAGGATCCGCCGCGGCGATGAACGACGGACGCCGCCCTTTCCGCGTGTCGGCGTACAGGGTGAACTGCGACACGACGAGAGCTTCGCCACCCAGGTCGAGCAGGGAGCGATTCATCTTCCCGTCGTCGTCGGCGAACACGCGCAGGTGCACGACCTTCTCGGCGAGGGCCTCGACCTCGTCGGGCGCGTCCTGGGCTCCGATGCCCACGAGCGCCACGTACCCCGGGCCGATCTCCCCAGTCACGCGACCCTCGACACGAACGCCGGCGCGCGTGACCCGCTGGAGGACGATCCTCACGGCACCGGAGCCTCAGCTGGGCACCACGCGGTAGGCGTCGTAGACGCTCTCCACACGCTTGGCCGCCGCGAGCACGCTCGACAGGTGGGCGATGTCGGCCAGCTCGAAGGTGAAGCGCAGGCGGGTGATGCGGTCCTTCCCGGTGGCGCTGGTCGCCGACACGATGTTGACGTGATTGTCCGACAGGACGGTGGCGACGTCGGACAGCAACCGGGTGCGGTCGAGCGCTTCCACCTGGATCGCGACCACGAACGACGTCGATTTGCCCTCTGCCCAGGTCACGTCGATAAGTCGTTCGGGCTCCTTGCGGAGAGATCGCACGTTGGGACAGTCGGTGCGGTGCACGCTGACGCCCTGGCCTCGCGTGACGAACCCGATGATCTCGTCGCCCGGCACGGGTGTGCAACACCGGCCAAGACGTACCCACACGTCGCCGAGCCCGCGCACGACCACACCCTTGGACACGTCGGGCTTGCCGAGACGAACCGGCCGGGCGAGCGGGACTTCTTCGATCACGTCCTCGTCGGCCGTGCCGGTAACCAGGCGCGCCAGGCGCGCCACCACCGATTGCGGCGAGACATGGCTCTCTCCGATGGCGACGTAGAGCGCGTCGAGATTCTGGTACTTCAGCTCCTCGGCGACCTGCCCGAGCGAGGCCTCCGTCGCGAGCCGCTTCATGGGCAGTCGTTCCTTGCGCATGAGGCGCTGCACGGCGTCGCGCCCGTGTTCCAGGGCGTCCTCCCGGCGTCCTCGCGAGAACCATTGGCGGATCTTCGACCGGGCGCGAGGCGTCCTCACGAACTGCAGCCAGTCCTGCGACGGGCCCTCGCCCTGCGCCTTCGACGTCAGGATGGAGACCGCATCGCCCGTGCGCAGCTCGTAGTCCAACGGGACGAGCTTGCCGCCGACCTTCGCTCCGATCGTGCGGTGACCGACGTCGGTGTGGATCGCGTATGCGAAGTCGACCGGTGTGGCGCCCGCGGGCAGGTTCACGACGTCGCCTTTCGGCGTGAACACGAAGACCTGTCCCTCGTAGAGGTCGATCTTCAGGCCCTCCATGAACTCGCGGGGGTCGGCCATGTCCTTCAGCCAATCCATCATCTGACCGAGCCATGCCATGTCCGCGGCGTCCTTCGACTGCTTGCCGCCCTCCTTGTAGCGCCAGTGCGCCGCGATACCGAACTTGGCAGTCCGGTTCATGTCGCGAGTCCGGAGCTGGATCTCGAGCGGCTTGCCGCCGGGTCCGACGACCGTCGTGTGCAGCGACTGGTACATGTTCGACTTGGGCATCGCGACGTAGTCCTTGAACCGACCGGGGATCGGCTTCCACAACGAATGGATGGCCCCGAGTGCGGCGTAACAGTCGCGGGGAGAGTCGACCAGGATCCGCACGCCTACGAGGTCGTAGATCTCGTTGAACTCCTTGCCGCGGATCACCATCTTCTCGTAGATCGAGTAGAGGTGCTTCGGACGGCCCTCGACCTCGGCCTTGATCCCGAGCTCCTTCAACTTCGCGCGCGCCTCGCTCGTGACACGGTCGATCAGGGCGGTGCGCTCCCCGCGGCGCGCGTCCACCAGGCTCGCGATCTCGCGATAGGGACCGGGGTGCAGCGCCTTGAAGGACAGATCCTCCAGCTCCCACTTGAGCTCCTGGACACCGAGGCGATGCGCCAGCGGACCGTAGATCTCCAGGGTCTCCGTGGCGATGCGACGCTGCTTGGCCTGCGTGAACACGCCGAGCGTGCGCATGTTGTGCAGCCGGTCGGCGAGCTTGATCAACAAGACCCGGATGTCGCCGGCCATCGCCACGATCATCTTGCGGACGTTCTCTGCCTGTTCCTGCTCGCGCGTGCGGAACTCGAACCGGTCGAGCTTGGTGAGGCCGTCGACGATGCGCGAGACCTCTTCGCCGAACTGCTCTTCGATCGCGCCCAGGGTGGCGGGTGTGTCCTCCACGGTGTCGTGGAGCAGCGCCGCTTCCAGCGTCGTGGTGTCCAGCCGCAGGTCGGCGAGGATGCCGGCGACCGCGACAGGATGCTCGATGAAGTCCTCTCCCGACTTGCGCTTCTGTCCCTCGTGCGAGACCTCGGCGAACGCGTACGCCCGCTGGATCTCCTTGAGATCGGCCTTGGGGTTGTAGGAGCGAACCTTCTTCAGCAGCGGGTCGATGCGGCTCGGCGGGCTCGGTTCCCCGCGACGGAGCCGTGGTCGCGGGATGTTCGGCAGCCGTCCGCTCCGCCGTGGCTGTGACGGCGACGCCGGAGCGTCCTGCGCCGGCGCCTCCTGCGCCGGCGTCTGTTGCTCGACCGCGGTCTCTTCCCGGCTCTCCACACGTGCCTCCTGTGCACGCCAGTGTAGGGGCTGAGCGGCCGACCCCAAGCAGGGCGGCGCCGGCTGGCCGTCGGGAACTCAGTAGGAGATCAGCGTGTAGAGCTCGTGGCCATCGAGCTTCGCCCTTCCCTTGAGGAACTCCAGCTCGATCATGCACGCGATGCCGCACACCTTGCCGCCGGTCTGCTCCACGAGCGAGGCGGCCGCGGCCGCGGTGCCGCCGGTCGCCAGCACATCGTCGACGATCAGCACCCGCTCCCCCGGTTCGATGCCGTCGCGATGGAGCTCGATCGTGGCCGTGCCGTACTCCAACTCGTACTCCTCGCCGATCGTCTCCGACGGGAGCTTGCCCTGCTTGCGGATCGGCACGAACCCAGCGCCGAAGTGGTAGGCGACCGGAGACGCCAGGATGAATCCCCGTGCCTCGATGCCTACCACCTTGTCCACGTTGCCGCGTCCGAAGCGCACGACGATGAGGTCGGTGATCGTGGAGAACGCGATCGGGTTCGCCAGCACCGGCGTGATGTCCTTGAAGACGATGCCGGGCTCGGGGAAGTCCGGGACGTCCCGGACGAGACCCTTGATCTGCTCGATGTCCATCGAACCGCTACCTCCGCTTGCGCTTGGCCGGTGGGCGCTTCTTGCTCTTCGGACGCGGACGGGACGACGCGCCCACCCGGGCGGTCGCCGCCTGCGCCGCCTGGTCGGACGTGGCGGCCGTCGCGGTGGCCTCGGTGGTTGCGGCGCCTGCGCGCGCGCGCACGCTGCGCCGGGCCTCCACTTTCTGGTAGCGCTTCTCCTTCGCCTTGAGCATCACCAGGATCGGGGCGGCGATGAAGATCGAGGAGTACGCCCCGGTGGCGACGCCCACGAACATCGCGAAGGCGAAATCCTTCAGGGTTTCGCCGCCGAACAGCAGCAACGACAGGATCGGGAGCAGGACCACCAACGAGGTGTTCACCGACCGCATCAGCGTCTGGTTCAGGGACAGGTCGACGACGCCCCCGTAGCCGAGCCTGGACACCAGCGCGCTCGACTCCGTGTTCTCCTTGATCTTGTCGTAGATCACCACGGTGTCGTACAGCGAGAACCCCAGGATGGTGAGGATCGCGATCACCGTCTCCGGCGTCACCTCGCGGCCGGTCAACGCGTAGATCCCGATCGTGATCAAGACGTCGTGCACCAACGCGATGATCGCTCCGAGCGCCATCTTCCACTCGAACCGGAAGGTGATGTAGACCATGATCGCCAGGAGCACCGCGATGAGGCCGAGGAGCGCCTTCCGCGAGATCTCCGAGCCCCACGTGGGGCCGATGTCCTGGATGCTGACCTCGGTCACCGTCACCCCCGCCTGTTCCGCCAGGGCGTTGATCAACGCGTCGGTCTCTTCGGCGCCGGCCAGGGTCTCGGTCCGGATCGTGACGGTATCGCCGTCCACGATCTGCACCTCGGCCCCGGCGCGGCCGTTGGCGGCGAGCACGCCGCTCACCTGTTCCGCGGTGACCTCGGTGGTGATGGGGTAGGAGATCTGCGCGCCGCCTTCGAAGTCGATCGACAGGTTCAGGCCGCCGCGGGCGATCAACCCGACGATCCCGATCAGGATCACCGCCCCCGAGATCGAGAACCAGAGCTTGCGTCGCTCGACGAAGCGGAAGTGCGGGATCGTGTGGCCACGGTAGGTCTCGAGCGCGTGGTGAAGGCTCACGCGTCGCTCCCCGCGGCATCGGCCTTCAGGTCCTCATCGCCCGCGACGCCGCTGCGCAGGCCCAGCCCCGGCAGGTTCACCAGGCGCTCGTTCCGCGCGATCAGGAACACGGTCGGCCGCTTGAAGAACCACACGACGAACAGGTCCAGGACCGTGGCGACGCCCAACGTCAGCGCGAACCCGCGAACGGAGCTCACCGCCGTGACGTACAGGACGATCGCCGCGATGAAGGTGACGATGTCGGCGGCCACGATCGTCTTGTACGCGCGCTTGAAGGCGGGCTGCACCGCGGACCGGGCCGACTTGCCCGAACGCACCTCGTCCTTCAGCCGTTCGAAGAACACGATGTAGGAGTCGGCGGTCACGCCCAGCGAGATGACGAGACCCGCGACGCCGGCGAGCGTGAGCGCGTACCCGAACTGGGTCCCCGCGATCGACACCAGGGCGAGCGCCAGGATCGCCCACGCGGACATGCCCAGCCAGGCCACGATCCCGAGCAGGCGATAGTAGAAGAGCAGGTACAGGAACAGCAGGATCAGGCCCGCGATGCCCGCCACGATCCCCTGGCGGAGCGACTCGGCGCCCAGGGTCGGGCTCACGGTCTGGACCGACTGGCGGGTCAGCTCGACGGGGAGGGCACCCGCGTTCAACACGGTCGCCAGGTCCTTGGCCTCGGTTTCGCTGAACCCGCCCGTGATCACGCCGCTCCCCGTCGTGATCGGGTCGTTCACCGTGGGGGCCGAGATCACGCTCCGGTCCACCACGATCGCGATCTGGTTCTGGGGCGGGGGCTGGTTCACGGCCGCCGTCGTGGCGTCGGCGAATGCCTGCGTCGCCTCGCCTGTCAGCTCGAACTGCACCTGCCACTCGGCGACCGTTCCGCCGAGGATCGCGCTCGCGTCGCTGATGTCGGAGCCGTTGATGACCGACGGGCCTAGGCGGAGCTTGTTCCCCTGCTCGTCCGCGTAGACGACCTCTTCCTGCTCGAGCGCCTGGAATCGAGCACCGGTCCTGCTCCCGCTCCCGTTCGGTCTCGCAGGTGATGGGCGTGGATGCGAACGCGGGGTCGCCGGGCGGGATGATCGCGAGCACCTGCCGCTGCTCGAGCCTGGCCGTGGTGCCGATCACGTCGAGCAACCGTTCACGACCGGTCGCGCGGCGCTGCTCCTCCGCGGACTCGCGATCCACGTAGCACCCGAGGTTCTGATCCGCCGAGCTGATCACGCAGTACTGGATGTCCTGCCGGGATGTGGCGATGGCCGCCAGGGCTTGGTCGGCCGCCGCCCTGGTCTCCAGGTTGCACGGGAGCGCTTCGGCCCCTGCCAGATCGAGCGGACTCGAACGCGGGAGGGGCCTGGGTCGGCGAAGGCGACGCCGAGCCCGAGGGTGAAGGGGAAGCTGAGGGGCTCGCGGCCTGCTCCTCCTGGGCGGACGCGGCCGTCGGGGTCACGCAGAACGTGCGTTCCGTGACCTCGACGGTGAGGTCGTCGGCCGCGGCCTGCGCCTCCTTCTTCGTGGGGAAGCAGTCGAACTGCGTGCCGACGGGATCGGTGAGACAGAATCCCTCCCCCGCGGGCGACGGGGAGGCGGTCGGTGAGGCGCCGGGTGAGGGCGTGGGGGCCGAGGCCGGCAGGACGGTGATGGCCGAACGGGCGACCTCGGCCTGGCTCTGGCCCGGGTAGCACTCGAGCTCGTCCCCGTCCGCGTCGACGATGCAGGCCTCGGTCGCGGGCGCCGTGACTTCCAGCTCGGCGAGCGCATCCTCGGCGCGTGGCCTCGTCGCTCGCACATCCGAGGTTCGCGCCGCCTTCCCCGATCAGGCAGTACCGCGTCTCGCGCCGTTCTTCGATCGTGCCTTGCGTGAGACCGGGGATCTGCACCTCGATCGTGCTCCCGGACAGGATGATGTCGGGCTCTCCGACGCCGAACGCGTCCACCCGGTTGCGGATGTTCTCCAGCGCCTGGCCCATCACATCGGGGGGTGTGCCCTCGGGCGCGGTCAGGATCACCGAGACACCGCCCTCTAGGTCCAGGCCGAGGGTGGGCTTCAGCGCCCCGGTCGCGAACCCGACGAGCGAGGCGATCACAAGGAGGAGCACCAGGACGATGGACGCCCACAAACCACGGGTGCGCCTCACGCCAACTCCGCTCCGTTGACCACCAATCGGAAGCGGGCGTCGAGCATCTGCGCCGCGCGGCGGCACAGCTGCATCCTGCCCAGGAAGATCTCGAAGTACTCCATGACTTGGCTGATCTGGGTGTCGATCGCCAGCTCGAGGCTGATCGTTCGAGCGTCCGAGTCTACCCGCAGGAAGGACTGCTCCACGG
Source organism: uncultured Actinomycetes bacterium (assembly GCA_963758715.1). Taxonomy (GTDB): domain Bacteria; phylum Actinomycetota; class UBA4738; order UBA4738; family HRBIN12; genus JAOUEA01. The sequence continues at coordinate 63,405 of CAVWWK010000003.1, forward strand.
CGTAGTTCACCCTGTCGTGGATGTCGCGATCGATCGCGCCGGATCGGCGAACGCGACTGCGGTGCACGTCGCTCTTGTCGGCCAGGATGACCGCCGCCGAGACTGGCGAAACGGCCGTGCCTTCGGTCTCCTCGTGGTTCGCGATCGCGGCGATCACCGGCATCAGGTCCGCTGGGGGCACGGATCCGCGCAACGTCTGATAGACGATGACCGCGCCCGTCTGCCCGTGGGCGTCGCGCGCCAGCGCGTTCCCCACGTCGTGCAGGTATCCGGCGACGCTCGCCAGATGCGCCTCGCGCTCGGTGTAGTCCAGCCGGTGCAGCACCTGATAGGAGATGCTGGCGACAAGGTTCGCGTGACGGAACCCGTGCTCGGTGAACCCCATCGCCTCCATCACGCGGTCGGCCGACGCGATGAACGCCGCGAGCTCCTCGTTCGCCTGGATCGTCTCCAGGTCGACGGTTGGACCGCTGCCCGGTCCGGGGGTGGGCGCCGCCTCGTGCGGGAGCGGTTCAGGCGGAACGTGGGGCGCCGGTTCGTCGATCCGACGAAGCGGCTCCTGCGAACGATCGACGTCGCTCACCGCTGGGGGGACGGGCCCTGCTGATCGCGCGGAGTGCCGGGGCTTCCCTCCTGCCCGTCGGTCCCCTCGGCCCCGGGTTCCTCGTCGTCCTCCTCGTACCCTTCGGCCTCGTCGTACTCCTCGGCCTCGTCCACGAGCCTGCGGCCGATCCCCGCGCGGACCATGCGGATCCGGGTGCCGGGGGCGATCTCGACGGTGACGATGTCCTCCTCGTCGTCGATGTCGACGATCGAGCCGTAGATGCCGGAGGTCAAGACGATCTCGTCACCCACCTCCGCGCTGCGCACCAACTCCTGCTGCGCACGGGCCCGGCGTTGCTGGGGACGGATGAGCACGAAGTAGAAGACGCCCCCGAGCAGAAGCAGGGGGAGCAAGCCGACGAGCGGATTGCCTCCCGACTCCTGCGCGAGGACGGACATGATCGACATCATCTGGGGAACCTCTCCATGAGATCGCGAGACCGAGAACGGCCCGAGTCTACAGGGCGCTCGCGCCCGACAGACCGCTACATCGGCAGCGTTCCGGGGGCGCTGATGCCCAGGTGACGGTAGGCCCGTTCGGTCGCGACGCGCCCCCTGGGCGTGCGGTGCAAGAAGCCTCGCTGCAGCAGGTAGGGCTCCACGACGTCCTCCACCGTGTCGGTCTCCTCGCCCACCGCGGCCGCCAGCGTGGACAGCCCCACGGGGCCGCCCCCGAACCTTTCCACGATCGCGCGAAGGATGGCGTGGTCGAGCCGATCCAGCCCCTCCTCGTCGACCTCGAACACCTCGAGACCACCGCGCGCGACACGGCCGTCGATGGCGCCGTCGTGGCGAACCTCGGCGAAGTCGCGCACACGCCTCAGCAATCGGTTGGCGATGCGCGGTGTGCCCCGCGACCGCCCGGCGATCTCCACGGCGCCCTCGTCGTCCAGGCGCACCGCGAGGATGCCGGCGGAACGGCCGACGATGCTGGTGAGCTCCTGCACCGAGTAGTAGTCCAGCCGCGGCGAGAACCCGAACCGCTCACGCAGCGGCAGCGTGATGCGCCCGGGGCGTGTCGTCGCCGCGACCAGCGTGAACCTCGGCAGCTCGAGACGGATCGATCGGGCCGTGGGACCCTTGCCCAGGATCACGTCGAGGTTGAAGTCCTCGAGCGCCGGATAGAGCACTTCCTCGACGGGACGCGGCATCCGGTGGACCTCGTCCACGAAGAGCACGTCACCGTCCTCGAGGTTCGTGAGGATGGCCGCGAGATCGCTGGGCCGGTCCAAGCGCCGGGCCGGAGGTCGGCTGGAACCCGGCGCCCATCTCGGTGGCCACGATCTGCGCGAGCGTGGTCTTGCCCAGACCGGGCGGGCCGCTGAACAACAGGTGGTCGACCGGCTCGCCTCGCCTGCGGGCGCCGTCGATCAACAGCGCCAGCTGTTCCTTGACGCGTTCCTGACCCACGAACTCGCCGAGCGACTTGGGGCGCAGCGCGACGTCGAACTCCCGATCCTCTGGGTCGACCACGGCGGCCTCGATCAGGCGATCGTCGTCCATCTCACCGTCCCGCCTTCTGGAGGGCTTCACGCAACAGGTCCTCCACCTGGCGGCCGTCGACCTCGAGCGAGGACATCGCCTCGCCGGCCTCCACGGGCGAGAGCCCGAGCGACAGCAAGGCCTCGCGGACGTCGGCGAGAGGACCGTCCGCGACCAGCTCCCCTTCGCCTCCGAGCTTGTCACGCAGGTCGAGCACGACGCGTTGGGCCACCTTCTTCCCGACACCAGGCACGACGGTGAGGGCGGCGGCGTCCCCCGCGATCACGCTTCGGCGCAGCGAATCGGGGGTGAGTGCTGACAGGAAGGACAGCGCGACCTTCGGACCGACCCCGCTGACGCCCGTGAGCAGATCGAACAGCTCCCGCTCGTCGGGAGCCGAGAAGCCGTACAGGACCATGGCGTCCTCTCGCACCACCATCCGGGTGTGGACGCGGGCGGTCTCGCCGGTGGACGGGAGACGGCTCACCACCGACGTGGGTACCTGGAGGTCGTAGCCGACGCCTCCGACCGCCAACACCACCTGGTTCGCCCCCTTGGAGACGACCTCCCCCTCCAGGAAGGAGATCAACCGCCCGCTCCTGCCCGGGCCGCCGCCCGCAGCCGAGCGCCCGTGAGGTGGGTCACCGCCACCGCCACGGCATCGGCCGCATCGGGCTGCTCGGGCACGTCTCGCAGGCCGTGGATCCGGGACAACGCCAGCCGGACCTGGTCCTTGTCGGCGTTGCCCGCTCCGGTGACGGCGCTCTTGACCTGCGTGGGGCTGTACTCCGAGACCGGCAGGCCCGCCTCTGCGACCGCCACCAGGATGGCGCCCGTCGCCCGCGCCACCGTCAGGGCGCTGACCTGATTGCGGTTGAAGGCCACGCGTTCGAGCGCGACGCAGGCCGGTCCGTGATCGGCGATCGCGGCTCGCACCGCCGCCGCCAGGCGCAGCAACCGGGTCGCCTCGTCCTGGCCCGCCGGCGTGCGGACCGTGTCCGCCCACACGAGCACCGGGGTGCGCCCGCTCCGGCCCACGATCGCGAGGCCGAGGCGCGCCACGCCGGGATCAACGCCGAGCACGCAGGTATCGAACATCCGTTCGCCCATCCTAGGGACGGGGTGGGAGCGCCGCAATCACCCCATGAGCCCAGGACCTGGCCACCCGGCAACGAACCTCTGGGCCTACAGCGACGCCATGACCTCTTCGGGGATGTCGAAGTTGGCGTAGACGTTCTGCACGTCGTCCAGGTCCTCGAGCGCCTCGATCAGGCCCAGGACCTGCTTCGCCTCGCCGCCTTCGACCGGGATCGTGTTCTGCGGCATCATCGTGATCTCGGCGGAGAAGACCGGCACCCCGGCGGCTTCCAAGGCTTTCCGGACGGACTTGAAGAGCCCGGGCTCTGTGACGATGTCCCAGGAGCTTTCCGAGTCCGTCAGGTCCTCGGCGCCGGCATCGAGGGCCAGCTCCAGGAGCTGCTCCTCGCCGGGCGCCAGGGACTTCTCTACGACGATCAGCCCCCGTCGGGTGAACATCCAGCCGGTGCTGCCCTGCTCGCCCATGTTGCCGTTGTTGCGGACGAATGCGTGCCGCACGTCCTGGCCGGTGCGGTTCCTGTTGTCGGTGAGCACCTCGATCAGCAGCGCCACGCCGCCGGGCGCGTACCCCTCGTAGAGGAGCTCCTCGTACCTCGCCCCGTCGGAGAGCTCACCGCTCCCCCGCTTGATCGCGCGCTCGATGTTGTCGTTGGGGACGCTGAAGCTCTTCGCCTTCTCGACGGCGCTGGCCAACGTCATGTTCGCCTCGACGTTGCCGCCCCCCTCGCGCGATGCGACCTCGACCGCCCGGAGCAGCTTCGCGTACATGTTCGATCGCTTCGCGTCGGTCGCTTCCTTCTTGCGCTTGATCGTGGCCCACTTGGAATGGCCGGACATCGTGCTCCCCTTCTCCCGGGCCTCGCTCGCCGCCGCCTGCGGCATGGGCTCGGCCGCCTGGGCGTTACGCCTTGTCGAGCAGGTAGCGGTGAAGACCGGCCTCGCCGATCAGCTCCGGGTGGAACGATGATACGAGCAGGTTGTCCTGCTCCAGAACGACGGGCGCCCCCTCGTGTTCGGCGAGCACCCGCACGCCCCGTCCGACGTCGGTGATCCGCGGTGCGCGGATGAAGACCCCTCGAACGGGGTGCGCGATGCCTTCAACCTCGACGGCGTCCTCGAACGAGTCGATCTGTCGCCCGTAGGCGTTGCGCTGCACCCCGATGTCCATCAGGGCGAACAGGGGGTCACCGCCCTCGACCCGCTGGGCCAGGACGATCATGCCCGCGCAGGTTCCGAAGATCGGCATGCCGCCTGCCGCCCGCTCCCGCACGGGCTCGACCAGGTCGTAGGCGCGGGCGAGCTTGCCCATCGTGGTGGACTCGCCTCCGGGGATCACGAGGCAATCCACACCGGCCAGGTCGACGGGGTTGCGCACCTCCACCGGACTCGCACCCACATCGACCAGGACGCGCGCATGCTCGCGGAAGTCGCCCTGAAGCGCGAGGACGCCCGCTTTCACGGTCGTCAACCTCCTTGACTACCAGCCGCGGTCTTGCAGTCGCGTCTCCAGCGACGCGATCTCGAGCCCCGCCATCGGGTCGCCGAGGCCGTGCGAGAGCTTCGCGAGCACGTCGGGGTTCTCGAAGTTCGTGGTGGCCTCGACCACCGCGCGCGCCATCGTCGCCGGATCCTGGGACTTGAAGATGCCCGAGCCCACGAACACACCGTCGACACCCAGTTGCATCATGAGGGCGGCGTCGGCTGGGGTCGCGATGCCGCCCGCGGAGAAGTTCACGACCGGAAGGCGCCCTTCCTGGGCGACCATTCGCACCAGCTCGACCGGCGCGCCCAACTCCTTGGCTTTCGTGACGTACTGCTCTGGACGGAGCGTGGTGACCTCGGCGATGTCGCGCAGGATCTGGCGTTCGTGACGCACGGCCTCCACGACGTTGCCGGTTCCGGCCTCGCCTTTGGTGCGGATCATGGCCGCGCCCTCGGCGATGCGGCGCAGCGCCTCTCCCAGGTTGCGGGCTCCGCAGACGAACGGCACCGTGAACGCCCACTTGTCGATGTGGAACTCCTCGTCCGCCGGCGTGAGCACCTCGGACTCGTCGATGTAGTCGACGCCGAGCGCCTGAAGCACCTGCGCCTCGACGAAGTGGCCGATCCGAGCCTTGGCCATGACCGGGATCGAGACGGTCTGCTGGATCTCCTCGACCTTCGTCGCGTCGGCCATGCGTGCCACGCCCCCGTCCCTGCGGATGTCCGCAGGCACGCGCTCGAGGGCCATGACGGCGCAGGCGCCGGCGTCCTCGGCGATCTTCGCCTGCTCGGCCGTGGTGACGTCCATGATGACGCCGCCCTTCAGCATCTCGGCCAGGCCGGACTTCACGGTGAAGGTGCCGGTCTCGCGCTGCACGGGTATCGCCTCCTGAAGGTGGGAACGGGTCTGCCTGCGAGTGTACCGGAGGTGAACCTGCAGCTAGGAGCGCCGGAACGGCCTGACCGGCTACCCGAAGGACACCGGTGCGGTGAACATGCCCGTGGGCGCGAGCTCCACGAACGTCGTCCCGTTCGCGAGCTCGAACTCGTCGCCGTTCTTGGTCTCGAACGTGGTCAGGTCGCCCTCGCTGTCACGCTCCCAACGGCCCGTGATGAGCTTGCCGTTGCGCAGGAGCCACGCCTTGCCGCCCCCGGTGACCGTGACCTCCGGCGAGGGGAACCCGGCCGCGTCGACGATGTCGCTCTCCGTGGTCTTCACCTGCTGGATCAGGACGTTGTCGGTCGCGATCGGCGTGCCGTCTTCGGCGGTCATCTCCGCTCCGTTCTGCGAGCGGACCCAGCGTCCGCCCTGCCACTGCCATTCGACGGTGGTCAAGGGGAAGTCGATGGTGACCGAGGTGGCCTTCTTGTTGGGCTTGTTGGGCTCGCCGTAGCTGAACACGGCCTCGGGCGCCGGCTCTCCCTTCGCGCGCTTCTGACCGGCGGCGAAGAGCTTGGACGTGTCGGCGAACAGGTTGTGCGGCACCTCACGCGCCTCGTCACGTGAGAACGGGGGGCCCGGATCGCCCTCGACCAGGCTGACGACTCCCGACGCCTCGATCATGTTGACGACCGGGGTCGCGGCCCCCGAGTAGGCGAGCAAGGGGTGCGCACCGAACTGGAGAAGGATCTTGGGATCGGTGGTCCTGGCGCTGCGCACGGGGCCGACGCGGTCGGTCGACCCGCAATGGAACACCACGATGAAGCGCGTGATGCCGCCTTCGACGACCTCTTCGTACACGATGTCGGCCTGGTCGAGGCCGGCCAACGGCATCGCATCGGGAGTGTTCTCGACCTTGACCGCCAGCACCGGCCGGGGCGGGGGCTCCTTGTCCTTGCCGAAGGGCTCGTTGGTCAGGGGGCAGGGGGCGGGTTCGCTGTCGACCCCGGGGATCACGCCGAGCACGCCCTTGGCGGCTCCGTTGTCGGTCAAGATCAGAGCGGCGACGCCTCCTCCGAGGACGGCGACGACCGCGACGCCTGCGACGAGCGCCTTGCCGCGAGAGCTGAGAGCCACGGTGGGGGAACCTCCTGGGTGTCTGCGTGTCGTCGGTGTCGTTCCGGATCCGTCGCTCGGTCTCCGAACGTGAGGAAGGCCCCGTAAGCGGGAGCCGCAGCGATGCTACCGGCGCCGGGAGGGCGCCTCAAACACCACGGGCCAGTTCGACACGAACGTCACATCTCCTCCAGACGCTTGATGCGCTCGCTCAGAGGTGGGTGCGTGGAGAACAGCTTCTCCATCGTCGAGGTGCGCTCCCCCTCGATGCGTGAGGGCTGATTGAGCCACAGATGGGCGGTCGCGTTGTTCGCCGAACGCATCGCCGTCGGCGCCCCCTGCAGCTTCCTCAGGGCCGCGATCAGGCCCGGGGGATACCGCGTGAGCAGAGCGCCCTGCGCGTCGGCGAGGTACTCGCGGTTGCGCGAGACCGACATCCGGATGATCTGACCGGCGATCGGGGCGATGGCCATGAGCACGAAGCCTGCGACGAACAGCACCAGCCCCGCCGGCCCGCCGCTGTTGTCGTTGCCCCGCCGCCCCCCGATCCCTCCCCACCACCATGTGCGCATGAAGAACTCGGACAGGAGCACGGCCGCGCCGACCAAGGTGGCCACGATCGTTCCCAACAGGATGTCCCGGTCCAGCACGTGGGAGATCTCGTGTCCGATCACTCCCTCGAGCTCCACGCGGTTCATCATGGAGAGCAGGCCTTCGGTGACCGCGATCGACGAATGCTGCGGGTCCCGGCCGGTCGCGAACGCGTTGGGCGCCTGTTCCGGCACGACGTAGACGCGCGGCTTCGGCACTCCCGCCGCGATCGCGAGGCCTTCGACGATGTTGTGCAGCCGGGGTTGCTCGGCCGGCGTCACCTCCTTCGCCCGCGTGGAGGCGAGCACGACCCGGTCGCCGTAGAAGTAGGACGAGACCGAGAGGGCAGTCGCCACGAGCAGCGCGATCACCAGGCCGACCGGCCCGGTTCCGAAGAGGTAGCCGATCCCGAGCCCGACCAGCGCCAGGAACAGGAACGCTCCCAGCACGAGCAGGGCGGACCTTCGCTTGTTCGACGCGATCTCTTCGTACATCTAGGCGTCCGGGGACAGGTCCACCTGCACCGGCTCCCGCTCCGGATCGTCGATGTCGAAGAACTCCCTGGCCTCGAACCCGAACATCCTGGCGATGATGTTCGACGGGACGGAGCCGACCAGGGTGTTCAGCCGCATCACCTGGTCGTTGTAGAACTGGCGAGCGTACGCGATCTTCGACTCGGTTCCCGTTAACTCTTCCTGCAGCGCAAGGAAGTTCTGGTTCGCCTTCAGGTCCGGGTAGTTCTCGGCGACCGCGAAGAGCTGCCGGAGGCCGCCGGTAACCGCGTTCTCGGCCTGCGCCTGGGGCTGCACGCCGTCGGCGGCCATGGCCCCCGCTCGGGCCTGGGTGACCCGTTCGAAGACCTCTCGCTCGTGCCGGGCGTATCCCTTGACGGTCTCCACGAGGTTGGGGATCAGGTCGTAGCGCCTGCGGAGCTGGACGTCGATCTGCGACCACCCGTTGTCGACGCGCGTCCGGATCGCCACGAGCCGGTTGTAGAGGTACACGCCTCCCACGGCGACGACCACGACAACGCCCACCACGACCCAGAGCACCGGCGACATGGCCACTATCGTATCGACGGCGACCGCCCGCCGGCCGCGCGCTCGTAGATCCCCTCGAGACGCGACGCCACGACCGACCAGTCGAATGCCGCGCGCTCGCTCGAGTCCTGCGTTCCGGAGCCGGTCGGCGAGGTTCTCGTCGGAGAGCACCCGTTCGACCGCGGCCGCCATCGCGGCTGGATCGCGGGGAGGGACCAGCAGGCCATCGAGCCCGTTGCGCACGACCTCGCGGTATCCGGGGATGTCGCTCGCGATCACCGGCAGGCCTGCCGACATCGCCTCGACCAGCACCACACCGAAGCTCTCCCCGCCGACGGCCGGGCCGAGGTAGGCATCACATGCCGCGTGGAACGGCGGCAGGTCCACGTTGGGAACCGAGCCGAGCATGATGACCCGGTCGCCAAACTCGGGCCCGAGCCTGGCCAAGGCATCGCGATCCGGCCCTTCGCCGGCCACGACCAACCGCAGGTCGGGTCGCTCCGCCGCGAGCCGTGCGAACGTCCGAACCGCGGTCGGGAACCCCTTGCGCTCGTCCAGACGACCCACGAACAGGAGCTTCGTGCCCACGCCGAGGTCCACCGGTTCGGCGCCGGCGAAGCGCTGCACGTCCACGCCGTTGGGGACGATCTCGAACGCGCCGCCGATCCGGGCGCCCGCGAACGCGGCCGCCGCATCCGAGACCGCGATCCGGACGGCGATCCGCCGGGCGATCCGGCGCAGGACGGGCGCCGCGAGCGTCGTAGAGCCGCGACCGCTCGGCTCCCGAGTGGAACGTCGCCACCAGGGGGACGGACGCCGCCAGCACCGCCCACAAGGAGGTGCTCGGCGTCAACGGCTCGTGCGCATGGACCAGATCAGGACCGAAGCGGCGCAACTCGTCTCGGATCTGCCTGATGGCCCACGGACGGGGGTCGATCGGCGCGTTCGACGCGTTGTACGGGATGTCGACGGGCCGACCCACCGGACGCACGAACGCCTCCGCCTCGCTCCCCCGCACCGGCGCCAGCACCGTCACGACGTGACCTCGCTCGATCAGCCGTGCGGCCAGCTCGCGCACATGGGTCTGCACGCCGCCGGGATCGTCCCAGGCATACGGGCAAGTGAGGGCGACCCTCATCGGTCGCTCAGGACGGCCATCCGGGCTGGAAGACGTGCCAATCCGATGGCGCGGCGGAGATCGATGCGCTCCAGCTCGCGGGCCAACGCCTCGCTGAGCGCCACCACGTCCTTGCGGCGATCACCGCTGGACTCGATCCGCAACGGCGGACGGAACACGCACCGCCACCCGCCGGGGGTCTGGTAGGCCGCGGCCACGACCAACGGCGCGCCCGTCGTGATCGACAGAAGCGCCGGACCCGCCGGGATCTTGCGGGACCTGCCGAACATCGTGACCTCGACCCCCTTGCTCGTGAGGTCGCGGTCCGCCACGAGCGAGACGACGCGGTTGGCGGCCAACGCCGCGGCGAGCTGGCGGCCCACCTTCGTGCCGGACATCCCGAGGATCTCCATGCCGAGCGCGTTGCGGTGCCGCAGGAACAGCTCGAACAGACGAGGCGGTTCCAGCTGCTCGGCGACCGATACGCAGGGCTGCCCTTCGGCCGCGACCCAGCGCCCCGCTGCGTCCCAGTTCCCCGTGTGGGGCATCGCCACGATCACCCCGGTCCCCGCCTCCAACGGGTCCCACAGGTTGTGCACGTCGACCGTGTGGAAGCGCTCGAGGATCTCCTCGTCGGAGAACGTCGCCACGTGGAACGAGTCGAACCAATACCTCGCGTAGGAGGCGAAGGCCTGTCGGGTGGACGAGCGGACGAGCGGATCGCCCGGCGGCCGGCCCAGTATCTGCGCCTGGTTGCGGGCGACGACCCCGCGAACGCCCGGCATCAGATCGTGCGCGAGGAGCCCGCCGGCTTCGAACGCCCGCCGGCCGGGTCCCTCCGGCAGATGGAGCCCGAGCCACTGCAGCGCCCGATAGACGCGTGAGCGCCACCTTCTGCCGAAGGGTCTCGGCTTCGGCGGCCCTCACGCACGCTCCTCGCGGGCGACCTGGGCGGTCCGGACCAGTACGGCGAGCGCCGAGAGGACCGCGGCCACCCAGAGGGTCCAACCCAACCACCCGAACGCGAGGCCGGCGCACACCAAGGCGTAGCGCACGCCGCGCGTCACATGGGTCTCCTCGACGCTGTAGACAGCGATGCGCCTCTCGCGCGCACGTACGCCGAGAGGAAGCTGAGGCACAGCGCCGCGAGGGCGGCCGCGGCGGTCGCGGGGGCGTCCGCGCGCGCGACCCAGGCGATCGCGCCGAGCACGGCCCCGTCCCATGCGCGGTCGAGCAGCTCGTCGAGCATGCGGTCCGTAGGCCCGCCGGCCCCGTGGTTCGCCCGGTGGCCGCCGATCAGCAGGAGCACGGCCGCGGCGGAGGCGCACGCGGCGGCGAGCTCGGGCCGCTCGTCGACGATGAGCACGGCGGCCGCGGCGATCGAGCCCGCCCCGACGACCAGGGTGGACCGCGTGATCGCCGTGCCGGGGGGCTGTCGTTCGAAGCGCAGCATCATGAGGACCCGCCGGAGCCTAGCAACTCGCGGGCAGCGCCCCGCCCCGAACGGAGGCAACCCGAGTAGGATGCCCCCTACCTCTCGTGCGAAGGAGTTGCGTTGAAGACCTACGACGCGAAGGACATCCGCAACGTCCTGTTGGTCGGCCACGGGGGGTCGGGCAAGACGACCCTGCTCGAGGCCATGCTCTACACGTCGGGCGCCCTGACCCGGATGGGCACCGTCGAGGACGGCAACACCGTGTCCGACCACGATCCCGACGAGCAGCGCAAGGGGATCTCGGTGTCGCTCGCGATGGCGCCGGTCGAATGGAACGGCACGAAGATCAACGTGCTCGACGCGCCGGGCTACGCCGACTTCATCGGCGACGTGCGCTCGGCGATCAGGGCGGTCGACGCGGTGATCGTGGTCGTCTCGGCCGTCGACGGCGTCGAGGTGCAGACCGAGGCGGCGTGGGAGCTGGCGGTCGAGGAGGGGCTGCCTCGCGCGATCTTCGTCAACAAGCTCGACCGCGAGCGCGCAGACTTCCAGGGCACGCTCGACCAGCTGGTCTCGGCGTTCGGCAATCAGGTCGCCCCGTTCGAGCTTCCGATCGGCCAGGAGCACGAGTTCGAAGGAGTCGCGGACCTGCTGCACGAGAAGGCCGATCGCTACCCGAACGGGCCCAAGGCAGAGGAATCGGAGTGGCCCGACGATCTCCACGCGCTGGCCGACCCCGCGCGCGAGAAGCTGATCGAGGCGGTCGCCGAGTCCGACGACGCGCTGATCGAGGAGTACCTCGAACAGGGGACGCTCCCCGAGGAGCACATCGTGTCGGGCGCCAAGGACGGCTTCGCGCGAGCCCGGCTCGCGCCGGTGATCGTGGGATCGGCCGCGAAGGCGATCGGGCATCGACAGGTTGCTCGACTTCATCGTCGAGGAGTTCCCCTCCCCGGTCGAGCGCGGCGCCGTGACGGTGATCGGGAACGACGGGAAGGAAACCGAGCTCGCCTGCGACCCGAAAGGCCCGCACGACCGCGTTCGTCTTCAAGACGGTCTCGGATCCGTTCGTCGGGCACATCACGATGTTCCGGGTGTTCAGCGGCACGGTCCGGCCGGACTCGACCGTGCACAACACCACCCAGGGCACCGACGAGCGGATCGGGCAGCTGTTCACCCAGCGGGGCAAGGAGCACGAGTCGGTGTCCGAGGTCGCGGCGGGCGACATCGGGGCCGTCGCGAAGCTCCAGCACGCGCACACCGGGCGACACGCTCGCGACGAAGGACGCACCCGTGCACGCTGCAACCGCTGGACCTCCCGGAGCCACTGCTCGCCTACGCCATCGCGCCCGAAGACCAAGGGCGAGGAGGACAAGCTCGCGACCGGGCTGTCGCGCCTGCGCGAGGAAGACCCGACGTTGCGCGTCACCCGCAACGAAGAGACGCACGAGACCGTGATGCACGGGATGGGCGAGGCGCACCTCGAGGTCATGATCGAGCGGCTCAAGCGCAAGTTCGGCGTCGAGGTCGCACACGCAGCCCCGCGAAGATCGCCTTCCGGGAGACGATCGCGCGGCAAGGCAAAGGCGACCGGGCGCCACGTGAAGCAGAGCGGGGGCCACGGACAGTACGCGGTGTGCATGATCGAGATCGAGCCGCTCCCTCACGGGGAGGGATTCGTCTACGAGAGCAAGATCTTCGGCGGATCGCGATCCCCCAGCAGTTCATCCCCTCGATCGAGAAGGGCATCGTGAAGACGATGGCCGACGGGCGTCGTCAGCGGGAACCCGATGGTGGACATCAAGGTGACGCTGACCGACGGGAAGTTCCACGCGGTCGACTCATCCGACATGGCGTTCCAGATCGCCGGCTCGATCGCGCTGAAGGAGGCCGTGGAGCAGGCGGGCGTCGCGCTGCTCGAGCCGGTCGTCGACCTCGAGGTCGTCGTGCCCGAGTCCTACACGGGCGACGTCATGGGCGACCTGAACTCCAAGCGCGGCAAGATCGCAGGCATGGAGCAGATCGGCGGCGGCAAGCAGCGGATCAAGGCGCAGGTGCCACAGGCCGAGGTCGCCCGCTACGTGATCGACCTGCGGTCGATGACCGGCGGGCGAGGCGCGTTCTCGATGACGTTCAGCCACTACGAGGAGATCCCGCAGCATCTCGCGCAGAAGGTGATCGAGGACTACCAGCGGGCCCGCGAGGAAGCACACAAGCGGTAGCGGATCGCGTGGCAGCCTCGGGCGCGCTACGCGAGCCCGGTCAACGAGCGGAAGCGACCGCAGCGTCGAACGCCTGCGGGCTCCGCAGGTTCACCACATGGTCGGCGCTCGATCGTGACCGAGCGGCCGTCCAGCACCTCACGGGCGATGAGCTCGCCGAGCCCGGATCATGCTCCGGCGGGTCGTGCCGCGGCGATCATGACCAGCGTCGGAACGTCGATCTCGCCGAGCCGGCAGCGCGGCCGGTGGCTCCAGCTCCTCTTCGCCGCTCTCGTCCATCGTGACCTCGTGGATGTTGTCGAAAGCGATCTCGCGGATCCTGCGGCCCGCCTCGTCGTCGGTCCCGAGCGGCGCCCACGAGGCGCGAGAGCCGCATCGTCTTGTGCACGCTCGAGCTCGCCCGCCTCGATCGCCGCCTCGATCGGCGCCTCGCGGTCCTCCCACCACGCGATCCTCCTCCTCGGTGGACTCGAACCCGCCGAGCGCGGGCGCGGCCGAGCACGAGCGCCGACACCCGCTCGGGGAAGCTGAGCGTGAAGTCGATCGCGATCGCCCCTCCCATGGAGCACCCCACCAGCGCGGTCCGCTCGATCTCCAGGGCTTCGAGCAACGTCGCGAGATCGCGCACATGGGAGTACGGCTCCCCGGTCAGCCGGCTCGAACGTCCGTAGCCGCGAAGGTCGTAACGGAGCACGCGGAACCGATCGCTCCACGACGGCGAACTGCGCGATCCCAGGTGCGGGAGTCCCAGAGGCCGGGGTGCAGCATCGTGAGCGCCGGGCCCTGCCCCGCGATCTCGTAGTGAAGCTCGCCGCCCGGCACCGTCGACCGAAGCGCCACCGCCGGACCCCGTCACGAGTCGAACCTCGGCGCGAGCCTCCGCGCGGTGTCGGCGAGCAGCTCGGGCAGCACGCGCGTCTCCCCCACCACCGGCATGAAGTTCGTGTCCCCGTTCCAGCGCGGGACGACGTGCCAGTGCAGGTGGTCGGGGATGCCCGCGCCCGGCGCCCGGTCCCAGGTTCATCCCGATGTTGAACCCGTGAGGCTCCGACTCGTCGCGCAGCGCTGCCGACACCGCGCTTGATCAGGGCCTGGAGCGCTCGACGTTCTCGTCGGGGGTGAGGTCCTCGACGTCGCCGACGTGCCGGAGGGGCACGACCAGGAGGTGACCGGGGTTGTAGGGGAACCTGTTCAGGACGACGTACGCCAGGTCGTCGCGGACCATGCACCCGCTCGGGCTCGCGTTCCGGGACGACGCAGAAGACGCACGCTCCGTCATCGTTCTGACGTTCGTCCGGGACGATCTGCATGTACTCCATCCGCCACGGGCTCCAGAGGTGGTCCACTTCAGGCGGCCCCGAAGTCGGTCTGCTCGATCGAGCGCGTGACCGCTTCCTCGGCGAGGGCGGCCACCATCGTGTCGAAGCGTCACGCCCCGATGCTCGTTGCCGGCCCGGTCGCGGACCGTGTACGTGCCCGACTCCAGCTCCCGGTCGCCCACGACCACGGTGTAGGGCGCCTTCATCAGCTGCGCGGCCCGGATCTTCTTGCCCACCGACTCGTTGGAGTCGTCGACCACCGCGCGCAGGCCCGGCCTCCCGCGCCTTCGCGGCGAGCTCCTCGCAGCGTTCGACGTGCCGGTCGGCCACGGGCACGAACCGCACCTGCTCGGGAGCGAGCCACAGGGGGAACGCACCGGCGTAGTGCTCGGTGAGCACGGCGAAGAACCGCTCGATCGAGCCGAACAGCGCGCGGTGGATCATGACGGGCCGGTGCCGCTCGTTGTCGTCGCCGGTGTAATGCAGGTCGAATCGCTGCGGGAACTGGAAGTCGAGCTGGATCGTGGACATCTGCCAGGTTCGGCCGATCGCGTCCCGTGCCTGCACGCTGATCTTCGGCCCGTAGAAGGCGCCGCCGCCCTCGTCCATCACGAGCGGCACGTCCATGGACCCGGCGGCCGATCGCGAGCGCCTCGGTCGCCTCCTCCCACTCCTCGGCCGATCCCACGGCCTTGCCCTCGGGCATCGTCGACAGCTCCATGTAGAAGTCGTCGAGCCCGTAGTCGCGGAGCAGGTCCAGCACGAACACGAGCAGCGATCGCAGCTCCTCGCCCATCTGCTCCTTGGTCACGAAGATGTGCGCGTCGTCCATCGTGAGCCCGCGCACGCGGGTGAGGCCGTGGACCACGCCCGACTTCTCGTAGCGGTACACGGTGCCGAACTCGAACAGCCGCAGCGGCAGCTCCCGGTAGCTCCGGGTCCGGCTCCGGTAGATCAGGATGTGCATCGGGCAGTTCATGGGCTTCAGGTAGTACTCGGTGCCCCCGTCGAGCTCCATCGGAGGGAACATGCCGTCGGCGAACCACGTCCAGGTGGCCGCTGGTCTCGAACAGGTCGGCCTTCGTGATGTGCGGCGAGTTCACGAACTCGTACCCGCCCTCCTCGTGCCGCTGCCGCGAGTAGTCCTCCATGAGCCGGCGGATCAGACCGCCCTTCGGGTGGAACACGGCGAGCCCCGAGCCGATCTCCTCCGGGAACGAGAACAGGTCGAGGTCGGCGCCCAGCTTGCGGTGGTCGCGTCGCTCCGCTTCCTCGAGGCGGTGCAGGTACGCGTCCAGGTCGTCCTGGGTCGCCCAGGCGGTGCCGTAGATCCGCGTGAGCTGCGGGTTCGCCTCGTCGCCCCGCCAGTACGCGCCCGCGACGTTGGTGAGCTTGAAGGCGCCGAGCGTGCCCGTGTGCGGCACGTGCGGGCCCATGCACAGGTCGGTCCACTCCTCGTTGCGGTACAGGCTCACGGTGTCGCCCGGCCGCTCGGCCTCGACGGTCATCCTCGTTCTCGATGCCCGCGATGATCTCGAGCTTGTACGGCTGGTCGGCCAAGCGCGTTCGGACGCCTCGGCGCGGGAGACCTCCTCGCGGATGAACGGCTGGTTCTGCTTCACGATCTGGCGCATCCGCCGGTCGATCTTCGACGAGGTCGGCCGCGCCGAACGTGCTCGGGGAGGTCGAAGTCGTAGTAGAAGCCGTCGTCGATCGCGGGGCCGATCGCGTACTTGGCGCCCGGGTACAGAGTCGCAGACCGCCTGCGCGAGCACGTGCGCGGTGGAGTGACGCAGCACGTGGAGCCCGTCGTCGGAGCGGCGATCGACCGGCTCGACGCCCGCGTCGGCCTCCGGCACGAACGACAGGTCGCGCAGCTCGCCGTCCACGCGCGCCGCGACCGTCCCCTTGGGCAGCACGGCGCCGACGGGCTCACCCTCGGGGAGCTCGACGGTGCTGCCGTCGGGCAAGGGTCACGGTGGGCATGGCGGCCATGATAGCGACCGATGCCCCGACGGCTCCCGAACCGGCCGCTACTCGTACGAGATGGCCTCGAGCACGTCGAGCTTGGCCGCGCGGCGTGCGGGGCAGATCGCGGTCACGACGCCCGCCAGCCCCGCGCCGATCACGAAGAAGACCAGCGTGCCCGACCGGCAGGCGGAACTCGGTCACGCCCTCGGGGGCGAGCGCCTGCTGCAGGGCCCAGCCGAAGAGGACCCCGATCACCACGCCGAACAGCGCGCCGAGGACCGCGATGATCACCGATTCCCAGCGGATCATCCGCTTGACCTGCCTGCGGCCCATGCCGACCGCGCGCAGCAGGCCCAGCTCCCGCGTGCGTTCGAAGATCGACAGGCCGAGCGTGTTGGCGATGCCGACGAGCGCGATGATCACGGCCAGGAACAGCAGCACCGTCACGATCGCGAGCACCTGGTTCACGGCGGCCGCCTGCTGCTCGCGATAGCGTGTTCTGGTCCTGCACCTGGACGTTGCCGAAGTCCCGCACCGCCTCCTCGACACCGGCCTGAACCGTGGCGACGTCGGCGCCCTGCTCGACCTTGACGAAGACGATGCTGTCGAGGGACTGCTGGGTCACGCGATCGAAGGCGTCCAGCGACACCACGTAGTCGCCCTGCACCAGGCCGTTCTCCTCGAAGGTGCCCCCGATCGTGAGCGGCTCTCGCCGATCGTCGCGAACGCCGATGGGATCGTGTCCGCCCACCGTCCACCCGTTGTCCTCGAGGGTCGGGTCGCGTACACCAGGACCTCGTCGCGATCGAGTGACTCGAGGCCGCCGTCGCTGATCCCGAGACCCGCCACCTGATCGATGGTTGCCGGGTCGACCCCCGCGAGGATGGAGTCGCTGCCGTTCACGCGGAACCCGGTGAGGCGAAGCGGGGACACCACCTCGACACCGGGCACCTGCCTCGTGAGCTCGGCGACGTGCTGGCTGAACGGGACGAACGACGAGGTCCCCAGCGTGAGATCTGCCTTCAGCGTCTCGGTCAAGGTCTTGTCGACCGACGCGCGCAGCGATGCGGACAGCACCGTCACCATCACGATGAGTCCCAGCCCGATCATCAGCGCCGACGCGGTCGACGCCGTGCGGCGCGGGTTCCGCATCGCGTTCTCGCGACCCAGCCTCGCCGACATGCTCATGCCCGGATCGGACGCCCGATCGCGCCGGCCAGCGGCCCGCGAGGCGAGCGGCGACAGGATCGCGACGCCGATGAACACCACCGCGGCGCCGGCGCCGATCAACGATCCCGCGTTGGACGGGGCGCCGAACAGGCCGTAGAGGAGGGCGGCCAGCCCGAGCGGCCATGACGACGACGCCCACGAGCGCCTCGCCGCCTCTCCGCGCCCGGTGCCGTCGATCCTGCAGATTCGCGCATCGCCTCGACCGGCGCGACCCGCGCCGCATGGCGCGCCGGGGATCACCGAGGCGCACCGTCGTCACGATCGACGCCCACGACGAGCCCCACGACGATCGTTCGCGGCTTGGAGCTGGGTCGAGGTGCTCGGGAGGTCGATGCCGACCGCGGACAGCAGCGCCTTGAGGCCGATCGCGATCCCGATGCCCGCGAGGATGCCGATCACCGACGCGACGATGCCCACGATGAGCGCCTCGCTCACGACCGACGTCATCACCTGCCGGCGGCTCGCGCCGAGCGCCCGGAGCAGCGCGAGCTCACGCGAGCGCTGCGCCACGATGATCGAGAACGTGTTGAAGATGATGAACGCGCCGACGAACAGCGCGATCGCCGCGAACACCAGCAGGAAGGTCTGGAAGAAGCTCAGGCCCTCCTTCAGCGCGTCGGACTGCTCCTCGGCGACCGACGAGCTCGTGAGCGCCTCGACCTCGCGCGGCAGCTCCGGCTGGATGCGCGTCCCGGAGCGTCTCGGGCTCGACCCCCTCGTCCGCGATGACCGAGATCGAATCGAACACGCCCTCCTTGCCGAGGACCCGCTGCGCGGTGGCGCGTGTCGAAGAGCGCGAGCGTGGCGCCGGCGAGGTTGTCGGCGTCCCCGAACCCCGCGATGCCGGTGATCGTGAACTCCCGGGGAGCCTGCTCACCGAACAGGATCGTGATGTCTTGACCCGACCCGCAGGCCGGTATCGCTCGCGCCGTGCCGGCATCGACGACCACCTCGTCCGCGCCCGCCGGGGGCTCGCCTTCACGCATGACCAGGCTCGGGTTCGTGTCGGTCCAGTTCGTGCCGATCGTGGGGGGGCCGACGCCGCCGATCGGGTCGCCGGTGGCCGGATCCATCATCTGGGCGTAGCCCGCGACGTCACCGCTCGCCGAGGCGACGCCCGGCACCTGCTGGACGTACCGAGAGCAGATCCTCGGGAACCGGTTCACGCTCCTCGCCGCCGCCTCCGCCGGGCCCGGTCGCCGGTCGGCGACGAACGCCTGCTCGGACCGCACGATCACGTCGCTGCCCGACGCCGCCGTTGCGAACAGCTCGTCGAACGCCTTGTTCATCGTGTCGGTCAGCACGAACGTTCCCGCCACGAACCCGACGCCGAGCACGATGGAGACGACGGTCAGGAGCAGCCTGACCTTGCGCGCGAGGAGGCTCTTGAGCGTGGCCCGGAACACGGTGGGCTCAGGCCTCCAAGAGCTTCAGGCGGTCGAGGACGCGCGCCGGCGGTGGGCTCGCGCATCTCGTCGACGATGTCGCCGTCGGCCAGGAAGACGACCCGGTCGGCGTAGCCCGCGGCGCCGGCGTCGTGGGTGACCATCACGATCGTCTGCCCGTAGGTCGTCACCGCCTCCCTGAGGAAGCCGAGGAGCTCCGCGCCCGACCGCGAGTCGAGGTTGCCGGTCGGCTCGTCGGCGAAGACGATCGCGGGCCGGCTGACCAGCGCCCGAGCGCCGGCGACCCGCTGCTGCTGACCTCCGGAGAGCTCGGCCGGCCGGTGTCTCAGCCGATCCCGCAGCCCGATCGTGTCCACCACCTGGTCGAACCACGCCCCGTCGACGTCGCGGCCCGCGATGTCGAGCGGCAGGGTGATGTTCTCGCGCGGCGGTGAGCGTGGGGATGAGGTTGAACGCCTGGAACACGAACCCCACCTCGATCTCGGCGCAACTCGGTGAGGGCCCGCTCGTTGAGCGTGGTGAGATCGACGTCGCCGATGAGCACGCTGCCCGACGTCGGCGCGTCGAGTCCCGCCATGCAGTGCAGGAGCGTCGACTTCCCGGACCCGGACGGTCCCATGATCGCGGTGAACTCTGCCTCGGCGAACTCGACCGACACGCCCCGCAAGGCTTCGACGGCGGCGTCGCCCCGGCCGTAGATCTTGACCAGGTCGACCGCTCGTGCGGCGACGGTCGTCGTCGGCGGCGCGGGCATGGACATGTGGCTCCTCCTGCTCGGGTGCGGGACGCGGTGGGGCGAAACGACACCCTACCGAACAAGCCCGGACATGCCGTCGGCGCAGCACGAACGAGACGGGGAGGGAGGAGAAGGCCGATCGGGAGGGTTCAGGCCGCGCGCCGGGCGCGTGGGCGCGGGCGACGCGGACGCGGGATCTCCTTGGCCTCCATGTTCATCGTGGCTCCCCAGGCGACGGTGATGACCAAGAGCGCCACGACCGCGATCACGAACGCGATCACCATCGCGAAATCGTTTCACAGCCTTGGGCCGTTCCCAACAACCGGACGGACCATTTCCCGATTAGGTCGTTCGGGGGACGCAGTCGTCGGCCGTGCGTGGAGCCTGGCTAGTCCGACGGTGGACTCGCGGCGCGCCTCCGGCGGCGGTCCGGTGGTGGGCGCGGCAGGTTTTGAACCTGCGACCTCTCGCGTGTGAGGCGAGCGCTCTCCCACTGAGCTACGCGCCCGGACGGCAGGAACGATAGCAAGTTCGCCGGCGAACCTTCATCCGGATCTCGGTCTGGGGCGTGGCCGGCCGCGAGGGCTCACGGAGCGCTGGAGAAAGATGACGGCGGCACGTGCCCGCGTCGTGCCGCCGTCGGCCCGGGCCGGAGCCCGGACATCTCACCCGGCGCAGTGTGGCACGGTGACACGACAACTGCAAGGTTGCGCAGCCACGCAAGATGCCGGAATGCTCATCCTGAGTTGCGAGAATCTAACTCCGTCATCGCTGCGGGCGCGTGGGCCTCGGTTTCGGCAAGCCCGAGGCTCCCGTCGCGCTCGGGCTCGCGCGCTCCTGGCAGGAGCATGAAGAGCAACGTGACGCTGCCGCCGGCGAGTCCGGCCAGGACTAGCGTTGCGTCCGCGCCGATCGCCTCGGCGAGCGGGCCGACCGCAGCGAAGGAAAGCGGCACACCCGCGATGGTGATCATCCAGTCCAGGCTGGAGATCCGACCGAGGAGGCTCGAGGGCACGAGCCGCTGGAGCACGGTGTACCAGATCACGACCAGCACTGCGATCGAGCCTTCGGTGACGAAGCCCGCGATCATCGCCTGCCAGAGCTCCGTGACGATCCCGAACAGGGAGGTCCCGAACATCGCGACCGCCCACGACACGTAGAGCACGGTCATGGCCCGCCTCGGCAGGCGGCCTCGCTGCCCCAGGGTGAGCGCGACCGAGACCGCCCCGACCCCGCCCGAGGCGTAGATCAGGCCCAGCGCGAGGGCGCCACCACCCAGGTCGTTCCGCACGACGAACGGCATCAGGGTCTCCCACGGCCCCCACACTGCGAACAGGCTGAGGACCGAGGCGACCATCGTGATGAAGAGCCAGCGCGTCCGGCGCACGAACCGGAGCCCTTCGACGGCATCGACCCACAGCGACGCGTGCCCTTCGGCGGGTTCGCCGTCACGCCGCGTGCGGATCATCGTGATCAGGACCACCGACCAGAGGAACGTGCCGGCGTCGGCGACGAAGGCCCATCCGGGACCGAGCACGCCGACGAGGATGCCCCCGAGCGCGGGACCGACGACCATCAGGGCGAACGGTCGGACGAACTGGTCCACGGAGTTGGCCTGCACCAGGAACGGCTCAGGCACGATGTCTGGCACGATCGACTGGAAGGCAGGCTGGAAGACGGCCTGCCCGGCGCCGAACACCACCACCAGCGCGACGAGGATCGGGATCGTGAGGTGCCCCGTGATCGACAGTGCTCCGACCGTCGCCATCGAGGCGGCGCGGATCAGGTCGCCGGCGATCATCAGGCGGCGCCGGTCGATCCGATCCGCGAGCACGCCGGAGAACACGAGCAACAGCACCTGCGGCAGGCTCCATGCGAGCCCAACCATCGCTAGGGAGGACGGCCGATTCGACAGGTCGTAGACCTGAGTGGCGACGGCCACGTAGTAGAAGCCATCGCCGACCATGGAGACGAACATGCCGGTCCACAGCAGACGGAAGTCCCTGATGCGGAGCGGCCGGACGATGCCGAGACGGTCGACGAGCGATCGAACGCGGGCCATCGCGCGAGCCTAACGCTCGGCAAGGATCCCCACCGAGCCCGCGTGTGGTGGGCGCTAGAGGATTTGAACCTCTGACCTCTTCCGTGTCAGGGAAGCGCTCTCCCCCTGAGCTAAGCGCCCGTGCCGCGATGCTAACAGCCTTCGAGGCGGGGACCGGAATCGAACCGGTGTGCGAGGCTTTGCAGGCCTCTGCCTAACCACTCGGCCACCCCGCCGTTGCGTCGACCCACTCTATCGGGTGACGTGCGAACGGCCGCCCGAAGGCGGCCGCCTGCTGGAGCGGACGACGGGATTCGAACCCGCGACTCCACCCTGGCAAGGTAGGTCGGAGTGTCTCTCCCGTCTCGCCCCGTCTCTGACCTGCGCTTCCGTCTCACGCTGAGGAGGAACGATACCTGAGAGACGTCCTGGCGCCGGTCACGACGACATGGTTCCTCTCGGTGCTCTAACTACCCGGTGCTCGTCTGGGACGATTCCTCGATGGATCGACGAGCGAAGCGAGATGCGTGGATAGCCACGGCACACTTGAATGCGACCCAGTTTGTCGAGCGGTTGACGCCCTTAGGTTCGCCGGAACATGTCAAGAAGGCACAGCGCTACCTGGAACCTGGGCTGAAGGACCGCGGTGGCGCCGACATCTCCATCGGCGCACGGATGGGCGATGTCTTCGCGCTGGCCAAGGAGTTCACCGATATGCCGCTGGACGAGGTGGAGGTCCTGCTGGACAGCCCGGTGCACGAGGTGCGGGTCGGCGCGGTCAGCATCATGGACTTCCAAGCACGCAGCAAGCGCACGGCGCCTGAGCGTCGCAAGGAGCTGTTCGACCTCTACATCCGTCGCCACGACCGGATCAACACCTGGGATCTGGTGGATCGAAGCGCGCCGTACGTGGTCGGCGGCTACCTGTTCGACAAGTCGCGCGACATCCTGTACCAACTGGCCCGGTCCAAGGACATGTGTGAGCGCCGAACGGCCATCGTCGCCACTTACTACTTCATCAGGCAGGACGACACTGCGGAGACATTCAAGATCGCCGAGGTGCTGGTCAATGACGACCACGACCTGATCCACAAGGCCGTTGGTGGGTGGGTGCGCGAGGCCGGCAAGCGAGACCCCGACGGACTGCTGGACTTCCTCGACCGGTTCGCCGCCACGATGCCGCGCACGGCGTTGCGCTACGCCGTCGAGCACCTCGACAGGGCCCAGCGTGACCACTACATGGGCCTGAAGAAGCAGGCGTAGACAAGCCGGTGCTCCCGCAGGTCATCCTCTGACCTGCGCTTTCGTCTCACGTTCTGAGTCGCGGTCGAGCCGCGCCCTCAGGAGCCCTGCAGGGCGGACACGTTCGCCGACGGCTCGCGAACGGCGATCACGTTGAATGCCGGGATCGGCCGACTGGAACCCCTTGAGCGTGAGCTCACCGATGGGTTCCACTTCGACGTCTTCCTCGACCTCCGCGTGGAGACTCTGGGTGATCAGGACCTGGCCGGCCGCCGCTTCGTCGGCGAGCCGCGATGCGAGGTTGGTCACCGCTCCGATCGCCGCATAGTCGGAGCGGCCCTCGAACCCGACCTCGCCGCACGTCGCGTAGCCGAGCGCGATGCCGGCCCCCAGGCCCAGCTCGTAGCCGCGCTTGCGCCACACCGGCGTCAGCTCCGCCATCTCCTCCCGGAGCGCACACCCCAGCCGGACCGCCCGGAGCGGCGCGTCAGGGACCTCGTGGGGGTCGTTGAAGAAGAGCTGGACCCCGTCGCCCTCGAGGAACCCCACGGTCGCATCGAAGCGTTGCACGAGACCGCCGATCACATGAGTGGAACTCCCCGAGCACCTGCATCAGCTCCTCAGGCTCGACCGCGTCGACGAAGCTGGTCCATCCGCGGAGGTCGGCGAAGAGCATCGCCACCTTGCGGCGATGGCTGCGGAGGATCGCGTCGTCACCCGACGAGACGATCGCGTCGACGAGCTGCGGAGAGAGGAACCGCCGGAGCTTCCGGACCCGCTCGAGCTCCACGACCTGGGTCTGCACCCGCTCCTCGAGCGTTCGATTCAGCTCGGTCAGCTCCGCGGCCTGCGACGTGATCGTGTCGTGGTAGCGCTTGATCCGCAGGAGCGACCGGACCCGGGCGAGCAATTCGTCCTGGTCGAACGGCTTGGCGATCAGATCGTCCGCGCCCGCCCGGATCGCCTCGGTCCTCTCCGACGTGCTGGCCGTGATCATGATCACCGGCAACATCGCGGTCTCCTCGTCCTCCCGGATCCTGCGACACACCGCGTACCCGTCCGGCTGCGGCATCACGACGTCGAGCATCACCAGGTCCGGCTTGGCCGACGCGACGAGCTCGAGCGCGCGCTCGCCGTCGGTCGCGGAGACCACGTCGTAGCCCTGCGGGACGAGCACGGCCTCGAGCAACCGCACGTTCCGGAGCAACGTCGTCCACGACGAGGATCCGTGGCCTCGCCGCTCATCCGGATCCGTCCCTCGCAGTGCTGCCGAACCGATCTCGATCAGCTCCCGCACGTTCACGGGCTTCGACACGTAGCCGTCGAAGCCCTCCGCCAGGAACCGCTCACGGTCCCCATGCATCGCCTGTGCGGTCAAGGCGACGATCGGGATCGTCGCGGTGCGCGCGTCCGCACGCAACCGATGGAGCGCTTCCACGCCGTCGAGGTCCGGGAGCTGGATGTCCATCAGCACGAGGTCCGGCGTGTGCTCGGATGCCATGTCGACCGCCTCGCCGCCCGTCGTCGCCTCGAGCGTTCGATATCCCGTCGCGACCAGGACATCGCGGAACAGCTTCATGTTCTTCTCGTTGTCTTCGACGACGAGGATCCGCTCGCCCGTCATGACGTGGTCGACCTCGCGGGCAGCGCGAAGGTGAAGGTGCTCCCGTGACCGAGCTCGCTCTCGAGCCAGATCCGCCCGCCGTGGAGCTCCACGAACCGCTTCGAGAGCGCGAGGCCCAGGCCGGTCCCCTCGCGCAGTCCGACCCCCGTCTCGCTCTGCTGGAACTCCTCGAAGATCCGATCCCGATCCTCGGGAGCGACGCCCGGGCCGGTGTCGGCGACGGAGACCCTGACCTCGCCGTTGACCCGCGTCGCGCTCACGTCGACCTCCCCGCCGGCGGGCGTGAACTTCACCGCGTTCGAGAGCAGGTTGAAGATCACCTGCTTGATCCGTCGCTCGTCGCCATCGACCACGTCGACCTCCGGATCGGCGGCGAACGCGACGCGGACCCCGTCCTCCGTCGCGCGCTCGCGCACCATCACCACGCCGCGCTCGAGCGCCTCCCGCAGGGAGAACGGGTGCACCTCGAGCTCGACCTGTCCGGCCTCGACCTTGGAGAGGTCGAGGACGTCGTTGATCAGCGAGAGCAGATGGTTCCCCGAGGAGGTGATGTCGTCGAGGTACTCCGCCTGCTTCTCGTTCACCGGGCCGACCATCTCGTCGCGCAACACCTGCGAGAAGCCGATGATCGCGTTCAGCGGCGTCCGGAGCTCGTGGGACATGTTGGCCAGGAACTCCGACTTGTGCTTGACTCGCCGCCTCGAGCTCCGTGTAGAGACGCCGAAGCTCGTCGTTCATCCGGTTGACGTTGGCGCCCAACGCGCCGAGCTCGTCCCGGTTCTCGACCTCCACGTGGCCCGAGAAGTCGCCCGACGCGATCGCGGCGAGGCGGCTGTCGATGTCCTGGATCGGCCCGATCACCGACCACGAGAGGACGAACCCGAGCAGCAGGGCGAGGACGAGCGCTCCCGCCGCGACGCCGATGAACAGGGCTCGAGAGCTCGCGAACGAGCTCGCGTTCCGGGCGATCAGATCATCGATCTCATCTCGCGTCCCGTTCGCCAGCGACAGCGGCGTCCTGGTGGAGGTCGCTCGCGAGCAGCTCCGCATCCGCTCGCAGCGGCAGCATCTCGTCGATCGACTCCTCGTCGTCGATCGAGATGGTCGCGCCCTCGTAGAGCGGGATGAGCTCCTCCTCCATGAGCCGCCCGAGCCGATCGGCCGTGTCCTCGATGTCTCCGCAGGACGTCCTGGTCTTCCGGAGGCGGCGAGAATCCGAGTTGATCCGCGGCCGTCGCTCGCCTCGACCCGGTTGGCCGCGTCCACCGCGATCAGATCCACCGCGAGCGAGAACGTCCCGCGTGTCCCGGGCGCTGCATCTGGCCAGACCACGTTGAAGTCGGGTCCGGCGTTCTGCGCCAGGACATCCCGGACGTACTCCGCCGCGGCCTGGAGCTTGCTGTACTCGACGGCCCGTTCCTGGAGAGGCCCGACGCTCGCGACGCGATCGTTCGACTGCCCGAGCACGAGCTGGCCGAGCAGGCCAACCGCGACGAGCAGCAGGGACGTGCCGACGAACGCGATCAGGAGCTTCGTCCGGACCTTCACCGGCAGGCGGGCGACGGCCCGGACGAGCGGATCGCCGATCCGTCGCCGCCCCTCGGCGGCGACCCGCGGCTCCTGCTCCTCGGCCAAGATCTCAGACTTCCAGGACGGTCGTTCCGCCGACCATGTTCGTGATCAGCCACTTCCCGTCGATCCGGGCCACGTCGAAGTCGGCGGTCGTGGCCGCCGCGACCTCGCCGGTCTTCGACATCGACGTAGTGGCACTCGAAGTGCAGCGTGCCCCGGTCGCCGTTGACCGTGATCTCGAGCTTGTACGCGGGGTGGTCCGAGACCCAGCTGTTCTCAGGCTCGAAGGGCGCCGACTTCCTCCAGCCAGAATCGCCGGATCTCGTCCAGCCCGGACGCGGTCACCCCCGGACCCACCGTCATCGTCGCGTTGGGCGCGTACAGGCTCATCATCAGATCGATGTCCTTCGTCGTCGTGGCATGGTGGAAGTCCTTCTCGATCTGGTCGATCTCCCACATGTCCTGGAATCGTCGGGACTGGTCGTCGGTCGAGTCGGCGCTCGAGCCGCCGCAGGCGACGAGCACGACCGAGAGGAGGAAGACCCCGAGTGCGCCACCGATCACGAGCCTCCGCATGTGATGCCCCCTTCCGCTCAGGCTGCTGGCCGTCGGTGCTCGGCGATGTTCACACCGCCGAGCCGATCCGTCTAGAGGCTAGGGAGCGCGACAGTCTCGGCCCACCAGGCCAACCGTCCAGCTGTGGGGGTGCTAGCACGGTACTGCCCTCGACCTCGTCACTCCGTCCTCTCCGCGCAGTAGCGGCGGACCTGCTCCGGGAAACGTGCTCACGTGGATCGGCTTCTCGAGCCATCCGGCGAAGCCCGCTTCCTCGAGCCAGTCTTCGCTCCCCTCGAGCGGCGATGCGCTCATCGCGACCACCGGGATGCAGGGCCGTTCGCTCGTGTGCCGCGAGCTTCCGCGTCGCGTCCACGCCATCCATGTCGGGGAGCCGGAGGTCCATCAGGATCACGTCCGGCACGTGCTCCCGCGCGAGCGCGATCCCCTGCGCGGCCGTCGCCGCACCGAACGTCCGGAACCCCGCGGCGCACAGGACGTCGAGGGCGAGCTTCCGGTTCCGGTCGTTGTCGTCGACGACGAGGACGCTGGTCACAGGCGTATCCTCGCGCCATGCCGATCCGGCTGGTGATCGCCGACGATCATCTCCTCGTGCGCGAGGGCGTGCGGCGGCTGCTCGAGACCGATCCCGACATCGAGGTCGCGGCGGTGTGCGGCGACCTCGACTCCCTGCTCGCCGCGGTGGAGGCGGAGCGTCCGGACGTGGTCGTCACCGACATCCGCATGCCGCCCGGCAACACCGACGAGGGGATCCAGGCGGCGGATCGGCTGCGCACCACCGCATCCGGACGTCGGCGTCGTGGTGCTGAGCCAGTACGCGACGCCGAGCTACGCCCTCGCCCTCCTGCGAGGGCGGCAGCGCCGGGCGCTCCTACCTCCTCAAGGAGCGCGTCCAGGATCCGGGCGAGCTCGTGTCCGCGATCCGCGCGGTCGCGAACGGCGGCTCGGTGATCGACCCGAAGGTCGTGGAGGCGCTGGTCGCGGAGGACGCCCGCGGCGAGCGGGTCGCCGCTCCAGAGCCTGACCGCACGCGAACGCGACGTGCTGCGCGAGATGGCGGCGGGCAAGAGCAACGCGGCGATCGGTGAGTCCCTCTTCCTCGCCGAGCGGTCGGTCGAGAAGGTGATCCATTCGATCTTCCTCAAGCTCGGGCTCACCTGGGAGCCGTCGGTCAACAAGCGCGTCAAGGCCGTGATCCTCTACCTGGCGGAGAGCGACTAGCGTCATCGCGAGAGCGGCAGGGAGCCGGCCACGGTGGTCCGGTCGCCCCCCGCGGTGATCGTCACCTGGCCGCCCAGCGCTTCGACGCGATCGTGCGGGGCGCGGCGTTCCGATCCCAGGTCGCCCTCCGCGTCGATCTCGAACGCGAGCGCGCCCTCCTCGCCTCGGACGCTCACCACCACCGGAGTGCCGGCCGGCGCGCGCTCGAACACGTCGAGCGCGCAGAAGTAGACGGCGCCGGCGATCTCCGGCGGAGAGGACGCGTGCCACGTCGACGTCGACGTCGATCCGCGCCGGCACGCCGGCGCGGCTCGCCGCCGCACGGAGCTCCGCGACCAGCCCGCCCACCTCGAGCAGCGGAGGGAAGATCCGGTTGGCGAGCTCCTGCATCTCCGTCAACGCCCGCCGCACTTCGCGCTGCAGCTCCTCGAGGAGCGCCTTCGCCGCCGCGGGATCGGAGTCCACCGATCCCGCGGCGACCTCGAGGTTGGCCGCGAGCCCCACCAGATCCTGCTGCACGCCCTCGTGCAGGGCCCGCTCGATGCCGCGACGTTCGGCATCGGCGACCAGCGCGAGTCGTTTCCGAGAGGCTCGGAGCTCCTCGATCTCGCGGCGCAACCCATCGAGGGTTGGCTGCTCGTCGGTCTGCTCGGTCTCCAGCGGATGCCCTCCTGCGCCTGGGTCCGTCCCCGGCAGTTGTCCGTCATCGCTCGGGCGGCGTCAAGCGGCCAGCACGGTATCGAGCCGGATGGCAGCATCCCGGCGTTCGCCATCATTCTTCGTTTGCCTTTGGTTCACCACGTGGCGAGTATGAGGGAAG
>CAVWWK010000004.1:0-375604 GCA_963758715.1 uncultured Actinomycetes bacterium
ACCACGCCAGCTTCACCAGCCGTGTGTTCGCCACACCTCTTCCATATCGGACTCGTCCACGGCCGTAACAATCGACGAAGACGATGGCCTCCCCATTTGGGCTCCGGACGAAGAGCTTGACCTTCCCTCCCCGGAGGGTTCAACGACCACCGCTCACCAGGGTCGCACCCCAGGCGAGATAGAGGCACGCATCATCGACCGACGGCCATCGGGGCTACGGGGGTCGAGGAGTCTCGCGGGAGGTCCGAGATCCTCGACCCCCGGTCTTCAGTTGTCGTTGTCGATCTCGAAGTAGTGGTTCAGGGCAAAGTCACCCACCCTCTTGCCCAACGCGTTCCCGATCACGTCGGCCGTGCGGAAGTGGATGCCCGACCAGACTCGCGCGTTCACCGCTTGACGGTTGAGCTTGTCGGCGAACTCGTAGTGGCGGGTGACCCCCGCAGCGACCGACGTGATGTTCAGGTCGATGCGAGGGGTCCCCAGCACGCGCGTCAGGGCGCGGGATGCTGCGCCGATCACCGACGTGAGGCCGCTCGTGTAGTCGGGATAGGGCGGCGTCGTGATCAACGGCGCCCAATCGGAGTCCCTGGCCGTGTCGGGGTTGCCGTCGGTGTGGGCCAGCTGGATCGCGGTGATCGGCCGCCAGAAGCCGAAGTGCAACTTGCTGTCCCAGCTGACGCCGATCCCATCGGCGATGCTCGTGTCCGTCGCCGCGAACAGTCGCGCGCTCGCGCTGATGTCCATGTGACGCCGGGTCACCAGGTCGCGCATCGCCGCATGGAGCGGTCCGATCGTAATGTCGGTGAAGAACAGCGCGGTCTGGGTCTGCCAGGGGGTCCGCTCCGAGTCTTCGAACGAGCCGAACCGCTTCACCTCGTTGAATTCCTTCGTGTACCTATCGGAGGTGAGGGCCGGCGGGGGGCCGGGGCGGAACTGGCTGTTCGACCGGAGCAGCAGCGGGCGCATCTTCGCCAGCCATGGGTCGAAGAACGGCGTGAGGGTCGGCGGCGTCGGACGCCACACGCCCGGCGCCGGGAGCTTCGTGAATTGGACGTTCGCACCGCGGCCGTCGTCGGTCCGGAGCGTGATGAGGCGCTGTGCCGCTCGCTCACCGAACCGGACACCGCGCCGCTCTGCTCGACCGTCGGGGAACTGCGCAAGCGAGTCTTCGTATGCGCTCTCGAGCTTCGCCTGCGACGCTGGGAAGTAGTTCCCAAGCACATGGAACGCGGCCGTCGCCGCAGCTGCCTCGGGCGACGCTCCCTGTGGGGCATCGGGGTTCCACTTGTAGGGCTCATAGCGTCCGGTGATCCCGACGACAGCGTTGTAGACGGCCGCCTGTGTGAATGCGAGCCACAGGAACGCCTCAGCGTTGGCCTTGCCGGCGTCGACGACGATCACGTCGACCGCGACGGCGTTCCAGTTGGTGATGACGGCCGGGTCGGCGGCCGATCGGGCGGCCGCCGTCGGCGGGGCTGTCACGCTGAGGCTGGCGACGAGCATCGCAGCGGTGAGGCCCACCGCGCCGATCCGGCGCCTCCCGGCTCGAATGGTCCGATGCGGCCCGCGTGAGGAGCGCATGGGGAACCCCCTCTCTCGCGCGGGCAGGCGTCACTCTCAACACTTCTGGCACCTGCTGTCAAGACCGGTTGTCAAGGCAGTGTGTTGCTTGGAGCGCCTCGAGGGCCAGCTCTCGATGGCTGGCTGGAATGATGACACCTCGATGTCGACATCTGATCCGAGAACCTTCGAAGCGTCGTCGACCAACTGAGCACGAGGCGCCGCTCCAGGACCCTGGCGGCCGCGTCTGGCGTCGGACGCAGATCGGTCCCGACAGCGAGAGGCTGCGTTGCAACAAGGCGGCGAGTTGCAGTAGGTAAGCCCAGAGCACGCTTCCGGCGCCGATGAACCCCATTCGAGGAGCTCGTGGTTGCTCACGCGCTAGCGCCCATGGTTCGGGTACAGGCGCGACGCATCGTGGCGAGGGCCGACACTCAAGGCACCGACGGAGGGCTGGCCCTAGGTTCACTAGGGAAGGCACCAGGCCATCCTAGTATTCGCATGATCCTCAGCGGGTTGGATCCTGCGAGCGCCGCTGGCGGAAGCACCCCATGTTGGCCCAGGCACCTAGGCGGCAGCGTAGACGCTCCTGCCGGCGGGTCCTAGCTTATGCTCCGCCGATGCAAGGAGCCCGTCGGTATCGCCTCACCATCCTGTTCGCTGTCGTTATGGCCGGCGCGTGCAGCTCGACCGCCGGAGATCCCGTTGGATCACCGACCCAGGTCACCCCGGCGCCGTTGACGGCGGACTCCGGTTGCCCCCGGGGTCGGGAGTGCCGGGTGCGGCGAAGGCCCGTCTCCTGGATCGCGATCCGTCGAGTTCCGAAACGACGGGATCGACCGCGCGTACGACATCGTCGTGCCGGAGACGGCGCAGGGCGTGGCAATGCCGGTCGTGTTGAGCTTCCCCGGCTTCACGAACTCGAGCAAGGACCAAGCCCACAGGTCCGGCCTTGCGGCGCGTGCCCTCGCCGACGGATTCGTCGCAATCTTTCCACAAGGGTCCGACTTCGAAGGAACGACCCCCTCCTACTTCAACCTCGAGACGGTCGACGATCCATCGCTCGCCGACGACGTCGGGTTCACTGCTGAGATCCTCGATCGCGTCGAGGCCGACTTGTGTATCGATCGGAGCAGGATCTTCGTGTCGGGATTCTCCAACGGAGGCATGTTCGCGGCCACACTCGGGTGTGCGCTGAGCGATCGGGTCGCCGCCGTCGCTGCCGTGGCCGGGGTCCACCTGTTGCCCGACTGCCGTGGGCGCCCGATGCCGATCATCATCACGCACGGAACCGCCGACGACGTGGTTCTCTTCTCCGAGGGCGATGTCGGACCGGCTGCGGACGTGATCCGTGGGAGCGGTGGGAACGAAGCGCAGCTCCGGATGACCGCGGCCGTCACCGGGACGTCGGTCAGGTCCTGGGCCGAGTCGTGGGCGAGACGGAACGCATGCCGCCTCATCGACCCGGCCGTGGAGTCGGGATCCGTGGTCGAGACGACGGCGTATCGGAAGTGCCGAGCGGGAGGCGACGTGGTGCTCCAGGTGATCGAGGGGGGTGGACACGATTGGCCCCTGAGCCCTGGATCGGACGCGACAGCTCAGGCGCTGTCATTCTTCGCGAGCCACCCGTTCCCCATCGATGAGCCCAGCTGATACGCGGTTCTTTCGTCACAAGCCCGCGGTCGCGCGCTCGGGGCTCGACCCGATCTGCGATTCCACGACCTGCGCCACACGTGCGCGGCGCTGCTGATCGCCCAGGGTGCCCACGCCACCTACCTAACGGCCGCCGCGGTGGGACCAGCGCGGGACGAGCGCGGGCCGGACCTTGCCCGGATAGCCGTCAGGGCCGGCGGAAACCGGTCCTGACCTGCGCTCCTACCTGGAGCGGACGACGGGATTCGAACCCGCGACCCCCACCTTGGCAAGGTGGTGCTCTACCAACTGAGCCACGTCCGCGCGCTGAAGGCCCATGCTAACCGCGGTCGCAGACACCTTCAACCGGACCCTGAACGCCGGCCGCCGCCAACCTTCCCCGCCGTCGCCCGCTCACGACGTGCCCGTGGAGCCGAAGCCCCCCGTGCCCCGCTGCGAATCCGGCAGCTCGTCGACCCAGGTCGGGGACACCGAGGGCAGCGCCACGATCACCAGCTGCGCGATGCGGTCGCCCGCGGACGATCTTCACCGCCTCGGATCGATCGAGGTTGACCGCCGCCACGATGACCTCGCCCCGGTAGCCGGCGTCGATCAGGCCGGGCGCGTTCGCCAGCGTGAGGCCGTGCTTGGACGCCAGGCCCGATCGCGGCAGGACGAGCCCCGCGTGGCCGTCGGGGATCGCGACCGCCACCCCCGTGGGGATCATGCGCCCGCTCCCCCGGCGACACCTCGATGTCGGTCGTTGGCGCGCAGATCGAGTCCCGCGTCGCCGCGATGCGCAGGCTCCGGCAGCCGCGCGTCCGGGTCGAGGCGGCGGAACGGGAGCTCCATCAGCGCTCGTCGCCCTCACGTCTCGGGCTCCACCAGCTCGATCCGGTTCCCGAACGGGTCCCGCACGTGGCATCGGTGGTACCCCTCCAGCGGCACGTCGTCGGTCACCCGGTAGCCGGCCGCCTCGATGCGCTCGCGGAGCGTCTCGAGGTCGCGCACCACGAAGGCGGGGTGCGCCTTCACGGCGGGCTTGAACGGTTCCTCGATGCCCAGGTGCACCTCGAGCTCGCCGTCGCGGAACCACACGCCCCCCCGCGGCGCCAGCTCCGGCGGCTTCGGGACCTGCGGCAGGCCCAGGATCGCCCCGTAGAACCGCACGGCGGCATCCTCCTCGCCGGGAGGCATGGCGAGCTGCACGTGATGCAGCCCCTGAAGTCGTGCGCCGCTCTCGCTCATGCGGCACAGGCTACCGTGCGGGCCGGCAACGCCCCGGCCCGACGTCAGCGATGACGCGAGGACTCAGGAGCAGCCGCTGGTGCTGCCGCAGCTCGAGCACACGTAGCACGAGCCCGCCGGCTGCATCTTCGAGCCGCAGCTGTAGCAGAGCGGTGCGTCGTTGGCCTTGGCCGTGGGCTTGTCGCCGATCTCGATCGTCTGCGGGGGGTCGGCGGGCGGCTTCAGCGCCGGCTGCTCGGACTGTCGCGGCGATCTCGGCCTGCGCCGTCTCGGTGCGCTCGGCGATCGACTTGATGCCCAGGCCCTCCCGCGTCTCGGGCGGCAGGTAGTCCAGCGCCAGCCGGCGGAACACGTAGTCGACCATGGACGTCGCGAACCGGATGTCCGGGTCGTTCGTCATGCCGCTCGGCTCGAACTTCGTGTTGATGAACTTCGAGACGTAGGTCTCGAGCGGCACGCCGTACTGCAGGCCGATCGAGATCGCGATCGCGAACGCGTCCATGACGCCCGGCGAGCGTGGACCCCTGCTTCGAGGTCTTGAGGAAGATCTCGCCCAGCCCGTCGTCGGGGTAGGAGCCCGGCGGTGATGTATCCCTCGGCGTCGCCCACCTGGAACGATGTGGTCGTGGACGGCCGCGACATGGGCAGGCGCTTGCGCACCGGGTGCGCCAGCTCGCCGGGCGCCTCGGCGGCCGCGCCCTTCTTCTTGTCGGCCGACAGCGGCTGGGCGACCTTGCAGTTGTCGCGGTAGATCGCGACCGCCTTCAGTCCCAGCTTCCAGCTCTCGACGAAGAGCTGCTCGACCTCTTCGACCGTGGCCTCCTCGGGCATGTTCACGGTCTTGGAGATGGCGCCGGAGATGAACGGCTGGGCCGCGGCCATCATGCGCACGTGGCCCATGTAGTGGATGGGCTCGGCCCCCATGGCCGTGTCGAACACCGCGGCGTGCTCGCTCTTCAGGTGCGGGGCATCGGCCACCGAGTTGTGCTCGGCGATGTACGCCGACGATGTCCTCGATCTGCTCGGCGTCGTAGCCCAGCTTGTCCAGCGCGCGCGGCACGGTCTGGTTGACGAACTGCATCGTGCCGCCGCCGACCAGCTTCTTGGTCTTGACGAGCGCCAGCTCGGGCTCGATGCCGGTGGTGTCGCAGTCCATCATCAGCCCGATCGTGCCGGTGGGCGCCAGCACGCTGGCCTGCGCGTTGCGGTAGCCGTGGAGCTCGCCGAGCGAGATGGCCTCGTCCCACGACTGCTTGGCCGCGATGAGCAGGCCCTCGGGCACGAGCTCGGCGTCGATCTCGTCGGCCGCCGCGCGGTGCTTCTTCATGACGCGGAGCATGGCGTCGCGGTTGGGCTCGTAGCCGTCGAACGGCCCCATGACCTCGGCGATGCGGGCGCTCGTGCGGTAGGCCTGGCCGGTCATGATCGCCGTGATGGCGCCCGCCCACGCGCGGCCGGCGTCGGAGTCGTACGGCAGGCCCCGCGCCATGAGCAGCGCGCCGAGGTTGGCGTACCCCAGCCCGAGCTGGCGGTAGGCGCGCGCGTTGCTCGCCGATCTTCGTCGGTCGGGTAGTCGGACTCGCCCACCACGATCTCCTGCGCGGTGAACACGACCTCGACCGCGTGCTTGAAGCTGGCGACGTCGAAGGTGCCGTCGTCGTTCAGGAACTTCATGAGGTTGAGCGACGCCAGGTTGCACGCGCTGTTGTCCAGGTGCATGTACTCGCTGCACGGGTTGGAGCCGTTGATGCGTCCCGTCGCCGGGCACGTGTGCCACTCGTTGATCGTGGTGTCGTACTGCATGCCCGGGATCGGCGCACTGCCACGCCGCCTCGGCGATCTGGCGCATCAGGTCGCGAGCGCGGATCGTGTCGACGGTCTCGTCGCGTGGTGACCGCCTTCAGCTTCCAGTCCTGGTCCTGCTCGAACGCGCGCATGAACTCGTCGGTGACGCGGACCGAGTTGTTGGCGTTCTGGTACTGGATCGAGGCGCTGTCCTTGCCGTCGAGGTCCATGTCGAACCCCGCGTCGCGCAGCGCGCGCGCCTTCTGCTCCTCGTTGGCCTTGCACCAGATGAAGTCCTCCACGTCGGGGTGGTCGACGTTGAGGATGACCATCTTGGCGGCGCGCCGGGTCTTGCCGCCCGACTTGATCGTGCCGGCGCTGGCGTCGGCGCCGCGCATGAAGCTGACCGGACCGCGACGCCGTGCCGCCGCCGGCGAGCGACTCCTTGGACGAGCGGATCCTGCGACAGGTTGATGCCCGAGCCCGAGCCGCCCTTGAAGATCGTGCCCTCCTCGACGTACCAGTTGAGGATCGAGCTCATGTGGTCGTCGACGGCCAGGATGAAGCACGCCGAGCACTGCTGCGGCGTGTCGGGCACGCCCACGTTGAACCAGACCGGCGAGTTGAACGCCGCCTTCTGGGTGACGATGAGGTGCGTGAGCTCCTCGGCGAAGACCTGGGCGTCCTCGGGAGGTGGCGAAGTAGCCGTTCTTGGTGCCCCACCCGCGGATCGTGTCGACCACGCGGCCCGCGAGCTGGCGAACGCTGGACTCGCGCTGGGGGGTGCCGAGGGTTCCACGGAAGTACTTCTGCGCCACGATGTTGGTGGCGTTCTGCGACCACGCCTTGGGGAACTCGACGTCGCGCTGCTCGAAGGCGTTGCCGCCTTCCTTGTAGTTGGGGATGACCGCGTCGCGGGTCTCCCACTCCACGTCGTCGAACGGGTGCCGGTCCGTCGGTCGTGAAGTAGCGCGTGAACGTGAGCCCCTCGCGGATGACCTCGACGTCCCCTTCTTTGGTCGCCACCTCGCACACCCCTCCTCTTCGTACCGTGCTGCCGGAATACTTCTGATCGGGGAGAACCACACCGATGTGAATTACGGCTCGGTGATTCTGAACCCGCGGCTCGCCGACGTCAACATCATGTGCCAAGATATCTTGTCAGCCACTACATCTAGTATCCCACGGTACGGATCTGGTGACAGCCCTCGAGCCGCTGCGATGCGGATTCAGGCCCGGGACGCGCGCTTGGCGGGCACCTTCTTCTGCAGGGAGACCAGCTCGCGTTGGAAGTCGGCCGCACCTCGAAGTCCTTGTAGACCGAGGCGAACCGCAGGTAGGCGACCTCGTCGGTCTTGCGCGAGCGCGCCAGCACCTCGTTCCCCACGAGCTGAGAGGAGACCTCGGGCCCCTGCGCCGAAGACGCGACCTGGATGCGGTCGACCATGTCCTCGACCTCGGCCGGCGTGACCGGGCGGTCGGCGAGCGCGTTGCGGATGCCGGCGGCGAGCTTGTCGCGGTCGAACGGGTCCTTGGAGCCGTCGCGCTTGACCACCACCAGCCCGACCTCCTCGATCCGCTCGAAGGTCGTGTACCGGCGGGAGCACGCGGCGCACTCGCGCCGCCGACGGATGGCCGCGCCGCCGTCGGCAGGCCGGGAGTCGACGACGCGGTCTTCGTCGGCATCGCACCAGGGACATCGCATGTCGTGGACAGCCACAACATGTTGTGGTCGCGCGAACGGTACCCGCACGATGATGTGCCGTCAACGCGCGGTCAGGCGACACGCAGCACCATGCCGGGCATCGAGCGAGCCCGCGTCGACGCCGTTGCCGGCCTCGATCGCGTCGACCACGCGGCGCGGGTCGCGACCGCCGGCGACCTGCGCGAGCGATGGCCCACAGGGTGTCGCCGGGCTCGACGACGTACGTGCGAT
Organism: uncultured Actinomycetes bacterium; assembly: GCA_963758715.1. GTDB lineage: Bacteria > Actinomycetota > UBA4738 > UBA4738 > HRBIN12 > JAOUEA01. The sequence goes on from CAVWWK010000004.1 coordinate 8,162, forward strand.
CGGCGACCGGCGCGCAGTCCCGGGGTCGGACCCCAGCGCGCCCGCTGACCGGGCCGGCGACGGCACGGCCGAGGCCCGAGACGGCCAGGAGGCGTGACCGGCGAACGTACGTTCGATGCATGGCGCCATGCTGGCCGAACGAACGTTCGATGTCAAGACGGATATCCGAACATATGTTTGCACCCCTCCCGGTGGGCTGCTAGCGTCCGCTGACGCGACCGATCGCCGCAGGAAGGCTAGAGACCATGTCTGACACGACGTCGACACACGCACCGCCAGCAGCGCATCCTGGACTTCATCGCCGAGACCGTGCGCGACCGCGGCTACCCCCCCACCGTGCGGGAGATCGGCGAGGCCGTGGGCCTCACCTCCTCATCCAGCGTCCACGCCCAGCTCGCGAACCTCGAGCGCAAGGGGCTGCTCCACAAGGACCCCACGAAGCCGCGCGCGATGGCGCTGTCCGAGCCGAAGGCAGGCCGTGACCGTGCCGCTCGTGGGCCGGATCGCGGCCGGCGCCCCCGTCCTGGCCGACGGAACACGTCGAGGACTACCTCGCCGTGCCCGAGGGCTTCGCCCCGGCGCGGATCACTTCGCGTTGAAGGTGGCCGGCGAGTCCATGATCGGCGCCGGGATCTTCGACGGCGACGTGGTGGTGATCAGGTCCCAGGAGCACGCTCGCGACGGCGACATCGTCGCCGCGCTGCTTCCCGGTCCCGCCGAGGACGAGGCCACCGTCAAGCGCCTCGGCCACGAGGGCGACCGGGTCATGCTCATCCCGGAGAACCCCGCGCTCGAGCCGTTCGAGATGCCCGACGGCCGGATCATGGGCAAGGTCGTCGCGGTCCTGCGAAAGCTCTGAGCGAACCGTCCGTCGCGCCAGCGGGGTCCGGTCAGCGCGCTCGGTGTGTCACGGTGGGGCGCTCGCTCCGCACGAACTCGCGCACGGCGGCCAGCTCGCGCAGGCCCACCCGGGCGTGCACCACGGTGCCCGGCGGGTCGTGGTCGGTCGAGAGCACCTCTGCGTCACGGTAGAGCCGGGCGGTGACGTCCTCGCGGCCGTAGGGAACGAGGAGCTCGACCTCGACCGGCGGATGCGGCAGCGCGTCCTCCAGCGTCTCGAGCAGCCCCGTCGATGCCCTCTCCCGTCAGCGCCGACACGGGCACCGAGCCCGGGTGCCGCCGGGCGAGCCGCGCGCGCTCGGATCCCGGGAGTCGGTCGATCTTGTTCAGCACCAGGACCTCGGGGACGTCGCCCGCCCCGATCTCGCCCAGCACCCGGCGGACCGCATCGATCTGCTCGTCCAGGTCGCGGGGAGGAGGCGTCGGCCACGTGCAGCACCAGCTCGGCGAGCGACACCTCCTCCAGCGTCGATCGGAACGCCTCGACCAGGTCGTGGGGCAGCTTGCCGACGAACCCCACCGTGTCGGTGACGGTGCAGCGCCGGCCGCCTGGAAGCTTCAGCTCGGCGCACCGTGGGGTCGAGCGTCGCGAACAGCTGGTCGGCCACCAGCACGTCGGCTCCCGTGATCCGGTTGAGCAGGGTGGACTTGCCGGCGTTCGTGTAGCCGGCGATCGCGGCCTGGGGGATGCCGCTGTCCTGGCGGCGGGCGCGCTTGGTCTCCCGCGTCCTCGCCATGGCGCGGATGTCCCGACGCAGCTTCGTGATCCGTCGTTGGAGGTGCTGGCGGTCGACCTCCATCTTCGTCTCGCCGGCCTCCGAACGGGTTCCGATGCCGCCCCCCGACCGGCTCATCGCCTCGCCCCATCCGCGCAGCCGGGGAAGCAGGTAGTTCAGCTGTGCCAGCTCCACCTGCGCCTTGCCCTCCCGGCTCCGCGCGTGCAACGCGAAGATGTCCAGGATCAGGGCCGTGCGGTCGATCACCTTCACGCCGAGCCGCGACTCCAGGGTGCGGAGGTGCCCGGGGGTGAGCTCCTGGTCGAAGATCACGAGCGCGGCATCGGACCGCATGGATCTCGGCGTGGAGCTCCTCCATCTTGCCGCGGCCGATCCACGTCGCGGGATCGGGCTCGGATCGCGACTGCACGAGACGCGCGACCGGCTCGGCGCCCGCCGAATCGGCGAGGGCGGCGAGCTCGTCCAGGTCGCCTTCGACGATCCCGGGGCCGATGCCCACCAGCACCGCCTTCTCTCGCACGGACGGGCGCCAGGTCGCCGACAGCGGCGACTCGAGCGTCTGCGCGCTCGGGCGCGGTCGCCGTCGCCGCTCGCGGTCGTGCTGTCTGTCTCGCCTCGTCATCCCATGGAGGAGCCGAAGTCGCGCAACAGCTCGTTGAGACGAACCTTGTCGTCGGTCGCCTCGGTGCGGTAGCCGATGACGAGCCCGCACGGCAGACCGTAGTCCCCCGCGGGGAACGAGCGGGGCCTGGTGCCGGGGATCACGATCGCGTCGTCCGGCACGCGTCCGCGGTGCTCGACCGGCTCGGTGCCCGTGACGTCGATGATCGGGGTGTTGCCGGTGAGCACGACGCCTGCCCCGAGCACGGCTCCGGCGCCGACCCGGACGCCCTCGACGACGATGCAGCGCGAACCGATGAACGCGCCGTCCTCGACGATCACCGGAGTGGCCTGCAGCGGCTCGAGCACGCCGCCGATGCCCACGCCGCCCGCCAGGTGGACGTTCGCCGCCGATCTGCGCGCACGAGCCGACCGTCGCCCACGTGTCGACCATCGTGCCCGGACCGACCCAGGCCCCGATGTTCACGTAGCTGGGCATCAGGACGACTCCGGGCGACAGATACGCGCCGTAGCGAGCGGTGGCCGGAGGGACGACCCGCACGCCCAGCTCGTCGTATCCGTGCTTGAGCGGCAGCTTGTCGTGGTACTCGAAGGGCCCCGCCTCGGTGGAGGTCATGCCGCGCACCCGGAAGTACAGCAGCACGGCCTTCTTCGCCCACTGGTTCACCCTCCAGATCCCGTCCTCGGGCTGCGCGACGCGAACCTCGCCCCTGTCCAACAGGTCCACGGCGGCCTCCACCGCCTCGGCGTCGACGTCTCCGCCATCCGCAGATGCGTCCCACGAGCGTTCGATCCGTTCGGTCAGGCTTCCGAGATCGTTCACGCCGGCACCTCCTGCAGCAGACCGTCGAGGATCGACGCCGCTCGCTCGCACTCGTCCAGCAGCAGGCACCAGAGCCATGCGCACGAAGCCCTCGCCCTCCGGGCCGAAGAACGACCCCGGCGCCACGACCAGGCCGCCCCGGTCCAGGAGCTCGAGCGACCACGCCAGGGACGTACGGCCCCCGGGGACCTTCACCCACAGGTAGAAGGTGGCCTCGCTGCCGGCGACCTCGACCCCCCGTCGTGCGAACACCTCGAGGAAGATCGCGCGCTTCGGCCTCGTACTTCGCGCGGGTCTCCTGAACGTGGGACTCGTCTCCCCACGCCAGGGTGCTCGCCCGCTGCACGAACTCCTGGGGCGTGACGCCCACGCTCGGGCGCAGCGCCTTCAGCGCCGCGATCAGCGCCGGATCGCCGGCCGCGAACCCGCTCCGGTAGCCCGTCATGGACGAGCGCTTCGACAGGGTGTTGATCGTCAGGACGTTGGTGAGGTCGCCCACCTGGAGCGCGCCGGCGGGCGGTCCGCCCTCGAACCAGAGCTCGCTGTAGGCCTCGTCCGACGCGAGCAACACGTCGTGAGCACGGCATCGTTCCGCGGCCTCACGCAGGAACGCCAACGGCGCCACGGCGCCCGTGGGGTTGTTCGGGTAGTTGAGCCACAGGATCGCGGCCCTGCGCCAGAGGTCCTCCCCGATCGCATCGAGGTCGGGAAGGAACCCCCGTTCCTGGGTGAGCGCGAGCCGGTGAACCTCCCCGCCGGCGAACCGGGCCCCGCGCTCGGGGATCGTGTAGCCCGGCGCGGTGACCATGACGAGGTCCTTGCCCGCATCCGGATCGAGGACCGCCTGGACGAGTGAGAAGACCAGCTCCTTCGACCCGAGCGTGGGGAGCACGTCGGTGGCCGGGTTCGAGCGAGACGTCGTAGCGGCGGCCGACCCACACCGCGATCGCCTCCCGCAGCTCGGGGAGCCCGGCGGCGCGTGGATACGACGAGATCGGCCCGATCGCCTCCCGCAGCGCGTCGCGGATGAACGGCGCGGTGACCTCACGGGGATCGCCCACGCCGAAGTCGATCAGCTCGCGCTCTTCGGCGACCGCCTCGGCCTTCCGCCTGTCGAGCGCCTCGAACGGATAGGGCTCCACGTTCCGCACGCCCGGGGACAGGTGCGTCACTCGTCCTCCTCCGTCGCGTCCGCGCCCGGGTCGTCCAAGCCCAGGAACCGCCGCAACACCTCGTGGTTGCGCACGAGCGCCGCCACCTCGACGCGCTCGTCGTCTCGATGAGCGTACTGCGGGTCGCCCGGACCGAAGTTGACGGCATCGACGCCGGCGGCGGCGAACTCCGCCACCGGCGTCCAGGCTTGCTTGGGGCCCAAGGACAGCTCGCCGGCCTCTCGGAGCCGTCCTACCAGCGGGTTCCTGACGCTCACGGGCCCGGGTGGCGCGTTCCCCACTACCTCGAGCCTCACGCGAGGGTCGGCGCCGAGCAGCTCCCGCAGCCGGGATTCGGCGTCCCGGGGCGCGTGGGTGGGCGCGTACCGGTAGTTCACACGGGCCTCGACCCGATCGGGGACGACGTTGGCGGCCTGCCCACCCTCGATCGTGGTGACGCTCACCACCTCCCGGTAGACGAGTCCGTCGATCTCGACGTCCCGATCGGGCAGGTCGGCCAGCGGCGCCAGCGCGGCGATCGCCGTGTGGATCGCGTTATCGCCGAGCCATGGCCGGGCGCTGTGCGCCGCCGCACCGCCCACGATCACACGGGCGTCGAGGTTGCCGAGGCACCCCACCTCGATCGCGTTGTCGGTGGGTTCCATGACGACGGCGAGGTCGATCGTCGCCGCGGCCGGGCATCGATCGAACATCGGCAATAGCGCGCTCTCGGCGATCGGCAGCTCCTCGCGTCCGAAGAACAGGAACCCCACGTCGAGATCGCCGGCTCCGGGATCCATCGCGACGACCCCCGCCAGCTCCACCATCACGGCGAGGCCGGCCTTCATGTCGGAGGCGCCGCGTCCGGCGATCCCCTCCTCGTCCCGCGATCCCGGCATCGACGCTCCGCCGACCGGCACGGTGTCGACGTGTCCCGCCAGCACCACGAACGGCGCATCCACCCGTCGAACGCGCGGCCCGAGGAACAGCACCGAGTCCCCGTCGTCCAGGACCTCGAACGCGTCGAGCCGGACGGCCGTCCGGATCGCATCCAGGACGGGTTGCTCCTTGCGGCTCTCCGAGCCGATGCCCACCAAGCCGAGGGTGCGTTCGGCGAGCCGATCCGCGATGGGCTTCGCCGAGGGACCGACGCTCATCGTGCCGTCAGACGCTGCAGGTCGACCTCGCCGTCGAAGACGTGTCCTGCCTCTCCCGTGAGGAGCACCTGATGATCGCGCCGCTCGACCTCGACGGTGCCTCCGGGGAACGCGATCGCGACACGCTCCGGCGCGAGCCCCGCCTCGTTGGCGGCGATCGCCACCGCGCACGCTCCGCTGCCGCAGGCCATCGTCTCGCCGATGCCCCGCTCCCACACGCGCACCCTCACGCCGTGGGGTGACACCTGGGCGAACTCCACGTTGGTGTGCTCGGGGAAGAGCTCGTGCCGCTCCAGCGCGGCGCCGATGTGCGCCACGTGGAACCGGTCGGGATCGTCGTCGATGAACAGCACCAGGTGCGGATTCCCCATCGACACCGCGCTCGCCGTCACCGTGAGCCCCGGCCCTACCTCGAACGGTTGCTGCAGGAACGTCTCCCACGCTGGACCGCGCATCGGGATGGACGCCTTCGTGAAGCTCGCCGGGCCCATCTCGACCGTCACCCGATCCACGCTGCCCGACGCCCGCGGGTGCAGTGTCAGATGCCGCACGCCCGCGCGGGTGAGCACGTCGAGCTCGCTCCCGGTGGCGAGACCGCGATCGTGGACGAGCGCCCCGACGCACCGGATGCCGTTGCCGCACATCTCCGCGAGGCTCCCATCCGCGTTCGCGTAGTCCATGAAGAACGCCGCGTCGTCGCGGTCGCTGTTCACCACGCGGATCACGCCGTCGGCCCCGACCCCGGTACGCCGGTCGCAGAGCGCGGCGACCTCGTCGGGCTTCAATCGTTGCTCGTCGTCGAGATCGAGGACCATGACGAAGTCGTTCCCTGTGCCCTGGTACTTGGAGAACCGCACTCCGCTCACCTGCCCCCTAGATAGGCCTCGATGTCCTCGATCGCGTCCGTCGCGCCGCCCGAGCCGGATTCGAACCACCGGATCCGTGGGTCGCGCCGGAACCACGCCATCTGGCGCCGCGCCAGGTTTCGGGTGCGCTTCACGGTCTGCGTCCACGCCTCCTCGAGCGTCAGCCTACCGTCGAGGTGGCGGGCGAGCTCGGAATAGCCGATCGCCTGTGACGAGGTCAGCCAGGGGCCGAACCCGCGCTCCAGCAGCCCGCGGACCTCCGCGAGCCAGCCGGCGGCGAACATGGCCGACACGCGCCCGTCGATCCGGGCCGCCAGGTCCGGCCCCTCGATCAGCACCCCGGCCGCCCGCAACCGCGTGGGTTCGTACACATCCCAGGCCGACGCGAAGCTGCTGAACTCGCTGCCGGTGATCGCGGGCACCTCCAAGGCTCGAACGACGCGCCGGACGTTGCCCGGATCGATCTTCGCGGCGGCGACGGGGTCCGACGCCAGGAGGCGGACGTAGAGCCGCTCGAGCCCGGCCGCGCCGGCCTCACGCTCGAGCTCGGCCCGGACCTCGGGATCTTCACCGGGGAATCGGAGGTCGTCGGCCACAGCACGCAGGTAGAGACCTGACCCCCCGACGAGCAGCGGCTCAGCTCCCCTCGCTCGCACGTCCGCGATCGTCTCCCGAGCCAGCTCCTGGAACCTCGCCACGGTGAACCGATCCGACGGCTCTGCGAGGTCGAGGAGATGGTGAGGCACCGTGGCCCGCTGGAGGGCGGTGGGCTTGGCCGTGCCGATGTCCATCCCCCGGTACACCAGCATCGAGTCGACCGAGCAGATCTCCGCGCCCAGGGACCCCGCGAGCAGAATCCCGGCCTCGGTTTTCCCGGATGCCGTGGGGCCGACCAGCGCGAGGAGCGGAGGAGCGCTCAAGGGCGCCCTGATTCAGACGGCGACCCGGTCAACGGCGGGCTCGAGGACCCCGATGAGATGGTGGGCGGCGGCGTCGGTGATGCGGGCGAGGACGAACGCTCCCGGTTCGAGGGGATCCCGGATATGCACGATGCGGTTGGTTCGGGTTCGAGCCTGAGTGCCGAAGCCCTTCTTGTCGCTGCCCTCCACGAGCACCTCGAGCGTCCGCCCGACCTGCTCGGACGCCTTCTCGACGGATATGCGTTCCTGGAGGGCGACCAGCCGGTCGAACCGCTCCTGCACGACCTCCTTCGGCACCTGCCGATCGAAGGAGGCCGCCCGCGTACCCGGCCGCGGCGAGTACTGGAACATGAAAGCGCTGTCGAACCTCGCCGTCTCCACCACCTCGAGGGTCCGCACGAAGTCGTCCTCGGTCTCCCCGGGGAACCCCACGATGACGTCGGTCGAGACGGCCACCTCGGGGATCGCGTCCCTGATCCGTTCGAGCCAGTCGAGATAGCGCTCTCGCCGGTAGGAGCGCCGCATCGCCTTGAGCACGGCGTCGGAACCCGACTGCAACGGGAAGTGGATGTGCTCGCACACCTTCTCGCACTCGGCCATGGCCTCGATCACGTCGGGTGTGAAATCGTGCGGGTGCGGGCTCGTGAACCGGATCCGTCGAAGATGGTCAACCTGGTTGACCTCTCGAAGGAGCCGGCCGAACAGCGGTTGCTTCGGAGAGCCAGGCACGGACACGTCGCGCCCGAACGTGTTGACGTTCTGCCCGAGCAGGGTCACCTCGACGACCCCACGGGCGGCGAGACCTTGGACCTCCGCGAGGATGTCCCCTATCGACCGGGATCGCTGCGGGCCTCGCACGAGCGGCACGATGCAGAACGTGCATGCGTTGTCGCACCCCGGGGAGATCGACACCCACGCACGGAATGGATCGTGTCTGGCGGCGGGGAGAGCGCTGGGGAAGGTCTCGGTGTACTCGCGGACGTCCATCTGCGGCCCGTCTTCCTCGGATCGCTCCAGCAGGTCCAGCAGGCCCGGCAGCGCGTGAGTGCCTACCACCACGTCGACCCACGGCGCCTTCTGCTGGATGAGCCCTTGGTCCTTCTGCGCAAGGCACCCCGAGACCACGATCCTCAGCTGGGGGTTGCGCTCCTTGAGCGGCTTGAGGTGGCCAAGGTTGCCGTACAGCTTGTTGTCGGCGTTCTCACGGATCGCGCAGGTGTTGAGGACGATCACCCGCGCCTCGTCGGCGTCGTCGGTGGGCACCGACCCGCCGGCCTGCAGCATCCCGCCGATGCGCTCGGAGTCGTGTTCGTTCATCTGGCACCCAAAGGTGCGGATCAGGAACTTCGATTCCACCAGGTCAGGGTATCGGAACGTGTCGCCGGCCCCCAGAAACCTCTGCAGGAAGGCTTAGGTCCGTGGGAGGTCCGTCCGATATGCCTGAGGACCAAACAGCCTCGATAGACGTAGGGGTCGGGGGATCCATGGCAACGAAACGAGACAGGTATCTGGAGGCCGAGGCCGAGACGCTTCGCGCTCGGATCGCCGAGCTCGAGGATGTCGCCGCACAGGCCGGGGCCGCCGCACAGGCGGCCCCGGAACCGGAGGTCCGCGAGCTTTCGGAGCGGGTCGAGGCACTCACACGCCAGCTGGAGGCGGCGCGAGGGCGAGACGACCTCCTCACCGCACAGACCGTGCACGACGAAGGCGTGCTGGCCGACCTCAGGGCCCGCATCGGTGAGCTAGACGTCGTCGCCGCCCGCGTCCAGGAGCTGGAGCGCGAGGTCGAAACGTCCCGGGAGGAGGCGCTCGTCCACGAACGGCGGGTCGCCGACGTCACCTCCGAACTGCAGGGCGAGCTGCAGGGGGAACGGGAGCGCCTGACCACGGAGATCGAGGAGCTGGGCGTCCGTCTCGCGGGCGCCGAGGAGCGCGCCGAACAGCTGGGGACGCAGCACGCAACCCTGACGACGCAGCTGAAGGACCTGCAGGACGCCACCGAGGTGACGATCCTTGAGCGTGACGGAGCGCGGGCGGAGCTCGTCCGGCTGCTCGAGAAGGAGGAGGAGCAGACCGGGCGCATCAGCGAGCTCGAGCATCTCGCAGAGAAGAACGAGACCGAACGCCTCGCCGCCACCGCTGACCTGGACACGGCGAGGGAGACCGCCCGCACGTTCGAGGCGGCCCGGGCTGAAGCCGAGCACGGTCTTGCCGAATCGGTCGCACGCCTCCAGGCGCTCGAGGACGAGCTGGGAGCGACGACCCAACGCACGTTGGATCTGGAGGGTGCCGCAGCGTCGGCGACCGATGCCCTCGCGCAGGCCCAGGCGCGGGTGGGCGAGCTGGAGACCGGGCTGCAGGAAACCGCGGCGCTGGCCGAGGAACGGGCCGCCACGCTCGCCGAGGCGGAGGGACGCGCCCAGGAGATCGCAGCCGAGCAGGAGGCCGCTATCGCGCGGATCTCGGAGATGGAGACGGTGATCGGCGCGCTCGAGGCCGACGTGACCGCCCAGCGCGAGCGAGGGGACGCACTCGAGGCGGATGTCACCGCTCAGCATGAACGAGCGAGCGCGCTCGAGGCCGCCGCTGAGGAGGCGGCGGCGGGCCAGGCGTTGGCGGCTCGGGACCTGGAGGCAGCGCGCTCGGATGCCGCGTCCGCCGGCGACGACCTGAACCGGATCCAGGAAGAGCTCGGCACCGCTCGCGCCGATCTGGAGGCGTTCCGCGCCGCGGAGAAGGAGCGCGTGGCCCAGCTGGAAGAGGAGCGTGTTCGCCAGACCGAAGAGCTACGGGAGGCCGCCCGGCTGCGTTCGGAGTCAGAGGGCACCAGGATCGCCGCCGTAGAGGCGCAGCACGCCGAGGCGCTCGCGACCATCGCCGAGCTGGAGACCCGGCTCGAGGCGGCTCACGTCACGGAAGCCGCGGCGGAAACCGCCACCGAGGCCGTGGCCGAGGAGAGGGAGCGGCTCCGTGAGGAACTCGGCTCCGTGCGCGATGAGCTCGGCTCCGTGCGTGATGAGCTCGAGGCGAGCCGTGAGGCGGCCGCGTCAGCCGAAGACCCGGGATCAGGGTCGGACGAAGCCGAGCTTCGAGCGGAGATCGCCAACCTGGAGTCTCGACTCGAGCAGACCGAGATGCGCGCACGGCGAGCCTACGCGGCGGCCGAGGCGGCCGAGGCGGCCATGCAGTACGCGAAGGAGAAGGGCGAGCTCATCGTGCCGGTGTCGGGGTCGGAGAACGAGGCAGAGATGGCCGGGCTCCGCGATCAGGTCACCGAGCTCACCGAGAAGCTACGCGCCGCCGAGGATCGGGCGGTTCGCGATGGACACGAGCCCGAGGCGCCCGCCGACGCGCCTGAGGACGTGAACCGAGGCGACGACCCGCTGACCAGCGTGGGCCAGCGGCAGAAGTCCTCGGACTCCAGCGACGTCGACCACTGGCGCTGAGCTCGGCCTATCGCGCGAACTCGATCGCCCTGGTCTCCCGCACGACCGTGATGCGGATCTGCCCCGGATATTGCAGCTCCTCTTCGACCTCCTTGGCGATGTCTCGCGCGATCACCTGGGCCTGCAGGTCATCGACGTCTTCGGGCTCGACCATGACCCGCACCTCGCGCCCGGCCTGCATGGCGAATGTCTTGACCACCCCGGGATGCGCGGTACAGATCTCCTCGAGGCGTTCCAGTCGCTTCACGTAGGTCTCCAGGGACTCACGGCGTGCACCGGGACGGCCGCCGCTGATCCCGTCGGCGATCTGTGCTAACACCGCATCGATGGTGTGCTGCTCGACCTCGCCGTGGTGCGACTCGATGCAGTGGACGACGTCCGCGTCCTCCCCGAGCCTGCGCGCGATCTCGGCTCCGATGATCGCGTGGGAGCCTTCGACCTCGTGCGTCACGGCCTTCCCGATGTCATGCAGGAATGCCCCCCGCTTGACCACCGTGGGATCCAGTCCGATCTCCGCGGCCAGCGCGCTCGCGATGTGGGCCGACTCAACGAGGTGGCGAAGCACGTTCTGCCCGTAGGAGGTCCGGAACTGCAGTCGACCGAGCAGCTTGACCATCTCGGGATGCATGTCGGTGATGCCGACGTCGGCCACGGCGTCCTCGCCGGCACGACGCACCTGCTCATCGAGCTCCTTCTGGGACCGCTCATGGATCTCCTCGATCCGGGCCGGATGGATCCGGCCGTCCTCGACGAGCTTGGCCAGGGTCATGCGGGCGGCCTCTCGGCGGACCGGATCGAAGCAGCTCAACACCACGGCCTCCGGCGTGTCGTCGATGATCAGGTTCACCCCGGTCGTGGCCTCGAACGCGCGGATGTTCCGCCCTTCGCGGCCGATGATGCGACCCTTCATGTCTTCCGACGGCAACGCGAAGACGCTCACCGTGGATTCCGCCGTCTGCTCCGAGGCCACGCGCTGAATCGCGATCGTCACGATCTTGCGGGCCCGCTCCTCGCCGTCTTCACGGGCACGCTGTTCGATCTCACGGACCTGGGACATCGCGACACGCTTCGCCTCGTCGAGCACCTGGACGACCAGATGGTCTCGTGCCTCCGCGGATGTCATCCCGGCGATCTTCTCGAGCTGCGCTCGATGAAGGTCGGTGGCCTTCTCGAGCTGGGTCCTCACGTACGTGAGCTTCTCGTCCCGCTCCCCCAGCTCGGCCTCGCGTTCGTCGGCCTTCGCGCTCTTCGCGCGGAGATCCTCGCGCGCCTCGGCCATCCGTTGTTCCTGGCGTCCGAGCTCGTCACGTCGGCCCCTAAGGTCGTCCTCCGCGTCTCGCCGCTGCACGGACACCTCTTCCTTGGCGTCCTCGATCGTGCGCTTGGCGGCCGCGTCGGCGTGCCGCTGCGTGTCGAGCAGGAGCTGCTGCGCGCGCGACTCGATGCTTAGGGCGTTGGTGGCGGCGATGGACTTGCGGTAGAGGAATCCGACGCCGAACCCGACCATCAGCCCGGCGATCCCGACCAGAACAGTGACCATGGTGTTCCTCCCGAAGGTGGATGCTCGGGAGAGGCCCGTCCGGGCCGCGTTCGCGGGTGAGAGCGCTGGGCGCGAGTATCGTTCGGCGGAGCCCTATCCGGGCGGTCGTGGTCCGTGCTCCGTCGTGGGTCTCGTCGGCGTCAAGGTCAGGGTCTCGCTCACAGGGTTCGTCGTCGTAGAACGCGGTCGGAAGTGCTCCTCTCGTGTTCTTCGATGCTACGGCGGCGGGCGCGTGCAAGACAAGCTCCGGATGGCCTACTCGTCGGCCTCCACCTCGAGAGCCTTCCTGGCGGCTCGGCGCGCCACCTCGGGACCGTAGCCACGGCGAAGGAGTATGCCGCTGAGCCGCTGGAAGGCCTTGATTGGCTCCAGCGAGCCCATGCGAGCGGCCTTGGATGCGGCCAGCTCGAGGGCCCGCTCCTCCTCCCCCTGCCAGGGTTCGGCCAGCACCTGGGCGATGAGATCCGGATCGATCCCCTTCTGCAGCAGCGCGCCGGTGACGGCCCTGCGCCCCGCCTTCCGAGACGTGAACTGGTGCTGGGCAACCTGCCGGGCGAACGCGGCGTCGTCGATCAGATCGACGCGCTCCAGGCGCGCGAGGACGTCGTCGACCTCCTCATGGTCGAAACCGGCCTGCAGGAGGCGGCGTTCGAGCTCCCGGCGGCTGCGTGGACGTACCGCCAGGAGCCCGAGGGCACGCTCGTGACAGCTCTTGGGGTTCTTCGCTTCCCGGCGCCCCGCTCGCGACGAACCCACCCGTCCCGTCCTAGGCCTGGGCGCCGCTCTTGGCCTTGGGTTTGTCCGCCGTCTTGTCGGTCGTCTGGTCGGTCGTTCGGGGCGCGTCGTTCTCGATCACGGCGTCGGGGATGATCTCGATGGGCGTCGCGTCTCCCTCCTGGCCGAACGCCGAGATGCCGGTGGCCTCGCGCACCTTCCGCTCGATCTCGTCGCGGATGTCGACGTGTTCGGCCAGGAACGCCCGAGCGTTCTCGCGGCCCTGCCCCAGCTGCTCGCCTTCGTAGGTGAACCAGGCGCCGGACTTCTTGATGATCTCCAGGTCGACGCCCACGTCGATGAGGGAACCCTCCTTGGAGATGCCCTTGCCGTACATGATGTCGAACTCGCACTGGCGGAACGGCGGCGCGACCTTGTTCTTGACGACCTTGACCCGGGTGCGGGAGCCGACGACCTCGGTGCCGTCCTTCAGGTTCTCGATCTTGCGGACGTCGAGGCGGACCGACGAATAGAACTTGAGCGCGCGGCCACCGGGCGTGGTCTCGGGCGAGCCGAACATGACGCCGATCTTCTCCCGCAGCTGGTTGATGAACAGCGCCGTGGTGTCGAACTTGGACAGCGAGCCAGACAGCTTCCGCATGGCCTGGCTCATGAGCCGCGCCTGGAGGCCGACGTGGGTGTCTCCCATCTCGCCCTCGATCTCGGCGCGGGGCACGAGCGCCGCCACCGAGTCGATGACCACCAGATCGAGGGCTGCCGACCGCACGAGCATGTCGGCGATCTCGAGCGCCTGCTCACCCGAGTCGGGCTGGGAGACGAGCAGCTCGTCGATGTTAACCCCCAGCTCCCGGGCATAGGTCGGGTCGAGCGCGTGCTCAGCGTCGATGAACGCGGCGATGCCCCCGTTCCGCTGGGCCTCGGCGATGATGTGCAGGCTGACCGTGGTCTTGCCCGAACCCTCGGGCCCGAACACCTCGACGACGCGCCCGCGCGGGATGCCGCCCACCCCCAGCGCCAGGTCGAGCGCGAGCGAGCCCGTGGGGATGATCGTGACCCCTGCCCCCGCGGGATGCTCCCCAAGCTTCATGACGGCGCCCTTGCCGAACTGCTTCTCGATCTGCTGGAGCGTGACGTCGAGCATCTTGTCTCGGTCCACCGTTGCCTCCTTCTCGACCCCGGGGCCACCGGCGAGGAGGTGCCGGACGACCACGTTCCCTGATGGGAGCGGAACGCTAGCGAGGGGGTCTGACACAACTTACACCCTTGTCATTCGACCGTGCTCGGGCCTATTCGATGCCGAACGTTACCCGAACAGGTGTTCGACCGCAAGCATCAACCGCCACCGGTGAGGGGAAACTCCTCGAGGGCCTCGTGCCTGGCCCCGCGACCGCCCAGGTGGCTGCGGAACAGGACGATCCGGTCGACGGGAAAGCTCTCCCCGATCGGCCCTGCCTCACCGATGGCCGGGGGAAGCGTGAGGGGTGGATCGGCTCGCGCCACGGTGAGATGCGGCGTGAAAGGACGGCTCTCAGAGGCGAGCTCGGGAGCCAACGCATCGGTGACGAGGCCAGCGAGGCCAGCGAAGCCACCGATGGCGTCGTCGACGCCGGCCCACACGACCCGGGCTCGGCGCAGCGACGGGAACGCGCCGAGACCCGAGAGCCTCGCGACGAAGGGAGCGCTCAGTCGCCCGACGTCGCCCAGTCGATCCTCCACCCACTCGAGGAGATCGGGCCGGGTCGCTCCGAGGAACCGCAGCGTGACGTGCCGCTGGTCCCTCGGTGTCGCGCGCGCCCCGGCCAGGCTGCCGCTCCACGGAGCCATCGCGACCTCGACGGCGTCCAGGGCCTGGGCGGGAAGGGTGACCGCGACGAAGAGACGGAGCGGGCGCTCGCTGGGATCGGAACGAGCCACGGGTGCGGCTCCTTCAGATCAGGCGGTCCGAGATCGGAAGCGAGCTCCCGTCGAGGTATCGCCGGACGAGATCGAGCGCCGCTTGCTCCCCCCACCTGCGGACACGGTCACGGTCCCCCGTGGACACGTATCCGTGCGCACGCTGGGTCTCCGCCGTGTCCAGGCCGATCCAGACCGTCCCCGGGGCGGCGCCCCCATGCGGCTCGGGCCCGGCCGCCCCGGTGAGCGAGATCGCGATGTCGGTCCCGTACAGCCGCCTGGCGCCGGCCGCCATCTCCCTCGCGCACTCCTCGCTGACCACCCCCGGCCCCTCGATCGTCGAGCGGGACACCCCGAGGACCTCGCTCTTGGCCTGCGCCGTGTAGACGACCGCCGAGCCCACGAACGAGGCTGATGCGCCCGCCGCACGGGTCAGGCGGGCCGCGACGCCTCCCCCCGTGAGGGATTCGGCACACGAGATCGTGAGGCCGGCCTCCCTGAGCAGCCGCATCACCGTCTGTTCGAGCGGCTCGTCCCGTTCGGTGAAGATCACGTCGCCGAGCCTCTCGCGAACCTTGGCTGCCAACGGCTCGATCATCGCGTCGGCGGCCGCGACGTTCTCGGCCTTCGCCGTGAGGCGAACCTTCACCTCTCCGGCCGATGCGAGGTAGGCGACGCTCGGGTTCGCCGACGCAGCGAACAGATCCGCCAGAACCTCCGCGACGCGGGACTCTCCGATCCCCGAACAACGCAGGATCCGCGAACGCACCACCGCGGCGCCGACCCGCTCGATCAGCTCGGGCAGGATCGTGGACTCCATCATCTCGACCATCTCCGCGGGCACGCCCGGCATCGCGTACACCGTTGCGTCGCCGACCCTGGCGATCAGGCCGGGCGCGGATCCCCGCTCGGGCATGATGAACCGTGCGCCCTCCGGCACGTCGGCTTGGCGAAGGTTGTTCTCGGGCATCGTCCCGTCGCCGAACGACGCGAACCGCTCGTGAAGGTATCTCTCGATCCCCGGGTCTCGGATCATGGAGGCACCCACGAGCTCGGCGATCACGTCCCGCGTGATGTCATCCTCGGTCGGGCCCAGACCTCCTGTTACCAGGACGACGTCGGCGCGCGAGCACGCGAGCCGCAGCGCGCCCGCGATCCGACCGAAGTTGTCGCCCACAACCTGGTGGTGCAGCACGTCGACGCCGATGTCGGCGAGGCGCTCCCCCATCCATCGGGCGTTCGTGTTCGCGATCTGTCCCAGAAGCAACTCGGTTCCCACGGCCACCAGCTCCGCGCGAACGGTGTTGCTCACGGTGTCGCGCTCACCGAGGCTATGTCGCTGACCTGTTCGTCGAAGGTGAATGTCTCGCTCCACGGCTGGCCCGGCTCCCCCGGCGCGCCGAGCGGATTGCCGTTCACCGTGATCTCCACCGCTCCGCCGTCGGCCACCGTGAGCTCCAGCGCATCGACCGCCGAGAACGAGAGCGTCTCACCCTCCTCCATGGCGTGGGTCTCCTCGGCGCCGTCCACCGCCACCGAGACGTCCACGGGCCGCTGGGCGACCAGGACGGCCTCGATCGAGCTCGTGGACGTGGAAGCCCCGGGGCTCGTCGGAGGAGCCGCCGAGATCGTGGCCGCCGGAGGTGTCGAACGACCACGGGAGAGCAGCCCGAAGATCAACAGGACCAGGAGGACGAACGCCGCCACGACCAACAGGAGGCGATGGTTGTCGCGGATGCGGGTAGCGGCGATCGCCTGTTCGACGCGTCCCATCTTCCCCGGAGGAGGCGGCGCCTGTGGCTCATCGGCATGGCGGCCGTAGATCGCCAGGACCTTGTCGGGCTTCAAACCCAGATATTGGGAGTAGGTGCGGAGTGATCCGCGGACGAAGGCGTCGCCCGGAAGAGCCTCGAAGTCTTCCTGTTCGAGCGCCGTGAGTTGGTCGACCCGCAGCTTCGTGTCGCGCGCCGCCTCGTCCAAGGTGAGTCCTCGAATCAGGCGAGCCTTCTCGAGCGCGGGACCGACCCCGATCGAATCCCGTGTGGATCTTCCGGCCATGTGGTCGCTCGGGATGATACCCCGCCGCGGCTAGACTCCGACCGTGGTCGACGAGGCGCTGACCGTGATCGTGGAGATCCCGAAGGGGTCGCGGAACAAGTACGAGATGGATCACGCGACCGGCGAGATCATGCTCGACCGCATGCTCTTCACCTCGATGCAGTATCCGGCCGACTACGGGTTCATCGAGGGGACGCTCGGAGGTGACGGCGACCCGCTCGACGCCCTGGTGTTCGTGGGCGAACCGACGTTCCCGACCTGCAGGATCAGGGTGCGCCCCATCGGGCTGTTCCGGATGACCGACGAGAAGGGCGAGGACGAGAAGATCCTGTGCGTTCCGCTCCGCGACCCGCTGTGGTCCCACATCGGCGATCTGGACGGGATGCCGCTGACGCTGCTGAACGAGATCGAGCATTTCTTCCAGGTGTACAAGGACCTCGAGGGGCACAAGGTTGCCACCGACGGTTTCGAGGACCGGTCGTCGGCCGAGCGCGTCATCGCCGAGGCGAGAGTCCGGGAGGCCGAACGGCACGCATGAACGGCACGCCGGTCGCCCTCCGGGAGCCCGAGGAGACCGATCGGGCAGAGTTCGCCCAGAGGGTCGGCGACTCGACGGACCTGCACGACCCCTGGCTCGAACCCGGCGACCCCGACGATTGGTTCGACCGGTTGCTGGCGCGCAACAGCGGGCGGACCGATCAATGTTTCCTGGTGTGCCGAGTCGACGACGGCGCGATCGTGGGCACGATCAACCTGTCGCAGATCTTCTACGGGCCCTTCCGGAACGCCTACCTCGGCTACTACGCGTTCGAACCGTTCGCCGGCAAGGGATACATGCGAGCGGGCCTCGACCTGGTCGTGCGGCACGCGTTCGAGGACCTGGGTCTGCACCGCCTCCAGGCGAACATCCAGCCCGAGAACGAGGTGTCGGTTGCGTTGGTGCGCGGAGCCGGCTTCCGGCGGGAGGGGTTCTCACCCGGCTACCTGAAGATCCGCGGCGTCTGGCGCGACCACGAGCAATGGGCGATCACGGCCGAGGACGTCGTGGGTCGGGCGAAGACACAACGCCCCGCGACCTAGGCCTTGGGCCCCGAAGTACCGCCTTCCGTCCAGTGTCTCGGCCCCGCTCGGGGGACTACAGTTCGCATCGAGGGGCTCGCAACGAGACCCATGGAGTACGACGTGAGCGACACGACTTGGCAGGGCTCTCCGCTGGCGGCGATGAGAGAACGCATCACCGCACCCGACTGCTTGTCGGAGGGGCCGGTGAAGTTCCTGTTGGTCTCCGGCCAGCTGGACGACAACAGGTGGGGCCTGGTGGGCGCGTACTGGATCTCCATCGACGGCGTCCGCGGCGGCTTCGTGGTCGCGCCCGACGGGATCTGGGCGGGCAGCGAGCTCGTCCGCAGCTACAAGGGCGCGATGCAGCGCGGCTGGGACGAGGAGAAGATCTACAGCTACTGGCAGGCCCAAGTCGGCATGGCGGGCAAGTTCATGATCGACCCACAGCAGCACGCGGACACGCTCTTCCAGGTCGCCCGTCGCGTCGGCGCCCTCTAGGCTCTCACGCGGTGCGGCGTTCTTCCCATTCTTCCCACGTGATGAGCACGTCCCTGGCCTTCGATCCCTGGGACGGACCGACGACGCCCTGCTCCTCGAGCAGGTCCATCAGGCGGCCCGCGCGAGCGAATCCCACCTTGAGCTTGCGCTGGAGCATGGACGTGGACCCGAGCTGGGACCGGATGATCAGCTCGGCCGCCTGATCCACGAGGTCGTCGTCGCTGTCCCCGGCCCCACCGGCACCCCCGCGAGCGAGCTCGGCCTCGGTGGGGGGGATCCCGAGACCCTCGATGTGCTGCTCGTAGACCACCTCACGCTGACCCCTGATGAAACGGGAGATGTCGTTGATCTCCGCCTCGGTGACCCAGGCGCCCTGGAGCCGGGTGGGCTTGGATGCGCTCGCGGGCGCGAACAGCATGTCGCCGTGGCCCACGAGCTTCTCGGCGCCGTTCTGGTCGAGCACCACGCGCGAGTCGGCCTGGCTCGACGTCATCAGCGCGACCCTGGACGGGATGTTCGCCTTGATCAGTCCGGTGACGACATCGACACTCGGACGTTGGGTGGCGACAACCAGGTGGATGCCAACGGCACGCGCCATCTGGGCGATGCGGCAGATCGCGTCCTCCACGGCACGCGGGGCAACCATCATCAGGTCCGCAAGCTCGTCGATCACGACGACGATGTACGGAAGGTGCTGGTAGGCGTCCTCGTGTCCGACCGGGAGGCGGAGCGTCCCCTCGCGGAGACCCTCCTCGTAACCGTCGATGTCGCGGACGCCAACGGCCGCGAGCATCTCGTAGCGCATCTCCATCTCGCGGACGATCCATGCCAGCGCCTCCGCGGCACGCTTGGGATGCACGATCACCGGGCTCAGCAGATGCGGCACCTCGGCGAAGTGACTGAGCTCCACCCGTTTCGGGTCGATCAACACCAGCCGCACGTCGTCGGGGGTCGTGCGCATCAGGATCGACGTGATGAAGCTGTTGACAAGGCTCGACTTCCCGGCGCCGGTGGCACCCGCGATCAGCACGTGTGGCATGGTGGACAGGTCCACCATCTGAGCCCTGCCGTGGATGTCCTTGCCAAGGGCAACCTGCAGCGGATGGGCGGCCTCCTTGGCCGCCGGGGACCGCAGGATGTCACCCAGCATCACGAAGTCGCGGTGCTTGTTGGGCACCTCGATGCCGATCGCGGACTTGCCGGGGATGGGGGCGATGATGCGCACGTCGGGGGTAGCGAGGGCGTATGCGATGTCGCTCGACAGGTTGAGCACCTTGTTCACCTTGGTGCCCGGCGCAACCGCGACCTCGTACATCGTGACGGTGGGGCCGCGGTGGGAGTCCACCACGCGCGCGTCGACGCCGAAGGTCGTGAGCGTGTGCCCGAGCGCCTCCATGATGTCGGTCTCGTGCTTGCCGTCGCTCGTGGAGGGCGGAGCCGTGCGAAGCAAGTCGAGCGGCGGGAGCTGGTAGGGCCCCGCCGAGGTGGTGACCGTGCGCGGCTTCGGCGGCGGCGCGCCCCTGGCCATTTCGTCGGTCGCCTCGACCGGGGGCTCGTCGAGCGGCCCGATCGGGCCGGCCTCGGGGACGCATCACGATGCGCTCTTCGACGAGGCCCATCGCCTCGAGGAAGCGCTCGCGCTTCTTCGGCCCCGTGGGCTTCGTGGGCGCCTCAGTGAGGCCGGCGTCGGCCATCTTCGTGTCCTCGAGGCGTCGCTTCTCGGCCTTCGCGGCCGCCTTCGCTTCCTTGGACGCCTTCTTCACGTCGTCCTGCTCGACCAGACTGGCGCGGAAGTCGGCGACCTTCTGCCGCGCCTGGGCGAAGGAGGTGCCGGTGAAGATCAGCAGGCCGATGGCAGCCAGGCCCGCGTCGATCACGAACGCGCCGTACGGCGACAGAACCCTCGATAGTGGGTTCGCCGCGATCGCTCCGAACAGCCCGCCGGCATCCCCGAGCCCCCCGATCCGCTTCGTGTCGTCGACCGGAGCGAACAGGCCGGGGTTGCCCCGGGCCAGCGACACCATGCCGAGCACACCGAACGCGAGCAGGACGAAGCCGATGAGCATCCGCACCCGTTCCTCGGGCGAGACGTCGCGCAGGAGCACGAACCCCCAGTAGACGCCAACGACCGGGAGCGCGATCGCGAGCAGGCCGACACCCCCCTGCAGCAGGTTCGTGAGCGCCCGGCCCATAGGCCCCGCCGCGTCGAACCACACCGACAGGACCGAGAGGCCGGCGAACACGACCAGGGCGATCCCGACGGCGTCACGCGCGAACGGCGACAGGATCTGCCTCGTGGAGGCTCGCCGAGGTCTCTTGCCGCGAGCCGGGCCCTTCTTGGGAGCGGGCCTTCCGCGGGCGGTCGTGTGACCACTGGGCTTGTTGCTCCTGGAAGCCTTGTTGCTCCTGGAAGCCTTGTTGCTCCTGGAAGCCTTGTTGCTCCTTGAAGCCTTGCGCGTGCCGGAAGCGCGCGACGCGGTGCGCCGCGAAGGGGAAGTCTTCGTCGCCATAGCACACAAGCATGACGCGTTCCGGCGGCGCTTCAATCACATATTGGGACCACGCCGGCGGGCACCGGACGAGCGACTGTCTCAGACCTCCATGACGACCGGGAGGATCACCGGCTTCCGCTGGGTCGCCTCGTTGAAATACCGTCCCAGCACCCGGCGGATGTCCTGCTGGAGCGCCGAGGGATCCGTTACGTGCGCGTTCGCGGTGGCGCCGATCGCGGCCACGACGCGGTCCCTCGCCTCGTCGAGGATCTCTTGGGAGGTCTCCTCGTAGACGAAGCCGCGGTTCACGATGTCGGGCCCGCTCACGAGCTCCCCCGTCTGTGAATCGACCGTGACCACCACGACGACCACGCCGTCACCCGCAAGCTTCCGGCGGTCTCGAAGCACCTCGCCGCCCACGTCGCCGATGCCCAGCCCGTCGACGAACGTCATGCCCGCCTGCACACGATCGACGATCTCGACCCCCTCGCCCACCTCGACCACGTCGCCGTCCTCACAGATGATGACGTGGTCCTCGGGGATCCCGACCTCCTCGGCGAGCCGCGCGTGATGCTGGAGATGCCTGCGCTCGCCGTGCACCGGGATGAACCAGCGCGGACGCACGAGGGACAGCATGAGCCGGAGCTCCTCGGCGGCGGCGTGGCCGCTCGCATGCACCGGGTCGGCGGGCATGTGGTAGACGTCGGCGCCGGTCCGATACACGGCGTCGACGACGCGGTGGATCGCCGGTTCGTTGCCGGGGATCAACGACGAAGACAACACCACTGTGTCGTCCTCCTTCAGCTTGACCCACTTGTGTTGGCGCTGGGCCATGAGCGACAGCGCGCTGAACGGCTCACCCTGCGATCCCGTACAGATCACCACCACACGCCCGGGATCGAGGTTCGCGACGTCCTCGATGTCGACGACGTCGCGATCGTCGACGTGCAGCAGGCCGAGGGCCCGGGCGGCTCGCACCGCGTTGTGCATCGAGCGACCGAGGAAGGCGACCACGCGTTCGTCGGCGACAGCGGCGTTCACGATCTGCTGGACGCGGTGGATGTGGCTGGAGAAGCACGCCGCGACCACGATCTCCGGCGCGTTCGCCACGATGCGCTGGAGTACCGGCCCCACGCTCCGCTCGCTCGAGGTGTAGCCGGCCTCCTCGGCGTTCGTCGAATCGCTCAGCAGGAGGTGGACACCGGCGCCGCTCGCCTCCTCGGCGAGGCCGTGCAGGTCGGTGGAGCGGCCGTCGAGCGGCGTCTGATCGATCTTGAAATCGCCCGTGTGCAGGATCGTGCCGTGCGGGGTGTCGATCGCCACCGCCATGCCGTCGGGGATCGAGTGCGTCACACGGAGGAATCGCATCGTGAACGGGCCCGCCGAGGCGCCCTCGCCCGGCGTCACCACATGCAGCTCCGCGCGATCGGTCACACCGTGCTCCTCGAGCTTGCCCTTCAGCAGCTCGAGCGTGAACGGCGTTCCATAGACGGGCAGCCGGTCGAACTCCCGAAGCAGGTACGGCAACGCCCCGATGTGGTCCTCGTGCCCGTGGGTGAGGACCACGGCCTCGACGCGACCGGGATCCGATCGGATGTAGTCGAAGTCGGGCAGCACGAGATCGATGCCCGGCATGTCGCCCGACGGGAACGACAGGCCGACGTCGACGATGAGGATGCGTCCGTCGATCTCGACACACGCCATGTTTCGACCGACCTCCCCGACACCGCCGAGGAAGACGACGCGACAGAGGCCGAGGTCAGAGGAGACCGGCGTCCTCCAGAGCCTTGCGAACGCGGTCGCGCTCCTCGGGGGTGGCCGGCACCAGGGGAAGGCGGGTCGGCCCCGCGGGCCTTCCTTGCATCTCGAGCGCTGCCTTCACGGGGATCGGGTTCGACGTCACGAACAGGGCGTTGTACAGAGGCGAGAGCGCCTCGTGGATCTTGCGCGCGGCCGGAACGTCGCCGGTATGGATCAGGTCGACCATCTGGCGGATCTGCGGGCCGACCAGATGCCCGGCGACGCTCACGACTCCGACAGCACCCAGGCAGACGTACCCGAACGTCGCCCAGTCGTCACCCGAGTAGACCTCGAAGCCAGCCGGCGCCTCGGCGATCAATCTCGAGACCGCCTGGAAGTCCCCGGTCGAATCCTTGACCGCCACGATGTTGGGCCGGTGGGCGAGCTCGATCAGGGTGTCGTGCTCGATGCGCGTGGCGGTGCGGCCGGGGATGTTGTACAGGATCATCGGCAGCTCGGTCGCGTCGGCGATGTGCTCGAAATGCGCGATCAAGCCGCGCTGCGGCGGCTTGTTGTAGTAGGGGGTCACGACCAGCAGGCCGTCGGCGCCCGCGTCCTCGGCCGCCTGGGTCAGCTCCAGGGTCTCGGCGGTCGAATAGGTTCCGGTGCCGCAGATCAGCTTGCCGCGCCCCTCGATCGCCTCACGCACCGCGGCGAACAGTTGCGCCTTCTCCTTGTAGGTGAGCGTCGGCGACTCCCCCGTGGAGCCCGCCACGACGACGGCGTCTGTGCCGTTGTCGACCAGCCACGAGGCCAGCTCCTGGGCTCCGTCCAGATCGACCGCGTGATCGTCGCGGAACGGCGTGACCATGGCCGTCGCGACGCTTCCGAAGTTCCCGTTCATCTGCTCGGCCATCGATGGTGCCTCCTCTCGGCCGGATCCATCGCCGGCAGCCGGGCGCGGCCCCGGATAACGCGGGGGCATGGATGCGCCCTATGCTAGCGGGCCATGCCCCGCATCTACACCAGGACGGGCGACGACGGCACGACCGGGTTGCTCTACGGGGGGCGCGTCCCCAAGGATGACCTGGTCACCGAGGCCTACGGGACGACGGACGAAGCGGTTGCCGTGCTCGGGCTCGCCAGGTCGCTCACGGCCGACGAGACGATGGCCGCCGACCTGCTCACGCTGCAACGGGAGCTGTTCGTGGTCGGCGCCGACCTCGCGGCCAACCCCAAGGAGCGTCGCAAGCTCACCGACGGCGTCTCGCTCGTGACCGAGGACATGGTGGAACGCCTGGAGAAGCGCATCGACGACCTGGTGGCGAAGCGCCCCTTTCCGGACGTGTTCATCGTGCCCGGCGCGGATCCGGCGAGCGCCGCGATCGACGTCGCGCGCAGCACCGTCCGCCGGGCCGAGCGCGCGGTCGTCGCCCTGGAGCACGCACAACGCGAGGTCAACCCCATCGTGCGCCGGTACCTGAACCGACTGAGCGATCTGCTGTTCGTGTTGGCTCGCTGGGCGGCGGGTGGGAGCGAGCCCGCCAGTCGCACCGACGACTGAGCCTTCGACTCAGGACCCCTCCGGAACCGGGCGCATCGCGCCGAAGTTGCTCCCGCCGAAGAGCACCATGACCAAGCCGACCGTATCGGGCTTCACCGCGTCGGGGAACGTCACATCGAAGGTCGCGGTCTCGCCGTCGGCGATGAGCGATGGCGACGCGACCGTTCCCTGATACCGCTCGTCGTTCCCGCTGATGACGTACATGCCCGGCTCCCCCAGCTCGGCGCCCGACGCGTTGACGACCTCCAGGGTTCCGACGCTTCCGTCCATGGACAGGGTCGCCGTCACGTCGCCGAACTGATACCGGTAGGCCCCCGGCCGGTACGTGACGTCACCGACATCGGAGCTCGTGACGCACTCGCCGGGCGCACATGCGACGGACCCCGACGCGGTGGGAGCGCGGCTCTGATCCTCGCCGGTGCACGCCATCCCCAGCGCGCAGACCAGGACGATGGGCGTGACTGTTCGACGGAAGGCCTGCACGGTTGCGGCATGATACGCGAACCGACCTTGGAGGAACCGTGAAGCAGCTCGAGCTCCGCAGGCACGCTCGCCGCGATCCGGCCGCAGATCGTCTCTCGCCTGAAGGCAGGGCGCAGGCGGAGGACGTGGGACGATCGGCCGGGCGCACTTACGACCTCGTGTTCGTCTCCCCCGCGGAGCGCGCGGCCGAGACCGCCGCCTGGTTCCTGCGTGGAGCGGGTCAGCAGCTGCCCGAGCACGCCGTGATCTCCGGCCTCGCGGGACGAGACGCGAGCGGAGGAAGCCCCGAGGGTATGGCTGCGGGCGTGCGGTCGCTGCTCGCGATGTTGCCCGACGGCGGCGTCGGCCTCGCGATCAGCCACACCCCCTTCGTGGAGCGTGCGGCGTTCGGGTTGGACGGTCGCGAGGTGGAGCCCTTCTCCGAATGCGAGGGGGTGCTCGTCATCCAGGACGACGAGGGAACCATCACCGTGCGGGAGCTGCGCCTCGGGGCGCCGGCCTGATGGCGGCGTGGAGCGACCACGTCGTGCCGGCGTTCGCTCTGGGCGCTGCCTTGGGAGCCGCACCGGGGCCGGTGCAGTTGCTGATCCTGTCGGAAACGGCCAAGGCCGGGCTCGCACAGGGGTTCCGGGTGATGCTCGGCGCCAACGGCATGTTGTTCGCCGTGATGGTCGTGCTGGCGCTCGGGTTCTCGACCGCCCAGCCGTCGCAAGCCGCGATCGACGCCCTCCGCGTGGTCGGGGGACTGTTCCTGATCTACCTGGCGGCCAACGAGCTCCTGGCCCTGTGGCGACATCGCTGGGGACAGGGCGCGGAGATCCGGGCGCGAGGCGCCGGAGCCCGGCTCGGGCCGACCGCCCGCGGTGTCGTGCTGGTGTTGGTGAACCCGGGCGCGTGGATCTTCTTCGCCACGACCGCGTCGGCGGTCGTTGCCGAGGCCAGCGCCGACGGAGGACGGGACACCGCGATCCTGGCCGCGACGGCGATGACCCTGGGCGTGTCGTTCACCGACTTCGGCTCGGCTCTCGTGGGCACGGGGAGTCGCGCGTTGCTGGGAGAACGAGGTCTCACGTGGATCCGCACCGCCCTATCGGCGCTGCTGCTCGCGATCGGCGTCGGCTTCGTGATCCAGGGACTGAGCTAGGGGCGATCGCCGCTCAGAGCTCGTCGAGCAGGGCATCCAGGCCCACCGTCAACCCGGCCCGCGATCCGATCGCCTTGATCGCGAGCAGCATGCCGGGCATGAAGGACGTGCGGTCGGTGGTGTCGTGGCGGACCGAGAGGGTCTGGCCCCTCCCACCGAGGATGACCTCCTGGTGCGCCACGAGCCCGGGCAAGCGAACGGAGTGCACACGAACGCCCTCGACGTCGGTCCCCCGGGCGCCCGGATGCGCCTCATCGACTCCCGGAGCCGTGGGCGACGCCGCCGCGAACGGCCGCGATGCGACGGGCCGTCGCCAGTGCGGTCCCGCTCGGCGCGTCGGCCTTGCCCTCGTGATGGAGCTCGATCACCTCTGCCGCCGGCAGGAACCGGGCGGCCTGCTCGGCGAAGCGCATCATCAGGACGGCGCCGATCGAGAAATTCGGAGCGATCAGGACGTTCGTGCCGCTGCCGTCCACGAGGCGAGCGAGCTCGTCGACGTCGCCCTGCGAGATGCCGGTCGTCCCCACGACGCAGTGGACGCGGTTCGCGATGCCCCACCGGAGGGTGTCCATGACCGCACCGGGGTGCGTGAAGTCGACCGCGACCTCGGCGCCGGCGTCCGCCAGCGCGGCGAGGTCGCCCGATACGGAGATCCCCTCGATGGTCTGGCCCACGTGGTGGGGGTCGACGCAGGCCACGAGCTGCAGGTCGGGATCGGCGGCGATCGCCCGGCAGGCCTCCCTGCCCATCCGGCCGGCGGCGCCGACGACCCCGACCCGGGTCATCACACCGCCGCCTGCGGACCGATGGCCCACGGCGCGAGGTGTCGCGGCTCGAGGTGTCGCGCCCGGGGCGTCTCGGAACGCCGCCTTCCCGAACGGGCCCAGCACGGTGAGCGTCATCGGCTGCGACAGTACCCGCTCGGCGACGCGCCGTGCGTCATCCAGGGTGACCGGTCGAGGCGCTTCAGCGACTCGTTGACGGTGAGGATCTCGCCTTGGGCGATCTCGGACTTGCCCAGGCGGCTCATGCGTCCGCCGGGGTCCTCCAAGCCCAGGACCAGGGCCCCTTTCACGTGACCCTTCGCCCGATCGAACTCGGCGTCGCGTGAGGCCGCCGTCCCGGACGTCCCCGACCTCGCGCCGGAGCAGCCCGATCACCTCTGTCGCCCGGCTCGGCGTGGTGCCGGCGTAACACGTGAAGAGTCCCGCCTCCGTGTACTGCGCGTGATAGCTGTACACGCTGTAGGCGAGCCCGCGCTTCTCCCGCACCTCCTGGAACAAGCGAGAGCTCATGCCTCCGCCGAGCGCGGTGTTCACGATGAGGAAGGCGAACCGGTCGGGGTCGCCGCGCGTCCAGGCCGTTGGTGCCCAGGCAGATGTTGGCCTGCTCGGTCTTGCGCCGCTTCACCAGGTCGATGCCCGAGGGTTCGGGCGCCGCCGCCGCCGACCGCACCCGCCACCTCGACGCTTCCGTCCCACGAGCCGAGCGGATCGCCCTCCCCGTGTCCATGCGCGCCCGAAGCATCGACAGCAGTTCCTCGTGACGCAGGTTCCCGGCGGCGGCCACGACCAGGTGCCCCGGCACGTAGTGCTTGCGATAGAACCGCTTCACCGAAGCCGTCGTCGCGGTCCGGATCGTCTCGGCGGTGCCCAGGATCGGCCGGCCCAGCGGATGGTCGGGCCACAAGCGTCTCGGTGAACAGGTCGTGCACGACGTCCTCGGGCGAGTCCTCGTGCATGTTGATCTCTTCCAGGATCACCTGCCGCTCCGCGTCCAGATCGGCCTTGCGGATCAGCGAATGCTGCAGCATGTCCGCCAGGTGATCGACGGCCATCTCCATGTCGCGGTCGCGGACGCGCGCGTAGTAGCACGTGTACTCCTTCGCGGTGAACGCGTTGACGTCTCCTCCCACGGCGTCGAAGTTCTCGGCGATGTCGAGCGCCGACCGCGTCTGCGTTCCCTTGAACAACAGATGCTCCAGGAAATGGCTGGACCCGCTGATCCTGGGTGCCTCATCGCGCGAGCCGGCCAGCACCCAGAACCCGAGGGACACGGAGCGGACGCCGGGCATCCGCTCCGTGACCACGCGCAGCCCGGAGCCGAACTCCGTACGTGCGATCGGCATCCGCCGAGCTACTCGGTGCCGGGAGCGTCGCCGGTGGGTGCGTCGGTCGAGGCCGGGCTCCCGGAGCCGCCCGCGTTGCCCGAGCCGCCGGCGTCGCCGTCACGGAAACGCCGGCCGCGATCGCGTTCGCCTCGGGAACGTTCGCTCCGCTCACCGCGGTCACGGCCGCCGCCGCTCCGGCCCCGGTCGCGATCACGGCCGCCGCCGTCGCCCGCCGCCCGACTCGTCGGCCTGGCCCTCGGGGATCGCCCACTCCTCGCCGACCGGCTTCAGGCTGATCTTGCCCTGCGCGTCGATGTCCTCGACGAGCACGGTGATCTTGTCGCCTTCCTTGATCGCCTCTTCGACGCTGCTCAGGCGCTTTCCGCGTCCCAGCTTCGAGATGTGGACCAGGCCGTCTCGCCCGGGCACCAGGTTCACGAAGGCGCCGAACGTGGTGGTCTTCACCACGGTCCCGTCGTAGTTCTCGCCCACCAGCACGGGACGCGGGTTCGCGATCTCGTCGATCATGTGGGCGGCCTCGTCGGCGCCTTCGCCACCGAGCTCGGACCCGATGAAGACCGTGCCGTCGTCCTGGATGTCGATGTCGGCGCCGGTCACCGCGATGATCTCGTTGATCCGCTTGCCCTTGGGACCGATCACCTCGCCGATCTTGTCGACCGGGATCTGGATGCTGATGATGCGCGGCGCCTTGCTGTTGACCTCCTCGCGCGGCATCGGGATGGCTTCCTCCATCACATCGAGGATCTGGAAGCGTGCCTCCCGCGCCTGCTGGAGCGCGCCGGCGAGCACGTCGCCCGGCAGGCCCGTGACCTTCATGTCGAGCTGGATCGCCGTCACGAACTCGCGCGTGCCCGCGACCTTGAAGTCCATGTCGCCGAGCGCGTCTTCGGCGCCCAGGATGTCCGTCAGCGTCACGAACGTGCCGCCGTCGGCGATCATGCCCATGGCGATGCCCGCGACGGGCGCCTTGATCGGCACACCCGCGTCCATCAGCGAGAGCGTCGAACCGCAGACGCTGGCCATCGACGTCGAGCCGTTGGAGCTGAGGACGTCGCTCACCAGGCGCAGGGCGTAGGGGAACTCCTCCTCGTTCGGGCACCACGGGGATCAACGCCCGTTCCGCGAGCGCGCCGTGCCCGATCTCGCGGCGGCGGGGCGAGCCCACGCGGCCCGTCTCGCCCGTGGAGTAGGGCGGGAAGTTGTAGTGGTGCATGTATCGCTTCGAGTCCTCGAGGTCGAGGGTGTCGATCATCTGCGTCATGCGCAGCATGCCCAGCGTCGTGATGTTCAGGACCTGGGTGTCGCCGCGGCTGAACAACGCCGAACCGTGCGAGCGCTTCAACACGCCGACCTCGGCGGACAGCGGACGGATGTCCTTGGCGCCCGCGTCCGTCCAGTCGAACGCCCTCGGCGATGACCCGCGCCCGCATGACCTTCTTCTGCAGCTGCTTCCATGCCGGTCCGAACTCACCCGCGCGGTCGTCGAAGCCTTCGACGGCCGTGGCGAGATGCTCCTTCGCCTCGGCCTTGAGGGCGTCGAGCTTGGCCTCGCGCTCGGCCTTGTCGGTGACGATCGACCCTTCCAGGCGCGACGTGGCGAAGGCCTCGAGCGCCTCGTAGACGTCCTCTCCGTAGAGCGGACGCGGCGCCCACTCCTTCTCGGTGACGCCGGCGGAGTCGATCAGCTCCTGCTGGAAGTCGATGACCTCGGCGATCGCGCGCTTGGCGGCCTCGAGCCCCTCGGAGACGGTCTCCTCCGTGGGCGCCTGCGCCCCGGACGCGAGGAGCTCCCAGGTCTTGTCGGGCGCCTCGCCCTCGATCATCAGGATGTCGATCTCGCCGCCGTCGTTCCTGCGGCCGGCGACGACGACGTCGAACGTCGCTTCCTCGCTCTCCTGGAAGGTGGGGTTCGTCACCCACTGCCCGTCGATCAGCGCCATGCGCACGGCGCCCACGGGGCCGTCGAACGGCAGCCCGGCGAGGCAGGTTGCGACCGAGGCGGCGTTCATCGCGGGGATGTCGTAGGGGACCTCGCCGTCGATCCCCAGCACGGTGATCACGACCTGGACCTCGTCGCGGAACCCATCGGCGAACGTCGGGACGCAGGGGCCGGTCGATCAAGCCGAGCCGTCAGGATCGCGGTCTCGCCCGGGCGTCCTTCGCGACGGAAGAAGCTGCCGGGGATCTTGCCCGACGGCGTACATCCGCTCCTCGACGTCGATCGTGAGCGGGAAGAAGTCGATCCCCTCGCGGGGGTTGGACGAGACGCAGGTGCCGAGCACCTGGGTCTCGCCGTAGGTGACCATGACCGCGCCTTCGGCGAGGCGGGCCATCCTGCCCGTCTCGAGGGTCATGGTCTGGTTCCCGATCTTTCGGGAAAGGGTGGTGATGGCCATCGGGCCGTTCCTCCTTGTTCTTCGAGTCCTGGACGCGCAGGCGTTTCCGGCGCGTCGATGGAGACAGGAGGCGGGTCCGGCCGATTCTCAGTGGTGGGCCACCGGATCCCTCTGGCGGGTCTCCGGGAGCTCGCTACTGATAACCGACCGCGGGTCGCTCCCACCTCCGGCGGTGCCGATCAGTGGGTCGTGTGGCGATCACTTCCTTCACGAGGCGACTCCCTCCCGAGGGACGGCCGCTCCGATGGTTCCGCGTCTACCGGCGAAGGCCCAGACGCGCGATCAGTTCGCGATACCGCTCGATGTCCTCGTGCCTGAGGTATTCGAGCAACCTGCGGCGGCGTCCAACCATCTTGAGCAGGCCGCGACGCGAGGCATGGTCGTGCTTGTGTTCCTTGAGGTGTTCGGTGAGATCGGCGATCCGCTTCGTGAGGACGGCGATCTGCACGTCCGCGGAGCCGGTGTCGCCGTCGGATCGCGCGTACTCCGAGATGATCCGGGACTTCTCTTCTTTGGTCGATGTCGTCATGGTCGGATACGAGGCTACCAGCCGCGATCCCCGGTCACCCCGGCGGCTATTCGACGAGCTCTCGGGTCCGGGCCACATCGTCGCCGATCGCCGCGATCAACTCGTCCACCGAGTCGTAGCGCTCCTCGTCGCGCAGTCGCGCCCAGAACTCCAGCGAGATCGGCTCGCCTCGCAGGCCGTCGCCCTCGAAGTCCAGCAGGAACGCCTCGACGTGCAGCGGTTCCACGCCGAAGGTGGGGTTCGTCCCCACGTCGATCGCCGCGCGGAACCGGCCTCCGGCGACCTCGGCGGCTCCCGCGTAGATCCCCTGGCCCGGGAGCAGCAGGCGAGGCCACGTGCGCAGATTCGCCGTGGGGTATCCCAGGCCCTTCCCTCGTCCGTGGCCCGACGTCACCTCCCCATCCAGCGCGAACCGGCGCCCGAGCGCCACGTGGGGCCAGTCCAGGTCGCCGTCTCCCAACGCCTCGCGCACCGAGGACGACGACACGACCCTGCCGTCGAGATCGAGCAACGGCACCCCCTCGCCGGTGAGGCCGTACGGCGCGCCCATCGCGGGCAGCGTCTCCACGGTTCCGGCCGCCTTGAACCCGAACGTGGAGTTGACGCCCATCACTGCATGGACCGCGTGCAGGCCTTCCACGAGGACATCCCGCACGAAGTCCTCGGCCGGGACCCGCAGAGAACTCCGCCGTGAACGGGAGCACGAGCAGCACGTCGATATCCGTGGAGGCGACCAGCGCGGCTTTGCGCTCCACCGTAGTGAGGAGCCGGGGCTCATGGCCGGGGGTGAGGATCTCCCGAGGATGCCGATCGAAGGTGATGGCGACGGATCGGATCCCGCGATCGCGCGCGCGGGCCGCCGTGGTTCGCAACACCTCCCGGTGTCCGCGATGGACGCCGTCGAAGAAGCCCACCGTCACCACGGACGGTTCGTCGGACAGCGGGAGTGCTTGCAGGCCGTGCACTGTCTCCATGGCGCGAGAGAGCGTATCGGACGACGCGCGTTCCTCTGCATGCTCGGTCCGCGATACCGTTCGTCCGTGCGAACCCGGCTCTTGCTCGCCTGCGCGCTGCTCACCACGTCGTTCTCGGCGTGCTCGGGCGACGCGGGCACGACGGGGCCGGTGACGCGTGACCAGGCCATCACGGTCGGATCGTTCAACTTCCCCGAGAGCGAGCTGATCGCCGAGATCTACGCGGGTGCGCTCGAGGGCGCCGGCTTCACGGTCCGCCGTGAGCGGCAGGTCGGGACGCGTGAGCTCGTGCTCCCCGCGCTCCAACGCGGGCTGCTTGAGGTGGTGCCCGAGTACGGGGGGAGCGCCTTGACCTTCCTCGGCGGTCAAGCGACCGCCGACACGGACGAGACACAACGCCTGCTCGCGCGCGCCATGGCCGAACGAGGGATCACGGCCCTCCGCCCGGCCTCCGCTGAGAGTCGCAACGGACTCCTGGTGACCTCCGAGACCGCCGACAGGCTCGCGCTCAGCCGGATCAGCGACCTCGCCGAGGTCGACCACGCGATGATCCTGGGAGGTCCGCCCGAATGTCCCGAGCGCGACCTGTGCCTCCAGGGGTTCGAGCAGACCTACGGGTTGTCCTTCGAAGCGTTCCTGCCCCTGGACGCGGGGGGTCCGCTCACCGCGGAGGCGCTGGAACGTGGAACGGTGGACGTGGCCGTGGTCTTCACCAGCGAAGGGGCGCTCGTCGATCGCAACCTGGTGCTGCTCCGCGACGACCTCCGTCTTCAGCCGGCGGAGAACATCACCCCGCTGGTCCGCACCGACGTCCTCGAACGGTTCGGGCCGGACATGAGCGTGGCCCTGGACGAGGTCTCCGCACTCCTCACGACGAAGGCGCTCCGGCAGATGAACGCGGCGATCGCAGAGGGAGCAGAACCGGCCGAGGTCGCCGGTCAGTGGCTCGAGGAGAACGGGTCCGGCCCGACACAGGAGTAGCATCGAACGTTCATCGGATCTCGCACGAGGGACGGAAGATCGGGGGCGACGTGGAGACCAGGCAGGATGTCGACCGAGGCGATCCACGATCGCCGGCCCCGCCTCTTGGGTCCCGACGTTCGCCGCCGCCCGTCGGGCGAAGCGCCCCCCTTGCCTCGCGAGCTCGGCCGCAGCGGGAAGCTCTGGCTGGTCATCGTCGGATACTTCGTCCTCACGCTGATCGGGGTCTTCCTCTTCGAGCCGATGGCGCGTCTCTACGAGCGCACCGACACGTCGATCCTCCGCGCGTTCGCGGAGCTGCGTGGAGACGCGCTGACCGAGATCATGCAGGCGATCGCGCTGCTGTCGTCTCGGTGGGTGCTGCGAGCCCTGCGGTGGGGCACGATCGTGACGCTGATCGTCTTCAGGCGGTGGCGCCAGCTCGTGGTGTTCATCGGCGCGATCGTCGCCGAGGAGGTCATCGCGTACCTGTTCACACTCGCGATCCATCGCCCTCGGCCGCTCGACATCGTGATCCTCGGCCCGTGGCAGGGCTTCTCCATGCCGTCGCGACCGATGGCGAGCCTCGCGGTGACGTTGGTGGGCATGGCCTATTCGCTGCTCCCGCACGGACGGGTGCGCGATGCGGCGAAGTGGGCGATCGGCGGCATACTGATCGTGGTCGGCCTCTCCCGGCTGTACCTGGCCATCGACCCGGTGACTGCCTGCTTGTTCGGGGCGGCGCTCGGCGTCGCGGTGGGGCTCACCGCGTTCCGATGGTTCGCTCCCAACGACGTCTTCCCCGTGAGCTACAGGCGGGGGAAGACGGCCCATCTCGACGTCGGCGGGCGGCGCGGGGAGGCGATCTCGACGGCGGTGAGGGACCAGCTCGGGTTCCGTGTCCTCGACATCGAGCCCATCGGCCTGGCCGGTTCCGGCGGCTCTACCCCTCTGCGCATGCGTGTGTCCTCCGAGGATGGCGGGGACGAGCGATACCTGTTCGCGAAGCTCTACGCCCAGAACCACGTGCGGGCGGACCGCTGGTACAAGATCGGCCGCACGATCCTGTACGGCGCCTTGGAGGACGAGACGCCCTTCCAGACCGTTCGGCGGTTCGTGGAATACGAGGACTACGCCCTGCGCCTGATGGAGGACCTCGACCTGCCGGTGCCGCGACCCTATGGCGTGGTCGAGATCACCCCCGAGCGTGAGTACATGATCGTGATGGAGTTCTTCGACGGCGCCACCGAGATCGGGGAGGCGGAGGTCGACGCCGGGGTGATCGACCAGGGGCTGGACCTGGTCCGGGCGATGTGGGACGAAGGCCTGGCCCACCGCGACGTCAAGCCCGCCAACCTCATGGTGCGAGACGGTGAGCTCAAGGTGATCGACGTCTTCTTCGTCCAGGTGAGGCCGTCCCCGTGGCGGCAAGCCGTCGATCTGGCGAACATGATGCTGGTGCTCGGCCTGCGCTCGGACGCCCCCCGCGTCTACGAAGCCGCAGTGACTCGGTTCACCCCCGAGGAGATCGCCGAGGCGTTCGCAGCCACGCGCGGCGTCGCGAGCCCGACCCAGCTCCGATCGATGATGAAGGAGGACGGGCGGGACCTGATGGCCGAGTTCCGCGCGCTCGCACCCGCTCGCGACCCCGTGCGCATCCAGCGCTGGAGCTTCCGCAGGGTGTGGATCACCGTGGTCGTGCTGATCGGGGCGCTCGCTCGCGCTCGGCCTGATCGTCTCGAACTGGGCGGTGTTCGCGTGAGGCGTCTTCTGACCGTCGTGATCGCGACGCTCGCCGTCACCGCGTCGCCTGTGGCATCCAAGCCCCCGACGAACCGGCGTGCACGAGGCCCGACAGCGCGATCTTCATCCTGGAGGCGCAATCGGTCCCGTCCTCGACGCGACTCCCGTGCCTGGCCGAGCTCCCCGCGGGGTGGGACTTCGGTGGATCGGCGGTGAAGGATACCTTGACGACGTTGTGGCTCGACCACGATCGTGCGGGGATCCACGCGGTCGAGATAGACGATGACCGAGTCCTGCGACGTCTCCGAGGCGGTGGAGATCCCCCCGGGCCCCGACGAGGCGGGCATGCGTGTCTACCAGGCGCCATCGCGCCTCGATCCGGGGTTCACCGGCTCGCGATTCCTGGTGTTCCCCGGCGGCTGCATCGCCCACCACTACGCGTTCAGCGACGACGCGGACCCCACGTTGGTGATCGAAGCGGACCTTGCGATCTCGACGGTGGCGCGATCCGAGGTCGTGGGTCACGTGCGTGACACCGTGGATCTCACCCTGTGCGGCGCGGAGGCGCCGCCGTGCGTGGGATAGGCTGCCGCGACCGTGCTGACAAACCATCGCCGCGCACTCAGGTTCTCCCTGGCACTGCTGGCGGCGACGGTCTTCATGTTGATCGCGGTGGGGCGTCATCCCGAGCTCGATGCCCCGACCACGACGCTCGCCTTCATCGGCGAGCTCGACGCGATCGTGAACCGCTGGGTCGTGGAGATCCGCACGGCGATCCTGACCGGGCTGTTCCGTCTCCTCAACGTGCTCGGGGGCGGGCTGGTCACGATCCCGCTGCGCATCGCCATCGTCCTGCTGCTGCTGGTCGCCAGGCGGTGGCGGGCGTTCTTCGCCTTCGCGCTCACGTGGGCCGCCTCGGAGGCCGCCCTCACGTGGCTGAAGGTCTTCTTCCACCGGGGGCGGCCGCCCGGAGAGCTCGTGGAGACCGTCGGGATTCTCGTTCCCGTCCGGGCACGCGGTCGCGGGCGCCGCCATCGCTGTCGCGATCGTCCTGGTGGCGTTCCCCCCCGGGCCGCGCCGACTCAAATGGGAGCTGGCCGCCATGGGCTTCGCGTTCGTGATGGCGTTCTCGCGCGTGTATCTGTCGGCCCACTGGTTCTCCGACACGGTCGCCGGCGTCCTGTTGGGAGCGGGCATCGCGATCGGGTCGGCGGCGCTGGTCACCGAGCTCGCCAACCTGCTGGAGGCCAAGCGCGAGCCGGCGTTCGCGGAACGGCCGGAAGATCCGCTCGACCCTGCCTTGGATTAGCCGGCGGGTGACGAGGCGCCGGCCGGCGCGGGCTCGCCCTCGGGGGGCACCTCGCGACGCCAGTCCTTCTTGTGACGCCAGATCAGGTAGGTGAAGGCGCCGATCGGGATCTGCACGCCGTAGGTGAGTGCCCGGAAGATCAGCACCGCGCCCACGATGGCGGCCTTCTCCGATTCCGGCACCAACGCCGCCAGCCCACCGATGTATCCGAGGTCGATCACGCCGACACCGCCGGGCGTGACCGGAACGGCCGACAGGAGGCGGCTGAACGCGAACACCGCGAACACCTGCGCGGTGGAGACCTCGGCCTGGGACACACCCATGTTCCGCAGCGCCAGCAACAGGACCAGGAACAACGCCAGTTGGCTGATGATCGTTGTGACGGTGAGTCGGACCCACCGCTTGCGCACCAGGCCGATCGTGTCGGTGCGGAACTTCACCGCGCGGTCGCCCATGCTCTCCATCGGCGGCTTGTGGAACAGCCGTTTGATCGCCGAGACCACGCGCCCCAGGAAGTCGCCGATACTGCGAGCGAAACGCTCGCTCGCGAACAGGGCCGCCAGCAGCCCCACCGCGATGGCGAGAACGACGACTCCCACGATCGCCGCGGTCACGAACGCGGCGCTGCTCTCCCCCGTCGCCACCAGCGCCGCGATCGACAGGACCGGCAGCGCGAGCTTCACGAAGATGTTCCAGATCCCGGTCACTCCCACGTACAGCGCGACGTTGGTGCCGGTGAAACCCCAGGAATGCAGGATCGAGTATGTGAGGCCAACGGCGATCGCCCCGCCGCCCGGGAGGGTGTTCGCGACCGAGGTCGTGGTCTGGGTCAACACGGCGGCGGGCCACAGCCGCAGCCCCGGCAGCGCCGCCATGTTCGCGAACCAATAGGTGAACAGGTTCAAGACCATCACGCCGACCAGCGAGAGGAGCTCGAGCCCGGTCATCGAATCGAACGACTTCGCCACCGCGCTGTAGTCGGCCACTTGCGGGATGGCGAACACGAAGATCCCGATCACGATCGCCGCCGAGATCGCGCCCTCGACGATCGTGCGGGTGCGTGAGCGCGGCTTCCGCGCGGATTCGGCGGTCTCGCTCTCGGTGCCGGGCGCGGCGGCCTTGCTCCCGGAGGGTTGCCCCTGCGTCGGATGCCATCGCCGGAGGATATACCCCGCCGGTGAACGGTCGCTGAAGGGTTCCCACGGGATAGGCTCCGGGCATGCAGACGCGAACACACGCCCACCATCACCGGGAACGGCGGCCATCCGGCGAGCCTCCGCCGCTTCCTCGTGGATCCCACTCGAGGCGATGGCTGTGGGCGTTGATAGCCGTCGTGCTGTTCGGCGCCGCGCTCCAATGGCTGCTGGCGACCACCGACGAGATCCACGAGATGGGAGACGCGGTGCTCCGATGGTTCGCCGACCTGCGGACACCGGCGTTGACCGGCGTCGCCAAGGGGTTCGCGCTGCTGGCGACGTTCGGTGCCGTGCAGGTGCTCCGGCTGGCCGTGGCCATCGTCCTCGTCATCACGAAGCGCTTCCGGGCGTTGGTGGTGGCGATGGTGACGTTCGTCCTCGTGGACTGGCTCGCCCTGGTCCTGCTCGACGCCCAACGGCCGGCGCCGGGCGTGACGTCGCTCATCGACAACGCCAACTTCACGTTCCCGTCGTGGCTCGTGACCGCGCTCGCGATCACCGTCTTCGCGATGCCCTTCGTGTTGGCGCCTGCAGGCAATCCGCGGAAGCGGGCCATGACCGCTGCCTGGATCGTGATCGTCCTGGTGTGCCTGTCGCGCCTGTACCTCGGCGCCGACTACCCCACCAACGTCGCCTACGCCGCCGTGTTGTGCTGGGTCCTGGCCGAAGGCCTCTTCCGCTGGTTCGTTCCCGACGAATCGTTCCCGGTCAGCTATCGACGAGGCGGCAACGCCGCGCACCTGGATCTGAGCGGACCTCGTGCAGGCGCCGTCAAACGCGCGATGGACGAACAGCTCGGGCTCGAGGTCGCCGACGTGAAGCCGTTCGGCCTGGCGGGTTCGGGCGGCTCTTCACCGCTCCTCATGACCATGACGGACGGCTCTCGGGTGTTCGGCAAGATCTATGCGACCAGCCACGTCCGTGCGGATCGGTGGTACCGGATGGGACGCACGATCCTGTACGGGAAGCTGGAGGACGAGACACCGTTCGGCTCGGTCCGCCGCCTCGCCGAGTACGAGGACTACGCGCTGCGCACCCTGGCGATGAATGGCGTTCGGGTCGCCAAGACCTGGGGCATCGTGGAGCTCACGCCCAACCGTGAATACATGCTGGTGACGGAGTTCTTCGAGGATTCCAAGAACCTCGGGGATTCGCAGGTCGACGGCCGGATCATCGACGAGGGGCTCGCGCTGGTGCGCCAGTTCTGGGACATCGGCGTCGCCCATCGCGACATCAAGCCTGCGAACCTTCTCGTGCAGCGCGGTCATCTTCAACTGGTCGACGTGTCGGGACTGGAGGTGCGGCCGACACCATGGAGACAGGCGGTGGACCTGTCGAACATGATGCTCACGCTCGCGCTGCAGTCCGACCCCGATGTCGTCTACCGGCGCGCGACCGACGTGTTCACCCCGACCGAGATCGCCGAAGGGTTCGCGTGCGCGGTGGGCATGGCGATCCCCACCGAGCTGACATCCCGGCTGAAAGAGGATCCTCGGCCGATCATGGCGCGATTCAAGGAGCTGGCCCCGCCCCACCCGCCGGTGTCGATCCAGACCTGGAGCCTGGAACGGATCGGCCTCACGGCTGGCGCCGTGCTCGCCGTCATCGTGCTGGGAGCCATGGCGATCTATTCCCTCTTCGCGGGCGTTCGCTAGGCGGTCGGAGCCAGCACCACCAACGGTTTGGCCCTCGTGCCCTCGTCCGCGTAGACGGCGAGCACCTTGCCCGAAGGGTCCAGCACGGCGAACGGTCCATCGAGCCCTGACGGCGCCAGGATCCGTCCGTGACCGACCGCGTTCGCCTCCTCTGCGTCGATGGGCCACTGCGGGAGGTGAGCGACTGCCCGCGCGAGGGGCAGCGGTTCGCCCGGATCGCCCGGCGCTCTCGCCTCTCCGACCTCGAACGGCCCGATCGCGGTTCGGCGGAGCCGGGTGAGGTGCGCGCCGCACCCGAGCGCCGCTCCCAGGTCGGAGGCCAAGACTCGCACGTAGGTGCCGCCGCCGCAGACCACGCGGAACCCCACCTCATCGCCGCGGCGATGGAGCCTATCGAATGACTCCACGTGGATGGGCCTGGGCTCTGCCTGAAGCGTCTCACCCGCACGCGCGGCGTCGTAGAGCTTGCGACCGCCCACCTTCACCGCCGAATAGGCCGGTGGTCGCTGCAAGGACTCGCCCTCCAGCGCCGCCATCGCCCCGGCCAGCTCGCCGTCGGAAACCTGGACGGGCCTCGTGGCCACCACGTCGCCCTCGGCGTCGAGGGTCTCCGTCTCGACACCCATCAGGAGCGTCCCCTCATAGCTCTTGGGCAGGTCGGCCAGAAAGCGAAGCAGCCGGGTCGCCCGGCCGACGCCCATCACGAGCAGGCCCGTGGCCATGGGGTCCAGCGTGCCGGCGTGACCGACCTTCTTGGTCCCCAACGCTCGTCGCACCGTGGCCACCGCGTCGTGCGAGGTGATGCCCTGCGGCTTGTCGACCAGGAGGAGGCCGTCCGGTCCGGCCCGCCCGGCGCGCTCGGCGCTCATGGCGCGACGGGATCGCCGCGCAACGCCCTGGTGAGCCGGTCGATCGTCTCGGCCGGTCCGTGCGCAGACGTGTACCCGGCCGCGAGCCGGTGCCCTCCACCGCCGAACCGAGTTGCGACCGTCGAGAGGTCGTGGTCCCCGCGGGATCGGACACTCACCTTGAACCGGCCGTCCTTCTGCTGCTTCACGATGGCTGCGACGTCGACGTCGCGCGCCGTCCGCACCACGTCGATCAGGTCGTCGGTCTCGGCAGGATGGATCCCCGCTTCCCACAGGTCGGACTGCGTGACGTAGGTCCACACGAGGTCGGCATCCCGGACGTGTTCCAGTCTTTCGAGCGCGGTGCCAACCAGGCGAAGGTAGGACTCCAGGTTGTCCTCGTAGAGCGCCTGGACGAGCCTCGCGTGGTCGAACGGATGCTCGCGGAGCGTCGCGGCGATGCGCAGCGTCTCGGGGGTCGTGGCCTCGTACTGGAACCGCCCGGTGTCGGTGACCAATCCGGCGTAGAGGGATATCGCAGTCTCGTCGGGCATGTCCCCGCCCATCGCTTCGATCAAGCGGAACACCATCTCGCACGTCGACGACGCCTCCGGATCGACGAGCGGGATCGTGCCTCGGCCGTCGTTGGAGCGATGGTGATCGATCCAGATGAGCTCGCCCGCGCGTTCTGCGACGTGGCCCAGGGCGCCGAGCCGATCGAAGGCGGCGCAGTCACACGTCACCATGACGGCTGGCTGCTTGGGATAGTCCCGAACGGGAACGAGCTCGTCGGAACCCGGGAGCATCGCCGCCCACCGCGGCGGGTCGAGTGGCTCGTTCGGATACGAGCACACCGTCGCGATCCCCCGCGTTCGCAAGAACGCGGAGAGTCCCAGCATCGAGCCGAGCGCATCGGCGTCGGGATTCACGTGGCAGGCGAGGGCAACGTCGGTTGCCTCCGCGAGGACCTGCGCGGCTCGTGACAGGTTCTCGGTGCTCACGATGGTTCCTCTTCCGAGTGGTCCTCTCCCCGGTGCAGGCCGGCGATGAGCGACTCGATCCGCTCGGCCTCCTCGAAGGTGTTGTCCTCCTCGAACTGCAGCTCCGGCAGAAACTTCAGCCGCACCTGTTTACCGATGGTGCTGCGCAGATGCGGCGTCGCCGAGCGGAGCGCCGCCCGGCTGCCCGCCCTGGCCTTGTCGTCACCCAATGCCGTGTACGACACCCAGGCGTGCCGGAGATCGGGCGAGACGCGGACGCCGGTCACGGTGATGAAACCGACGCGAGGGTCCTTGAGCTTCTGGATCTGCTCGGCGAGGATCTCGCGGAACTCCTCGCCGACGCGTTCGGTTCGTGCGCCCTGGGTCATGCTCCAAGCGTACCGCCGCCGGCTCAGTCCTCCGTGTAGTGGAACGAGAGCTCGGCCTCGATCACCTCCACCTCGGCCCGGCGATCGACGTACTTCTCCACCTCGTGCAAGACCTTGCGCAGGTGATACTCCCCGCTCCCCACGGCGGCGACGGCGATCGCGGCTCGCTGCCACAGATCCTGATGGTCAACCTCAGCGACGCTGACGTTGAAGGTCGAACGGATGCCGTTCGTCAGCGTCTTGACGACGTGACGCTTCTGCTTCAGGGAATGCGACTCTCGGATCCGGAGGTCGAATCGTTCGAGCGCGACCAGCATCCGGCTACAGAGAGCGGGCGACCTCGCGGATCTCGAAGGCCTCGATCACATCGCCTTCCTTGACGTCCTGGTAGCCCTCGATCCCGATGCCGCACTCGTAGCCGGCCGCGACCTCCTTGACGTCGTCCTTGAAGCGCCGCAGCGACCCGATCTTCCCCTCGTAGACGACGACGCCGTCGCGGACCAGGCGGGCACGGGCGTCGCGCCCGATCGTGCCGTTCGTCACGTAGCAGCCGGCGACGACACCGATCCGCGGGACGCGGAAGATCTCACGGATCTCGGCCTGGCCAAGCTCGTGCTCCTGCTTCTCGGGGGCGAGCATGCCGGACAGCGCCGCCTTGATGTCGTCGATCGCATCGTAGATCACCCGATACGTGCGGATGTCCACGCCTTCCTTGTCGGCCAGGTCGACCGCCGCCTTGTCCGGCCGCACGTTGAACCCGACCACGATCGCCTGCGAAGCCATCGCGAGGGTGATGTCGTTCTCGGTGATGCCCCCGGCGGCGCTGCGCACGATATTCACGCGCACCTCGTCCTGTGGAAGCTTGAGGAAGGCGTCGGTGAGCGCTCCGAGCGAGCCCTGTACGTCGGCCTTCACCACCAGGTTCAGGTCGGGGATCTCGGCACGCTCGGCCTGACGGAGGAGGTCGGACAACGTCGGGGGGCGGCTGATCACGAGCTCTGCGGCTCGAACCCTGGCCTCACGCTCAGATGCGATGTGGCGGGCCTCGCGCTCGTCGGCGACCTCCCGGAAATCGTCGCCCGAGGCCGGGACCGCGTCCCATCCCAGGATCACGACCGGCTTGGAAGGCCCGGCGTGATCGACCACCTGGCCGTTCTCGTCCTGCATCGCGCGGATCTTCGCGTAGGTGGTTCCACAGACCAGCGCGTCACCGACATCGAGGGTTCCTCGCTGGACAAGCACGGTCGCGACCGGTCCGCGGCCCCTGTCCAGGTGCGCTTCGATCACGGTCCCGCGCGACGGGCCGGTCGGCACACCCTTGAGCTCCTCGAGATCGGCGACCAGCAGCAACGTCTCGAGCAGCGTGTCCAGGTTCATCTTCTCGCGCGCCGACACGTCGACGAACTCATGGGTTCCGCCCCACTCGGCGGGGACGATCCCTTGCTCCACCATCTGCGTGCGAACCCTGTTCGGGTCGGCTTCTTCCTTGTCCACCTTGTTGACCGCCACCACGATCGGCACTCCTGCAGCCTTGGCGTGGTCGAGTGCCTCGATCGTCTGCGGCATCACGCCGTCGTCGGCCGCCACGACGAGCACCGCGATGTCGGTGACCTGTGCGCCGCGCGCACGCATGGCGGTGAACGCCTCGTGACCCGGCGTGTCGATGAACGTGATATCGCGATCGCCGACGTGCGCCTGATAGGCACCGATGTGCTGGGTTATCCCACCGAACTCGCCCGCGACCACGTCGGTTTCGCGGATGGCATCCAGCAGCTTGGTCTTCCCGTGGTCGACGTGACCCATCACCGTGACCACCGGCGGACGAGCCGCGAGCTGGGACGGGTCCACGTCCTCTTCGACCCCGTCCTCCTCCAGGAGCTCGTCCTCGATCCCCACGATCTCGGCCGCGAGCCCGAGCTCGCCGGCCACCATGGAGATGGCCTCATCGGTGAGCGAGGTCGTGGCCGTTGCCATCTCCCCCGACAAGAAAAGGAGCTTCACGATGTCGCCCGGACTCTTCCCGACCTTGTCCGCGATGGTCTGCGGAGTGGCGCCACGGACGACCTCGAGCACGGGACGCGGTGGCTCCGGAACGACCGGCTTCCGGGGTCCACGCGGCTGCCGCCCGGCGGGCTGCTCGGCCGCGGGAGCCTCCACGAGGGCGACGGCGGGAGCCTCCACCGCGGTGGCCACCGCGGGAGCCTCCGCGGCCGAACCGTTCGAAGCAGTGGGCTCGGGGGTCGGCGCGGAAACGTCGTTCGGCTCCGCCGCAGCATCGGCAGCGGGCTCGGCGGTGGCCTTCGCCGCGGGCGCCTTC
This sequence comes from uncultured Actinomycetes bacterium, assembly GCA_963758715.1. Classification (GTDB taxonomy): domain Bacteria; phylum Actinomycetota; class UBA4738; order UBA4738; family HRBIN12; genus JAOUEA01. The sequence goes on from CAVWWK010000004.1 coordinate 51,419, forward strand.
TTCTTGGGCTTGCGCGGCGCCGGCGGCGGCTCGAGGACCTCGCGGCGCTTCGGCGCTTCCGTGGCCTTGCCGCCCGATGCGCGCAGGCGAGGCACCAGGTCCTCGGGCACGCTGGAAGAGGCCGACTTCCCGCCGACCCCCATGTGCTCGAGCGTCCCCAGCAGCTCTCTGCTGGTGACCCCGAGCTCCTTCGCCAGTTCGTGAACCCTCACGTCGCTCCAGTCTCCATCTGCTCTCTAAGCCTACCCAGTTCGTTCGGGCCCAGCCCCGTGCGCAATGCCCTGGCCAGCACACCATCGGCGAGCGCAGCCCGCCGGCACGCATCGCGCCGGTGCACGTACGCCCCGCGACCGGGCGCCGACCCCGTTGGATCGACGGCCACGAGGCCGCTTGGCCCGCGCACCACGCGGAGGAGCTCGATCTTCGGTGATCGTTCGCGGCACCCGACGCAGGTTCGCGTGGGCTCCACGGTCACTCGCTTCCGGGAGCCTCCGCCTCTGCGGGAGCCTCCGCCTCTGCGGGAGCCTCCGCCTCTGCCGGGGGCACTGCCGGAGCCTTCGCCTCGTCCGCGACCTGGGTCTCGGACTTGATGTCTATGCGCCATCCGGTCAGCCGGGCGGCGAGCCGCGCGTTCTGGCCTTCCTTGCCGATCGCCAGGGACAGCTGGTAGTCGGGCACGATGACCTGGGCCGTCCCTGTGGCCTCGTCGGTGCGGACCTCCTTGACCTTTGCGGGCTGCAGCGCGTTCGCGACCAGCTCGCCGGGGTTGTCCGACCACGGCACCACGTCGATCTTCTCGCCGCGCAGCTCGTTGACGACCATGCGGACCCGCGAGCCCTTCGGCCCGACGCAGGCCCCCACCGGGTCGACGCCCGGCTCGTTCGAGAGCACCGCGATCTTCGAGCGGTGCCCCGGCTCGCGGGCGACGCCCTTGATCTCGACGATGCCCTCCTCGATCTCGGGCACCTCCATCGCGAACAAGGCCTTCAACAGCCCCGGATGCGAGCGGGACACGACGATCTGCGGACCCTTGGTTCCCTTGCGGACCTCGGTGATGAACGCCTTCAGCCGCTCGCCGTGACGGTAGGGCTCGCTGGGAACCTGCTCGGCCTGCGGAAGCAGGGCCTCGACCTTGCCCAGGTCGAGCAGGGTGTAGCGGCGCTCCTGTTGCTGCACGATCCCGGTGACGACGTCGCCTTCACGACCCGCGAACTCCTCGTAAGTCATCTCACGCTCGGCGTCGCGGAGCTTCTGGAAGATCACCTGCTTAGCCGTCTGGGCTCCGATCCTGCCCTTGAAGTCGTCGGTGACCTCGACCTCTTCCTCGCCCAGGACCTTCATCTCCAGGGTGGGCTCGCCACCCTCCTCCTGAGGCGGCACCTCGATCTCTTCCAGGTCCTGCTTCCACATGCGCAGATCCCCGCTCTCGGGGTCGATCTCGGCGCGGAACCCGACGAAGTCGTCGTCTGCGGTGGGGTTCTCCTGCTTCCACCAGGTCTTGTAGGCCGAGGCCATCGCCTCCGCCAGCCCATGCAAGATCGTGTCGAATGCGATGCCCTTCTCGCGCTCCAGCTCGCGCAGCGCGGCGATCATCTCGGCGTTCATGCCTTGCTCCTCTTCAATACGGCGTCCCAGTCGACGACCGTCCTCGCCGAGGCGATCTCGGCGTGGGCGACGCGCATCGCGTCACCATCGGCATCCGCGATCACGATCGCGTCGTCGTCTGACGAGACCAGCGTGCCCGTGTGGGTCTTCGAACCGGCCAGGGGCGCCGACGTCTTCACCTTCACCTGCTCACCCACCGCTCGCGCGAAGTGCGCGGGGGTCTTCAGCGGCCGTTCGATGCCGGGCGAGGAAACCTGTAGCTCGTAGGGCCCGGTCTCATACCCCGCACGATCGAGGCCGCGCGAGACCTGCCTCGAGAGCTCTGACAAGGTGTCGAGGTCCACACCTCCGGGGCGGTCGACCACCACGCGAAGCACGTTGCGGCCGCCCTCACGTGTGCGCACCATCTCAACGAACTCGAACCCGGCCCGCTCGACGACGGGTCGTACCAGCGCCTCCGCGTCCATGGCTCGACCCTCCCCTACGCACGAGAAGGTGGGCGCGAGCCCACCTCCGGACACACCTCGTCGCTCTCTACGAGGTCAGTATAGCGGCATCGTGTCCGAGGACCCCAGGGCCCCTAGGGAGCGGTGCCGAGGAGTGCACGAACAGCGTTGCCCGCGTCGGCCAACGGCGCGGTGGTGCGTTCGCCCGTCGCGCGCAACTTCAGGTCGACCGTGCCGTCCGCGATGCCGCGCTTGCCCACCGTGAGCTGGACCGGATAGCCGATCAGGTCCGCGTCGGCGAACTTCACACCGGCGCGCTCGTCCCGGTCGTCGAGGGCGACCCTCACGCCACCCTCGAGGAGCTCGACGTAGATGCGCTCGGACTCCGCGGTGGCCTGCTCGTCGCCGTGGTTGGCGAGGATCACGACCACCTCGAACGGGGCGATCGCCTTCGGCAGCCGGAGGCCCTCCTCGTCGTGGAACTGCTCGGCCGCAGTCGCCAAGACCCTCGAGATCCCGATCCCGTAGCAGCCCATCCAGAAGATCCGCTCGGCGCCTTCCTCGTCGGTGAACATCGCCTCGAGCGGTTTCGCGTACTTCTGTCCGAGCTGGAAGATGTGACCCAGGACGATGGAGCGGCCGATGCGCAGCCGGCCGCCGTCGACCGGACACGAGTCGCCCTCGCGCAGCACCACGAGGTCCTCGTAAGAGTCCACCCGGAAGTCCCGGCCGGCGTTCGCGCCGGACACGTGGCGATCGACCTCGTTCGAGCCGGTGAACCAGTCACGTCCTCCCTTGACGGTGTGGTCCGCGTACACGGTCACGTCCTCTCCGAACCCTTGCGGCCCGACGTACCCCTTCACGTAACCGCGCGCGGCGAACTCGTCGTCGGCGAACCTGCGCACGGTGTCGGGGAAGACGAGCTGCTCGAGCTTCGCCTCGTTGACCTCCCGGTCTCCGGGCACGAGCACCGCGGTCGTTCGTCCCCCCACGTCGAACATCACGCACTTCAGCGTCTGCGACGCCTCGATGCCCAGGAACGCGCTGAGCGTCTCTATCGTGGGCGTGCCGGGAGTGTCCAACACCGTGAGCTCCTGCGTGGGCTCGCCGGCGGGCTCGGGCGCCATCGGGCGCGCCGCCTTCATGTCGGCGATGTAGTCGCCCGTCTCGCACTCGACGAACGTGTCCTCGCCCACTGAGGCTCGCGCCATGAACTCGTGGTTGAGGCCCCCGCCGATCTGCCCCGCCTCCGCTTCGACCACCGCGTAGTCCAGCCCGCACCGGTCGAAGACACGCTGGTAGGCCCGTCGCATGACGTCGTAGGAGGCCTGCAGGCCCTCCTCATCCCGATCGAAGGAGTAGGCGTCCTTCATCAGGAACTCGCGTCCACGGAGCAGCCCGAATCGCGGTCTGAACTCGTCGCGGTACTTCCACTCAACCTGGTACACGGTCAGGGGCAGGTCGCGATAGCTGGTGACGTCGCCCGCGATCAACGGCGTGACGACCTCCTCCTGGGTCGGGCCCAGGAGCATGTCCCGGCCGTGGCGGTCCTGCAGCCGGAAAAGCTGATCCCCGTAGAGGTCCCACCGCCCGGTCGCCTTCCAGGGTTCGGCGGGGATCGCGATCGGCATGCGGATCTCGATCGCGCCGGAGGCGTCCATCTCCTCGCGGATGATCTGCTCGATGCGGCGCATCGTGCGCAGACCCATCGGCAGGGTGCTGTAGATCCCGGCTGCGACCTGCCTGACGAACGCGGCGCGCAGCAGCAGACGATGGCTCGCGACATCGGCCTCGGCCGGATCGTCGCGCAACGTGGGCGTGAACGAACGGGACAGACGCATGAAGGGCACAGGATAGCGGCCCTTTCACGCCGCTACCGGTCCTCGCGCGACCGTTACGGGATCAAGGCGACGCTGTGGTCGCGCCCCCCGCCGAAGACGGTCGCACCCGTCAGGTCGAGCACGCGGACCGGACGGCTCTGGTTCGCGGTGGCCCCGTTGCCGAGCTGGCCGCTCTGGTTGAAACCCCAGGCCCAGACGGAACCGTCGGCGCCCGCCGCGAGGGTGTGCATGCGACCCGTCCCGATCGCGATCACCCCGGACAGCGTCGTGACCTGCACCGGGGTCAGCCGGTTCGAGTTCGACCCGTTCCCCAAACGGCCGTTCGAGCCCTGCCCCCAGGTCCACACCGTGCCGTCGGACCGCAGCGCCACGGAGTGATTGGCGCCGGCCGTGATCTCCACCGCGCCCGTCAGGCCGCTCACCCTCACCGCGAGGTGGCGGTTCGAGGTCGACCCGTCACCGCACTCGCCATGGACGTTGTAGCCGAAGCACCACACCGTGCCATCCGCCATCAGCACCAGGGAGTGGTCACGTCCACCCGCGACGTCGACCGCGCCGGTGAGCCCGCTCACTCGTACCGGCGTCGTCCGCGTCGTGGACGTGCCGTCGCCCAGATTGCCGAACGCATTGTATCCCCAAGCCCACACCGTGCCGTCGGACTTCACGGCGAGTGCCTGATCGCGTCCTGCCGCGATCGCGGACACGCCGGTGATGGAGACCTGGACCGGACGGGTCCGCTTGACCGTCGTTCCGTCTCCGACCGTGCCGTAGCGGTTCCAGCCCCATGCCCACACGGTGCCATCCGACCGGAGCGCATAGGTGTTGTAGTGGCCCGTCTCGATCGCCACGACGCCGGCCAAGCCGGGAACCTGGAACGGCGCCGTCCTGTTCGTGCTGGTGCCGTTGCCGATCTGCCCGTACTGGTTGCGTCCCCAGGTCCAGACCGTGCCGTCGGAGCGCAGAGCGGCGACGTGATCTCGCCCGCCGTGGAGGGAGACCATGTCGCTGAGCCCCGCGACGGTCGCCGGGGTTCGGTGCCCGGTCGTCGTTCCGTTTCCGAGCTGACCGTAGGCGTTGCCGCCCCACGACGCGATCGATCCCGCCGCGGAGGCGGGCAGGGCGAGCGCCACGATCAGCGCGAGCGTCGAGAGGAACAGAACGGCCGTACGGGCGACCGGCGAACCCGGTCGGCGTGCCGAACGAGGGGGCGGCACCATCGGCGGATCCTTCCTATCAGGACACCTTGGCCGGAGAGCAGCTCGGCCGGTACAGCGTGGCTCGCCCGCACACTACACCAACGTTGCCGCCCCAAGAACCCCCACGATCGCTGGGATCGCACCGGCCGCGATGGCCGCGATTGACGCGTTCGCCGGTCAGCGGTCACACTCTGGTCATGACGACACGTTCCGACCGCTGGGTCTGGCGCCGGGGCTCACCGAGCCCGGCGTTCGTGCGTCGTTAGCGACTCGCATCATCCGACCGACACGCGGACCCCGGACCCGTAAGGGCCGGGGTCATTCCTTATCTCCCAGGAGGTCCCTCGTGCAGGTGAAGGTCCGACCCGATCGCGAGACGTTCGACGCGCTCGCGGCCGAGTGGCCGCTGGTCCCGATGTGGGCGGAGCTGCTGTCGGACGTTTCCACGCCCGTCGGCCTCTTCCCCTCCTTGGCGGGGCATGGCCCGGGGCTGGTCCTGGAGTCGGTGGAGCGATCCGAACGTTGGGGGCGGTACTCGTTCGTGGCCGGGGATCCGGCTGCGGTGATCGTGGCGGAGCCCGACGGTATCAGCGTCACGGACGTCGCCCGGCCTCAGCTACCCATCGCGACCGCCGCCGGACCTGCGCGCGACGCCCTCATCCAGATCGCACGTTCGCTCCGCGCCCCCCGCATGCCCGATCTGCCGCCGCTCACCGGCGGGCTCATGGGCTACTTCGCCTTCGAAGCCGCCGAGCTGCTGGACGGTCACCCCGTGCCCGATCCTTCGTCGGCGCCAGTCCCGCCGATCGGTCTGCTGGTGATCGATCGAGCCGTGGTGTTCGATCACTGGAAGCAACGGCTGATCCTGGTGGCGCACGTGCCGTCCGGAGGCTACGACCAGGGGCTCGAGGCGATCGAGCAGCTGGCGGCCACGGTCGCCGACGCGACACCGCCTCCGCTCGCACCGGCGGTCGACGGGGCGAGCCTCGATGCGCCGGGCGTGCCCAACATGCCGGACGAGCGTTACCGCGACATCGTCGCCTCGTTCAAGGAGCACATCCTTGCGGGCGACATCTTCCAAGGCGTGCCGTCCCGCCGCGTCACCTTTCCCGCCCCCGAAGGCGGCTATCCGATCTATCGGCGTCTCCGCGTCGCCAATCCCGCCCCCTACATGTTCTTCGTGCGGATGCTCGGCATGGAGCTCGCGGGCTCCTCTCCGGAGCCGCTCGTGCGGGTCGAAGGCTCGAGGGTCTCCACCCGCCCGATCGCGGGCACCCGCCCTCGAGGAGAGACCGATGTGCGCGATCGGCTGCTGGAGCACGAGCTCCTCGCCGACCCGAAGGAGCAGGCCGAGCACGCGATGCTCGTCGACCTGGCCCGCAACGACCTGGGAAGGGTCTGCGTTGCGGGGAGCGTCGTCCCCACCCAGCTCATGGAGGTGGAGCGGTTCACCAAGGTGATGCACATCGTCTCGACGGTCGAAGGCGATCTCGATCCGGCCCTGCATCCGCTCGACGCGCTGGCGGTGACGTTCCCTGCCGGCACGCTGTCGGGGGCGCCCAAGCGCCGGGCGATGGAGCTCATCGCCTCGCACGAGCCCGACGCCCGAGGACCCTATGGCGGGGCGGTCGGATACTGCGGATTCGAGGGCGACCTGGACTTCTGCATCACGATCCGCACGGCTGTCGTGAAGGACGGACAGGCGCACGTTCAAGCGGGAGCGGGCGTCGTGGCCGACTCCGACCCTCAGACCGAGCTGGACGAGACCAAGGCGAAGGCCTCCGCGCTCCTGCCGGCCGTCGCGCCGGCGGGGGCGCGGGTCGAGGGAGACCCGATCGCGGAGACCGCAGCCATCGAGGAGGCCCGATGATCCTGGTCGTCGATCACTACGACTCGTTCACCTACAACCTCGTCCAGCTGATCGAGAGCCTGGGGCACGCCACCGAGGTGGTGAAGAGCGATGCGGAGCCCGCCCAGGCTCTGGCCGCGCGCGAACCGGATGCCGTCGTGCTGTCTCCGGGCCCGGGTCGGCCGGAGGTGGCTGGGTGCTTCACCGAGCTGCTCGACGTCCTCCCGCCCTCGACCCCCGTCCTCGGGGTGTGCCTGGGCCATCAAGCGATCGGCGTGGAGTACGGCGGCACGGTGGAGCGCACCGAGCCCGTCCACGGCAAGGCATCGGCCGTCTACCACGAGGGCCGGGGGATCCTCGAAGGCGTCGCCGACCCGTTCGAAGCGGGCCGCTATCACTCGCTCGTGGTCGAACGCGACGATCTGCCGGAAGAGCTCGAGCTGACGGCGTGGACCCGGGAAGGGTTGGTCATGGCCACCCAGCATCGAGAGCTGCCTCGGTTCGGCGTGCAGTTCCACCCGGAGAGCATCCTCACCCCCGAGGGTCCGACGATCGTCAGCAACTTCCTGGCGCTGACGCCCTGAACTCCCACGGGCCGCACGCGTTAGGGTCGGTTCGACGTCGGAACGCGGGGAGGCGAAGGTGAACGACCAGCAGCGAGCGTATTCGCGCGCGGTCGCCGACTTCGGCACGAAGGTGCACGCGGTCGGTGACGACCAATGGACCAACGACACGCCGTGCACCGAGTGGGACGTTCGCGCACTGGTGAACCACGTCGTCTACGAGAACCTCTGGGTCCCGGAACTGATCGGCGGCCGAACCGTTGCCGAGGTAGGCGATCGCTTCGACGGCGACGTCCTCGAAGCAGACCCGTTCGCCGCGTGGGATCGTTCCGCGGAGGCGGCGGTGGCCGCGGTGGCCGCCGACGCCGCGGTTGGTAGGACCGTCGATACGTCAGGCGGCCGGGTCTCCGTCACCGAGTACGTGAGCGAGATCTTCCTGGACGCGGTGATCCACGGCTGGGACCTCGCCCGAGGCATCGGGGTGAACGACACGATCGATCCGGCCTTCGCCGAGCAGCTCTACTCGGAGCTCGCTCCCAGGGAGGCCGAGCTCAAGAGCTTCGGTGTCTACGGCGACGTGGTCGAGCCCCCGGTGGACGCAGACACCCAGGCGAAGCTGCTCGCGATCCTCGGGCGCGTGCAGTGACCTGCATCAGGCTTGCCGGGCGCGGGGCAGCCCGGCCCGTAGGCGAAGCGCGCGCTGCCCGGAGCGACCTTGCACCTGGAGGTGTCCACGGCGACGAACGCACCCGCGGGGATGCGTTTCAGCTGGGACATCAGCCCGTTGGTCCACCGGTCGTCGACGGCACCCTGGAAGTACCAGTCCCTGCCGTTGTCGGCGACGATGAGCCCGTAGTGCTTGAACGCCTTCAGGATGGTTTTCGCGTTCTCGGAGTATCCCGCCATCGAGAACCCCTTCTTCAGCCGGAACCGTGCCCCCATCGGGGGACACCTGGTGTCGGGCGATCCTGCCTGGTGACGCGCGGGCCACAGGTACCGCCGGCTGGTGCAGTCGGCGGTGACGCGGATCGCGTGACCGATGCGGCCCGCCATGACTTCGTCGTACCGCACCAGGCCCGGGAAGATAGGCAGCCCGGCGGCGTCGGCGCTGGTCCACTCGGCGGGACGCAGCTTGTTCGAGTCCAGGTCGAAGATCGCCCCGCTCCCCGCCCTCGGATCTCCCCCTGACCACTGCGCCGCGAACAGCTCGTAGAGCACGCACGTCTCGGAGTCGATCGTCAGCGCGTGGTGGTCGGATCCACCCTCGATCGGCGTCGAGCCGCTGAACGGGTAGGGTCCGGGGTCGCTCTCCTCGGCGTAGACGAAGTCGATGTCGACGAACCCCGTCGCAGAGCCGTCGACGACATCGAACGGGATCCCGTAGGCGGGCGGACCGAAATCGGGGTGGAGCTTCGTCGTGCCCGCGTGCATCGCTTTCTTCCAGACGTCGCTGCGGCGATGGCGTGGCAGCTTCGAGACGTCCATGTTCCACGCGTTGTCGGCGGGGAACACCTCGCAGCCGGTGCCGGGGACCGCTGCGCGCGGCGGCGCGGTACGAGCGCCGAGGCTCGCGGGCGCCGAGGCGGCGACGATCGCGAGCACGAGCAGCAGCGGGAGCCCTCGTCGTGCCATGTGGTGACGGTATCGGCCCGGCTCTCGGCTGGACTGAAGCCGTTTCGCGGCCGCCGGCGCGGTCAGGCGTCCTGCGCGCCTGCGGCGACCTTCTCCGCCGCGACCTTGCGGGCCTCGGCGAGCAGGGCGTCGACGAGCTCGGCCTCCGGCACCTTCGCGACGACCTCGCCCTGACGGATGACGAACCCGAGCCCGGCGCCCGACGCGATGCCGACGTCGGCCTCGCGCGCCTCTCCGGGTCCGTTCACGACGCATCCCATCACGGCGACGCGCATCGGCACCGTGAACTCCTCGTCATCGATCGCGGCATTGACCTTCCGTGTCAGCTCAAGCACGTTGACCTCGGCGCGTCCGCAGGATGGGCACGCGACCAGGTCCAAGCCCCGCTCCCGCAACCCCAGTGATTGCAGGATCGAGTTGCCCACCTTCACCTCCTCGACGGGGTCGTCGGTCAACGAGACGCGGATCGTGTCGCCGATCCCCTCGGCCAGCAACGTGCCGATGCCGACCGCGCTCTTCACCCCGCCGAGCGGCATGGGGCCGGCCTCCGTCACGCCCAGGTGCAGAGGGTAGTCGCACGCCTCGGCGAGCAGGCGGTAGCTCTCCACCATCACGAGCGGGTTCGAGTGTTTCACGCTGATCTTGATGTCGAAGAAGTCTTCGTCTTCCAGGATCCGGGCCTCGTTCAGCGCCGATTCGACCAGTGCCTCGGGGGTGGGCATGCCGTACTTCGCGAGCAGGTCCTTTTCGAGCGATCCGGCGTTCACCCCGATGCGGATCGGTACCCCACGCGAGCGGGCCTCCCGAGCGATCAGTCGCACCTTGTCCTGGTACTTGATGTTCCCCGGATTGATCCGCAGCCCCTGGATCCCCGCCTCGAGCGCCGCCATCGCGTACTTCCACTGGAAATGGATATCGGCCACGACGGGCACCGTCGACTTCGCGGCGATCGCGACCAAAGCCTGCGCGTCCTCCCAGTGCGGGACCGCCACGCGGACGATGTCGACGCCCGATGTCACCAGCGACGCGATCTGTTGCAGCGTGGCGTTGATGTCGGCGGTCTTCGTGGTGGTCATCGACTGGATCGAGATCGGGGCGTCGCCGCCGATCTCGACGTCGCCCAGACGGATCTGCCTGGTCTTCCTGCGCGCGATCGTCATCTCGCATCCAGTGTAGGAAGGTCTCGCACGCGACGGCCCTAGGTCCCGAAGACGTGGAAGGTGATCGCACGATCCTTGGGCTCGTCCATCTCGAAGAAGATGAGCCGCTGCCACGTGCCGAACCCGGGCTCCCCGGCCACCACGGGGATCGCGTGCGATGTCGCCGAGAGCAGCATGGACTTCACGTGGGCGTGGCCGTTCACGCGTTCGTCGGGATGGAGGTTCTGCGTGCGGACGCTCAGGTCGTCGTGCCGGTAGTACACGCCATCGTGCGGGACCAGCTCGGTCATCTGCCGGCGGAAGTCCTCCATCGCTCCGTCCTCCCACTCGTTGATCAGGAGGGCACACGTCGTGTGGGCGCAGAAGGCAATGGCAGCCCCCTCGGTCACGGCGGCGTCCTTGATGGCGCGCTGCAGGTCCTCGGTCAGATCCACGTAGGCGTACCGCTCCGGCGCCGAGATCGTTACGGTCGTCGTGCTCGACTTCAAGGTTCCCTCCTGTTCTTGGCGGTCGCGACGGGGAGATCGAACGTGAAGATGCTGCCCTGACCCGGCTCGCTCTCGGCGCTGATCGTGCCTCCGTGGGCCTCGACCACCGAACGCGCGATAGCCAGGCCGATGCCCGTGCCACCGCCGTCCTCACGCGCCCGAGCTGGATCCGCGCGATAGAACCGTTCGAAGAGGCGCGGCAACGCGGCCGCCGGGATCCCGATGCCGGTATCGGCGACGACGACCTCGACGGAGCCGTTGTGCCGGTGAGCTTCGATGCGCACGTGGCCCCCGACCGGCGTGAAACGCACGGCGTTGTCGACCAGGTTGAACAGCACCTGATGGACGCGCTCGCGATCGGCGTCGATGGGCGGCAGGTCTTCGGGCACATCGCTCCGGACGTCCACGCCGCGGCCGGCACTGGCCACGTCGATCTCCGAGATCACCTGCCGCACGACCGACGCGAGAGGCACGTCCTCGCGTCGGAGCGGGACCTCGCCCGACTCGAGCTTGGAAAGGTCGAGGAGCTGCTCCACGAGCCGTCCCAGGCGGTCCGACTGGGCAAGCATGACCTGGAGCGTTCTCGGATCGGGCTGCTCGACGCCGTCGAGGAGGTTCTCCAGGTGGGCGCGGATCGCCGTGATCGGCGTCTTGAGCTCGTGGGAGACGTTGGCCACGAGGTCACGGCGGGACGCCTCCAGGTTCTCCAGCTCTTGGCTCATGCGGTTGAACGCGGCGGCGAGCTGGCCCACCTCGTCGCGACTCGTGGTGTGGACCCGGACGCTGTAGTCACCCGTCTCCATGCGCCGGGCCGCGGCCGCCATGTCGCGCAGAGGCTGGGTCATGCCCCGCGCGAGCCACCGCGAGATCACGAGTGCGAAGACCGCGGCGATCGCGCCCGCCATGAGGAACTGCCACCAGAGGCTCTGCAGGAAGCCGAGCGTGGCCGAGACGCGCCCCAAGAACCCCCGCGTCGGCGAGGGCTGAAGCACGGTGATCCACGACCCCCCCTCGATGGGGAGCGACGCATAGACGTTCTTGCCGACGACTCCCCAGTGGGGCACTCCGTCCTCGAAGGGAGGAGGGAGGATCCCCAGGTTCTCCCCCTCGACCGCGAGCTCGCCGCTGACCGAACGCCGGACGACCATGGTGCCGGGAGGCGGCGTCGAGACCTCACCGTTCGCGATCCTGCGGGCGAGCGCGAGGGCGTCGATCGCCTCGGAGTCGCGGGGCGAGTTCCGAAGGGCGAATCCGATCAGGGCGTAGGAGATGACGATCGTGATGACCACGGCGATGACGATCGTGGAACCGAGCTTGCCCCGGATCGAGGGGAGCTTCTCGAGCGGCCTGGCGCTCACGACTTTTCCTGGAAGGCGTACCCCACGCCGTGCACGGTTCGGATGAACCGAGGCTCGTTGCCGTCCTCGTGCAGCTTGCGACGGATCCGGGCCACATGGGAGTCGACGACCCGGCCGCCCGCGTAGTCGCGATATCCCCACACCCGGTCCATCAATTGATCGCGGGACATCACCACGCCCGGGTCGCGAGCGAGGCTGAGCAGGATCTCGAACTCCAGCGGTGTGAGCCCGACCTCGTCGCCGTCGACGGTCACGCGGCGCCGGTTCGCGTCGATCACCATGCCGCCACGGTCGAGCGGCTCGTCATCGTGGGTCGAACGGATCCGCTCCATCCGCCGCAGGATCGCCTTCACCCTGGAGGCCAGCTCCCGAAGGCTGAACGGCTTCGTGAGGTAGTCGTCGGCCCCCACGGCGAACCCCGCCACCTTGTCGGCTTCCTCCGTCTTGGCGGTGAGCATCAGCACGGGGGTCCAGCCATCGCGCTGGATCTGCTTGCACACCTCCAAGCCGTCCATGCCGGGGAGCATGAGGTCGAGCACGACGAGATCGGGGTGGTGTTCGGCGTTCAACTCGATCGCCTGAGGCCCGTCGGCCGCCACGACGACGTGGTAGCCCTCGCTCTTCAGCCTGGCGCGGACGGCTTCGGAGATCGCCTCTTCATCGTCGACGACCAAGATGGTCTGTTCACTCACCCGGCGATAGTAGCCGTGCGGTGTGGCGGGGGACCCCGCGTGTTGTTGAGAAATCGTGACGCCCCCTGCGCCGCAACCCCCCTGCGATCAAGGCAAAGCGATAGGTTTCGTGACGTCCAGGATCACCGTCGCTCCGACGAACGTGATGAAGAACACGAGCACGGTCGCCGAGATCGGGATCAGCTTGCGCATGTCCACGGGCCTGCCACCGCGCACCTTCTCGATCGCCAGAACCGCGAGGTGCCCACCGTCGAACGGCGGCAGCGGGAGCAGGTTGATCAAACCGATGAACACCGTGATGAAGCCGAACGCCCATCCGAGCGCCGCCCACTCGCCGCCGGCGCCGATCACCCCGACCTGTTGCGAGATACCCACCACCGATGCCGGATCCCTGGCGGGATCGCGCGGCTCGTCGTTGAACAGGAGCCCGAACGTGCGCGAGATGCCCGAGGGGCTGAACACGCGGCCGATCTGCTCGAACGACTGCCCGATCACCCGGCCGACCTCGAGCACACCCTGCGCGATCGACTCGAACACGCTCATCTGCGTGGGCACGGCTTCGAGCATCACGCCGATCCGGCCGACCTCCGCCCCCGCCTCGCTCTGCGTCAGCACCGGCGTGACCGCGATCGTCAGCTCCTGTCCATCCCTGCCGACCGTGATGTCGACGGGCTCGCCGGGCCGATCCTTGGCCTGCGCCGTCAGCGTCTCGACGAGGTCGACGTCGGAGGGTTGCTCGATGCCTCCTATCGCCACGATCTGGTCGCCGGGCTCGAAGCCGGCAACCGCGGCGGGGGCGGGCCGGCCGTCGATCGTGGCCTCGATCTCTCCGAAGCGCAGGGTGGGATCGGCGACGTTGCCGAAGAAGAAGAAGGTGGCTGCGAAGATCACAGCACCGACGATGAAGTGCGATCCCGGGCCGGCGAAGATCGTCACCGCCCGTTGCCAGATCGGCTTGGAACCGTAGAGGCGGGGTGTGTCCTCCGGAGGGTTCTCTTCGTAGGGATTCATCCCGGCGATCTTCACGTACCCGCCGGCCCAGATGGCCTTCACGCCGTACTCGAGCTCGCCCCTGCGACGTGACCACAGCTTCCATGGTCCGAATCCGACGAAGTACTCGGTCACCTTCATGCCGTACCTGCGCGCCATGAAGAAGTGCCCGGCCTCGTGGATCGCGATGATCACCGTCAGGAACGGGAAGAAGATGAGGATGCCGAGCAGCAGCGTCACGGGGGAGGCGTCGTCCTAACGTTCCTCGACGATGTCGGCCACGCGCTGGCGGGCCCATGCATCGGCGCGTTCGATGTTCACGATCGAGACCACGGACGCGGGCTCGTGCTCGTCAACCACGGACTGCACGAGCTCGACGATGCGGTTCAGCGGGATCTTGCCTTCCAGGAAGGCCATGACGGCGACCTCGTTGGCCGCGTTCATGACGGCGGGGAACGTGAGCCCCAGACCACCGACACGGTAGGCGAGGTCGACGGCGGGGAACGCCTCCCGGTCGACCGGCTCGAACGTCAGCGGGCGCTCGGTCAGCGGCACCGGCTCCACACCGGCCGACAATCGCTCGGGCCACGCCATCGCGAGCTGGATCGGCAGACGCATGTCGGGCTGCGCCATCTCGGCCCGCAGGCTGCCATCGCGGAACTCCGCCATCGCGTGCACGAGCCCCTCGGGATGGATCAGAACATGGATCGAGGAGTACTCGAGGTCGAAGAGGTAATGCGCCTCGATCACCTCGAGCCCTTTGTTCATGAGGGTCGCCGAGTCGATCGTGATCTTCGGGCCCATGGACCAGACCGGGTGCTGGAGGGCTTCCTTCACGCTGGCCCGCGCGAGCTCGGCGCGCGTCCAGCCTCGAAAGGGCCCGCCGGAACCCGTCAGCACGACACGTTTCAGGTCTTCGCGACGTTCGCCTCGCAGGGCCATGGCGAGCGCCGCGTGCTCGGAGTCCACCGGGAGCAGGCGCTCGGGCTCTCCCTTGATCAGGTCGGTCACCAGCTCTCCCCCGACGACCAACGACTCCTTGTTCGCCAGGGCGAGCGTCTTGCCGTTCTGGAGCGTCGCCAACGTGGGCGCGAGCCCCGCCGACCCAACGAGTGCGTTCAGGACCAGGTCGGTCTCGGTCTCGGCGGCGAGGCGTTCCGCGGCGTCCGGCCCCACGATCAGCTCGACGCCCGGGAGACTCCCGATCTTCTCGCGCACGTCCTCCGCCGCCTGCTCGCCCGCGATGGCGACGTGCGGAGGCATGAACTCCCGAACCTGACCCACCAGGAGCTCCTGGTTGCCTCCGGCGGCGGACAGCCCGACGACCTTGAATCGGTCGGGGTTGCGCCGCACGACGTCGAGCGCCTGGGTCCCGACCGACCCGGTGGAGCCCAGGATGGTCACGGACTTCATGCGTGAAAGCCTACCCCGAGCCTCGCGGAACGGCGGGAATTCGCAGAACCGCCGGAATCCGCGGAACCGCGCGGATCGCCGTTCCTCAGGCGAAGATGATGCGGAACAGCAGGAAGGCCGCCGGCGCCACGAACAGCAGCGAGTCGACACGGTCGAGCACACCGCCGTGGCCAGGCAGCAATCCACTCATGTCCTTGATGCCCACGTCGCGCTTCACGAGTGACTCGGCGAGGTCGCCGAAGGTCGCGGCGGCCGCCACCACCAGACCGAGCAGGAGCGCTTCGATCCGCTGATCGTCGAACACGCCCACGAACGAGGTCACCATCGTCACCGACACCAGGACCGTGACGAGCCCGCCGAAGATCAGCCCCTCGACCGACTTCTTGGGGCTCACGCTGGGAGCCAGCGGACGCTGGAAGAACTGCCCGCCCCAGACCGACCCCGACAGGAACGCCGCGGTGTCGAAGATGAACGTGAGCCCGATCACCGCGACGACGAGGTCAGTACCGTCGGGGGTCTTGAGCATGATGAACAGGTAGCTGCCGAGCAGGGGGATCCACGCCATGTTGAGGATCGTGAGGCCGATGTTGACCGCGGTGTCCTTCCGGGTCGCCGCGGGACCCGACATGAACCACAGGAACGTCGCCACCACGCCGAGCGCGAACATGGCCAGGACCGCTCCCTCACCCTTGAAGTAGGCGCCGGCGACCATCAGTCCACCGGCGACGAGACCGACGGCGGTCGCGGGCTGGCGGTGATGCTTGACCATGACGCCGTACAGCTCGCCCTGCGCGAGCAGGACGACGGCGCCAGCGATCACACCGAAGACGCCCTTCCCGATCAAGAGCGATACCAAGGCGATGCCGGCGAGCACGGCGCCCGTCAGGAATGCGGCCGGAACGTCGCGCTCGGACCCCGGCCCCCGTCGTTCGACGTCGCCGCCGACCTCGACCGCGGCGGGCTCCTGCCAGCTGGGGCCACCGAGGGCATCCCCGCTTCCCACCATCACGGTCTCGGACTCGTCCTCCGGATGCAGGTCGGCAAGGATGTCGTGTTCGACCTCCTGGGCTCCCATCTCCTCGAGGGGTTCACCAACGATGGGGTCGCCCACTGAGGCAACCTGCTCCTCCTCCTGCGGGATCGCGGCGCCGACTATGGTCACCTCTTCCTGCTCGGCCTCGGCGGGTTCGTCACGGACCGAGGGCGCGAAGTGCTCGGCGGCGGCTTCCAGTTCCTCGTCCGTCGGTGCGGCGGTCACGATGACCTCCTCCTCGATCGTGGACATCGGTGCGGTCTCGGTGCCGACCACCTCGGACGAGACGACGTCGTCGTCGTCGTCCAGGGACCAGCCTTCGTCCGCCGGCTCGTCGGTGTCCGAGAACAGCCCACCCTGCTCCCGGTCCTCACGGACGACCGGCGCGTCGCTGAGCTGGAGGTCGTCCAGGGTTACGACCTCGGGTTCGCCGGGCTCCTGGGTGACCTCGACGTCGGTCTCATCGTCCTCGGCACCGATGCCTTCGATCGTCTCGAGAACGGTGGTGTCGTACCAGTCCTCGTCGTCCTCGTCGGCGTGCTGCGCGGGGGGCTCCGGCTCGCTGACCGCGGTCGCCTCCGTCGGGGCGGGCTCGGGAGCCTCCGTCGGGGCGGGCTCGCTGGTGCGCACGGCGACGTGCTCCTCGTTGGGCGTCTCCCGGGCCCCCGCGGAGGCCGGCTCGTCCCAGTCCACGTCCTTGATGGGCGCGAAGAACTTGTCCAGGTCCTCGAACAGGTCGTCGCCCTCGCGCTTGTCGTCGGCCACTAGACCTCCATGAGCTCCTGTTCCTTGTGGCCCTGGATCTCGTCGATCTCGGCCACGAATCGGTCGGTCACCTTCTGGAGCTCTTTCTCCCCTCTCGCTAGGTCATCTTGGGAGATACCGCCGTCTCGCTCAAGCTTCTCCATCGCTTCCTTCGAGTGGCGCCGGACGTTGCGCACCGCCACGCGACCCTCTTCCGCCCGGTGGTGCAGCTGCTTGACCAGCTCCCTGCGCCGCTCCTCGGTCAGCGGCGGGAAAGCCAACCGGATCACCTGCCCGTCATTCGAGGGCGTGATACCGAGGTCGCTGGACTGGATCGCCTTCTCGATCACACCGATCGCTCCCTTGTCGAAAGGGGTCACGGCCAGCAGCCGAGGTTCGGGCACCGAGATCGAAGCGAGCTGGTTCAAGGGGACGGGCGTGCCGTAGTACTCCACGGTCACCCGGTTCACCACCGACGCCGACGCGCGGCCGGTCCTGATGCCGCCGAGGTCCTCTCTCATGTGCGACACCGCCTGCTCCATCTTGTGAGTCGCGTCCCTGAGGCTGGATTCGATCGTCATCGGGCTCCCTCTAGTGAACCAGCGTGCCGATCGGGTCACCGCTCACGACACGGCGGATGTTCCCCTCCTCGCGGAGGTCGAACACGATGATGGGGAGCTTGTTCTCCATGCACAGAGAGATCGCGGTGGCATCCATCACCTGATACCCCTCCTTGAGCACCTCGACGTACTCGATGGAATCGAATCGGGTGGCGGAGGGATCGATGTGGGGGTCGGCCGTGTACACGCCGTCCACCTTCGTTCCTTTGAGCAGAGCGTCGGCGCCGATCTCCAAGGCCCGTTGCGCGGCGCAGGTGTCCGTCGAGAAGAACGGCACTCCCAAGCCGGCGGCGAAGATCACGACCCTGCCCTTCTCGAGATGGCGGCGGGCACGGAGCGGCGTGAAGGGCTCCGCGAGCTGCGACATCGAGATCGCCGTCTGGACGCGCGTCGTGACATGGATCTTCTCCAATGCGTCCTGCAGCGCGAGGGCGTTCATGACCGTGGCGAGCATGCCCATGTAGTCGGCGCGGTTCCGATCGATGCCGGGCGCCTGACGCCCGCGCCAGATGTTGCCGCCGCCCACGACCACAGCGGTCTGCACGCCCAGGTCAACGACCTCGGCGAGCTGGCGCGCGACCAGTGCCGTGGCGTCGGTGTTGATGCCGCTCTCGGCGTCGGCGGGAGCGAAGGCTTCTCCGGAGAGCTTCAACAGGACCCTGTTGTACTGGGGTCGAGTCGTGCCCTTCTGGTCCGTCATGCGCCTCCCGCTTCCTGTGGGGCTCGTCGATACCTCTAGACGCCGTCCTCGCCCAGCTTGTACCGGACGAACCGTTTCACGGCAACCTTCTCACCGACGCGCGCCGACGTTTCGTCGAGGAGCTGCTGGATGGTTTTCGAGTCATCCTTCACGAACGGCTGGTCGAGCAGGACGATGTCCCCGAAATACGCGTTGACCTTGCCTTCCACGATCTTCTCGATCACGTTCGCGGGCTTGCCCGACGCCTGCGCCTGCTTGCCGAAAAGCTGGCTCTCGTGCTCGATCTCAGCCTCGGGCACCTCGTCGCGGGAAGACGTACCGTGGCGACGCCGGGCTCGCGATATGCAACGCGATGTCTTTGGCGAGCGCCTTGAACTCGTCGGTGTTGGCCACGAAGTCCGTCTCGCAGTTCACCTCGACCAACACGCCCACGGTGTTGTTGAAGTGGATGTAGGACTCGATCAATCCCTGGTTGGCGGACCGGCCGGCGCGCTTGGCCGCCGAGGCCAGGCCCTTCTCGCGCAGGTAGGCGACGGCCTTCTCGATGTCGCCGCCGGACTCCACGAGGGCGTTCTTGCAATCCATCATCCCTGCGCCGGTGAGATCGCGGAGACTCTTGACGTCTGCGGCTGCGATGTCGCTCATGGTTACTCCTGGCTGGCGGAAGCGCCTGCGGGCTGCTCCGTCTCGGCTTCGGCCGGGGTCTCGCCGGCTACAGGCGCGTCGCCACCATTCGCGGCGGGGGCATCGGCCGTGGGCGCGTCGGGGGTGGGCGCGTCGGGGGTGGGCGCGTCGGGGGTGGGCGCGTCGGGGGTGGGCGCGTCGGGGGTGGGCGCGTCGGGGGTGGGCGCGTCGGGGGGGTAGGCTCGGGCTCGACCGAGGACGGGGCGTCGGGCTCGAACACGGTCGACGCGGCGATCGCAGCGGCGTCCTCGGCGCTGGGGGTCTCGTGCTCCTCGACCCGGGCTGGGGCGGCCGTCGCCTTCGGTCCCGACTTGGCCTTGGGCGCCGGGCCCTTGGCCACGCGTTCGATGTCTTCGTCCTTGGCCATGCCGTATCCCTCGGCGAGGGCGTCGGCGACCACGCGCGTGACCAGGTTGACGGCACGGATGGCGTCGTCGTTGCCGGGGATCACGAAGTCGACCTCGTCCGGGTCGCAGTTCGTGTCCACGATCGCGATCACGGGGATGCCGAGCTTCCTCGCCTCGTTGACGGCGATGTGCTCCTTCTTCGTATCGATCACGAACACCGCGTCGGGCAGCCGCTCGAGGTCCTGGATGCCGCCGAGGTTGCGCTGGAGCTTGTCCCGCTCGTGCCGCAGGCGGATCGCTTCCTTCTTGGGCAGGTAGTCGATGGCGCCGGTGCGCTCCATCTCCCGCAGCTCACGCAGCCGGAGCAAGCGCTTGGACACCGTGGTGAAGTTGGTGAGCATGCCACCGAGCCAACGATGGTTGACGTGCGGCATGCCTACGCGGTCGGCCTGCTCGGCGACGACCTCCTGGGCCTGCTTCTTCGTCCCGACGAACAGGACGATGCCACGGCGGCGGCCGAGGCCTCGCACGAACTCGTAGGTCTCCTCGAGGCCCGACAGGGACTTCTCGAGGTCGATGATGTAGATGCCGGAACGCTCCCCGTAGAGGTATCGGTGCATCTTCGGGTTCCACCGGCGTGTCTGGTGGCCGAAATGCACGCCCGCCTCGAGGAGCTCCCGCCTGGTCACGACAGGCACGCTGCCTCCTTCGTTCGGTTGTCATCCTCCGCCCGGATCGATCCGCCACCGGCCCGCGGACGTAGCGCGGGACCCCGGTGAAGCGGTCCTCGGACGTGTGTGCTCGGCACGAAAGCGCCGGCGCCGGGGAGTCTAGCAGCGGCCAGTCGAGGCGACCCCGGATCAGCGGGCGCGGCCGCGGCGTGGTGCGGACTGCCGCCGAACGGGCTCCGGAACCTCGTCCGCGACGCTCAGGTAGCGGAACGCGAGCGCCGCCAGGATCGCCACGTGGGCGAGCGAGACGGCGATCCCCAGGGCCCAGGCGCCGATCGACGGGTTCACCCCGATGAGCCCGCCCGGCTTGCCGGGCACGGCCAGGATCGCGACAGCCGTCACCACGTAGATCGCGGCGAACCCCAGGTTCCCCGCCCCAGGCAGGCGACCGGCGCGTGCCGACCTGCTCAAGTTCTCCGCGAGGCCCCTGCGCTCGGTCGCCGCGATCGCGGGTGCGAACCCGAGCAGGTAGACGCCGCCGACCAGGGCAGCCATCAGGATCAGGAGCCCAAACCCCTGCCCCAGCAGGGGGCCCACGAAGCTCGCGAACATGAGCAGGCCGAGGCAGGCTACGTTGACGGCCAGGGTCACCGGCACGATCCGCAGGGCCCGGACGAATGACCATCGTGTGGCAGAGCCTTCGCGCAGCACGTCGACCACCAGGCTCGTGAGCACAGCATGGACCAGGGCTCTGATCGCGATGAAGGCCAGGAGAGCGAGGAACCCGGTCTTCACCCCGAACACGCTGATCGACAGGTTGAGGTCGTTGAACGTGCCGACCGGCGGCACGCCGAAAGCGTTGATCAACAAGGCGAAGGGCCCCTCGAAACCGAACGCGACCAGCACGAACCACTGGCTCCCTACGATCGCGACCGTGGTCAAGACGATCAGCGGGGAGGATGCGACCGTGACGAACCCGCGGGCGAGGCTGGTGCGGATGCGCGGCATCGACGTGCCCCCCGCCACTCGGGGAGCGAAGATCGAATCGAGGAACCCTCGCCGCTGCGGCGACCCGTCCTTCGATCCTTGCGCCTGGGGGGTCCGGTAGCCGCTGGGGCGCTTCTTGTTCTTGTTGGTCACGGCGCCCCTCCCGTGTCCTCGCCCTCACCGGGCTCCTCGGTGGGGGCGTCGGGGTCGGGCAGCCCGGCAGGGAACGCGGGTCCCATGCGACCGGCGAGATACCGCCCCGCGAGCACCATCAGCGCCACCATCGCGAGCGCTGCGACCGCGAACGAGCCGGCGAGACGAGCGAGGTCCATGTGCGTGGGCGAGACCTCACGCACGAGGGCGGCGGACGGATCGTGGCCGAAGGCGATCAGCCCCGCACCCGGACCCGAGCGCACGGCCACGAGGAGGTCGCCCGCAACCGCCACGGCCCGGATCGGGAAGCCATCACCCTCACCGCGCCACACGAGGTCGCCGGTCGATGCCTCGAGGGCGACCAGCGAGCCATCGATCGGGGCAACAACGAGGTATCCGCCCGTCGCGACCGGGGCCGCTCGAAGGACACCCTCGTTCAACGCGAACTCCCAAACGCGGTCACCGGTCGCACGGTCGAGCCGATAGGCCTCGCCCTGGGTGTCGACGACGAACACGGCCTCATCGGTGACCACGGGAGGGGCGGTGGCCGACAGATCGAAGAAGCGAGGGAACCTGGCCCGCCAGCTCCTTGCCCCGGAGTCGAGCTCGATCGCATCGATGCTGGATTCCTGCCCGCCCGAGAACGCGGCGAAGACCGTGGAACCGGCGATCGTCGCGGTCGACACGATGGCCGCCGCTCCCTCGTCGTCGATCCGCCAGCGCTCCTCCCCGTTCTCGGCGTCCAGGGACACGAGCGTCGGGCGCGGGCTGGAGGAGCTGGCCTGCAGACCCACGACCACCGCGCCTTCGGACACCGACAGCGGGGTCCCCACGACGCGGTTGAGCTCGGTCGTCCAGGCAACGCGTCCGTCCGCGAGGTCGACCGCGTACACCGTGCCGCCGTTGACGCCGAAGAACGCCTTCTCCCCATCCACGACGACTCCCGTCCGGCTCACGGCGTCCAGCTCGATCGGGTCCCACAGTGGCTCGCGGGTCCGCAGGTCGAATGCGGCCACGTGGGAATCGAACGGTGCGGCGTCTTCCTCCGCGTCCGAGGGAGAGTCGCTGGCCGAAGGGGAGGCGGCCTCACTCGGGCTGGCCTGCGGAGGGCCGGTCCCGAATCCCTCCGTGTACACGACCACGTCACGGCCGCCCACGTTGGCGATCGCGGGAGGAACCGGCGGCCCGAGATCCCTGTCGACGCTCCACGCCTGTCCGCCGTCGTCGATCCCGAAGCCGAGCACCCGGTCGGGGGCGACCGCGATCGCCACGTCGCCGGCGACGACCGGCGCCGACAACCCGTATTGACGGTCCGGCCCGCCGAGCTCGGCCGCTGCGCTCCAGGCCTCGCGGAACCCCGGCTCCGGTCCGGAGGGGGCGTATCCCGTGTGTCCCCCGTCGCCTTGGAACTGGGTCCAGCCCTCAGCCGGCTGCGCCCAGGCCGGTGCGGTCGCGACCACGGCGAGCCCTGCCATCGAGAGCCCGGCCACCAGCACGAGTGTCATCGACCGGCGCACGGCCGAACGGGGAGACGCGTGCGCGGAAACGACCGTGAACGGGTCCAAGGCCGCGACATCATAGGCGCCCGGGACTCGAGCGCCCCGGCGTCACGCCGGGTCGATCGCGGCGAGCCGGATGAATCCGCTGACCGACAGCGGCCCGAGGTACGACAGCGGGTCGACGTACACGTCGTAGAGCTTCGCTCCCACGTGCAGGTGAGGTTCGACCTCCGCCGGGTGCCCCGGTCCCGACCACGCTACGAGCGCCCCGGCGGTAACCTGGTCGCCCTTGCGAACGGACAGCGCGCCGAGCCATGAATAGGTGGACTCGAGCCCGCCTCCATGGTCGATCGTCAGGAACACGTGCCCTCCGACCTTGCCCGCGAACGTCACGGTTCCCGTCGCGGGGGCGTGGATGGGCGTGCCGATGTGGACGGCGATGTCGATTCCCCGATGCCCCGAGCCGAACGGCGTGGCGGGAGGGTCGAACGCCTCCAGGAACGGACCGGATACGGGCCAGAGCCACGTGCCGGCGGCCGCGGCGGCGGGGGCGGCGAACGACACGATGCCGAGCGCCACGAGCGATGCGAGGAGCACACGCGAGAGACGTTGCATGGCTCGATCCTAGGGAAGGTCCGAAGGTGGTGCCGTGACACGCGTCACCGAACGGGTGACATGCGCGCCCCGCTCATCTGCGGTCACTCGACCTCGGTCAGCTGGCCACGGAGACCGCCCACGGCCTTCGTGTGGATCTGGCAGACGCGCGACTCGGTGACGCCCAGGATCTCCCCGATCTCGGCGAGGGTGAGCCCTTCGAAGTAGTAGAGCGTGACGACGATCTTCTCGCGCTCGGAGAGCTCGTTGATCGCGGCGGCCAGCAGGCCTCGCGTTTCCTGGGACTCCACGCCCTGGGTGGGGTCGATGCCCCGATCGGCCAACGTGTCGATCAACGACACCTGCTCCCCGCGGTCGGCGCCCACGGACACCATCTCGTCGAGCGCCAGCACCGAGACGAACGAGATCTGGGAGACCACGTCGTGGAGCTCACGCAGCGAGATGCCGAGCCGCTCGGCCAGCTCCTTGTCGGTGGGCTGACGTTTCAGCATCGCCTCGAGGTCGGCGTTGGCTTTCTCGATCTCGCGCGCCTTGAACCGGATCGACCTCGGCACCCAGTCCATCGCGCGGAGCTCGTCGATGATTGCCCCCTTGATCCGTGGGATCGCGTACGTCTCGAACTTGTTCCCACGCCCTGGCTCGAACTTTCCCAGGGCGTCGATCAGGCCGAACATGCCGTAGCTCACGAGGTCGGCCTGCTCCACTGTTGCCGGGAGCCCGGTCGCGACACGGGAGGCGACGTACTTCACCAGCGGCGCGTAGTGCAGGATCAGCTTCTCCCGCGACTCGACGGCGGCCGACGTCTTGAACTCGTGCCAGTGCCCGCCGAGCTCGTCGTCGACGTGCGGCGGGATCGTGACCGTGGCGGTGGAGCCGCCGCCCCCTGCCGCGGCCTTGACCTTCGCCTTCGCTTTGGGCTTCGGTTTGGCCTTGGGTGCCGGTTTCGTCGCCGTCTTGGTCGCGACGGGCTTCCTGGTGGTCGCCACCTTCACGCCCTCGGGTGGGACCGCTCGTAGGCCTGGAACAGCCGAGCCCGGGACACATGGGTGTACCGCTGGGTCGTGGCAACGCTCGCGTGCCCAAGAAGCTCTTGTACCGCTCGGATGTCGGCTCCCCCTTCCAACAGATGCGTGGCGAACGAATGCCGCAGGGTGTGCGGGCTGACCCGCCGCCCCGGCAGCAACCGGTCGACATATTGTTCCACCATCGTACGGATGTCGCGCTGGCTGAAGCGTTTCTTCCGCCTGTTGTAGAAGAGTTCTCGGCCGCCCTCGGGAGCCATGAAGGGCCGCCCGGCCTCCAGGTAGGCCTCCAATGCCGTCACGGAGGGGTCGGACATGGGCACCTCGCGCTCCTTCGAGCCCTTCCCCATGACCAACACACGCTCCCTGCCCAGGTCGACCCGGTCGATCGTGAGGGTAGCCACCTCCCCCACGCGCAGGCCCGATCCGTACAGGAGCTCCAGCACCGCACGGTCGCGGAGCGCGACCGCGTGCTCGAGCGGGTCGTCGTCGGATGCCTCGTCGGCTGGAGCCTCCGCGAGCGCGGCGGCCTCGGCAGGACGGAGCACCGTGGGCAGTCGGCTGACGACCTTGGGCCTCCCCAGCGTGAGCGACGGATCCTCGGCGAGGCGGCCGGCCGTGACGGCCCATCTGTAGAACGTGTGGATCGCACCGACGCGCCTGGCCACCGACGAACGCGCGTACCCCAGCGTGTGCTGCTGGGCCAGGAACCGTCGAAGCAGCGGATAGGTCGCGATCGCGAGAGAGGAGCTCTGTCGTGTCAGGAACACCGACAGCTGCGTGAGATCGCGCCGATAGGCCGCGACCGTGTTCGGCGACAGACGCCGTTCCAGCGCGAGATGGTCCGCGAAGTGCTCGATCAGCCGGACCTCGGACGGGGGAAGTTCGTCGGAGGACGTCACAGGCCCCGTATCTACCAGCGGCGAAGCGCCCGTGCAAGCACACGTAAGCGCCCGGCCCGGCTACGGTTCGGAGGGCGAAGGCGCCACGAGCCTGCGTTCGTACCTGCCGCCCACGATCCGCACGAGCTTCCTCATCTCGAGTGAGACCAGCGCAGCAACGGTCGTCGGGATCGACAATCCCGCCCGACGGGCGAGGGCATCCGGGAGCAGCGGCTCGACCATCTCCTCGTAGAGCCTCCGCTCCTCGTCGGACAATCCCCGCGGAGGCGCGGTTGCCGCCCTGGCCGCCAACCCCAGGTCGGTCAACAGGTCGTTGGCGCCACGGATCAAGGTCGCACCCTCTCGGATCAGCGCCAATGGAACCTGCGCGAGCGGGTTCGTGACCGTGCCCGGCACCGCGAAGACGTCGCGTCCCAGCTCCAGCGCGTGGTCCACGGAGATCATCGATCCACTTCCCTCGGCCCCTTCGACCACGACGAGCGCCCGGCTGAGCGCCGCCACGAGCCGGTTCCGGGCGGGGAACCGGAAGGGCTCGGCCTTAACGCCCGGCGCGTATTCACTGATCACTGCACCGGCCGCAGCGATCCGCTCGAGGAGCTGGGCGCTGCCCTTGGGGTACGGCAAGTCGATCCCCGACCCGAGCACTGCGATGCTGGTGCCGCCGGCTGCGAGGGCCCCGCGGTGGGCAGCGGCATCGATCCCCCGTGCGGCTCCGCTGACCACGCACGCGCCTGCACCTCCGAGGCCCGATCCGATGTCCATGGCGATCTCGTTTCCGAGCGAGGAACAGTTCCGGGCCCCGACGACCCCGACGATGTCTGCCATCTCGGTCAAGGGCCCACCCTTCACGAACAGTCCCATGGGAGGATCGGCGAGCAGGTCGAGGAGCGGCTCCACGTACTCCTCGTCGCCCGGAGCCACGAATCGCGACCCGAGCTCGACGGTCGACTCCGCGATCGAGGCGGCGTCGCCGTCACGAGCGAACGCCCGGTCCGCCGCGCTCCCTGCCCTGCCGTTCCGGATCGCGTCGAGACACGCCTGCGCCGATCCCTCGGCCCACGCGAGCGCATGGAGCTTCCGTGGGGTGATCCCCCGGAGCGCCGACAGCATCATGCAGGCAGCCCTTCCGCGGGACCCGTCTGCGAACCCCGGCGGGAACCCGCGCGGGGCGGGATCCTGGTTCTCCTTCGGGTCCCTGGCCTTCGGGCCCTTGGCCTCCGAGCCGCCGGCAGGCTCAGACCGCATCGGCGAGCCCTTCTCCGCCGAAGCCGTCGCGGTAGGACAGGGCCTCGGCCATGTGGCTCGCGTCGACGACCTCGGCATCCCTCGAGGTCGGCGACCGTCCGAGCCACCTTCAAGGCCCGGTCGAAGCCCCTGCCCGGTGAGTCGCCATGCTCGTCGACGGCGGCGCCAGGAAGTCCTCGGCGGCCTGCCGAGGCGGACCTGGCGACCCGCCGCGGGCCCGGGGAGGTGCGCGTTGCACGTGACCCCGAGCACGGACCATCGGGCGCCGCTGCGCGATCTCGGGCCCGTTGCACCCGCTCGCGGATCGCGGCCGAGCCCTCGCCCGGGTCGCCGCCCAGGAGCTCGGCCTTGGTGAGGCGCGGCACGCGCAGCCGCAAGTCGATGCGATCGAGAAGCGGGCCGGACAACTTCTGCCGGTAGCAGCTCGGCACGGTCGGGCCGGCACCGGCACTGCCGACGAGGATCGCCCTCGAACCCGCACGGGCACGGGTTCGCCGCGGCGACCAGCGTGAAGCGGGCCGGGAACTCGACCGAGCCCACCGCGCGCAGTGACGACCACGCGCCCGTCCTCGAGGGGTTGGCGAGGGCCTTCGACGGCGTCGCGCCGGAACTCGGTGAACTCGTCGAGGAACAGGACCCCGTGGTGCGCAAGCGAGACCTCGCCCGGGCGAAGGAGGTCGTGCCGCCTCCAAGCAGCCCGACCTGTGACACGGAGTGGTGGGGCGCCCGGAACGGGCGCGAGGCCAGAACGCCATCGCCGCCCGCGAGGAGGCCGGCCACCGAGTGGAGCTGGGTGGCCTCGAGCGTCTCCTCGCGCGTGAGCCTGGGAAGGATCGTGGTCATCCGCCGGGCGAGCATGGTCTTGCCGGCGCCGGGAGAGCCGACAAGCAGCACGTTGTGGGCGCCGGCGGCCGCGACCTCGAGCGCTCGACGCGCCTGGTGTTGCCCGCGAACGTCGGCGAAGTCCACGGCGGGATCGGTCGGCGCGGCGCGGCAACTCGCCGGGGCGAGCGTGTCGGCGGCTCCCACGATCCCTTCAGGAAGCTCGACCACGTCGCGCAGCGTCTTGGCCCCCACCACGTGGAGGCCTTCCACCTGTGCCGCCTCCCGCGCGTTGACCTCGGGGACGATGACGCCCTCCAAGCCCCGGCGCGCGGCCGCGATCGCGACCGAGAGCACGCCGGGCGTGGGCATGAGCTCTCCCTTCAGCGAGAGCTCGCCCGCGAAGGCGAACCGCGCCAACCGCGGCGACGGCACCTGCGCCGTCGCCGCGAGCACGCCCATCGCCACCGGAAGGTCCAGCCCGGGCCCCTCCTTGCGGATGTTGCCCGGCGCGAGATTGACCACGACCCTGCGCAGGGGCCATTCCATCCCCGACCCCTCGACAGCGGGGCGGATGCGATCGCAGGCGTCCTTGACCGCGGCGCCCGGCAACCCGGTGAGGGTGAGGGAAGGCAGCCCGCGCCCAACGTGCGCCTCGACCGTGACGACGTGACCCCCCACGCCGAGCACCGACACCCCGATCACCCGCCCGTACATGGGGCCGACCGTAGGAGCGCCGGCGCGGGTGTGCCGTGACCGCGGTCACCCTTGGAGCGCAAGGGGGAGCGCTGGTCGACTGCTACCCTCGCCGCAATGGGCGAGCGATTCGATTGGACCCCCGAGCCGGCGCTCCTGGACATCCGCGACGCCGGCCGATCTCGTCCCCAGCTCGAGGCGCTCGGCGAGGCGACGTGGCGAGAGGCCCTCGACTGGCTCTACGATCACGCGCTCCGACGCCCGATCCACGGCGAGCCCTACCCGCGGGCGCGCGAGACCTTCTTCGGCCCCACGAAGCGACCCGCGCCGGCGCCGATGTCCCCGACGCCCTCGGCCGAGGTGCTCGCCGAGTTCCGCGAACGCGTCGCGCCCGCCACCTTCAACGCGCAGCATCCCGGTTCGTTCAGCTACTTCACGCCGCCGCCGCTCCCCATGTCGATCGCGCGGCGAGGTCCTGTCGCAGTGGATCCACCAGGGGGTGGACGTGTGGCACGCCGGCCCCATCGGCGCCTTCGTGGAAGAGGAGGTCACCGGATGGCTCCGCGACCTCGTGGGCTTCGACGAGGACGGATGGGGCGTGCTGACCTCGGGCGGGGTCATGGCCAACGTGATGGCCTTGGCCCTGGCGCGCGACGTGTGGCTCGCCAAGCTCCGAGGCACGGGCGGCCCGCCGCGTGGCCGCGGACCTGGAGGACGTGCGCGTCTACGCCAGCGACCAGACGCACTTCTCCATCGCGCGCGGCGCTGGACATCCTCGGGTTCCCCGAAGGGACGCTGCGCGTGATCGACTCGGACGAACGCTTCAGGCTGCAGGCCGAAACCGTCGCCGGCGGCGATCGCCGAGGACCGCGCGAGCGGGCTGACGCCGCTCGCGATCACGCGCCGTCGCCGGTTCGACGAACACCGGGTCGGTGGACGACGTGCCGGGGCTGGCTGACGTCGCGGAGCGCGAGTCGGTGTGGCTCCACGTCGACGCGGCATACGGCGGGGCCGCGCGGCTCTCGCAACGGGAATCCCACCGCGTGCCCGGGCTCGAACGGGCGGACACCGTCACCGTCGACCCGCACAAGTGGTTCTTCCAGGCCTACGACATCGGCGGCCTGGTCGTGCGCAGGCGCGAGGACCTGCTCACCGCGTTCCACCGCGAACCCGAGTACTACCGCTCGAATCGCCCGGAGGACGAGCCGCTCCACTGGTACCAGTACTCGCTGGAGGGAACCCGCCGCTTCCGGGGCCTGAAGCTCTGGATGAGCTGGAAGCACCTGGGGACCGACGGGCTCGGGCGCCTGATCGAGCACAACGACGACCTCGCGGCCTACCTCGCGCGCCGGTGCGCCGAGGCCGCGGACTTCGAGGCTGAACCCGTCCGAGCCGGAGCTGAGCATCGTGTGCTTCCGCCACCTGCCGACGGGCAGCGACGTGTGGCCGGATCACATCATGGACGACTACCAGACCCGGTTGCAGCGGGCGCTGGAGATCAGCGGCGCGGCATGGGTGAGCACGACCGTCCTCCGCGCTCGCACGTACCTGCGGGCGGGGGTCGTGAACTACCTGAGCGCCGAGCCCGACGTCGATCGGATGCTGGAGCGCCTTGCGCGCCTTGTCAGAAGGCGTCCTCGAAGAGCTCGACCTGCGCTGACCGCGCTCGGCCTGGCTGCAGGAGCACGCTTGCGACGTCGAACCGCACCCGGCCCGGGTTGAGCCGCGTGCAACAGCAGGAACGTCTGCGCGAGGGCCCGGATCTTCTGCTGCTTGCGGGCGGTCACCGCCTCCCATCCGCCGCCGAACCCGGCGCCTCGGCGCGACTTCACCTCGCAGAACACCAGCGTGTCGCCTCGCGTGAGCACCAGGTCCAGCTCCCCGATGCTGCACCGCCAGTTGCGAGCCACCACGCGGTAGCCGCGCGCCGCGTACCGACGGGCGGCGGCCTCTTCGCCGACCGAGCCGGTGGACAGGCGTTCCCTCGTCACCCCGCGACCGTACCCGGGGGCGCCGACAGGCTCAGTCGGCGGCGGGGACGTCGGGGATCGTGGTTGTCTCGTCGCGGCGGGACAGCTCCTCGACGTTGACGTCGCGGCGCGTCATCACCCGCACGCTGGAGACGAACCGGGCCGGGCGGAACATGTCCCACACCCAGGCATCGGTGAGGTCCACCTGGACCCACTCCCCGTCCATGTGCTTCACGTCCACCTTGTTGGCGAGGTAGAACCTGCGCTCGGTCTCGATGACGTGGGTGAACATGGGGAGCACGTCGCGGTACTCCCGGTACAGCTCGAGCTCGCGCTCCTCTTCGAACCGCTCGATGTCGTCGTCGCTCATCCGAGCCAGCTTCTCACGACCCGGGAACGGCCGCAGTCTCGACATCCGAGCCGAACAAGGAGGGCTGGCGCACCGGTGCGAACGACATGCGGTGCAAGGGTGTCGGCCCGTGGCGTTCCAGGGCCTCGAGATGTTCGGGTGTGCCGTAGCCCATGTTGTGCTCGAAGCCGAACTCGGGATGCCGCCGGTGCAGCCGTCGCATGATGCGGTCCCGGGTGACCTTGGCGACGATCGAGGCCGCCGCCACGCTGGCAGCAACCACGTCTCCCTTCTTGATGCCCAGCGAGGGACAGGGGATCTTCGGAACGGGGAAGCCGTCGGTGAGCACGTAGTCGGGCGCGGGCGTCCAGCGCCTTGGCCGCTCGGCGAAGCAGGAACAGGTTGCACCGGTGCAGGCCCCGGCTGTCGATGACGCCCGGCTCGGCCTTGGCCACCGAGCACACCGCTCCCGCCAGGAGCCGCTCGAGGCCTCCTCGCGCTGGTTCGCGTGAGCTGCTTCGAGTCCTTGATGCCCGTCCGATCGAAGTCCTCGGGAAGGATCACCGCCGCGGCCACCAGCGGACCCGCCAGGGCGCCGCGGCCGGCCTCGTCGGCTCCCGCGATGCGCGAGAACCCCTGCGCGCGGAGCGCGCGCTCGTACCGGTCCATCTCCTCGATGACCGTCGCTCAATGGAGCCACCCCATCCGAGACGGGGGCCACACGACCAGGAAGGCCTTCCCGATCGCCGTTGTCGATCGGCACGTATCCCAACCCGTTCTCCTCCGGCGGCATTCGCGAATCGCTCGACTGCAGTCGGTTGTCGCCCAACATCAGCATCATGCCATCGGGAACCGTCTCGGGCCCGTAGTCGCGAGTATCCGTCGGCGGTTGAGATAGGGCTCGTCGACCTCGGCGCCGTTCACGAAGAGACGCCCATCCCGGATCTCCCAGGTCTCGCCCGGCGAGCGCGCCCACGCGCTTCACGAAGTCCTCGTCCTCGGGGTGGGCGACGCCGATCCCTTCCCCCAGCCAATCAGGAATCCCCCGACCAACCCTGCCTCGCCGGCAGCCTGGGGGCTGGGGTCGGAGAACACCAGGATGTCGCCGCGATCGACGTCGGAGAGCCGGAGGCAGATCCTGCACACCAAGATCCGGTCCCCCTGGCGCAACGTGGGCACCATGGAAGGCGAGGGGATGAAGAACGCCTGCACCAGGAAGCTCTTGATCAGACACCGCGATGAGGACCGCCGAGAGGACCAGGACGGGAAGCTCTCTCCAGGTGCTTCGGCGCCGCGGCCGGCGTCGTCGGGAGGTGGATCGGGGTCCGCGCCGATCGGGTCCGCGGTGCGGGACGGCCGGTCGGCCACGGATCAGGCCTCGGCCTTCTCCTCGTCCTCGGCGACCGTCCTCGTCGTCGGAGGCGGATCCGTCGGGCATGCCGTCGTCGACGGCAGCCTCGGCCTCGCGTCGAGCTGTCCACCTCGGTCTCGGCCTCAGGGACTACCTCGGCGAGATCCGCAGACTCCTCGGGCTCTTCGGGGACGGCCTCATCGGCGTCGGCCGCCCGGGCGGCGACCGCCGCCTCCATGGCGGCGAGCTTCGCGTCGTCGATCCGGCGCTCCTTGATCCGGGCCTTCTTGCCACGCAGATCGCGGAGGTAGTAGAGCTTGGCTCGGCGCACTGCGCCTCGGGAGATGACCTCGAGCTTGGCGATCGAGGGCGAATGGACGGGGAACGTCCTCTCGACGCCGACGCCGAAGGAGATCTTGCGAACCGTGAATGTCTCGCGGATGCTGCCCCCTTGACGCCGGATCACGACGCCCTGGAACACCTGGACGCGTTCTCGGTTACCCTCCACCACGCGGACGTGCACCTTGACGGTGTCGCCCGGCCGGAAATCGGGCACGTCGGCACGCAGGAAGGACTGCTCGATGAGGGTGGTCTCGTTCATGGCAACGGCTGACGATGATACCAGCGCCGCCGCGGCGGCCCTTCCCGAGGATCAGCGCAGGTCCGGGCGATTCCTGCGGGTCTTCGCCTCGGAGGCCTCGCGTCGCCACGCCTCGATCTCGGCGTGGTTGCCCGACAACAGGACGTCGGGAACGACCATCCCCCGGAACTCCCGTGGGCGCGTGTAGTGCGGGTGATCGAGCAGGTCCGGCTCGGTGAAGGAGTCCCGCTCGTGGGATCCCTCCTTGCCGATCACACCGGGGATCAGGCGCGTGACGGCCTCGATCAGGACGAGCGCGGGAACCTCGCCGCCGGACAGGACGAAGTCGCCGATCGAGACTTCGTCCGCGGGGAGCCCGTCGACGACGCGTTCGTCGATCCCCTCGTAACGGCCGCAGATCAACGTCAGGTGCTGTTCGGAAGCGAGCTCACGGACCAACGCCTGATCGAGCCGGCGACCGGCCGGGGACAACAGGATGACGCGTCCCCTGTCCGGGTCGAGCGACTCGACCGCCGCGAACACCGGCTCGGGCTTCATGACCATGCCGGGGCCGCCGCCGAACGATGCGTCGTCGACCTGATGATGGTGCGTCGGTCGTGAACCCGCGGATATCGTGGAGCCAAACCTGTACGACGCCGGTCCGCGATCGCCTTGCCCAGCAGGCTCTCGCGCAGCGGGCCCTCCAGGATCTTGGGGAAGATCGTGAAGACGTCGATCCGCACGCTCCGACCCTACGCGCCGCCGCGCGACCCCGTCAGTCCTCGTCGGGGGCGGTGAGGCCTGGAAGATCGCGGACGAGGATGCGCTTGGCCCCCACGTCGACGAGGGCGATGATCTCGTTCAGCGCCGGGATCAGGGTCTCGGTGCCGGTGTCGTCGCGAGCGATCCACAGATCGTTGGCCGGGTTCGGAACGATCTCGGCGACGGTGCCCAGCTCACGGCCCGACTCGGTGGTGACCCTGCATCCGTGGATCTGGAACGGCCAGTATTCTCCGTCGGGGAGCGGAGGCAACCAGCTCTCCGGCACCTGAAGCTCCTGGCCTCGGAGGCCCTCCGCCTCCGCTCGATCGGCGATCTCCGTGAACTTGACCAGGAGCGCCTTCCCGTGAGCATGCGCCCGCTCGACGGTGAGCCGCCTGCCTTCGGCGAGGAACACGTGGGAACCCGGAGCGAATCGCTCGGGATTGTCGGACCGGACCTGGACGCCGACCTCGCCCCGCAGTCCATGGGCCTTCGTGACGGCGCCGACAACGACGGCCGGCTCGCCCACCCTAGTCCGCGATGTCGACGTAAGCGTTGGTGCCCTGGCGCGTGGCCGCGGCTCGCACGACCGCCCGGATCGCCTTCGCGGTGCGTCCGCCCCGGCCGATGACCTTGCCCATGTCGTCGGGGGCAACGTGCAACGTGACGAGCAGTCCGCGATCGTCGACCGACTCCGACACCGCCACAGAATCGGGGTCGTCGACCAATCCTCGGGCGAGGAACTCGACGAGCTCCTTCACCGCTACTCCTCCGAGGCCTCGGCCTTGGAAGCCTCGGGAGCCTCGTCGGTGGAAACGGGCGGCTCCGCGGCCGGCTCTTCCGTAGCGGCGGGAGCGGCCTGTTCCGTAGGGGCGGGAGCGGACGCCTCCTCCTCTGTGGCTGCGGCCGCCTTCGCGGCCGCCTTCTTCGAGAGCTTCGGCGTCTCGGCCTTGGCCTCGCGGACCTTCACCTGGGCCGCCACGGCGGGCCGCTCGACGGCGAACTTCTCCCAGATGCCGACCTTCACCATGAGGTTCCGGACCTGATCCGAGGGCTGCGCACCCACGCGCAGCCAGTGCAGCGCGCGGTCCTCGTCGATCTCGATCAACGACGGGTCTTCGAGCGGGTGGTACTTGCCGATGTTCTCGATGAAGCGGCCGTCGCGGGGGCTCCGCTGGTCGGCCACCACGACGCGGTAGAAGGGTCGCTTGTTCGCGCCCATGCGTCGCAGCCGGATCCGTGTCGACATCCTTCTTCCTCTTCCTTCGCGTGCTCGTGCGTTTCGTCGGCTAGCGCTTCGGCAGCTTCGCCGAGGGAACTCGTAACGCGCCCGGGATGCGCTTGCCCCCCGCCATGGACCGCATCATCTTCCTCGCACCCTCGAAGTCCTTGAGGAGCGAGTTGACGTCGGCGGTCGTGGCCCCGGACCCGTTGGCGATCCGCAGGCGGCGGGACCCGGAGATGATACCGGGTTCGCGTCGCTCAGCCGGGGTCATGGACAGGATCATCGCCTCGGCTCGTCGCAGCTCGCCGTCGTCGATCGCGTCGGCCATCTCCTTCAGCTGGTTCTTGCCGCCCGGAACACCAGGCAACATCTTCATCAGATCGCCCATCGATCCGAGCTTCTGCACCTGGCGAAGCTGGTCCAGGAAGTCCTCGAACGTGAACTGGCCCTTCATCAGGTTCTCGGCGGCTCTCTGCGCCTCGTCGGCGTCGAGCGTCTCCTTGGCCTTGTCGATCAGGGTGAGGACATCGCCCATGCCGAGGATCCTTCCCGCCATGCGGTCCGGATAGAACGGTTCGAGGTCGTCGGGCTTCTCGCCCGTGCCCACGAAGAACACCGGTTTGCCGGTGACCGCCGTGATCGAGAGGGCGGCGCCCCCTCGTGCGTCGCCGTCGAGCTTAGTGAGGATGAACCCTGTGGTGTCGACCTCGCGCATGAACTCGCGCGCCTGCACGACGGCGTCCTGGCCCGTCATGGCGTCGGCCGCCATCAGGACGTGATGAGGCTTCGTGACGTCCCTGATCTTGCGCGCCTGCCGCATCATCTCCGGGTCGACGTGAAGGCGGCCCGCGGTGTCGATGATCACCACGTCGGCGTTCTGCCGGTCGGCCTCCTTCAGTCCCTGCTTGG
The DNA here is from genome assembly GCA_963758715.1 of uncultured Actinomycetes bacterium. Lineage (GTDB taxonomy): Bacteria > Actinomycetota > UBA4738 > UBA4738 > HRBIN12 > JAOUEA01. The sequence continues at coordinate 86,538 of CAVWWK010000004.1, forward strand.
CGACCTTGACCGGATCCTTGCCTTCCGACCAGACCGGGACACCGGTCTCATGGCCGAGCGTCCTGAGCTGCTCCACCGCCGCGGGCCGCTCCAGGTCGGCGGCGATCAGGAGCGGGCGCTTGCCCTTTCCCTTCAGCTGCTTCGCGAGCTTGGCGCAGGCCGTCGTCTTCCCGGAACCCTGGACCCCCGCCATCATGATGACGGCGGGACGTGCGCCGCCCAGCTCGAACGGATGGTGCTCACCTCCCAGGGTGACGGTGAGCTCCTCATCGACCACCTTCACGATCTGCTGGCCGGGCGTCAGGCTCTTCATGACCTCTTCGGACAAGGATCGCTCCCTCACGCGCGCCAGGAGGTCGTCGGCGACCTCGACCGCGACGTCGGCCTCCAACAGCGCGTTCCGCATGTCATCCAGCGCGTTGTCGACCTGCTTGGGATGGAGCTTTCCCTTGGACCGCAGCTTCTTGAAGGTGCGGTCGAGACGTTCCGTCAGCGAATCGAACATGGGACGTAGGATTCTACCCGGGGGAACTCCGAGGGGGATCTGCGAGGCATGCCTGAACCCGATCTTCGACAGCTCGACCTGGTCGCCGTCACCAGCCACGAGATGCGGGCGCCTCTGGCCGCGATCCGCGGTTTCGTGGACGTGCTGCGGCGGCGAGGGGACGAGCTCACGGAGGAGGAGGTCGCGGAGTTCCTGGGCGTCATCAGCGTGCAGACCGACCGCCTGATCAGGCTCACCGAGGACCTGGTCACCATGACCAGCCTCGATGCAGACAACGTGGCCCTCGAACCAGAGACGATCGTGCTGATCCCCACGCTGGAGACCTTGGCCCGCGACCTCCCCGGCGGCGAGCGCGTCGTGATCCGCGTCGCCGAGGACGCCCCGCCTCGCCTGGTCGCAGACCCGCTCCGGTTGGGGCAGGCGCTCACCAACCTGCTCACGAACGCGCTCAAGTACTCGGCCGAAGACCGGCCCGTCGTGCTGGCCGTGGAACCGGCGGCCGGCGACCGGGTGCGGTTCTCCGTGATCGACGACGGCGTCGGGATCGCGCCCGATGAGCTGGGAAGGGTCTTCGAGCTCTTCTACCGGACCAAGGAGGGCGCGCGGACGGCGGAGGGTTCGGGGTTGGGGCTGTCGGTCACGCGAGAGATGGTGGGTGCGATGGGTGGCGAGGTCACGGCCGAGTCCACGCGTGGTGGCGGGTCGACCTTCTCCATCACCCTTCCGGTGGAGGCGCGCCCAGCACCCGTTCCACCGTCTGCAACAGCGTGATGGGGCTGAACGGCTTGGTGAAGTATTCGTCCGCGCCCATCGCCAAGGCCGACTCTCGCCCTTCCTCGCCGTCCGCGGTCACGATGATCACCCGCACGGACGCCGTCGCCGGATCCTCCTTGATCTTCGCGAGGACCTCCGCTCCGCTGGAACCGGGGATGTTCATGTCAAGGAACACCAGGTCCGGGGGGTCGGTGCGAAGGAGCGCGAGCGCGGTCAGGCCATCGGCCGCCTCCTCGATCACGAAGCCCTCGCCTTCGAGGACCAGACGCATCGCCTCGCGCATCGTGGGATGGTCCTCGACGATGAGGATCGTGGTGCCCTCGTCCACCGATCGACACGCCTCCTAGCTCGACAGCAGCCGCTCGGAGAACATCCGAGCCTCGAAGGGACGCAGGTCGTCGGCTCCCTCCCCGACGCCCACGAACCGGACCGGCACGCCCAGCTCCTCGCGAACGGCGAGCACGATGCCGCCCTTGGCGGAGCCGTCGAGCTTGGTGAGGACGACTCCGGAGACGTCCACCGCATCGGTGAAGGCGCGCGCCTGCGCGATCCCGTTCTGCCCCGTCTGCGCGTCGAGGACGAGCAACGTCTCGTCAACGCCGGCTCCGGCCTTCTCGATCACCCGCTTCACCTTGCCCAGCTCGTCCATCAACGGCGCCTGCGTGTGCAGCCTTCCCGCCGTGTCGACGATCAACACGTCGGCCCCTCGTGCCTTCGCCGACTTGACGGCGTCGAAGGCCACAGCTCCGGGATCGGCGCCGCGATCCTGGCTCACGACATGGGCTCCGGCGCGCTGGCCCCAGACCTCGAGCTGCTCGCCCGCCGCCGCGCGGAACGTATCCGCCGCCGCGAGGCTGACCTGCTGACCCTCGGAGACCAACCGCTTCGCGAGCTTGCCGATCGTGGTGGTCTTGCCGGTGCCGTTCACGCCGACCACCATGATCACACCAGTGCGCCCCGCGGGAAGGCGCAGCGGCTCGTCGGGGCCGAGGATCGCCTCGATCTCCCCCGAGAGCAGTCCGACCGGGTCGGCGCCATGGGAGAACGTGGCCTTCACGCGCCGGACCAGATCCGCCGACGCCGTCGGGCCCACGTCGGCCTTGACCAACAGGTCCTCCAGCTCCTTCCAGGTCTGGTCGCCGGAGCCGCGGCGGAAGAGCTCTTTGACCTTGGCGCCCAACCCCTCCTTGCGGAACACGCCACCGGAGGCCCCCGGCTCGTGGTGGGCCGGGGCGTGCTTCTGTTCGGCCGGATGGTCAACGACCGGCGCGCGCACGTGCCCTTGGCCCGTGTGCGGCGTGTGGCGCTCGAGCTCGCGCATCTCCTCGCCTCTCCTGCTGCGGAGCGCGAAGAACGCGACGACCAACAGCACGGCGAGGACCGCGAAGACGAAGACGTACCACTCCATGCGCGCAGGCTAGCTGACCGGCTCGGCTTCCGGCACCTCGACTGGCTGTTCCACGGGGTCGGGCGTCGCGGAATCTCCCTCCAAGCGCGCGTCGGCCTCGATCGGCGTTGTGTGCTCGAGGCGCTGGGCGACGACCTTGGTCGTGCCGTCCTTGTTCAGGGAGATGCCGTACATCATGCCGGCGATCTCCATCGTGCGCTTCTGGTGGGTGACGATCAGCACCTGGGACTCGCGTGCGAACCCCTCGGTGAGGCGCAGGAATCGGTGCAGGTTCACGTCGTCGAGGGCGGGCTCGACCTCGTCCATCAGGTAGAAGGGAGACGGCCGCGCGGTGAAGATGGCGAACAGGAACGCCATTGCTGCGAGCGACCGCTCGCCGCCCGAGAGCAAGGAGATACGCTTCACGCGCTTGCGACCGGGACTGGCCTCGATCTCGATGCCGCTGGTGAGCGGCTCCGCGGGGTCTGTCAACACCAACCGGCCGTCGCCACCCGGGAACAGCTCGGCGACCAACCGCTCGAACTGCAAGGCCACGTCGCGATAGGCGGTGGTGAACGTCTCGATGATCTCCCGGTCGACCTTCACGAGCACCTCGAGAAGGTCGCGGCGGGCGTTCTTCACGTCGTCGAGCTCGCGCTGCATGAAGTCGTGCCGTTCCTGCATGGACTCGAGCTCGCCGGTCGCGAGCAGGTTGACGCGGCCGAGCAGCGCGAGGCGTCGCTGCACGAGCTCGGATCGTTTCTCCAGGGTCTCCACCGTGTCGTCCTCGCTCAGGCTCGCGAGCAGCTCCTGCGGGTCGGCCATGTGCCCCTCGGCGATCAACCGCTCGGCTTCGCGGATCCGTCGCTCGATGTCACCGCGGAGCCGATCCTCGCCCTCGTAGGCTTCGCGCAGCCGGTCGAGCTCGGTGGAGGCGTCGCGCCAAGCCTTGTTGATGCCCGCCTCAGCCTCTGCGGCGAGGCGCTCGGCCTCGGCCGCCGCGTCCCGTCCGACCGTGGACGCGATGGCCGCCTCCTCCGCGGCAGCGACGGCCGCCTCCGCCCGGGCTCTCGAGCCTTCGGCCGCCTCGAGTCCCAGCCGCAGCTGCACCGGGTCGTGCGCAGCGAGCTCCTCCCGCTCCGACCGCAGTTGAGCGAGACGGGCGTCGTGCGCGATGCGGTCGCGGCGAAGCGTCTCGACCGAAACCCTCGCGGAGACCGGGGGCTGCGGGATCGCCGGCAGCTCGGGCATCTCCTCGTCGCTCACGGGGCCGATCGCTGCGAGCCGTTCCTCGGCGAGGATCACGGCCTCGTTCAAGGCCGTCACCCGCTGCTGGTGCAGCTCCTCTTCCTTCCGGAGCCCACTGAGGTCTCGTTCGAGCAGCCCGAGGCGCTCCGCCGCGGCGGTGATCTCGGAATCCGCCGCATCGACCTGCTCCCGGAGGAAGTCGATCTCCCCCGCGATCTCCTCCAGCCGCGACCGCTTCGGGGCCAGGCTCTGCATCGTGGCCGAAAGATCGTGGGCCACGACCTGGAGCTCCGCGCGGATCTCGCGCGCGCGGGCGTCCGCCTCCCTCGCCGTGTGGATCACTCCGGGCCCGACCAGAACACCGTTTGGAGTCACGAACGAGGCGGCACGATGCGCGCGTTGCTTCTCGGCGGCCTCCTCCACCGAGGACGCGAGATAGACGTCGCGCAGGATCGTGGACACGATGCCGCGGGCCGCCGGCTGAACCTCGACCTCGCTCAGCAGCTTTCGCTCCTCCTTCAGCCCGATCGGAACCGGGCCGCCCGAGGAGATCGCGAGGATCGCCCCGTTGCCGTCTCCGACGTCGGCCAGCGCGCGCTCGTCGTCGGCGTAGACCACGGCGTCGGCGAGGTGGCCGAGCGCCGCGACCAGGGCGCGCTCGAGGCCCGGCTCGATCGTCACCAGGTCGCGAAGCAATCCGATCGCCCGGCCCTTGTGGCTCTTCAGGAATCGCGACCCTGCGGTCTCCTCGATGTCCAGACGCCGGGCCTCCAGAAGGTCGCGGCGGCTCTCATGCCGGCGTCTGATGTCCTCGAGCTCCTCGAGCTTGTCCGCGAGCTGCCTGCGTTCGGCCTCCAGCTGGGTTCGCTTCTCGTTCATCGGAGCGGAGGCGTCGTCGAGCGTCTCGATCTCGGCCTCCAGGCCATCGCGCTCGGATCCGACCTCTCCGATCCGTCCACGCACCGACGACAGCGCCGCGCCCAGCCGCTCTCGCTCGCGCTCGCTCGAGGCGAGCGAACGTTGGAGCGCCTCGACCTCGGCGCGACGGCCGGCGGCGTTCTCGCCGATCCGGCGCCGGACCTCCTCGACGCCCCGGCGCTCGGCTTCGGCCTCGCGGAACGCGGCCTCCGCCTCGTCGAGCTCCCGCTCGCGCTGCTCGAGCTCGGTGATGACCCTCGATAGCTCCGAACCGATGCGGTCGAGCTCGTGGTCCACCGCCTCCAGGCGTGCGGTCCGTGTTGCCTGTGTGGAGAGCTCCTGGCGGGCGGCGGTCTCCTGCGACACCGCCTCTCGGAAGGCCTGCTCGGCCTGCGAGCGGTCGTAGGCGCTCTGGCGGAAGCCCTGTTCGGCGTCGGCGAGGGCACGGGAGGCGGCGGCACGGGCGTCGGCAGCCGCGAGTACCTCGCCGTCCAGGGAATCCAGCTTCTCCCGCGCGCCGCTCCGCTCGCGTAGCCCCTCGTCCCACCCACCCTGACGCCGGTCCTTCTCGCGCACGAGCGCGCGCAGCCGGGCGGCCGCGAGGCGGTGGGACAGGCTCTCGGCTTCCGCGGTGAGCGCCTCGTGCTTCTGCGCCATCTGCGCCTGCTGCTGCAGCGGCTTCAGCTGGCGCTTCAGCTCGGACAGAACGTCGGCCAGCCTCAGGAGATCCTGATCGAGGCCGGCGAGCTTGCGCTCGGCTCTCTCCTTGCGCTTGCGGTGTTTCGCGATGCCTGCGGCTTCCTCGATGTACTTGCGTCGTTCCTCGGGCTTGGCGTTGAGGACCTCCTCCAGCTGACCCTGTCCGACCACGGTGTGCAGCGCCCGGCCGATACCCGTCTCGCTCAGCAGCTCCTGGACGTCGAGCAGCCTGACGACCTGCGCGTTGATCCGGTACTCGCTCTCACCCGAGCGGAAGATGGTGCGGGAGACCTCGATCTCGCTCATCGGCACGGGGATCTTTCCCTCGGTGTTGTCGATGACGAGCTTCACCTCCGCCATGCCCAGCGGGGGCCTCGAGGGGGTGCCGGCGAAGATGACGTCGGCCATGTTGCCGCCGCGCAGGGCGCGGGCTCCCTGCTCGCCGAGCACCCAGCTGATGGCGTCGACGAGGTTGGACTTGCCCGAGCCGTTCGGGCCCACGATGACGGAAACGCCCGGGATGAACTCCAGGACCGTCTTGTCCGCGAAGCTCTTGAACCCGCGGATCGTGATCGAGCGGAGGAACATCGGAGCGCATGCTAACAGCGATGTGATTCCGACTGGTGGATGCGGGAGGCGACCTCCGGCCCGTGCCGCCGGGTCAGCGCACGACCCGGAATGACGTTTCGCCGATGGGAGGCTCCTCCCGGACATCGACCTGCTCGACGCGGGCCATCGAAGGCCCCTGCCGGCACCAGGCCACCATGGCCTCGACCGCGTCGTGGAGACCCTCGAACTCGGCCTCGACGCGGCCGTCCAGCGCGTTCCGCACCCACCCGCCGATCTCGAGCTCCCTCGCCCGCCGTACACACTCGGCGCGGAAGAACACGCCCTGCACGCGCCCTTCGATGGAGACGTGGATGCGACGCATCACCTCATCGTGCCAGCCCGACGGTACCCTCGGGCCCGTGGCGACCTATGACGACCGGACTGCGCTCATCGCCGTCGACGTGCAGAACGACTTCGCCGACCCGTCGGGGAGCCTCTACGTCCGTCAAGGAGAGCTGGTGGTGCCGGTCGTGAACGCGGAGATCTCCGAGGCCGTCCGCGGCAGCGCCACCGTCCTCTACACCCAGGATTGGCATCCGGAGCACACGCCGCACTTCGTGCAGGATGGAGGCATCTGGCCGGTCCACTGTGTGCACGACACGTGGGGCGCGGCGTTCCATCCCCGGCTCGACGTCGAGAGTGGCGAGGTCGTGCGCAAGGGCGTCGACGGGCGCGACGGGTACTCGGGGTTCAGCGTGCGAGACCCGGAGAGCGGCGACGTCGACGACACCGTCCTGCACGAGATGCTGCAGGCGGCGAACGTCGAACGCCTGGTGATCTGCGGCCTGGCCACGGATTACTGCGTCGTCGAGACCGTGCTGGACGCGCGGCTCCGTGGCTACCCGGTGCAGGTCGTGTCGAACGCGATCCGGGCCGTCGACCGGGCCCCAGGGGACGGCGAGCACGCGATCTCGCGCATGCACGACGCGGGCGCCGAGGTCCTGTGAGCCCGGACTAGCTCTGGCACTGCGGACAGAAGAACGAGGTGCGCTGGCCGATCCGGATCGTCGCGATGGGCGTGCGGCATCGGCGGCAGGGAAGACCCTGGCGCCCGTAGACCTTGAGCTCCGTCCCGTACTCCCCCGGCTTGCCGAACAGGTCGACGTAGGCCTCGTCCTCAAGGGTGGTGCCGCGGAGCTTGATCGAGTCCTGCAGGATCTCCTGGATCGCGCGATACAAGCGCCGCACCTCCTGGGAGCTGAGGGTGTCGCTCATGCGGTCGTAGCGCAGGCCCGCATGGAACAGCACCTCGTCGGAGTAGATGTTCCCGAGCCCGCTGATGAACTTCTGATCCATCAGCAGGGTCTTCATCTTCGCCCCGCGCTGGGCGAGCAGGTATTGGAACGTGGGCCACGTGAACACCTGGTCGAGCGGATCGATCGCCAGATGCTGCAGCTCCTTGACCTTGCCCAGGTCGTCGGCCGACGTCACGAACATCTCGCCGAACGTCCGGGGGTCGATGAACCGCAGGTCGCCGCCCTGCTGGAACGTGAATACGACCTGGGTGTGCGGCGCCATCGCGACCCGGCCGGTTCCGCGGAAGAAGCGGCCGCTCATGCCGAAGTGGGTCACCAGCACGTCGCCGGAGTCGAGGGTGAGGAGCAGGTACTTGCCGCGCCGTTCGATCTTGGCGATCTTGCGGCCGGTCATCCTGGTGGTGAAGTCCTTGCGCGTCTTGTGGCGGCGGATCGCGCGCATCGCGTTCTTCGAGCTCTTGACCTCCACGTCCTTGATCCGCCTGCCGACGACGTCCTTCTCCATGTCGCGGCGCATCACTTCGACCTCCGGAAGCTCCACGTTCAGTCCCCCTCCGTCCCCGACGTGCGCTCGGTCAGGCCTTCGGAGATGCGCGCATACGCCTCCCGAGCCGCCTGCTGTTCGGCTTCCTTCTTGGAACGGCCCGTGCCGGTCCCCATCGGTTCCCCACCCAGGTGGACGGTGGCCGTGAACTCCTTCTCGTGATCGGGGCCTCGTTCCTGCAACCGGTACTCGGGCATCACGTGCAGCTCCTGCGATGCGAGCTCCTGCAGGAGCGTCTTGTGGTCGCGGTCGCCTTCGCCCCGCATGTAGGCCTCCATGCGGGGGCGGAACAGGCGCTCGATCAGCTCGGTAGCGACCTGAAGGCCGAGGTCCAGATACACCGCGCCGAATACGGCCTCCAGCGCGTCGGCCAGGATGCTGGACTTGTCACGGCCGCCGCTCTGTTCCTCTCCCTTGCCGAGAAGCACCAACCGGCCCAGGTCCAGCTGGCGGGCGACGTCGGCGAGCGCCGACATGTTCACGATGGCCGCGCGCAGCTTCGCGAGCGAACCCTCCGGAAGCTCCGGATAGGCCCGGTAGGCCATGTCGGTCACGACCACCCCCAGGACCGAGTCGCCCAGGAACTCGAGGCGCTCGTTCGTGACGACGAGACCGCGTTCGAACGCGTAGGAACGGTGGGTGAGGGCCGCCTCGCGGAGCGAGGCGTCGCGAAAGGTGAGCCCGAGGGAACGGTCGAGGGCTTCGGGCGTGGTCTGCACGTGGGCGTCGGCCACGTGCGTTACTCGACCTCGACCGCCTGCCGGCCGGCGTAGTACCCGCAGTTCGCGCACACGCGGTGGGAGAGCTTGGGCTGCTTGCACTGCGGGCACTCGGCGTAGGACGGCGCGCTCGCCTTCCAGTTCGCGGCTCGCCGGGCGCTTCGGGACTTGCTCTGCTTCTTCTTCGGTACGGCCATGAGACGTTCCCTTCTTCGGTCGTTCCTGGGTTCTAGTTCTGATCCATGTGGTGAAGGAGTTGCTCGAGCCCCGCCCATCGGGGATCGGTGCTCGGATGGTTCCCGGGGCACTCGCCGAGGTTGCGGTCGCCCCCGCACACCGGGCACAGTCCCTGGCAGTCGGGGCGGCACAGTGGCGAGAACGGGAGCTCGACACCGACCGCGTCTCGGACCATCTGCTCCGGCTCGATCTGCCCCTCGGGGTCCAGGAGGTAGTCGTCGGTGTCCTCGTCGGGCGCAGGCACGAACATCTCGTGCACCTCGACATCGAATGGTTGCTCGAAGTCCTTCAGGCACCGCGCACACCGCAGCGCCATGTTGCCGCTGAGCGTTCCCGACACGAGCACGCCTTCCACGAGAGATTCCAAGAGGAGGTCGCCTTCGATCCGATCGTCTTCGCGGACCCGCGCCAGCTCGGTGCCCAGCTGGTCGAGCGTGCCGGCGATGCGCACCCGCCGCGAGCTTCCGGGCTGACCCACGAGGTCGCGAACGTCGATCGCGGAAAGGGTCACGACCCCTCCTCATCGAACAGCTCGGTGTCGCGGGGCTCCCGCACGGACTCGCCGAACTCCTGCTCGGCGGCAGTCCCGGGTGTACGGAGCTTGTCGCGACCCACCTCGACCTGATCGAGCGTCTTGGCCAACGCCTTGGAGGCGGCCTGCGAATCTTCCAGGATCCGCCGCAGCCCGATCTCGAACTGCGCCAACTTGCCGTCGACGTACTCCTCGGCCTCCTTGCGCATCGCCTTGGTCTGCGCATCGGCCTCGGCCACGATCCGGTCCGCTTCCTCGTTGGCGCGCGCGACCACCGCCTCCTGGCGCGCCATCTTCAGCTGCTCGTCATGGGCGGCGGCCACGAGGGCCTCGCCGTCGGCCTTGGCCTTGATGAGGAGGTCCTCGCGGTCCTTCACGATCCAGCGGGCCTGTTTGATCTCGTCGGGAAGCGATTCCTGCATCTCGGCGATGAGCTCCAGCACCTCGTCGCGGTTGACGAGCACCGAGGAGGACAGCGGCATGGCCTTCGCTTCGCGGACGAGCTCGTCCAACTGGTTGATGCGGGCGGTGATGTCCATCTCAGCCCTCCGCCAGACGGTCGAGCAGGCGCTTGTTCACCGGGTCCGGCACGAGGCCCTCGACGTCGCCTCCGAAGCGAGCGACCTCCTTGACCAACGAGGACGACAGGAACGACCACTTGGGGTTGGTCGGCATCAACAGCGTCTCCACGCGCCCCAGGCGGTGGTTCATCTGCGCCATCTGGATCTCGACCTCGTAGTCGGACACCGCGCGTAACCCCTTCACGATGACCGCGCCGCCCTGAGACCTGGCGAACTCCACCAGCAACCCTTCGAAGGCGGCGACCCGGACGTTGGACAAGGTCGAGCAGGCCTCCTCGAGCATCTCGACACGCTCGTCGAGCCCGAAGAGCGGTTGTTTCGCGGGGTTCTGGAGCACGGCGACGACGACCGTGTCGAACGTCTCGCTGGCGCGCCCGATGATGTCGAGATGGCCGTTGGTGACGGGGTCGAACGTCCCCGGACACAGGGCGGTCAAACCCATGCAACCTCCGAGTCTGGCTCCGCGCTCGCGATGGCGCGTTCCGTAGCAGTCATTCTGGCCGGATCAGGATCACGAGGCTGTCGCCGTAGCGCAGCTCCCTCGCGATCGCCCAGTGTACCGGAATGACAGGCATGGAACTCCTATCGCCCCTCGTGAGGACCAGTGAGGAGCCGGCCTCCGCGACCCAGCGGGCAGCCAGCTCCTGCAGGACGGGATTCAGGTCCGATCCACCGATCTCGTAGGGCGGGTCACAGAAGACCAGATCGAAGGGGGCGCCCGGCTCGTCCTGCCTGGCAAGGAATCGCACCACATCGGCGATCTCGACCGTGGCGTCGCCGGCCAGGCGTGTGAGGTCCAGGTTCCGGTGGATCGTGGTGGCCGCACCTGCCGATCGATCCACGAAGGTCGCGCGCGCCGCGCCCCGGGAGAGGGCCTCTATCCCGACGGCGCCGGTTCCCGCGTACAGGTCGAGCACTGCGGCGTCCTGAACCGCATGCGGTCCCAGGCTGGAGAAGAGACCTTCACGTGCCCGGTCGGAGAGAGGCCGTACCCCGTCGGGGACGGGCGCCAGGCGCACGCCCTTCGCGGAACCCGTGACGATGCGCATGCTCGGAGCCTACGAGCGGAAGAGCCAGTCGATCGAGCGTTCGAATCGATGCCGAAGCTCGGCTAGCAGCTCGGGATGACGCTCGAGCCGGGGGTCCCGGTCGATCAAGGCGAACGCGCGGAAACGGGCGCGCTTGACCAGGTCCATATCGTCGGCGAGCCGCGCCAGGCGAAGGTCCGGCATGCCCGACTGCTTCGTGTCGAACAGCGTGCCTTCGCCCCGCAGTTCGAGGTCCTGATCGGCGAGCTCGAACCCGTCGGTCGTGCGCACCATCGCGTCGATCCGGGCTCGCGCCTCCAGGTTTTCCTCGCCGGCCTCGTCGAACAGCACGCAGAAGGATCGGTGCGTGCCGCGGCCGATGCGGCCACGCAGCTGATGGAGCTGGGCCAGCCCGAATCGCTCGGCGTTCTCGACCAACATCACCGTGGCGTTGGGGACGTCGACCCCCACCTCTATCACCGTCGTGGAGATCAGCAGGTCGGACTCCCCGGACCGGAAGCGTTCCATGATCGCCTCCTTGTCCTTCGGTCGCATCCGGCCGTGGAGCAGTTCGATCCGAAGGTCCGGGAACACCTGGGTGGCCAGCCGCTCCGCCTCGGCCTCGGCGGCCTTGACCTGCGTCTTGTTCCCCTCGTCGATGGCAGCGCACACGACGAACGCCTGGCGTCCCTGGGCGACCTCGGCACGCACGAGGTCGTAGGAGGCGGCGCGCTGGTCTCCGGTGCGCACGGCGCGGGTCTCGATCGGTTCCCGGCCTTCGGGCATCTCGTCGAGCACGACGACGTCGAGGTCGCCGTAGTAGGTGAGGGCGAGCGTCCGCGGGATCGGTGTCGCCGTCATGATCAGGACGTCCGCCTCACCTCCCTTGGACTTCAGGGCGCTCCGCTGGTGCAGGCCGAACCGATGCTGCTCGTCCACGACCGCGAGCGAGAGGTCGTCGAAGGTCACCGATTCCTGCACCAGGGCGTGCGTGCCCACGACGAGGTCGACGCCGCCGTCGCCCACGCCGTCGAGCACCCGCCGCCGATCCTTGCCCGTCACCGACGCGGTGAGCATCGCGTAGGTCACCAGGGGCCCTTCGCCGGGCTCATCGGGCTCGGGGTCGGACTCGTCCAAGCCGTCGAGGAGCGAGGTCTGCCCGTCGGGCCCTCCGGAGGGCCTCGCGACGGCCAGCTCCAGGTATGGCACGCCCCCGACGCCTTCCAGCAGCTCGGTGACCGAGCGGAGGTGCTGGCCGGCCAGGACCTCGGTGGGCGCCATGATCGCGGCCTGGTGCCCAGACCCGATCGCGATCAGGGCCGCATACACCGCCACGAGGGTCTTGCCCGAGCCCACGTCGCCCTGGAGCAGGACGTTCATGGGACGGGGGCGCGCCATGGCCCCGCCGATCTCGGCCATCGCGCGGCGTTGAGCGTCCGTGGGCTCGAACGGAAGGGTCGCGAGCAGGCGGTCCGTGAGCGCGCCCCCTGGCTGATGCGCGATCCCTTCCTGCTCGGCCTCGACCCGATGCTTGCGGAACGCCACCCCCAGCTCGAGCGTGAACAGCTCGTCGAACTTCAGCCGCTCCCGCGCGGACGCAAGCGCCCGATCATCCGCAGGGAAGTGGATGGCGCGGGTCGCCGCGTCGTAGGAACCGAGCGACTCGGCCTCGATCAGGTCGGGCGGCATGGGATCCTCGACCCCGGGAAGCTGCTCGAGCGCCCGATGCATCAGCTCGCGGATCGTGCGCGTCGTGACGCCCTCGGAGGCCCTGTGCACGGGGGTGATACGACCGGTGTGCACCAGGTCGGCCTCGTCGCCACGCAGCAGCTCGACCTCCTGGTTCGACAGCTGCAACCTTCGCCCGTACATGGTGGCGACGCCGGAGACCGCGACCTCCTGGCCCGTCCTGTACTGGTTCGCGATCCACGGCTGGTTGAAGAAGGTGAGGTCCAGGTAGCCGGTGCCGTCGGCGATCGTGACCGTCACCATCGTCTGGTGGCGCCGTGTCTGGCGTCTGGCCACCTTGTGCACCCGGGCGATGACCGTGACGTAGGCGCCGATCTTCATCCCGCGGATCGTCTCCACGCGTGAACGGTCGATGTAGCGGCGCGGATAGTGGTGGAGAAGGTCGCCCACCGTCTCGATGTCGAACGCCTGCGCCAAGACCTCGGCGGCGGTGGGCGGGGTCACAGCCTTTCGCTTTCGACCCGCGGTCCGGGCTGCGATCTTCCCGTCGATCCGGGTCACCGGCGAGTCCAGCGTCAACCGCGTGTCGCGTGTCGTCATCTGCCCCGGTTCTACCATGGGTGGCATGTCTTCCCAGCGTTCCCACTACGCGCTCGCGTCGTTCGCGACGGCCGTGCTCACGGTTGCCGCGACCGCGTGCACAGGCCCCACCGCCGCGGAGACGCCGGCGCCCGCGCAAGGCTCCCCTGCTCTCGTGGTCGAGCCAGCGTCGCTGCTTCCCACGACGACCGACGCGCTGCCGCCGATCGACGCAGAGGGATTCCGGGAGCTGTTGGCGCAGCTGGAGGGGACCCCGGTCGTGGTCAACCTGTGGGCGTCGTGGTGCGGCCCGTGCGAACGGGAGCTGCCGATGCTGACAAGTGCGGCGCGCAGGCACCCGGACGTCCAGTTCGTCGGGGTGAACGTGCAAGATTCCCGCGAGGGAGCCGAGGGCTTCGTGCGCGAGTATTCGATCCCGTACCCGAGCGTCTTCGATCCGGCCGGAGACATCCTGACGGAGCTGGACGCGATCGGGCCACCCGTCACCGCGTTCTACGCGTCCGACGGCGCCGAGGCGGGTAAGGTGGTGGGCGAGATCGGCGCAGAGGACCTGGACCGCAACCTGGCCGCGATCTCGCCCTGAACGTCTGGGAGCTCCAGATCGTCTGGTAGCCTCGTCGAGCTATGGCAGCTGTCTGTGATGTCTGCGGCAAGAAGCCGTTCTTCGGGAAGTCGGTCTCGTTCTCGCACAAGCGGAACAACCGGCGTTGGGACCCCAACATCCAGCGCGTTCGTGCGTTGGTCGACGGCTCGCCCACACGCGTGCACGCGTGCACGTCGTGCATCAAGGCAGGCAAGGTCACGCGCATCCCGCAGCGCGCGCGTTCCTAGGACCCGAACCCCCGGGACCGATTCAGACGAACGGATCCCATCCAGTGGCGGGCAAGCTCCGCGGGCTCCCGTCCTCCCCGATCCCCGTCAGCCCCGGCAGTTCGGTGATGACCCCGATGCGTGTCACCTCGATCCCGAAGGTGTCCCGCACCGCCGCGATCGTCGCCTCCGAGGACTCGGGACCAACGGTGGCCAGCAACTCGTAGTCCTCCCCTCCTCCCAGCGCGTCCTCGCGCGTCGCGGTGTCGTGGATCGGGAGCGACGCCAGCCTGATCTCCGCGCCCACGCCGCTCGCCTCGCACACGCGAGCGAGATCCATCGTGAGCCCGTCCGACAGGTCGATCATCGCCGTGAGATAGCCGGCCGCGAGCAGCGCGGCCTCGCCGATGCGGGCGGCCGGGCGCACGAACCGCCCCACCGCGTCGCGTTCGGCGGGCCTGAGCCCGCGAGGATCGGACCCCTCCACGATCCGGCGACCCGCCGCCGCGCCCCCGAGCGAGCCCGTCACCACGATCACGTCGCCCGGCGTTGCGCCCGACCGGGTGACCGCTCTCCCCGGCGCCACCTCGCCGACGGCGGTGACGGCGATCGAGATCTCCGATCCCCGTGTCAGGTCGCCCCCGACCAGCCACAGCGCGTGCTCGTCGCAGGCGTCCCGGATCCCGCCGAAGAGCTCCATCGCCCAGGCGGCGTCGACCCGTTCGGACAGCGTCAGCGAGCACAGCGCATATCGGGGGCTGGCCGCCATCGCGGCGATGTCGCTCAGGGTGACGATCACGGCCTTGTACCCAGGTCCCTCGCGGCGGTGACGCGGCGGAGGAAGTGCGAGCCTTCGACCAGCTCGTCGGTCGTGAGCACCAGCTCCCCCGAACCGGGTGCGACGACGGCCGCATCGTCCCCCACGCCGACACGCACCTCGGGGCCGGTCCCCGAGAGCACCTTGCGGATCGCCGCGACGAGCTCGAGTTCGGAGATGTCCAACCGGTTCATCCGTTCCGTACAGTCGGGCGGGCCGATCTCCCGCCGAACCGAGCCCGGATCGGCTCCCCTCGTTCGATAGACTCCTCGGACCTTATCCATTCCGTACGCGACGGCGATCCGGATGCGCCGCGCTGCACGAGGAGGGCCCCCGTGGCTGAGACCCATCTGAACCCCACGCCTGCGCAACTTCGGGCGTTCACCGAGGAGATGCCCGAGACGCGGCTCTCCGAGTTCGGCAACACCAACACACAGACACAGGTTCTCTCGCGCAGCGCCGCCAGCACGTACGTCGTCGGCCGCGAGTCCAGCGGCAAGACCATGACGCGAGCGTCATACGATGAGATCGCGGCGCTGCAGGACGCCTACATCGCCGAGAACGACATGATCCAGATCGACGGCTTCATCGGCAACGACCCCGACATGCGCTCGTCCGCCCGCCTGCTCATGGAGAAGCGCTACGCCAACATCGCGGGGATGCAGCAGAAACTCTACTTCGATCGCGATGACGGCGAAGAGCCGCAGGTGCAGGTCATCTACACGCCCGGCCTGAAGGCCGGTGGCTACCCCGACGACCGGGTCATCGCGGTCGACCTGGACAAGTACGTCACTCGCGTCCTGAACTCCGACTACTTCGGTGAGTCGAAGAAGGGCGGCCTGCGCATGTGGAACGACATCGTCTACAACAAGGGCGGCCTCGCGCTCCATGCGGGCCTCAAGGTCATCCCGACCGCCGACGGCGACAAGGTCTTCATGATCATCGGGCTGTCGGGCACCGGCAAGACGACGACGACCTTCACGACGCAGAACGGTTCGAAGCCGGTCCAGGACGACTTCGTGGGCCTGATGCCCGGCGGCAAGGCGTACGGCACCGAGAACGGCTGCTTCGCGAAGACCTTCGCGCTCGATCCCGAGCTCGAGCCCTCGATCCACGGCGCGGTGGTCAAGCCCACCACCTACATGGAGAACGTCTACCAGGACGGTGACGGCACGGTCGACTTCAACAACGAGAACTACACGAAGAACGGCCGCGCGGTCTTCTCGATGACCGACCTGCTTGCCCACGAGGATGCGCGCAACCTTGGCACCGTGGACTACCTGTTGATCCTCAACCGGAACGAGAACCTCATCCCGGCGGTCGCCAAGCTCTCCCAGGAACAAGCGGCGGCGTACTTCATGCTGGGCGAGACCACGGGCACGTCGGCCGGAGGCGCCTCCGAGGAGGGCAAGTTCCTCCGGGTCCCCGGCACGAACCCGTTCTTCCCTCTCCCCCACGGGCTCCAGGGGAACCGGCTCCTGGAGCTGTTGGCGACCCATCCCATCGAGACCTACCTGCTCAACACCGGCCGCGTAGGCGGCAAGGACGGCGACGATCGCTCCAAGAAGCTGAGGATCCCGGACACGTCGGCATGCGTGAAGGGCATCGCGGAGCTGTCGATCACCTTCGAGGAGGATCCGGACTTCGGCTACCAGGTGGCCACGTCCGTCCCCGGCCTGGAGGACCACGAGAAGCTACGGCCCCGAACCCTCTACGAGGCTCAGGGCCGGTCCGAGGAGTACGACGCGCTGGTCGAGCGACTCAAGAACGATCGCGTCGCCCACCTCCAGCAGTTCACGCAGCTCTCCGAGGACATCATCAAGGCCGTCGGCTAGCAGCGGCGGATCCCCGGCGCGGTTCGACGTATACCCCCAGGGGGTATCATGGCGCGCATGAACCACTCCGAGCACGGCGCCCATAGCGGTCACGACGAGCACGCGGGACACGACGAGCACGCCGGTCACAGCGTCGCGATGTTCCGCGACCGGTTCTGGCTGAGCGTTCTCATGACCGTCCCGGTCCTGGTCTGGTCTCCCATGGTCCAGGAGTGGCTCGGCTTCACCGCTCCCACGTTCCCGGGGTCCGCCCGGATCCCGTTCGTGCTGGGAACGGCGGTCTTCCTCTACGGGGGGATGCCGTTCCTGAAGGGCGGCTGGGCGGAGGTCAAGCAACGACAGCCGGGCATGATGCTCCTGATCACCCTCGCGATCATCGTGGCGTTCGCCTCCAGCGCCGCTTCGGAGCTCGGCTGGTTCGACATCGAGTTCTGGTGGGAGCTCGCCCTGTTGATCGACGTCATGCTGCTGGGCCACTGGCAGGAGATGAAGGCCCTCGGTCAGGCGTCGAGCGCCCTGGACGCCCTCGCAGCCCTCCTCCCCGATGAGGCCGAGCTCGTGGAGGGCGACGAGATCCGCTCGGTTCCGGTCTCGGGCCTGCAGCCCGGCGATCTCGTGCTCGTGCGATCGGGTGGCCGCGTCCCCGCCGACGGCGTGATCGAGGAGGGGCAGGCCTCGTTCGACGAGTCGATGATCACCGGGGAGTCTCGGGCGGTGGAACGCGAGCCCGGTGATCGGGTCGTGGCGGGCACCGTCGCCACGGACTCCTCGGTACGCATCCGGGTGCGCGCCGTGGGATCGGAGACGACGCTCGCGGGCATCCAGCGGCTGGTGGCCGAGGCGCAGGCGTCTCGGTCGCGGGCACAGGCTCTCGCCGACCGCGCCGCCGCGCTGCTGTTCTGGATCGCGCTCGGCGTGGGCGCGATCACGTTCGTGGGATGGGCCCTGGCGGGCAACATGGGACAGGCGGTGGAGCGAACGGTCACCGTGCTCGTCATCGCGTGCCCGCACGCGCTCGGCCTGGCGATCCCCCTGGTGATCGCGATCTCGACGGCCATGTCGGCGCGAGCCGGCATCCTCGTGAAGGACCGGCTGGCTCTCGAGCGGACGCGCACGGTCGACGCGGTGCTGTTCGACAAGACCGGCACCCTCACGCGGGGCGAGCCCGCCGTGCACGAGGTCGCCGCCGTCGGTGGGGACCAGGACATGGTGCTGCGACTCGCGGGCGCCGCGGAGCACGAGAGCGAGCACCCGCTCGCGCGCGCGGTCGTCGTCGCCGCGGCGGAGCAGGGAGACCTTCCGCGCGCCACGGGCTTCCGTTCGCTCACGGGCAAGGGGGTCCAGGCGTCCGTCGACGGCGCCGTCGTCGCGGTCGGCGGCCCCACGCTGCTGCGCGAGCTCGGGCTCGACCTGCCGTCCGAGCTCATCGGACCGGTGGAGAAGTGGTCGGCGCGAGGATCCACCGTGCTCACGGTGGTTCGTGACGGCGAGGTCCTCGGCGCGATCGCGCTCGAGGACGAGATCCGGCCGGAGTCCCGCGAGGCAGTGAGCGCCCTGCAGCGCGAGGACGTGCGCGTCGTCATGATCACCGGCGACGCCGCGCCCGTCGCCGACGCGGTCGCCACCGAGCTCGGCGTCGACGAGGTCATGGCCGAGGTCCTTCCCCAGGACAAGGACGCGAAGGTGGCCGAGCTCAAGGCCCGTGGCCTCTCCGTTGCGATGGTCGGCGACGGCGTGAACGATGCGCCCGCGTTGGCGAGGGCCGACGTCGGGATCGCGATCGGCGCGGGCACCGACGTCGCGATCGAATCCGCGGGCGTCGTGCTCGCGAGCGACGATCCGCGCGGCGTGGTCCTTGTGCGACGCCTGTCCGAGGCCAGCTACCGCAAGATGCTGCAGAACCTGGCGTGGGCGACGGGGTACAACGCGATCGCGATCCCCGTGGCCGCCGGCGCCTTCTCCTGGGCCGGCATCGTCCTCGGTCCGGCGCTCGCCGCTGTCTTCATGAGCCTTTCGACCATCGTGGTCGCCGCGAACGCGCAGCTGCTCCGAAAGCTCGACCTGCGCCCTGAGACCGTCGGCGCGGTGCGACCGGCCGGCTAGCTCGTGACGTCGCGCCTTCGGAATCCCGCGACGGCCAGCGTGAGGAACACCGCGGTGTACGCGGCGCTCACCACCAGCCCCTCCCGCATGGGCTCCCAGTCGATCGGGAAGCGGAACAGCCCCGTGAACCCCAGCCAGCCGTGCGTCGGCAGGAACGGGTGGATCGCGTCGAGGCTCGGGATCTGATCGAGGATCTGGCTCGCGATCGCGATCACGATCGTTGCGACAGCGGCACCCGGCCCCGAGTCCGTGCGTGTGGAGATGAATAGGCCGACGCACGCGATCCCCGACAGCACCGCGAGCATGTAGGAGGCCGGCCACACCGATGCGCAGCAACCCTTCGCCGACCGAGAGCGTCGAGCCCGACAGCGTCGGCAGCGGCCCCAGGCCGAAGACCACGGCGCCGGCGGCCAGGCCGGCCACGACCGTGACCGCCACGAGGACCGCGAGCAACGTCATGGCCGACGCGTACTTCGCCAGGACGAGGCGCGTGCGGCGGACCGGGCGGAGGAGCAGGTAGCGGAGCGTTCCGGCCTGGGCTTCGCCCGCCACGGCGTCACCGGCGAAGAGCCCCGTCGCCAGCGGAAGGAAGAACGGCTGCACCACCGCGAGCCCAGTCAGGGCGGCGAACAGACCGTTGGAGGCGATCTGGAACAGGAAGGGCGGGGCGTCTTCGGCGGCTCCGGGATCGGGCGGCGAGACCTTCAGCGCGAACACGATGATGATCGGGATCGACCCGATCGCGGCCGCCAACAGCCACGTGCGCCATCGGTGCGCCGCCTTCAGCAGCTCAACGCGGTACATCGGCGCCCTCGACGAGCGACAGGAACACGTCCTCGAGAGAGGACCGCTCGGGGACCAGCATGGAGACGCCGACCCCCGCGCGCACGAGCGCCGCGTTGAGCGCGGCGGCGGAGGCCGGCGCCTCGAGACGCACCCGGATCGAGCCGGGCCCGCCGGAACCGGAGGCACGCTCGTGCACCAGCGAGACGCCGTCGACCGCCTCGACCACGCGGAGCGCGGGTCCGATGTCGTCCACCTCGAGCCGGACCGCGTCCGCGTCTCCCCGCAGGCTGCCGGGAGCGCCGAGCGCCACCAGCCTGCCCTGCGCCATGACCCCCACCCGGTCGCACATCGCCTCGACCTCCGACAGCAGGTGGCTCGAGACGAAGATCGTCGTGCCCTCGTCGGCGAGGCGACGCAGGAGGACCCGCATCTCCCGCATGCCGGTCGGGTCGAGGCCGTTCGTCGGCTCGTCGAGCACGAGCAGCTCGGGCGCGTCGAGGAGCGCGAGCGCGACCCCCAGCCGCTGACGCATCCCCTGGCTGTAGGCCTTCACCCGCTTGTCGGCCGCCTCCGTGAGGCCCACGACCTCCAGCACCTGGTCGACGCGTTGCACGCACGTTCGCATCTCGGCGCGGGTTCCCGCCGCCATCGCGAAGTACTCCAGGTTCCTTCGGCCCGACAGGTACCGATAGAACGCGGGTTCCTCGACGAGGGCGCCCACACGGGCGAGCGGCGCGCGATCGGTCCGAACGGTCTCCCCGAGCAGGTCGACCTCGCCACTCGTGGGCAGGATCAGGCCCAGGGCCATGCGGATCGTGGTCGTCTTGCCGGCGCCGTTGGGACCGAGGAAGCCGAACAGCTCGCCGCGCTCCACCGTGAGGTCGATCGCGTCGACCGCCGCCGTGCCCCCGTAGCGCTTCGTGAGTCCGCGCGCGGCGATCGCCGGCGTCACGGGAGACGAGATGCGTCGGCCTCGAGCACGCTCGGCGGCATCGCGCCCACCGACAACCAGCGCCCGCCGTCGTCGCCTTCGAGCACGACGGCCGACAGGAGCGGACCCGCATAGGGCAGGACCTGGGAGAGCTCGGGTGGGATCGAGCCATCGAAGGGGATCGCCACCCGGGCCTCGAAACCTTCGCCGAAGACGAGCGGCCTGCCGGCATCGGCTCCTCGGCGCGGACGGTCACCCGCGGCATGGCTGGTCACCTCGTCGAGCGCATCCACGACCTCGGCTCCCGGCGGCGGTTCGAAGGCGAACACGGACGGGTCGATCTCGTCGTAGGACACGTCGGTGAACCCCGCGGACATCGCCGGCTCACCCGTCGAACGCGAGACGATCTCGACCCGCAGGGGGAGCCACGTTTCGGGGTCGATCGCGACGACGACGCGCTCGATCAGGGTGCGATCCGACGTGGGCGTCAGCGCCAGCTCGTAGACGGATCTGCCGGCGACGCGCCCGGTCCCCGCGATCGAGATGGCCGCGTGGGGAGCGAGGTGCTCGATCACGCGATCCGCGGCGGCGATAGGGTCCGCCGCGGCCATCGCGCCCGGCCCGTCACCGAGGCGCTCGTGCCCTGCCGGGAGCGAGGCACGGAGCTCGGCGAGCGAGATCCTCGCGGCCCGCTGCTCCGTCGAGTCCCACCACCACGCCTCCTCACGGTTCACGATCAGATCGCGTTCGGCCACCGGGAGGACGTGGGCCACCCGCACCCCGTCGTCCGAGTGCCACACGCGGAGATGCTGGGTGCCGTTCACCATGGCGATCGCGCCGCCCTCGCCCCCGAGCGCGGCGGGGATCTGGGGAAGCCCGAGGTCCGCGAACGTCTCCGCGTGACCGGAGACGACCACGGGCCCTGCCAACGCCTGCGCGGTGGACGCCAATACCTGTGATGCCGTGACCGGCGGGAGTGACGGAGCGTCGTCCGCTCGCACGATGCCGGCGCCCACGAGCGCCACCACCGAGGCGGCGACGGCAACGATCGCGATCAGCCGGTGTCGCCGGGTCGGGGCCATACACCCTTTGTAGCATCGACGCCGGTCAACGACCCTCCTGCTCGCGCGGGTGGCACACGTTCTTCACGGCCTCACCCGCTGCTGGTTCGCCGCCCCAGGATGAACCCCGACACGAATTGCAGCGCCGCCAGCGCGAGCAACACCAGCAGGTACCAGTCGTAGTCGCGCAGGAACACCAAGCCCCTCGCCGTCGCGACGTAGAGCCCGAACAATCCGGCGAGCGCGAACCACCAGCCCGCCCGCGAGGTCACGAACAGGGCGAACAGGAACTGGTCGGTCATGTCTCTGCCCGGGAAGGGGTGCCGGATCCAGTAGACGAGGGAACGCACGCCGAGCGCCGCGAAGACGAGCGCGAGCGCGATCTCGACGTACTTCACGGCCCTGCCTCGAGGTGCCGGGCCGTCAGGCAGGCGCGCACCTCGTCGTCGGTGGTCTGCTCGAAACGCTCGTACCACTGCCCGACAGCTCGCAGGGAGACGGGGGTCGACACGACCACGGCTAGGTCGCACTCGGTCGCGAGCTCCTGCTCCACCCCTGCGGGACCGACCGGCGCCGCGAAGACCACCCGTTCGGCTCCCTGGGCTCGGGCCCATCGAAGCGCGGCCCTCGCCGTCGCGCCGGTGGCAACCCCGTCGTCCACGACCACCACGGTCGTGCCGCGAACCGGAAGCGGGCCGCGGTCCCCGCGGTAGGCAGCGAGCCTTCGCTCGATCTCGGCTTCCTGGCGTGTCACCTCGGCGTCGAGGTAGCTCTGCGAGATGTGCAGCAGACCGACCAGCCGCTCGTCGATGACTCGGACGCCCGGAGCCACCGCGCCTACGCCGAGCTCGGCGTTGCCGGGGGCTCCCAGCTTCCGCGGCACGGCCACGTCGAGCGGCGCATCCAGCGCGCGCGCGACCTGCTCGGCAACGACCACCCCGCCCCGAGCGATCCCCAACACGACGACGGGAGGCGCGACCCGGCCGGCCACGGCCTCGCCCAGTTGTCTGCCTGCGTCCACCCGGTCCCTGAACCGCCCCACGCCAGGGATGATGCGCGTTGCGTGGGCTCGTCGTCCACGGCTAGCATGGGCGCCCTTACCGACGAACGAGCCCAACGAGACAGGCCAACGAGACTGGCCAAGAGACTGGGAGGTCATCCGTGGTGCACGCTTACATCCTGATCCAGACCGAGGTCGGAAAAGCCGCCGCAGTCGCCGACGCGGTCCGTGCGATCTCCGGCGTCGCGGAGGCCGAGGATGTCACGGGGCCCTACGATGTGATCGTGCGCGCGGAGGCGAAGACGGTCGACGAGCTGGGCAAGCTGGTGGTGGCGCGCATCCAGTCCGTCGAAGGCATCACGCGCACCCTCACCTGTCCGGTGGTGCATCTCTAGGCTCGAACCGGCGCTCGCCTCTCCGACGGTTCACGCCTCGAGCTCGCGTGCCGTCGTTCCCTTGGCGCGTTCGAGGTCGTGCCGCTCCACCGCGAGCTCGATCAACCGTTCGATGAGCTCGCGGTAGGGCAGGCCGCTCGCCTCCCACAGCTTCGGGTACATCGAGATCGACGTGAACCCGGGGATCGTGTTGACCTCGTTGACCCACAACTGTTCGTCGCGCACGAAGAAGTCGACCCTTGCCATGCCCCAGCATTCGATCTCCCGGAACGCCGACACCGCCATCTGTTGGATCCGCTGCACCGTCCCTGCGGGCAGGTCCGCGGGGATCAGCAGCTGCGCGCCGTCGGCATCGAGGTACTTCGAGGCGTAGTCGTAGAACTCGTGGCCCTTCGGGACGATCTCTCCGCACACCGAGGCGACGGGGTCGTCGTTGCCGAGCACCGCGCACTCGATCTCCCGCGCGTCCTCGATCCCACGCTCCACGACCGCCTTCCGCGCGTAGCGGAACGACTCGGCCATGGCCGCATCGAGCTCCGCCGGCTCGTGCACCTTCGTGATCCCCACCGACGAGCCGAGCGTCGCGGGCTTGACGAACACTGGGTACCCCAAGGCCGCCGCCCGAGCGCCCACGCCCTCGGGATCCTCCTGCCACTCCGGCTCCCGCACCATCTCGGATGGCACGACCGGCAGTCCCGCCGCCGCGAAGAGCACCTTCTGGACGGCCTTGTCCATCCCGACGGCCGAGCCCAGCACGCCGGCGCCGACGTACGGCGCGTCGGCGAGCTCCAACATCCCCTGCACCGCGCCGTCCTCCCCCATCGGCCCGTGCAGCACGGGGAACACGACGTCGACCGACGCGCGGCTTCCGTCGGCGCCGACGACCTCGCGCGTCGCGCCGTGAGCAGACAGCTCGACCGAGGTCCCGGAGCCTTCGATCACCTCGGGCATGCGGCCCGTCTCCACCGGCAACGCGGGGGGGCCGGCCATCACCTGCCACCGGCCCTCGCGGGTGATCCCCACCGGGATCACCTCGAACCGCTCGGGATCGAGCGCGTCCATCACCGATCGGGCGGAGATGCAGCTGATCTCGTGCTCGGCCGACCGGCCCCCGAAGAGCACGAGGACGCGGGTGCGGCCGTTCACACCTTCTCCAGCGCGTTCTCGACGTCTTCGACGACGTCCTCAGCGTCCTCGATGCCCACGCTGATCCGCACGAGCCCGTCCGCGATCCCGGCCGCGCGGCGAGCCGCCGGTTCCATCTGACGGTGCGTCGTGGAAGCGGCGTGACCCACCAGCGTGTGGGTCCCCCCGAGGCTGGTGGCCACCCACCCCAGCTCGAGGGCGTCGCAGAACCGCTGGCCGCCTTCGACGCCTCCCGCCACCTCGATCGCGAGCATGCCGCCGAAACCTCGCGGGAACTCTCGTGCCGCGACCGCGTGGTGAGGGTGGGACGGCAGACCCGGGTAGCTGACGCGCTCGACGTTGGGGTTGGCCTCCAGCACGCGGGCGAGCGTGCTCGCCGTCGCGCAGTGACGGTCCATGCGCAGGGCGAGCGTCATGAGACCCCGCAGGCACAGCCACGCGTCGAAGGGTGCCATCGTGCCGCCGGTGTCGATCGCGACGTCGCGCAGCCGCTCCCGGCCCTCCGAGCTCGTGCACACGACGCCGCCGATGAGGTCGTGGTGGCCGCCGATGTACTTGGTGGCCGAGTGGATCACGTACTCGAATCCGTACCGCGCCGGCGCGCACAGGTACGGCGAAGCGAACGTGTTGTCGACCGACGCCGGAACCCCGGCGCTCCGGCACAAGGCGCCCAGGGCCTCCAGGTCGGCGACCGTCACGTTCGGGTTCGCGATCGTCTCCACATGGAAGAGCGACGCGCCGGGAAGCGCGGTTCGGACCGTCTCGAGGTCGTGCGGATCCACCAGCTCGACGGCCACGCCGAACCGCGGCAGGACCCTCGAGGCCAACGAATAGGTGCCGCCATAGAGCTCGTTGGAGAGCACGCACCCGCTCGCCCGCGGCCGCGTGCGCCGTCAACACCGTGTGGATCGCCGCCATGCCTGAGGCGAATCCGAACGCGGCATCGGTTCCCTCGAGCGCCGCCATCTGCGCCTCGAACGCCTGGACCGTCGGGTTGCCGTATCCCCGCGTGTACGTGTACCCGTCCCTGCGGAACGCGATCGTCTCGGCGTAGTCCTCCGACGATCCGAAGCGGTAGGTCGACGTCTGGAAGATGGGGACGCTCGGCGTCTCCTGGTCGATGGGGGGCGTGGCGCCGTGAACGGCCCGGGTGGAGAATCCCCTCCCCTCGCTCATCCAGCCAGCCTACCGGTCGGCCGCCCAGCGCTCCGGATACCGATCACGCAGACCCACCGCCAACTCGGTGAGCATCGCCATGACCTGGGCCGTCATCTCGCGCAGCGCGGCGGTATCCTCGATCGCGTCCGCGCGATCCGAAAGGTCGATCGCGTCGCCGACCCTATTCAGGACGGGACGTCCGAACTTCAGGCTGCCCCTGCCCGACTTCTGCCAGATCGCCTGTGAGCCCCAACTCACCAACGGGGTCAGTGGCACGCCGCTGGCCAGGGAGAGCCGGACCGCCCCCGTCTTCCCCTGCATCGGTAGATGGTCGGGCCGTGTCGTGACCGTGCCCTCCGGATAGATCACCACCACCTCCCCCTGGGCGAGGGCCTCCTCGGCGAGCCGCAGCGCCGTGCGATCGCGCATGCCCCGACGCACGGGGATCTGCCGCGCGCCTCGGAACACCGAGCCCACCACGGGGATCTTGAAGAGGTCCTCTTTCGCCAGGAACCGGGGGCGACGCCCGGCCTTCGTGATCGCGAGCGCGTTCGTGAGCGGGTCCACATAGGAGAGGTGGTTGCACACCACGATCGCCGGCCCCTCGGCGGGGATCTTCTCGAGGCCGGTGAAGCGGCAGTCGAACCAGAACGCGATCGGGGGCATCGCGACGGCCTTGGCCACGTGGTACCAGGGCTCGGCCAGGCTCAGCGCTCCTCGGAGCCGGGCCGAAGGCCCTTCACCAGGGCCCACGCTGCCGGCAACAGGCCTGCCGCGACGAGCAGCTTCACGGTGTCACCGATGATGAACGGATACAGGCCCGCTTCGAGCGTCTGCTCCACCGTGACGGGCCCGCCCACGATCGCGGGCAGCGCCTGGTGCAGCCACAGCACGCCGACCGCGTAGATCACGATCGAGCCGAGCAGCATGGCGCCGATCGCGCTCCGGAACGAGCGGTCCCAGCCGCGGCGAGCGAGCCAGCCCACCAGGCCGGACGCGAGCACGAACCCCCAGAGGTACCCACCCGTCGCCGACGCGGCCTTCAGTACCTGGATCCCGGTCTCGTGCGAACCATCGGGCTCGGGCGCCAGCACGGGCAGTCCCACCACCGCCCATATCAGGTAGAGACCGAGCGTCGCCACGCCCAGGGCCGGCCCGTACGCGGCGCCCACGAGCAGCACGCCCAGCGTCTGTCCGGTGATCGGCACCGGGGTGAACGGGAGCGAGAACGAGACCTGGGCCAGCCCGGCGATCAGGAAGCTGCCGACCGCGGCGCATGAGACCGCGAACGCGATGCGGGCGGTCGAGCGTGAGCGCGGTGGCGCGAGCGTCAGTGCGATGGTCGACACGGCTAACGATCCTCCTATCGCGGCGGCGATGCGGACAGGACGTGAGCCTACCGCGACGCGTTGGGCTACCCTTTGCGCCTCGTGCGTGTGATCGCTCTCCCCGTGAAATCGCTCGACGACGCCAAGAGCAGGCTCGACCCGGTCCTGGCGCCACTCGAACGGGCGGCGCTCACGCTCGCGATGCTCGAGGACGTGCTGGACGCGACGCTTGCGCTCGCCGGCTGGGAGACCTGGGTGATCTCTCCCGACGAGGCGGTGTTGGAGATCTCGATGCATCGAGGAGCGCACGCGATCACCGAGGATGCTCCCTCGCTCGCGAACGCCATCCGTCAGGTCGAGGAGGAGGCCGAGGCACGGATGGCCGAGGTGCTCGCCGTGCTCCTCCCCGATACGCCGCTCGTGACCACGCCGGTGCTCACCGAGGCGGTCCACACCCTGGGAGCGGTGGTGATGGCTCCGTCGCTCGACGAAAGCGGCACCAACCTGCTGTTGCGGCGGCCTCCCCGAGCCATCCTCGCCAGGTTCGGTCACGATTCCTACCGAAAGCACCTCGAGGAGGCGGCGGGCTCCGACGTGCCGACCGCCGTCGTGGACCTACCCGGCCTCGCGTTCGACCTGGACCTTCCGGGCGATATCCTCACCGTGCTCGACGCTCGCCGCGAAGGCAGGACGCTGCAGGTCTGCAACGATCTCGACCTGCGGGCACGGATCTCCGCTCGGACGTAGGGCGCCACACGACACGAGGGAGACGCCGTGGTTCAGGGAACGATCAAGGAGTGGGACGAAGAGGCGAGGACCGGCTCGCTGCTCATGGACGACCGGTCCGAGGTCGGCATCGACGCTTCCTCGATCGAGGGCTCCGGCATCCGGACGCTGCGGCTGGGCCAGCGTGTGAAGTTCGAGCTCGACGAGGCCGAGGGGCCCTCGCTCGCGCGCAGGCTCCGGTTGGTGACGTTCGACTGAGCTCAGTCCGGCGACGAGCTCGAGAGCACCTGCCCCCGGAACTCCTTGCCCGGTGTGAACGCCGGGAGGTCGCGCGCGGGAACCACGATCGGCACGTCCGGCTTGCGCGGGTTGCGCGCGATGCGCTCGTTGCGATGCTTGCGTTCGAACGTGCCGAAGTCGGCGAGGGTCACACGGTCGCCCCGAACGACCGAATCCCTGATGGCGTCGATCGCCGCGTCGACCACCCGCCCGACATCGGCCTTGGAGAGCCCCGTTCGCTTGGAAACTTCTGCGACCAACCCGCCCTTGTTCATGCCCGCGTCCCTTCGGTCGAGGAGGGTTCCGCCCGTCGCCCACCGTAGTCGCCCCCACGGTGGGCGGTCAAACGGGAAGCAGTCCGAGCGCGTTGCGCCGCAGACGTGTAGAGGGCGGAGCAGAAGGGCAGAGGGCGGGAGCCGCAGGGCGGGCTGTTACCATCGACCTCGCCATTGGCCCGTGGTGTAACGGTAGCACGACTGACTCTGGACAAGAGATCCGCGAACGGTGTGCGACCTGCCGTTTCATGGGGTGGATGCCGAGCGGTGTGGACGGAGTTATCTGGTCAAACGTCAGGACGCTCGTTGGCAATCGTCACCTGTTGACCTCAGTTGCCGTCGTTGGGCATCTGAGCTTCTCCAAGTGAGAACTCGAAGCCATCCTCGAAGGTCTGGCGACCCGAAGTGACCGTTGCGGTGATGTCGAAGACTAGATCGACACTTCCGGGGACCCTGCTGACATTGGAGAAGACGACATCCAGGATGGCTTGAACGTTGTCAGGCGGATCGTGCTGCTTCTCCAACTCCGTCGCGTTGCAACTCCTTGGCTATCCAGAGGGGCATTGAGCGACGGTGATCGCGTAGGCACGTGCCATCAGTGACGTCGATCCTCAGGTGGCCCTTGCCCCACTTCTTGATGGTGCGTAGGTCGTCCCCCCAGAGGATGCGCTCCCCCGAACATGCGGGGCAGCACGTGCGCGAAGTGTTTGAGGATGCCACGCTGCATTCAGCAGACAATCTATCTCGACGGTGTCGCGCCGGAACTCGGTGAACTCGTCCAGGAACAGGACCCCGTGGTCGCGAGTGTTGGGTTATGTCGCCGAGGCGGTGGACGGCGAGCAGGATCGCTCAGGGTCCGGTACCATCCCTGGCTGACAGAGGAGACATCGTGCGTCTGGTTCTCACGCTCGTTCGCATAGGGCTTCTCTTGGTTCTGACCGTGATGACGCTGTCGCTCGTGATCGCCATTGGCCGACCGGAGACCGGACCGTTCGAGAAGTTCGTCTTGGTCGCTGCTGCGGCGGGCATAATCAGCCTCGCGGTTCCGGTCGGGCGGATCGCTCGCAACCGGTAGTCCCCCGAGTTAACTGCCCGCCCGAGGCCATCGGCGATGTGCCGCCGTGGTGGGCCAGGGTTGGGTTACGTCGCCTGAGAGGGTGCGCACCGCGATGCCCTCGTCGGCGATCTGGACCCGCGCCAGCCCCACCCTGTAATCGGGGTGGGAGTGCTGTCCCTCCAAGCCCCCGGCGAGCAGACAGCAGCCCTCACCCACGGTGTATGCGAGTGGACAGCGGCGAGGGCCGTTCGCCCTTGGAGGAAGCCGGACCCCCCTCGGTCCGGCGAGAACGAACGACCCCAGTCAACCGCAAGACGCTTCGTTGGCGCCATCCCACGTTCGGGGGATTCGGTGCTCACGCTGGGTGATGAGCCGTGACGCCCCTTCGGCCTTCACCACTCCTGCGACCTAGGAACAAGACCCCGTCGTGTCCGAGGGTTCGCGAATGTCGCCGGAGAGGCCGCCGACGATCCGGCAGTCTCCGCTCAAGCAGGCCCGAGGGGAGCCGTCGTGGAGAACGACGCGTCGTCCCTCGAGGACTTCTTTCGAGGCCAGACTCAGAGCATGTACGCCACATCTTTGCTTGATCACGGGTAACAGTGCGGAAGGCGGAGGAACCAACCTCCGCTGATGGCGGGTCACCGGCCCCTGCAAAGCGGCGATCCAACATCGATGCCGTCGGATCCCGCAGCGCTCCGCTCACTGGCGGGAGCTATGGTGAATTCGTCCTCGGGAGAGGGAGTCGGCATGGCCGGAGGCAAGGCGCGCCTACCACCGCGGTGGTTCATCGTGACCTTCTGGCACGGGCACCGACTGTTCGTCCGGGCCACCGGGGGGCGCAAGGGGCTGTGGCCTCCGCGCCCGGGGAAGTATGGCGCCCTGCGCCTCACCACGAGGGGCCGGCGCAGCGGCGAGTCGCGGAGCGTGATCGTCGGCTACTACGAGGACGGGCCCAACCTGGTCTCGATGGCCATGAACGGCTGGGGGGCGGGCGAGCCGGCCTGGTGGCTGAATCTGCAGGCCACTCCGGAGGCCGTCGTCGAGCTGGCCGGTGGGATCCGGCGCGAGGTACTCGGGAGGGCCGCGATGGGCGAGGAGCGTGTGCGGCTGTGGCGGCACTGGAGTGAGCTGGACAAGAACCTCGACGACTACGCCGCGCGACGCCCACAGGGAACGGCGGTCGTCGTCTTCGAGCCGCGCGTGGCGGCCGATTGAGTCCTTCGCGACGCGATCCCTAGTCCAGCGCTGCGTGCAGCCAGCGATCAGCCGCTCCCGAGTCTTCTCGGTGAGGTCTCGCTCGGGTGCCAGGGTTGAATCATGAACCCCGAGTCCGGAGCAAGGACCCTCTAACGACCTGGTCAGCCGCCCACTCGGAGGAGTTGGCTTCACTCAGGCTTAGAGCGCGTCTGCTCGATCGATCTTGTCTCACACACCGACGCAGACCCTGTCGTCTTCGTTAGCCTGACCGGATGGAAGTTCGGCCGCTGACCGAGGCACAAGGACGTCGAATCGCAACCTGGCGCTATCCAGATCAATACTCCACTTACAACATCGGCGAGGTCGTGACTGCAGCAGACGGCCACTGGGCCGTTGTCGGTACAGGGGAGAAGCTCACCGGCTACTGCTGCTTCGGTCAGGAGGCGCGGGTTCCCGGAGTGGAGGAGGAGCACGGGACGCTCGACATCGGTTACGGCATGCGCCCTGACTGCGCTGGCAAGGGCTTGGGTCTCCTCTTCGTGACAGCAATCGTGGATTTCGCCGTCGACGAGTTCTCGCCGCAGCGCCTGCGTTTGCTCATACTCAGCTGGAATCAGCGCTCGCGAAAGGTATCGGAGGCGCTCGGCTTCCAGAAGAATGGCAAGGTGCGGGTCGGGGAGAGAGACTTTCTTGTCATGATCCGGCCAGCGTCAACGTCGTCTTGAAGGCACCATCACAGATCGCCCGTTCAGCCGGGATAGCCCAAGCGATAGGTGGGCGAGCGTACGGATATGTACCTAGAGGCTTAATCGTCATTCATGCTCGTGATCGCCGCTCCAGATCTCCAAGCCCTCGCGCGCCGCAAGGCACGAGCGATCGCGGGTCTCGCGATCGGGATCAGCACGTTGCTGGCAACGGCGATGCTGGCTCGACGACCGATCACGCGAGCCGAGATCCAGGCCTTCCGGATCGCGAACGGCCTCTCGGAAATGGGTATCGGGCGATCTGGGTACCCATGCAATACGGAACGTTCGGAACGGTTCCGGGGATGGCAGTCTTGGCGCTCGCGCGTCACCGCCCGCGCCTCGCGCTCGCGATCGGGGTCGGCGGAACGGCGGCGTGGTTCTCGGCAAAGGCGGTCAAACGCATCGTGGATCGAGGACGCCCAGCGAACATCATCGACGACGTCTCGCTGCGAGGGGCCGAGGAAGGGGATCAAGGCTTCCCCTCCGGACACGCCGCGGTCTCCGCAGCCCTGACGGTGATCGCCTGGCCGTACGTGGCGGATGGATCGCGGGTCTCACTCGCAGCCCTCTCGGGCTTCGTGCCCTTCGCGCGGTTGTATGTGGGAGCCCACCTCCCGCTGGATGTGGTCGGCGGTTCGGCTCTGGGTCTCGCGATCGGCTGCGTCATGAACCTGATCATGCCTCGCCGCCGATGAACAGGTAGGTAGCGCAGGGCGAACTTGATTCACAGCTGCACGTGGCAGTTACTCGGTGGGCGCTGAGGGTCTCGAACCCCAGACCTTCGCCTTGCAAGGGCGAGGAGAACATGCAGGTCAGGTCGTTGCCATGCCGAAGCGCTCTACCTCTGAGTACCGCTGAGTACTAGTGCCTTCGCCTTGTTATGCAGATGTTATGCGGGAAGACCGGTCAGCCGGGCCGGAGGCGCCGAGGCGAGCTTCGCGGCCCAACAGCCTCCAGCGCTTGAATCAGGTGGAGTCCGCCTCAACGTCTGTCTCTCCTAGCGAGCCCGCAGGGTGATTCGCCAGGAATGGCCCCGGATCGAATCCGCTCAATGTCATCAGCGCTATCGATAGGGCATCCCCGACCGCCATGGTTGCCGTGGTCGAAGCCGTGGGCGCCAGGTCATGTGGTTCCGCTTCCCGATCGGCGGAGATCGCGATGACCTCCTCCGCCAGGGACCCGAGGCGTCGAATCGGGCGACCCTGTCAGGGCGATCACCACGGTCCCTCGGGATCGCGCGACCCGCGCGAAGGCGATCACCTCGCCTGTTTCCGAGTTCGAGATCGCAGCAACACGTCATCAGGGAGCACGGCGCCCAAGTTCCCATGGAGCGCCTCGGTTGCATGAACGAAGTGTGCGGGCGAGCCCAAGCACGACAGGGTGGACGCGATCTTCCTGCCAACCAAGCCGGACTTGCCGAAGTCCGGTCACGATGACCCTCAGCGCGGGCCTCCGTCGTGAAACGTGTCGCGGGGAAGCCGAGGCCAAAGCCTGTCACGAGGCTCGCCGTTCGAGCCATGTTGACGTGGTGGGAACTCTTCGGATCGCTTCGGGCGTCTAAGGGCGATGAAGATCCTTCTCGCCGTCGCGAGCGCCATCGCGCTCGTTTCATCGTGCACGGGCGCGAGGGAAGCATCACCTTCCACTCCGCCGGTAACCAGCTCAGGGACGGCTCCCTCGGTCCAGCCGGTCCAGCCGGTTCGTGAGCTGGCACCGCCAACACGCGACGACTACCGGTTTGAGTTCGTGAGCGACACGGTTGGTTATCGGGTCTGGCCGATATCGGGAACGACTGAGCCAGGCGTTACGTATCGATTCGATGTGCCGCATTGCGGACTCGATTGGATGCTCGACTTCGATGGGAGCTTCTGGCGACCACTCGACCCGAACCTCCCCGAGCCGAAGGCGGCGTGGGCGTTCCTCATCAACGCGGATCGAGGCACGATTAAGCTGGTCGCGACGAACACGGCGGAGTACGTCAGCTCGACGCGTCGACACGTCATGCTCGTGCGGCTCGACGGACCGGTCGTCACGGAGCTTTGCGACTAGGCCTGCCTGCGGGCACTCAGGCTCGACCTCGTACTTCAGCGACACGCAGCGCCCACGCTCGATGAGCACCTGAAACCTGCTCTGAGACCGTTCAACCGGGCTGGACGGCGTTAAGCGTTCACGCGCCCCGGCGGCCGCCGCCGCGACGCGGATTGCCGGATCTGCGCTTGTGGCGTTAGCCACTCATGATCGCGTGGTCGACCGGCACGGATGGGACTGCTCGGACCCATACCCTCACACGGAGGGCTGGTCACTGACCACCACGTCACCGAAGAGGCTGAACCCGCTGACGCGGATCTCAGGTCCCTCTCCCGGCGAGACCTCGATCTTGCGGTCCCCGAACACGCTGAACCCGCCGCCGGTCACCCGGCTGCCGGATGGAACACGGACGACCGCGTCACCGGCCAGGCCGACGAACGTCAGTGTGGCACCCTTGCCTGCTGGCGCGGAGGCGTCGAGCCGCGCGTCGCCCACCAGCGCCACGATGGTCTCTTTGGTCCAGCCCGCCGGCAGCGTGCCCCGCCGGTCGCCGAAGACCGTCACGTACATGCCCGCGTCCCTCCTACCTATAGACGGTCGAACGGGTCAAGGATCGCCTCAGGTGTTGGCATCGTACACACGAAGGGGATAAGCGAAAGAGTCGCTATAGCGTCCCCGCCGCGCGGCCACTCCGCAGCCCCACTCACCTGAGGCGCAGTTGTTGTGTATGCCGACGGAACGGGAGCGGCGGATCGAAAGGC
The DNA here is from genome assembly GCA_963758715.1 of uncultured Actinomycetes bacterium. Taxonomy (GTDB): domain Bacteria; phylum Actinomycetota; class UBA4738; order UBA4738; family HRBIN12; genus JAOUEA01. The sequence goes on from CAVWWK010000004.1 coordinate 120,303, forward strand.
CGCCCTACAGCCCATTCGAGGGGGAGGAAGCAATCCTGCATCTGCCCGAGCGCATCGTCGGACCCTGGGGCCTGAGGGTCGACGGGTCGAGCCCGTGGGCCGATGCTCGTCTGCCCGACGGTTCGCGGGTCCAGACAGACACAATTCGCTCAGTGATGCGGCTGTTGCCATAGACGAATTCCCGGCAGCCGTAGACCAACAGCCTTCCCTTCCCACTGGCACGGCTAGTCCTCGTGCATGACGAAGGCTTGCCCACGCCGACCGAAGGTGAGCCACCGCTCGGCGGCGAACTGCGGATTCTCCATGAGGAACTCGCGGAAGGCGCGTCGTTCGCCCTTCTGATCCGATCGATCGAAGCAATTCCAATCGTCGAAGAGGAGGATGGATCCCTCCTGCACCAAGCTCGCCAAGAATCTCAAGACCGGCACGGTTGACTCGTACAGGTCACAATCCACGAGGGCCACCCCGACCTTGCCGGGCTCCAGATTACTCTTGAGCTTGGCGCTCAGCGATTGGTTGTACCAGCCCTCGACCAGGTGGACGCGCTCCCAGTCGACCCCGCGCCTGTGCAGCATCGCAGTGACCTCGGCTCGGGAGCAGGCGTAGTCTCCCTTTCGAAACTCGCCTGCGACATCCACGCCAGCTGGCTCGGGGAGTCCCTGGAATGAATCGAATCCGAAGAAGCGCATCTCGGGCGCGAGCCGGCTCCGCTCGGCGAGTCTCTGCGCGGCAGAGAAGTTCGACCCCCGGTACAGACCGAACTCGAAATAGTCTCCTTGTAGGTTGCTGGAACGCATCCGCCTAAAGCTACCGGCGAGAGCCATGCGTCGATGAGGAACGGACGGGACGTTCTTCCGGAAGATCGTCGTGACGGCCGATGGCGGGTTCATCCGGCCGTCATAGCCTGCCTTTGCGCGATGGAAACGTCGAACGCCGTTCCATCCTTATCGCTGGAGCAGTTTCCAATGGCTCCTACCTCACGACCGGCCACCTTGTAGAGGCAACCTTTGAGAACTGGGAGAGCGAGTGCCTTCAGAGATGGCCGCGTACGTCCTGTTGACGGTGTGGCTGATTCAGAAAGGATCGTCCGAATCGAAGCCCCCGGGTGGGGACCCCGCGCGCGATGCCGACCCGAGGACGCAGGACAACCCTGAAGACGCTCCTGGTCCCGTTGTCGGGGTGGATGGCGACTGGTGCTCTACGAGAACTGCCTGGGGCTCGCCTTCGCCGTGCTCTTCATACTCTCCCTGGTTCTTCATGCCCTCGGTGGAGCTCGTGACTACAGCGCGGAGCAAGTCGCCCATGGCGAGGCTCCAGCTCGTGCTCACCGGCATCTTCGAAGATGAGGCCGGAGCCCGCGGTGAGGTCCTTCACCGTTTGAGATACGAGGATCTCGCCGGTCTGCGACTGCGAACCGATGCGAGCGCCGATCACGACGCCGAGTCCGCCGACCTTGCCATCGATAGTCTGACACTCGCCGGTGTGCACCCCGGCTCGGATCTCGATGCCTAGCGTGCGGACCGGATTCGATGATGTGCTCGGCGCAACGCACGGCGCGCGCCGGCCCGTCGAACGTGGCGACGAATCCGTCACCGGCGGTGTCGATCTCGGTTCCGCGGAAGCGCCCGAGGGACCCCGGCGGGGCGGCTTCTTTCCCCCGGAGGATCGTGGGAGCGTCCCCGACCGACGGCGCTGACCCTCAGCTCGAATGGAAGCTTGGCCCTCGAAGGCCCGTCAACGCCGGTGGCGATCAGATCGACGGTCGCGGCCGATCCCCAGATCACGATCGAGCTCGCGGAGGAGCATGCGCGTCGATCGAGGTTTCCGAGAGATCGGCGAACTCGGATCACTCTCCTGCACGCGTGCGGCGGGCCCCTTCGGCGACCCGGAGCTCCTCGATCTCGGCACTCGGACTTCGACTCGACCCCGGCGAACTCGTCTCGAGGTCCCTCTAGTTGGGTGATGATCTCGTCGAGCTTCAGCTGCAGCGCGGCGGTGTCCCTGTTCTGGGTGTTCTCCAAGATGAACACCATCAGGAGGGTCGCGATGCTGATGGCGATGTTGGTCTTCTCGATCCCGATCGTAACCAGCCCCACGGCCACGATGATCGCCGCGACAAGGAACGCCCAATGGGAACCCACCCACTTGGAGAGCCAATTCGAGAAGCTCGAGAAGAACAACGTGATCCGGTGCCCGCCCATGTCAGAAGACGACCTATCGCCGGCTGCGCGCCAGCATGAACGCGCCCACGACCAACACCACGACCACCAAGACCACCAAGAGCGACCCGCCGCTCAAGAGGCTGTCATCACCAGGGTTGCCTTCGTCCTCACAGGCGGCGAGGAACGTTCAGGCAGCGAGCGTCAGGGCAGCGAGATCGATCCTTGGCTTGTGTCTCCCTTTCCGGGCCTCCATCAGAGCATCTCCTCGCGGGACTGCTTCGCCCGCGCCGCCCCGATCGCGGTCTTCACGTGCTTCTCCTCCTCGGGAGGGGGAAGCACTGCCGGGAGCCCGAGCGACTCCAGCCATAGTTCGCGAGCCCATCCCATCGTGTGGTACAGGTGCTCGTCTTCCTCGTCCTCGACCTCGTCGTGTGCTTGCTTCAGGGACTTGGCCTGCTCGCCTGAGAGTTCTTTCGCCGCCTCTCCGATCAGCTCCCAGTTCATGTGATCCTTGGTCTCAGCTTCGACGACGCACTCTGCAGCTACGAGTTGAGCGCCTTGCGGATCGGCCTCCAGCGCTCTCTCCATGCAGGCCACCAGGCTCTCGCCCTTCCGTTGAACGATCTCCCGCCCGGGGGTCATCGTCTCGGAGTCCAGCCCGAACACGTCCAGGACTCGCAGGAGGACGACCTCATGGTTGCGGGTCTGTGAGAGATACTCTCCCCACTCCTTCTTGAGATCGTCGTTGACGGCACATCGGACGGCGGTCTCGTAGATCTTGATCCCCCCACGTTCGGTCTCCAAGGCCTGGACGAGCAGTTCCTCCAGCTGTCGTTCCTTCACGTTGCTACCTCCTGTACGTGACCCACGATCGGCTGCATCGATCGACCCCGGTCGGGCCGACGGCAGGTCTCGCGGGTCTCGATCTCCTACGTCAGCAGTTCGCCCTCGTGCTCCTGGTCTAGATGCGCCAGCAGTTCCTTCTGTGTGGAGAACTCCTTCTGGCACACGTGACAGACGGCGACTTCCCCGTCACCCGACTGCTCGTTCCGCTCGGTCATGTCTGTCCTCCCGTCTCGGGGTCCCTGGCCGACTGGACCCCGGGGTCCCGGGACCAATCGTGTAATCAAAGCAACGGCGGGGTTCGCGAACGGTGGAGCCGAGGGCTGTCGGCGACCTCCACCTCACGCGGTGCCATCGCTCGCGCTTCCGGCTCATGCACGACGTAGCTGAGGAGTGAGATCGCGGGTCCATCGAATGAATGGCCTGCGCCTTCGGGCCTGGCTCGAGAGCGGCCACACGCGCAGGAGGCGGGCTCATCGAGGAGCGCGATCGACCGCCCGCACGCGAGGCATCGCAACGTGAGCGATGCGGCCTCTGGCTCGATGGCTGGCTCCTGTCCCAGCGCACGGCCATCTGGAGCGTTCAGCCGCCTTCGCCGCCTTCGGCCTCGATGCGGGATACGAGCGGCTCCACGCTCGGTGGCACCGTGAGGTCATCGAGCTGTGTCCGCGAGAACGCGCGCTGACCCCGGTCGATGAGCCTTAGCATCTCTGCCCGCCCCCTGTCGGACAGGAAGCGCTCGAACTCCTCACCGAGGGCGGTCGTGAACCTCACTGCGTAGTACGCGGTGAGTGGTCCTTCGTCCTGATCGAGGACGTGATATGGCCCATCGACCAGTCGGAAGTCTTGGTCCTGCGACGAATCGATCATGTGGATCTGCTACCCACATGGGATGTTGCATACACCCACCGGCGGCTCGCCGATCCGAGAGACGACAGCCTCGGCTCGGCTGTGAGCACGCCAGAGACGAGCGGGAGTGATGGATTGCCCCCGCGCATAAGGGGGAATGCCCAAGTGGCAGCCGCACAAGCAGCTGATCCGACAGGAGGAGACATGCCGAAAGTGAAGAAGGTGACACAGCCAGTTGCCAAGGCGGGCAAGAAGGTCCTCGCAACCGACACCGCCCAAGGTGTTATCGGTGCCGTTGTCGACAAGGTGGAAGAGATCGCCGTCGCCAAGGCCGATGACGCCGCCGAGGTCGTGAAGGACAAGGCCGCGACGGCGGCAGGGCGCAAGAAGTCCACGGCAAGAAGCCCTCCGGCAAGAAGTCGACGGCCAAGCGATCGGGTGCGAAGAAGTCCACGGCCAAGAGGTCGAGGCCAAGAAACATCGTGCGAAGAAGTCGACTGCCAAGAAGTCGACGGCCAAGCGGTCGGGTGCGAAGAAGTCCACGGCCAAGAAGTCGACGGCCAAGCGATCGGGTGCGAAGAAGTCCACGGCCAAGAAGTCGACGGCCAAGCGATCGGGTGCGAAGAGGTCCACGGCCAAGCGGCGTTGACACCTCGCTAGCGATCGAGCTCGAACCACACGATGGTGGGGCCGTTCCCCACGATGCCCCACCGGCTGGAGATGCGATCCACGAGAACGAGGCCCCACCCGCCCGTGTCCCGCGGCCTCGGTCGTTCGATCGCGAATCCAGGACCGCCGTCCGCGACCGATACCCGCATGTGTTCGACCGTCAGATCCACGTCCATCCCGATCAGATCGGAGGTCTCGAGTCCTGCGTGTCGCACGCTGTTGGAGACGATCTCGCTGGTGAGCAGCTCGGCGTCGCTGGCCAGTTGCGGTCCTGCTTCGCCGGCGATGAAGTCCGAGACGACCCTGCGTGCGAACGACGGGGCTGCTCTGTCTGCGGGGAACGTCGTAAAGATCTGAGTCATCGGTCCCTCACGATCGTTGGCTTTGCCAGCCGTGGCGACAGGCGCTACTTCCTCGATTCCCATGTCCCCGCTGCGACAATCCTCGCTAGATCAAGACGAGACCTTGCGGTGATCCATCGTCGCGGCGTTCGGTACGGTCCTCGTCCGCAATGTCAGGCTTCTTGGCGATATTGGCCCTGCGCACTCCCGCAGGCGGAAGCGGTGTTCACGGATCGCTCGATCGGTCGCTTGGGCGCGCTCGAGGCAGACGTTTGGAGTCACATGGATCGGCGTCGTGATGATGATGATGGAGGATCGTGCCTCCTTTGGCGCGCTGTGTGGCACCCTGAGGGTCTCGAGCCCAGATGAGAGGAAGGGCGATGTCGCCGCAAGAGGCTGAGAGGACCGTCCCGGAAACCGTTTCGGACGCAGCACATGCATCCTCCGAGACCACGGCGGAGAAGATCGATGAGGCCGTCGAGGTCAACGAGGATCCGAAGGTTGGCCATGCGCTCGAAGAGGCGTCCATTCACGCCGATGCCACCGTGCGAAGGGTCGGTTGGCTACGCGATTGGCTCCATCGCCTCGTCCACAAGTCCAACGACGTGACCAGGCATCCATAGCCCACGGGAGCGGTCGGAGACCTTATCTGAGCTCCTGAGCTCCTGACCAGCGTCGCCACCATGCCGCACTGAGAGGTTTCCCGCTCCTGCCGCCCGGGTAGACGATGGCGGGTCGGCGATATGGCCGACACGGAATGGGAGGGCTTCGTGCTCAGTTCGTATGCGAATCACGTGCTCGGATTCATCGCCCAGAACGGCGGGAACGAAGGAGCAACCGACACGATCCTGTGGATCATCGCGGCGGTGCTGGTCATCGTCGGGATCGTCACCGCGATCCGAGGCCAGATCCTGTGGGGGATCGTCCTCATCGTCATCGGGCTCCTCGTCGGCCCCGGTGGCGTGAGCGTGCTCGACTGACCTCACACCCCGAGAGGAGAGTTCTCATGCTTGCGGCTATCGACTTCGAAGGAGGACTGGAGGAGGCGTGGGCAGACGTCGTGGCCTTCGTGCCCAAACTCCTCGGGTTCTTCGTCATCCTGCTGATCGGGTACTTCGTCGCCAAGGCGCTGTCCAAGCTCGCCGACACCCTGCTGGAACACGTCGGGTTCGACGGCTGGGTCGAGCGAGGATCCCTGAAGGCTGCGTTCGAACGCAGTAAGACCGACGCCTCAGACCTCATCGGGGTCATCGTGTTCTGGATCGTCTTCCTGATCGCCTTCCAGCTCGCGTTCGGCATCTGGGGACCGAACCCGATCAGCGATCTGCTGGAAGGTCTCATCGCCTACCTCCCCAACATCATCGTGGCCGTCGTCATCCTGGTGATCGCTGCGGTGCTCGCACGCGTGCTCACCGAGGTGCTCACACCGTCGCTTGGCGCCGTGCAAGGTGGCACCGTGATCGCCCGCTTCGCGGGCGTCGCGGTCCTCGTGGTGGGGATCTTCGCGGCCCTGAACCAGCTCGAGATCGCGCCCGCGATCGTGACGGGGCTGTTCTACGCCGTGCTGATCGCCATCGTCGGGTCGATCGTCGTCGCGTTCGGCGGCGGAGGGATCCCCGTCGCGCGCGAGTACCTGTCACGGTGGAGCGTGCGAGCGAACGACGCGGCTCGCGACATCCGTCAACATTCTGACCCCGCCGCAGGACGCGACAGGGCAGACGACATGAATCCGGCGGTCGAGCAGCCTCCGCCACCGCCAGCTCCGTAGCAGAGCTCATGGCCGAATTCGGATACAAGCTCTGCAGCGAGGAGCATCCACCCTCGGAGTTGGTCCGCCTGGGTAGAGAAGCCGAGTCCCATGGCTACTCCTTCGCCATGATCTCCGATCATTTCCATCCCTGGGTAGATGCCCAGGGCGAGAGCTCCTTCGTCTGGAGCGTCCTCGGGGCGCTCTCTTCGGCGACGAAGGAGCTCCGATTGGGAACGGGGGTCACGTGTCCCACGACCAGGATCCATCCGGCCCTCGTCGCCCAGGCGGCGGCGACGATCGACGCGATGGCGCCCGGCCGCTTCTCGTTGGGCCTTGGGACGGGCGAGAACCTCAACGAGCACATCTTCGGCGACGCCTGGCCTGGCATCTCCGTCCGGAGGGAGAAGCTCCGCGAGGCCGTTGAGGTCATCCGTCGACTCTGGAGCGGCAAGTGGGTCGACCATCGTGGGCAACACTTCAGGCTGGATGATGCCCGCCTGTACACCACCTCCGAACGGCCACCGCCGATCCTGATCGCCTCGAGCGGCGACCGCTCCGCTGAGATGGCTGCCGAGATCGGAGACGGCATCATCGGCCTTGCCCCGAACCCGACCCTCCTCGAGACGTTCGACGAGGCCGGTGGTCGAGGCCGGCCCCGCTACGCGGAGGTCACGGTGTGCTGGGGAGATGACGAGGCTGACTCACGGGAGACCGTCGCCGAGCGGTGGCCCAACGCCGGGATCCCCGGGGAGTTCGAGCGCCGAGCTCCCACTACCTCGGCACTTCGAGCAGGCGGCCGGCGCGCTCACCGTCGATCAGCTCACCGAGAAGATCCCGTGCGGGCCCGATGTCGAAGCGCATCTCGACGCCGTCAAGCCCTACGTGGACGCGGGATTCGACCACATCTGGTTCCATCAGGTGGGCCCGGATCAGGATGGCTTCCTCAGGTCCTATGCCGAGCAAGTACTCCCGAATCTCGGATAGCCGGATAGACGAGCAGGGTCCAGGGAATCACCGGGGACTCCGGCGTGGTCAGGGTGCGAGGAGCCGGTCCGGCGTCTGTACGCGGAACCAGCGAAAGCCGTAGCCCTCGAGCTTGACCTCGAGCACGCCGTCAGCCATCCGCAATGCTTGGCCATCGCGGTCGAAGAGATCCATGACGATCGGATCGTCCGGCAGGTCCGGGCCGAGAGCGACCTTGGCCTCGAGGGGATCCCCTCCTAGGTTGTGCATCGCCACGAGCGAGCGGCCTTTCCAGTCGCAGCGGTGGCCAAGCATCGATGGCCGACCGGTGTCCAGGATGCGCCAAGCACCCCAACCGATTTCGGGTGTTTCGCGCCGCATGCGGATCATGCGCTCCATCCAGTTGAGCAGCGAGTCGGGGTCGCGACGTTGCTGCGCGACGTTGATGCCCATGGGACCGAACCGGCCCGCAGTCACCGGCCTAGCGAGACGCGAAGGCGGGGCGTTGGAGAAGCCGCCGTTCTTCCCATCGATCCATTGCATCGGCGATCTCACGCTCTGGCGCCCATCGATCTCGAGATTCTCGCCCATACCGATCTCCTCGCCATAGAAGAGCACGGGGGTACCGGGGAGGCTGAAGAGCAAGCTGTACACCATGCGGATCCGTTGCTGGTCGCCGTCCAGCATGGTCGGCAAGCGCCGGCGGAGGCCTCGCCCGAACAGTTGCATGTCCGGATCGGGGCCGAAGGCGTCGAATACCTCCTGTCGCTCGCCATCGCTGAGTTGGTCCAATATGAGCTCGTCGTGATTGCGGATGAAGTTCGCGAACTGGCAGTCCTCGATGCGTTGCGTGGCCTCGATCGCTTCGACGAGGGGCGCGACCTCCTGACGCGCGAGCGCCAGGTACATCGCCTCCATCAAGGGGAAGTTGAACAGCAACTGCAGCTCGTCGCCTTGATCCCCGAAGAAGTCCCGCAGCGGCTTCGCAGGCAAGTTCACCTCACCCAAGAGGAGCACGTCACCCTTTCGGCGAGCGATGAACGACCGGAAGTCCTCGAGGAAGTCATGAGGATCCAAGCCCACGTCGCCGGGAATCGCACCACCCTCCAAGAGGAACGGCACGGCGTCGACCCGGAAGCCGTCGACACCCAGTTCGAGCCAGAACCCAGCGATCTTGGCGATCTCGTCGCGCACCGCCCTGTTCGACAGGTTCAGGTCGGGCTGGTGGGAGTAAAAGTGATGCAGGAACCATTGGCCGGCCTTCTCGTCCCACGCCCAGATGCTGTCCTCGGCGTCGGGGAACACTACGTCGGACTTCTTCTGGGCGGGTGGCTCGTCCATCCAGACGTAGAAGTCCCGGAAGGGAGAATTGCGAGACGCTCTGGCCGCTCGGAACCAGGGATGGCGATCCGAGGTGTGGTTGACGACGAGATCGACTATCACCCGTAGTCCTCGATCCTTGGCTGTTCGAATCAGTGCCGCGAAGTCTCCGAGTGTCCCCAGTCGGTCGTCGACACCGTAGTAGTCGCTGATGTCGTAGCCGTCGTCGCGGTTCGGTGACGGGAAGAAGGGCATAAGCCAGAGGCAGCTCACACCGATCCCGGCGAGGTAGTCCACGCGTTCGCCCAGGCCCGCGAGATCTCCCATGCCGTCACCATTCCAATCAAGGAACGTTTCGACATCGAGGCAGTAGATCACCGCGTTCTTCCACCACTGATCGCTCGTGTGGGTCATGCTCATCGAGCGACCTCCGGAAGCACGCGCTCGCCGAACACGTCGATAAATCGCTGTTGTTCGCGTCCAACGTGGTGCAAGTAGATGCCTTCGACCCCGAACTCCGCGATCTCATCGATCCACGCGGAGTGTTGTGCCAGGTCGGCGGACACGAGAACCGGACCGCACAGATCATCGGGCCGCACGTGTTGGGCGGCCGAGTCGAACTGGGCGGGCATCTCTAGGTCCCAAGAGAGCTGGGCATCGAACACGTTCGTTCGCCATTGATCGTGCGCGATCGCGAGCGCCTCCTCTTCATCTCGGGCCCACGACAGGTGGACCTGGACGAAGACCGGCTTGTCGTCCCCTCCACCCTGGCGGAAGGCGTCGATCACGCGCCGGAGTGTCGCCGCGGGTTGATTGACGGTGATGAGGCCGTCGGCCCACGATCCGACCACTCGTGCAGTCGTCTCAGAGACCGCCGCGCCGATCAGCACCGGTGGAGTTGCCGGCAAGCTCCACACACGAGCTCGATCCACGCGAACCAGCCCGTCATGCGAGACCTCCTCACCACGGAGCAGTGCCCGGATCACTTCGACACACTCGAGTAGTCGAGCATCGCGATCACGCTTGGTCGGCCATCGATCGGCGGTCACATGCTCGTTCAGCGCCTCGCCCGAGCCCAAAGCCGCCCAGAATCGCCCGGGGAACATCTCACAGAGCGTGGCGATCGCCTGGGCGGTGACCGCCGGGTGGTACCGCTGGCCGGGCGCCGTCACCACGCCCATAGCAGTGCCAGTCGCTTGCATCGCAGCGCCGAGCCAGCTCCATGCGTGGCCCGAATGCCCCTGCCGCTCGCTCCACGGCGCGAGGTGGTCCGAGCACATCGCCGCCTCGAACCCGGCCGCCTCCGCTGCTATCACGGCCCGCAGGGCGTCGCCGGGAGACAATTGCTCATGGGAGGCGTGGAATCCGATCGTGAGCATCGAGGCAGGTCTACCCACCGAGGGCACGGACCAAGCGTCCGTCGACTAGCCGCCCGGGGAAGGTCACGAGCCTCGGAAGGGCACACCATGGACGATAGGCGAACGGCTTGGTGGAAGGAGGGCGTGTTGTACCAGCTGTACCCACGATCCTTCCAGGACTCGGGTGCCGATGGGGTTGGGGATCTCCGAGGTGTGATACAGCGCTTGGACCACCTGTCTTGGCTCGGGGTAGACGCCATCTGGCTGAATCCGATCCACCCGAGCCCGAACCGGGATTGGGGCTACGACGTCGCCGACTACCTGGATGTGGCACCAGAGTTCGGTGGGCTCGAAGCTCTGAAGGCGCTCGTGTCAGCGGCATCCGAGCGAGGGATTCATCTCGTGCTCGAACTCGTGCCTAACCACACGAGCTCACGACACCCCTGGTTCGTCGACGCGCGGAGCGGGCGCAATGCTCGGCACCGTGATTGGTATGTGTGGGCGGATCCGAGGGAAGACGGGGGCCCACCGAACAACTGGCGGAGCGCATTCGGCGGCCCGGCATGGACCCTCGATGCCACCTCGGGCCAGTACTACCTGCACAACTTCCTGCCGGACCAGCCGGACCTCAACTGGTGGAACGAGGCAGTTCGTGAGGCTTTCGACAACATCCTGCACACATGGTTCGACCGAGGGGTCGCGGGTTTCCGGATCGATGTCGCGCACGCCATCATCAAGGACCGATTCCTGCGTGACGACCCGGCCGACGTCGCCCACGCCACGGCGAGAGACGGATCCGCAGTCATCTACAGTATGCACCGGCCCGAGGTGCACGATGTCCTTCGCCGATGGCGAGCGATCGCCGATTCCTACGATCCTCCGCGGGTGCTGATAGGCGAGACGTGGGTGCGGGATCTGCCCGAACTCGTCACCTACTACGGCGAAGGCACGGAACTACACCTGGCGTTCAACTTCGCGTTCGCGACGGCGCCGTTCGATGCGCAAGCACTCCGCCAGATGGTGGAGGCGACGGACCGAGCGCTCGGAGCCGATCCGTGGCCACTCTGGACCGCGTCGAATCACGATATCGGACGTCTCGCCACGCGGTGGGCATCGGGGGACCAGCCGCGCGTGAAGTGCGCGCTCTTCGTGTTGTTGCTCCTACGGGGTACGCCCGTGCTCTACGCCGGTGATGAGATCGGGCTGGAGGACGTTGAGGTTCCGCCCGCGCAGAGACGCGATGAGGGGTCCGGAGCTGGTGGGAGGAGTCGAGATCCTGCGCGTACTCCGATCCCCTGGAGACATGGACCCGGCGCGGGCTTCACCGCCCCCAGGGTGGAACCATGGTTGCCGATCGGCGGAGGAACGCGGCCCGTTTCCGATCAGCGCACCGATCCAGGATCGGTGCTGTCTTGGTGCCATCGCGTAATCGAGTTGCGAGGAGCCGATCCGAGCCTGCGGACCGGCGCACAGATGCTCCTCGACAGCAGCGAGCGCGTCCTGGCATGGCGCCGAGGCGACTCCCTTTACTTGGCGGCGAATCTTTCGCCCGAGGCCGCGAGGGTGCCTAACGCCGCGGGTGAAATCCTGCTCGCCTCTGACGGCATCCGTCGTGAACCATCGAAGTCCGAGGTCGTGCTACCCGCATGGGGGTGCGTACTCGTCAGCGACTCCGCATCAGAGGGCTGAGCGAACTGGAACTCGAAGGTTCCTGAGATGTCCTTTCCGTCCGCTCGGTCCCGTACTGCGCGAGCGGCATCCAACCGCTGAGGTCGCCAGACACGAAAGAAGGAGGAACCACTGGGACTCGAAGACCCCAGCGATTTCCTCGTATTGAACGCTACGACCGTGGACGGCCGATTCGTCTCAAACTCCCGGTCCCAGAGTCTCTACTCACTCAGACCGAGAAGTCGTCTCGCTCCTCCACTCGCTGTGAGCCGGTCGGAGTCTGCACGACGTCCTCGCGAAGCGTGCTACGTCGACGACCGCCCACCAAGACGAGCAGCAATCCGATCACGAGAGCCGCCACTCCCGCCCAGATGGCGATCAGGCCCGCCGTCGCGATGTCGAACCCGTCAGGTGTCGTCGTGACCGCGAACCTGAGGATGGCGCCCAGCACGATCAGCACCAAGCCGAATCCGATGAATCCAGTTCCGGTCGTCCGTTGCATGCTGCTCTCCCTTCGTCAAGGCCAATGGTCAGTCACATTCCTACTCGGTGGCCTTGCGGACTGCCTTGCCTGCTGCTTCTTGCATGGCACCTTTCGTCCGCTGTGCCAGACCTTTGGCCTCAAGCCCGCGGTCGCGCTTGAGCTTGCCCGCCAGTTGACGAACGGCACCCGCCTCCCTGCTGGCCCTACCCTTGGCTTGCACCTTGCGTCCGGTCATGATCGACCTCCCTCGGGCTGTCCGCATCCGACTCTTCCCGCGGATCAGGCATCGCAAACGCCGGACGAGGTGGGACGCAGAGTGTGACGGCCGCTGGCTCGACGTCGATCGCGAGCTTCCGCGTGGGCTTGCGGTCCCCTCCATCGAGCTGATAGGGCATCGCGCGGTCGAGCTTGATGCGGACCCGCTTGCCCGATACCGTCCCCACGAACGGGGAACGAGCGGGGTCGCCTACCGCTGCGCGGCCGAGCGTTCGTGCCCATTCGACCAATCCGTCGGCGGTTACGACGCCTATCTCGAGCATGCCGTCGTCGATCCGAGCTCCGTCGAACGCCTCGATCCCCCCCATGACCTTGCCCACGTTCCCGATCAGCACCGAGCTGGTTTCACCGTCGAACCACGTGGTGCGATCCACCTTCACCCGTGCCCGGAACTGATCGGCGACGAGGTTCTTGGCTCCGGTGATGACGTAGGCGAGCTTGCCCACGCGGTCCTTGAGGCCTGCGTCAGCGTCACGGATCATGAGAGCGTCGAATCCGGCCCCCGCCATGACCGCGAATCGTTCCCCGTTGATATTGCCCACGTCGAGAGGGATCTGGTCACCGCGGACGGCCACACGGACCGCACGGTCGATGTCCTGGGGAATGCCCATGTTCGTGGCCAAGAGATTCGCCGTCCCGGCAGGGATCACGGCCATCGCGGCTCCGCGACCGGCGAGGACGTCGACGCACCGTTGCACCATGCCGTCACCACCCCAGACGACCACGAGATCCACGCCGGCCTTCAACGCCTCGACCACGCGCGTGGGCGCCCGCTTGCTCTTGGAGACTTCAAACCACAGCGGATCGCTCACCCCTTCATCGGCCAGCCTTTGCCGAAGCTCTATGAGACCCCCGCCAATCGTCTTGCCCGAATGTGCGACGACAGCGACATTAGTCACTCAGGTTCCTCCTCAGCCGGTCTTCCCACCGCGACCGCAGCTGCGATCAGCGCGCCCGTGCCGAGCACGATGCTTCCCGCCACGTCGGTCACGTGGTGCATACCCGCGTAGACCCGGGACACAGCGACGAACACCGGGATCGCGATCGCGACGACCCAGACGAGTATCCGGAGCCACCGTTGTGCGATCTTGGGGGTGAGCACGAAGGCTAGCGCGATGTAGAGCGCGATCGCGGCGGCAACATGCCCGGACGGGAAGCTCGAGGTGGGCGGTGCGGGTTCCAGGCGCGCGACGCTCGGACGGGGTCGCGCCACCACCATTGTCGTCAGGAGGAAGACCGATACCTCAACGGCGAGCGCTACGACCAGGAAGCCCGCGTCGCGGAACCTGCGCATCAACAACACGGCGAGCACGAACACCGTGGCGACGGCAATGATGGGTATGGTCATCGCGATCGTCGATCCCACGTGAGCCAGCCCGTTCCAGGCGGATGTGCGATTGGCAAGCAGCCAGTCGTTCACGCCCTCGTCCCAGCGACCCAACGGTCCACTCAACAATCCTTCGGTCAACGAGAGGCCGATGCCAATCATGACCGCGCACATGATGACGGCGCTCGCTGCGGCAACGCCGGCAGCCAGGGTCACCGGGTGTCGTTCACGGAAGCTCTGCCCCACCACCGCCGAGTTCGTTTCCACGGTTGGGCGTTTCACCGCTTCGACGACTCGGTAAACATGACACGTGAAGGTCCGGGGACAGATCGTGGTGCTCCTGTGCGCGCTCGTCGTCGGCTTCCTGGCGGTCGCCGTGGCGTATGCTCACGCCCCGCCTGCCCTAGACGAGAGGGTCGCGCACTGGGCCGCCGCGTTGCCTGAGGGTCTCGCACACGTGATGCGGCGAATCACGATGCTCGGCGCTTCGCTCACTGTGAGCGTGTTGTTCGCGATCATCGCTGTGCTGCTCTTCGTCCGCGAGCGCACACTCGCCGTCCCTGTCTTCCTGGCGGTGGTGCTGGCGGGCGAGATCCTGCTCAGCAACGTCATCAAGGCCGGCCTCGATCGAGCACGACCATCGGTCGATCAGCTGGTCGGCTTCTCAGGGCCTTCATTCCCGAGTGGTCACTCCGCAGCCGCGGCGGCCGCCTACGTGGCGATCGCGCTCGTCCTCTCGCGCGGCCGGCCCCCGCCTGTGCGTCGCTGGCTCTTAGCCGCCGCGGTGATCATCGCTGTCGCCGTTGCCACTTCTCGGGTCATCCTGGGGGTCCATTGGCTCAGCGACGTCATCGCAGGCCTCGCCTTCGGATGGGGGTGGGTCACGCTCTGCGCGCTCATCATCCTGGGCCGGGCGGGCCGCGAACACCTGGACGAGACCCCTGCGTCGGGCGCCCATCGAGTGGGTGGAACGGCTCAATAGGTTCCGCGCTTCCGCATGGCCCTCGGCCGGCCGTCGGGGTCGACCAGCGAGCGATACACCGGCCGGGTCCACCACCGTTCCCACCAGCGCACGTCGGGGAGCCGATGGGGGCGAAGGCGTCCCGGCGGACGAGGACGCCGTTCTCCCTCACCGTGCCACAAGTCCAACGCATCCGCCGATGCCCGCATCTCAGCGAACGCGTCAACGGGATCCAGGAGGCTCCCATCGTCGTCGATCCCTAGGTGCTCACGCATGAGCGTGAGCCGAAGGTCACGCGCGAACACCCGAGCACCGTCGCCAAGCCCTCCGGGGTCCGAGGGCTTCCTTCCGTCACGCTCCTCGTCGAGGATGGCGCAGGAAAGCTCGGAGTCGTGCGTCCACGAGCGGCGGTTGAGGTTGTCCGACCCGACGGCCGACCACGTGTCGTCGACGATCACGGTCTTGGCATGGACATAGATCGGCGTACCCGCCTCATTCTCGAGATCGTAGATGGCGAAGCGATCGCGGCCGAAGACGTCGAGCTGGTCAACAAGCTCGAGCTGGGCCAGCCTGTGCGGGGGCCCGGAGAAGGGTCCGTTCCGGTCGGGGATACGGGGGACCACGATGATCACCTTCAGCTCGGGGGCAGCATTCAGCGCGCCGGCGAACAGCGCTCCCACGTCCTCAGACCACAAGTACTGATCCTCCACGTAGATCAGTGAACGAGCGCGAGAGAACGCTTTGCGGTAGGCGCGCACGATGCTGCGCTCGCCCTCGGGAGCGAACGGGTAGGGGGGTCGCTTCGCAGGGTAGGTCCGGAGTACTTGCAGGGCAACTTGTCCGGCGGGCATCGGGTCGGCCTGTGGAACCGGCAAAGGGTCGGGATGATGGGGGTGACGGGCCACTCGGGAAAGGAGTACGCGCGTCGGCGTCCGTCGGTCTTCCATCGGCGTTGGGTCGTCCCATCGTTCACGGAAGGTATGCTCGAGATCGCCGACGGCAGGACCCTGGAGCCGGATCTGGATGTCGTGCCATGGCGGTCGCTCACCGTACCGTTCGTCGAGATCCTCGGGCTGCACATCGCCCCGATGTTGGGCGTCGTCACGGCGTCCGTGGCACAGGTCGATGCCACCGACGAAGGCAACGTCGCGTGACGGGTCATCCGCATGGCGGACGAGCACGAGTTTCTGGTGGTGAGAACCGGCTGTGCGCACGCGCTGGTCGAGGAGGATCTGTCCTCCCTCGTCGTTGACCCGTTGCGCCAGCTCGACGTGATGTTCAAGGTGGAAGCCGGTGAACTTCGAGTGTGATCGCCAGACCAATCCACGAACGGTGACCCCGCTGTTCACACGATCCTCGAGCACGTCGGCGAGCGTGACATCGTCGACGAGCCGTTGATCGGGGTCACCCCGCCAATCAGTGAACGAGATCGAGTCCCCGCGCCCGGTGTCGCACAACGCCCTGTGGAGCGCCTCGAAGTATGGACGTCCGTGCACAAGAAGCTCAACGCGATTGCCTGTGGTCCAAGCGTACCCATCGCCTCGTCGCCGGTCGATGGCGGTGGCCACGTTGCCGCGTTCACCTGCCGTGAGGAACCATCTCTCGATTGACGGATCGTCCGACATCGCTCCGGAGCCTACCCGGATAGCGCCTCCCGCGGGTCGGATCATGCTCGAACGTGGTGTTTGGTGCTCGGCCGCGAAGGGAAGGCTGCCGGCATGACGACCGTGGCGCCGGATCACCCCCTCCGCATGGGCTCTGCGACTCCACGGCGGGCAGGTCATCTCGTGACCGATGTCGTGCGTCGATTCCGCCACGCCGACGGGACGAGCCATACGAGGGCCCTGGCCTATCAGGTGGTGCTGATAGCACTCTCGGGATTCATCGGCTTGGTGGGGCTGGCGAGCCTGCTCGAGATGCAGGAGATCCGTGCTCTGGTGCAGCATCTCGTCTCGAGCGTATCGCCAGGGCCATCTGGCGCCTTGCTGCAGGAGGCGGCACAACAAGGGGCTGAGGGCGGAACGCTCGCAGCGGTGGTCGGGCTCGGGACCGCGTGGATCGCCGGGACGTTCGCCGTGGCTCAGGTCGAACGCAGCGCCAACCGGATCATGGGTCTGGACCAAGACCGCTCGACCGGTCCGAGATACTTCATCGCCGCAGCGCTCGCCGTCCCGGTCGGCCTTCTGCTCACCGCAGGTGGGCTGCTGATCGGTGCGGGCAGTGCGGTCGTGAACGGGTTCGGGTTGGAGGACACTGGCCGCCTCATCTGGGAGGTCGTGCGGTGGCCGCTGGGCTTGCTCTTGGTCGGTGGCGGGTTGTTGCTGCTTCTGCGGGCCGCACCGTCACGGCGACTCGGTTCTACACGACATCTGCTCGCGGGAACCGCCGTCTCGGTCGTGTCGTGGGCAGCGTTCACTGGTCTGCTCAGTCTGTACTTCGCGGTATCGAGCTCATCGAGCCGGACCTTCGGACCCCTGCTGGCTGTGATCGCCCTCTTGTTCTGGGCTGGGCTCACGTCCTTGGCGCTGCACCTAGGGATCACCACGGCGATCGAGCTCGAGCGTTCTTGACCGTGTGCCCAGCCGATGTCAGCCAGGAGTGTCAGTCGGTTCGGAAGTCTCAGACCCTAGACTAGGCTCGTCCGCTTGGCAGTGCTGGACTTCTTCGCCGCCGGCTTCCTCGCTGTGGGCTTACGAGAACTCTTCGCCGTGGACTTTTGGACATCCGACCTCTTGGCAGTGGATTTCTGTGCGGTGGGCTTCTTACGTGAACTCTTCTTGGCGGGGCTCTTCCTGGCCGGACTCTTCTTGGCCGAGCTCTTCTTGGCAGAGGACTTCCGGGAGGAGGACTTCTTCGAGCGCGCCTTGCGCTCCTTCGCGATCGCGGCGGAACCCCCGCCCACGGCGGCGCCGACGGCAGCTCCTCCAGCCGCTGCGAGCAACGGGTTCCCGGCCACCGTAGAGGCGATCTTCTTTGCCCCGGCGCCCACCGCCGACGCGGCATCCCCTGCCTTCTCGGTCACAGTGTCGATCGGCGATTGATCAGATCCGTTCATCTTCTCCTCCTTCGTTCGTGCTTCCGCTTGATTCCGAAACAGCTTCGAGCACCTTGGGCACGAGAAGTCCCAGCGTGAAGGCTCCCGCGATCACCAGCACGGGTTCCTTCCGTGCGAAGGCGGCCGCGTGCTGGACGAGGCGCTTGGCGTCCTCGACGAGCTCTTCCGTGCCGGCGGTCGCGAGCCGCGCCGCGAGGCGGTCCGTACGGCCGGCGACCTCATCCACGAGATCGGCTTGTCCACCGTGTCCTTGTTCCCGGAGGCTGGCGCTCGACGCACGCATCGCGACGGCCACGGCTTTCAGGTCAACCGCCGCCCGGCTCGATCGCAGATCGACCTCCACACGGGCACGGTCTCCCGCGACGGTACCCGCGGCTTCGGCGATGACCTTCCCGGCGTCGTGGAGCCCACGGACCCCGGTAGTGGGCTCATCACCCTCGACGCCTCTCATGCCTCTCCCTTTCGGCTACGCGAAGCGGTTCTTCCCCGATCCCGAGCGGCGAAGGACCGGGCTATCGGCGAACTTCAGGAATGCGAACCCGCCCCAAAGAAGACCGCGTCGCATCCGGTGATCCGCTTAGCCGCGTGCTCCATTGCCCTATGGTCCACTCTCCTGGGAGGTCGTCCTCAAGCCTGAACTTCGTCGCTTCCTGCGGGAGCTCGGAGTCGCGTCGTTAGGGTCTCGGAGGTCTTCCTGCAATGCGGTCTTCCCAGGACCTCGTCCATGTCGGGCGTCCAGTCGTCACCGATTCCACTCACGATTCCCACTGCACCGCTGCCCGTCGGGAGGGAACCGCTGCTAGCGGCGCCTGGACTTCGCGCTTTGCTTGGTCGATTGCTTCTTGCTCTTGGACCTGGACTTGCTGGAAGGGGAACGGCGCTTGGGTGAGGAGCTTGAGTCTCCCCGCTTCGTCGCCACAAACCCGTTCGCAACCTTCGCGGCCTTCTTCTTCTTCATCCCCTTGTCGCGGAGTGTGTCGTAGAGGTGCTTGCTCTTAGGTTTGACGGCTACCTTGGCCATCTGTTCCTCCTCTGTCTCGGACAGTCGAGCTCTACCCGAAGAAGGTCGGAGCTACACCCCCACGGCTGATAAGTCTCGATCGGGTGGACCCCACGGCGGGGAGGAGGGGCAGGGGGCCCGCCTCACGGCTCCGCGTCGCATGAAGGTTTCAGCCAGGCTCGCGTCGGGGATGAGCGACTCGGGAGGAGATCAGATGCCCAAGGGTATGCACAACCTCGAAGTAGTGCTGGAACGCCTAGAACGTGAAGCCGGACGACGCCTCGAGAGAGACACCAAGGCCGAGCGCGATCGCGAGCGCGAGGAGGAGCCCGTCCGCTGGGCGACTCAACTCGGGGGTGGCGAGAGGTGGGCAAGGCGTCACCGCTAGCACGAGCAATCCCCGGCCGATGAGCCGCTCCTTCAACAGCTGCCAGGACGATTTGCCCTCGCGCGACCGGAGCACCCTGCGATGCCTGCGTAAGAGGCGCCTCCTGGCAAGGGAAGTCGCCCGCCTCAAGGCTACGTATCCCGTGGCCTGGTCCGTGGGTGAGTCGATCGCGCACCAGGCAAGGCGAACCGCCGTATGAGCGCTCCAGGAGCTGCGGTCGATCCCGCGGCGCAAGCACCACCGACCTTCACCCTACGCGCGGTCGATCTGGACTTCGGCCCGGTGTGGACCGAGATCTTCAACGAACGATGGCCCTCCATCAAGGAGTGGTTCCTCGCCGAGGGCGATGCAGCCCGCCCCAGCTTCGCGGTCTCGGTCCGGATGATCCGCGAGCACATGCCTGAGCTTCTGGCACCATACGAGCGCCTCGTCGAACTGGCTGGCGGCGGTGACCTGGAGGCGCGCATGTTGGCGCAGTTTCAACCGCCATCGCTCCTCGGGGCTTGCTCCCAGGGCGTCTGGACACAGGGAGGAGGGCCTTTGCTCGTCCGCAACTACGACTACTGGCCCTCCCGCCTGGACGGTGTCGTGTTCCGGAGCCGGATGACGGAGAGGTCCGTCATCGGTATGAGCGATGGCCTATGGGGTCTCCTCGACGGCATGAACGAGAATGGACTGTCGGCATCCCTCACCTTCGGAGGTCGAAACGCAACGGGGGCGAAGGCTGGCTTCGGGATCTCGCTCATCATCCGCTACGTTCTCGAGACGTGCGAGACGGCGCTCGAGGCGCGAACCCAGCTCTCGAGGCTCCCCTGCGCCCACGCGCACAACGTCACGATCGTCGACCGTGATGGTGATGTCCTGACGGCATACCTCGGTGCCGACCGCGAGCCAGCGTTCCGACGGTTCCAAGTGACGACCAACCATCAAGAGGCTCTCGCCTGGGCAGGCCAGGAGTTGATGACCCGAACGCTCGAGCGCGAAGGGCAGATCCTTGCGCTGCTCGATAGCCCTGCCCTCACCGCCACCGGCTTCGCAGACTCCTTCCTCGTCCCTCCGCTCTATGAACCGATGGGGGCCACAGGCTTCGGAACGGTGTACACGGCTGTGTACCAGCCAAACGATCGTGCGATCGCGTATCGGTGGCCGAGCGAATCATGGGACCTCTCCTTCGACACGTTTCGTGACGGCACGCGATCCATCCCGCTCGAAGCAAGCTCTCCGGCTCTTGGGCAGTCGTTGTGAGAGCGGACGTGCCCGCCGGACGTTGATCCCGGCTGCTCCTACGAATGTGGCTCATAAGGCCAGCCCCACACGTCCCAGATCCGCATGATCAGGTCGTAGTCGTGGAGCTCCACCTCGCCTGACTTCAGCGCCCGGTACTCCGTGATCCCCGAGCCAATCAGCACCATCCGGCCAGGCGGTCGCGTGCATCCGGCACCGACGTACGCTCGGGGGGACAACTGAGTCGACATCTGCTGCCTTCAATGAGGGGGTCGCATGGCCGGTCACGCAACAGCCGGGGCTCCTTCCGAGCCCATCGTGTACATCGACCACTCCGATATCCGAGAGGGCTCGCTGGAAGAGCTCAAGGCGGGAGTTCGACGGCTCGTGGAACTCATCGACGCCCGGGAACCTCAACTGATCTCATATGGGTTCTACATCGACGAGGCATCCTCGAAGATGACCGTCGTGGCGGTCCATCCCGATCCGGCATCGCTGGAGCTTCACATGGACATCGGTAGTGCGGAGTTCCGCAAGTTGGCGCACCTGGTGACGCTCACCGAAATCGAGTGCTACGGGCAGCCGAGCGAGCGGGCACTCGAGCAGCTGCGGCAGAAGGCGACCGCCCTGGGAGATCGCGGGACCGTCGTTTCAGTCGGACGCTTCGCAGGGTTCACCCACTCCAGCCGTGACGGCGGGGGCTGAAACAAGAGTGGGCGCGCTGCGTCCTAGGCGTTCGACATCCAGGTTCATCGATCACGCTTCGTCGATGATCGCCGCCCGCTGAATCGCGACAATCGCCAGCGGTTGTCAGCCGTTCCGAACGCGGCGTCCTCCAGACGCTCGATGGTGTCCGCACCGAGATCAAAGCCCTCGGCCAACGCTTGTCCAACGCGTTCGAGCGGATCAACTCCTCGAGCATCCGGCGATGCGTCCCTCGGAACTCGGCATGGGTTGACCTTATTCGGGTGCGAGTGACTAGCCGGTTTGCCTGAATCGGGCGTGCGGGGCCAGTCGCTCTTGTCGCGAGGGTAGCCAGTTCCTAGGCTCCATCCGCGCTCAGTCGGGGGGATCGAGTTCGGCGATCAGAGCAGCGAGGCGTTCAGAGCTCGACACATGAAGTCCTGTCTAGAGCCGGGTCCGAGGCCGATGCGGTCCAAGATGGCGGTCGCCGCTGGGACGATCGTGGGACTAGCTTCTTCAGTGACGACCCTGCCTAGCCCCTCAATGGCCGAGTCGGCGTGCTTGTCAAGTTCCTCGCGGTGCTGATTCACGCGATCGAGCCAGCGCCGCTCGCGCGCCTGTGCACCTTTGCGTCCCGCCACCCTCGGATCGACCTTGCCCTTCGCGAACCCAGTTGTAGGCCGTGCTTCATGCATCGTGACCTCCGCGTTTGGCCGCACGGCCGATTCTACCTAGCCTTCGACGCTCTACTTGCGAAAGATATGGGGTTACCTGCCCCTGTTGTTGTGGACCGCCAGTTCAGCCGGGATGGCCCAAGCGATGGGTGGGCGAGCGTTCGGATATGTCGGTTCGGGACCGACGTCACACGCCGCCACGATCTTTGCCCTCGTCGGTCGTGACGCCGAGCGTGAACATCCTTGCGACGGGCTCCGTCTCCGGCGAACTCCTCGGTGAGCCGAGCGCCGAACTCAGAGCGAATCTGGCCGACAGCGTGGTCCGTCTCTTCACGCCCCACCTGTCGATGTAGACACCGCTCGCCGGCCTTGGGCGGGGCTGCCCGACCATCATCCGATAGGGGCACTTCCGAGGGGCCGGCCACCGCGCCCACCCTTGCGCCGATCGAGACGGCAATCCCGCCACGTCGTCGCCGAGGATCTCGATCTCACCCGTGTGCAGCCCCGCTCGAATCTCGATTCCGAGCGCTCTGACTGCTTGCGCGATCGCGGTTGCGCACCCAATCGCTCGGGCCGGCCCGTCGAAGGTCGCCAGGCCGCTAAGTGAGCGATGCGAGGCGGCCGAATCACGGATGCTCTTTGCCTCGCAGCTCGGTGAGCACCCGGCGGAAAGCCTACGCTGCCGTCATTCCTACCGGGGTCCGCTACAGCCTGAACAGCTCCCGCGCCGTGAAGGCGGTGTCGGGGAAATCCGAGAAGACCCCATCGACGCCGAGCCCGTAGAACAGTAGGTACTCGTTGATCGGGTTGCCCCCGTAGTCGCTCGCCAGCCGGCGCTGCTCGTTGCGGAACGTCCACGTGTGGATCAGCAGGCCGTGGTCGTGGGCGCGCTCAACGAGATCGGTCGGCGGGAGCAGCTCGCGATCGGTCTCGTTCACGAGACCGTCGCCGTTCGCGTCGGCTACCGTCCCGTCCGGGTTCAGTTCGATCGCGCGCGAGCTGACGATGTACGGCTTCCAGGGGCCGATGCCGTCTGCGTAGGTGCTGATCTCCTCGAGCCCTTCGTCGGTCACGAAGAAGCTGTAGAAGCGGCTCTGGAGCTCGGGGTCGTCCGAGACGGTCCAGTCGTAGGGGCGGTCGAACGGCGGCGCGTAGGTGATCGTCCCGTCCGGGGCGACATCGTTGGCGTCCACCAGCTGGACGAGGCGCACGGGGGTAAGCCGGTTGAGCAGCTTCAGGTTGGACTGTTCGAAGGACTGGATGAACACCGGCGCGCGGCGGTGATTCCAGCCGGTCTGGCGAAGCACCCTCACGAGCCGGCGCTCGAGCCGGAGCCCGAGGTCAGCGTGGTAGGTCGGATGCTTCGTCTCGGGGTAGACGCCGATCCGGCGGTCGAGCTGCCGCGACTTGCGCTTCGCCAGCGCGATGACCTCGCGGAGCGTGGGGATCTTGAAGAGGCCGTTGAACTGCTGCGGTCGCTCGGCCAACGGCTGGACGGCGCGCAGAGTCTTGATCTCCGCGAGCGTGAAGTCGGAGGCGAAGAAGCCGGTCTCAGTGACCCCGTCGACGACCTTGGTCGTCTCCCGGTCGGCGAACTCGGGATGGCTCGCCACGTCGGTCGTGGTGGTGATGTTCGGCTCATGGCGGGCGATCAGGTGCCCGTCCTTCGTCGCCACCAGGTCCGGCTCGATGTAGTCGGCGCCGAGCTTGATCGCGAGCGCATACGACTCCAGCGTGTGATCCGGCAGGTAGCCGGCCGCGCCGCGGTGCCCGATCACGAGTGGAGACTGCTCGCGGGCGCTCCCGCCGCCGAGTGCCCACACGTCTGGGACCGCGACGAGCAACAGCCCCACCACCACGAACGCTCGAGTCCATCCTCTGCGAGTGGTTCGCATGGCCGTGAGCCGTACGGTCGCCTCGCCGTCCTGTCTTATGAGCATGGTCGGCCAGCCTCCCTCCCTCTGGCGTCGTCAAAGACCCTAGGCTCGCCGGTTCCCGAAACAAATCCCCCGTCCAGAGGACCACCAAGTACCCGACACCGAGAGTCTCGCCTGGAGGCTCCGGCTTGAGATGCCTCGGCCACCCTTGCGACAAGTGTCAGACCGCTGGCATTCATATCTGGCCCTCGAAAGCGAGCTTGTAGTTGAAGATGAGTTGCTGCCTGATGCGGCAGGCGTTCGACGCTGCGGAAGGGCGATGATGCGTGTCAGCTCTTCACCCTCCTCGGGTCCTCGCCGCGCCGATCGACGGATCGTGAGCTCTGCCATCTTTCGGCATTCGACTGAGCAGTACGACGGGGGTCGTCCGGTCGCCTTCAGGGTGATACTCGCTGAACACGTTCGACACTTCATGCGACCGATGGTGACCGCGGCGTCAAGGTTTCTCCCACGGGCGCCGGAAATCCCCAGATCCGCCCAGGATCGGGGCGGACCGTGACGCCGGTTCGGTTCGCGGCACTATTGCCGGCGCGACCCTCCCGCCCGCTCGACGTCTCACGCTCGGCCCTCCAGGTCATTCATCCTGTCGGGTCCAGCGCTCCATCTGTCGTGTAGGACCGACATATGCCTTAGTCGCTTCCAGATTAGGCTCATGCTTCTGACCGGAAGGAGGAAGTACGTTGGCCGTCAATGAGAACCCCGGGATCCTGTTGTACACGAGGATCCGGAAGTCGCCGTACTTCTACGCGTCGCGCCAGCACGGCGTCGCGCGGTACAGCGTGTACAACCACACGTACCACCCGCGGCACTACGGGGACCCGGTCGCGGAGTACTGGCACCTGCTGAACCACGTCACGATGTGGGACGTGGGTGTCGAGCGCCAGATCGAGATCTCGGGCCCCGACGCGTTCAGGTTCACGAACATGATGACCCCGCGCGACCTGAACAGGTGCGCCGTGCGTCAGGCGAAATACGTGTTCATCACGGCGACCGATGGGGGGATCATCAACGACCCCGTCCTGCTGCGTATCGAGGAGAACAAGTTCTGGCTCTCGCTCGCGGACAGCGACGTGGGCCTCTGGGCGAAGGGCCTTGCCTACCACTCCGGCCTGAACGTCACGATCCAGGAGGTCGACGTCGCGCCGGTGCAGATCCAGGGGCCGAAGTCGAAGGAGCTCATGGTCGAGCTCTTCGGCGAGATGATCCTCAACGTCCCCTACTACTACATGTCAGAAGACCTCGAGCTCGACGGCATGCGCGTGTGCGTCTCGCGCACGGGCTACACCAGCGAGCTCGGCTACGAGATCTACCTCCACGACGCCACGAAGAACGGCGTCCAGCTCTGGAACACGGTGCTTGAGGCCGGCGAGGCGCACGACCTCCGGGTGATCGGGCCGTGCCACATGCGCCGGATCGAAGGCGGCATCCTCGCGTTCGGCTCCGACATCTGGTACGACACGAACCCGTTCGAGGTCGACATGGGCTACTCCTGGATGGTCGACCTTGACCAGGAGGCGGACTTCATCGGCAAGGAAGCGCTAACGCGGATCAAGACCGAGGGCGCGAGGCGCAAGCTCGTCGGCGTCGAGATCGAGGGGCCGAGTCTCGGCACGTATGTCGACAACGAGATGCTCGACGTGTACCCGATCTTCGGCAACGGGCAGCGGATCGGAAGCGTGACCTCCGCGTGCTACTCGCCGCGCCTGGAGAAGAACATCGGATTCGCGATGCTCCCGATCGAGCAAGCCGACATGGGGAACAAGTTCGAGGTCGAGACGCAGCACGGCCGGACCCGGGCCATGACCGTGCCGAAGCCATTCATCGACCCGAAGAAGGAGATCCCGAAGCAGTGAGGCGAGAGCCGGGGCCGGTCGCAGTGACGCTCGTCCGCTCGGCCGTCATTCCTTGAAACGTGCGGCCTCATCTGAACCGCGGGGTAGCGTTCCCGGCGCTGTAGGAGTGTGCGCCGGTCCAGGCCAGTTTTCCGCCGTCGACGATGACGTATTCCTCGCGGATAGGTCGACGTCGAACCAGCACTCCAGGATCTCCCGCGTACCTGCCGCATAGCTAGCCTGCGCCGACAGCGACGGACCCGGATGTCGTCGCGGACTAGGAGCGCCAGCTTCCCTCGGTCGGTCTCGTCGAGCGCCACGAAGGCATCCGATGGCTCGGTCATGATCGCTCCTTCCGGCGCTTGGCGTTGTACGCGGCGACGGAAGCCGGGTTCTGTGCCCTCCATTGACGTAACCCCTCGGCCTTGCACGCCCGGCACCAGCTAGCCAGGCCATCCGAGACCATCCGGCTCACGGGGAAGTCGGCCCTGCCCTTCCACTGGCCGCAGTGGGTGCATCGCTTCTCGGTCACCGGCTCCTGGTAGCCGAGTTCTTCTCGGCGACGCCTCATCAGGTACGCCTCACTCTGTTCCACGGTCGACCCGTCCTTCCTGCCCGTATACGAGCGGATCCTGGTTTTCTCCGCCAGAAATTCGTGGTCCGGGCGAAGATTCTTTTTTCCCGGGGAGGGGCGAGGTTCTGGTCCTGCAGCCCCGCAGAGTTTTTGCCCCTCTCCGTGGGCGGACTCACGAGGCACGGGCAATCACCTGCTCAGGTTGCAGCGATCCCCACCACGTCTCCCACCACAGCGTTGCTTCGTCCTTGCGTTGCCGTGGTGACCGAGAGACGTGCTGTAGGTACAGGCCACGCTGGATGACGCGGGATCGATGCAAGAGCCTCTGACTCTCACCGCGACCGGCGACACCAAGTTCCTCAGCGAGATCGGCGAGCGGACGATGCAGACACACCCACCCATCGCCGCCAGCCACAGCGAGCCCGTTGGATCGAAGCTTGGCCAGGTGGTAGCGGGCAGTTCGTCCGCTGATGCCCATGGCAGCGGCGATCTGGGCCGAGGGGGTCGGAGTTCCGTCGAGGGCTTCGTACACCCGAGCGGCGCTCTTCCCGAGTCCTTCCCAGCGCCACACGTCCGAGGTCATGAGGTCATGACGGCAACCCTCAGGAACTGTCTCTAGGGGACAGAGAGGGTTGCCGTGATAGCCGCGGAACCTCAACGTGCTTCCCAGCGTGCCGTGCCCAAGCTCGACGATCTCCAGCCAGTCCGACAACCTCTTGGTCGCGTTGAGCGCTCCCTTCACGCCGATGTTGGCGGCGTCGGCCAGCTGCCGGACGGACGCATTGAACTCGACCTTGCCGATCGTCATCGCGATCTCGAACGCAGCGAGGAGTACGGCGCGATCCGTCCCACCGCCTCGACCGTGCCAGCGTCTGGGGTCGGCATCGACGAAGCTGCGAAGTTCGGCCAGGTACCCGATCGTCTCAGCCCGGTCCTTCATGGTGGGCCGGGTGGTATGGCGGCTGCGAGTCTTCCTGATGGCGTCCCGAACCATCCGCTCCGTCGTTGATCTGGGTCTCTGCTCCCCGTTGGAGTCGAAGTGGAGGTAACGCCCCCCTTCGTTCGACACCTCCATCAGAGCGTCACGGATCGTCGTCTCCGGTACATCAGCGGCCATGAGGCCGTTCGTGATCTGACAGACCCCGGCCCATCCAGGTTTGAGGTTCGAGCCTGTGCGGAGCTTCGCGTACCAGCCAACGGCGCTCATGGCGCACCTCGCCATGAGCGGAGGGTGTCGCCATGCCGTTGGATGCGCCTCGATGTCGTGAGGCCGACCGGAACGATGCGGCCCCGCCTCGACGCCCTCAGGATCAGCCCGCCGACTGCGCTCGGGGAGTCGGGCATCCCCGCCCAGTCGGTCACGTCCTCGCCCAGTCGGTCACGTCCTCGCTGGAGAACACGATGCCAGACCCGATCAGGTCATCCAGCACCGCCTCGGCACGTTCCCGCCAGTCGAACCCCGCGTGTTCGAGCGCCGCCTGCGAGCTTGTCTCCTTAGCGTTCTCCGACAGCTGAGAGAGGTAGGCGTCAAAGTCCGCCTGAGCTTGTCCCTGGCCCCCGGTAGTATGGTGTGGACTAGATGCGGCTGGGGAGCCGATCTGGAGGTGGGGGCCACCGCCCCCGCCTCCTTCGTTGGGGGGTCTCATGACGCGGCCCGTTTCCCTCGGCCCTCAGCCGACTTCGCGGCGAGGCGCAGCATGTGGGCACGCATGGCACGCTCGGCGCGTGTGGCGCGTTCCTCGGGAGGGAGGGTCCCGTCGGGATCAACCTCAAGCTCGAAGCGTGCTACGAACCCGGCGCGTGCGGGTTTCGTCGCTTCGATGGTGTTCCCGCGGCTGTGGCGGGTAAGCGCAGCGATCCGCGCCGCATCGTGCTTGGACATCGGCACAGCAAGACCTCCTCGGTCCTACTGCGGATGCCATCCCGCCTGGCGAATCGCCTTGGCCTAGTTGAGCAACGCTCGCACGTCGCTAGACGTACATCTTTTCCGGTGTCTTCGCGGTGCGAGCTTTCGACACCGTGGTTCGCACCTCGTCGAGATCGACGTCGGTCGAGCCGCACTTCGGACACCACAACGTCGCGGTCGCCTCGCCGTCGTCGAGGACGAACGGCGTGCTGGGTTCCTCTTGGTCTACGGTCCTGGTAGCCCACAGGACAGCGCCGAAGTGACGTTCGATCCGGACGCGACCGATCGGCTTGCGGAACTTGCGGCAGATCAGGTTCACAGCGAAGGTGCCGCGCTGCGGCTCGATGAACCGTGCATCCAGTTGGATGCTTCTCGTCGTTCCCGCGGCCTCGTTCAACTCCTGCACTCGCACACCGTTCAGGGTAAGCATGGCCGACGACGTGACAACCCTGCAGGTCGCCACCTACAAACGGTCGTCAAGCCGGAGCCGCTTTTGAGCTACGAGCGCACGCTCCTGCGCGGTGGATGCCGCGTACCGATCCAGCATCGAGCGGTCAGACCATCCGAGCAGCCGCATGAGGTCGCCCTCTTCCCCACCTGCGGCTAGGTGCCGGTGGGCGTAGGAGTGCCGGAGCATGTGCGGGTGAACCTTCTTCTCGATCCCGGCGAGCTTGCCACGAGCTTCGAGCATCTGCGCGATGCCGACTGTGGTGAACCGACCGCGCCGACCCAGCCATAGCCATTCAGAGTCTGCCTCCGGGTGGTGCCGACGTTCGCGGAGGTAGCGGTCGATGGCACGGGCGGTCTTCGATCCGACGCCCACTTCACGCGGCTTGTCGCCCTTCGTCCGGTGGAACCAGACGCGTCCGCGCAGCAGGTCTACGTCCTCGGCACGGAGGTTGGCGACCTCGGACGACCGTGCGCCCGTCGAGATGAACGTGCGGATGATCGCGGCGTCCCTGCGGTCGATCAGCGTGGCCGGTCCTTCAGCCGTGCCGATCAGGGCCACGAGTTCGGCATCGGTCAATACCGCGACGGGCTTCTTTTGCACCGACGGTGCCCCGACGCCGACCATCGGATCGGTCTCGATCTCACCGTCGCTCGTCAGGAACTTGAAGAACTGCTTGAGCGAGGCGTAGCGGACGCGCTCGGTGGACGCCTTCAGACCGCGCTCCCGCAAGCTCAGGAGGAACCCTCGGATGTGCTGGCGCGTGATGGCCGAAACGTCATCGGGAACGCCGTTTGCCTCCAGCCACTCCCCCAGCGATCGCACCGACTCCCGGTAGGAGATCACGGTCTTGTCGGCGCGGTTCCCCGCCCGCAGGTACAGCGTGAAGCTGTCCAGGGCCTCCGATACACTCAACGACTGGTCCTTCGAGGCTGGCATGGCGGTGGGTGCACCTCCTGAGTTATCCGTTGAACGAGCGGTGTGCTTGTCCCAGGATAGCACGAAAGACCAGGTCAACACGGTGGCCCGTGGTGTAACGGTAGCACGACTGACTCTGGATCAGTTAGTCTTGGTTCGAATCCAGGCGGGCCAGCCAGGCGTTCGCAACTCCCGATCGCGCGCGACCACTCCGATCAGGGATAGGGGTCGAGGATCAGCGGTTCGATCGGTTCCTGGTTGAAGTCGAAGTTGTTCGCGAGGTCGCCCAGGATGGGCACCGACTCACGCACGGTGGGGCGCGAGTCCGGCCACCCGTCGCGCCGCGGATCGAGTCGCGCCCCGTCGAGGAATCGATCCTCGATCAGCTTCAGGTAGGCGTCGAACGACAACGTCTGGTGATCGATCAAGCCCGGTCTCGCCCAGGGGCTGATCAACAGGCTCGGCACCCTGAGCCCGTAGCCGTTCTCGTCCACGAACTCCGGTTCCACGTGGTCGTAGAAGCCGCCCCAGTCGTCCCACGTGATGAAGATCGCCGTGCGCATCCATTGCTCTGGCGGTCCCTGCATCACGGCGTTCACGAGACGGGTCACCCACGCCTGCCCGTCGCCGATGTCGTCGGGGGGATGTTCGCCCTGACCCGGCGTCGGCATCACCCACGACACCGACGGGAGCGTCCCGTCCGCGGCCGCCTCCAGGAACTCGGTGTTGGGCCGCACGTTGTCGAGCTGACCGGTGACCTCCACGCTCCGGAACCCGGGGAGCGGGTTCTGCGCCGGCACGGTCTTGGAGATGGTGTCGTCGACCTCGGGGCACGGCAGGGCGACGCAGGTTCCCGGCCCGACGAAGTATCCCCAGCTCACACCTTTCTTGTAGAGCAGCCACGTGATGTCGGCCCAGACGTAGGGCCGGGGAGGACCGTGCTCGGGGATCCACATGCCTCCTCGCGCGGCGGCGTTGCGGCCCGGGTTCCGCACCTCGGACTCGCAGCTCATCGGGTCGTTCAGGTCGCTGCAGATCGCCGACCACCCCGACACCAGGAACAGGTGCGAGGGCAGGGTCCATGAGTCGACCGGCGCGAACATCCGGTCGTGCAACAGGTACCGCTGCGCGTACGCCCAGTAGTTGGGCAGCTCGCGGCCGGTGTGGAACCCCATCGCGTCGGGCGTGCCGCCGGGCCCGGGGTCCGCGCGCGGGCACGGCGGCTCGTCGGGCTTCTTGATGCAGGTGTTGCCCTTGAGCTCCAAGGCACGGAGGAATCCGTTCATCTTCCCGCCGTTGATGTCGGTCTCGGACGCGTCGGGACCGTGGGGGCCGCCGCCGTCGATCAGGTTGCGGTCGTGATAGGGACGTCGGCAGGGACCGTCGGGGTCGGGCACGCACGGCGCGAAGCTGCCGTCGGGTCGCCGCGGGATGCCGTCCGCCCCCGGGAAGGTGCCGAAGTAGTGATCGAACGACCGGTTCTCCTGCACGATGAAAACCAGGTGATCCAGGTTCATGATCCCGGCCCCGGGATGGAACGGCCGGAACGGGTCGGCCACCGCCGCGGCCTTCGGTGGATCCAGCAGCACGCCGCGGTCAACGCCCAACGGCGCCGCGTCGGGCAGGACCGGGTACTGATCGGGAACCAGGAACGGGAGCGGCGGATCCGGCCGGGCCGCCGGAGAACCGCCCGCCGCCAGGTCCACCGGGGGCGCGGGCGCCGGTGAGGGATCGTCTCCCCCCCGCGTGCACGCCGCCGCCACCAGACCTGCCATGAGCAGCAGCGCGGGTCCCCGTTTCCAGGTGGTCACGGCGTGGGATCCAGGACCAACGGCGGGATCGGTTCCTGTTCGAAATCGAAGATCGTCGTGAGGTCGCCCAGCCGGATGGCGTCCTCTCGCACGGTGGGGCGCGGGTCGGGCCACCCCATGTTCTTCCCGTCCAGACGGTGCGACTCCAGGAATCGGTCCTCGATCAGCTTGAGGTAGGCGTCGAAGGACAGGACCTGGCTGTCGATCGGCAGATCCTTGTCGACCCAAGGGCTGATCACCATGCCGGGAACCCGGATCCCGTAGCCATACGGGTCGATGATGATCGGTTTGACGTGGTCGTAGAAGCCACCCCAGTCATCCCATGCGAGGAAGATCGCGGTGCGCATCCACTGCTCCTCTGGACCCTCCATCACGGAATTGATCACCTCGGTCACCCACGCCTGCCCGGTCGCGATGTTGCCGAGGTCATCGGTGGGGTGCTCGCTCGAGCCCGCGGTCGGCACCACCCACGAGACGCTCGGCAGATCGCCGTCCTGCGCACGCGCGAAGAATTCCTCGTGCGGGGCCACGTTCTCGAGCTGATCGTTCTCGCGCACCGTCTGGAACCCGGGGAGCGGATTGAAGATGGGGTTCGTCTGGGTCCGTGTGTGCTTCGGCTTGCAGGGGAAGTCCACGCAGCTGTCGCGCCCCACGTAGTACCCCCAGCTCACGTCGTACTTGGCGAGGAGCCACGTGATGTCCGCCCACGCGTACGGCGCGACTCCGCCGCGGGGGGTCTCCCACCAGTTGTCGGGATGTCGGAGGTTCGTGGTGCACGTCGTGACGTCCTTCGGATCGGCGCAGGACGCCGACCACGCCGAGACCAGGTACAGGTGGGAGGGAAGGGTCCACGAGTCGCTGGGCGCGAACATCCGATCCTGCAGCTGGTAGGTGCTCGCGTAGGCCCAGTAGTTCGGGATCTCCCTCGCCGTGTGGTAGCCCATCACGTCGGGGACCCCGCCCGGACCGGGCGTCGACTTGGCGCACGCCCCCCTCGTCGGATCCTTGGTGCAGGCGTTGCCGATCGCGTAGAGCGCATCCAGGTGGCCGTTCATCCGCCCGCCGTTGACGGTGATCGCGGAGGCGTCCTCGTTGTGGGGGCCGCCCGCGTCGTACAGGTTCCTGTCGTGGTAGGGCACCCGGCAGACCCCGCCGGCCTCCGCGTCGGGCACGCATACGTCGAACGATCCGTCGGGCTTGCGCGGGATCCCGTCGGCGCCCGGGAACATGCCGAAGTAGTGATCGAACGAACGATTCTCCTGCACGATGAAGATCAGGTGGTCGATGTTCTCGATGCCAGCCTCTGGGTCGATCCCCGCCGCGAGGGCCGCGGGCGAAGGCGTGGGCTCCTCCGATGTCGAGACCGCTCGTGGAGGCTCCGCCGAGGACGACGTGCAGGCGACGGCCACGGCAACGGGGAGAAGGAGGCCGGCCACGATCGGTCGCCACCGGTGTCGTTCCGGTGATCCTTCGCCGCGGGTCACGGATCGGGATCCAGGATCAACGGCGGGATGGGCTGCTGGCCGAAGTCGAACTCCTGCGACAGGTCACCAAGGATCGGTACGTTCTCGCGCACCAGGGGCCGCGGGTCCCATCGGACGTCCGGGTCGCTCGGATCGATCCGCTGTCCCTCCAGGAACCGGTCCTCGATCAGCTTCAGGTACGCATCGAACGAGAGCGTCTGGCTGTCGATGCCCATGTCCCGGTCGGCCCACGGGCTGATGAGCAGGCCCGGGACGCGCAGGCCGTACCCCGACCAGTCGATCACGGGGGGCTCGACGTGGTCGTAGAAGCCCCCCCAGTCGTCCCACGTGAGGAAGATTGCGGTCCGCTCCCACAACGATCCGTGACGCATCACCGCGTTGATCAGTCGCGTGACGTACGCCTGCCCGTCATCGATCGGGGCGTCGGTCCCCGGATGCTCGCTCTGACCGCCGCGACCGGGAACGATCCAGCTGACCGAGGGGAGCGTGCCGGTCCGCACGGCCTCGAGGAACTCGCTGTGCACCTTGACGTTCTTACGGCTCCCGTTCTCGGTCACCGTCGCGAACCCCGGCACCACGTTCTGCGGTCTCGACGGCCCCGACTCCAGGCATGCCTTCAAACCCACTTCTCTGTTGCACTTGACCTTGGACGCGTAGTACGCCCAGGTGACGCCCTGACGATCGAGGAGCCAGGTGATGTCCGTCCACCCCCACAGGACGGGCTGCTCGTACCACTTGGAGCCCCGCAGCAGATCCTTGAGCGCGAGGTCGCTGACGCAGGTCGACGGCTCGTAAGGATCGGAGCAGCGGGCGGCCCAGCCCGACATCAGGTATAGGTGCGCGGGCAGGGTCCACGAATCGGTCGGTCCGAACATGCGGTCCTGCAGGATGAAGCGCCTCGCGTACGCCCAGTAGTTGGGAATCTCCCTTGCCCTGTGGAAGCTCATGATGTCCGGCTGGCCCTGCGGCCCGTAGATCCTGCCGCACTCCCCGACGTCGCGATGTCGGACGCAAGGGCGGCCCATCGCGGCCTTGATGAACCCGTCCATCATCCCGCGGTGGATGCTGATCTTCGAGGCGACGTGATCGTGCGGCCCGCCGTCGTTGACGAGCCGCCGCGAGTGGTAGGGAGGGACGCACCTGCGCAGGATCGGATCCTGGGCGCACACGGTGGGCCTGCCTGCGGCGTTCCTGGGGATCCCGTCGGCGCCGGGGAACGTGCCGAAGTAGTGATCGAACGAGCGGTTCTCCTGGACGATGAAGATCAGGTGATCCAGGTTCATGATCCCCGCTCCGGGGTCGATCGGCCCGCCGTTCACCCCCGCGAAGCCGGCGTCCGCCTGGGTGGGAGCCCGGACCGCGAGGAGCCCCGCGAGCGGGAGCAGGAGCAGGAGTGCGGCGGCGCCGCGGGCGCGGAGGCGAGCCATCGGAGCCGAACGCTACCATGGGGGTCACCGACGGCTTCCGCCGTCCCGCGCGAAGGAGGCCGCCTCGACGTGAGCAGCAGCGGAGACGTTCCCGTTCGCATCTCCGTGACCCTGATCCCCGGCGACGGGATCGGCCCCGAGGTGGCGACCGCCGCCCGCGCGATCGTCGAGGCGACCGGGGCTCCGATCGATTGGGAGGAAGCCGAGGCCGGCGCGGAGGTCTTCAAGCGCGGCATCGCATCCGGCGTGCCGCAGGAGACGATGGACTCGATCGCGCGGACCCGCGTTGCCCTGAAGGGCCCGCTCGAGACGCCCGTCGGATACGGCGAGAAGAGCGCCAACGTCACGCTGCGCAAGCTGTTCGAGACCTACGCGAACGTGCGGCCGGTCCGCGAGATGCCCGGCGTGACGACGCCCTACTCGGGCCGCGGGATCGACCTGGTGATGGTGCGCGAGAACGTGGAGGATCTCTACGCCGGCATCGAGTACATGCAGACCCCCGGCGTCTCGCAGGCGCTGAAGCTGATCAGCGTGAAGGGCTCGGAGAAGATCGCGCGGTTCGCGTTCGAATACGCCCGGAGTGAAGGCCGTACCTCGGTGGCGTGCGCCACGAAGGCGAACATCATGAAGTTCAGCGAAGGCACCCTGAAGAGGGTCTTCGAACAGGTGGCCCCCGACTATCCCGACATCGAGCCCTGGCACGTCATCGTCGACAACGCCGCGCACCAGCTCGTGAAGAAGCCGGAGCAGTTCGAGGTCATCGTCACGACCAACATGAACGGGGACATCCTCTCCGACCTCAGTTCCGCGCTGGTCGGAGGGCTCGGGTTCGCTCCGAGCGCCAACATAGGCAACGAGGTCGCGATCTTCGAAGCGGTGCACGGATCGGCGCCCAAGTACGCGGGGAAGAACGTGATCAATCCGACCGCCGTGATCCTGTCGTCGGTGCTGATGCTGCGCTACCTGGGACTGTTCGACCAGGCGGCCGCGATCGAGCACGCGGTGTTCGTGACCCTGGAGTCGGGCGTGCTGACTGGCGACGTGGTCGGCTACGGCGAGGGAGCCTCCACCACCGACTACACCGAGGCGATCATCTCCAACCTGGGCAAGCGGACCGAAGGCTGGACCATCCGAGAGGTGAAGCCGCTGGAGCTCCCGGTCCTGACGGCCGCACCCGACTACGTGAAGGCGACCGATCGCAACGTCGTCGGCCTCGACGTCTTCGTGGAGTCGCCGCTGTCGGCCGAGGAGCTGGGCGTCTCGCTCACCGAGCTGGCGGCCGGCACCCGCTTGGAGCTCAAGATGATCTCCTCGCGGGGCACCCGCGTCTATCCGCCCACGGGCACGATCACCGACACGTTGGACCACTGGCGGTGCCGGTTCATCATCCGTGAGAACCCCGGCGATCTCTGGGACGAGGACGTCCACCAGCTGCTCGCGCGGATCTCGCGGCGCCACTCGTGGATGCACATCGAGAAGCTCCAGGAGTTCGACGGGGAGCTGGGGTTCACGCGCGACCAGGGCGAGAACTGAGCTCGCCCCGGTCGTTCGCGTTCAGCGGCGGCGTCGGAATGGACGGCGCGGCGGCGAGACCTCGGAGTGGTCGTCGCTGCGCGAGGTCTCGGCGAGCTGCCGGGCGGCCTCGGCGGCCCTCCGCAGCTCCTGTTCCCGGTGCCGCGTCACGGTTTCGAAACCGATCCGGTTCATTAGAGCCTCCTTCCGCGAGTCTCGTTTCGGCGATTGCTTGAATGATTCAACGCGCACCATACCCGCTTGCGTTCCCACCTGATAGCGATTAAGCTAACCCGAAATCATGACGGTCACGATCCGCCTCTCAGGGGAAGAACTGGCGGAGACGCGGTTCGCGTTCTCCCCCATCTGGGAGCTCGGCATGAGCCTGTACAAGCCGCTCCGCGACCCGTCGAAGCACGCCCTGCACCTTCCGTGGGTCCAGGAGACCCGCGAGGCGATCGAAGGGCACGACCTCGCCCTGTTGTTCGCCGTGATCCCACCGCTGGAGATGCCTCCCGACATCCACGCCTACATCCCAGACTTCCTGACGCCGGCGCCCGAGACGCCGTTCCCCGAGTTCGAGGAGGAGCTCGAGACCGTGGCGGACACGCCGCCCGAGCGGATCCGCAAGGAGGCCGAGAAGATGGCGGAGTCGCTGGAGGGCCACCCGGTCCCCGATCTCACCCGGCGGATCATCGAGGATCCGGTCGGACTGCTCCCCCGCCTCCTGGAGCAGATGCTCGAGTACTGGAAGCTCGCGATCGAGCCCCACTGGCCCCGCATCCGCGCGCTGCACGAAGCCGACGTGACCTACCGCGCCCGCCAGCTCGCCCTGGGTGGCGCGGAGCTGCTGTTCGCCGATCTGCATCCGATGGTGTCCTGGCAGGACGGCGCCATCGTGATCGACAAGAACTACGAGTTCGACGTCGATCCGCAGGGCAGGGGCCTCGTGATGATCCCCACCGTGTTCGACTGGCCGGGGATCGCGCTGCTGGTCGACTCGGATCGACCGGCCCTGTCCTATTCGCCGCGAGGCATCGCCACCCTCTGGGAGGACAACCCTCCCGAGCGCTCCGGCGCGATGGACGAGCTCATCGGTGGCACGCGGGCAGACATCCTGCGGGTGCTGGAGATCCCCATGACCACCGGCGAGCTCGCCCGGCGACTCCACCTGACGCCGGCTGCGGTGTCACAGCAGCTGGGCGTGCTCCGGCGGGCGGGCGTCGTCGAGGCCCGTCGTCAGGGCCGCGAGGTCTACTCGGAACTTACCGGGGAAGGCCGCAAGCTCCTGGATCTGTTGGGATGAGCGCTTGTTACACTGCTCGACGGCCTTCGCGACCGCGCGGTCCCATCGTCTAGGGGCCTAGGACACCACCCTCTCAAGGTGGAGACACGGGTTCAAATCCCGTTGGGACTACTAGCCTGAGCAGGCGAAACACTCACCGGGGGGCTTCTCCCCCGGCCCGTGGGAACCGATATGGGAACCAGCGCTCATTCGAATCGCTCCAGGGCCTGATCCACGAGGGAGACCTGCGCCTGCCTCGTAGAGCCCCAACCACTCACGGTTTGCCCCTTTCGACGATCACCGCGCTGTCTCCAGACGGTGACGGTCGAGGTTCCGTGGTGGTCCTCGCCGACACCGAGGCCAAGTCGACGTGGCGATACTCCCACCGGGGTAGCATCCTCCGTGACGATCGGATGGCTCCGTGGACTGGGAACAGGCCTTCGCCACCGGGCATACTGTTGCGGCAGTATCGGCGCTACTCGTGGGTGCCGCCGTCCTGCTATCGCCCAAGGGAACACGCACCCACCGAAGGTTCGGAACCGTCTACGTCCTCGCGTTGGTCCTCGTGAATGTGGCGGCCCTGTCGTTGCATCGAGAGGCGACGTTCGGCGTCTTCCATGGGCTGGCAGTCGCGAGCCTGGTCACGATCGCTATCGGACTCGTGCCCCTGCTCCTCGGCAAGTGGTCGCCGCCTGTCATCGCTACCCACGCGTACTGCATGACGTGGTCGTACGCTGGCTTGGTAGCGGCGGGATGCGGACAACTGGCCGTCGCCGTCGGTCTGGACTCTCCGGCGTGGGTTGTGCCGGTGGTGATCGCCACGGTGTTGTCCATCAGCGGCGTCATCATCTTCGGGAGGGTGCCGTCGATCCTCGATCGCATGCTCAGTGACTTCCGCGGTCAGAACACGGCGAGGACGCCCGCCGACCCTTGATCGCGTGTCCCCCGGCTGCAAGACCCTTGACCAAAGACGGTAAGGGGTCCGCGGGCGTCCTCGCGGGGACCGTGTCTGCCGAACCCGTCCAGGGCCGGACGCTCGTTCATCAGCCGAACGGCTCTCGCCTTTGAGGAACTCGTGGGAACCAGGTATGGGAACCAGCGTTCGATTTCCGGCTGGGCCGTCTACGCGGCTCGCCGCCGAAAAGCGCTCTGACCTGCGGGGCGGGAGCATCCCGCTCGCCGGCGTCGACGTCGAGCGAGAGCTCTCGCACGGCATCGTCCACGGCGTTCGGGAATCGCTTCCTTACGCGATGGAGCGAGATCATGACCCGCGACAACGACGACCCCCACGACCTTTGCGACGGCAGCGCTCGTGAGGGCGTCTAGAGTCCTCCACGTGGACCTGCAGGTCGTGCGCCACGCCGACCGCCCTGAGCTCGACGCGTCGTGGGACGATGTCGTCGGCTCCGCCTGGCCGCCCTTCATGCTCCACGACCGGACCGTGAACGAGCTGTGGCACCACCTCTACGACGATGCTCCGGACTGCCAGCTGTACCTCGTCGACCCGGACACCGGAGAGGTGCTGGCGCACGGCAACTCCGTCCCCGTGGGCTGGGACGGCTCGATCGACGACCTCCCCGACGACGGGATCGACGGCGTGCTCCGGCGCGTCGCGCGCTCCCGCGACGAGGGCGGCTCGCGCCCTGATGTGCTCTGCGCGATGCAGGCGGTGGTGAAGCCCGGCGCGAGGGGCCGCGGTCTGTCGAGCGGCGTCGTCGACGCGATGCGGGAGGTCGCGCGCGATCGCGGCCTCGAGGCGCTGATCGCGCCGGTGCGCCCGACCGAGAAGACGCGCTACCCGCTGACGCCCATGGAGCGATACATCCGCTGGCGCAGGCCGGACGGGTGGCTCCGCGATCCGTGGCTCCGCGTCCACGAGCGCCTGGGCGCGGAGATCCTCGGCCTCGCGCCGAGGTCCATGACGATCACCGGGACCGTCGCCGAATGGGAGGGCTGGGCCGGGATGGCCTTCCCCGACACCGGCGACTACGTCGTCCCCGGCGCCCTGGTCCCCATCGCGATCGACCGGACGAGCGATCGCGGAACCTACGTGGAGCCGAACGTCTGGATGCGCCACGCGCTGACATAGGCGCTGCGGCGCACGCAGCTGACGTTGGCGCCGCGCGCGGACGTCTCGAGTCACCCTGCTCGCACCAGGCGGACGCACAGGTTCGCGCATCGCCAGATTCCGAGCGAGACCTAGCATCGAGACATGCGAGTGGTGGTGCTGTTCACCAGAGATCTCCGCGTGCACGATCATCCCGCCCTCTGGGAGGCGTGCCGCGTGGCGGAAGAGGTCGTCCCTCTTTTCGTCGTGGATCCCGAGATGATGCGCGCGTCGCCCAACCGGGCGCGCTTCCTGACGGAGAGCCTGGCCGGCGTGGATCGAGCTCTTGCACATCGGGGAGGGCGGCTCGTCGTTCGGGAGGGCGACGTGGCTCTGGAGACGGCTCGCATGGTGAGATCGGCGGAATGCGACGAACTGTTCTTCACCCGAGACGTCGGACGGTCCGCAACGGCCAGGGCGGCGCATCTCGAACGCGCGCTCGCCGGCGCGCGACGAGCTCAGGTCAGAGAGTTCCCAGGACACGCGGTGGTCGAGCCGGGCGACGTCACACCTAGAGACAAGGGCGCCTATCGCGTGTTCACACCGTACCTGCGGGCGTGGAGCGCGCACCTGTCGAGAGATCCCCTGCCTGCACCCCGGACCGTTCGGCTCCCGCCCGGTGTCGCGACCGGTGAGCTCCCCGACCCAGCATCCTGGAAGCCGACCGCCGTCGACCTCCCGCCCGGCGGGGAGACCGCAGCCAGGAAGCGCCTGCGCCGGTTCCTTTCCCGCGACGCCGAGCGGTACGGACAGCTCAGGGACGACATGGGGAGCGATACGACTTCGCGACTCTCCCCGTACCTCAAGTTCGGCTGCGTGTCGCCGGTCGAGGTCGCCGTCCAGGCAGGCCTCGTCAGAGGTGCCGACGCATTCATCCGCCAGCTTGCGTGGCGGGATTTCTTCCACCAGCTACGAGCGGACTTGCCTTCGATGACCTGGCGCGATCTGCGCCCGACACCGCACGAACCTCGACGGATGGACGACGCAGTCCTCGAGGCGTGGATGACCGGACGAACGGGGGTGCCGCTGGTGGACGCTGGGATGCGGCAGCTCCAGCGGGAAGGCTGGATGCACAATCGGGCGCGACTTGTCACCGCATCCTTCCTCACGCGACGAGCGGGCATCCCCTGGCAGGAGGGGGCCGACCATTTCGCGCGTCACCTGGTGGACGGAGATCCCTCCAACAACGCCGGGAACTGGCAATGGGTCGCGGGGACCGGAGTCGCCCCGAGACGGGGGAGGCCGCTCAGCCCCGTTCGACAAGCCCGTCGACATGACCTCGCCGCGGTCTACGTACGTCGCTATGTCCCGGAGCTCGATGGAGGCGTAGGAGATCAGCTGTTCAGGCCGTGGAGACACCCCGAGTTCCTCAGTGCGACGGGCTACCCTTCGCCGATCATCGATGTGCCGGACTGACCAGCCGAGATGGTGACGTCGATGGTCTGAGCTGCCGCACGAAGGTCCGACCCAAGATATGTCCCGGCGACGTCGCGCCGCGCCGAGGGGGTGGCGAACGCGCCCCCTGCGAAGAAGGCTGCCCTCCCGAGCCGCTGGTGGATGGCGCTGATCGACTCCATCGTGCTCCTGCGGTTCACCGCGCGCTGCGCGACCACGACGGCCGCGCTGGCGTGCGATCCCTGGACGGCCTCGCGCAACGAGGACACCGGCGTGAGGGCGCCGAGCATGACCACCTGCCACCCCCGTCGCGTCAGCACGACGCCGAAGGCTTCGAGCCCGACGCTGTGCAACTCCTTGGGCCCACACGCGAGGACGATCGGCCGCGGCCGAGAGGGAAGGGGCGCCAGAGTCGCATGCTTGGCGAGCCAACCGCGGACCGCATCGGTCATCAGGTGTTCGTTCGCGGCGTCACATGCCCCGGCCTTCCACCGCGAGCCCACCTCGTGCATCGCCGGCAGTGCGACTTCCGCGATGGCGCGTTCGACATCGAGCGTCTCCGTCGCCTCCTGAAGCACCGATCGCGCGGTCGTCGGGTCCAGATCCATCGCCGCCTTCAGGAGGGCATCGATGTGCGGCCTCCTCAGAGGAGGTTCGGGACGACCACTTCGCACGATCGCCACTGCCTCGCCGGCGGCGTAGCCCTGCGTGATCGAATCCCGCAGACTCCGGAGCTGGCCGACCTCCTCGAACGAGTAG
The DNA here is from genome assembly GCA_963758715.1 of uncultured Actinomycetes bacterium. Lineage (GTDB taxonomy): Bacteria > Actinomycetota > UBA4738 > UBA4738 > HRBIN12 > JAOUEA01. Next base: position 161,694 of record CAVWWK010000004.1, read on the forward strand.
CGACGATGTTGTCCCCTCGTTCGCGCGGGAGCCGGGAATCCGTACCGGCGTTCCCAGGATCGGATCGTCGGCACCGGGATATCCAGCATCTCCGACACGGCCGCGATGCGAAGCCCCTTCGACCGGCGGGTCGAACTCGTTGGAGCTGTCTAGCATTCCGGCCCACTTTCCGAGTTGTCACCGCGCCCGCTCATCGAGCCAGGTCCTCATCCCCGCGATCGCCCGTTTTCCCATCGTGTTGAACGCCCCGGCGAGGAAGGGTTGCGCCACCTTCGCAAGCCCTGTGAGGCGCAGGTCGGCGACGTAGGCGATGCGCGTGCCGCCGGCGATCGATGCCTCGAACTCAATCGTGTCGGTCGCGGCGATGTTCGGTCCCTCGCCTTCGAGCACGACCCTTTCGGGACGCTCGTACTCGGTCGTCGTGTAGGTCATCTCGGCAGCACGGCCGCGGAACGTGACGATGAGCCGATACTCGGCTCCGACACCACTCGGCGAATCCCGGCCCTCACGAACACGCTCGGCGCTGGCGACGCCCGGGTCCCATGATGCCGAGGATGAGAAGTCGGTCACAGAGTCGAAAGCCTCAGCCGGTGCCGCCTTGACGTCGATGACCTCGCGCAGCACCGTCATGTGGTCGCCTTCCGCTTGCATGGGTTCACCGGCCGATCTTATGCCCCTCGCTGCTAACTTCGTGCGTGTAAACCTCTGCACTGGGGCCGATCCACGGAGCTGTCAGTTGGTCGAGATCCGCGTCATCTTGGACGAAATCGCCGAGACGCTCGTCGTCCCCAGCTTCACCGACCTCGGGATCGAGTTTCGTCGCCGGCTCTTCGCTTGGGTAAGTCTCGAGGATCTGCGCATGGATGGCCGGGTCGTGGCGGTGACGGGTCCCACCTCGGGCCTGGGGAAGGTGACCGCCACGCTGCTCGCATCGATGGGGGCCCGTGTGCTGCTCCTTGCGCGCGACCGCGGCAAGGCGAAGGCTGCTCGGGCTCAGATCGAGGAGGTGACGGGGAACCGGGACCTCGCCGTCTACGTCGTCGACATGAGCGATCTGTCCGAAGTCAGACGTGTGGTGGCCCAGATCCGGCGGTCCGAGCCGACCCTCGACGTCCTGATCAACAACGCCGGGGCACTGCTGAACCAACGGATCGAGACTGCGGAGGGGTTCGAGATGACCTTCGCGACGATGGTGCTCGGTCCATTCGTCTTGACGAACGGCTTGATCCCCTGCCTCGAAGCCAGTGAAGACGCCAGGGTGATCACGGTGACCTCGGGGGGCATGTACACGCAGGCCCTGCGGGTCGACGACCTGCAGATGGAACGGGAACCGTATCGGGGCACGGTCCAGTACGCGAGGGTCAAACGGGCACAGGTCGTGCTCACCCGGATCTGGGCGGCGCGGCTTCGTGGCACCTCGGTGGTCGCACACGCCGTGCATCCGGGATGGGCGGACACCCCTGGCATCGAGGCCTCGCTTCCAAGGTTCAGGCGATCCATGAACCCGCTCCTTCGGACACCTGAGCAGGGCGCGGACTCGCTCGTATGGCTCGCGGCCGCCCCTGAGGCGGCGGCGTCCACAGGGCAACTCTGGCTCGATCGGAGGCCCAGACCATTCGACAGACTGCCGGGCACCAAGGTGGGCAGCGTCGAGGCGACGACCCTGTACGAAGAATGCGTCAGGCTGACCCAGCCTGCGTCGTCGCCATCGCAGGCGCGAGCCTAGTCCCGCCTCACGTGTGCATAGGTTTGGAACCCTGAACATATGCACGCCACCCCCACACTTCCGGGTTGAGTGAACGCAGCTCCCGCCCGAACGGTGGGGCTGCGTCGGGATGACCGGAGGCAACGACTTGGACATCGCCGTCGTCGGCAGCGGTATCGCGGGACTCGGGGCAGCGTGGGCGCTTTCCCGGAACCATCGCGTGACGGTGTACGAAGAGGCTTTGCGCCTAGGAGGGCACGCCCGCACCGTCCACGTCGACGATGGCGACCGAAGCGTGCCCGTCGACACCGGCTTCATCGTCTACAACGAGCGCAACTATCCGAACCTGGTGCAACTCTTCGAGTTCCTGGGTGTGGCAACGGAGCCGAGCGAGATGTCGTTCTCAGTCTCCATGGGAGGAGGTCGGTTCGAGTACCGGGCCCGCGCCCTCGGGCTGCTCGGCCAACCCTCCAACCTCGCCGATCGGGGCTACAGACGGATGATCACGGACATCGTGAGGTTCAGCCGCGAGGCGTCGCGCCTGGGGACCGTGCGCCCGGAAACCACATGCGAGTTCCTCGATCGCGAGGGATACTCCCAGTCGTTCAGGCGCGACTTCCTCCTGCCCATGGTCGCCTGCATCTGGTCGTCGAACCTGGAGACCATGCTCGAGTACCCGGCTCCATCCCTGATCCGGTTCCTGGACAACCACGGTCTCCTGAACGTGCTGGAACGGCCTGCGTGGCGAACCGTGACGGGCGGAAGCCGCGAGTACGTCGCCCGACTGTCCGCATCGGTCGCGGACCGAGTCCGCCTGGGTACCGCCGTCTCATCGATCGAGCGCTCGGACGACCACGTGGTTGTCGCCGACACGCTCGGTGGCCTCGAGACGTTCGACCAGGTGGTGCTCGCCACGCACGCGGACACCTCGCTGCGGATCCTCGGCCCTGACGCTTCAGCCGGTGAGCGCGACATCCTGTCCGCCTTCCGCTATCAGGAGAACCGTGCCGTGGTGCATCGCGATCCAGCAATGATGCCCATGCGTCGCCGACTCTGGTCGAGCTGGAACTACCTCGCCGAGGATCGCGCGGCTGCGGCGCGAGATCGGGTCTCGGTCTCGTATTGGATGAACCGGCTCCAGAACCTCAACACCAGGCTTCCGGTCCTCGTGACCCTCAACCCCGTGCGCGAGCCGCGTGGCACCTGGAGCGAACAGACGTTCCGCCATCCGCAGTTCGATGCCTCGGCCGTCGCGGCGCAGGACGGCATCCCGTCGCTCCAGGGACGGCGCAGAACCTGGTACTGCGGCAGCTATCTGGGGTATGGCTTCCACGAGGACGCTCTGCGCGCGGGGCTCGAGGTTGCGGCCGCCCTGGGATCGCCGCCTCCCTGGTGGCCCACCTCCAGCGACGCACGCGAGGATCGGGCCCGCGAGGTGGCCGGAGCAGGATGACGATCTGCACGGGATCGGCGCTCTATCTCGGGAGGGTGACGCACACCCGCTACTCCCCGGCCAGGCATCACCTCTCCTATGGCGTGTGGTACATGCTCGCCGATCTCGATGAGCTCATGGAGCTGGATAGGACCGTTCGAGGGTTCAGCGTCGATCGGGCGGGCCTGGTGAGCTTCCGCGCTCGGGATCACGGACCGAGAGACGGTTCCCCGCTCCGCCCGTGGATCGAGGCCCAGCTCGCCGAGGCGGGGGTCGACCTCGAGGGCGGACCGATCCGCGTGCTGTGCTTCCCTCGGGTTGCCGGGTACGTGTTCAACCCGATCTCGGTGTGGTTCTGTCACCATCGCGACGGGTCCGTACGGGCGATCGCGTACGAGGTTTCGAACACGTACGGCGAACGACACACCTACGTCGTTCCGATCCGGGAAGGAGCTCATGCGGGCGAGACCGTGCGTCGCGCGTTCGACAAGGAGCTCTTCGTCTCGCCTTTCATCGAGATGGATGCCCGCTACGAGTTCGCAACGAGGGTGCCCGACGACCGAGCATCCGTCCTGGTGCGGGAGACGGTTCCAGAAGGGACGCTCCTCGTGGCTGCATTCACCGGGAAGCGCGTTCCGCTCACGACGACCGGTCTCATGCGGGCCCTGATCGGTCATCCGTTCGTGACCATCAAGGTGATCGCTGGCATCCACTGGGAGGCCGTGAAGCTGTGGCGCAAGGGCGTGCCCCATCTCCGGCACCGAACGTCGCCGCCGCACCAGGCGACGGTGCTCCCTTCGGATCGCGCGCGCGCAGGCGGAAGGTCTCGCACATGACGCTCCTCGGGGCCCTCGACAGGAGCCTAGTGGACGCGATCGCAGGCACGATCCGGGTCGGCCGACTCACCCTCGTGTTCCCCAGCGGGAAGCACCACGTGTACGAGGGCAACGGATCCGGGCCGGCGGCCGAGGTCCGGTTGCACGATCCGAAGTTGGTCAGGCGCCTCGTCACCGTCGGAGCGATCGGCTTGGCGGACGGATACATCGATGGCGACTTCGACACACCCGACCTGCCGGCGCTCATCGAACTGGCGGCACGGAACGTCGAGCGGAGATCCGAACTCCCGGAGTTCGTCGACCGAATCCTGCGGGCGATCTGGCGGCATCTCGGTGGCGCGGCCGCTCCTCGCGGCCCGCTCGATGACATCGTCCAGCACTACGACCTCGACAACAAGTTCTTCGGCCTGTGGTTGGACCCGACCATGACCTATTCGTCGGCGACGTTCGTCCGCGACGACATGACGCTCGAGGAGGCGCAGGAGGACAAGTATCGACGCCTCGCCGCGGCGACGGGGATCCGCCAAGGCGATGCAGTGCTCGAGATCGGGTGCGGTTGGGGTGGGTTCGCCGTATACGCAGCAAAGACGTTCGGGGCTCGAGTGACGGCAATCACTGTCTCGAAGGAGCAGTTCGACTACGTGGGCAAGCTGGTAGCCGACAGAGGGTTGAGCGAGCTCGTCGAAACCAGGCTCGAGGACTTCAGAGACACGCGGGGCACCTTCGATCGGATCGTCTCGATAGAGATGCTGGAGTCCGTCCCCCGACGGATGTGGTCCCCCTACTTCGGACACCTTCGCCGCCTCATCGGTCCGCACGGCTCGATCGGCTTGCAGGTGATCACGATCGCCGACCGTCACTGGCAGACGTCAGACCGGAACCCCGACTTCGCGCGCCGATACGTCTTCCCCGGAGGACAGGTCCCCGCGCTGAAGATCCTGCGCGATCTCGCCCGCATCCACGCTCTGGACTGGCTGGAGGACCGCGCCTACGGAGATTCGTACGCCAGGACGCTCAGATCGTGGCGTGAGGAGTTCGAGGCTAACGAGCCCCAGATCGCCTCGCTCGGGTTCGACGAACGCTTCCGGCGGATGTGGCGCTACTACCTGTCTTACTGCGAGGGTGGCTTCCGAGCCGGCAGGGTCGACGTCCGGCAGATCGTTCTGGCCCGCGGGGCTTCGAGCGTTCCGAGCTGAAGGGAGATCGGAGCGCCGAGGAGAGGGTCGAGCAGCCGACGTCGCGGACGATGCAGACTCGTTGCATTCGCGATCGCCGGATCGCCGCTCGAACCTATGCATGCGAGCTCGGAGCTGATCCGCTCCACCGCCCCCACCGAATGTCCGGAACAACGAGTGCCCCTCTACAGGGGCGAGGAGGGAGAGCCATGTGGAAGAAAGTGGTAGGGCTCGCGGCCACGGTCGCAACGGTCCTGACCTTGACCGGAGGGATGGCCTCAGCGGCGCATCCGAAGACCACGCTGAACGTCGTGCACGGGATCCCCGGCGTCGACGTCGCAGTCTGTGTTGACGGCGCCAAGGCCATCCGCAACTTCAACCCCGGTGAGGTCGTGTCGGGCATCGTGCTTCCTGCCGGGCGGTACGACCTGGCCGTGACGCTGAAGGGCACACCGTGCTCCGCTGCGATCCTTTCGGCCGACGGCGTTGGCCTGTGGCGCGGCCGGAACTTCACGGTCGTCGCGAACCTCGACGCCGAGGGGAACCCGGCATTGCAGAAGTTCAACAACAACGTGTCGAAGACCAAGGATGATCGCGCGCGCGTGACCGTCCGGCACGCCGCGGCGGCTCCTGCCGTGACGGTGTGGGCGGACGGAAGCCGTGTCGTCAGCGGCACGTGGTTCCTGAACGGCAAGCAGAAGACTCTCGACCTGCGTGAGGGGACGTACTCGACCGCTGTCTCGGTCCCCGGTCCGTTCCAGCCGGTGATCGGACCGGTCGACCTGTCGGTGGACGAAGGCATCGCGTACCAGGTCTACGCCTGGGGAAGCGGCGATGCCGGATATTCGCTCGCCGTGGTGGCCGTGCCCGTGGGCACTCACTGAGCGACGCCGACAGCCAACGACTACGGCCCCGGTGACCGAACTTCACCGGGGCCGTGTCGTGTTCACTGTCGTCTGGTTCGACTACTTCATGTTCACCACTGTAAGGGCTAGGGTCGCAGCTTCTTGAACGCGGCCTGCTGCTCCTGGGTCAGGGCGTCGTATGCCTCGACCACAGCCTGCACCGCCGGATCCACGGTGGGGGCAGTGGGGGCGGGGGGAGGGCCACGCCACGCTGGGCCAGCAGACGCTCGATGTTGGCGTCGGTCACCCGGCCACAGCCCACATCGACGCGGCCTGGCACGAGGCACGCCTCGACCACGGCTGCCAAGCTTGGGGAATCCCATGTGTTCCAGAAGTCTCCATGCCAGCCGGTGGTGGCGCCGTATGGGACGTAGCTCTGTAGCGACTCCACTGGATACCTGGCGTTGTAGTGCATCTTAGGCAGGTGGGTGTCGAAGCCTGCTGGGCATGTGATCCCGTTGGGGTTGCGGGTGTGCGCCACATACTCGGCTGGGCTGGCCATCTTCAGGGTGCCGTCCCAACAGGTCCTACGGAACCAGACCCTCACACCGGCGCCGGCTTCGACCGTGCCGCCCGGTCCCAGGATCTCCACGTCGTTCGACACGGCCATGAAGTTGTCCGGCCACGGTACGACCTTGGGGTCGTTTCGTGGGTTGGTGTAGTACACGTTCATCCGCTGCGCGCTGATGACTTCGCCGGTGACGGCGTGCTGGGCTTGGGGCAACCAGTACCCCGCTGTGTCCCTGCGGGTGTCGCAGGAGCTGTCCAGTGAAGGGGCCACCATGCGGGCGTAGTCGGGGCTGGCGTTGGTGCGGGTCGATCCGAAGAACGTATGGATGTGCTCGCTCACACCGCCCGGGGCGACGATGGGGTCTACCCTTGCGCTGTGTGGGGCCACACCTGTGGTCCCACACTGGATGAATACCCGCAGAGTGTCGGCGGGGAACGCCCTGACCTTCTGCTCCGTGGTGATGCCCAGCAGGCTGACGTTGATGAGCGTCAGGGCGAGCAGTGCGGTGACGGTCCGTCTCATGACTCCCTCCCTGGGGCGGCCTTCTCCCCTGCCCGGTAGATGGGTTACGAGGGGCTGACCCTTCCGGGCGAACAAATCCGGACAGGTCCGGTATCGGCAAGGCGGAATCCCGCCTTGAGAAGAAGCTTCAGCCAGACCGCCGTGCTGAGTGGACGGCCACCCCGAAGGAGGGTCCCAAGTCCTGGGTTCGGCCCTTATCGTGACGGCTGGTACAGGCATTTCCGCGGGCCCCCGGGCGAGTGCGGGCTGGGACCGCGGCACCCAAGCCCCCTGCGTCGTAGCACAAGGGCACCGTCGTCGTTCTCGCGGACACCGTGTCAGCGTCGTGTTCGGTGGAGCCACCGCGAGCGCCGCCACCCAGCACTGCCCCTCGGGCGGCACCTGCCTGTGAGCCGATAGCACCGACCCACCACGACAACGCCCTCGGACGGACGCCGGGGCGTTGTCGTGGGTAACGAGCGGTCGGCCTCTGGCCGCCTCAGCGCGAGGGCTGGCGCGTGGGTGTAGGTTCGCGTCGGAGGGCTTCCGATGCGCGGATCCCGATCGACGATGCTGCTAGCGGCGCTCCTGCTCGCCGCCTGTACGGCCGGCGAGGACGGTGTGACCGATGTCCCAAGCCCCGCGCCGCAGGTGCCTACCTCGCCATCGGTCGACGTCGCGGTGACCACTCTCTCCTCCGGAGAGCCTCTGCCGGCGGGCTGCGATCGCGGGACCCCGGATCCGCGGCAGACCGTTGCGTTCGTCGCCGAGGGACGGGCGTGGGCGCTCGATCTCGAGGGAGCGCGGCTGACGTGCTTGTTCAAGGTGCGTGATCCCGGACCGTTCGCGTGGGGGCCCCAGGGCGACCGTGTGCTCCTGGGCGACCTCGCAGTGCGGGGCGTCGAGCCGGCAGCGCCGACGTTCCCGGCCACCGACGCCAACCCGGTCGCCTTCGACTGGGGGCACCCGATCGGATTGGCGGTGGTGTTCGCGGAGCGCGGGGACCGAACCCCCGAGAAGCGGTTCATGGACGACGGCCGAGTCGAGCCGCTCGGTTCGCTTCCCGGTGGACGGTACCTCGACGTCGCCTACCACCCCAGCGGGCTCGCGCTCGCCTTCGTGATCGATCGTGATGGTCAACAGTCGATCTGGCTCTCGACCAACGAGGGGGAGGAGCCCGTTCGGCTCGTGTTCTCCATGGGAGGCACGCGGTTCACGTCGATCGCGTTCACGCCGGACGGGGAGCGCCTCGTCTGGACGGCGCAGCATGCGGGCGGCTACGCGCAGATCCACACGATGGCCCTCGAGGATCGCGCCGGCTTCACCGACGGATGGCGCGGGGACCCCGAGCAACGCGCATCGAACCTGCAGCTCGCCCCCGCGGGCCGATCGACGGCGATCGACGTGGGGACCGGGTGTGCCGACCGGACGGCGACGATCGTGCTCGGCGCCAAGTTGGGTCGTCCGGCCCTCCCCGACGTCGTCGAGCCCAGCACGGCCATCGGGTGGCTCGATCGCTCGACCCTGCTCGTGGGCGTCGGGGGATGCGGGGAGCCGCTCGACCTCATCGCGGTCGACGTCGCCGGGAGTCAGACGCCACTCGTGCTCGGGGCGGAGGTCGCTGCCACCCGCATCGCCACTGTCTCGGCGCCCGACTCGGTGCCGGCGCCGCCCCTCCAGGCAGAGGAGGAGCCGCCACCCGGCGGCGTCGGCTGATAAGGACCATCCGGCGGCCGGTCGGCCGCCATCCGGATCAGCGGATCCGCCGTGGGGAGCACGAGATGCTCAGGTGGGGCACGACGCGATGTGGAGGTACTGTCGGCACTCCGCGTCCGTGAAGCCTCGGGTCAGCTCTTGACGCGCGATCCGCATCAGATCGTCGAGCTCGAGCGCCCAGATGCGGACGGTCCCATCGGGGCTGGACGAGGCGAGCATCGAACCGTCGGGGCTGAACGCGAGCCGCGAGACCTCCGACTCGTGCCCGTCGAGGACGAGCGAGTGGTGCGCCCGACACCGGATCCCACAACCGCACGGTCCCGTCAGACCCGGAGGTCGCGAGCATCGAGCCGTCTGGGCTGAATCGCACGCTGTTGATCCACCCCGCGTGCCCAGGGAGCGTCGCCAGCTTCTCCCCGCTCCCGACGTCCCAGATCTCCGCGACCCCGTACTGGGATCCCGTGGCGATCATCGTGCCCGTGGGATCGAATGCGACGTCGATGGCCCAGACCTTGATCGACCGCAGGATCTCCTGGCGTTCCCAGTCCCAGATCGTCACCTTCGCCGTCGTCGGATCCTGACCGGCCGCGGGCTCGGCGGCCGTCGCCAGGAGGCGCCCGTCCGGGCTCAGATCGGCTGCCGCCAGCCCGAACCCGGGGTCCTCCTCGATGGCGGCGACTCGGTTCCCTGCGCGATCGAGGATCCTCGTAACGGTGCCCCATTCCGCGAAGGCGAGGAGCTCTCCGTCGCCGCTCCATGAGACGTCGGTGAACCACCAGTCCCCGGGTTGGGGAACGACGAACAGCTCCTCCCCGTCGCGCGTCCCACACGACCCCCTCGACGCCGGCGGCGGCGATCCTCCCGTCGACGCTCACCTCGATCGTGTGGAGGGGGGCAGGGTCGGCCGACGGGCCGGGCGCGATCGTGCGCACGCGATCCCCGCTCTCGAGGCTCCATTCGGTCGCCGTGGGCCCGTTGCTCGCGATCACGCCGTTCCCGTCAAGGCTGAACGCGACTCCAGGCCACGACGCCGGCACGTTCATCCACTCCGCGTCACCCGCGATGCTCACGTCCCAGACCTTCACGGATGTCACCGCAACATTGCCGGTCATCACCCGGTCACCGTTGGGGGAGAAGGCGACCCCGAGGAACCCGCTGTCATCCTGATCCGACAGCGTGATCAGCTCTCGCGCGCCGTCATCGGTGATCTCCCAGACTTCGCGGTTCCGTCGGCGCTCGCGGTGGCCAGTCGGGTGGAATCCGGGCTCCAGTCCGCCGACCAGATCCGGACCTTCTGGGCGAACAGCCGATACCGCAGGGAGCCTGTGGCCGCGTCGAAGAGACGCACGGTTCCATCCTCGTGCGACGCCGCGATCCATCGTCCGTTGGGGCTCCAGTCGGCATCGAGCACGGTGTCATCGCTCAGCATCTCGAGGACCGCGGCCCCGGAGTCGACGGCCACCACTACCGTCCCATCGGCCGTCGGGATCGCGAGCTGCCGGCCGTCGGGGCTGAACGACATCCCGAACGACTCGAGACGGTAGGGCCCGATCTCCTGCACGACTCGTCCCGACGCGAGGTCTCGGATCTCCACGATTCCCTCGTCGTTCCATGTCGCCGCCACCAGGTCATCGTTCGGACTGAACGAGGGTGCGAACACGGCCCCGTCGCGTCGCTGGAAGCTCTGCAGTTCCTCGCCGGTGCGCGGATCCCAGATCCGTAGGGCGCCGTCGTCCCCGGTGGTCGCGAGCATCGAGCCGTCGTGACTGAACGCAACGGCGTTGACGTCCGGTTCGTGCCCGGGGAACGCCCGGATCGACTCACCGGTCTCGGCGTCGCGGATGTCGATGACCCCACTGTCGTCCGGCCCCTCGGTGACGAAGATCGATCCGTCCGGGCTCCAGTCCAGCGCTCCACCGATCCCCCTCACCGTGAGCTCGATTCGCGACGAGGTCACGGCTCGGTGCAGCGCTTCCTCGGCCTCCCGCACGACCGTGCCGTCGTGGCGAGCGGGTCGTCTCGATCGCTTCCAGCGCCAGCAGCATCGAGCGCTCGGCGTCGACATCGAGGTTCGCTTCCGACGCCGCGGCGAGCTCCCGGGCGAAGGCCACCCTCGACTGCCGGGCGGCGTCCCCACCGCGTTGCACCGCGATCACGGTCAACGTCGTCGCGACGAGCATGCCGATCGCGAGGACCGCGACGAGGCCACGGACCAGCCGTCGGGAACGTCGCTCGCTCCCTCGTTCTAGCTCGGCCCTGGCCCTTTCGGCCGCCTGCTGCAGCTCGCGCTGATGCACGCTGGCCGCCAGGTATTCGCGCTCCGGCATGCCGGGCGAGATCCTGCTCGAGGCGGCCCACGTCTCGAGCTGGGTGAGCCGTGCGCCGGCGATCAGGAAGCTCGGGTCGCGGTCGGATCCCCGCCATTCAGCAGCCGCACGCGCGAGGCGCTGCTCCTGCCTGAGGTCCTCCCTGGCGTCATCGATCCAGTGCGCGAGCCGGCTCCATGCGGTGAGCAGCGCCTCATGCGCGATCTCGACCGTCGGCTCGCGCGTCGCCGGTTCTCGGTCGAACGTCAGGAAGCGATGCCGCCCGAACGCATCGAGCACGTCGTCGATGACGGCCGGATCCATCTGGAGCCCGTGCAGTTCCCGAATCGTCACGCGGCGCCGCGTGTCTTGCCGTCCCTCGCCGAGCCGCACGAGACGGAGGAAGACCTGCTCGATCGACCGCTTTCCGGCCGCATCCCGCGCCTCGTAGAGCCTGTCTGCCCGCGCCGACAGCGCGCCGGCGACCCCGCCGATCTCCCGATAGGCCCGCAGCGTCAAGCGATCCTCTTCCCTCTGCTCGAAGAGCTCGGTCAAGGCGTACTGCACGAGCGGCAGCGGTCCCGGCTGATGCGCAACGTCGCTCACCATCTCGACGACGAGGCCGGACTCGACGTCGGCGCCGACCCGCTCGGCGGGCCGCCGGATCGCTTCCTCCATCTCGTCGGCGGACAGCGGCGGGACGGTCACGCTCCGGCTGCCGAGCAGCTCCGCGAAGCGCTGCTGGGCGAGGGGTCGATCGAAATGATCGGCTCGCAGCGTGACGATCACGCGGACCCGGCTCGCGGGGTCCGCGACCGCCACCCGAAGCGCCTCGACGAATGACTCGCGTTCGGCCTGGCTCTGGGTGAGCGTGTAGAGCTCCTCGAACTGGTCCACGACCACGATCAGCTCGCTCGGCTCCGGCACGACCAGCTCCGCAGCGTCGAGGAGTCCGCGCGGACCACTCTCGAGGCGCTCTCGCAGTCGCACCGTCGAACCGACGGCGATCTTGGTGAGCGCCGTCCCGAGTTCCTCCGTCGGATGCGCCCCGGGCACCATCTCCGCGATGAAGCAGCACTCGAGATCGGGGACCGAGCCGGCACGGATCGCCGGGAGGAGGCCGGCGCGCACCACCGAAGACTTCCCGCTGCCGCTCGGCCCGATCACCGCGACGAACCGTGCACCCGGTCCCGGTTCGCGCATCCTGTCGATCAGGTGATCGACCAGGCCGCGACGACCGAAGTAGTCCTCGGCATCGGCCTCGAGGAAGGCACGCAGGCCCTTGTACGGGTTCCTGATAGCCGTGGGTCCGGCAGAGCGTCCGTCCACGTCGTGTGGGTCGGTCGCCTTGGAGCCTCCATTGCCGAGGGCTCGCAGAAGAGGCACACCGTCGACCTCGCGAAGGAGCCGACCGACGATGCTCTCGAGCGCCTGTAAGTCGTCGCTCGGGTCGACGGGTGGCCCGAAGCCGATCGGGAACCCCCCCAGGTAGGCGTTGCCCTGCTCGTCCAACAAGATGCTCGATGTCGAGACGTTCCCGTGCCCGATCCCACGTCCGTGTGCATAGGCGAGCGCCGAGGCGACCTGTCGCACAACTTCGGTCGCCCGATCCGTATCCGGCTCGTCTCCCCGATCCAGCGCCGCCTGCAGGCTCCCTCCCCGCATGAAGCGAGACACCACGTACGCGGCCTGCGGCTCACGCCAGTAGTCGTGGATCGTCACGATGTGCGGGTGCTCGAGACCGGCGGCAGCCTGCGCCTCGGACTCGAATCGGCGCGCGAAGCCCGGGTCGGCGGCGACGCGTTCGTGGATCACCTTGATCGCCACGTCGCGCTCGACGTGCGGCTGGATCGCCCGGAACACCGTCCCGATGCTCCCGTCACCGATCCGCTCCAGGAGGCGGTAGCCGCGCAACGGCTCCCCCGTAGTTCCAGGGTGGGGTCCTGACGGAGGATCTGCTCGTGGCGGCGGACCAGCTCGTGGGACGGATCGATCCCGAGCTCGTCGGCCAAGGTCGCTCGTGCGCGTCGGAACGCATCCAGCGCCTCGCTCTGTCGCCCGTCTCGATACAGAGCGAGCATCAGGTTGCCCCACAGGTGCTCCCTCAACGGATGTTGCGCCACGAGCCGCTCGAGCTCGCCGATGGCGCGTACGTGCTCGCCGACGGCGAGCAGCCCCTCGATGCGCTCCTCGAGGGCTGCGAGATGGAGCTCATCGAGACGGGTCGCCTCGGCGACGAGCGATGGATGATCCGCGACGTCTGCAAGGGCCGGTCCGCGCCATAAGGCCAGAGCGTCGTCCAGCAGGGCCAGGGAGGACCCCGGGTCGATCGACGCGGATCTCCTCGCATCTCGCAGGAGCGCGTCGAAGTGCACGGTATCGAGATGCTCCGGGGCGACCGAGAGGACGTAGCCGGGCGCTCGCCAGCCGAGCAGATCGCCCCCTAATGACTTCCGGAGGTTCGAGACGTAGCTCTGCAGGGTGTTCCGCGCGAGCCTCGGGAGGGTCGGCTCCCCAGAGGGCGTCGATCAGCTGCTCGGTCGATACGACGCGGCCCACGTTGATCAGGAGGTGCGCCAAGATCGTCCGTTGTTTCGGCCCACCGAGGGGGATCGGGCCTTCCCCCGCGTCGACCTCGAGAGGTCCGAGGACGCGGAACTGCACGTCGCGACGGTATACCGAGCTGGGCCGGCCGTGTACCCCATCCAGATCGACGTTCACGCTCATCCTCGTGAGCCGATCGTGCCGGGAGGCGCGTGGAAGATCCTTGAAGGCTATCCCACGCGCCTCGCAAGCGTTCCGCACTCGGGTTCCCAGGTCCGGCGTTCACGCTGCCCTGGATCGCCCTCGCCGGGAGGGCGAGAGAGGGGGAAGCGTGATGGCTACACAGAAGGTTCGTCCCGATCCGAGCTCCCTCGATCGGCAGCAACAACGAGAGCAGCGCAGGGCGAAGAACCGGACGATCGGAGTGTTCGTCGTCGCAGTAGTCGTCGCACTCATGGTCGGGATCGGTCTGTTCGCGGTCATCTCGCTCGACGAGCCCTCGCGTGTCCCGGCCGACCGAAGCACCGGGGGCGCCGCCCCGGTCGCGGACGGCGAAAGCGATGTCTGGCTCATCGACGTCGAAACCGGCGAGAAGACGCCCGGACCGGATCTCGGACCCTTCGTGGATCACGTGGCCGTGTCGCCCGACGGCACGAAGATCGCGTACATCTCCTCGGCGTCCGCGGCGGACCAGGTGGAGGTCGTGTACGTCGCCGACATCGACGGATCGAATGCGCGAGCCTATCCGACGACGCGGTCGCCCGACGCCGCCCGGTCGCCGAGCTGGTCGCCCGATGGCTCGACCATCGTCTACCAGGCGATGGGGTTCGGATCGGTCGGGGACCTGTTCCTCTTGGACGTCGCATCCGGCGACGTGCGGCGGCTCACGGACCTCGCATCCGTGCCGGAGGATGTCGCGCTCATGATGCCCACGTTCGACCCGAGCGGCGACGCGGTCCTGTTCACGCTGCCGACGCGGACGACCCCGTCTCAATCGGGTCTGTGGTCGATCCCGGTGACGGGCGGCGACCCGACGCTGATCCGGCGGAACGCCGACGGGGTCGACGCCTCGCCAGACGTCCAGTTGATCACGTTCGTCGAGGTCCGCATCGTCGACGGACAGGAGGTGGTCGGCGGTCTCTGGATCGCGGACCCCGACGGAGGCGCCGGCGAACGTGTCGTGGAGGGGCCGGTGTCGCTGAGCCGCTGGTCACCCGATGGAACCCGGATCCTCTACGCCGACGAGGAGCGGGACGCGCTGATGATCCTGGACCTCGACACCAGGGAGACCGTGCGGATGCCGTCGGCCGCGGACGGGTCGGACTGGCTCGACGACCGAACCCTGATCGTCGACGCGACCCCAAACTGACCCGGAGCGGTTCCGCCATGCGAGCAGGAACCGCTACATCGAGGACGAGGAGCCCGGCCCATGGAGTCGGGCTCCTCGTCGATCTCAGCGGCCCGCGGCGCGCCGGCGCTCCATCTGCTCTGAGTCGGGAAGGTGCGTGACGTCGGGACGATCCGGGATCTCCGGTGGATCCGGGACCACCTCCAGGGTGGTGGCGCCGAACGGACCCGCGATCGCCGGCTCGGGGGCCACGTCCGGCGCCACGTCGGTGTCGGCTTCTGCCGGAACCGCTTCCTCCTCCTCGCCCCCGGGCATCGCCCTGACCTCGGCCGGGAGCGTCGCATACGCGGTCAGCCCCGCGATCCCGGCGACGACCGTGCCGAAGCCCCCGATCACGAGCACGCTCTGACCGCCCAGCGTGGCCACGAGCGCTCCCGCGCCCCCGATCGCCAGGAGCTGGGTGCCGTTCATCAGCCCGCCGTAGGCGGCGAACACCCGCCCCCGATGCCGATCGGGGGTCCGGTGCACGATCAGGCTCCGCATCGAGACGGTGATCACCCCGTTCGCGAGACCTCCGACCAGGAACATCGCCAGCGCAAGCCACAACACGCCTGCGATGCCGGCCACGGCGACCGCGGCACCCCCCACGACCGCCGCGGTCGCCATGGCCTGCATCAGGCGCCCCTTCCCCAGGCGCCGGGCGATCAGCGAAGCGCCGATCGCCATCCCCACGAGCCAGACCGAAGCCAGCAGGCCGTACCCCCACCCGCCCGCGCCCAACGTGTCCCTCGCGAAGAACACCTCGGCGACATTGTCCATGGCCGCGAACAACACGATCGCGCCGATGGTCACGAAGCCGATCAGGAGCAGCCGGTCGCCGAGCACGAACCCGAACCCCGCCCGAACCTCTCCGTCTTCGGCGGTCTCGGGCTCCGGATGCCGCCGCACGCGCAGTGCGACCGCGGACAGCGCGATCACCACGAACGTGGCGGCGTCAACGAGCAGGGCCACCCTCGAGCTGAGCCCGGCCGAGATCGTCCCCGCCAGCACCGGTCCCCCGATCATGCCGACGTATCGAGCCGTCTCCAGGTAGGCGTTTCCCTCGGTGGCGTGCTCCTCCCCCACCACCGCCGGCGCCAGGGTGTAGATCGCCGGGCTCGCCACCGCGGTGCAGGTTCCCAACAGGAAGGCCAGCATCAGGATCCCCGGGAGCCCGGTCGTGAACGCCAGCCACCCGGCGATGATCGCCTGCACACCCGAGGCGATCGCCAACGTACGCCGGGTCTCGAAGTTGTCCACGATCACGCCCGCGGCTGGAGCGAAGATCACCAGCGGAAGGAGCCCGGCGAGAAGGAGCCCGGCGACCGCCCACCCCGAATCCGTCAGGTCGGCCACCTTGATGGCCAGGGCGATCAGAGCGAGCTCGTCGCCCAGAGACGACAGTCCGGTCGACAGCACGAGCAACCGGAGATCGCGCCCCCCGAGCGAAGCTTCCACGGGAGGGCATGCTAGGGGGTCTTCGGCGTTCCGCCCATCGCCCCGCTGACCCATTGTGCGCGGCACCCAGTTGGGCTATGGCGTCCGCGTGACGAGTGGTGCTACCCGCCGACCACCGAACGAAGGCGGGTACGCGTTCGCTCCTTCCCCAGCAGGGCCAGAGACTCGGGGAGCGGCGGGGACACGTTCGAGCCGGTCGTGGCGGCGCGCACCGGCTGGAACGCCTTGGTGCGGTTGAGCCCTTCCGCCTCGGCGAGCGCGTCGAGGGCGGCCTGGATCGCTGGTGCCTCCCACGGTTCGACGGCCTCGAGCGCATCCGCCGCGCGCGACACGTAGCCCGGGGGCGCCTTGGCGATCAGGCCCTGGGCCTTCTCGTTCAGCGTGATGTCGTCGGTGAACAGGAAGGCCAGCAGCTCGGGAGCCTCGCGCAAGGTCTTCATCCGCTCCTTGACCATGGGCATCGCCGCACGCAGGAGCGGCGGATCGGGCATCAGGCCGGCTTCGGTGAGGAAGTGCATGCATCGGGCAGCCAGGTCGTCGTCGTCCAGGGACTGGATGTAGTGGTTGTTCAGCCACGTGAGCTTCTCGGTGTCGAAGGCGGCGGGGTTGGACGAGACGCGCTCCAGGTCGAAGGCCTCGATCAGCTCGTCGCGGGTCAGGATCTCCCGGTCATCCCCCGGCGACCATCCCAGGAGCGCCAGGTAGTTCACCATGGCCTCCGGCAGGAAGCCCTGCTCGCGGAAGGACTCCACGCTGGTGGAACCGTGGCGCTTCGACAGGGGTTGCCGGTCGGGGCCGAGCACCTGCGGCACGTGGGCGTACCGGGGCGGGGTCCCCCCGAGCGCCTCGATCACCGCGATGTTCCGCGGCGCGCTGGCGAGCAGGTCGTCGCCGCGCACGACGTGGGTCACCCCCATCAGCATGTCGTCGACGGCCACCGCCAGCAGGAACACCGGGGAGCCGTCGGAGCGCAACAGCACGAAGTCCCTCAGCTGCCCTGCGGCGAACCGAACCTGGCCCTTCACCATGTCCTCGACGACCCACTCGTGATCGGGCATGCGGAACCGGACCACCGAGGGACGGGCCTCGGCCTCGTATGCGGCGACCTGGTCGGGCGACAGATCGCGGCAATGCCCGTCGTAGCCCGGGGCGTCGCCGCGTTCCCGCGCGGCCTGAGCCCGGGCCTCCAGCTCCTCCTTCGTGCAGAAGCAGCGGTAGGCGTCGCCGCCTGCCACCAGCTGCGCGGTCTTCTCCCGGTAGATCTCGGAACGCTGGGACTGTCGGTAGGGGCCGTGTTCGCCGCCGACGTCTGGCCCCTCGTCCCAGTCGAGGCCGAGCCATCGCAGATCCTCGAGGACGCCGTGGAGCGCTTCCTCGCTCACACGGCTCGTGTCGGTGTCCTCCACCCGCAGGACGAACGCTCCCTCGTTGTGCCGGGCGAACAGCCAGGAGAACAGCGCGCTGCGGACGTTGCCGACGTGCAGGGAACCGCTCGGAGCTGGCGCGAAACGGCACCGGACGTCGGCCACCGCGGGTCAGGCCTTCACGGGGTTGATCAGCGGCCCGATGCCTTCGACCTCGACCTCGACGACGTCGCCGCCGGAGAGTTTCCCGACCCCCTCCGGGGTGCCGGTCAACAGCACGTCGCCCGGCAACAGGGTCATGAAGGACGTGACGTAGGCGATCAGCGTCGCGACGCCGAACACCATGTCGGTCGTGGAGCCGTCCTGGCGAACCTCGCCATTCAGCCGGGTCTGGACCCGGGCGCCGTTCGGATCCAGGTCGGTCTCGATCCACGGCCCCAGCGGGCACGACCCGTCGAAGCCCTTGGCGCGCGCCCATTGCTCGTCGGTCTTCTGCAGGTCGCGCAGTGTGACGTCGTTGGCGCACGTGTAGCCCAGGATCACCCGGTAGGCGTCCTCGGCGCGGATGTCCTTGGCGAGGCGCCCGATCACGACGGCGAGCTCCCCCTCGTAGTCCACGCGCCGGCTCACCGGCAGCAGCTGGATCGGATCGAGCGGCCCGATCACCGCCGTGGAGGGCTTCAGGAACAGCACCGGCTCATCCGGTACATCCAGGCCCCACTCCGCGGCGTGGGCTGCGTAGTTCCGGCCCACGCACACGAGCTTGGAGGGCAGCACGGGAGCCAACAGGTGGACGTCCTCGAGCGGGAGTTCCTCACCGGTCGGGAGCGGGTCTTGGAAGAACGTGCCCTCAAGCACGCGAACGACGTCGTCGCCGGCCTCGCTGACCCCGGTCGCGATGCGTTCGCCGTGGCGGAATCGGAGGAGTCGCACCAGGTCACACCGGGGTCCCGCCGGCGAACGTCGCGCCGACCTGGCGCCAGTAGCCGGCGATCGTCTCGACGGGCTCCAGGTCGGCGAGCTCCTCGGCCGGCGCGTCGTAGAGCTCGACCGTCGGCGTGCCCGTGTAGACGGGGCCGAGCTCGACGTCCCGGGAGCGCATGGTCACCAACTCGTCGAGGGAAGCGGGAGCGGACGGATCGATCGAGGGCATCCATCGCGAATGCAGCATGGGGAGGGCGTTCACGAAGCCCCCCGACTCGCTCTCGCCAGTGATGGTCAGCGTCACGTCGGCCAGGCGCCGATCGTTGGCGCCGAGCGTCGCGCCGAACACGCCCCCGGGCTCCAGACGTGGGCCCGCCCTGCCCACCGTGACTGGCCGGGTCATCCAGATCTGGCCCAGCTTCTTGGGATACCCCTGGTACCACCCGCGGGCAAGCGCGAAGTCCTTGTCGACCCAGATGTACACACAACGGGAGAAGGTCTCCCCTCCGTGGCTGCAACGCACCACCACGAAGCACTCCTTGTACTGCGAGCGAACCGGGTCGAGGAGCTCCTCGCCATCATCGCCGCACGACTGCCAGTCCGCCCAGATGACGGCGACCGCGCCGGGGTCCTCGGACGCGAGGCCGACCCCGGGTGGGAGCAGCGCCTCGACGTTCGCAGGGTCGGTTCGGTACTCGATCGTCAAGACGTCACCGGAGTAGTGCCACGGGGGCGAGGGCACGATCGACGCACGTCCGCGGGGCGTCCGCGGCAGCATGAACCCCCTCAGCTCCGGCACGCCGGTCATACTACGCTTCGGTCCCGAACCATCCGGAAAGGCGGACACCGCACGTGGAGACCAGGCGCATCGTGCTCGACGGCGCACCCACGGCGGTCGTGCGCGAGGGCGAGGAGCTCGTGGCGCCCGATGGCCGCAGGATGCCGCTCGACGAGCCCGTGCACCTGTCCCCCGTCGAACCGTCGAAGATCGTCTGCGTGCATCTGAACTACGAGAGCCGCCGGGCGGAGTTCGGCGTCACGCTCGGACCGGCGCCCACCTACTTCCACAAGCCGGTGTCCTCGCTCAACGGACACGGCGGCGAGATCGTGCGGCCGCCGCGGTGCCGGTTCCTCAACTACGAGGGCGAGATCGGCATCGTGATCGGGAAGCGGTGCCGGCACATCTCGCCCGAGGAAGCCGACGACCACATCCGCGGCTACACGATCGGCAACGACTACGGGCTCCACGACTTCCGTGACACCGACGCGGGCTCGATGCTTCGCGTCAAGGGCTCCGACACGCTCTGCCCGCTAGGCCCGGGGCTGGTGCAGGGATGGGACTTCCACGACAAGGGGATCCAGACAAGGGTGAACGGCGAGGTCGTACAGGACGGCAACACCGAGGAGATGATCTGGGACATGCACTACCTGGTGGCCGACATCGCGCGCACGATCACGCTGGAGCCCGGCGACGTGCTGCTGTCGGGCACGCCCGCGAACTCGCGACCGGTGCAGCCGGGGGACGTCGTCGAGGTGGAGGTCGACGGCCTCGGCACGCTCCGCAACACGATCGTCGAGGGTTCGGTGCCGGTCCGCGAGGACGTGGGCGCCCAGCCCACCGCGTCCGAGGAGGTCGTCTCGACCGCGTTCGGCGGGGACTGGGAGTTCCGGGGCATCCGGGCGCCGATCCGGGACTGATGTGCCTGAGCCCTGGGCACGCGCACTCGAAGGCTGGGCATCGCTGCGCTCGGCGTGTGTGCGGGAGGACGCCGACGGACTCACCCTGCTCGAGGGGCCCGGCGGGAACCGCGCTCCCGTGTGGCCCTTCAGCCAGGCGCTGGCCGCAACGGTCGACCTGGCGATGGCGACCGGCGACCCGTCCGACGCCGAGAGGTTCGTCGCAGGTCTGGAGCGCTACCGACGCGGCGACGGATACGTTCCGAAGCCCGGCCAGCGCCGCCGCTACTACGACGACAACGCATGGATCGGCCTCGCGCTGGTGCAGCTCCACCTGCAGACGGGGGACGACCGCCACATCGAACACGCGAGGCGAACGCTCCGGTTCATCGCAGAAGGGCAGGATGCAGATGGCGGCGTTCGGTGGGTCGAGGGTCGGCGTTCGCGGAACACCTGCTCGACCGCGCCCGCCGCGCAACTCGCGCTGCGGCTCCATCTGATCGACGGCGACGAGGCCGGCCTCGCGTTCGCACGGCGCGCACTGGATTGGCTCGATCGCACGCTCGGCATGCACGGGGGTCTGTTCGCCGACCACGTCGATCGCCACGGGGTCGATCGAACGCTGTGGACGTACAACCAGGGTTCGGCCGCCGGGGCGCACCACCTGCTGTATCGGGCGACGCGGCAGGCGGCCGCCCTCGAACAGGCGATGGAGACCGCGACGTCCTCGCTCCGGCGTTTCGACCCCGAACGCACGTGGCGTCATCCCCCGGTCTTCAACGCGGTGTGGTTCCGCAACCTGCTCGCGCTCGACGCCCTGGAGCGCGTGCCCGGGCTCGACGAGGCCCTCGACGCCTACCTCGACCGGGCGTGGGCGACCGGGCGTGATCCGGCCACCGGTCTCTTCACGGCCGGCGGCATCGGGAGCTACGACGGCACGCCCGCGATCGACTCGGCCGGGCTGGTGCAGCTGTACGCCCTGCGGGCAGCGCCGCGAGAGCGGCTCGTCGACGTGTCGTGATGCTCAGCTCCAGAGCCGGTCGGCGACGCGGCCCACCAGCTCGAGCTTCCGCCACTGAGCCTCTTCGTTCGTGTCGTTGCCGACCATCACGCTGGCGAACCCGCACTGGGGGCTGATCGCGAGGCGGTCGATCCCTCCCGCGAAGCCGGCCGCCTCGTCCATGCGCTTCAAGAGCTCGTCCTCGTCTTCGAGCGCCGGCGTCTTGGAGCTCACGATGCCCATCACCATGACCGAACCGTCCCGGAGATGCCGGACCGACTCGAACCCGCCGTCCCGGCCGCGGTCGTCCCACTCCACCAGGAACGTGTCGTAAGCGAGCCCGCCGAAGACGCGTTCGGCTACGGGCTCCAGCGACCCTTCGCACATCCACGACGAGCGGTAGTTCCCGCGGCAGATGTGCAGGCCGACGGTGACGTCGTCCGGGATCCCCTCGAGCACGGCGGCATCGGCGGCGAGCGCGGCGTCGATCAGTCCCTCCACGTCGAACCCCGCATCGGTGAACCGCCCGACCCACGAGGGATCCACCAGATATGGGTACAGAGGGAAGTCGAACTGGACGTAGCGGGCGCCCGACGCGATCGCGTCGGCGACCAGATCCCGCTCGATCTCGATCGCGTGCGCGACGAACTCCTCCACCGAGCCGTACGCGCCATCGACCGTCGTGAACGGGTGGGTGAAGATCGAGGCGGCGGGGAACGTCACCTTGAACGGCGTGTCGCCTGAGACCTCGCGCATGAACGCCGCCTCACGCGCCCCCGGGGAATCGACCTGACGCAAGGGCTCGACGATCTCGTGGACCGCGAGCTCGACATCCTCGCCGCGCTCGTTGCGGAACGACACGGTCTTGCCGGTGCGCACGCCGGAGACCGCGTCGTAGAACGAGTTCATGAACATCCACCGCCGGAACTCGCCATCGGAGATCACGTCGAGACCACACTCGCGCTGGCGACGCACCGCCTCGCGGATCGCCGCATCCTCGGCATCGCGAAGGGCCGAGCGGTCCTTCGCACGCTCTTCGTCGAGCGCCGCGGAGTGTCCCGGCTCGTAGAACGCATCGATCGCGTTCCGGAGCGCAGGGGGCCGCAGGAGGGACCCCACGACTTCAGCTCGCGCAGGACGCCGTGCCATCAGCTGAGGCTACACAGGAGTTCTGCCAGCGGGGTGCCCCTCCCCTCGTGGCGTCCGTTGAATGGACGCTGCAAGCGAGCCGCAAGCTGTGCGCAACGTGGGGCGTGCATCGTGCACGCATGTCAACGACGACCTCGCCTCGGACGGTGCTTCGCCCTCGACGATGGCCGAAGATGATGGCCCTGGTCGGTTCGTCGTGCGCCCTGGCCCTGGTGGTGGGCTTGGCCGTCGGGACCCGCCTGGAACGGTCGGCTCAGGCTCGATCCGAGCCTTCGCTTCCGATCTTCTACCCCAAGATCGTCGAGGTCACCGTGGACCCGGTGGGCCGGACGCGCGGCGAGCGGGTGATCGAGGCAGTGCTGGAGGGTGCGCCCGCCTGCACGCCGACCCTCGCGTCGGGAGAGGCGCCCACGTCCGAGCGTCGCGAGTTCATGGCTGCGACAGTCCAGAAGGTTCACACCGCCCAAGCGATGCAGGGGTTCCTCAACGTCGAGTGGAGGGTGGTCCGCAAGGGCGATCGCCTCTTCGGCGCTCTGTACAGCGAGGATTGCCGCTGAAGGGAAACCGGCCCGCCCGCCGGCCCTGATCGAGGTCTGTTCATCGTGAGGCTCCGGTGAGAACGTTGGCTCTACCGTCAGCGCTGAGAGTCGCTCATGCATCCATGGAGCATGCGAGCAGAGGGTGAGGTGGTGCGGCTCCCCACCGAGCGCGTCGAGGCATGGGCCCGCTTCGACACGTTCTTCGAGGAGGAGCACGGCCGTCTCTTCAAGGCTCTCTACTTCGTGACCGGGAACCGCCACGATGCGGAGGAGCTCATGCAGGAAGCCTTCATGAAGCTCTGGGAGCGATGGGACTCGATCGGCTCGATCGAGGACCCCACCGGCTACCTGTTCCGCGTCGCCCTGAACGGGTTCCGGATGCGCCGGCGGCGAGCCGCCATGGCCGTCCGGAAGGTCGGCCCCGGTTCCGGAGGAACGCGACGCCTTCATCGAGGCGGAGATGCGCGCCGACGTGCGCGCGCTCCTGTTCCGGCTGACGCCGCGCCAACGAGCCGCCCTCCTGCTCGTGGACCTGCTCGGGTACCCATCCGAGCAGGCGGCACGCATCCTGCGTGTCCGCCCGTCCACCGTGAGGGCCCTGGCCACCAAGGGCCGCCGGGCCCTCCGAGCGATGGAAGGAGCGCGGGATGCCTGAAGTGCAGGAGGTGTTCCGCATGGCGACCCAGAAGGTCGATCCCGACCCGGGGGCCCTGGAACGACAGCATCGGTTCCAGCGCCGGACCACGACCCGGCGCAAGGTCGGCGCGTTCGCCGTGGCGGCGGCGATCGCCGTGGCGGCGCTCGCCGTGATCCTGGCGACACGCCCAGGGGGGAACGCGACCTCCCCCGCCGACGCGCCACCGGCGGTGAACCCGGCGGAGGCGGATCAGAGGGCCGGTCGGCACCGTGACATTCGACGGGTCGACGTGTTCGATGGAGATCACGGCCGATCGGATCGAGCCGGGCGTCGTGCTCTTCGAGGCCGTCAACGCCACCGATCAGCGTGTGATGTTCGACTCGTGGCAGCTCTCGGAGGGATACACCTTCCGGGAGTTCGAGACGACGATCGAGCGAT
This sequence comes from uncultured Actinomycetes bacterium, assembly GCA_963758715.1. GTDB lineage: Bacteria > Actinomycetota > UBA4738 > UBA4738 > HRBIN12 > JAOUEA01. The sequence goes on from CAVWWK010000004.1 coordinate 185,898, forward strand.
GCGGCGGAGCGCCGAGAACGGGCAGCCGGGGCACGGCTTCCCTGACTGGCGCGGCAGCGGCAGGGAAGTGACGTACCTAGGTAGCGACATCATCCCGGCCAACAGCTCGGGGACGGTCGTTGCGACGATGTCGTCGGGCAGGCACGCGATCACCTGCCTCCAGCCGTACGAAGTCAATGGGCGGACGCGGTTGCTGGCGTTCGGGATCGGCGGTCCGTTCGTCGTCTGATAGCGGGGTCTCCGCCGCCCGCGGCTCGTCGAAAAGGCCGGCCTCGCCCAGCGCGGGGCCGGCCTTCTAGCGGGCGGCGTCGTGGGCTGGCGAAGGCTCACGTAAGCGGAACCCGACGCTCATGCATCCATGTGACCCGACTACGCAGTCCAAGCGGCGGGGATGACCGGAACCGAACTCGTCACGGGACCTTCGGACGTCACCGTCGGCGGGCGCGTCGCCAACGGGTGGTGTTCACCGTCCGCAAGGACGTCGGATGCGACCCGGATTCTTCTACACCTGGCGCGTCGCCGATTTCCTGGGTGATGCGTTCTGGAGGAGCACGGACATGGGCGACACGAGTCTCTACATCGAAGGCGACACCCACAAGGGCTGCCGGCTCCGATCTCGAGCGGGAGATCCGGCAGATCGTCGGATCGATCCGTTTCGGCTAGTCCGACTCTGGCGCGTTCCCGTCCGAACCGGGCCACCAACAGCTGCTAGCGTCCCTGCCAGGAGCGAAGGCAGATGGAGTTCCGGATCCTGGGGCCGCTCGAGGTGTGGACCGAGGGTGGCGAGGTTCCCTTGGGCGGGCCTCGCCCGCGCACGCTTCTGGCCGTGCTCCTCCTCCATCCCAACGAGGTCGTGCCCGCTGACCGGCTGATCGACGAGGTTTGGGGCGAGGACCCGCCCGCGCGCCCCGCCGCCGCGCTGCTGGTCAATATCTCGCGGCTTCGCAAGGCGCTACCGCTGGACGTGGTGGTGACGAGATCGCCGGGATACGTCATCAGGGTCGAGCCCGACGGCTGGATCTCAACCGATTCGAGCGGCTGGCGGACGAGGGCGGAGCCTGCTCGCTCAAGGCCTGGCGGCCGACGCCTCGGAGCGGCTCCACGACGCGTTGTCGCTCTGGAGTGGTCCGGCGCTCGCTGACTTCACCTACGAGAGCTTCGCCCAGGCGGCCATCGCCCGGCTCGAGGAGATCAGGCTTGCAGCCGTCGAGCTGCGGATCGACGCCGACCTCGCACTGGGGCGCCACGACGAGCTGGTCGGCGAGCTCGAGGCACTCGTCGCCGACCAACCCCTCCGCGAGCGCTTACGCGGGGACCTGATGACTGCGCTGTATAGATCGGGCCGGCAGGCGGGGGCCCTTGAGGCCTACGAGGAGACGCGCCGGACCCTCGTCGACGAGCTCGGGATCGAGCCGGGCCCAGCCCTCCAGGAGCTGGAGCGGGCGATCCTTCGCCAGGACCCCTCGCTCGATGTCGTAAGCCGTCGGCATACGCTGGTGTACGGGAGGGCGCGGAGCGATCCATCCTCGTCGCCGTCACGCGACGAGGCGTGCGCCGACGCGTTGCTCGCGGTTGCCCAGCCGCTCGTTCGAGACCCGCCTCGCGCCATGATCCTGGCCAGGCTCGTGCCGAACGCGGCAGACCTTCGACCCGCGTCCGCCTGGCTCGAAGAGCGCCGGTTTGAACTCGAAGCCCGCGGTGTGGTTGCCCGTGCGGCCTCGTTCACGTCGGCGTCGCCGGGTGCGGAGCTGGCTCGGCTCGCGACCGAGCTCGACGTCGATCTTCTGCTCGCCGACACACCCGACGAACTCCTGGCCGACGGAACTCCCGACGAGCAGCTCACGGCCGTACTCGCGCAGACGCCCTGCGACGTGGCGCTGCTCGTTCCGCGGGACACGTCGCCAGAAGGCCCCGTGCTCGTCCCGTTCGGAGGAGCCGACCACGACTGGGCTGCAGTCGAGCTCGGCGCGTGGTTCGCGCGGGCCGCCGGCGCACCGCTCCGGCTCGCGGGTGCCGCCGCCGTGCCGAGGCAAGGCAGGCGCGATGCGAGCCGGCTGCTCTCACACGGTGCGCTCGCGGTTCAGCGGGTCCTGGGCATCTCAGCCGAGCCGCTACTGATCCCGCCGGGCGAGGAAAGCATGCTGGAGACGAGCCGCGACGCCGGTCTGCTCGTCGTCGGGCTGTCGACCAGGTGGCACCACGAGGGGCTCGGCCCGGCCCGCCTCAGACTCGCCAGGGAAGCGACCCCTCCTACGCTGCTCGTCCGCCGGGGCCTACGCCCCGGCGGTCTCGCGCCGCCACGCGCGCTGACCCGTTTCACCTGGTCGATCCTCCCTGGACCTCGCTGGTAGCGACTCGAGGTCGCCGAGGTCCCGTCATCACGGTGGGCCCTCGATCCAGGAAACCGGCTCACAACCCCAAGAGGACGTTCCTCAGGGCCTTCGTCGAGCGCACCACCTTGCCCCAAGGCGAGGTCGCGCCGCCGTTGGCTTGCACGGAGATGACCATCCCTTCCTCCGGCAGTGCCACGAGGCGGATCGCGGAGCAGCAGGTTGTGGTTGAGCTCGCCCCATCGTGGCCGACAGCAAGGGTGCCGTAGTCAGCGGAGAAGTCCATGACTCCCAACCCGTACCACTTGCCCTGGAAGTCGGTCATCTCGCGAAGGGATGCATCGGAAAGCACGAACCCCCCGTACAGGTCGTAGCCCCACCGGGCCAGAGAGGATGGCGTCGTCTCCACCCCCCACCCGTCGGAGGCCAGCGCGTCCTCGACCGTGTAGGTGAGCCCCTCGAGGCCGGTGTGGTCGAGCACGCCCGAGCGCAATGCCTCGGACAGGGGCAGCCCGGAGGTCTGCTCGATGATCGTTCCGAGCAGGACGTAATTCGTGCTCGCATAGTGGACGCGGGATCCCGGGCGAACCGTAGGTTCGGGCAGCTTCCTGAACACCTTGACGGCGGTGGATGCTTGCTCGGCCGGGTAGAAGCCGTCCCCCTCGTACTCGTTCAGGTCTGGGATGCCGCTGCTCATCCCCAGCACCTGCCGGATCGTGGCCCCGTTCGCGTCGAAGAACCCAAGTTCGGGGGGAAGATGGTCGGCAGCAGGATCATCAAGGCCCAGCCTGCCCTCCTCCACCAGTCGGAGTACCTGGGCTGCGACGATGTTCTTACCCGCGCTGTGAGTGGGGAGACGCGAGTCCGGGGTCAGGGGAACGTCCTCAACACCCTCCATGGATCCGGCGGCCCCGGTCCAGCTGCCGCGGTCGGCGACGATGACCGCGGCGGTGACTCCGGTGAAGGTGCCCTTCTCGACGGCGTCATCGAGCACCGTCTGGAGTGCCGCGGCGGTCGACTCTGGGAGGGACCCACTGGGGAACTCGGGGAACCCCCCGAGCGCGTAAGCGCGTGGAGCGTCAGGCTCCGCGTCCGTGGTGGCGCGTGGGGGTGCCGTCGCTGGCGTTGGCGTGGCGTCGCACGCCGCGCCAACGAACGCCAGAACCACGATGGATCCGGCCCAGAGCCTCGGTGCGAACGTGCCGGCCTTCCGACGATCGGTAGCCACTTCCTCCTCCTGTCTTGGGCTCTCCTGCGGATCGGGGATCTCCGTCGTCCGCTTTCCGATGCACGTCCGGCGATCCCTTGTGTCGATCCGATGATCGACCCCATCCGTTTCAGGGGCGTTTCAGTCGAGCAACAAGCCATCCGCGTCCGGGGCCGGCAGGCAGAGGGAGCGAACGTCAGATCCTGGGCTCAGCTCGCGCAGGCCGGCTCGTACGGTCTCCCTGGAAGGAATTCGTCCCACTCCTCGGGAGTCAGCGTGCGGCTCGCAAGGTCGCACGCCCGGCGCTCCCAGGACTCGGGATCGACGTCCCAGACGGCCCCTCGGCCGTTGCCGTGGATCTCCAACAGGTGGCGTCCGTCGGAGGAGAGATCGATCATCGTCCTGCGGTCGCCGGCGGTGAGCTGCGGGCCGATCTGGGTTCCGGTCACAACATCCCAGAGGGACGCGACGGGCTCGAAGCCGGAGATCGCCAAGGTCCGGCCATCCGGGCTGAACTCGAGGGTGAACGCCCCGTTGCCGCCTTGATCGAGTTCGTGGACGAGCTTCCGGGTGTGGACGTCCCAGAGGCGAACGATCCTGCCGAAGCCACCCACCGCCAGGAATTGCCCGTCAGGGCTGAGCGCGACGGAAGAGTCTGGGAAGTCTGAGTCTTGCGTGCCGCTGAAGGTGGCGATCAACCTGCCTGTGGCCGCATCCCAGACCTTCGCGCCTCCCCGACTCCGGACGGACGCGATCATCGCCCCGTCAGCGCTGAAGGCAACATCGCTCGCGCTCCCACCGAATCCGGGCACATCGAGACTGTCTCCGGTTGCCGCGTCCCAGAATCTCAGACCGAGGTCTCTGCTCGCCGTAGCGACCGTCGCTCCGTCGGGGCTGAAGCCGACGGCGAGCACGATCGACGGTTCCCCGGCGTGGCGCGGCTCGTGGAGTCGAGATCGAGAGCCGACATCCCACAGCGTGAGCAAGTGCGTGGTCACCGCCGCAAGCGTTCGCCCATCCGGTGAGAAGGCGAGCGACTTGACCTCGCCGCCCGTATCGAGAAGGGGCGGCCCGAAGGGGGTGAGCTCGCGCGCGTCCCAGAGCGCGATGCCCCGCCCCTTCAGGCCGACCGCGATCAACCGGCCGTCGGGGCTGAATCTCCCCGGGTGGCCGTCGTAGCCGGTCCTCGAGAACGTCCTGTCACGCGTGAACGTGAACGGCCGCCCCAGCATGCGGTCGCCTGTGAGATCCCAGGCGATCGCAGTGCCGTCGTGACTCACGGAGAAGAGCGTCTTCCCGTCGGGGCTGAAGACGGGCTGCTGAACGAAGTTCGAGTGGCCGCGCAGCGTCTCGAGGGGTGTCGCCGACTCGACGTCCCAGCGAGTCACCGTCGTGTCGCGGTTCGTCGCCACGACCATCGCGCCATCCGGGCTGAAGAGAACCCAGTTCGGGCTCCCTGCGAGATCGGCGGTTGCCGTTCGCACGGTTCCGGAACGGAGATCGACGAGCTGCAATCCCTGCTTGATGCCGACCGCCACGGTGAGGCCGTCCGGGCTGACGGCGAGCGCGGGCGCGAGGCCCGTCTCGATCCTCCAGGTCCGTGTCTTCGTGCGGGTCCGCAGATCCCATCGCGCCAGCTCACCGTCTTCGGATGCGGTGATGATGGAGCGACCGTCCGGTGTGAGCGCGAACTGAGGTGACGAGTACCAGATGCCGACGTACGCGCCGACGTAGGCTTCCGGCTCGATCGAACGACCGATCGGCCTCAACGTGGCGACGTCTCGGATCCTGATCTGCGCATCGGCGCTGCCGAGACCCTGGTGAGGCACGACGAGGACGACGAGCTGCGACCCGTCGTTCGCGAATTCCATGCGCGTGGCGATCCCGTCGATGGCCGTCTCGGCCAGCCGCGCACGCGTTCGCACATCGATGAGGCGAACGAAACCGTCGCCGCCGACGGCGATCGTGCGCCCGTCGAGGCCGAACGCCAGGCTCCCCTCGCCGGCGTCCTCCACGGGCAGTCGGTCGCCGATCTGCGCGTAGGTTCGGGCATCGAAGAAGAGCACGTTGCGGCTTGTCAGCACCGCCAGGGTCTTCCCATCGGGACTGATCGCGATCCCCCTGACCGCGCCGCCGTCACCGTGCATGATCCCGATCGCAGCGGGGCTGCGCTGGAGCGCGGCGAGCAGGTAGCCGCGAGTCTGTGGCGAGTCCTCGATCGCGACCGCCTGGCGCGCGAGCAAGAGAGCCAGGTCGAGGTCCTCCTCGACGAGCGCTTGGGCGCCGAGGCGCTGGGCGAACTGTCCCGTCTCAGCGTCTCGGGCTTCCCTGCGCTGAACGGCGGCAAGGATCCCGCCGGCGACGGCGGCCGCAAGGAAGACCGCCACCCCAACGAGCAGGCCGCGCAGGCGGCGGTTGGTGCGCCTCACGCGTTTGGTCTCCTTCTCCGATGCGTCGCGGCTCTCGGTGACGAACTCCCGCTCGAGCTCGTTGACGTCGAGCGAATGATCGGCGGTCCAGTCGAGGGCAGCCGCGAGGCGGGCGCCCCGGTAGAGCTCGCCCTGATCGCGCCCTGCCGCGTCCCATTCGGTCGCCGCCTTGGTGATGTGTCGGCGAAGCCGGCGCCCTTCGGTGTCCTCTTCGATCCACTCCCGCAGGCGTGGCCACTCGCGCAGCAGCGCCTCGTGGGCGACCTCGATGGAGTCCTCGCCGACGGTGACGAGGCGGCTGTCCGCCAGTGTCGCAAGCACATCCGCCACGTCCTCATTTCGCTCCAGGTCGAGCTCGGCGAGCGGTGCGCGGCGTCGTACCGCCGCGTCGCCTTCGCCCTCGCCGACCAGGCGCAGCATGATGCCGCGTACGAGCGGCCTACGCTCCTCTGGGATGCGTGCGTAGGTGCCCTCCGCGAGCCGCGCGACGGCGCCGTGGACGCCGCCGGACTCGCGGTAGGCGGCCAGGGTGAGCGCGTTGCCCTGCCTCTTCTGCCAGAGCTCGAGCAGGGCCGTGGACAGCATCGGGAGCGCGCCCGGCTCACCTTCCACGTCGTCGACCAGTGCGTCGGCCAGCTCCGGCTCCACTCGCAGACCCACCCGGCCCGCCGGCATCTCGACGGCACGCCGCAACTCCGATGCATGCATGGGTCCGACCAGCACCTGGTTCGCGCCCAAGAGCGCGGCGAATGCCGGGTAGGCGGCGAAACGTCCGTAGAAGTCGGCGCGCAACGCGACCACGACGACCGCTCGCCCATCTGGATCGGCGGCCGCGCGGGAAAGGATGCCGGCGAAGGCGGCTCGCTCTGCATCGGAATCACACGCCGTGAACAGCTCCTCGAGCTGGTCGACGGCGATGAGGAGGCGAGCGTCGGCCGGGAGCGTGTCGAGCGCCTCGGCGAGAGGATCCGTCGCTCCCGACACGAGCACCCGGCGAAGCTCTTCCATCGGCCGCTCGCCGGGGCGGACGAGCAGTCGCCGCCAGCCCCCGCTGTCCGGCAGGACCCCTCCGGCGAGGGCGGGAAGCAGACCGGCGCGCAGGACCGACGACTTGCCGCTGCCCGATGGGCCGACGATGCCGAGGAAGCCGGCGCCCACGAGCCGGGCGACCAGCTCGGCGACGAGCCGCTCGCGACCGAAGAAGTAGTCGGCATCGACCGGCTCGAAGTTCGCGAGACCCTTGAACGGACAGGTGATCCCCTCGGCCTCCAGCCGTGCCGGGGTGGCCGGACCCGAGAGGACCCGCGCCTGCTCGCGCACCGACTGCAGGTCGATGACCTTACCGGCGAGCTCGGCCTCGACGTCGCTCAGATCACTCCGGCCGGCGGCGGCCCGGGAGGCGACGTCGACGAGCCGGCGGCTGGCCTCGTCGACCACGAGCGCGAGCACCGCTTGGGCGAACCCCCGGCAGTTCGAGTAGCGCCGCTCCGGATCCTTCGCCAGGGCCCTGGCGATCACCGCGTCGAGCGCGGCGGGCAGCTCCGGTCGATGTGCGCTCGGCGCGGGCGGTTCGGTTTCGAGGTGTGCGAACACGGCCGCGATCTCTGAATCACGCGGGAATGGCGGTTCCCCGACGAGGCATTCATAGCTCAGGCAGCCGAGCGAGTAGACGTCCGCCCGCCCGTCGATCTCCTCTCCGGCGATCTGCTCGGGCGCGACGTAGTCGATCGTGCCCATGAGGTGTTCGTCGCCGGCGATCCCGGCCTCCTCGGAGGCCCGTTGCGTGATCCCGAAGTCAGCCAGGTAGACGTGGTCGGAGCCGTCTGGTCGTGCGCCGGTGTCGAGGAGCACGTTGGATGGCTTCACATCGCGATGCACGAGACCGTGCGCATGGGCCGCATCCAAGGCACTGGCTACCTGTGCGAGGATGCCGATCGCATCCCCCGGGTCCAGGCGGCCGTGTTGGAGGACCTCCTTGAGGTCTCGACCCTCGACGTAGCGCATGGCGATGAAGAGGAGGTCCTCGGTCTCGCCCGCCTCGTAGATCGGGACGATGTTCGGGTGGTCGATCGACGCAGCCAGCTCCGACTCACGCAGGAAGCGGTCACGGAACGACTCGTCGTCGGCGAGGCGGGCAGCCAACAACTTGAGCGCGACCCTCCGCTTGAGCCGCAGATCCTCGGCGAGGTAGACGACGCTCATGCCGCCCCAGCCCAGCAGCGACTCGATCCTGTAGCCGGCGAGCTCGGTGCCGACCCGAGGGTCGTCGCTCACGCGCACGTGCGCAACCTCGCTTTCGGAGCCCTGCAGGAACGATAGGACGTCTCGTGAGTCGTTGTAAGGGACCGGCGTTACAGCCCTGTTTCAGGACTGGACCGCACATGTGTCGTCCGCTCAGACCGGTTATGCGGATGAAATGCGTCTGCAACACCACTCCGGTACACGGACGTGGAGGAGGTGTTCCGCATGACGGCACTCAGGCCGGGCACGAGGGTCGTGGGGGTCGCGCTTGCAGCGGCGGTCGGGCTGGCGGCGTGCACCGGCACCGGGGATACGCCACCGGCACGGGATGGGGCTACTACTGGACCCGCCGACGCCCGAGGGACCACGACTGCTGAGGGAGTCGCCGCCGGATTCATGGAGGCCTACGGCGCCTTCGAGGCGGAACGAGCGATCGGCTATCTCGCCGACGCTGCCGACATATCGGGCATCGTGAGCATGGCAGGCGACCCGAGCGTGACGGGAAGCCTACGGGACTTCCGACTGGTCAACTCCTTCTTCGAAGCCCAGGGCTATGAGCAGATGCTCGGCTCCTGTACGGAACTGGATGGCTCGGCTTCCGGAACGACGCTTCGCTGCCCATTCGTCTTCCATCTGCTCGGGTCCGATGAGATCGGACGTGGCCCGTACCGTGGCAGTTCCTTTCACATCACCGTTCTAGACGGAGCGATCGCCCGAGCTTCGTTGGTACTGACCTATGGAAACGAGCTCTCGATGTGGGGGCCGTTCGACGAATGGGTGTCCACCACGCATCCGGAGGACGCCGCGATCATGTACACGGACGGGACTCATTCGGGGGCGCGGCTCACCGAGGACTCGGTCCGGCTCTGGAAGAAGCGCACTCAGCAGTACGTTGAGATCGAGACCGCCGAGATGGTGGAGACCGCCGAGAGGTTCCTGCGGGCCCGCAACGCCTACGACGTCGAGGAAGCCGTGTCGCTGCTCGCCGACGGGGCGGTGGCTTCCCAACTGCTGTACGACAACGGCTTGCACGCGGACATGGGAGCGGTGCGGTTGCACCCCGTTGAGCTCGCTCTCGCGTTCGAAGCCGAGCAGTTGTACGGCATTCGGTACAAGTCCGTCGAATGTCATCAGGCTTCGCAAGTGCTTGGGGCAAACGGGCAGGCACAGGTCTCGTGCTCGTACCAGATGGACAGCACGCTCAGGCAGATCGATGGTCTCGCGCCCGTGGAGGCGTCGTTCGGGATCGGATTCCGGAAGGGCCGTATCGATCATCTCAGCTTCCCCTGGCTGAACGTGAGCTGGGGCCCGGAGGGTGTGTTTCCAGCCGAGTTCGCGAGCTTCTTTGACTGGCTCGATGCCGAGCATCCGAGGGCCGGCACCGCGATGCACAGCGGCGAGGTCTTCCGGTCCCAGGGCCAAGAGTTGATCCATGTCTTGACCCGGAAGTCGCTCGAACTCCTGGCTGGCTACCTCGCGGAGTACGGCCGATCGGTCAGCAGCTAGACCCTCCCATGGCCCTCAAGACATGCCTCCGCTGCGACTGGCGCGACGAGACGAGGGAACCGACTTGCCCGAACTGCGGAGAACACCCGCTCTACGTGATGGGGACCTCCTCGGCGATCCTGCCGTCGAATGTCGAGACTCCCCCGGGCAGGGAGCGTCCAGAGGAAGCGAAACCCGAGGCGGCGGGCGGTGCGGGCGCGGTGTCGCCCGATAGCCAGTCTCGTCGGTCGCGCTCACCCGCGGCGCCGGCGGTGGTCGACACGACGGGTCGATCCACGCGTTCGATGGTCGCGTTCGTCTTGGGGGCGCTCATGCTGATCATCACACTGGGCACCCGGCTCAATTCGGGCGAGGGACCCTCCGCCCCCGTGGCATCCGACACCGCGGGATACGGCAGGCCGCTCGCCAGCGTCGGCTCGCCCACCCCGGTCGTCGCTCCCCCGCCGAAACCTGCAGGCGTCGGTCTCATCAAAGGTCCTTCCGACGTCGGCAGATTCTCGCTCACCGTGGAGGGCGTTCCGATCTCGTTCAGCGTTCGTGCGCCGGGCTGGGAGAACCACGGCATCTTCATGAGCAAGAGCACGGTCGGCCCGCAAGGTGCGGAGGCGATGATCAATTGGACGAGCATCGAGGGCAACTATTGGACGAGCAGCGACGCCGACATCGAACCGTGCGGACAGTGGTGGGGCGCGCCTCCTGGCAGCATGACCGACTACGCAGTCCAAGCAGCGGCGGGGCCTGGAACCGAGCTCGTCAGGAGGCCTTCGGACGTCATCATCGGTGGTCGCGCCGCCGCGCACGTCGTGTTTACCGTTCGCAAGAACGTCGGTTGCGGCCCTGGGTTCTTCTACACCTGGCGTCTCGCCGATCCCCTGGGTGGCGCGTTCTGGAGGAGCACGAACGTGGGCGACACGATCAGGATTTGGATCGTCGATGTGGGCGGGACGCGTCTCTACATCGAGGGCGACACCCGCGAGGCCGCCGACTCCGACGTCGAGCGGGAGATCCGCCAGATCGTCGGATCGATCCGCTTCGGCTCGCCCGGATGACTGACAGCGTCGCTCACCCGGCGTCCCACCGGACCCACAGGGAATCGGGAGCCCGGAACTCCCATCCCGACAAGGTGACCGGGCGCGAGGCATCGAGCGACAACGCCGGCAGCCGATCGAGCGCGAGATCCAGCGTGACCCGGGCCAAGTGTCGCCCGAACCATGCTCCGAGACAGAAGTGCGCGCCGGCCGAGAACGCGAGGTGCGCACCCTCCTTCCGGTGCACGTCGAATCGGTCCGGATCGGTCCAGCGACGAGGATCGCGGTTCGCCGACGCCAGCACCGCGCCGATCAACGCTCCGCGCTCGAGCTCGACACCCGCGAGCTCGACGCCGGAGGTCGTCTGCCGCGTCGCCGTCCCGACCGGGCCAGCCCAGCGGAGCGTCTCTTCGACCGCGGACTTCACCAGCGAACGATCAGCGCGCACCTGTTCGAACTGCGTCGGGTCCGACAGCAACGCCCACAGCGTCAGCGCGATCACGTCGCGTGGTTCCTGCAGGCCGCCGCTGAGCATCAGCGTCGTGTTCGCGACGATCTGCTCGCGCGACATGCGGCGGCCGTCCTGCTCGTGGTGCAGCATCCACGACAGCACCGAGCCATCGGGCTCATCGGCGAGACGGTCGAGCACGTCGCCGATCGCGCCGTGCAGCGACGCGGCCGCCTCGTCGGCAGGAGCCTGCTTCTCAGGATCGCCCTCGAAGTTCGCAAGTCCCGGCATCAGTCCCTCGTTCCACCGAAGGATGTCCTGCCACGGGACGTCCTGAAGGCCCAGCATGAAGCACAGCGACCGCACACTCATCGGGTCGGCGTACTCGCGGAAGAGGTCGGCCTCGCCGCGCTCCACGAACCCATCGATCAGCTCGGCGCCGAGCTTCGGGATCATGCCCTGGGTGCGTTCCTCGACGTCCCGGGGGCGGAACGGCGTCTCGGTGATGGCGCGGATCCATTCCTGCTCGGGGCCTTCCATGCCGAGCATGTTCGTTCCCATCGTCCGGTTCAGCGTCGAGGGTTCGGTCGCCGCGGTGAACGGCTCGGGATGCATGCAAACGTGCTTCACGTCGTCGTGCCGGGCCACGAGCCACAGGCCAACGGCGGGCACCCAGCTCACGGGTTCCTCGTCGCGCAGGCGCGCGTAGATCGGGTAGGGGTCTCGCTCGAGCTGTTCGAGCGTCACCGTCTCGCCGATCGACATCCCGGTTCCCCCACGAGCGCGCGAAAGGGTATTTTGTGCCCGAACGATTCGCCTGCGCAAACCGCCGGCAGCGGCTACGGTTCCGCGGAGCGCGAGTGGCATCGCTCTCGAGGGGGTTCGGCGATGGAGATGAACGGGAGACGTCTTCGGCTCCTGTATCCGGATGTGCACGGCCTGGAGCGAGGCAAGTACCTGTTCGGCGAGGTCGCGGAGGGCGGACACGCGGCGTTCTGCGTGGGCGTCTATCCCCTGACGCACGATCGCGAGATCCTGATGGTGCCGAACACGCAGTTCGACGTGGGGCTCCCCGACATCGACGTGACCCTGGACCGCGAGTCGCTGCGCCCGAGCTGGGAAACCGAGACGCTGATCGGCGTGGGCGACGCGTCGCAGCACGGCGAACCGGTTCCCATCGATCCCCGGCACGTGCTGCGGCAGGCGATCGAGCCGTGGCGCGCCATGGGCCTGGAGCCGCAGATCAGCTTCGAGCTGGAGTTCTACCTGATGGAGGCCGACGGAGGCGGCGGTTGGCGCCCCGTCTCGCTGCCCGGGCACCGCGTGTACGGCACGGGAACGTCGGTGGACCCCACCGGCTGTGTCGAGGACATGGTGGGGGCCGCGCTGGCGTGCGGCTTCCAGGTCGAGAGCTGGAGCAGTGAGTACGACGAGTCGGCCTACGAGGTGAACATCCGCTACGCGGACGCCCTCGACGCCGCGGACGACGCGTTCGTGTTCCGGTTGCTGATCCGCGAGATCGCCGAGCGCAACGGCAAGCTGGCGACATTCTTGGGACGGCCGCTGGGCGACCGCGGCGGCAGCGGCATGCACGTGAACTTCAGCTTCCGCCGCGACGACGGTTCGAACGCGTTCCACGATCCGAACGACCCCGAGGGACTGTCGACGCTCGCGCGCCGATGCATCGCCGGGTTGCTCGAGCACCACGAGGGCATGGCGGCGTTCATGGCCCCGCACGTCAACGCGTACAAACGCCTCCAACCCGACATGCTGAACGGCTACTGGGCGAACTGGGGTCACGACGACCGAAGCGTGACCGTGCGGGTTCCGCCGGCACGCGGTGAGGGAACGCGGCTCGAGCAGCGGACCGCCGACGCGGCCGCCAACCCGTACCTGGTGGGCGCCGCCGTGCTGCACGCGGCTCGGTTCGGCGTCGAAGAGGATCTCGACCTGAAGCCTCCCCAGCCGGTCGGCGAGGAGCCCGACACGCAGGTTTGCATCCCCGCCAACCTCGCCCTGGCGCTCAAGGCGCTGAACGCGGACGAGCGACTGGTGTCGGCGCTGGGCCCCGAGATCGTCGAGGCCTTCACGATCCTCAAGCGCGGAGAGTGGGAGCGCTACATGGGCGCGACCGCCGACACCGACACCACCGAAGTCACCGACTGGGAGCTGCGCTACTACCTGCCGTACCACTGACGTGGCATGGGATGAGAGGGAGGGGCATGCGGCTCGAGGGGAAGGTGGCCGTCATCAGCGGCGGCGGCTCCGGCATCGGGGAGGCCACCGCTCGCAGGTTCGCCGCCGAGGGGGCGCGCGTCGTGGTGACCGGACGGCGGGCCGAGCCGCTCGAGGCGATCGCGCGAGACATCGGCGTGGTCGCGGTCTCCGGAGACATCAGCGATCCGTCCCATGCCGACGCAGCGGTCGCGCGGGCGGTCGGGGAGTTCGGTCGTCTCGACGTGGTCGTGGCCAACGCCGGCGTGGGCTTCGGGGGCACCGGAGCCGACGTCACCGACGACGTGTGGCGCGCGACGCTGGACGTGAACGTGTCGGGCGCGCTGTTCCTGGTCCGGGCGGCGATGCCGCACCTTAAAGCGGCGGGAGGCGGTTCGATCGTGTTGGTGTCGTCGATCTCGGGACTGGTCTCGTCCCCGTCCAGCGCCGCCTACGTCGCCTCGAAGGCGGCGCTGATCGGCCTCGCGAAGTCGCTCGCGGTGGATGGCGGCCCGCTGGGGATCCGGGCGAACGCGCTGTGCCCGGGATGGGTGCGGACACCGATGGGCGACGACGCCATGGACGAACTGGCCGAGGCTCGCGGGTTCGACCGGGACGAGGCCTATCGGCGCGCCACGGCCTTCGTTCCCCTCCGCCGGGAGGCCGACGCGAGCGAGATCGCGACCTGCGCGGCGTTCCTGGCGAGCGACGAGGCCTCGTACGTGACCGGCTCGATGTTGGTGGTCGACGGCGGCACGACCGCGGTCGACGCGGCGTCCTTCGTGTTCGATCCGGCGTGGGAAGGTTCGCCGTGAGCTTCGACCACTCGGGACGGACCGCCTTCATCACCGGGGCCGGGTCCGGGATCGGACGCGCGACGGCCGAGCGACTCGCTCGGGAGGGAGCCGCGATCGTGGTGGCGGACGTGCGGCTCGAGGCCGCCGGCGAGACGGTCGAGCGCATCGAGGCTGCCGGCGGCCGGGCACTGGCGATCGAGCTCGACGTGCGCCAACCTGCGCAGGCGGAAGCTGCGCGAGACCGCGCCGTGGCCGCGTTCGGCGGCATCCACTATCTGGTGAACAACGCGGGGCTCGTGCGGATGTCGGCGTTGGACGATCTGGACGAGGACGAATGGGACCTGGTGCTCGACACGAACCTCAAGGGCATGTACGTGGTCACCCGCGCGGTCGCGCCGGCGATCGGCGAGGCGGGAGGTGGCGCGATCGTGAACATGTCCACGATCGAGTCGGAGGTGGTCGTGTCGGCGGCCGGACGCCCGCAGGTGCACTACAACGCGTCGAAGGGGGGAGTGAAGATGCTGACGAAGGCGCTCGCCGTCGAGCTCGCGCACCGCGGGATCCGCGTGAACGCGGTCGCGCCCGGGCCGATCGCGACGTCGTTCATCCCCGGCGGCGACCTGCGCTCGGACGAGGCGTGGACCTTCATGAAGGATCGGCTCCTGGTCGGCAGGGTCGGTGAACCAGAGGACGTCGCCGCCGCGATCTCGTTCCTGTTGTCCGACGACGCGTCGTTCGTGACCGGGGCGCAGCTTCCCGTCGACGGCGGATGGCTCACGCGATGAGCGTCCCCGACGTGACGCCGGCGCTCCGATCCGATGAGCTCGGCGACGCCGGGATCCGAACGGTGATCGTGACCTCGTCCGACGTCACCGGCCGACTGGTGGGCAAGCGCTTCCCGACGGACGTGTTCCTTCGGCTGCTCCACGAGGGCGTTCCGCTCAGCTCGTGCGTGCTCGGGTGGGACGTCGACCAGTGGCCGGGTCCCGAGCAGGCATACACGGGCCACCACACCGGATGGCACGACGTCCGGCTGGTGCCCGACCTGGAAACGCTGCGTCCCGCCGCCTGGCTCGAGGCCACCGCGATCTGCATCGCCGACTTCTGCGAGATGGGGCGCGAGGATCTCGTCGAGGTCGCGCCGCGCACGGTGCTCCGCCGCCAGATCGAACGGTTCGAGGCCGACGGTCTCACGCCGCACGTGGCGAGCGAGCTCGAGTTCTCCCTGTATCGCGGCACCTACGACGACGGCCGCACGAACGGCTACCGGACGCTGGTGCCGACGACGTTGGCGCGGGCCGACTACACGGTGCAAGCTGGAGATCAGCACGAAGCGTTCTTCTCGGACGTGCGCGAGGCGCTGGTGGAGTCGAACCTCGGACCGTGGACGAGCCAGGTGGAGTGGGGCCTCGGGCAGTGGGAGATCAACCTGCAGTACCAGCGGGCGCTGGAGATGGCCGACCGTCACATCCTGTTCAAGCTGGCGATGCGCGATCTGGCCTCGGCCAACGGCATGGCGGCCACGTTCATGGCCAAGCCGTTCTCCGACACGACCGGATCGTCGTGTCACCTGCATCTGTCACTGGTTGAAGGCGAGGCCGGCGGCGAGAACGTGTTCGGCGGCTCAGTCGGCGAAGGCGGCGACGGGCGAGATCGCGCCGCCGCTCCGCGCCGCGGTCGGTGGCGTGCTCGCCCGCGCACCGGACCTGATGCTCTGGTACGCGCCCACGATCAACTCGTACCGCCGCATCCGCGGCGGGGAGTTCTCGGGCAACGGCCTGAGCTGGGGCTACGACAGCCGCATGGTCTCGTGCCGCGTGCTCGTCGAGAGCCCGGAGTCGACCAGGCTCGAATGGCGCGTGCCCGGCGCCGACGTCAACCCGTACCTGGCGATCGCGGGGCTGCTCGCATCGGCGCGCGACGGCATCGCATCGAGCTCCGATCCCGGCGAACCGCTCGTGGGCGAGGACTGGGAGCGCGACGTCCCACCGCTGCCGGCTCATCTGGGCGAGGCGGTCGCCGCGTTCCGAGACAGCGCGTGGACGACCGAGACGTTCGGCGCCGGTGTGGTGGCCCACTATGCGGAGGCGGGCAGGTGGGAGTGGGAACGGTTCCTCGGGGCCGACGTCATCACCGAGTGGGAACGGCAGCGGTACTTCGAGGTGATCTGAAGGGCACCGCTCCTTCAAACAGGCTCTATCGCGGGGTGACCCCGCGATAGAGCCATCCGGGTTTCCAGTCGAAGGGTCCGACCAGTTCCTCGAGCGGCACGCCGAGGAGCAGGTGGTCGAGCGCCCAGCGGGTAGCCGCGTGGCCGATCAAGAGGACGCGCCCGCCCTCGTGATCCGTTCCGATCTCGTCCAGGAGATCCTTGACCCGCGCGACAACGCTCCGGTAGCTCTCCCCGCCTCGTACGGCTCGTCGATGTGAGCGCGACGTGTTCGCTCGAGCTCTGCAACCAGCATCCCGTTCAGGCTCCCGTAGTTGCATTCGCGCAGCCGCGGGTCGCGATGGATGGGTACGCCTGCGTCCCCGAACGCGATCTGCGCGGTCTGCACCGCGCGACGCAAGTCCGACGTGATGACTGTCTCCACCGTCCCGACGCGGCGGATACCAAGCTCCTTCGCATGAACACGCCCCATGTCTGAGAGCTCACCCTGAAGCCAGCCCGTAGCGACGCCTCGCTCGTTGTCGACCGAGGTGGCGTGTGTCTCGAAAGTGATGTCGGTGCCCACGCACAACAGTACCCGGGACAAGCACTGGCGCACCTGGCGAAGGTCTGGCGAACGCCCCATGAGGAGATCAGCCGGTGTCTGCGAGGGGTATCTCGTCATCGGCGTCGGTCCCCGACCGCGGACCGGCTCGGTACAGCGAGCCGCCGGGACGACGCCACGTCACCGCTCCGTCCCGGTCGCGTTCCACCGACCAGGCGTGCTCATGGACGAGTCGGTGGTGGAACGAGCAGATCAACAGCAGGTTGTCCAGATCGGTCCGGCCCCCGCGGCTCCACCACCTGATGTGGTGGGCCTGGGTGAAGGCCCGCGTGCCACACCCTGGGAAGCGGCAGCCCCGATCGCGATGGCGGATCTGACGGACCATCCACTGAGAAGGCTCGCGAGCCATGCGACCCAGGCCCACCACATCGCCGTCCCGATCTTCCAGCACGGTCTGGATCCGGGCGTCGCACAGCAGTCGTTGGACACCCTGGGCATGGATCACCGGACCGCCGTCGATCTCACCGGCTCCAGACCCGACCTGCGGCATCGGCCTGGGCGTGGACCACCACGGTCGCTCGATCGGTATCGGGGTCGGCCGCGATGCGCGCCGAGCAGATCGCGACCAGGGCGTCGGCGTGGCGAGCCGGCGACGACCAGTCCCCGCGCTCGTCGGGCATCTGCGGCACCTGGTCGGCCATCCGCTCGATCGCGCGCACCACGATCGCGCCCTGCGCGGCCGGGAGCTCCGCCAACAGGCCGATCCGGCGTCCCTCGTCGGTGTGCCACCACGACAGGGAGCGGGCATCCTCGGCCTCGACAACCTCCTCGATGGAGGCTCGCACCGCGAGATCTCCCTTGCGACGGACCGTCGCGCAGGACACCTCTTCTGCCCACCGGATGAGGCGGGCCTCCGTCTCCGGGGTGGCGAAACGCGCCAGCTCGACGACCTTGTCCATGCCGAGGCGGCCGCCGGAGAATGCCTCCGACAGCCGCGGGAGCCCCTCGAGCGCTCGAGCCGCGCCGACCCAGCGGCCGGCCTTCCAGTGGGAGATGCCGTAGCGCATCGAGAGCCAGTGCGCCAGGTTCCGGGCGCCTGAGCCCTGCCACGCCTCTGTCCGCTCGACCTCTGCGATCAGCGACAGCAGCTGGCGCTGGGCGTTGCACACGCGCGAGTTCGCGCCATCGAGAGCATCGATCAAGCTACCGAACATGTGTTCGACAGTACTCCCCCGGGCCTGTTCCGTCTGTGACCAGCGTCACGTTCCGGCAAGGTGGGTCGAGACAAGGTGGCTGGATCGCTGGCGGCCTGGTCCACGCCCGAATGTCGCGCCACCGACACCGGCTCGGGTTGCCCGCAAGGTCGTTCGGTAGCAAAATACCTGCCTCGCGACGGACCTGGCGACGGACCTCGCGCCAGGTGGAGGGAACACCGGATCATGGGCACGACGCTCGGCGACACGGCGCTCGGCGACATCGACCTCGTCAGCCCGGACAGCTACGTCGAGCGTGTGCCCTTCGAGTGGTTCGATCGGCTCCGGGCCGAGCACCCCGTCATCTGGCACCCCGAGCCCGAGCCCAACCACGGGTTCTGGGCGGTCACGCGCTACGACGACCTCACGCAGATCCATATGGACTGGGAGACCTATTCATCCGAGCTCGGGGCGGTCGCGCTCGAGGAGCTCGACGAGGAGCAGCTCGAGATCCGCAAGTCCATGCTGGAGACCGACCCGCCTCGCCACACCGAGCTGCGCAAGATCTGCTCCAAGCGCTTCAGCGCGCGCGGGGTCGGCAAGTACGAGGACTGGATCCGCGACGTCGCCCGCGACGTGTTGGACGACGCGCTCCCCAAGGGCGAGTTCGACTTCGTCGCCGAGATCAGTCGTGACCTGCCGATCCGCTTCCTATGCTCGATCTTCACCGTGCCGCAGGAGGACGCGCCGAAGCTGATCGCATGGGGCGACAACATGATCGCGAACCAGGATCCGGACCTGTCGGCCGCCGTCGTCGACAAGGTCGACACGGAGGCCTACCGGCTCTTCCCGTTCCGCTCCCCTACCGCCCTGGACGTGTTCGCCTATGCCGACCGGCAGCGCGATCTGCGGCTCGCCGACCCCGCCGACGACGTGCTGCAGGCGCTGACGATCGCCCAGTCCGAGGGGGTGCTCGACGAGCGGGAGTTCCACAACTACTTCGGCGTGCTGATGATCGCCGGCAACGAGACCACGAGGCACACGATCAGCCACGGCATGCTCGCCTTGATGGAGAACCCCGACCAGCTCCGACTGCTTCGTGAGCGGCCCGAGCTGATCGCGAACGCGACCGAGGAGATCCTGCGCTGGGCCTCCCCGGTGATGCACTTCCGGCGCACGGCCACACGCGACATCGAGCTGCGCGGCCAGCGGATCCGACGGGGCGACAAGGTCGTGACCTGGTACATCAGCGCGAACCGCGACGACGCGATGTTCCCCGACCCGTACACGTTCGACGTCACGCGCACGCCCAACGATCACGTCACGTTCGGGCCGGGCGGGCCTCACTTCTGCCTGGGCGCGCACCTCGCGCGGCTCGAGACGAAGATCCTGTTCCAGGAGCTCATCCCGCGGCTGGACACGATCGAGCTCACCGGCCCTGTGGAGCGGATCCGGTCGAACTTCGTGAACGGCATCAAGCGGATGCCGGTTCGCGTGACCACGAACTAGCGCGGCCGGCGTGACCCCTCCTCGCCTCGTGCTGGTGCTCAGCGAGAACCACACGCTGATCCCCGCGCGGGACCTGCCGGGGCTCGTCGACATGGCCGTCGAGGCCGAACGATGCAGGTTCGACGGCGTCATGGTGAGCGAGCACATCGTGCTCGGCGCGGGGGCCGATGCCGACGGGCTGCCCGAGAACCCTCGCGACTACGCACTCCCCGGCAACCAGGATCCCGCCACGCCCTGGCCCTCGTCCCTGCTGATGCTCGCCGCGGTCGCCGCTCGGACCACCACGCTGCGGGTGATCGCCGGCGCCGTGATCCCGCCGTTGCGACACCCGCTCGAGATCGCCAAGGAGCTGGCGACGCTTGATTTACTGTCCGGCGGACGATTGGTCGTCCAGCCCACCGTGAGCTGGCACCGAGCCGAGTACGACGCGCTCGGAGTGCCATTCGGGACCCGCGGACGCCGGCTCGACGAGCACCTCGCGGCCTGGGAGCTGCTCTGGAGAGAGGGACCGGCGTCGTTCTCTGGCGAGCACTACCGCTTCGCAGACGTGTGGCTGGAGCCGACGACCTTCCGATCGGGAGGTCCGACGCTGTGGTTCGGCGGGCAACGGCTCCACGAGGCGCTCCTGCACCGGCTCGTCCGGTACGGGCACGGCTTCAACCCGCTGGGACGGCCGAGCGATGAGGACCTCGCGAGGCTCGCCGCCGCGATGACCGGCGACGGGCGCGACATCACCGAGCTCGAGCTGGTCGGCGGCACGCGCGGATCCTTCCCCGACGCCCGGAGCGTGGCGGACCTGGATCGAGCCCTCGACTCGATCCCCGAGCAGGTCGAGCGAGGGTTCGGCACGATCTGCATCAAGCCCAGCCAGTTCACCGACGATCCGGTCGAAGTGCCGGCGTTGCTCGGACGGATCGTGGACGGTGTGGCGGACCGCTGCCACTAGTCTTGTTCAGACTAGTGGGGCGACCTCGTCGTCGGTGGTGGCTGTCGTGCTGAGCAGGGACCGGAGCATGGCGGCCAGGTCCTCCTGCTGCTCGGCGGAAAGGTGGGACACGACGGACGATTCCTCGGCGTTGAACTTCGGGAACAGCGTCTCGATGGTGGACCTCCCCTGGGCCGTGAGCTCGACGATCACCATGCGGCCGTCCTTCGGATCCCTGCGCCGCGTCACGTAGCCCCGCCCCTCGAGCGTGGTCATCACGCCCGTGGCGGTCGGGCGGCTGATGCCTACCGCCGCAGCGAACTCGCGCGCCTCCATCGCGCCCCAGACCCACAGCACCCAGAGCCCGACGAACGAGGTCCACGACAGGCGATCGCGAGCGAGCACGCGCGACTCCATGTGGCGTCGGATCGCGGCCGAGCTGCGGAACAGGTTCGAGACCGCCCACATCGCGCGGAAGTCCAATGGCAGGTCTCCGAGCTCGTCCACGACCTTGCGCTCGGCCGGCAGCAGGCCGTCTGTGCCGGGAAGGTGGTTCATGCCGCACTCCCCTCGCTCGCGAGCCGATCGCCCAGCTCTCGCGCCACGTCGAGCAACGCGAGCACGTCCTCGGTGGTCGTGCGGAAGTTGACGAAGCACGGACGCAGCCAGACCTCGTCGTCGATGAGCGCCGAGGACAGGAACACGCGGCCGTCGGCCTGGATGGCCCTGGCCAGCGCCAGGTTGTGGGCGTTGAGGTCGGCGACGCCGTCCGGGACGTGCCGCACAGGGACGATCGAGAGCTGAGGCGGTGCCTCCATCACCTCGAAGTCCTCGCTCGCCTGCACCGTGCGGTACAGCAGCGCCGCCTCGGCCAGGTTCTGCTCGATGGCCTCGCGGAACTGCGCCGCCCCGTGCGCCCGGAACGCGAGCCACAGCTTCAGCGCCCGGAACGGGCGGGAGTACTCCAGCGTGATGTCGGCGGCATGCAACTCATGCTGCTGGTGGGGAAGGTAGCCCTGTTCGTGAGCGAACGCGCCCGCCAGCGAGTCCGCGTCGCGGACCAGCACGACCCCGCATGCTTTCGGCAGGTACATCCACTTGTGCGCATCCACCGAGCACGAATCGGCGCGCGCAAGCCCGGCGAAATCGGCCGAGCGTGCATCGGTCGCGGCCGCCGGCAGGCCGTAGGCCCCGTCGACGTGGAGCCACAGACCGCGCCGTTCGCAGACATCGGCGATCGGGTCGAGCTGATCGATCGCACCGGTGAGCGTCGTCCCCGCGGTCGCGACCACCGCGATCGGGATGACGCCCTCGCCCACGTCCCGGTCGATCGCCTCGGCCAGCGCGTCCGGCCGCATGCGGCGGAGGCCGTCGAGCGCGATCGCGCGGAGGTTGTCCGAGCCGATCCCGAGCAGCTCCACCGCCCGCGTGACGGAGTAGTGGATCTCCTGGGAGCAGTACACCGCGACGCGCCGCTCGCCGAGCCCGGTGTGGCGCGAGCCCGGCAGCGCCCGTTCGCGCGCGGCCGCGATCGCGCTGACGTTGCTGATCGTGCCGCCGCTCGTGAAGGCGCCGCCCGTGGCCGGGAACCCCACGAACTCGGCCACCCAGCGGACGGCCTGGTCCTCGACCTCGGTGGCGGCCCGGGCGTCGACCGCCAGGTTGATGTCGTAGGTGTGCGCCAGGAAGTCGGCGAGCGCCCCGATCTCCAACCCGCTCGAGCCGATGAACGCGAAGTAGCGAGGCCGCGCCTGCGCGATCGATTCGTCGAGGATGCGCGCGGCGTCCTCGAGGGCCTCGTGCGCGGGCGTGGGGCCGCTCGGCAGCGACGCTTCCAGCAGCCTGCGGACCCGCTCGTCCAGCGGCGGTTCCTCGGGCCGGAAACGGTCGAAGCTCCGCCAGGCGTCAGCGACCAAGCGGGCCGCGTGCTGGAGCGCCTCCTCGCGAGGCGCATCCAGCCGCAGCATCCGTTCCTCGTCCGTCATGGCCCTTCTCTTCAGGCCCCGGCCTGGCCTTCAGCCGGTGGTGGCCTCTCTTTCGTGGAGATCGGAGAGCACCTGGCTCGCCGGTTCCCGTCCCTTCACGAGCAGCATGTAGATCAGCCCGAGCACGAACCAGATCAGGGCGTAGCGAGGAGCCCAGATCGTGGGCGCGGGCACCTTGTAGAAGGAACCCCAGATCCCCGCACCCGTGATGGCGATCCCGACGATCGCGGCGATCGCCACGCCCACGGGCTTGGGCTGCTGACCGAGCTTGGCGAGCGCGCCGAGCGACATCAACAGGTACACCACGAGGAGCGCGAACCCGCCGAACGTCGCGCACCACGCGAACAGCGCGAAGTAGTGATGCTGGCCGGGCAACGCGAACAGCCCGTCCCAGAACTCGGCTGCGGCGATGAGCACCAGCTGGATCGCGATCAGCAACGCGATCGCTCCCACCGGCGTCCCGTACTTCGCGCTGACCGACGCGAGCGGAGCCGGCAGCCGACGGTCCCGAGCCATCGCGAAGACGCCTCGGGTCGAGGCCACCGCCGCTCCGACGTACACCGCCAGCATGTCGAGGAACACGACGACGAGCAGCAGCTTGAGCCAGAGCTCCGAACCGGAGGGCGACCCGGGGGCGCCCAACGCGAACAGGGGCGCCGCGGCGACGGCGGGATCGGTGATCACCGCGAGGTCGAAGCCGAACCCGGCCACCTCCGCGTAGGCCGCGACCAGGTAGAACAGGGACACCAGGACCACGGCACCCAGGACCGCGCGAGGGATCGAGCGCTTCGGCTCTGCGGTCTCCTCGGCGAGGTTGGCGGCGGTCTCGAAGCCCACGAAGATCAACACTCCGTAGAGGACACCGAACAGGATGCCGCTGAATCCTCCCTCGGGGCTCGGATCGAAGGCCTTGCCGATGTCGTTGGCGTCGCCGAGGTCGACGATCACGGTGATGAAGAAGATCAACACCACCGCGATCGAGATCAGCGCGAGGGTCAGCTGCACACGGGTCGAGATCTGCACGCCGAAGAACAGCACGACGAACAGCAGCGCGGTGAAGATCACGTCCCACAGCCACAGCGGCAGGTCCAGGTCGATCTCGAGCGCCGGCAACACGTTGTCGTTCACGAACCAGCCCAGCAGGACTCCCAGGCCCGTCGTGAGGATGATCGTGCCGCCGTAGTAGAGCCAGCCGGACGCCGCGCCGAGCGTGGAGCCGAGGCCCTCGGTGACGTAGTCGTAGAGCGACCCCGCGGCGTGGATACGCTTCGCGTACTGGGCGACGATCCACCCCAGCGCGAACACGCCGATGCCGGCGAGCAGCACCGCGAGCGGCGCCGACGTGCCGGCGCCCCTGGCCGCCGCGTTCACACCGATGATCAGCGGGATGATGAACGCGGCCGAGAAGACCGGCCCCATGAACCCGACGGACTGCGCCACGACATCGACCAGCGAGAGCTTGGCCTCACCGAGCCGTTCGTAGCCGGTTTCCTGTGTTCCCTGGTCCGCCACCGCGGTCCCCCTTCCTCCGTCGGCGGCCGCCTAGGCGGCCGCCCCCTCTCCCGTCCACCCATCCGCGGGTCGTTCGAACCAGACGTGGACCTGGCCCGTTCCCACGGAAGCCTCGTACTCGCTGAACAGCTCGCCGGGCGCCTGGCAGCGCGCGCCGCCGATCGCCGAAGCCATCATCAGGTAGTGGCCGAAGTGCCCCTCGGGCGCGGCCTTGCGGTATTCGGGCATCCAGTCGATGACCCCCGCGTGGTCCCCGTCCCTCATCATGCCCAGCACCCGCTGGTCGGCCTCGTAGCTCTCCCGGTGCAGGATGTTCTCGGGCGCGGCCGAGCTCTCGTGGTTGCGCAGCTCCCGGAACGAGAAGAACCGGTGCGTCATGCCCCCCGACGCCAGCAGGACCACGCGCCGGTCACTCTCGCGGACGGCGTCGCCGATCAGCTGCCCGAACAGCAGGAAGTCCTCGGTGGTGCAGCACTGGTTGATGGCGACGCTCATCCACCTGGTCCCGGGATCCCCCAGGAACGTCCACACGTTCACCGTGCCGTAGAAGATCGGCAGGTACGGGTCGTCGCAGGCCAGGATCCAGCAGTCTTCTCGTCCGTCCGCCTGCGCGGCGATCAGCTCGGCGAGCTCGGGATCGCCCGGCATGTCGTAGGGGATCTGGCTCATCCCCCGGGGGAGCTCGTGGCTCGTGAACCTGCCCTGGCGCCGCTCCGCCGACGTGACGATGTGCTCGAACGTCGATTCCCAGTGCGTGTCGAACACGATGACGGTGTCGGGCTCCAACCGGTCGAGGACCTCGGACTTCAGGCGGCGCAGGCCGGGCACCAAGGAGATCTCGCTGCCCTCGTTGATCTCGAGCCTGGTCTGTTCCGGCAACATGATCGTGGGAACGTGCGCGACCAGCCCGGCGCCGACGATCTCACCCATCTGTGTGTACCCCCTCGTTCAGTTCCATGGTGCGGTGCAGACGTTCTTGACGTCGGAGTAGAAGTCGAAGCTCCACGTTCCCCCCTCGCGGCCGATGCCCGAGTTGCGGGAACCACCGAACGGCGCCGCCAGGTCGCGGACGAAGAAGCAGTTGACCCACACGGTTCCGGCGACCAGCCGCGCGCCGACCCGTTCCGCGCGCCCACGATCGCCGGTGTACAGGATCGCGGCGAGCCCGTAGTCGGTGTCGTTGGCCAGGGCCGACCGCCTCGTCCTCGTCGGCGAACGTCTGCACCGTCAGCACGGGGCCGAAGACCTCCTCCGTCAAGATCTCCGAGCCCGCCGGCGCGCCCGTGAGGAGCGTGGGCCGGTAGTAGAGGCCCCCGAGCTCCTCGTTGGGCCCCCCGCCGAAGACCACGCTGGCGCCGTCGGCCAGCGCGCGCCGCACGAAGCCGTCCACGCGTTCGAAGTGCTCCCGGGTGATCTGCGGGCCGATGTCGGTCGCCTCCGCTCGCGGATCGCCCTGGACGATGCCGGCCGCCGCGTCGCTGAACCGCTCGATGAACTCCTCATGCACACGTTCCTCGACGATCAGCCTCGTGCCGGCCAGGCAGACCTGCCCGGCGTTGTCGAACTGGTTGACCGCTTGCTTCACCACCGCATCCAGGTCGGCGTCGGCGAAGGCGACGAACGGTGACTTGCCGCCGAGCTCCAGGCTCACGGGCGTGAGGTTCGCGGCGGCGGACCGGGCCACGAGCTTGCCGGTCGGCACGGAGCCGGTGAACGCGACCCGGTCCACGCTTGGATGGCCGGTCAGCGCGGCTCCGGCTTCGGAGCCGATCCCCTGCAGCACGTTGAACGCGCCCGGGGGCAGGCCCGACTCGTGGGCGATGTCGGCCAGCATCGACGCCGTGAGCGGCGCCCATTCCGGGGGCTTGAGGATCACGGCGTTCCCCGCGGCGAGGGCCGGCGCGATCCTCCAGGTCGCGAGCATCAGCGGGGCGTTCCAAGGCGTGATGACGACGGTGATCCCGCTCGGATCCCACTCGACGCGCTCGGCGAACCCCTCGTAGTCCCTGTCGTCGCCGAGGGTGAGCAGGTGATCGGCGAAGTAGCGGAAGTTGCGGGCGACGCGGGGCATCACCGAGCGCTGCATCGATCGCAGGAGGGAACCGTTGTCGCGGGTCTCGACCGTGGCCAGCTCGGGAACGCGCGCCTCGACGCCGTCGGCGATCCGGTGGAGCACGTCGGCGCGCTCCTTGGGCGGCGTCGCCGCCCAGGTCTCGAACCCGCGGCGAGCGGCGTCGACAGCCATGTCCGCCTCCGCGGCTCCGCCACGGGCCACCTCGGCGATCGGCGCCTCGTCGAGGGGCGAGACGTCGGAGAAGGTCGTGTTCGATGCGAGGCGCTCCCCACCGATCCAGTGGTCGGTCGAAACCTCGATGCCCTCCACGACGGCGCGGCTCGTCACGACGCTCCTTCGCTCGCGGGACGCCTTCCGCCCCAAGGTCGTTCGTATCCGAACGGTATGGGTGGCGTCCACGGCCTGTCAAGCCGAGGGAACCGAGAGCGGGCGCCCGGCCGTCCGACCGATCACACCGACGGAAGGGGACGTCATGCCTGTCATGCGTGGAAGCCGGATCGCGCGAGGAACGGTCGTCGCGGGGCTCAGCACCCTGCTGGTCCTGGGGCCCGCGGTGAGCGCGCTCGCCTGCGGGGGCCTCGTCGCCCCGAACGGCACGATCAGCCTGCTGCGCACCACCACGCTGGCGGCCTACCACCAGGGCATCGAGCACTACGTCACCTCGTTCGAGTTCGCGGGCAAGAACGCCGGCGAGGTCGGTTCGATCGTCCCGCTGCCGGGCGTCCCGACGAAGGTGATCAAGGCGGGCGGCTGGACCCTGCAGAGGCTCGTCCAGGAGGTCACGCCTCCGCCTCCCTCCGACGAACTCTCGCAGCGGACGCGGAGCCGCGAGACTGGGCGCCGAGGTCCTCTTCGAGACTCAGATCGACGCGCTCGACATCACGGTCCTGAAGGGCGGCGCCGTCGCCGTGGGCGTCTGGGCCGAGGAGCACGGGTTCTTCCTGCCACCGGACGCGCCCGAGGTGCTGGATTTCTACGCGCGGCGGAGCCCGATCTTCATGGCGGCGCGGTTCAACCTCGAACGGGCCCAAGACCAGGGGGTTCGCACCGGCGAAGGCACCCCGATCCAGGTCGTGATCCCGACGCCGAACCCCTGGGTGCCGCTTCGGATCCTGGCGCTCGGGAGGCAGGACGCGGAGATCGTCCAGGCCGACGTCTTCCTGCTCACCGACATCGCGCCCGCCACGTTGCCACAGGCCGTGGAGCCCGACGGCGACGAGGACCAGCAGGGCCTGATCCGAGAGGTGAGCGAGCCCGCATCGCCCGCTCTCCTTCGGGACCTGCGGTCGGACGAACGGATGGGCTGGGTCCCCGCGCGCGACATGTGGCTCACGTACATCCGCATCAACGCCGAAGCGTCCGAGCTCACGCACGACCTCGCGATCGACGCCAGCGGGTATCAGCAGCCCGATCCCGTGGCGGCGGGCCTAGCCCTCCCGATGGTGAGCCTGCCGCAGGAGACCGACACACCCGGCGCGTTGGCCGCGGCGATGCTGGCCACGGCCGCAGGGGCGTTCCTTCTCGGCCGGTGGCGGCGTTCCCGCAGGTCCACCGCATGATGGGGTCGCAACGGGTGGCGATCGCGGTCGGTTCCCTTCTGGTGCTGGTCGCGATCGCCCCCGCGTGCACGCCGGCGACGGCCACGTCCGACGTGCGCAAGGTCCACGTGAGGATGCACCATTCGAGGTTCCTGCCCGGGGCCATCGAGGTGGAGCCGGGCGAGACCGTCCGCTTCGTGGTCGAGAACACCGACCCGATCGACCACGAGTTCCTGGTGGGAGACGCGCGGCTGCAGCAGATCCACGAGGAGGGAACCGAGGCCCACCATCCGCCGAGGCCAGGTGAGATGTCGGTGCCTGCCCTCAGCACCCGGATCACGACCTACACGTTCTCGGCCGACGAGGCGGAGCTGATCTTCGGGTGCCACCTGCCGGGACACTACGACTACGGCATGAGGGGCGAGATCGAGATCGGCTGATCCCGGCACTCGTTCGCGGCTCAGCCCGAGAAGTGCTCGGTGAGGTCGGGCGTCGCGCGTTCCCTGAGGGCGGCGGCCACCCGCTGGCGTTCCAGCGTCTGTTGCAGGTTCATCGCCGACTGGGGGATCGGATGGGCCTCGAAGAAGGCCGCCGCATCGCGCACCTCGTCGGCGCGGGAGAGAAACCGGACGCCGTCGATCATGCGGATCGCCAGGGATGAGGGCAGGCGTTGCGTGAGCTCCTCCCAGTGCTCCTTCAGGAACGCCCACGAGCGGGGGCCGAGGTCGCGATTGGTCCCGGCGTATGCGAGGACGAAGGGCGCGTTCTGGGACCGGATGTCATCGGAGAGCGTCGCGTTCAGCGTGCGATCCATGAGCGCGGGGTCTCGGAACAGCGGCAGGGCGATCAGGTAGCGCAGCTGCTCCTGGGGGGTCGGCGCGTCCCGGTAGGCCTCCCAGAACCGCTCGTAGTCGTCGGCGTCGCCCGCCACCGCGACCACGTTGACCGCGGCGGCCGCGAGCGCGGGATCCACCGGTTTGCCGGCGCGTGCTTCACCCTCGAACTCGCGGGCGGCGGCCTCGGCGTTGGGATCGGCGCCCAGCACCCCCAATCCTTGGAGCAACGCGCCGCGCAGAGCGCGGGTGAGGTCGCCGTCGTCGCCGTTCGCCTCCCAGCCGAGCCGATCCATCGCGGGGGCCACGAGCCGCCGCACGAACCCGCGGAGCCGCTCGCGCGCCTCGCCCTCGACGAACCGGTCGCACCAGCCCAGCCCGGTCAGCAACACCTGCCAGACCGCGAGGTCGTCCTCGTCCGCGAAGCGAGCGGCGAACCGGATGAAGTCCGAGGCGCGCGGATGCCCCCGAGCTCACCGAGGCCCAATGGTCGTCGACCAGGCCGTACCGCTCCAGGGCGGAGACCTCCGGCAGCCGGTCCGTGAGCCGATCGATGAGACCGCCCTCGTAGCGGATGCGCACGAAGCTGCTCGCGCCGGCGTTGGCGACGATCGCAGCGTCGGGCGCGGCCGGGGCATCGGACCCGTCGGCGGGAACCAGCACGGAGCGCTCCTCGCCGCCGATCTCGCGGATCCGCAGCGGGGCGTCCCAGGTCGTGGCCGGGTCCTGTTCGCCGTCGGCGAGGAAACGCTCTTGGCTGAGCCGCACCCCGTCCTCGCGCGGCGACACGGTCAGGAGCGGATAGCCGCCCTGCCAGATGAACTGGTCCATGATCCGGCGCACGGGCTCGCCGCTGGCCTCCTCGATCGCGTTCCACAGGTCGTGGGTCTCGGTGTTGCCGTAGGCGTGGCGTTGCAGGTACAGGCGGATGCCGTCGCGGAAGCGCTCCCCTCCCAGGTACCGGTCGAGCATGCGCAGGATCGCGGCGCCCTTCTGGTAGGTGAGCACGTCGAACATGCCCGCGGTGTCGTCGGGCGAGTGCACCGGGTACTCGATCGCGCGCGTCGAATGCAGCGCGTCGACCTCCTTGGCGGACGTGCACGCGCGGGCGAACGAGGACCAACGCTCCCAGTCGGGCCGCCACGCGTCCACGGTGAGCAGCGCCATGAAGGTCGCGAACGCCTCGTTCAGCCAGATGCCGTTCCACCAGCGCATCGTGACCAGGTTGCCGAACCACTGGTGCGCCAGCTCGTGCGCGACGACGTCGGCGATGTTCTCGAGCTCGGGCTGGGTGGCCTGATCCGGGTCGACGAGCAACAGCGACTCCCGGTAGGTGATACAGCCCGTGTTCTCCATCGCGCCTTGGGCGAAGTCGGGCAACGCGATCATGTCGACCTTGCGGTCGGGGTAGGGCAGGCCGTAGTAGTCGGTGAAGAACCGCATCGAGAACACAGCTGCATCCAGGGCGAACCCGGCGAGGTTGTCTTTGCCGGGCACGTGCACGACGCGGATCGGGACGCCCGCCGCGTCGGCCGGCTCGGTCACCTCGAGCCGTCCCACCACGAAGGCCACCAGGTAGGTCGACATGCTCATCGTGTCGGCGAACCGGACGCGGACACGGCCCTCGCCCGCGTCCTTCCGGTCGACCTCCGGGCCGTTGGAGATGGCCGCGAGGCCGTCGGGCACCACCAGCGTGATCGCGAAGACCGCCTTCAGGTCGGGTTCGTCCCAGCTGGGGAAGGCGCGGCGGGCATCGGCGGCTTCGAACTGTGTGGTCGCGATCGTGTGGATGTCGCCGTCGTCGTCGGCGTAGGTCGAGCGGTAGAAGCCGTGCAGCTGATCGTTCAGCTCTCCGCGGAAATCCAGGTGGAGCGCGTAGGCGCCGGGATCGACCGGCGAGCCGAGGGTGAGCGTTGCGCGCTGGAGCTCCTCGTCGAGCGCGAACTCTGTGACCTCGAACCGAGCGCCTGCATCGTCGGTGAGCCAGCAGGCATCGATCGACAGGTCCAGGCGCGTTGAGCACGATCTCGTCGACCCGCTCGTGGACGTCGATCGTGATGTCCTCGGAGCCGGAGAAGGTGGCTCGCTCGAGGTCGGGTTCGATCGTGAGGTCGTAGCGCGAAGGGACGACGCTTCGCGGGAGTCGGTATCGGTCCTGCACGGTCTCAGTCGTTCACGTAGGTGAGCCAGTCGGGGTACTTGGGGTTCTCGCCCTTGGTGGCGGCGAAGAACGCCGACTGGAGCTCCTTCGTGACAGGCCCGCGGTGGCCCTCGCCGACCTCACGGTCGTCGACCTCGCGGATCGGCGTGATCTCGGCGGCGGTGCCCGTGAAGAAGACACTCCTCCGCGTTGTAGAGGTCGGTGCGGACCAGGTTCTCCTCGCGGACCTCATAGCCCAGGTCTCGCGCCAACAGCATGGTCGTCTCGCGGGTGATGCCGTCGAGCGAGCCCGCCTGGGTCGGCGGGGTCAGCAGGATCCCCTTGCGAACGACGAAGATGTTCTCCCCGGAACCGTCGGTGACATAGCCGTGGTCGTTGAGCATGATCGCCTCGTCGTAGCCGGCCTTCAGGCTCTCGACCTTCGCCAGCACGCTGTTGATGTACTGGCCGGTGGCCTTGGCGGCCGCCGGGAGGGAGTTCTGCGGGTTGCGCCGCCAGCTGCTGACCTTGACCCGCACGCCTTGCTCCAACGCGTCTTCTCCGAGGTAGGCGCCCCACGGCCATACGGCGATCGTGACGTTCACGGGCGCCTGCAGAGGGTTCACGCCGATCTCGCCGTAGCCCCGGAACGCCAGCGGGCGGATGTAGCACGCGGCCAGACCGTTGACGCGGATCACGTCCCTCGTGGCTTCCTTCAGCGCCTCGGGCGAGTAAGGGATGTCCAGGTGATAGAGCTTGGCGCTGCGGTAGAGGCGCTTGAGGTGCTCGTCGAGGTGCCACACGGCGGGACCGCGTACGGTCTCGTAGGCCCGGATGCCCTCGAAGACGCCGCTGCCGTAGTGCAGCGCGTGGCTGAGGACGTGGACCTGCGCGTCGCGCCAGTCCACGAGCTCGCCGTCCATCCAGATCTTCTCGACCTCGGTGATCGGCACCGCGTTGACCTCCTGCGTCGGGCGGGCGCCCACGGCGCCCTTCGTGGCCCTGTTCGTAGCCCCTGAAGGATACCGGGGCGTCCCCGGCCACGGCGAGCCGGAACCACCACCCACTCGAGCGCGTCCCCGGGGTAGGCTCAGGCGATGACTACGCAGGAGCCCGGGTTCCACGAGCCCAACGATCCCGACGACCAGTTCTCATCGGCGGAGGGTCCATCGCCCTCCGACGACGACGCCGACGGTGGATCCTCGATGGAGGATTTCATCTCGGAGATGGACCACTCGCTCGGTGTCGAGGATCACACGACGGCCGAGGAGCAGCTCCAGGGCGACACGATCAACGAACGAACGCGACGCGAACATCCCCAGAACGACCGTCCGCACTCACACATGGACATCACCGACGGCGACGGCGTCGACGAGCAGGACGAGGAGGCGGCGATGGTCGGCGAGTCGGCCGAGTCCTTCGGCCCCGAGGCGGCCGAGCTCGAGGCGATGCACGTCGTGGACGAGCTGCCCGGCGCCACCAACCACCCCGACGACTACGTCGAGGACTGAAGAGCCCTACTCGGGCACCCCGTAGACCGCGAACCGGGTCTCGAACTCTTCCAGCGGCACCTCGGCGAGCACGCCCCATCTGTCCTCGGCCCACCGTCGCACGTCGGCGGCGGCCTCTCGACGGGCCGTCTCATCGCGCACCGCCCACGTCCACGAGAACCTGTTCCCTTCGATACCCTGGATGAACGTCTCCAGGTCGTCGCGCTCATGGTCGAGGAACGTGATGTCAGGGAGCTTCGCGACCCCCAGCCGCGCCATCTCGGCGTCGAGCAGTGCCCAGCCGTCCCAGTCCAGGCCCGCCGGCTCGATGGTGACGCCGGTCGTCTCCGCGAACCGCTCCTGGATCTGCGACCTCGTCCCCCCGTAGGCCCCGAGCGCCGCGACGAACTCGCCGCCGGGCGCCAGGACGCGGACGATCTCGCGCACGACCCCGGCCCAGTCCGGGATCAGGTGCAGCACCCAACGCAGGTAGACCCCGCCGAACGCGTCATCCGGGAAGGGCAGCGCGGTGGCGTCGCCCTCGATCAGCCCGAACGGTGGCCGCCCGCCGGCCTTGGCCACCAGCCTGGCCAGCATCGGCCGGGACAGGTCCAGGCCCACGACGCCGACCCCAGCCTCGCGAAGCGGGATCGCCAACTGGCCCGTGCCCACCCCGACCTCGAGCACGCTGCCGGCTCCCGGGAAGTGTCCCGACAACGCCTCGATCGTCCGGCGCACGCCCTCGTCGGAGAAGCCCCGCGTGGCGTCGTAGTACTCGGCCGCGCGATCGAACGCGATCGAGCCGTCGCTCATGCGCCGCGGAGGAGCTCGTGCCGTGGCTGGGCGGCGCGCTCGGGCTTCTCGGGCCACTCGGTCACGGCGCCGGCCTGATACCCGCGCGCGATCATCCGCGTCTGCAGGTACGGTCCGGCCTCCCACGCCGTCGAGAGCGGTCCCGGCCGATACCCGCGCGATGCCGCCGAGCGCTGCAGCGACTCGCACGCCGCCCAGTCCTCGCGGTTCGTGACGTCCCAGAAGTCCACGGCGTACGCCGGATCGAACCCGGGCCGCTCCCAGGCTTCGGGTGGGAACAGCCACTCACACTCCACGTAGCTGCGGCCGGGGGCGAGCGGCTCGATCCGGTGCGTCAGGACGTAGTCCGGGTGCGGACTGATCAACAGGTTCGGGAAGACGCCGAAGTACCCGATCTCGCGGAGTTGGTTACCGGTCAATCCCGGGATCGGCACCCCCCGAGCGGCCGTCGAGCGACATCGTCTCGACGCCCTCGCGAAGGTCCATGGGTCCGGCGACGAACAGCCCGTGCAGGTCGATCGAGTAGCCGCTGTCAGGGGGCGTGACCTCGCACAGCGCGGGATGGATCTCGGAGCAGTGGTAGCACTCCTGATAGTTCTCGTGGATCAGCTTCCAATTGGCGGCGACCTCGTAGCTGTCCCGGGCCGCGACCACCAGGCGTTCGGTCGTCCATGGCGCCAGGTGGTCCCAGAGGTTCCCGAACTGCTCGTCGAACCCGATCCCCTCGGGAGCATGCCGCGCGAACACCCAGCCGCCGCGTTCGACCTGTCCGGCGGCCCGGCGATGCACCCCCGCCCGCCCCAGGCAGACCCATGAGGGCGCGAAGAAGTGCTCCTGCTCCCAGGCGAAGACGTCGGGTGAGGTGTGGGCCGCCGCCGGGAGCGCGAAGGAGGCGCCGAACGGACGGACGCAGCGTTCGAGGGCCTCGGGGTCGAGTGGGGCGGGCGAGTCATCCATGGGGCCAGCATCCCGCGGGAGCCGCGGCGCGGCAAGCGGGAGCGGTCTAGTTCGACGACGGGTCGTGGGGCATAACGCGCAGGAGGTCGAAGCCACGGCCCTTGCGCTGCAGAACGTCCTGCCAGAGCCTCGCCGGATCGGGATGGAACACGTCCTCGGGCACGGCGGGCTCGACCAGCCAGGAATCTTCGGCGAGCTCGGCCTCGAGCTGGCCGGCGCCCCAGCCCGAGTACCCGGCGAACACCCGCGCCCGCCTGATCGCGGTCAACACGTCCTCATCGGTCTCCGGCGGGAGGAAGCCGATGGATCCGAGCGCCAGGATCTCGGCGCGGGACGGATCGGCGAAGTCGGCCACCACGACCACGGACTCGGGCTGCACCGGCCCACCGAGGTGCAGCAGCTCCTCGGGCTCCACCATCGCTCCCAGCGGCGGCACCGCCTCCCGGACGGTGATGTCCAGGGTGCGGTTGAGCACGACGCCCACGGCGCCTTCCTCGTCGTGGTGACCGATCAGCACCACGGTCCGGCGGAAGTTCGGGTCGAAGAGGGGTGCGTTCGCGATCAGCAGCTGTCCGGCGAGCGTGCTCACGCCACCATCATCCCGCGTCGAGGGCCGAGTGACCGCCCGTGGTCCTCAGCTCTTGGCGGGATCTCCTTCCGGGGTCCAGGAACGGGAGCGGGGCCACGGTGGCGGTCATCGGGCCGTCGGGCGAGGTGATCTCGATGCGGGAGCCCTCGTCGGCCTTCGCGATCGGGAGCCAGGCGAATCCCATGTTGCGCTCCAGTCGTGGCGAATACGACGCGCTCACGAGCCTCCCGATGCGCTCGTCGCCGTCGACGACCGGCCAGAAGTCCTCGAGCCACATGCCCAGCGGCTCGCCGTCGATCGTGACGCCCACGAGCTTCTGCTCCACGCCCTCGGCGCGGATCGTCTCCAGGGCCTTCCGCGAGACGAACTCGTTGTCGTTGTCCAACTCGACGAGACGCTCCAGCCCCGTGATCTCGAACGGGTTGTTCGTGACATCCATGTCGTTGCCGTAGTTGAAGATGCCGGCCTCCATGCGGCGCTGGTCGCTGGGCGCGATCGCTCGCAGCTCGAACTCCTCGCCCGCCGCCATGATCGCGTCCCACAGGTCGTTGGCGAGGCGCGAATCGCGCAGGTACACCTCGTAGCCGAGCTCCGCGCTCCACCCCGTGCGCGACACGACCACCGGGATGCCGTTCAGCTCGGTCTGCTTGTGCCAGTAGTACCGCTGGTCGGCGACGTCGTCGCCGAAGAGCTTGCGGATCAACGGCTTCGAGCGTGGCCCCTGGATCTGCAGCGGGCTGACGTCGGGCTCGCGGATCTCGACGTCGAGCCCCGCGAACGCCTGCACGCCCAGCGCGTACAGCAGCGCGTCGGAGTCGGCGAGCGACAGCCAGAAGTGATCCTCCGACAGCTTCAGCAGGATCGGATCGTTGATGATGCCGCCGTCGGGCGCGCAGATCATCACGTACTTGCACTGTTCGGGCTGGGTCTTTGACAGATCGCGCGGCGTCAGCAGCTGCGTGAACCTGGCGGCGTCGGGACCGGTGATCTCCACCTGACGCTCGACCGCGACGTCCCAGAGCGTCACCTTCTCCACGAGATGCCAGTACTCCTTGATGTCGTCGTCGTAGAGCGTGGGGATCAGCATGTGGTTGTAGAGATCCCAGCTCGTGGCGCCGGCCTCCACCGTGCGCTCGAAGTAGGGCGACTTCTTGTACCAGCTGGCGAAGTAGAACGGGAACGAGCGGTTCTCCTGTGGCATGACGGTCCGTTATCCCTTCCGTGCGAAGCGGCCGCGACCGCGGTCCGCCTTGATCTGCCTGAACGCGTTGTAGCCGGGGATGCCGCACACCCCGCCACCGCCGTGGGTGGCGCTGGACGCCTGGTAGAGCCCGCGGATCGGCGAGCGGTAGTCGGCGTATCCCGGCGCCGGACGCATGTGGAAGAGCTGTTCAGCCGACAGCTCCCCGTGGAAGATGTTGCCGCCGATCAGCCCCCACTCCTGCTCCATCTCGTAGGGACCGATCACCTGCCGATGCAGCACGCTGTCGGCGAAGCCGGGCGCCATCTCGTCGTAGCCCGCGATCACACGGTCCGCGT
Organism: uncultured Actinomycetes bacterium; assembly: GCA_963758715.1. GTDB lineage: Bacteria > Actinomycetota > UBA4738 > UBA4738 > HRBIN12 > JAOUEA01. The sequence continues at coordinate 221,909 of CAVWWK010000004.1, forward strand.
AGGCCTCGAGCTCCTCGGTGTGCGGCTTCTCGCTCCATCCGTGCGGAACCCACTGGGTGAACAGCGAGACGGTGTGCTTGCCCTCCGGCGCCAGCGTCCGGTCGTAGAAGGTGGGCATGACGCCGTCGCTGAACGGCGCGGTCGACGGGGCTCCCGCGCGCGCCTCCTCGAACGCCTTCTCCAGGTAGGCGATCGAGTGGGCGAGCTCGAAACCGCCGGTGAGATCCTGCAGTTCGGGCTGGGCGGTGAACACCGGCGCCCGGTCCAGCGCGCAATTGATCTTCACGACGCCGCTGCGGGACTTCCAGCTCTCGATGTCGTCTACGAAGTCCGAGGGCAGGTCTGCCCGGTCGAGCTGCTCGAGGAACGTGATCTTCGGATGGATCGCGGTGACCACCACGGGCGCGCGGATCTCCTCGCCGCCTTCGAGGACGACGCCGGTAGCCGCGCCGCCTTCGGTGAGGATGCGGGCGACACGGGCGTTCGTGCGGATCTCGGCCCCGAACGACGCGCGCGCTCGCCGCGATCGCGTCGCTCACGGCGCCCATCCCGCCCTCCGGCACGGCCCATGCCCCCAGGTGCCCGTCGCCCACGTCGCCGATCGAGTGGTGGGCCATGACGTAGCCGGTCCCGGGCTCGTGTGGGCCGGCCCACGTGCCGATCAGCCCGTTGAGCGCCATGACCGTCTTGACCTGGTCGCTCTCGAAGAACCGGTCGAGGATGTCCACGATGCTCATCGTCATCAGGCGCGTGACGTCGCCGATCGTCTTCACGTCGAGGCCGCGGAACCGCCAGGCCAGTCGGAGCTGCTCGTAGAGATCCGTGGGCTTCTTCGATCCCACCGTGGGCGGGATCGACATCAGCATCGGCCCGAGGACGTCGGCCAGGCCGCCGATCCAGGCGTCCCACCGCTCGATCGCGTCGGCGTCCTTCTTCGAGAACTGCGCGAACGATTCGAAGTTCGTCTGGGCGTCGTCGTCGTACTGGACGATGCACCGGCCATCGGGGAACGGGAGGAAGTAGGGGCCCACGGGATAGGCCTTGTAGCCGTGCTCGGCGAGGCGAAGGTCCCGCTGGATGGTGTCGGGCATCAGGCTCATCACGTAGCTGAGCGTGGTCACCTTGAACTCGGGCGCCTCGGGCCACGGCGCCATGGTGTCGGCGGCGCCGCCGACCTTGTGTCGTGCTTCGAGGACGATCGTTCGGGCGCCCGACCTGGCGAGATACGCGCCGGCGACGAGGCCGTTGTGGCCTCCGCCGATCACGACCGCGTGGTAGCTGTTGGTGCCGGTGGTGCTTGTGGCGCTGGTGCTGCTGGTGGTGCTGGGCATGGTTCCTCCGGTCCGGGGCGCGCAGGACTCGAGCCCTCCGGAACCGGACGCTACGCCTGAACGACGGTTCAAGGCAAACCGACCCACCCCGGCACGGCTCGCGGCTGCGGTCGGCGCTACCGTCGAGAAGCTCTGCGACACAGACACACCTCGCGTGGCCCCCAGCTGTGGAGCGCGGGAGCCCGCCTCTGCTCTGGGCGGGTCGTTCACACCCTCACATCTGGATCACAGCAAGGAGTCGTGAGGGTGCTGTCATCCGTCTGGGGGACGGAGACACCAGGAAGTACGCCAACTCCCCTCACCCCTAGCTCACCGGTGGGTACACCGCCGCGTCGACTACGGCACGCTCGGCCTCGAGGTCGGGAGCCGCCCCGTCGACCGCGCTCTCCGGCTCGGCCTCGTTGCGGAGCCCCAGCAACGGCAACAGGATGACCGACGCGATCGCCGCCCCCACACCGCCCAATCGGTACACGGTCTGCGGTTCCAACGCGTTCAACACCGGGCCGGCCGCGATGTAGGCGACCGCGAGCCCGAACGACAGCACGGCTTCGAACGCGGCCATCGTGCGGCTCCGCACCGCGTCGGGCGTGCGGCGCTGCATCATGCCGTTCTCGGCCACGATCGTCAGACCATCGCAGATGCCCATGGCGAGCAGCGCCCCGAGCACGATCGGGAACACCGGCGCGAAGCCGACTACGAACGCCGTGAGCGCGATGCCGAACGCCCCGAACACCATCCACACGGGTTCCGTCCGTCCGTTCATCCAACGGCCGACGCCTGCGCCCAGCGTGGAACCGAGCCCCCAGCAAGCGATCAGGAATCCGTAGCCCATCGCGCCGGAGTCGAACGACTCCGCGAGCGGCGCGTCGGCCACCATGCCCATCCCCATGCCGACCACGAACACGAACCACGCGATGGACAGGCGCCGGAGCACCGGCTCACGCCACAGGTACACGAGGCCCGCGGTGACCCCAGCATGCTCGGCGTGCTCCTCGGTGCGTTCCTCCTGGAACCGCCCGCGGACGGAGACGGTGAGCAACAACGACACGATGAACGACGCCGCGTTGATGCCGAACACCCACGATGGCCCGGCGAGCGCGAGCAGCAGGCCACCGATCACCGGCCCGATCGCGATGCCGGAGTGCACACCCAGCGTGACCAGGCTGTTCGCCCACGAGAGGTCCTCCGGGCGTTCGACGAGGTTCGGTATCGCCGCGCGCGACGCCGACAGGAAGGGCAGGTCAGCGACCGCCGAGGCGAACGCCAACACGATCAGCCAGATCGGCGCGTCGACGAACACCATGGCCGTGAAGAACACCGCGGATATCGCCTCGGACCAGATCAGCACCTTCCGGCGGTCCAAGCGGTCGCCGAGCGCGCCCGCGAACGGACCGATCAACCCGGCCACCCCGAACGTGAGCAACAGCGACAACGCCTGCATGAACGGCGAATGCGTTCGTTCCCAGACGGTGAAGTTCAGCGCGGTGAAGGCCGCGGCGCCCCCGGTGACCGAGAGCATGCGGCCGAGGGCCAGTCGTCTGACGTTGGAGCGAGGTGAGCGGCTCATGAAGCGGACTCCTTGCGCGGTGCGGAACGGGCGTTCTGGTGGACCTAGCGGGCAGTGGGCGCGACACGTCGCGTCCGCGCACTGCCGGCATCACCGGTCCACAGGATGTTCCGCTTCATGACCGCGCGAGGATAGCACGGCCCAAGACGGCGTTCGACCGTCCAAGTCCTCTCTAGGCCGGGAGCGTGACCGCGCGGAGCTGGTGAGCGTCGATGGTCGACGCCACCTCTTCGAGCACACCGGGCGGCGCCTCGGTGTCGACCGTGAGGCACATGAGCGCGTCGCCGCCCTCGGCCTTGCGACCGACGTCCATCGTCGCGATGTTCACGTGGTGGGCCCCGAGCATGGTCCCGACGGTGCCGATGATGCCCGGTCGGTCCACGTACGTGAAGAACACCATGTGCCCCGCCGGCGTCACCTCGATCTCGAAGTCGTTCACCTGCGTCACGCGCTCGTGGTCCTTCGCCAGGATCGAACCCGCGATGCTCACGGGACCCTCATCGGTCTCGGCGCGCAGCGAGATCGAGCTGACGTAGTCCTGCGAGACGGTCGAACGCATCTCGCTGACCGTGAGACCGCGGTCGCGCGCCAGCATGGGCGCGTTCACGAACGAGACGGGCTCGTTCACGGTTCGGCCCAAGATCCCCTTGAGGATCGCAAGGGTCAGGACCCGGGTGTCCGACTCGGCGATCCGCCCGAGGTAGGACGCGACGATCGAGCGGACCCCACTTTCGGCCAACCCTGCCACGAGCGCTCCCAGACGTTCGGCCAGAGGAACGAAGGGACGCACGACCTCGGTGACCTCGGCGCCGGCGCTCACGTTCACGGCGTAGGGGACGAACTCTCCCATCAATGCGAGGCGCACCATCTCGGCGACGGTCGTGCCCGCCTTGTCCTGCGCCTCCTTCGTCGAGGCGCCGAGATGCGGCGTGACCACCACGTTCTCGAGCCCGAACAGCGGCGAGTCCGTCGTGGGCTCGGCGGCGAACACGTCGATGGCCGCCCCGCCGAGGTGACCTCCCTCGATCGCCTTGGCGAGCGCATCCTCGTCCACGATCCCCCCGCGCGCGGTGTTGATCAGGCGGGCCCCCTCCTTCATGAGGCCGAGCTCGTGCCCCCCGATCAGGCCCTCTGTCTCGGGCGTGCGTGGCAGGTGGATCGAGACGAAGTCAGCCTGCACCAGGAGCGCCTCGAGCGAAGGCATCGCGTCGACCCCCATCTCCTTGGCGCGCTCGGCGCTGACGTAGGGATCGTAGGCGATCACCCGCATCCCGAACCCCGCCGCGCGTTGTGGCGACGAGTGGCCCCACGCGGCCCAGGCCCACCAGCCCGATCGTCTTGCCGGCGAGCTCGACGCCCTCCCATCGCGAACGCTCCCACGAGCCCTGCTTCAGCGCGGCGCTCGCCTGGGCGGTGTTCCGAGCCTGCGACAGGAGCAGGGCCATCGCCTGCTCGGCGGCGCTGATGATGTTGGACTGGGGCGCGTTCACCACCATGACCCCTCGGCGCGTGGCGGCGTCGACGTCGATGTTGTCCAGGCCGATGCCGGCGCGCGCGATCACCTTCAGGTTGGTGGCCGCCGCGAGGACCCGGTCGGTCACCTGGGTGGCGCTGCGGATGATGAGCGCATCGTAGGGTTCGATCTCGCCCACGAGGTCGCCGCCCGCCAGATCGGTTCTCACGTCGACCTGGAAGTCCCTGCGCAAGAGCTCCAGGCCCGGTTCGGACAGCTGCTCGGTGACCAGCACCCTCATCGCGGGCGCCTCACGAGACCGTCCTCACGAAGATCGCGACTCCATGAACACGCTCTCGGCGGCGGCGACCGCCGCGCCCCGCTTCACGGGATGGCCGAGCTTCTCCAGCGTCATCTCGAGCGCGGCGAGCCCCCGGATGATGTCGAGCTCGCTGAAGTACCCGAAGTGCCCGATACGGAAGACCTTGCCCTTCAGCGGGCCTTGCCCGGGGGCCAGGACACAGCCGAACTCGGCGCGGATCGTGTCGCTGATCGTGTCGGCGTCGGCGCTCTCGGGCGCACGGATCGCCGTGACCGTCCAGTTGTCCTCGAGCCCCTCGCCGAACAGGTCCAGCCCGAGGGCTTTCACGCCTTCCTTCACGGCGCGAGACAACATGTGGTGACGCTCCATCGCGGCGTCGACGCCGTCCTGGAAGTACAGGTCCAGCGCCGCCTGCAACCCCTGCATGACGCTGATCGCCGGGGTCCACGGGTTCTCGGGATGGGGCAGGTCGGCGAAGGTCTTGTAGGTGGCCCAGTCGAAGTAGAAGCGTGGGTTCGTGGCGCTGCGAGAAGCCTCCCACGCGCGTTCGCTGATGGCGACGAACGCGATGCCGGGGCTGGCGGACAGGGCCTTCTGGCTCCCGCTCACGGCGACGTCGATCCCCCACGCGTCGAACTCGAACGGCACCGCACCCAGCGAGGACACGGCATCGACGAACACCATCGCGCCTGCCTCGTTCGCGACCCGGGCCAGCTCCTCGATCGGTTGGATCACGCCCGTCGAGGTCTCGGACTGCGTGAGCAGCACGGCCTTCACCGGATGCTCGGCCAGCGCGGCGGAAACCTCGTCCGGACGGATCCTGGCGCCCCACTCGTACTCGATCGAGCGAACGGTCAGCCCGTAGGCCTCGGCCAGCTTGTGGAACCGCTCGGAGAAGAAGCCGGCGAGCGGCACGAACACCTCGTCGCCGGGCGAGAAGCAGTTGGAGATCGCGGACTCCAGGCCTCCCGTGCCACTCGAGGTCATGAGCAGCACGTCGGCCGACTCGGTCTTGTAGAGCTCCTTCAGGCGCGTGGTGACGCTGCGCATGATGTTCCCGAACCCAGGGCCCCGGTGGTAGACGAGGGGACTGCCCTGGGCAAGGAGGACCTCGGGCGGGATCGGCGTGGGTCCGGGGGCCAGGATGATCTCGGGCCTGTCCACTGTGCGATCACTCCTCGAGCGGTGTCGGAGAGGTCAGCGTATCAAGGCCCTCGCCGCGGGAAGGAGCCGCGGCCACCGTCAGAAGCGCAGCGCCTTCCAGACATCGTCGCCGCGATCCCTGAACGCCTCCGGATCGACATCGATCGACGGCGTCCCCCCGCCTCGCGCGCGTCCGATGATCCGATCGAGCACGCTCTCCCCGACGCGAGCGCGTCGCACCGCCGTCGCCATCCGGTCGCGGCGCGTCTCACGGATACGGCGCTGCAGGGCCAGGTCGCAGACGGGGTGGCCGATCGCGAGGTTGCCCGGATGCATCGGGTTCAGTCCTCCTTCGCAGGAACCAGCGTGCGCAGGTCGACGTCGGGGTCCGCAAGCAGGTCGGGGTCGGGGGCGACGTGGGCCGACAGCAGCTTCAGCGATCGCCGGACGTCGCGTTTCCAGTCCAGGCTCACGGTGGAGATCAGGACGCCGTCGGGGTCGAGCAGGAACGCGCAGAACGAGCGATCCTCGATCGAGCCTCGCACCACCATCCGCTCCCACGTGGGCGCGAACCCTCCCATCTGGATCTGGGAGTCGTACTGATCCGACCAGAACCAGTGGGGATCGGCGAACACCTCCCCGGCGTCGAGCATGTTGCGCGCCACGGTTTCGCCCATCTTGATCGCGTTGTCGTAGTGCTCGACGCGGATCGGCCCGAACACCGGATGGTCGTGGCGGGCCACGTCGCCCGCCGCGAACAGGCCGGGCACGTTCGTCTCCAGCGTGGGACCCACGGGGATGCCGCCCCCTTGGTCCAGGCCCGTGCCGGCCATGATCTCGACGCACGGCTCGGTGCCGATCCCGACGACGGCGACGTCCGCCTCGATCCGCTTGCCGCCGCCGGTGACGACGGCCTCGAGCTTTCCGTCGCCCTCGAAGCTGGCCACCGCCTCGTTGAAATGCATCGTCACCCCGTGGTCCCGGTGCAGGCCCTCGAGCGCCCTTCCGATGTCGGGCCCCAGGATCCGGTACAACGTGGTCTCGAACACCTCCACGACGGTGACGTCGGCGCCGACCTGACACAGCGAGGCCGCCACCTCCGCACCGATGAACCCCATGCCCACGCACACCACGTGCGCGCCGCTCCCCACCGCCTCCCGGATCCGGCCCGAGTCGCCGGCGTCGCGCAGATCGAACACGCCGTGCAGGTCGGTCCCGGGCGCGTCGAGCGAGCGGTTCCGGCTTCCCGTCGCGATCAGGAGCCGGTCGAATCCCACCCGTTCGCCCCCGGCGAGCACGACCCCGCGTCCTCGGACGTCGATCTGCACGGCCCTGGCCCCGAAGCGGGCATCGATCTCCTGATCGGCGTACCACTGGGGAGGGCGCACGTACGCCTCTTCCAGCGGTTGCTCGCCACGCAGGTACTCCTTGGAAAGAGGCGGGCGCTCGTACGGGGGCAGCGACTCGGCGCCGATCAGCACGACCGAGCCGTCGAAGCCCTCCTGGCGGAGGGTAGCGGCGGCGGTCGCCCCGGTGAGCGACGCGCCCACGATGACGAAGGTGCGATCGGTGGTCACGGGCGCGTCAGGCTTCGACCTTCAGCTCGCCGCCCTCGTCGCTGACGTTGAAGGTGGCGATCGGCTCGGTCGCCGGCCCCTCCATCACCTCGCCGGTTCCCATGTCGAACACGCTGCCGTGACATTCGCATTCGATGGTCGAGCCGTCGATCTCGCCGCCGTTGGCCAGGTTGCACTGCCGGTGCGTGCAGATGTCGCTGAACGCGTACAGCGTGCCGCCCGACCGCGCCACCGCGATCTCCGCGCCCCCGACGGCGAAGGCCGTCGCCTCACCCTCGGGGATGTCGTCCGTCTTGCCGACCGTGACCCACTCCCCCACGCGAACCTCCTCGTGCCGGCCGGGCCTCATGGGATCCCGGCGTCATCCGTCCGGCCAGCTTACGCCGGAAGCGCTCCAGGTCTCACGGGTCGAGTCCGCGGTTCCGCTGATGAGCCCGCGCTCGCGCCACCGACCAGATGGCGAGCACGCCGTAGAAGGCGGCCAGCACCAGGATCCCCTGGCGGAAGTCGATCGGCAGGATCGCGGGCAGGAGAGCCCCGCCGACCCACGCCAGCTGGAAGAGGACCTCATAGCGCACGAACACCCGGCCTTGCGCCCCCGGCGGCGCATGCCGCTGCATCAGGCTCTGGAACGCGAGACGTCCGAACTCGGTGGTCGCTCCCGCCACCAGCGCGTAGATCGTCAGGAGCGGCAGACCGAAGATCTCGAACGCCAGCAAGGCGCCGATGCAGGCGGCGCTGACGCACGCGATCACGACGGCCTCCTCGCGGGTCGTCGTGGGCACCCGGGGCGCCACAACGTCGGCGAGGAACGTGCCCACCAGCCCGCCCGCGGCGAGGACAGCGAACCAGTAGGCGGGGGCGTCGTCCAGCCGCAGCGAGAAGGCCAGCAGGAAGAGCAGGAAGCCGCTCGCGGCTCGCAGGCCCACCGCGCCGACGGCGGGCGCTGCGAGGTCCGGGATGTGGCCGCGCGGCCCTACCGGCGCGGGGGGGGTCCCCCTCGTGCGCGGGTGCGGGAGCCGGAGGTTGAGCGCCGCGGAGATCGCGTACACCGCCGCGGCCAGGTAGATCGGTCCGGCGGATCCCCACGCCTTGAGCGCGGCGAACCCCAGCGGTGCCGCGACGACGGCGCCGACCGCGGCGAGGCGCCCGAGCCGCGCGTTCGCGCGCATCAGGCCCTCCTCGTGCGAGGCGTAGGCCATCGTCAGCCCGTTCTTCGTGATGACGTGGATCTTGGACAGCACGAGCAGGACCAGCGCGGCGGGGAAGAGCAGCAGGGTCCCGAACCGGGGCGCCGCGTAGATCGCCACCGCGGCCCGCCCGGCGGCGGCGGCGAACGAGATCGCGCGCCGGGGCCCTGCCCGATCGAGCAACGGCACGAGCAACGGCCCGGCGAGCGCCAACGGAAGCATCGTGATCGCGAGGTACGCGGCGACTTTCAGCTTCGCCTCGCCCACCGGCAGCGAGAAGAACACCGAGTCGGCCAGCGCCACCGCCAGCATCGCGTCGCCTGCGACCGACGTGAAATGGCAGAGCGCGTACGTGTCGAGGGGGTCGTTCGAGCGCCACATGCGCTGGAACGGGTGGATCGCGCCGCGCACGGCGCTCGACGTGCCGTAGACCACGAGTTGCCAGAACGGCACCCGATGCGGCCGTCCCGGCGAGGCGCGCACCGGCGGCGTCCGCCTAGTCCGAGAGCCGCTCGCGCAGGACCTCCTGCGCGAGCTTGGGGTTGGCCGAGCCGCCGGACCTCTTCATGACCTGCCCCACCAGGAACCCGATCACGCCCTCCTTGCCACCGCGGAACTGCGCGACGGCATCGGGGTTCTCGGCGATCACCTCGTCGGCGATCGACCCCAGCGCGCCGGTGTCCGAGACCTGGGTCAGGCCCTTCCGCTCGACGATGTCGGCGATGGCCTCGCCGGACGCGACCGCCTCTTCCAGCGCCTGCTTCGCCCCCGCCCCGCTCACGGTGTCGCCGGCGACCAGATCGATGAGATCGGCGAGGTGCCGAGCGGTGACGGGCGAGGCCGCCGGGTCGATCCCCCGCTTGTTGAGGAGCCCCGCCAGGTCCTGGGTGATCCAGTTGGCGGCCGCCTTCGGGTCGGCGCCGAGGGCCACCGTCTCGTCGAAGAGGCTCGCGGCGGACCGCTCGGCGACCAGCACGCGAGCGACATCGGGCTTGAGCCCGTACGTCTCCTCGTAGCGCTCGCGCCGCGCCCGGGGCAGCTCGGGCAGGCCCGCGCGGATCTCGGCGATCCACGCGGCGCCGGGCTCCAGCCCGGGGATGTCGGGCTCCGGGAAGTAGCGGTAGTCGAAGGCTTCCTCCTTGGAACGCATCGACTTCGTGGAGCCTGAGTCCTCGTCCCAGTGGCGCGTCTCCTGCGCGATCGGCTCCCCCGCCTCCAACGCCTTGGTCTGGCGCTCGATCTCGTGGTGGAGCGCACGCTCGAGCGAGCGGATCGAGTTCATGTTCTTGATCTCGACCTTCGTGCCGAGCTGCGTCGAGCCCGGGGGCCGCAGCGAGACGTTGGCGTCGCACCGCAGCGACCCCTCCTCCATGCGGACGTCGCTGACGTCGAGGGACTCGAGCGTCGCGCGCAGCTCACGCAGGTACGCGCCGGCCTCCTCGGGAGAGCGCATGTCGGGCTCACTCACGCATTCCACGAGCGGCACACCCGCCCGGTTGAAGTCGATCAAGGCGGCATCGGCGTCGTGGATACGGCCCGTTGCGCCCGCATGCTGGGTCTTCCCGGTGTCCTCCTCCATGTGGACCCGCGTGATGCCCACCCGGCTCGTGGATCCGTCGGGAAGGTCGACATCGAGCTGACCTCCCACGCAGATCGGCAGGTCGTACTGGCTGATCTGGTAGTTCTTCGGCATGTCCGGATAGAAGTAGTTCTTCCGGTGGAAGAGCGAGTGCGGCGCGATCTCGCTCCCGAGCGCCAGGCCGATCAGGATGATGCGCCTGATCGCCTCGCGGTTGGGAACCGGAAGGGAACCGGGGTGGCCCAGACACACCGGGCACACGTTGGTGTTGGGCGGCGCGCCGAACTCCACTCGGCACCCGCAGAACATCTTGGTGCGCGTGTCGAGCTCGACGTGACACTCGAGCCCGATGACGGCCTCGTACTCGGTCATGAGGCGCCTAGCCTACCGGGAGCCCTTCGGGGAGGCCTCTGTCGCCGGAACGTCTTCGGAACCCTCGCTCGGAACCCTCGATCGGAACCTTCGATCGGACCCTTCGCTGGGAGCTCCTTTCGTATCATCGGATGATGTCCGCCTCCTCCGCCGTCGACGCCGCGCGCGCCGAGGCCGGACCGTCCCGGGGCTTCTCATGGGCGGCGCTCGGCACGCTCTACATCGTCTGGGGCACGACCTACCTGGGCATCGCGAAGGTCAACGGCTCGATCCCGCCGCTGGTGGGCGCCGCCGCGCGGTTCCTGGTTGCGGGCAGCCTTCTGTACGCGTTCCGCCGGTGGCGCACGGGCATCAGGCCCACCGCCCGGCAGTGGCGGAGCACAGCGATCATCGGCATCTTCCTGGTGTTCGGGGGCAACGCGCTCGTCGCGATCAGCGAGGAGACGGTGCCCACCGGCATCGTGGCCCTGATCATCGCCCTAGTGCCGATCTGGCTCGCGTTGATCGACCGCGTGGTGCTCCGGAGCTCACCGCCGAGCTGGCGCACCGTCGTCGGGTTGATCGCCGGATTCGGAGGCGCCGTCCTCCTGGTGGGGGGCTCGGCGGCGGGAGACATCGACCTCGTCGGCATGCTGGTCGCGGTGACCGCCTCGCTGGCGTGGGCAAGCGGGTCGATGTACGCCCGTGGGGCATCGCTACCCGACGACGCGCTGATGGCGAGCGGCATGCAGCAGTTGATGGGCAGCCTGGTGATCGCGAGCATCGCCTTGGTGAGCGGCCAGTTCGGTGGTTTCAGCGTGGACCAGGTGACGCGGTCGTCGTGGCTCGGATTGCTCTACCTCATCGTCGTCGGGTCGTTCGTCGGCTTCAGCTGCTACCTGTGGCTCCTGCGCAACGTGCGCACGTCGCTGGTCTCGACGTACGCGTATGTGAACCCGGTGGTCGCGGTGACGCTGGGGATCGTGGTGCTGAACGAGACGCTGACGCTGCGGATGGTCCTCGCGGGATCGGTGATCCTGGCGAGCGTGGCGTTGATCGTGACCTCCGGCGGCATGCACCGCACCGACAGGCACGCCGGCCCGGCGTCAGAACCCGGCGACGAGCGGTGGTCGGAGGTCGAGGCCGAGCTCCCCTTCGAGGGCGGCGGCAGCGCGGAACAACGTCTGCTCTCTCAGGACGGGGGCGGTGAGCTGCAGCCCGACCGGGAGCCCGGCTGAATCCAGGCCGCACGGCACGCTGATCGCCGGCACGCCGGCGAGGTTGGCCGGGATCGTGAAGATGTCGTTCAGATACATCGCCATGGGATCGTCGACTTTGGACCCGATCGGGAATGCCGTCGTGGGCGAGGTCGGCGACACCAGGACATCGAAGTCGGAGAACGCGGCCTCGTAGTCACGGATGATGAGCGTGCGGACCTTCTGCGCCTGGCCGTAGTAGGCGTCGTAGTACCCGGCCGACAGCGCGTACGTGCCCAGCATGATCCGGCGCTTGACCTCGGCGCCGAACCCTGCGCCACGCGTTCGGAACATCATCTCGATCGAGTCGGCGCCCTCGACCCGCGATCCGTACCGCACGCCGTCGTAGCGGGCCAGGTTGGACGAGGCCTCGCTAGGGGCGATCAGGTAGTAGGCGCTGAGCGCGTACCCGGCGTTCGGCAGCGACGTCTCCCCGACCCGGGCGCCGAGCCCCGCGAGACGGTCGACCGCCGACCGCACCGACGCCGCGACGTCGGGCTCCACTCCTTCTCCGAACGCGTCGGCGAGCACGCCGATCCTCAGGCCTTCGACCCCCTCGGCGAGCCCCTCGCCGTAGTCGGGAACATCGACGTCCAGGCTGGTCGCGTCCCGGTGGTCCCGGCCGGCGAGCACGCCGAGCAGCGTCGCGGCATCGGTCACGCTCCGGGTGAAGGTCCCGACCGTGTCGAGCGAGGACGCGAACGCCACCAGGCCGAAGCGGCTGATCAGCCCGTAGGTGGGCTTGAGGCCGACGACGCCGGTGAGCGAGGCGGGTTGGCGCACCGACCCTCCGGTGTCGGTTCCCAGCGCCCATACCGCGGCGCCCGCCGCGACGGCGGCGGCCGATCCCCCGCTGGATCCTCCGGGGACGCGGTCGAGGTTCCACGGGTTGTGGACGACGCCGTACGCGGAATTCTCGTTCGAGGAACCCATCGCGAACTCGTCGCAGTTGGTCTTTCCGACCAGCACGCTCCCCGCGCCCGACAGGCGCGCCCATGCCGTGCAGTCGTACGGGGGAACGTACGTCTCGAGGATCTTCGAGCCGCACGTGGTCCGGATGCCCTTCGTGGTGAGCACGTCCTTGAGCGCGGTGGGGATCCCCGCGACCCCCGATTGCGGCGCACCCGTCGCGAGGTAGGTGTCGAGCTCGCCCGCCCGCTCGCGAGCGACCTCGTGGGTGACCGACAGGAACGCGCCGAGGCGTTCGTTCACCGCGTCGAGCCGAGCCAGGCTGGAATCGGTCAGCTCGACCGCCGTGATCTCCCCCGCTCGCAGGCCCTCCGACAGCTCGCCGCCCGTACGATCGCAGAGCTCGGAGGCGGTCACGACCCCGTCTCCGCGATCTTCGGCACCACGAACCGGCCGTCGCCCTGCTCGGGGGCGTTGGCGAGCGCGGCCTCGTGCGGGATCGATGGTTCCGGCGTGTCCTCCCTGAACACGTTCGAACGAGGGATCGCCGAGGCCGTGGGGGGCACATCGTCTGCCGCGACCTCGCCCACCTTCGCCGCGTGCTCGAGGATCACGCCCAGCTGCGCCCTCAGCTCGTTCTTCTCTCGGTCGGTGAGCTCGAGTCGCGCGAGACGCGCGACGTGGTCGACGTCGATCTCCACCGGCATGGCACGCAGTGTAGCCGCGGCCGCGAGACGGCTCAGGCCCGCCCCAGCCGCCGGAGGAACTCGGGTTCGTCGATCACCTCGACGTCCAGCGACTCGGCCTTCGCGAGCTTGGTGCCGGGGCTCTCACCGGCGACCACGAACGACGTCTTCTTGGAGACGCTCGATGCCACGCGCGCGCCCGCCGCCTGCGCCATCTCGGTCGCCTCCTCCCGGGTGACCGTCTCCAGGCCGCCGGTGAGCACGATGGACATGCCGTCGAACACCCTGGTGTCCACGTCGCTCTCCCGCTCGTCCGCGAGCCGCACCCCGGCCGCTCGGAGCTTGTCGAGCAGCGCCAGATTCTCCTCGTCGGCGAACCACGCGGCGACGGTGGCCGCGATCTCCGGACCGATCTCCGGCACGTCGTCGATCTGCTCCGCCGAGGCTCCCGCGAGCGCCTCGATCGATCCGAACGCCCGGGCGAGCACCTGGGCGACGTGCGTCCCCACGTGCCGGATGTTGAGCCCGACCAGCAGGCGCCACACCGGCCGGTCCTTCGAGGCCTCGATCTGCTCGAGGACGTTGGTGATCGACTTGTCCTTGAAACCCGGCAGCTGCCCCAGCTTGCCGGCATCGAGCGCGTAGATGTCGGCCGGGTCCTCGATCAGCCCTGCCTCCAGGAGCCGCATCACCGTCATGTAGCCGAGGTGCTCGATGTCCATGGCTCCCCGGCCGGAGAAGTGGAACAGCCATTCGATGCCCTGGGACGGACACCCGCGCTTGTTCGGGCAGCGGAAGTCGGCCTCGCCCTCGGGCCGCACGAGCGGCGTGCCGCACGACGGGCAGGCCTTGGGCATGGACCAGCGCCGCGCGCCCTTCTTGCGCTTGGACACGACCGGGCCGACGATCTCGGGGATCACGTCGCCGGCGCGTCGCACGATCACGGTGTCGCCCTTGCGCACGTCCTTGCGCCGGACCTCGTCCTCGTTGTGCAGGGTGGCGTAGGTGACGGTGACCCCGCCCACGAACACGGGGTCGAGCACCGCGAAGGGCGTGACCTTGCCCGTTCGCCCGGTGTGCACGTCGATGTTGTCCAACAGCGCGGTCCGTTCCTCTGGCGGGAACTTGTAGGCGATCGCCCAACGCGGCGCGTGAGTCGTCGCACCCAGCTCCCGCTGGAGCTCCACCTGGTCGACCTTGATGACGGTGCCGTCGATCTCCCAGTCGATCGAGTGCCGGTGCTCCTCCCAGTAGTTCAGGTACTCCTTCACCTCGTCGATCGATGCACGCCCCTCGGTCGTAGGCGGGACCGGCAATCCGGCCTCGGCGGCCCACTGCAGGAACCCCAGATGAGAATCGAACGAGACTCCCTCGGCGAACCCGAACGAGTGCACCCACAGGCGGAGCGGCCGCTGCGCCGTCACCTTGGGATCCTTCTGCCGCAGCGAACCGGCCGCGGCGTTCCGTGGATTCGCGAAGGAGCGCTTCTCGGCCGCGGTCAGCTCCTCGTTCAGCTTCTCGAACGCTTTCACGGGCAGGTACATCTCGCCACGGACCTCGATGTAGGGAGGCACGTCGCCGGCGAGCAGCCGCGGCGGCACCCCACGAACGGTGCGGACGTTCGCGGTGATGTCCTCCCCCACACGGCCGTCCCCGCGCGTCGCCGCGCGTGTGAGCACTCCCTCTTCGTAGGTGAGCGCGCACGCGACGCCATCGATCTTCAGCTCGCACGCGAACCGAGCCGCATCGTCCACCACGCGCTCGACCCGTTGGTGCCAGGCGTCCAGCTCCGTGAAGCTGAACGCGTTGTCGAGCGAGAGCATCGCTGCCCTGTGCTCGACCGGGGCGAACAGGTCGGCTGGGACGTTCCCGACCCGCTGGGTCGGAGAATCGGGGGTGATCAACTCGGGAAAGCGGTCCTCGAGCGACTGCAGCTCACGGACCATCTCGTCGTACTCGGCGTCGGCGACCTCGGGCTCGTCGAGCACGTGGTAGCGATAGCTGTGGTGGTTGATCTGGTTCCGGAGCTCCTCGACCCGGAGCTTGGCCTCGGCCAGTTCCCGCTCGTCCGATGGGACACCCGCCGACGGATCCCTGGCCTTCTCCTTCTGGATCCCGCCCTTCCTGCTCACGCGGCGATCTCCACGCCGCCCGCCATGCCGATGCCCTCGCCGACCACGACGACACCTCCGATCACCCGGGGGACCTGACGCAGGTACTGCAACGACGCGTGGAGTCCGCCGTCCTTGCCCAGCATCGCTTGCACGCCGGCGGCCGCGGCATCGGCGAGCATGCACGTCTGCGCGATCACCGCCAGGCCGTCGGGGCCGCCTCCGCCGCGTCCCCGCCCGAGGGTCGTTGACACCCCGACGCCCGTGCCCACCGGATCGATCGCCACGGTGATCGGCTCACCCCCCCGGCGCCGGATGGCGAGCTTCATGCGCTTGCGCGACCGTATGAAGTAGTCGCCGTCGCAGGCCACCGTGAGCTCGTTGAGCTGCTCAGCCAGGAAGCGACCCACCTGGTCGACGACCGCGCCACGGAACGTGAACATGGGGCCCACCCCGGCGCTGGTGGCGGCCGATACCATCTCCTTGACGATGTCCGGGGCGTCTGCGGTGATGCGGTCGAGCGGACGCTTCGAGTCGCGGAACGCCGGATACCTGAGGGCGTAGGACTGCAGCTGCTCCCAGAAGCTGAGCGCGGCCGCGCGTGACTCTTCGGCGAAGTCCTCGGGCGCGGTGATGCGGAGCACGAGGTCCTGCACCTGGATCTCGAAGCTCTTGGCGCGCCGGCGGAGAAGTCTCACCGGGTCATGGTAGTCGCACCGGAAGACGCGAACGGCCGGCGGCCGGGAGGCTTCCGACGCCTCGCCGGCTCAGCGCAGGGACTCCACGATGCGGCCGCCGCCCAACAGGCGTTCCCCCTGGTAGAGCACCGCGCTCTGCCCGGGAGCCACGGCATGCTGCAGGGAGGAGAACCGCACACGGATCAGGTCGCCGTTGGGCACGACCTCGGCGGGCACGTCCTCGCCTCGATAGCGGATGCGAACGAGCGCCTCGAATCCTCCGTCGGCGGGAGGCTCCCCCGCCACCCACGAGACGCGGTCGGCGACCAGGCCGCCGCGAGCCAGGAGCTCCTTCGGTCCCACGACGATCCGATTCGCGGCGGCGTCCACGCCGACGACGTAGGCCGGCTCGCCGAGCGCGACGCCCAGCCCGCGGCGCTGCCCCACCGTGAACGCGAAGGTTCCGTCGTGTTCGGCGAGGACGCGGCCGGCAGGATCGACAACCTCGCCGCCCGCATGCACGAGCGCAGGCGCGTTGGAACGGACGAACCCCCCCGCGTCCCCGCTCGGTGCGAAGCACAGCTCCTGCGAATCGGGCTTGGACGCGACCGGGAGGCCGAACCGCTCGGCGTGGGAGCGCGTGATCGCCTTCGGCATGCCGCCGACCGGGAAGAGGGATCGCTCGAGCTGAGCCTGGCCGAGCATGTGCAACATGTACGTCTGATCCTTCGCCCGGTCGGCGCCTCTGTGCAGCTCCCAGCGCCCGTCCGAGCCCTGGACCCGCCGGACGTAGTGACCCGTGGCCACGAAGTCCATCCCCAGCTCGTCGGCCCGGTCCAGGAACGACCCGAACTTGATCTCGCCGTTGCAACGGGCGCACGGGTTCGGCGTCCGGCCTTCCCCGAGCTCGTCCGCGAAATCGGCGATCACCCGATCGGCGAAGACCTGCGAGTGGTCCACGATCTCGAATCCGAATCCGCCGATCCGCGCGACCTCGGCCGCGTCGCCTCGAGCGGCGGGCCCGCAGCAGCCGTGCTCCACACCGTCCAGGTGCACCAGCTCCATGTGGGAGCCCAGCACCTCGTACCCCTGCTCACGGAGCAGGCAGGCCGCGACCGACGAGTCCACCCCGCCCGACATCGCGACGAGCACCGATCCCTTCGACATGCACCGAGGCTACCTGCCATCGAGACCACCGCTCACGGGCCGCTCAGCGCTTGGTCGGCGAACCTGTCCCTCCGCGTATCGTTCCCGGCGTGATCGACGCCCGATTCGACGACCTCACGGGGGCTGAGCCGTCGTTTCGGCTCGCCGAACCCGTGGGGGTGCTGGAGGCCGGGCGGCCCGACGAGGTGCCGGGCATCGTCGCCGCTGCGGAGGCGGCCGCCGGACGAGGGCTGTGGGTCGCCGGGTTCGTGGCGTACGAGGCGGCGCCCGGGCTGGATCCCTCGCTCGACGTGCGCGGACGCGGCAAGGGCGATCCGTTCGAGCGGCTCCCGCTCGCCTGGTTCTCGATGTTCGAGCGGCTCGAGGAGACGGTGCTGCCCGAGCCGCAGCGCGATCCCGAGCCGGTGCACCCGGGGGCGTGGGTCCCATCGATCGATCGGGAGGGCTACGACCGTGCCATCGCGACGATCCGCGGACACATCGCGGCGGGAGACACCTACCAGGTCAACCACACGCTGCGGCTCCGCTCGCAGGTCCGAGGGGACGAACGGGGCCTGTACCGCGACCTGTGCTACGCCCAACGCGGGGCCTACGCCGCGTTCCTGAACGTCGGGCGCTTCCGGATCCTGTCGGCCTCACCCGAGCTCTTCTTCCGGCTCGACGACGACATGCTGACCACCAGGCCGATGAAGGGAACCGCGGCGCGCGGACGCTGGCCCGCCGAGGACGCGGAGATCGCCGCCGCCCTCCGCGGCTCGGTGAAGGACCGGGCCGAGAACGCCATGATCGTGGACCTGCTCCGCAACGACATGGGCCGGATCGCGGTGCCGGGCTCGGTGTCGTGGAGCGACGTCTTCGACCTCGAGCGCTATGAGACGGTGTGGCAGCTGACCTCGACCGTCTCGGCCCGCAAGCGCCCGGAGGTGGGGCTCGTCGACGTCTTCAGGGCACTCTTCCCGTGCGGCTCGGTGACCGGCGCGCCGAAGGTCCGAACCATGGAGATCATCGCCGAGCTCGAGGATTCACCGCGAGGCGTGTACTGCGGTGCGGTGGGGTTCCTCTCCCCGCCGGGCTCGGGGCGGCCGGCGGCGCGATTCAACGTGCCCATCCGCACGGTGGTGGTCGACGCGGAAACCGGTACGGCGGAGTACGGCGTGGGCGGCGGCATCACGTGGGGCTCGAGCGCGTCCTCCGAGTACGACGAGACCGTCGCGAAGGCTCGGGTGCTCACCGAGCGGCGGCCCCGGTTCGAGCTGTTCGAGACGATGCGTCACGATCCTGGGGAAGGGCTCCTGCACGTCGATCGACACGTCGCTCGCCTGCGCGGCTCCACCGGGTATTTCGGCTTCGACTTCGACGAGCAGGCGCTGCGCTCGGCGCTGGACGAGGAGGCCGCGAAGCTCTCGGGCAGGGCGGCGAGGGTGCGGGTCACCATGGACCGTCGAGGACGGGTGTCGGTGGGCACCTCGCCGCTTCCACCCGTCGCCGAACCCGTTCGCCTGGCGGTGGACACGGCGGACCCGGTCGACCCCGGTGACCCGATGCTGTTCCACAAGACCACTCGCCGGCTCCGCTACGAAGAGGCGGTCGCCCGCCACCCCGACGAGGACGACGTGGTGCTCACGAACCGCAGGGGCGAGATCACCGAGACCACCGTCGCCAACATCGCGGTCCGCCTGAACGGTGCCTGGATCACTCCTCCCCTCGACTGCGGGCTCCTGCCGGGCGTGGGACGAGAGGTCGCCCTCGAGGAAGGATGGTGCGTCGAAGGCGTGATCCGCCTCGAGGATCTCGCGGTGGCACAAGAGGTAGCGCTGGTCAGCGACGTGCGGGGCCGGCGCCGCGCGGTGGTCGTCGACTGAAGGTCAGTCCGACTCGGGGACCTTGTCCTGCGGGAAGAGGAAAGGCCGGACGCCGTTCTCGTCCAACGGACAGGCGCAGAGGGGACACCTGGGCGGTTCCTCGTAGACGAGCACGGTTCGCTCGCAGTACGGGCAGGCGCCCTCGCGCATCGCGGGAGGTTCGGCGATCTCGTTCGTCATGTGGGTCGCGCTCGGGGGGAGCGGTCACCCCCAGCATCGGCAGCCTCGACCCCTACCTTGAATCAGGCACTCTTCGACGTGAAGAGCCTCGCTCGCAGACCATCCGGCTCACTGGCCGGCTCACCGGCGACGACCCGCCACTGTACGTCGACCAGGGGAGGCGCCAGGGCCACCCCGGCGGATCGCTCAGGCAGCTTCGTTGCGGCTCTTACGCTTCCCGCGGGGGACATAGGCATGGACGGGCTCGTGCTGCCAACAGAAGTTCCACTTGTTGTAGCGCGAGAGCTTCGTCTCGCACCCCGGCTCCGCGCAGATCCTGCCGGTCGTGTACTGCTTGTTGGCCCGCGGGAGCGGTCGCACGGATGCGCCCCGGTACCTCTCCTCTGCCACGTCGCTCACATCCTTTCGCCGGACCCGGGTCGGGCATCGAGAGCGGGTCCGCTTGCACGTACTTCGAACGACCCGCGGCGGCGGTTCATTCCGGATCCTCGGGATCTCAACGCCGGCGCAGGCTCAGGAAGCGCTCCCATCGAAGCGAGGTTCGCGCTTCTCGAGGAACGCGTACATGCCTTCTCGCTGGTCAGGGGTGCCGAAGAGCTGCAGGAACGCGGCCCGTTCCCGGGCGATGCCCTCTGCGCCCGGCGCCTCGATCGCCCAGCGGATCGCGTCCTTCGCGGCCGCAAGGGCAGCTCGCGGGCCGGCGGCCAGCGCCCGGGCGTCGCGCAGGGCCGCGTCGAAGAGCTCCTCGGCCGGTTCGAGCCGATGGGTGAGCCCGAGGTCCAACGATTCCCGAGCGTCGATCTGGCGGCCGGTGACGACGAGCTCGAGGGTGCGTCCGGGACCGATGAGCCTGGTCAGCCGCTGGGTGCCGCCCGCGCCGGGGATCACCCCGATGCGGACCTCGGGCTGGCCCAGCCGGGCGTCGTCGGCCAGCAGACGGAGGTCGGCCGCGAGCGCGAGCTCCATGCCGCCGCCCAGGGCGTAGCCGTTGACGGCGGCGATCGAGATCTTCGGCAGCGACTCGAGCAGGTCGCACGCGGTGCCCAGGGCTCCCACGCTGGGTTCGACCTCTGCTGGCCCCCAGTCCGCCATGGCCTTGATGTCGGCGCCCGCCGCGAAGATCTTCGGTCCGCCCCACACGACCAGGGCGCCGACGTCGTCGCGTTCTCCGGCGTCGCCGATCGCCTGCTGGAGCTCCAACCCCAGCTGAAGGTCGATCGCGTTGGCCGGCGGGCGGTCGAGCCTGATCACGCCTACGCCGTCGCCGACCTCGAGGCTGACGAACTCGCCCATGCGCCCGGATGCTACTCGTCGGTGACCGCCGCCCGCTCCAGCGCTCCGCGCACACCCGCAACGAGCGGCGTGCGCGAGATGCCGAACTCATCGGCCGCCGGGGGCGCGTCGGCCCGCGAGGGAGCGGCGAACCGGGCGATCGTCCACGGGGAGATCGGGATCCCCAGGAGCCCCTCGACGGCCACCCTCGCCGTTTCGCCGTCGACGTGGTCGGGCCTGGGAGAAGCCTCACCCGCCAGCAGCGTCTCCATCCCGTCGGCCGTGACCACGTCGGGACCCTCGAGGGCCCAGGTCCCCGCCAGACCGCCAGGCCGGTCGTCGACGGCGGCGAGCACGGAGGCCACGTCCTCGACGGCGACCGGCGCGACCGGCTGCGAGCCATCCCCCACCACCTGCGGGGGAGAGGCGCCGGCCCCCAACACCACGGTGGCGAACCACAGGCTGCCGGCCCCGTAGGCGTGCGTGCTCCGGATCACCGCGTGGTCGAGCCCGCTGGTGACCACCGCCTCCTCGGCCAGGCCCCTCGCGCGCAGGTACGGGTCGTCCGCGTCCACGGAAGCGCCGGGCGCCGAGATCAGCACGAAGCGGTGGACACCGGCGACCTTGGCCGCGGAAAGGGCACGCACCACCGACCCGTGATTGGCGTCGAGCAGCGCCTCCTCGTCCGGCTGGTTCGGACCACCCACGAGGTGGATCACCGTGTATACGTAGCGGAGGACCTCCGCCAGCGCGTCGGCGTCGTCGAGCCGTCCCACCGTGACCTTGGCACCCAGCCCACGGAGCGCTTCGGCCGCATGCGGGCTCCGCACCGCTGCCCGAACTTCGTCGTCGCGGAGGAGCAGCGGGACCAGCGCGTGCCCGATGGGCCCCGAGGCCCCCGTCACCATGACCGTCATGGCTCCGAAGGCTACCTACCCGCAGGTCCTGCGAACCGACGATCGCCCACCGCCTGAAGCGGCACCTGCAACGCTTCTTGCACCTGCAACGTGCTGCTACCATCGACGACGTGAACCGGAACGCGCACGAATTCACCGACGTGATGTCCCTGCTCCGCAGCAAGGGACTGCGCATGACCCCGCAACGCCGGGCGATCGTGACCGAAGTCATGCGCACCCGGGGCCACATCTCCCCCACGTCGATCGCCCGCAAGGTGCAGGGTGAGATGCCCGGGGTCAACGCGTCGACCGTCTACCGGACGCTGACCTTGCTCGAAGAGGTCGGGGTGTTGTCCCACTCGCACCTGGAGTCCGGCGCCGAGTACCACAAGGCCGAGGAAGCCGAGCACGTGCACCTGACCTGCTCGCGGTGCGGCAAGGACGATCCCCTTTCTCTGCTCGAGGCGCAGGCGATGCACGAGCTGATCCGCCGCCACCACGGGTTCGAGGCCGACCTCACGCATTTCGCGATCACGGGCCTGTGCTCGTCGTGCGCCGCGCTTGCGGGCTGACGCCGCGGGCTAGCGGAAGGCTCGGTCGGGGAAGAACCCGAAGGGGAGCTCCAGGCGGTTGGCGGCCATCAGGGTCTCGTCGGCCAACAGATCCCTGGTCGGGCCGTCGGCGGCCAGGACGCCCTCGTTCATGACCACGGCACGAGGGCACAGCTCCAAGGCATACGGGAGGTCGTGGGTCACCATCAGCATCGTGATCTGCAGCGACAGCAGGATGTCGGCGAGCTCCCGTCGGCCGGCGGGATCCAGGTTCGAAGACGGCTCGTCGAGCACCAGGATCTCGGGCTCCATCGCGAGCACCGTTGCGACCGCGACCCGGCGGCGTTGCCCGAAGCTCAGGTGATGGGGAGGCCGGTCGGCGTATCCCTCCATGCCGACGGCACGCAGGGCTCGATCGACGCACACGTCCAGCGCGTCCCCGCGCACACCCATGTTGGCGGGACCGAACGCGACGTCGTCGCGAACTGTGGGCATGAACAGCTGATCGTCGGGATCCTGGAAGACGATCCCCACCCGGCGGCGGATCTCCTTCATGTGCTCCTTGGTGATCGGCAACCCTCCCACCAGCACCGACCCGTGCTGAGCCGTGTTGATGCCGTTGAGGTGCATCACGAGCGTGGTCTTCCCTGCGCCGTTGGGCCCCAGAAGCGCGACGCGCTCGCCGACCCCGATCGTGAGGTCGATGCCGAAGAGCGCCTGGTGGCCGTCCGGGTAGGCGAACGCCAGGCGGGTGACCTCGAGCGCGGGCGCCGGGGACATCGCGCTCATGGCAGGAGGACCCAGGCCGCGATCGCGACGATCGTCGCGATGGCGGGCAGGGTCAGCGCCACGGCCCACTGGGCGACGCTCGCGCGACCCGTCTCCACCTCGGGGAGCCGGCCGTCGAAACCACGCGAGACCATCGCGAGATGGACCCGCTCCCCGCGTTCGTACGATCGGATGAACAGCGCGCCGGCCGAGGCCGCGAACCCCTTGGCCTGCCACAGCCACCGCGCGTCATAGCCCCGCGACTCACGCGCCACCTTCATGCGTCGCGCCTCTCCCGAGATGACCTCGGAGTAGCGGATCATGAACCCCGTGATCGAGGTGAACACCGAGGGCAGGTAGAGGCGCTCCAACCCCCGGAGGAACTCGGGCACCGGCGTGGTGGCCGCGAGGATCACGCTGGCGGCCACGCCGATCGTGCCCTTGACCAGGATGTTCCACATCGCCCACAGGCCTTCGACCGACAACGAGAGACCGAGCACGTCGATCCGTTCACCCTGTCCCACCAACGGCAGGAACACGGCGAACAGGACGAACGGCACCTCGATCACCAGCCGCCTGGCCACGAAGCGCGGCGTGAGGTCGGCCAGCTGGGTGAGCGCCAGGAGCATCAGCGCATAGACCCCGAATGCCCAGAACGCTTCCCGCGGGGTGGCGACCACAGCGAACACGAACAGCACGTGCGCCGCCAGCTTGCACTCGGGCCGGAGTCGGTGGATCGGGCTGTCCCCGTGGACGAAGAGCGCGTGCGCGTGGCCACCGGTCATGGCCGATCGCCCTCGAGACGCCGGCGGTTCACGTCGATGCGCCGGAGGACGCGGTGGCCGCGCCCGCTTCCCCCTCACCGTTCGGCTCACCCTTCAGCTTCGGGCGGAGGCTGAAGACCCCGAAGACCAGGAGTCCGGCCCCGAACGTCACGGCAACCCCGATGACTCCGGACAGACCGGTGGCGAGGTCCTCGTCGTCCACGCCCCGGACCCCGTAGTCGGCCAGCGGGCTCTCGGCGGTCGTATGCTCGGTCGCCGTGTCGGCGAAGCCTTCGTCCTGGGCGACCTTCTCGAGACCATCGGGCGAGCTGCTCGCGAAGCGGCTGACGACGAACGCCAACCCGAGCACGACCAACAGACCTCCGATCATCAGCGCCCAGCTGCCCGCCCGCCTCCGCGCCATCACGACCTCCCCACGATGGCCTGCTGGTCGCGCAGCTGCAGGTCCGGGAGCAGATCCTGCGCTCCGTAGACGAGGTCGGGTCGAACACCGATCACGACGCCCACGGTCATCGCGGTGATGATGCCCTCGCCGATCCCGATCAGGAAGTGGGTGCCGACCATGGCGGCGAGCACCGTTCCGATGGACGCTCCGCCGTTGCCGCCGAGGGAGTACTCGAGCACGAACCCCGCGGCCGCGAGCACGACCGAGAGCATCGCGGCGATCGCCGAGGCGGCAACGACCGACCCGCGATTGGCGGGCAGCACACCGCGGATCCCCTTGAACACCAGATACCCGCCCCAGCCGGCGATCAGGGACATGTTGAGCACGTTGAGCCCCAACGCGGTCAGCCCACCGTCGGCGAAGAGCAGCGCCTGCACCAGCAGCACCACCGCAACGGCGACGGCGCCAGCGTACGGCCCGACCAGGATCGCCGCGAGACACCCGCCGAGGAGGTGGCCGCTCGTGCCCGATGCGACGGGGAAGTTCAGCATCTGGACCGCGAAGATGAAGGCGGCGACCAGACCCGCCATGGGCGCCAGCCGCTCCGACAAGGTCTCCTTGGCCTTGACCAGGCTGTAGCCGATACCTCCGGCGGAGACCACCCCGGCGGCGGCGGACACACCCGCGTTGATGAACCCGTCCGGTATGTGCACGTGCTTCCCCTCGCTTCAGGCCCCTCGCTTCAGACGACCGGTCTTCAGGAGCCCCGTTTCAGGTGCCGGGCCTTGCAGTTGCAACGAACTGCGAGAAGTCATGCCCCCTGTATATCGCTCGACATCGCCGAACGTCAAGGAACGACCCGGCGGGTCGCGGCGGTCAGAAGCGCGGCGTCTCCCGGTAATCGCCGAAGACCTCGATGAGCGCGCGGACGATCTCCCCTTCCGTGCAGCCCGCCCGGGCGCACGCGACCATCGGATCGATCAGGTTCGCGTCGGTGTTCGCGGCGGCTGTGAGGGCCGTCAGTGCAGAGGCGGAGGCGCCCCCGTCACGGCCTGCGCGCATCCGCGACACCGCTTCTCGTTGGGCGGCCTCGGCCTGCGGCCCGATCACCAGCGTGTCGATCGGGCGTTCGTCTGACTCGATGAACGCGTTGACGCCCACCTTCACCAGGTCGCCCGACTCGTATCGGCGTTGCTCCTCGAACGCGGCGTCGGCGATCCGCTGCTGGAACCATCCCCGGTCGATCCCCGCCAGCACCCCCTCGAGGATCGACCCGCCTCCCATCGCGTCGATGTGCTCGAAGAGCTCCTCGGCCTGTGCCTCGATGCGGTCGGTCATCGACTCCATGAAGTAGGAACCGGCGAGAGGATCGATCGTGTCGGGGACACCGGATTCGAAGGCGATCACCTGCTGGGTGCGCAGCGCGAGCTTCGCGGCCTGCTCCGTCGGAAGGGCGAGCACCTCGTCGAGCGCGTTCGTGTGCAGCGACTGCGTGCCGCCGAGCACCGCCGCGAGCGCCTCCGTGCTCGTGCGCACCACGTTGTTCATGGGCTGCTGCGCCGTGTTCGACACGCCGGCCGTCTGCGTGTGGAAGCGCATAAGCATCGCCGAGGGCGCGTTCGCTCCGTAGCGGTCGCGCAACCAACGGGCCCAGATCCGTCGAGCGGCGCGGAACTTCGCGATCTCCTCGAAGAAGTCGATGTGGCTGTTGAAGAAGAACGACAACCCTGACGCGAAGTCGTCGACGTCCAGTCCGCGCTGCAGGCCAAGCTCGACGTAGGCGAACCCGTCGGCCAGCGTGAAGGCCAGCTCCTGCGCGGCGGTCGAGCCAGCCTCACGGATGTGGTAGCCGCTGACGCTGACCGGATGGAACTTGGGGCACCGCTCCGCGCAGAAGGCCATGAGATCGCCGATCAGCCGCAGGTGCGGCCGCGGCGGGAAGATCCACTCCTTCTGCGCGATGTATTCCTTCAGGATGTCGGTCTGCAGGGTTCCGTCGAGTCGCTCCCAGGGCACGCCCTGTCGTTCAGCGGCAGCCAGGAAGAACGCGAACGCCACGGTCGCGGGTCCGCTGATCGTCATCGAGGTCGTGATCTCGCCGAGCGGGATGCCGTCGAAGAGCGCCTCGAAGTCCGCCAGGGAATCGGTGGCGACGCCGCAGCGGCCGACCTCGCCTTCGCTCCGGGGATCGTCGGAGTCCAGGCCCATCAACGTCGGCATGTCGAACGCGACACTGAGGCCGCCCTGCCCCTGCTCGAGCAGGAATCGATAGCGGGCGTTGGTCTCCGCGGGGGTACCGAATCCGGCGAACTGCCGCATGGTCCACAGACGCCCGCGGTACATCGTCGGATAGACGCCGCGGGTGAAGGGATAGCTCCCGGGTTCGCCCAGCCGCTCGTCGGGACGCCAACCCTCCAGGTCCTCCGGGGCCGCGAGAGCGGGGACGGGCTCGCCCGAGATGGTTCGATGCGAACGCTCCTGGGACGGGGCGGTCTCGGTCCGTTCTGAGGCGTCGGTCACACGGATCTGGTCCTCGCGACCGGCCGCGATCTACTCCGCGGCCCGGGAGGCCAGCATAGCGGCGGCGCCGTAGGGATCGAGCCGGCGGGCCTCGAGATCGGCCACGAGCGTCGTCTCCGCCTCGAGGACCACGGAGGCTCGCGATCGGAACCGCTCGGCGGCCAGGCTCTCCACCTCGCGAAGCATCCGAGCCCGGCGCTTCGCGGCGAGCGCGCCAGAGGCGGCAAGGTGCGTCCGGTGGGACTCGATCGCCTCCCACAGCTCGTCGATCCCCTCACCCTGCAGGGCGGAGGCCGTCAGGACCGGCGGGTCCCACTCGCGCGCCGCGCCCAGGTGCAACATCTGGCGCAGCTCGCGGACGACCTCGGGCGCGCCTTCGCGGTCGGCCTTGTTCACGACGAAGACGTCCGCGATCTCCAGGATCCCGGCCTTCGCCATCTGCACGGCGTCCCCGAGCCCGGGCGCCATGACGACCACCGCGGTGTCGGTCGCCGCCGCCACGTCGACCTCTGCCTGGCCCACGCCGACGGTCTCGACGACGACGTGCAGGTATCCCGCGGCATCGAGGATGCGGACGGCCTCCGGCGCCGCCAAGGCCATGCCCCCGAGGTGCCCGCGCGTCGCCATCGATCGGATGAAGACACCGGGATCGGTGGCGTGCTCCTGCATCCGAACGCGATCGCCGAGCAGCGCGCCGCCGGTGTAGGGCGAGGTCGGATCGACGGCGAGCACGGCGACGGGGATGTCGCGCGAGCGCGCCGCGCCGACGAGGCCCGCCGCCAACGTCGACTTGCCGACCCCCGGCGCGCCGGTGAGCCCGATCGTGACCGCGGTGCCGGTGCTGGAGTAGATGCCGGCGGACAGCTCGGGGAGCTCGGCGACGCCATCCTCGACGGCGGAGATGGCCCGTGCGACGGCGCGCCGGTCCCGTGACAGGACCCCTCGCACCAGCGCCTCCACGTCCACGGCCTGCAGACTACCGGGCGTCTGCGGGGCTCTCGGCAGGCGCTGCGCCCGGGATCGCCTGCAGCGCGTCGCGAAGCGACCGGCAATATTCCCGCTGCCGCGTGAGCGCCGGGTCCTCGGGCGAGGCGACCCGCGAGGCCACCATCGCCAGGTTCACCTGTTCGCGCTGGAGGCGGTGCAGGACCGAGCCCGCATGCGACCCGGCGCGCCGGCGCATCTGCGCGCGGGCGACGCGCCGGCGCCTGGGAGACTCGAGCAACGTGAGCTCGTCTGCCGAGATGCCGGAGAGGCCGAGCTCGCCGGCGAGCGACGCATGGAGCCACCGCCGTTCACGCCTGCGCGCCAGCCACACCGCGAGCGTGACGAACGCCAGCAGAGGCAGCCCCTTGATCGCGGTCGCGACGAGCACCATGAACCAGTCGGCGCCGGTCCACGGCTCGGGAGGGAAGAAGTCCAGGAGCGGCGAGTTCCAGAGGAAATGACCGAACACCGCGAGCGCGCACAGCCCGGCGGCGATCGCGAGGCGTTGCGCGAGCGGCTCCTCCGCGCGCCGGGAGACGACGACACCGACCGCCATGCCCACGAGCCCGGTGTAGAGCACGTGGGAGTACAGGCCGCTGGCGACGACCCTCAGGAAGAACCCCTGCAGGACGCCCTCGGGCTGGCCGCCGAACACGCTCATGAAGTAGAAGACGTCCTCAACGATCGCGAACCCCAGGCCGCACACCGCCCCATACACGAACCCGTCCATGACGTCGTCGACCTCGTCACGCGCGATGAGATAGAGCAGCACGACGCCACAACCCTTCAGCGTCTCCTCGACGAGCGGCGCGGTGAGGGCCGCGGTCCAGCGCGCGGCGAACTCCGGGCCGCCGATCCGCGCGACGGTGAGCCCCCAGCCGCCGTTGCCGATCGCCGACAACGTCGTCGCGGCGATGGCACCCCACACGAACGCCGCCGCCACGAGCGACAGCGGCTCTCGTTCGTACAGGTCCAGGAAGTACACGACCACGAAGACCGGCAGGGCGTACAGGGCCAGCAGCGCCCACGACAGCAGCCAGCCGGCGCCGGAGACCTCTCGGTAGAAGCTCTGCTCCGCGAGGGCGACGACACCGGTGAGCGCCACGACGATCACGTACAACCAGAAGGCCGGCTGCCGGGGACGCAGGAACCGCGCGTGGTGCAAGGTGGATCGGCGCGGGCGCAGCGTGCGCGAGGAGGTCGTCACGGCCCCACCCTCGCCTGCTCGACCATCGTATGGAGGTCGCCGTCGATGAAGGCGAGCAGCCCCTCGGGCGCGAGCCCGATGAAGACGACGCCCCGTCCGGATGGGTCGACCACGGTCGTCACCTCCCCCTCCACGGAGCCGCCCGTATCCGGGTCCGAGCCGACGAACGTGAAGCGGCTCCCCGGAGTGCCGTCGGCGAGCGTCACGCCCTCCAGGCGGTCGGACACCGTGAGCTGCGCGAACGAGGGCCCCAGCAGCTCGTCGACGACGGCGCGGGCGAGCGAGCCCGCGTCGCCGGGGGCGATCCCCCAGTCGAGGATGACGAGGGTGCCGTTGCCTCGCGTGACGGCCACGAACGGCCGGCTCTCCAGCGTGCCGGGCGGCGCCTGTTCCCAGCCTGACAGGGGCTGCACCTCCACCAGGCCCGGGAAGCCGACCGGCGGTCCCTGTGGTTGCGCGAGCGCCCCCGCCGCGACGTAGCCACCGAATGTCGCGAACCCGATCACCGCCAGGACGGCCAGGGCCGGGAGCCAGGCCCGTTCGCGGCGGTGGAGCCATGCCGCTTCGTCCGGGCGCTGCGGGGTCGAGACACCGCTCATCGCGGGGCCTCGTGCACGTTGAGGAGCCGCATGAGCCTCACCAGTCGGAGCGGGTGACGGAGCAGCCCGTCGATACGGATCCGGCCACGAACCAGGTCGGCGAGGATCGTGCGGCCTTCGGCGCTCGCCACGTCGGGCACACCCCACCGCAATGGACAGGCAGCGATCGCGAGCAGGCGGTCGGAGCCGGCCCGGATCCGCAGGTCCGCCGCGCGATCGAGGCCGTTCGCGACGCGCACACACCCCGGCGCGATGTGGAGGCTCACCGCGACCCGCACGTCGGGCGCCGCGATCGCGACCGTGGACGACTGCAGGAAGGCGCGTCGCGAGGGATGGGCCTGCAGGTTCTGCTCGATCAGGCCGCCGAGCAACTCGGCGAGCCCGCTCGGGTCGGGATCGGCGAAGGTCACGGTCATGGCGTCAGGACGACCTTGGTGGCCTCGCGGCGGTCGAAGAGCTCATACCCCCTGGCCCCGTCGCTCAGCGGCAGCCGGTGGCTCACCAAGGGAAGCGGGTCGATGGTGCCCTCCCGGACCATCGCCATCGCGCGTTCCCACCACGCGTGCACCGGACACGGGCCGGTGAACCGGACATCGAGCGCGCGAGCCCAGTACACGCCGAGCTGCACCTCGACCGTCTCGCCGGCGTACACGCCCACCACCACGACGCGCCCGCCGCGGCGGACGATGTCGATGGCCGACCCGAACGCGTCAGGATGACCCACCGCCTCGAGCACGACGTCGGCGCCGCGGCCGTCGGTGAGGTCGTCCAGCGCCACCTGCGGGTTCCGTTCGCCCACCCGCACCGTGACCGCGCCGGCGTTCGCCGCGAGTGCGAGCCGGGCGGCCTCACGATCGAGGGCCACGACCGTTCGCACCCCCGAGGCGCGGAGCGCCTGCACCGTCAGCAGCCCCACCGGTCCCATCCCCACGACCGCGACGACGTCGTCCGCGCGCGGATCGGCGATCGACACCGCGTACACGGCGGTCGTCAGGGCGTCGCCCACGAACAGCGCCCGCTCGTCCTCCACCCCCTCCGGCACCGCGAGGAGGTTGGTCGCCGCCCAGGGCACGCGGACCAGCTCCGCCTGGGCGCCGGGCAGATCGCCGCCGAACGTCCCGGCGCCCAGGACGGCCGAGCGTTCGCAGAGCTGGGTCTGGCCGTTCCGGCAGAACCAGCACGTCCCACACGCGATGTCGAAGGCCACGACCACCCTGTCCCCGCGAGAGAACCCGGTGACCTCCGGGCCCACGGCCTCGACGACGCCGACCGCCTCGTGACCCATGACGTCGCCGGGCGCCATCGGCGCCTTCTGGTGATAGAAGTGCAGGTCGGAGCCGCAGATGGCCGAACGACGGACGCGGACGATGGCGTCCGAGTCCTCCACGAGCACGGGCTCGTCGACCTCCTCCACCCGCACCACGCCCGGTTCGACGAAGACGAGCGCGCGCACCTGCGATTCAGCCTTCGTCGGGGAAGGTGGTCTCGACGGTGCTGCACAGGTGAACGAGCTCGTCGGCGGCACGGACGTAGCGCACGATCGTCGGCAGGTCGCCCTGCACGCGGAGCTTGCCCTGCATCATCGCCCGGACGGGGTCGAGCTCGCCGAGCACCACGTCCTTCCAGCGAGAGTAGGGAGCCCTGATCACGAACTGGGCCGCGACGCCCTTCTCATGGTCGACGACGCCGCCTCCCCGGCAGCTGCCGTGCCACAGGTCGAGGTATCCCCAGGTGTCGGCGACGATCCCGCGATCGGGCTCGGACTCGATGAGGAAGGCGACGTCTCCCTCCCAGCCCTCGGCGGCATCCCGATACGCGGGCGAGTCGTTGATCCTGTCGATGAGCTCCTGGAACCACGGGTCCGTCGGGAACTGCGGCAACGTGGACACCTCCGATGTCCGCCTCAGCATACGGGGCAGGCTTCCGCGAGCTTCAGCCGCTGAAGGCGAGGATCAGCGTCACGCCGATGGCGTTGAAGGCCATGTGCGCCACGATCGGCACGAGCAGGTTGCCCCGCCGTTCGTAGATCCACGCCAGCGCCAGGCCGGTGAACACCATGACCGATTGCAGCAGGACGGTGTCCTGCCAGGGTGCGGGCACGAAGTGGACCGCACCGAAGATCAGCGCCGAGACTGCCGCTCCGGCCCAGAAGCCACGGCGGTCGCGGATGGCGCGGAACAGCACGCCGCGGAACAGGAACTCCTCGGTGATCGGGGCCACGATGACCGCGACGACCACGGTGAGGACCTTCCCGGCGGCCGAGAGCCCGTCCGCATCGATCTGGTCGGGCGCAACCGCCTCCTCCCCGGAGATCGCTCCGAACAACGCCGCCAGCACGGCCGCGACCAGGAAGGCGATGCCGAGGTAGATCGCCGGCCCTGCCAGCACGCCGAACCAGATCTCGCGCCACCGCTTCTCCTTGGGTGGCCACCCCAGGACCTCGACCCACCCGGGGTACCGCCGCTGCAGCCAGATCGCCAGCGTCGCGACGGTGGCGATGTCGGCCCCCAGCGTGGCCGCGAGCTCGGGCGCGCCGGCCCCTCCCGTGGAGAGCTGCTCGACGCCCATGATCAGGAGGATCACCGTCGCGACCAGGACCTGGCCGATCAGGAGATTCCCCAGCAGGAAGATCAGCAGGGCTTCCCAGATCGACCACCGCGCCGGCGGACGACCCTTCATGCCCGTGCGGACGGATGCTCCAGGAAGCGGCGGCGCGGAGGGGCCCAGGTCGGGCCGGGGCGGCGTCCCGTCGATCACCAGGGCTCCATGGTCGCGGGCTCGGCGACGCGGCGCACCTCGGCGCCCAGG
Source organism: uncultured Actinomycetes bacterium (assembly GCA_963758715.1). GTDB lineage: Bacteria > Actinomycetota > UBA4738 > UBA4738 > HRBIN12 > JAOUEA01. The sequence continues at coordinate 254,048 of CAVWWK010000004.1, forward strand.
CCGCCGAGCTTGTCCTCGAAGTTCTCGTATCCGCGGTCGACATGGTGAAGCTCGTTGATCTCGGTCACCCCGTCGGCGACGAGCGCCGCGATGACCATGGCGGCTCCCGCCCTGATGTCGAGCGAACGGACCGGGGCGGCGGACAGCCGCGGCACGCCGCGGATCACCGCGTGGTGGCCCTCGGTCCGGATGTCGGCCCCCATGCGCCGCAGCTCGTCGACGTACAGGAACCGGCTCTCGAACACGTTCTCGGTGGCGATGCTGGTGCCGTCCGCGGTCGCGAGCATCGCCATCAGGATGGGCTGGAAGTCGGTCGCGACCCCCGGGTAGGGCAGGGTCACGAAGTCGATCGAACGGGCCCGGGATGCCTGACGGACCCGAAGGCCGTCCTGGACGAGATCCACCGACGCGCCCGCGTCGACCAGCTTCTGCAGGAACAGGTCGAGGTGATCGGGCCGGGCGTTCCGCAGGGTGACGTCCCCGCCCGTCGCGACCGCGGCCGCGGCCCACGTGCCGGCCTCGATGCGGTCCGCGATCGTCGTGTGCTCACCGGATGCGAGACCTTCGACGCCGTCGATCTCGATCGTGCTGCTGCCGGCGCCGTGGATCCGAGCACCCATCGAGACCAGGAACGCGGCGATGTCGGCGATCTCGGGCTCACGCGCCGCGTTGTCGATCACGGTCGTTCCCCGCGCGCAGACCGCCGCCATCATCAGGTTCTCGGTGGCTCCCACGCTGGGGTAGTCCAGGGTGATCGAGGCCCCGCGAAGCCCGGTCGAGCGCGCGACGAGGAATCCGTGCTCGGACCCGACCTCGGCGCCCATCGCCCTCAGCCCCGCGATGTGCAGGTCGATGGGCCGCGATCCGATCTCGTCTCCGCCCGGCATCGCCACGCGCGCCTGGCCCGCCCGAGCGAGCAGCGACCCCAGGACGGCGGTGGACGCGCGCATCCGACGCACCAGCTCGTAGGGCGCCTCCACCGACGTGAGGGTGGAGGCGTCGATCGTCACCGTGTTCCCGTCCCAGGCCACGCCCGCCCCCAGGTGGTCGAGCACATCGCCCATCGTGAGGCAGTCCTGGATCCGCGGGACGTTGCGCAGCACCGTGCGGCCGGGCGCGAGGAGCGCGGCGGCCATGAGCTTGAGCGCGGAGTTCTTGGCGCCCGAGATCGTCACCGATCCGGTCAGGCGCGCTCCTCCGGTCACGAGGAGTCGATCCATGGGGCAACCAGTGTATGGGCGAGGAGGCCTTCGGAGGCTTAGCCGGCGATGTTGATCCGGGCGAGCGCCATGTCGAGCTCAGCCTGGGCGGCCTCGACCCCCGCCTCGGCCGAGGCGTCGTCTCGGGCCTGTCGCACCTGCTCCTCGAGGTCGGGAACCCGCCGGCGCGCCGCTTCGACATCGATCTCGTCCGCGAACTGGGCGCCGGCGGCGAGCACGTCCACCCGGGTGTCGCCACCTTCGGAGGTCACGTGCATGAACCCGCCGTCGACGACAGCCGCCATCTCGGGCTCACCCTCGCGAAGGATCCGCAGCGGACCGATCGCGAGGCGGATCATGAGCGGCGCGTGCCCCGCCAGGATGCCCACCTCGCCGGCCACCCCGCGCGCGACGACGGTCGAGGCCTGGCCCGACCACAGTTCGCGTTCGGGGGTGACGACGTGGACGTCGAGCGAGTCGAGTCACGGCGCTATCGCCTTCGGCTGCTTGAGCGCCATCAGCCTAGACGGCCTCCATCTGCTTGGCCTGCTCGATCGCTTCTTCGATGCCACCCACCAGGAAGAAGGCCTGCTCGGGCAGATGGTCGTACTCGCCCTCACAGATGCCCTTGAACGAGGCGATGGTCTCCTCGACCGGCACGTACTTGCCCTCGATGCCCGTGAACTGCTCGGCCACGAAGAACGGCTGGGACAGGAACCGCTGGATGCGGCGCGCGCGTGAGACGATGACCTTGTCCTCCTCGGACAGCTCGTCGATCCCCAGGATCGCGATGATGTCCTGCAGGTCCTTGTTGCGCTGCAAGACCTCCTGAACCCGTCGCGCGACCGCGTAGTGCTCTTCGCCGACGTAGCGAGGGTCCAGGATCCGCGACGTGGAGTCGAGCGGGTCCACCGCGGGATAGATGCCCAGCGAGGCGATGTCGCGGCTCAGCACGGTCGTCGCGTCCAGGTGCGCGAACGCGGTGTGCGGCGCGGGGTCGGTGATGTCGTCGGCGGGCACGTAGATCGCCTGCAGCGACGTGATCGAGCGGCCCTTCGTCGACGTGATCCGCTCCTGGAGCTCGCCCATCTCGTCGGCGAGCGTGGGCTGGTAGCCGACCGCGCTCGGCATGCGTCCGAGCAGCGTCGAGACCTCCGAGCCCGCCTGTGTGAACCGGAAGATGTTGTCCACGAACAGCAGCACATCCTTGCGCTCCACGTCGCGGAAGTACTCGGCCATGGTGAGCGCGCTCAGGGCGACGCGCAGACGGACACCGGGCGGCTCGTCCATCTGGCCGAACACCAAGGCGGTGTTGGCGAGCACACCGGATTCGGTCATCTCCAGGAACAGGTCGTTCCCTTCGCGGGTGCGCTCCCCCACACCGGCGAACACCGACACGCCGCCGTGCTGCTGGGCCTGCCGGCGGATCATCTCCTGGATGATGACCGTCTTGCCCACGCCGGCGCCGCCGAACATGCCGATCTTGCCGCCCTGCACGTACGGCTCGAGGAGGTCGATGACCTTGATGCCTGTCTCCAGCATCACCGACTTCGGCTCCAGCTCGTCGAACGGAGGGCTGTCGCGGTGGATGGGCCAACGGTCGGCCGCGTGGATCTGGTCCGCGGTCGTGTCGAGCGGCTCGCCCAGCACGTTGTAGACGTGGCCCAGGACCCCCTCTCCCACCGGCACGCTGATCGCGGATCCGGTGTTGATCACCGGGGCGCCGCGCACCATGCCGTCGGTGGGTTTCAGCGCGATCGTGCGCACCTGACTCTCGCCGATGTGCTGGGCCACCTCGCACGTGATCGTCGTCGTCTGCTCGTCCAGCAGGACGTCGATCTGGAGGGCCGTGTTGATCTCCGGCAGCTCCGAAGGCGGGAACTCGACGTCGACCACCGGGCCGATGACGCGCACCACGCGTCCGCTTGCATGGTCCTGGTTCCCCTGAGACTTCATATCGGTCGTCGTTGCTGACATCGTCACTCTCCCGATGCGGCGGACAGGGCCTCTGCCCCGCCCACGATCTCGCTGATCTCCGTCGTGATCTCGTCCTGGCGGGCCCGGTTGGCCTGCCTCGTGTAGACCTTGATGAGGTCCTCCGCGTTGTCGGTCGCCGCCTTCATCGCGCGACGACGGGCCGCGTTCTCCGACGCCGCCGACTCCAGGAGCGCGGCGTAGACCCTGGCGATGACGTATTGCGGCAGCAGGTGATCGAGGATCTCCTCGGGCCCGGGTTCGAACAGGTACTCGGCGCGGGGTCCCGAGGCCGAGCCCGTGACCTCTTCGGGCGCGATGGGCAGGAACCGCTGCTGGGTGGCACGCAAGGTGAACGCCGAGCGGAAGTCCGTGTACACGCAGTGGAGCTCGTCGATCTCCCGCTCGCCGAAGTCGTCGATCAGCCGGCGACCGATCGCGACGGCCACCTCGTAGCCGGGCACCTCGGTGTGGCCCTGCCAATCCTGCCGGATCGGCACGCCCCGGAACCGGAAGTACCCGACACCCTTCTTGCCGCTGATGTAGAGCACGGGCTCCAGGCCCCGGGCGCGGATCGAGCCCAGCTGCTGCTCCGCGATCTTCAGCACGTTGGAGTTGTAGGAGCCCGCGAGGCCGCGGTCGGACGACACGACGAGCACGCCGGCCTTCGCCGGTTCCTCACGCTCGTCGAGCAAGGGGTGGGACACCGACCCCGTCTGCGCCGCGACGTCTTCCATCGCCTCGGTGAGCTGGATCGCATACGGACGCGACGCCTCCACCCGCTGCTGCGCCTTCACGATGCGCGAGGACGCGATGAGCTCCATGGCGCGGGTGATCTTCATCGTCGACTGAACCGAGCGGATCCGTCGACGGACGACGCGGAGTTGGGCTCCCATCTACGGCGCCGGCTCGCCTGGCTCGTCGTCGGCGGAGGACATGCGGTCCCAGCCGACATCGGGCCTGACCTCGTCGGGCGCCGTCGTCTCGCCGAGCGCAGCCTCCGACCCCGGCCCGCCGGCCGAAGGAACGAACGTCTCTTGGAACGCGGCGATCGCGGCCTTGAGCTTGGTCTCGGTCTCCTCGGTGAGCTCCCCCGTCGAGCCGATCGTCTCGAGGATGTCGGGGTTGCGCGTCTGCAGGAACTGGACGAGCTCAGTCACGAACCGCTTCGCGTCCTCCACCGGAAGGTCGTCGAGAGCCGCGCTGACCGTTGCGGCGTACACGGAGACCACCTGTGTCTCCACGGGCAGCGGCTGGTTGCGCGGCTGCTTCAGCACCTCGATCACCCGTGCGCCCCGGGACAGCTGCTGCTGCGACGCCTTGTCCAGCTCGGATCCGAACTGTGCGAAGGCCTCCAGCGCTCGGTACTGGGCGAGGTCCAGGCGCAGGCGGCCGGCGACCTTCTTCATCGCCTTGGTCTGGGCGTTGCCGCCGACGCGGCTCACGGAGGTGCCGACGTTGATCGCGGGACGCACCCCCGAGAAGAACAGCTCTGCTTCCAGGAAGATCTGGCCGTCCGTGATCGAGATGACGTTGGTGGGGATGTAGGCGGAGATGTCGCCGCCCTTGGTCTCGATGATCGGCAGGGCCGTCATGGAGCCCCCGCCCAGCTCGTCGGAGAGCTTCGCGGCACGCTCCAGCAGCCGGGAGTGCAGGTAGAAGACGTCCCCCGGGTAGGCCTCGCGGCCCGGTGGGCGGCGGAGCAGCAGCGAGAGGGTGCGGTAGGCGGTGGCCTGCTTCGACAGGTCGTCGTAGACGATGAGGGCGGCCTCGCCCTCGTACATCCAGTGCGCGCCCAGCGCCGCGCCCGCGTAGGGAGCGATGTACTGGAACGGCACCGGGTCCGAGGCGGAGGCGTTGACCACGGTCGTGTACTCCAGCGCCCCGTTCTCACGGAGCGTCTCGACGACCTCGGCGACGGTGGAGGCCTTCTGTCCCACCGCGACGTAGATGCACTTGACCTGGTTCTCGGTGCCCCAAGACTCGCGCTGGGCGATGATGGCGTCGACGGCGACCGCGGTCTTGCCCGTCTGGCGGTCGCCGATGATCAGCTGGCGCTGGCCCCGCCCGATGGCCGTCATGGCGTCGATGGCGGTGATCCCCGTGTACAGCGGCTCTTTGACCGGCTGGCGGCTCACCACGTTCGCGGCCTGCACCTCGAGGTTCCGCGACTCGGTGCTGGGGATCGCACCCTTGCCGTCCAGCGGCCTGCCCAGGGCGTCCACCACGCGGCCCAGGAACCCGTCCCCCACCGGGATCGACAGGATCGTGCCGGTCTGCTTGACCGGGTCGCCCTCCTCGATGTGGGCGGATTCGCCCAGGATCACGCAGCCGATCTCGTCCTCGTCGAGGTTCAACGCGAGCCCGAGGGTGCCACCCGGGAACTCGAGCAGCTCGTTCGCCATGGTGCGCGGCAGCCCCTGCACCCGAGAGATGCCGTCACCGGTCTCGGTGACACGGCCGACCTCCTCGCGTTCGACGCTGGGCGAATAGCTCTCGACGTTCCTCCGGAGCGCCTCCGCGATGCTCGCCGGGTCGATGTTCACAGCCATGCCGTCACACGCTCCCTACTGTCCAGTTGCGAGTCGTTGTTTGGCTCGATCGAGCCGGGTGGCGACCGAGCCGTCGAACACCTCGTCGCCGACGCGCGCCACGATGCCCCCCACGACCGTCGGGTCGACCACGACCTTGACGTCGACGGTGCGTCCCGTCGCGTGCGACAGGGCCTGGGCGAGCCGGTCGCGTTGTGCATCGGTGAGGTCGACGGCGCTGCGGACCTCCGCGAGCGCGTGGTCGCGTTCCCTCGCAGCGCGCTCCGCGAGCTCCTCGACCACGCCGGGGATCTGCTTCGCGCGCCCCGCATCGATCACGAAGCCCAACAGGCTGACGGTGACCGGGTTCACACGGTCGCCGAGCAGCTCGGCCATGACCGCCTTCTTGTTCTCGGCCGGCAGCGTGGCGTCGGTGAGCGCTTCCCGCAGGGGCGTGTTCTGTTCGAGCGCCTTGGCGAAGCCGTACAGCTCGTCCTCGACCACCGGCAGCACGCCTTCGGCCCGCGCGACCGAGAACATGGCCTCGGCGTACCCCTGGATCAGGTCCTGGTCGCGCGTCATCTCAGTTCTGTCCGTTCCCGCTGGTGACCTCGTCGATGTAGTCATCGATCAGCCGCGCATGCGCGCCCTCGTCGAGGGACTGGCCGACCACGCGTCCGGCGAGCTCGACGGCGATCTCCCCGACCTGCGCACGCAGCTCGGAGAAGACGCGATCGCGTTCCACGCGGATCTCCTCCTGCGCCCGGGACACGGTGGCCTGGGCCTCCTCCTCGGCCGCGGACTGGATGTCCATGCGGACCTGGTCGGCGGCGCGGCGGGCCTCCTCGATGATCCGGTTGGCCTCCTCCTTGGAGTTCGCGAGCTGGGCCCGGTAGTCCGCGAGGAGGGTGTCGGCCTCCTGGCGGGTGGTCTCGGCCTTCTCGAGCTCCCCCTGGATCTTGGAACGGCGTTCCTCGAGCATGGTGTTGAGCCGCGGCAGCACCCACTTCCACATGAAGAAGAACAGGATCGCGAACGCGAGCGCGCCCACGACGAGCTCTTCCCAGTGCGGGTAGAGGTCCGCCGGATCGTTGGTGTGCTCCTCGGCTTGGGCGAGGAGCGCCAGGATCGTTGCCATCGATGCGGCCCCCCTCTAGATGATGAACGAGAAGGCGATGCCGAACAGGGCCAGCGCCTCGATCAGACCGATGCCGATGAACATCGTGGCCCGCACCTGCCCGGCGTATTCGGGTTGACGGGCCATGGCCTCGACCGACTTCCCGATGAGGACGCCGAGCCCGATGCCCGGACCGATCGCCGCGAGCCCGATGACCAGGCCCTTGCCGATGGTCGCGAGCCCTTCGGTCGCGTCGGCGGCCTGCGCGAGTAGAGCCAACATGAACAACGCCTCCTTGAGTCAGTGCTCCTCGGCCATCGCGCCGCCGATGTAGGAGGCGGTCAGGATGGAGAAGATGAACGCTTGAAGTCCGGACACGAAGATCTCGAAGCCGACGAGCGCGACGCCGATCGCGAACGAGAACGGCGCGAAGATGACCGCGGGGAAGCCACCCTCGAGCATCGCGATCGTGCCGAGGAAGAACACGGCGAGCAGGAAGTGGCCGGCCATGAAGTTGGCCCAGAGTCGGACGGACAGGGTGATCGGCCGGATGATGATCTGGGTGAAGAACTCGATGGGCACGAGCAGGGGGTAGAGCCACCAGGGGGCGCCCGGCGGGAAGCACACATGGCGCAGGTATCCCAGGAAGCCGTGCTTGGCGATGCCCACCGCGTTGTAGGTGACCCACGCGATGAGCGCCATCACCAGGGGGAAGGCGATCCGGCTGTTCGAGGAGAAGTTGATGCCCGGCGCCACCTCGAAGATGTTCCAGAAGAAGATCGCGAAGAAGAACGTCGCGAGCAGCGGCATGAACCTGTCGCTGTCGGTCCCGAGCATGGGGAAGGCGATGCTCTCGCGGACGAACTGGATGCCCACCTCGGTGAGGCTCTGCATCTTGCTCGGCACGACCTTGGTGCGTCTCAGCCCGAAGTAGAAGAACGCGATGAAGCCGACCATCCCGAGCAAGACGAGGAAGTTGATGAAGTTGAGGCAGAACTCGAGGTCGCCGATGTGCAGCGACGGACCCCAGCAGTCCCAGACGAAGTCCTTGGTGGTGGGCGGCTCGAAGGCCGCGATGAGCCCGAGGAGTCCCATCATCGGCCGGCCCCGCGGCCCTCGGGAAGGCTCCACAGGTCGGCCTGCATCCTGCCGGAGATCATCTGGATCTCGACCGCCAGCAGCGCCACCGTGCACACGACGAACGCGGCGATGAAGGCGCCCACCGAGAACCAGGAGAGATCCTGGAGCAGGAGCAGCAGCACGACCAGGACCGCCATGCGGACGAGGAACCCGCCCAGCGCCACGCCGTAGAGGAGCGTCAGCGAGATGCGCGCCGCGTACGCGACCGAGTACGCGAAGAACACGAAGTTCGCGGAAACGACGACGATCGCCAGCGCCGCCGAGAGCGCGGCGTCACGACCTCCGAACAGCCCCCCGAGGATGGCGGCTGCGGCGATGGCTGGAACGGAGAGCGGGAGCACCCTCCGGACGAGCTCGAGTTCGGGCTCAGCTGTCGCCACTGTCTCCCTTGCCGTACCTCAGGTACACGATGTAGATGGAGCAAGCCGCACCCAGGACGGTGCCGAACGCGAAGAACACGTTCGGCGCCCCGACCAGGCGGTCGATGACGTACCCGACGCCGCCCCAGAAGACGACCCCCGCGATCATGGTCGCGGTGACGCTCCATCCGGTCCCCATGCCCGACCACGCCTGATCTCGCTGAGGTGGGGCAGCCATTGCGCGCGGAGTATAGCGGTGGCCACCGAGGGCGTCAAAATCGCGAGAACAGCGTTTCCGCAGGTCCGAGGCCGTTTTCTCGTGACCTTGTGAAAGTTTTCACGAAGTTTCGGACGCACGCCGCGCCCCGCACGGGGACCGAAGGGGACGCGGTTTCGTCGCTGGCTGGCGCGGGTCTCGCTCAGTTCTTGCGCCTGCTCGCGCGCGTGCCCACGATGAGGTTGGTGCCCGCCGCCAGGAGCCCGGCCGAGAACAACACCGTGCCCCAGACGTTCACCTGGGGCGGCACGCCCAGCCGCGTCGCGCCGTAGACCCAGGTCGGGAAGGTGTTGGTCTGCCCCTGGACGAAGTTCGTGATGACGAAGTCGTCGAGCGACAGCACGAACGCCAGCAGGAATCCCGCCACGATGCCGGGCAGGATCAGCGGGAAGGTCACACGGAAGAAGGCCTGGAGCGGGGTCGCGAACAGGTCCTGGGCGGCGTTCTCCAGGGAACGGTCGAGCCCCTGCACGCGCGCCCGGACCGTGATCGCGACGAACGCGATCGCGAAGCCGATGTGGGAGAACAGGATCGTGGGGTATCCGATGCCGATCGCGACGCCGGCCGGCTGCGTGGAGTTCAGACGCACGAACATCGCGAGCAGGGCCGACCCCAGCACGATCTCGGGCACCGCGATCGCGAGGAAGATCACGAAGTTCACGCCGCCGCGGCCGTGGAAACGGTACCTGCCGAGCACCAGGCCGATCAACGCGCCGAGCGCGGTCGCGATCAGCGCGGCGGGCACGGCCACGGCGATCGAGGTCTTCAGGGACTCGTTCAGCGGGGGGATCGCCGCGATGTTCTTCCACCAGTTGAGCGTGCAGCAGGTGAAGCGCGCGACCTGGCGCTCCCCCGCGATGTCGTTGAATCCGTAGAGGATCATCACGAAGATCGGGCTCGCCAGGTAGACGATCATGGCGACGGTGAAGATGCCCATGATGTAGAGGCCGATGGGGCGGCGCTTCTTCCGCAGCGGCGGCCGTTCGATCTCGGTTGCGGGCGGACGGTCGACCGTGACGGCGCTCATGTGGCGGCTCCCGCGGCGAGGGCATCGTCCTCGGTACCCAGCAGCTTCGCGTAGATCAGCGCCAGGATCAGCATGCCGATCATCAGGATCACCGAGAGCGCCGAGGCGATCGGGTAGTTGAACTGGGTCAGGAACTCCCGCTGGATCACCTGGCCGATCATGTAGGTCTGGGGAGACCCGAGCACCTGGGAGTTCACGTAGTCGCCCGTCGGCCGGCACGAACGTCAGGACCACGGCCGCGAAGACGCCCGGGAACGAGAGCGGGAGCACCACCTTGCGGAACGCCTGGAACTTCGTCGCGTACAGGTCCTTGGCGGCCTCCACGAGGCGTCGGTCGATCCGCTCGAGCGCGACGTACAGGGGCAGCGCGGTGAACGGCAGGAAGTTGTACGTGATGCCGGCGATCACCGCGGTCGGCGTAGCCAGCACCTGGAAGTCCTCGGGCAGCAACCCGATGCTCTTCAACGGTGCGAACAACAGCCCGTCGTCGGCGAGGATGAACTTCCACTGCACGGTCCTGATGACGAACGACACGAAGAACGGGACCAGGATCAGGAAGAACAGGGTCGACTTCCAGCGCCCGCCGTAGAACGCGACCCAGTACATCATCGGGTAGGCCAGCAGGATGCAGATCACGGTCGCGATCCCCGAGTACAGGAGCGACTTCGCGTAGAAGCCCTTGTACTGGGAGAACGCGTCCGTGTAGTTGCTGAACTCCCACGTGAAGGTGTAGCCGCCCGAGAGCAAGCCGCCGCTCTGCAACGACGTGAACACCACGATGAACATCGGAACGATGAACGCGATCAGTAGGTAGATCGTGCCCGGCGCGAGGAGGCCGTACGCGACGCGACGTTGCCGCTTCGCCAGGACCTGGTCGGCGCGCTCCGGCGGCTCGTCACCGCCCGCGGTGAGGACGTGCTCGGCGGCGAGCGCGTCGCCGAGCGACTCGTGCCCTCCCTCCACGGTCATGTGTTCAGCTTCCTCGAGGTCAGCTCTCGGACAGCGGGACGAAGATCGCGTCCCACTCGTCCCGCTCCTCTTCGGTGGTGAGGTTGCGCCCGAACGGTGTCTTCTCCAGCAGCGCCTCGTCCGGCCACAGGAACTTGTTGTTGGCCATGCCGTCGAGCGCCTTGGCGGTGGCGGGGTCCTTCTCCGTCTTCGCGTGGTCGGCGAGCAGGTCCTGCACGGCGGGCACGGGCGACATGTAGGCCACCCACTCGGTGATCAGCTGCGCGACCTCGGGCGTGTAGACGAAGTCCATCAGCTGGAGCGCGCCCTGCGGGTTGGCCGAGTTCGCGGGATCAGCATGTTGTCGATCCACAGGAGGGCGCCGCCCTCCGGCACGATGAACTCGAAGGGGTAGTTCTCCCAGAGCTTGTAGTACAGGACGTCGCCCGACCACGCCATCGAGGCCGACAGGTTCCCGGCGGTGAAGTCGTCGATGTAGCCCTGGTCGTAGAACTGGCGCACCGTGCCGGAGTCCTTCAGCATCTGGATCCAGGCGGCGGCCTCCTTCCACTCCTCGGGCCCCGAGTCCGCCGGCGTGATGCCGAGGTTGATCATCACGACGTCGGGCATGTCCTGGTTCAACATGCCGATCGCGTTCGTCCCCACGATGTCGGGGTTCATGAGGTCGTCCATCTTGGTGAGCGGGCCGCTGACCTTGTCGAGGTTGTAGCCCACGCCCGTGAGCCCCGACTGCCAGGCCATCGAGTACTTGTTGGCCTCATCGAACTCGGGGTCCTTGGCCCAGGTGGCGGCGTTCGCGTCGAAGTTGGGACGCATGGACGGATCGAGCTCGGTCGACCCACCCGTTGGTCGTGAGGTTCACGAACTCTCGCCCGTTCGTGATGACGATGATGTCCCAGCCCGTGTCCTGCCCGGCCTGGAGCTGCGGCAACAGCTTGCCGAAGAAGCTGTCGTTGCCGTTGATCACGTCCTCGTAGTTGACCGCGATGCCCGTCTCTTCCTCGAACATCACCAGCGACGTGTGAACGCGATCGCCGTTCTCGTCCTTGGCCGTGTCGATGTAGAGCGGCCAGTTCGCGAAGTTGAGCGAGCTTCCCGGTTCGGCGCCGAAGTCGACCGCGGGTCCCGTGGCAGCGCCCGGAGGGGTGGTGGAGCCGCCGCAGGCGGCGAGGATGGATGCGAGGCTCAACGTGCCCACGGTCGCCCCGCCGTACTTGATCAGGTCCCGGCGGGAGACCCGGCGCTGCGTCATGCCCCGCATGAACGCGCTCTCGGACCCTGGCATCCGGCTGGGGCGATCGTCTGTCATTCTTCTTCCTCCTCGAGGTTCAGGTCTTCCTGCGGCGTGACCGCGAAAGTGTTCTGCGGGCTCCACGACACCGTGACGGCATCTCCCTGGCGCGGTGCTTGGCCCTCACCGAGGTTCTGGACGTAGGCGGTGATCGTCGTGCCTCCCACGGACTCGATCTTGTACTGGTGGCTCACGCCGATGTACGTGCTCATCGTGACCGTGCCCTTGACGTGGTTCTCCTGCGAGGCGCCGTTCTCGCCGAGGGTGATCGTGAGCTTCTCGGGGCGCACGCCCACCTTGAGGCGCTCGCCGGCGTCGGCGGGGATGCGATCCGAGGGCACCTTCACGGTGCCCCCCGCGCTCAGCTGCACGGTCGCCACACCATCCGTCGTCTCGCGAACCTGGCCTTCCAGCATGTTGGAGGCGCCCAGGAACCCCGCGACGAACTCGGTCGCGGGGTTCTCGTAGACCTCCTCGGGGGCCCCGAGCTGCTCGATCTTGCCCAGGCGCATGACCGCGAACCGGTCGGACATCGTCATGGCCTCTTCCTGGTCGTGGGTCACGTAGATGAACGTGATCCCCACCTCCTGCTGGATGCGCTTGAGCTCGAGCTGCATCTGCTTGCGCAGCTTGAGGTCCAGAGCGCCGAGGGGTTCGTCGAGCAGCAGGACCTTCGGCTGGTTGACCAGGGCGCGGGCGAGGGCCACGCGCTGCTGCTGGCCGCCCGACATCTGCGGTGGCTTGCGGTCTTCGAAGCCGGTCAGGTCGACGAGCCGCATCGCCTCCTTCGCGCGCGTCGCGATCTCGTCCTTGGGGACCTTCTTGCGTCGCAGGCCGAACGCCACGTTGTCCGCCACGTTCAGGTGTGGGAACAGGGCGTAGGACTGGAAAACCGTGTTGACGTCTCGCTTGTACGGAGGCAGGTCCGTGACGTCTCGTCCGCCGAGGTAGACCGTGCCGTAGGTGGGATCCTCGAACCCGCCGATCATGCGGAGCGTCGTGGTCTTGCCGCACCCCGACGGGCCCAGCATCGAGAAGAACTCCCCCTCCTCGATGTCGAGCGACAGGTCGTCCACCGCGGCAACGCCACCGAACACCTTCGTGACGCGCTCGACGCGCACGTCGATCTCGTTCGGCACCTCCACCCCCTTTTCCACCCCGCCCGTGAGGGCCTTGCGGCGGGGCGATCATCACCCGTCGTAACCGCTCCCGCACCCGGCGGGATCGGACATGCATCATCGACCACTTGTACGGAACGGACAAGGGGCAGGATGGAGCAACCTCAGGCGGGGTGCTCCGTGGACGGCGCCGCCGGCGCGTCGCCGTCCACGGGGCCCTGCTCGGGGGGGCCACCGTTGGGCCGGCGCCATCGGTCGAGCGCGGGCAACGCCGTGATCAGGAACAGGATCACCGCCCCCAGCAGGATCAGCCCCACGGTCGTCCGGCCATCGATGAGCCCCACCGCGAGCGCGCTCCCCGAGATCAGCACGCTCCACAGGTACATCAGCAGGACCGCTCGCGAGTGGCTGTGCCCGATCTCCATCAGGCGGTGATGGATGTGCTCCTTGTCTGCGTGGCCGATCCCCTGTCCGCGGAACGTCCGTCGCGCCACAGCGAGCGCCACGTCCAGGAACGGGATGAACAACACCAACAGGGGAACGACCAGGACGCCCGCGATCGCGGCGAGGTCGCCCCCGGAGGGCGGGAGCGGGTTCCGGCCGACACCCGAGATCGTGAACGTCGCCACCAGCATCCCCAGCAACATCGATCCCGAGTCACCCATGAAGATCTTGGCGGGATGGAAGTTCCACGGCAGGAAGCCGACGCAGATGCCCACGGTGATCGCCGACAGCAGCGCCGCGGCCGACGCGTCGCCGAACGAGCTCGGCGTGCGCACCACGTAGATGAAGAACGCCCCGGCGGCGATCGCCACCATGCCCGCCGCCAGCCCGTCGAGGCCGTCGACCAGGTTCACCGCGTTCGCGATCGCCAGCACCCACAGGATCGTGAGCAGGGCCGCGAGGTCGGGCGTGAGGTCGACCACGCCGAGCCCCGGGAGCCAGAAGTAGGCCAGCGAGGCGCCCATCAGCACCAGGACGCCGGCGATGAAGATCTGCGCGGTCCCCTTGGCCAGTGCGGACGTCCCGCGCCGATCATCGATGACGCCGAGGCCGACCATGAGCGTGCAGGTCACCAGTGCGGCGAGCGGTTCCGGGCTGCCTGCGCGCATCGCCGAGAAGAACGGCAGGACGAACGACAGTCCCAGGCCCGCGAGGAACCCCACGTACATCGCCAGGCCGCCCATCGTGGGCGTGGGCACGGGATGAACCTTCCGGTCGCCCGGACGATCGATCGCGCCGATCCGGATCACGAGCCGTCGCACGAGCGGCGTGGCCAGGAACGTCGTCCCCGCGCTCACGAGGAAGATCAACAGGTAGGCGCTCACGCTGGCGCCAGTGTGGTGGCCCGGTCGCGGCGCGGCAACCAGGCCGGTGACGAGAGGCCGGTCACCCTACGGGTAGAGCGGGAACCGTTGCATCAGGTCGCGGACCCGCGCGCGAGCCTTCTCCTTGACGCCGGAGTCCTCGGGGCTCTTCATCACGTCGCCCATGATGCTCGCGATCTCACGCATCTCGGGCTCGTCCATGCCCAGCGTCGACGGGCCCGGCGTGCCGACCCTGATGCCCGAGGGCGTCGACGGCGGGTTGGGGTCGTAGGGGATCTGGTTCTTGTTGAGCGCGATGCCCACCTCGTCTGCGACGGCCTCCGCCGTTTTGCCGTCGATCCCCAACGGCCGAAGGTCCGCCAGGATCAGATGCGAGTCCGTGCCACCGGAGACGATGCGGAGCCCCTCATCCCCCAGGCCGGCCGCGAGGGCGCGCGCGTCGCGAACGGTGCGCTCGGCGTAGTCCCGGAACTCCTGGGTCGAGGCCTCCTTGAGCGCCACGGCCTTGGCGGCGATGCAGTGTTCGAGCGGACCGCCCTGCATCATGGGGAACACGGCCTTGTCGATGGCCTTGGCCTGTTCCTCCTTGCACAGGATCATCGCCCCGCGAGGCCCGCGCAGCGCCTTGTGCGTCGTGAAGGTGACGACGTCGGCATAGGGAACCGGCGAGCTGTACGCGCCGCCGGCCACCAGGCCGATGAAGTGCGAGGCATCCACCCACAGCAGGGCGCCCACCTCGTCGGCGATCTGGCGGAACGCCGCGAAGTCGATGTCACGCGGGTAGGCGGTGTAGCCGCTCAAGATGATCTTCGGCCGCTCCGCCTTCGCGAGGTCGCGGATCCGGTCCATGTCGAGCCGCTCGGTCTCCCGGTCCACCTCGTAGCCGATGAAGTTGAACCACTTGCCGCTGACGTTGACCGGGGAGCCGTGGGTGAGGTGCCCGCCGTGCGCCAGCACCATCCCCAGCACCTTGTCGTCGGAGCCGGGCGTCAGGAACGCCCCGAACACGGCCATGTTGGCCGAGGCGCCGGAATGGGGCTGTACGTTGGCGTGCTCGGCCCCGAAGAGGGCCTTCGCGCGATCGATCGCGAGCTGTTCTGTGACGTCGACGAACTCACAGCCACCGTAGTAGCGGCGGCCGGGGTAGCCCTCGGCGTACTTGTCGTTCATGGTGGAGCCGAGAGCGGCCAGGACCGCCGGGCTCGCGTAGTTCTCGGATGCGATCAAGCGAAGGTTCGTCCGTTCGCGCTCCAGCTCGTTCACCAGCGCCTCGGCGACCTCCGGATCGGTGGCCTTCAGGGCCTCCCAGTCCGCTGCGTACTCCCTGTTCGTCATCTCGGTGACTCCCCTCGTTCGATCTGCGCGATCTGCTCCAATCTCGGGACATGCCGGCCACCCTGGAACTCGGTGGCCAGCCATACTCGGGCGACCTCGCGTGCGTACTCGGGCGCGACCACCCTGGCGCCCATGCTCAACACGTTGGCATCGTTGTGTTCGCGCGAAAGTTGCGCCAGGTACAGGTCATGGCAGAGCGCGGCGCGGATCCCGCGCACCTTGTTGGCCGCGATCTGCTCCCCCTGACCCGAACCCCCGAGCACGATCCCGCGGTCCGCCTCGCCGCCTGCCACCTTCTCGCGCCGCCGCCGCGCAGAACAGCGGATAGTCCACGGGTTCGGTCGAATCGGTGCCGCAGTCGAGGACCGCGTGACCATGGCCGGTGAGGAACTCCTTGAGGTCCTCCTTCAGCGGGTAGCCCGCGTGATCGCTGCCCATCGCGATGCGCACGGCTCAGGCTCCCTCGCTCGCGGCCGGCAGGTCGACGGTTCCGTACAGTCCGTCCACGAGGCGGGCGATCCACCGATCGAGCTCCCACGCGATCGCGCGGTAGGCATCCAGCGGCATGCCGAGGGGATCCGCGACGTCGTCGTCGTGCGGGTTCCCGGTGAATCCCGAGCGCCTGAGCTCGTCGGCCTGGGCGATCCGTGCCTGGAGGTCGTCCGGCCGCGCGTCGCCGTCGGCCTCCCCAAGCCCCTCGAGCAGCCGCGTGAGCTCCTTCAGGCTGAAGGTCTTGGCCCGGAGCCCAGGGTCGGAGCGCACGAGGTCATCGACGTGCTCCATCGCCATGCACACCACCAGGTCCGCCTCCCGAGGCATGGAGGGCGCCACGACGCGCGCTCGGTGGCGAGCGATGTCACTGCCGAGCTCGGCCGCGGCCATGGATCGACTCGGGACGGGCGCCCGAACCCTCGAGGCCGGCCGTTCCGGCCGAGGACACCGCGGGCGCGCGGTCCGCGAACCGCGCCAGGAGCGCATCACGCAGCAGCCCCTCGGCCATCGGGGAGCGGCAGATGTTGCCCGTGCACATGACGAGGATGGCGGTCATGACGAGGGCCGCGAGTCTAGCAGCGGCCCTTCTTCGAGCGACCCCTCGATGCGTTCGAGCGGGACCTGTCCCCGGCGGAGCAGCCGGGCCGGGCCGTGAGCCAGGTCCACGACGGTGGAGGCATCGCCGACGAGAGGGGCCTCGTCACACAGGTAGACCGCGACCAGGTCGCCGAACGTCTCCTCGAGCTCGTCGCAGGTCTCCAAGGGCGCGCTCCCAGACCGGTTGGCGCTGGTGACCGCCAACGGGCCCGAGCGCGCGAGCACGGCCGCGGCCAGGCGATGGCGCGGCACCCGGACACCGACCGTGGTGGGGTCCCCGCCGAGATCCCAATCGCGACTCGAGGGCCCGCGTTCCAGCACCAGGGTGAGGGCCCCGGGCCAGCAGGAGGCCGCGAGCCGCGCGGCGCGTTCATCCACGACGCGCGATCCGCTCGGCTTCCTGCAGGGACCCGACGAGCACGGGAAGGGCGCGGTCGTCGGTCCCGCACCTTCGCGTCGAACAGCCGGGCGGTCGCGCCCTCGACGCCGGGCGCGGTGCCGATGCCGTAGACGGTGTCGGTCGGCATGACGATCAGCTCGCCTCGCCGTGCCGCGGCTGCGGCGTCGGCGATCGGGTCGGACTTCACGCGAGCCTCGCGACGATCACCCTGTCGCGGCCGTTGAGGTCGGCCACCGTGATCGGAGCGTCGAATCCGGCGGCGACGGCCAGGTCCGCCACCGCGCCCGCCATCGTCTCGGCGATCTCGACGGCGACGATCCCCCCTCGGCGGAGCACGGTGGCGGCGTCCTCGAACAACGCCGCGTAGACCTCGAGCCCACCCACGAGCGCCGAGACGGGATCGGCCCGCACCTCGGCGGGCAGCCCGTCGAACGCATCCCGCTCCACGTAGGGAGGGTTGCTGACGACCGCGTCGACATGACCTGCGAGCGACGCCGGGACGGGGTCGAGCCCGTCCCCCAGGAGGATCTCGATCGTCGAGGCGAGCCGGGCGGCGTTCTCGCGAGCGAGCGCCACGGCGGCCGGATCGAGGTCCGTGGCGAGCACACGCGCATCCCGCCGCTCGTCGGCCACGGCGAGCGCGATCGCGCCGGTGCCGGTCCCCACGTCGACGACGATCGGCGACGGCACCGGCTCGAGGGCGCGCAACACCTCCTCGACGAGCACCTCCGTCTCGGGCCGGGGGATGAACACACCCGGCCGCACGGCCACGACGATGTGGCGGAAGGCCTGGGTTCCCGTGATGTGCTGGGTGGGGGTGCCCGTGCATCGACGGCACAAGGCCCGGCCGAAGGCCTTGGCCTCGGCGGCGCTCAGCCCATGCTCCCGGGAGTAGATGCCGGTCCGGTCCGTCTCGAGGACCCCGGCGAGCAGGAGCTCCGCGGTCGTGCGCGGGCTTTCCACGTCGTGACGCGCGAGGTAGTCGGTGGCCCTGCGAACCACCGCCGCGGGTCTCATCGCTCCTGGGCGTCGCCCGCCAGCTGTTCGGATCGCTCGGCGGCGTTGAGCCGGTCGACGAACCCGTCGAGCTCCTGTCCCCCCGCCAGGACGTCCTGAAGCTGGTGCGACGTGTACTTGATGCGGTGGTCGGTGACGCGGCCGTCGGGGAAGTTGTAGGTCCGGATCTTCTCCGCGCGGTCGCCGGTCCCGAGCTGGGAACGGCGTGCCGCGGCCTCCTTGGCCTGGGCCTCGTCCTGGGCCTTCTGCAGGAGCCGCGCGCGCAGGTAGCGCAGGGCCTTCTCCTTGTTCTGGAGCTGGGAGCGCTCCTCCTGGCATTCGACCTTGATGCCGGTCGGCAGGTGCACGACGCGCACCGCCGAATCGGTCGTGTTGACCGACTGCCCGCCGGGGCCGCTGGATCGGTACACCTCGATCCTCAGATCCTCCGGACGGAGCTCGACCTCGACGTCTTCGGCCTCGGGGAGCACGGCGATGGTCGCGGTGGAGGTGTGGATGCGGCCCGACGACTCGGTGACGGGCACGCGCTGCACACGGTGCACCCCGGACTCGTGCTTGAGCTTGGCGTGCGCCGTCTTGCCTCGGACCTCGAGCGAGACCTCCTTGAACCCACCGATGTCGCTCGGCGAGGACGCGAGCACATCGGTCTTCAGGCGGTGGCGCTCGGCGAAGCGTCGGTACATCTCGAAGAGCTCGCCCGCCCAGAGCGCGGCCTCCTGCCCGCCCGCGCCCGCGCGGATCTCGACGATCAGATCCTTTCCGTCGTTGGGGTCCTTCGGAACCAACAGGTGTTCGAGCGTGGCGCGAAGCTCGTCCGCCCGCTGCTCCGCGCGTTCCGCCTCCTCTTCGAAGAATGCCTGCATCTCCGGATCGGCTTCGGACAGCGCCAGGTCTCGCGGCGTCTCGCGACTGACCGGATGCGGCCACGTACTCGCGAAAAGGGTGGACGATCTCCTCCAGCTCGGCGAGCGCGATCCCCAGCTCACGCATGCGATCGGGGTCGGCCGAGACCTCCGGCGTGGCCATCTCGGCCGCCACCTGCTCGTACCGGGCCTCCACGTCCCGCAGCCGATGTTCCAGATCGGTCGCCATGGACCGATCATCCCAGCCGCGGACCGCGATCGCCCGCGACGCGACGCCACGCGGTGCGCCGCAGGAGCCGTGTGCCTACGACGAGGCGCCGGGGTCCGGGCGGTCGTCCTCGAAGTCGAGCTCGATGGATGCGA
The DNA here is from genome assembly GCA_963758715.1 of uncultured Actinomycetes bacterium. Classification (GTDB taxonomy): domain Bacteria; phylum Actinomycetota; class UBA4738; order UBA4738; family HRBIN12; genus JAOUEA01. The sequence continues at coordinate 273,445 of CAVWWK010000004.1, forward strand.
GGTCGGGGATGTCGACCGCCGTGTCGGTGTCCTCATCGGACGCGCCCCCGGCGAACAGGTCGTCCAGGTCGACCTCACGGGTGGGTTGCGGGGTGTCCTCCCCCGAGACCCACAGGTCCTCGTAGCGGGGGTCGACGAGGTCCTCGGACGCCTCTGGGCCCGTCCCTTCGGCCTGGGCCACGGTCTCGGTTTCGGTCGTCCTCGGCGTCGGTCACGGTCACCGTCTCGCCGTCCGCGCCCGCCTCCGGCTCGGCTTCGGCGCTCGCCGTCTCGGCTTCGTCTTCGACGGCGGGGGGCGACTCCACGACGACCTCGAGGTCCTTCGCCACCGAGAGCAGACGCGACTGCATCTCCTGGAGCTGCCCCACGAGCAGGTCGCGCCGGGCGGTGAGCCCGGCGAGGATGCGATCGGCTTCGTCTCGCGCGCCTTCGAGCGCCTCGTGTCCCTGCTGGCGGTCCTGCTCCGCCCGACTCTGCGCGTCGACCCGGATACGATCCGCCTGGGTCTTGGCCTCGACCACCACGCGGTCCGCCTCGGTGTTGGCCTCATCCACGATGCGGCTCGCCTCGCGGTCGGCGGTGGCGATCAGGCCGGCGAACCGCTTCGAGATCCGCTCGTACGGGTCGCCTTTGGGCTCGGCGGGCATCGGCGGGGCCGGTTCGGCGGCCTTGGACTCGAGCTTGAGACGGGCATCCTTCAGGTCCTTCTCCAGCGTCTGGACTTGGGTGGCGACGGCCTCGAGATAGTCGCGCACCTGTTCGGGGTCATAGCCACGGCGGACGGTGGCGAACTCTCGGCGTTTGATCTGTTCGGCACTGGGCAGCAACGGCAGATCGAGGTCGCTGGTGGGCATGGGGCGAACCTCCCTTGAGGGGAATCCGGTCGGTTTCACCGAGCATATTGCGGCCGCTCGGACCGCGTTTCAACGACCTGGAACGATGCCCCGTTCGTTCCAGCCCTAGCCCGGTGCGCCCGCCGCTTCCTCTTCCCTGCGCCGAACCTCCCTGAAGGAGGCGACGGCGACCTCGATCTGATCGCCGGTGGGCTCCTGGGTGGTGATCTTCTGGAGCCAGATGCCCGGCGCCATCAGCGTTCGCATGACCAGCGAGCGTGGGAAGCGTGCGCCCAGGCGCAGCGCCTCGTAGGCGATGCCCGCGATCACGGGGATCGCGACGATGCGCGAGCCGATCCGCCACCAGATGCCGGGGGTGCCGAAGAGCGTGAACACGAAGATCGTGATCACCATGACGATGATCAGGAAGTTCGTGCCGCAGCGGACGTGTTCCTTGGGGTAGCCGTCGATCGCGTCGGGGATCGTCCAGCTCGACGTCGTGCTCGAAGGCGGCGATCGTCTTGTGCTCGGCGCCGTGGTACATGAACACTCGGTGGATGTCCTTCGTGCGGCCGATCAGCCACAGGTAGCCCACGAACAGCAGCAACACGGAACAGCCCCTCGGCGATCAACGTCAGCACGCCGCCGCCGAACCGATCCTCCACCCAGGCGAAGGCGGCCGTGGGCCCGAGGATGAAGACGCCGACGAACAGCAGGAGCGCGATCGCCAGCGAGACCCCCACTTGCCTCGACGTGAGTTGCTCTTCGTCTTCGACCGACTGATTGGCCGCGATCATCAGCGCGCGGATGCCGATCGCGAGCGACTGGCCCAGGACGATGATCCCTCGCAGGAACGGCTTGCGAAGGATCGGGTGCGCGTCGGCGACCGACTCGATGTCGTGAGACTCGACGTGCATGTCGCCGGCCGGACGGCGGACGGCGACCGCCCAATGGTGGGCGCCGCGCATCATCACGCCCTCCACGACGGCCTGGCCGCCGTAGAGGTGCGTGGGCGTCTGCGCTGACGGATCTTCGTCGGCCATCGCGGCGGTGACCGGCCTATGCCTTCGCGGCCTGCTGCGCCTGCTTGGTCTTCTCGGCCCGGCGCTGGAAGCGCTCGACGCGGCCGCCGGTGTCGACGAGCTTCTGCTTGCCCGTGTAGAACGGGTGGCAGTTCGAGCAGATCTCCGCGCGGATCTCGCTGACGGTCGAGCGGGTCTGGAACGTGTTCCCGCACGAGCAGTGGACGTCAGCGATCTGGTAGTCGGGGTGGATGTCCGGTTTCATCGTGGGTCATGTCTCCTTCTGGGCGCCGCGCCGGGCTCCCCAGACGTCGTGCAAGGGTACCGTTCACTCCGTAACAACGCCTCGCTATTCCCGGGCGAGGCGCGCCGAGGATCAGCTTCCGGTTTTCGCGATCTCCTTCAGGAACTGCTCGTTGGACTTGGTGGCCCGGATCTTGTCGGTGAGCAGCTCGAGCGCGGCGCCGGGCTCCAGCGCGTGGAGGACCCGGCGAAGCTTGATCACCTGCGCGAGCTCGGCGGGCGGGAGCAGCAGCTCCTCCTTGCGCGTGCCGCTCGCATCGACGTTGATCGCGGGGAACAGACGCTTCTCCGCGAGCTGCCGGTCGAGCCGGATCTCCATGTTGCCCGTGCCCTTGAACTCCTCGAAGATCCCCTCGTCCATGCGCGAGCCCGTCTCGATCAGGGCGCTGGCGATGATCGACACGGATCCGCCCTCTTCGATGTTGCGGGCTGCGCCGAAGAAGCGGCGCGGCGGATAGAGGGCTGCGGAGTCGATACCCCCGGACAGGATCTTGCCCGAGGTGGGCATCGCCAGGTTGTAGGCGCGCGCCAGTCGCGTGAGCGAGTCCAGGATGATGGCGACGTCCTGCCCCTGCTCGGCCAGGCGCTTCGCGCGCTCCAGCACCAGCTCGGTGACCTGCACGTGCTGATCGGTGGGCTTGTCGAAGGTCGAGTACACGACCTCGGCGGCCGAGACCGTGCGCTGCCAGTCCGTGACCTCTTCGGGCCGTTCGTCGACGAGCAGCACGATCAGGTGCACCTCGGGGTTCGACGCGACGATGCCGTTGGCGATCTGCTTCAGGATCGTGGTCTTGCCCGCCTTCGGCGGCGACACGACCATGCCGCGCTGACCCTTGCCGATCGGCGCGATCATGTCGATGATGCGCTCGGCCACGGCGAGCGGCGCGTTCTCGAGGCGGAACCGCTCCTCCGGGAACAGCGGCGTGAGCTTGTCGAAGTTGGGCCGGTCCTTCGCCTTCTCGGGGTCCATGTCGTTCACGGACTCGACCTCGAGCAAGGCCCAGTACTTCTCGTTGTCGCGGGCCTTGCGCACCTTGCCGGTCACGACGTCGCCCTTGCGCAGCGACATCTTGCGAACCTGCGAGAGGGAGACGTAGATGTCCTCGGACCCGGGCGTGTACCCGGACGTGCGCATGAAGCCGTATCCATCGGGGAGCAGGTCGAGGATCCCGGTCTGCGTCGGCGCGGTCAGGATCTCCTCGGCGCGCTCCTGCTCTTCGCGGACGCGGCGCTCCTCACGGTTGCGCCGGCGCTCCTCGCGAGAAGGACGCTGCCGCCTGCCGCGGTCCCCGCCCTGGCCACCCTGGCCGCCCTGGCCCTGCTGGCCCTGTCCAGGACCACGGTCGCCACGGCCGCGCTCGTCCGGCTGCGACTCGTCACGGTCGCGTCGCCGCGACCTCGGTCGTCGCGACCCCGTCGTCCGCGCCGGTCGCCCGACCGGTCTTCGTCCGTTGACTCCGGCCCTCGGCTGCGTGCCGCCGGGCGCGGGCGCCGTGTCGGTCGGACGACGCCTCGGCAGCGGCGCCTGATGCGGCGCCGCCGCTGCTCTCCTCCGTTGTCGCCGCGCGGGGGCGCGGTCGCCCGGTGGCCTCGGCGGTGGCTCCGGCGCCGGCCTTCGCCGGGCTGCCGTTGCCGCCCGCGACGATCGCGTCGATCAGGCCCGCCTTGCGGAGCCGTTGCGTGCCCTCGATGCCCATGTCCTGGGCGATGCGCTGCAGCTCGGGTATGAGCTTCTGCTCGAGGGCGCTGCGGTCGGTCGTGGTGTCCATGAGGCTATGCCTCTCCCTTCAGGTCGTTCTGGAGCGTGTGCCAGTCGGCCAGGAACTTGTCCAGGCCTTGGTCGGTCAATGGGTGCTTCACCAGCTTGGTGAAGACGTCGTAAGGCATGGTCGCGATGTCTGCGCCGGCCATCGCCGATTCGATGACATGCATGGGGTGGCGGAGCGAGGCGGCCAGCACGTTGGTGTCGTAGCCCTGCACCGCGTAGATCTCGGTGATCGCGCGCAGCATACCCATGCCGTCGCTGCCGACGTCATCGAGCCGGCCGAGGAACGGCGAGACGATGTACGCGCCGATCTCGGCCGCCAGGATCGCCTGGGCGGGCGAGAACACGAGCGTGACGTTGATCTTGATCCCGTCGTCCATCAGTCGCTTGCCCGCCGTGAGCCCGTCGGTCGTCATCGGGACCTTCACGACCGCGTTCGGCGCCATCTGCGAGAGCCCGACCCCCTGCTCGTACATCGCGTCGGCCTCGCGTCTCGGTGGTCTCGAGCGAGATGTCGCCGGGAACGGCCTCGAGGATCTCCTTCCAGACGATGTCGGGGTCCTGGCCCTCCTTCGCGACCAGCGAAGGGTTGGTCGTGACGCCCGACAGCACGCCCCAGCGGCTGGATCTCTCGGATCTCCTCGATATCGGCCGTATCAAGGAACAGCTTCATGCGGATCTTCCCTGCCTCTCTGTGGCCGTCGTCCGCCTCGTCGTCGCGGCTCGTGCCGGCGCCGCGCGGATCTCTGCGGCGCGCTGCGGTGGCGCGCTCCATCACCAGGTCCATCACCGCGGCGATCGACTGGTCGAAGCTGTAGTTCGGCAGCACCGGCACGCCGTGGGAGAGCGCCTGGCTCTTGACGTAGCTTCTGGAGCCGCCGGATGTTCTCGAATCCTGCCGAGTACCGTTCGGCCGGCCGCGTGGCCACCGCTTCCTCGCGGGTCGCGAAGTGGGTGAGATGCCGGCCCTCGTCGTCGACACCGAGGATGAACGGCACCGCCAGGATACCGGTCCGGCGTGCGCATCCAGATCGAGGAATCCGGGCACGATGTGCGCGCCTTCGATGATGATGCCCGTGCCCTCGGTGGCCGCCCGTTCGATCAGCGCGTTGATGCCCACGGAGACCGCGGCGGTCTGCTCGCGGAACCCGAGCAGCAGGGGGTCGGCCGACTTGCCGGGCTCCCGCAGCGCCAGGTCGGCGTGGAACGAGGACGTGTGCAACGTGGGCATCAGCTCGGGCGAGAGCATCGAGCGCATGACCTCGCGGATGGCGTCGGTCGCGACCACGCGGACGATGCCCAGACGCGCCGCGAGCTGCGTCGCGATCGTGGACTTGCCGACCCCGGTCGTGCCCCCGATCAGGATCACGAGCGGGACGTCGAGCCGCTCGACCTCGCGCCAGCGGACGAAGTTCTTCGCGTATCGGTCGCCCGCGATCTCGGCGATCACCGCGTGCGCGACGTCGGCGAGCTCATCGCTGGTGACCGAGTCGCATCCCCGGCTCGTGCAGGCTGGTCCTCGATCGCCTCGGCGACCTGATACGCGCGGTACGGCGACAGGCCCGTCACCATGACCTGCGAGGCCATCAAGCCCTTGGAGAAGGGCAGGCCGGGCTCACGGTCGGTGATCACGATGTGGGTGGTCTTGGGTTCCCTCTGGTTCACCGGCTCGTCCCCCGTCGGGCGACCGCGGCTCGCGCCCTGGCGAGGTCGAGCATGTCGCCCAGCGCCGTGTCGAGGTCGATCGACCCCTCCACGACGACCGCGCGGTTGTCCACGAACACGACCTCCGCCCCTCGAGCGAGGGCTCGCTCGACGCCGATGTCGACGGCGGCGGCCTTCAGCTCCGTGAGGAGGACGTCGTATCCCTGGGCTGCATCGAGGTCCTCCGCGAGCCCGGCCCGGTCGGCCAGCCGCGCGCTCCACCCCACGACCTCGCATCCGTGGCCGCCTGCGAGATGCTCGACCTGTCGCGCGGCCACGCCGCCCGGCGCGGTGGTGGCGAAGAACACCCGCGCGCCCTGCACGTCCGCCAGAGGCACCGGGATGAAGTCGGTGACCAGCAGCTGCGACCATCCAGGAACCGGAGGACGTGGGAGCGCAGTGCGGGGAGGTTCTCGGGCCCAGAAGCGGGCCGGAAGCCATGGTAACAACCGCCAGGTCGGAGCGCAACAGCCGGTAGGGGCCCGAGATAGCCCCCCAGGTACTCGGGCGGCAGCGCTCGCCGGGCACGACCAGGACGCCCGCGTCCCACGGCACGGGAGGGACGGCGGCGCCGCTGCCCTCGAGGACGAGCGACCCCGGGTCGAACGAGCCGCGGCCAGCTCGGCGGCCTCCCGGACGTTCGTGGCGTACGGCGCTCCCGCGAGGCCGCCGCCGGCCCGCCGCGCGCCGATCGTCGTCACGCCGGTGGTGAGGGCGTCCTCGAGGTAGTCGGAGGCCGCGTGCTGGCCGTCGCGGACCAGCTCGACGAGCCGATCGAGGTCGACGCTGCCCGCCTCGGCGACCTGCGGCTCGGCGGGCCCTCCCCTGCCCATCGCCACGACGACCGGGGTGCAGCGCCGCGGCGCGCGGCGAGCCGGGCGACCTCGCCGCTGATGGCGGTCTTGCCCGGTGCGTTTGCCCGTGCCGATCACGGCGATCGTGGGGACCGGGACGGCGGGCCGTCGAGCGGGCGGCGCGAGCCGGAAGTCCGGCGCCCACGTAGCGGCACGCCGCGCGTCAGTGCCACGCGCCGCAAGCTCCATGCGCTCGCGGTAGCCGAGAACCGGCTCGTCCGACAGGTCGAGCACGACCTCGGGGCCGCCATCGCGTCGATCGCGTCGGCGAGCGCCGGCCATGCGGTCGGGTCCCGCCGCCACGCTCGGAACGCCGAGGTCGGGCAGCGAACCCGGGTCGATCTTCTCGATGCCGCCGACGAAGACAGCGCCGACCACCTCGTGGCCGCGTTCGGTCGCGGTCGCGATGCGCCCATCGGGTCACCGGTGGGTAGTGCTCGCCGTCGACGAGCACCACGGTTCGCATCGGTGGATTCCCTCCTCGGGGCGATGCCGCGTGTCGGTTCGGTGTCGCGAGGTGGTCGCTACTCGCCGACGGGCACGGTGCGTTGCTGGATGGGCGCCTCGTGCTCGCGATGGAGCTGATCGCCCGCGAGCGAGAAGTGGGTCATCACGTGGCTGTCGCCGAACGGGAACCGGCGGTGGATGCTGGACCTGGTCGCCGTCGAACTCCAGCACGTTGTAGCACGGCTTGGTGTACCCGCGGACCCGCAAGGACGACACCGTGCCGGCGTTGGCGACGTACATGTTCTCCAGCCGCCAGACGTACGGCACGTGCTTGTGGCCCGGAAAGCACGACCTGCACGCCGGCGTTGATGAGCACCTCGAGCAGGTCGCCGGCATCCATCACCGTGCTGCGCTCGCGCCCGGTGCCGGGGATCGGCAGCAGGTGGTGGTGCAGCACGAACACCTTCAGCGCCGCGGGCTCCTCGAACTGGCGGCGGATCCAGTCGTAGTGGACGCGGCCGACCTTGCCCTCGTTGAGGTCGGGCTCGCTGGAGTCGACCCCCACGATGCGAACGCCGTCGACGTCGTGAGACCACATGCGAGGGCCGATCAGATCCTCGAAGTGCAGGTAGCCGACGTTGCGGGAGTCGTGGTTGCCCGGAACGGTGATGATCGGGCGCCTGGATGCGCTCGGCGTAGGCGACCCAGTTCTTGTACTCCTGCCGGTAGCCCTCGGCGGTGAGGTCCCCGCTGCAGACGACGACGTCGGGCTGCATCTCGTTGATCTCGGCGATCACCCGGTTCATGAGGTTGGGCACGAAGAACGGCGAGCCGACGTGGGGATCGGAGATGTGGGCGAGGGTGACCACGGGTGGCTCCAGTCTAGTGCGGACGCGCGACGCTCGCGTGGCGGCCGGGCGCAGGAGTCCTCGCCGGTCAATCCGATGGTCTGGCCTCCCACGCGGACCCCTCGATGCCTGGGACGATGACGTCTCGTGAGTGGCTCGACGTGATGCTCGTGGTGCTGCTCGCCGCCGCCCTCTCTCGGGGTACCGGCGCGGCGCCGTCCTCCAGGTGTTCGGATCGGCGGCCTGCTGGTCGGCGTGGCGGCCGGGCATGGCCATCGCACCGAGCGTCGCCGGCTTCGCCGAGTCCCCCGCGAGCGGCGGCCTTCGTGCTCGGCCGCGGTGCTGGTCGCGGCGGCCATCGGGAACATGCTCGGGTATGGCCGGATCGTGGCTGCGTCCGCGTGACGCGCAAGACCCCCCTGCGCCGCGCCGACGCGCTGGGCGGCTCCGCCCTGTCCGCGGCGTTCCTGCTGCTCGCCGACTGGTTCCTGGCGCTGAACCTGGCGAGGGCCCCTTCCCCGGGTGGCGCGAGGGGTCCGCGAATCGCGATCGTGCAGACGCTGGACGCCACGCTCCCACCGCCGCCCTCGCTCCTGGCGAGGCTGGGGCGGGTGCTGACGCTGCTCGGGTTCGCCGACGTGTTCATCGGACTCCCGGCGTAGCCCGCCGATCCGGTCGATCCGCCCACGGGCGCCGAAGCGGTCGCCGCCGCGCAGGCGGCCGAGGGGTCAGCACGGTCGAGGTGGCCGCGGAGGGATGCTTCCAGGGGTTCATGAATCAAGGGAGCGGGTTCGTCGTCGCCGCACGGCCTCGTGGTCACGAACGCCCATGTCGTGGCCGGCACCGAACGGCAATGGGTCCACGTCCGAAGGCGACACGGCGGGGCCACGGTGGTCGTCTTCGACCCGGACCTCGACATCGCCCTGCTGCACGTGCCCGACCTCGATCTCGCGCCGCTCCCGCTGCTCGCGGGCGAGGCGAGGCGAGGCGGTGCCGGGGCGCGTCCTCGGGTATCCCGAGCGGCGGACCCCTCACGCGCAAGCCGCCGCGGCGATCAGGGCGGTGATCGAGCCGGTCGGCCGCAACATCTACGGCGAGGGTCAGGTGCAGCGCCGGCGTACCTACGAGATGCAGGCGGCATCCACCGGGGCAACAGCGGCGGCCCGTTCGTGCTCCCGAGCGGCAGGGTCGCCGGCGTGGTGTTCGCGAACTCGGTGGTCGCCGACGGCGTGGGCTACGCGATCGTCTCCACGACAGGTGGTGCCGAAGCGTCGCGGAGGGTCGGCGACGAGGAACCGGCGCGGCGTGACCGGATCGTGCACGGGCTGAGGAGCCGTCAGCTCCTCGACCAGATCGAAGCCGGTCGAGCGGACCCCGGGCCGCAGGACGCGCCATCCATCCCCGGGATCCGGCAGGCGGAACCGCGACGCCTCTCGAACGCGAGCAGGGTCGGACCCGCAGCCCGAGACGCACACGGGGACACGCGTGGACCGGAGCGCGTCGAAGAGCTCCTTCACGGCCGGCACGAGCGCCAGGCGGACGTCCTGATGCAGCCGGTCCTGCAGCGCATCGGCGATACAGGCCGGGATCGTCGCGTCAGCGGCCTCGCACCATCAGCGCTGCGTGCGCCGCGTTGAAGACGGCGTCCGGCCCTCGGGACCAGACGGCGGGCAGGACCGCGCGCGCCTCGGCGGTGGGGAGCCGGACGCCCGTCGGCACGAGCAGCGACCGGCCGAAGATCCGGATGCGGGTCGAGACGATGGACGGCTCCTTCCGGCGGCGCGATCGTGAACCCTCCGAAGCGCGCCGGCGCCGCGTTGTCGGGATGCCCCTCGATCTCGCCGGCCAGCCGCGACCGGGTGAAGGTCGTGCCCGATCGGCGGGTCGAGCCCGTCGATCGACCCGCGGAGCAGGCGCGAGCGCCAGCGACCACCCCGGCCACCGCCGCGGCCGAGGACGAGCCGAGGCCCCGCTCGAGCGGGATCGCGGTTCACGCCGTGGATCCGCAGCGGGGGCGACGCCAGGCCGTGGCCGACCCGACCCTGGACGATCGTCTCGCTGACCAGGTCCGAGCCGTCGGTCGGAAGCTCGTCCGCGCCTTCGCCTTCCCAGGTGACTCCGGGCTCGGCGTCGGTGTCGATCGTGACCTCGTTGCACAGGTCGAGCGCGAGCCCGAAGCAGTCGAAGCCCGGCCCGAGGTTGGCCGAGGTCGCGGGGACGCGGACGGTCGACGCGCATCGTGCGCGCGAGCCTACCCGGTTAGAGGCCGAGCTCGCCCGCGACCGCCGCCGGCGTCGGGCGGCACCGCCGGTCGGATGCGCCGGCGCCGGCGATCGCCCACTCCGGGTCCTTCAGCCCGTGCCCGGTGAGGACGCAGACGACCGTGGCGCCCCGGCGGGAGCGACGCCCTCGGCGTGCAGGTGCAGCAGCCCGGCCACGCTCGCGGCGCTGGCCGGCTCGGCGAACAGGCCCTCGTGGGCGACCCGGCGGTAGGCGGCCAGGATCTCCCGGTCGGTGACGGCCGCGATCGCCCCCTCGGACTCCCGGGCCGCGGCGACCGCCTTGTCCCACGACGCCGGGTTCCCGATGCGGATCGCGGTCGCGATCGTCTGCGGGTCCGTCACGGGCTCGCCGCGCACGATGCGGCGCGGCACCCTGCGCCTGGAATCCCATCAGCTGCGGGGGCTCGGCGATGATCGCCGTCGGCGAGGTACTCGGAGTAGCCGATCCAGTGGCTGGAGATGTTGCCGGCGTTGCCGACGGGGACGCAGTGGATGTCGGGCGCCCGGCCGAGCGCGTCGACGATCTCGAACGCGCCGTCTTCTGGCCCTGCAGCCGGTAGGGGTTCACGCAGTTCACGAGCGTGACCGGGTACCGATCCGCCAGGTCCCTGGCCAGCTCCAGCGACTCGTCGAAGTTGCCCTCCACCTCGAGGACCCGCGCGCCGTGCACGAGCGTCTGGGCCATCTTCCCCATCGCGACCTTGCCCTTGGGCACGAGCACCGCGCACGTGAGCCCCGCCTTGGCGGCGTAGGCCGCCGCGCTGGCGCTCGTGTTGCCCGTCGAGGCGCACACGACGGCCTTCGCGCCTTCCTCGAGCGCCTTGGAGATCGCCAGCGTCATGCCACGGTCCTTGAACGAGCCGGTCGGGTTCGCCCCGTCGTACTTGAGCCACACGTCGCAGCCGGTCTCCTCGGACAGCGGCCTCGGATCGAACGAGCGGCGTGCCGCCTTCGCCCAGCGTGACGACCGGCGTGGACGCCGTCACCGGCAGACGTTCGCGGTACTCCTCGATCACGACCGCGCCACTGGTGCGCCGCGGGGCATCGGACCGTCGGCGCTCACGACTCCTCGCCCTCGACCCGGAGCACGCTCGCGACCGAGCGCACGGCGTCGGACTCGCGGAGCTCCTGCAGGGTCTTCTGCAGGGCGCCCTCCTGGGCCCGGTGGGTGATGAACACGAGCGTCGCCTCGTCGCCGAATCCCTCCTGCCAGACGCGTTCGATCGAGACGCCGTTGTGGCCGAAGTCGCCCGGCGATCTCGGCGAGCACCCCCGGGCGGTCGGCGACGTGGAGGTTGAGGTAGTACTGCCCCTGGCGTGTCGTCCATCGGACGGATGCGTCGATCGAGCGCGCACGTGCAGCCCATCGCCCGCCCGCCGTTCACGCAGGTTGCGGGCGGCCGAGACCAGGTCGCCGACGACCGCCGAGTCGCGGTCGCGTCGCCCCCGGCGCCGGGCCCGTAGAACATCAGCTGGCCCACCTTGCTCGCCCTCGACGAACACCGCGTTGAACGCGTCGCGCACCGAGGCGAGCGGATGCGCGAGCCGGGATCATCGCGGGGTGGACGCGGGCGCAGATCTCCTCGTCCTCGAGCTCGGCGATCGCGAGCAGCTTCACGACGTAGCCCATGCGCGTCGGCGTCGGCGATGTCCTGCGCGGTGACGTTCGCGATGCCCTCGCGGTAGACGTCGCCGGCCACGACCCGGGAGTTGAAGGCGATCGACGCGAGGATCGCGCACTTGGCGGCGGCGTCGTAGCCCTCGACGTCGGCGGTGGGATCGGCCTCGGCGTAGCCGAGCGTCTGCGCCTCGGCGAGCGCCTCGTCGAACGACCACCCGTGCTCGGACATCTGGGTGAGGATGAAGTTCGTGGTGCCGTTCACGATGCCGAACATCCGCGTGACGCGCTCGCCGGCGAGCGACTCCTTCAGGGGCCGGATCAGCGGGACCCCTCCGGCGACCGAGGCCTCGAACAACAGGTCGCGATCGGCGGCGTCGGCGGCGTCGAACACGTCCTTGCCCGGCGTTCGCGAGCAGCTCCTTGTTCGCGGTCACGACCGGCTTGCCGTTCGCGAACGAGCGCAGCAGGAGCGAGCGCGCGCGGGCTCGACCCCGCCGATCAGCTCGCAGATCACGTCGACGTCCGGGATCATCGACGATCGAGACCCCGTCGGTCGTGAAGGCCTCGCGCGGGACGGGCACGTCGCGGTCGCGGTCGAGATCGCGGACGGCGACGCGCGTGACCTCGACGCGGCAGCCCGCGCGCAGCGCGATGTCGTCGGCGTGCTCGTGCAGCATGCGGATCACCGCGCTTCCGACGGTGCCGCATCCCAGCATGCCCACCGTGATCGTGCGTTCGCTCATGTTCCCGTTCCCCCACGATCCTCGGCCCCGGGCCCGATCCAGGCCGCCATCAGTATCTCGTCCTCGTCACCGTAGGACTTGCGCGAGTGCCGCGACAGCCGACCCTCCTGCTGGAACCCGAACCTGCGGTAGAGCGCGATCGCCCCCGTGTTGTGCGGGTAGACCGACAGCACGATCTTGTCGACGCCCACCGCCCGGGCCCATCCGATCGCCTCGGCGAGCAGGGCCGAGCCCGATCCCACGGCCCCGTCGATCGGCGGCGACCGCGATCCCGAGCGTCGCGACGTGCCTGGTGACCGGATGGTGCTCGCGCTGGGCGTACACGTGGCCGACCACCCTTCCCGTGTCCTCGACCGCCACGATCTGGACCTGATGATCGGTCCAGGGACGCCGGAATCGCGGACCGATAGGCCCGTGCGCGGATGGCGGACCCGCTCGGTGCGCACGTACCGGCCCTCGGCGACGACGCGGTCCAGAACTCGAGATAGGAGGTCACGTCGCGCGGGCTCGCGGGGCGGATCGTGATGCCGTCGGGGAGGCGGCGGCGTGACCCGCGGGGGGACGTGCGCCTCCAGGTTCTCGAGGTCGCCCTCGTCCTCGCGCCGCAGCCAGAGGGTCGCGACCGCGTCCCGCACGCCGATCGACAGCGGGCCGCCCGACGCTGTTGTAGGTGCTGGCGAGCGAGTACGTGTAGGCGCCGGTCGCGGCGAACGCGAGCAGGTCGCCCGGCCCGACGTCGCCGGCAGCAGCACGTCCTCGGCGAGGGTGTCGCCGGACTCGCAATGCCGGCCGACGATCGGTGAACGTCGACGAGGCTCGCCCGACGCCGCGACCGCCGAGACCGTGTAGCGAGCGTCGTAGAGCATCGGGCGGGGGTTGTCGGACATGCCGCCGTCGACCGCGAGGAGCATGCGGCCGCCGCGCCACCTGCTTGCGCGAGCCCACGCGGTACAGGGTGACGCCGGCGTTCGCGACCAGTGACCGCCCGGGCTCGACGACGAGCTGCGGCACCGGGAGCCCGTGGTCGGCGCACAGCGTCTCGAGCCGGTCGCGCGAGCACGTCCGCGAGCCGCGCCGATCCGCAAGCGCTGTCTCGTCGGTGTAGGTGACGCCGAACCCTCCGCCGACGTCGAGCACGGTCGCGACCGAGCCGATCTCGTCCCGGATGCCGCGAGCAGCGTCACCAGGCGCTCGAGCGAACGCAGGTAGGGTTCGTCGTCCAGGAGCTGCGAGCCGATGTGCGCATGCACGCCCTCGAAGCGCACGCCCGGCATACCCGATCGCCTCCCGCACCACGGCCGGGGCGTCCGCCAACGACGTGCCGAACTTGGACGCGTCGTGCCCGGTCGCGATCGCCTCGTGCGTCTGGACCTCGACCTCGGGCACGACCCGGAGCAGGATCGGCTGGACCCGGTGCTTCGCGCGCGCCATGCGAATCGAGCCGTTCGAGCTCCGCGCCGTTGTCGACGATCACCAGCGAGAGGCCCGAGTCGACCGCGAGCTCGAGCTCGTCGTCGGACTTGTTGTTGCCGTGCAGCACGATGCGGGAGGCCGGGGCGCCGGCACGCAGGCACGCCTCGACCTCGCCGCCGGTGGACGCGAGCAGGTCGAGCCCCTCGTCGAGCGCGAGCCGCACGACGGCATGCGCGGTGAACGCCTTGACCGCGTAGCAACACGCGGGGGAACCGCGCGCGCACGTCGCGGGCACGCGCTCGGATCTCGTCCTCGTCGAACACGACGAGCGGCGTCCCGAAACGGGCGGCGAGCGCGGTCGCGGCCAGGCCCCCGAGCTCGAGGCCCGTCGGGACCGGTGCGGGCCGACCGCGGCCACGGAGGAGACGACGATGCGTCCGGAGAGGCCCCGGCCGCCCGCTCAGTCATCGGTGCGTTCCATCGACTCGGGGGCCGACACGCCCACGATGCCGAGGAGGTTCGCGATGACCTGCTTCGTGGCGGCCGACGAGCCAGAGCCGGGCCGCGATCAGGTTCTCGTCGTCGGCGGCCAGGACCGGGCACGACGTGTAGAAGCGGTGGAACCGCGCCGGCGAGGTCCTGCAGGCGCGTGGGTCAGGCGATGGGGAGCACGCAGGTCGGCCGCCATCGCGATCTGCGCCGGGAGCATCGGCGAGCCCACGCAGCAGCTGGAGCTCGGCCTCGTGCGTCAGCACGGTGAGATCGACGTCCTCGACGGGCGCGAGCTCGACGCCCTGGTCGGCGGCCTTGCGGAGCAGCGACGCGATCCGTGCGTGCCCGTACTGCACGTAGTAGACCGGGTTGTCCATCGAGCGTTGCTTCACCGCCTCGATGTCGAAGTTCAGCGCGGCGTCGTTGCCGTAGAGCAACAGGTGGAACCGGGTCGCGTCGGCGCCCGACCTCGTCGAGCAGCTCGTCCAGCGTGATGAAGTTTCCCGAGCGCTTGCCCATGGCGACCGGCTCGCCGTCGCGCAGGAACGAGACCCACTGGTAGATCAGCATCTCCACGGCGCCGGGGTCATAGCCGAGCGCCTGCGCCGCGCCCTTGACCCGCGCCACGTCGCCATGGTGGTCGGCGCCCCACACGTACACGAGGTGGTCGAACCCGCGGGAGAACTTGTCGATGACGTAGGCGCAGTCGGCCGCGAAGTACGTGTGCCGTCCGTTGGATCTGATCACAACCCGGTCCTTGTCGTCGCCGTATTCGGTCGACCGGAACCACACCGCGCCCTCGGCGTCGTAGACCTTGCCGGCGTCGCGCAGGCGCTCGACCGCCGCGTCGATCTCGCCCTTGCGCGCCAGCTCGGCCTCGCTGAAGAACACGTCGAACCGCACGCCGAACCGTTCCAGCGTGGCTTCGATCCAACCGAGGACGCGGCGAACGGCTTCCTCGCGGATCCGCACGAGCCGATCGGGGTCGGGCAGATCGGCCAGCCCGGCGCCCTCGTCGCTCAGGATGTCCTCGGCGAGCCCGGCGATGTAGTCACCGTGATAGCCGTCGTCGGGGACCTGGGCCTCGCGACCGACCAGCTGCAGGTACCGCGCTTCGACCGAGGCGACCGAACCGGTCCATCTGCCCGCCCGCGTCGTTGAAGTAGTACTCGCGCTCGACCGTGTGACCCGGAGGCCTCGAACAGGCGGGCAACGGCATCGCCGATCGCGGCGTTGCGCGCGTGGCCGAGGGTGAGCGGACCGGTCGGGTTCGCGCTCACGAATTCCACCTGGACCTTCTCGCCGGTCGGCGCCGCGCGGCCGTACGCCGTCGCCGTCGGCCACGATCCGCCGCAGCGTGTCGTGCAGCCACGTGTCGGTGGTGAACACGTTCAGGAATCCGGGGCCGGCGACCTCGACCTTCTCGACGAAGGGAACCCGGGGAAGCGCGTCGGCGATGGCCTGGGCGACGTCGCGCGGGGGGGCGCCCGCCCGCTTGGCGAGCGCGAGCGCGACGTTCGTCGCGAAGTCCCCGTGGTCCTTCTGCTTGGGTGCCAAGAGCTCCGGCGTGGGCAGGTCTCCGTCGATCCCGAGGCCCGGCGCCGCCGTCGCGAGGCCCTCGCCGAACCAGGAGATCAGTCGATGTTCGATCGTCACCGTGCATCCCCACCGCGGATCGCGGCACGGACGATCTCGACCAGCGCCTCGGGGTCGAACGGCTTCGTGACGTACTCCACCACGCCGAGGGCATACCCCTTCGCGACGTCGTCCTCCTGGGCGCGCGCGGTGAGGAACACGACCGGGGTTCCGGCGAGCTCGGGATCCTGACGGAGCCGGCCGCAGACCTCGTAGCCGTCGAGCCCGGGCATCATCACGTCGAGCACGATCGCGTCGGGATGAAGGGCCTGGGCCTTCTCGATGGCCTCCTCGCCACGGAACGCGCTCTCGACCTGGAATCCGCCGAGGCGGAAGTTGACCTCCAGGAGCCGGACGATCACCGGATCGTCGTCGACCAGGAGCACGCGGGGCGCTTCGGCGTCAGCCACCAGCCGAGGATACTCAAGCCGACCCCCGCGGCTCCTGGCCGGCTGAAGCGGGTTGTTAGACTCGCTGCTCCAGATCGCCCCCGTAGCTCAGGGGATAGAGCGCCGGCCTCCGGAGCCGGGTGCGCAGGTTCGAATCCTGCCGGGGGCACCGACTTCTTTTCGAGCGGCCTTGGCGCACTGCGGTGCGGATCTCGCGACCGTACGATGCGGTGATGAGCGATCCGAGGCACATGCAGGCGCCCAGTGGGTTCCACGACGACCGTCCGATGGACCGCTCCGACCTGCTCGACGACCCGATCGCGCAGTTCCGGCTGTGGCTCGCCGACGCCGAGCGGGCGGGGGTGCCGCTTCCCAACGCCATGGCGGCCGCCACGGCCGACGAGCGAGGCCGGCCGTCGGTGCGGCACGTGCTGCTTCGCGAGGTCGACGATCGAGGGTTCGCCTTCTTCACGAACTACGGGAGCCGCAAGGGCCGGCAGCTGGACCTGAACCCGTGGGCTGGCCTGGTGTTCCTTTGGAAGGAGCTCGACAGACAGGTCTGCGTGAGCGGGCCGGTCGAACGCATGAGCGCAGACGACTCCGACGAGTACTTCGCGACCCGTCCACGCGATGCGCAGCTCGGCGCGTGGGCCTCGCGCCAGAGCGAGACCCTGGCCGATCGCGCCGAGCTCGACGCGGAGCTCGCGGCGGCCGACGCGCGTTTCCCCGGGGACGTGCCGCGTCCGCCGCATTGGGGAGGGTTCCGCGTGCGCGCCGAGACCATCGAGTTCTGGCAAGGTCGCCGGCACCGACTGCACGACCGGTTCCTGTTCACCCGGCGCGAGGACGGCCAGGGCTGGCGTCTCGAGCGCCTCGCGCCGTAGGTCCGCTCGGGGCTTGCTTCCCCGTTAGGCTCTCGTGTGATGGACACCGACGAGCTTCGCGGCCGGATCGCAGCCGGCATGCCGCGGACCATCGCCGACCTCGAACGCCTGGTGCGCATCCCCTCGATCGGATACCCGGGATACGACCCCGCCAACGTCCGCGCCAGCGCCACGGCTACCGCCGAGATCCTCGGCGACGCGGGCTTCCAGACGCGGCTGATCGAGCTGGACGGCGGACATCCCGTCGGTCTACGGGGTGATCCACGGGCCTGAGGACGCTCCGACGCTCCTCCTCTACGCCCACCACGACGTCCAGCCCGAGGGAGACGCCGGCGCGTGGGAGACCCCGCCGTTCGAGCCGGTGACGCGCGGCGGCCGCCTGTACGGGCGCGGCGCCGCCGACGACAAGTCGGGGATCGCGATCCACGCGGCCGCGCTGCGGGCGTTGGGCGCGGCCGGCGGCGATCACCTCCCCGTGACCGTGAAGGTCATCGTCGAGGGTGAGGAGGAGTGTTCCACCGCACACCTGCCCGAGCTGGTGCAGGGCCACGCGGACCTGCTACGCGCCGACGTGGCGATCGTGGCCGACGGCGGCAACTACCGGACCGGGGTGCCCACGATCGGCACCAGCGTGCGCGGGGTCACCGACTGCAAGATCACGGTGCGGGTGCTGCCGATCGCCCAACACAGCGGCTCCTACGGCGGCCCGATCCCCGATGCGATCACCGCCCTGTGCCGGATCCTCGCGTCGCTGCACGACGACGCCGGTGACGTCGCGATCGAGGGGCTCCGAACCTTCGCCTGGCCGGGGACGCAGATCCCCGAGGAGGAGCTGCGACAGGAGTCGCGGGTCCTCGACTCCGTGCAGATGATCGGCACGGGCACCATCGCCGACCGGCTGCTGTCCAAGCCGGCGGCGGCCGTCGTCGGCTTCGACGCCCCTCGCGTGGAGGAGTCCTCCAACCAGATCGTGCCCGAGGCGCGCGCTCGCGTGTCGCTCCGGTTGGCGCCGGGCGAGGACGCCGTGAGGGCCCGCGAGGCGATGATGTCCCACCTGCGAGCGGCCGCCCCCTGGGGAGTCGAGGTCGAGATCGAGGCGGCGGAGGCCGGCATGGGATACATGGTCGACGACACCACCGATGCCTACGCCGTCGCCAGGCACGCGCTCGCCGAGGCGTTCGGGGCGGACGTGGTCGAGATCGGCAGCGGAGGGTCGATCCCGCTGATCCCGATGCTCGCTGAGACCTTCCCGGGGATCGCCGTGCTCATCGTCGGCGCGGGCGACCAGCGCAGCAACTACCACTCGGTGGACGAGAGCGTGGACCTGGCCGACCTCGAGTCGATGGCCCTCGCCGAGGCGCTGCTCATCCGCGACCTGGGCGGGGTCTGAGCGACCTCCTCGGCGCTTCCCGACGGCGCTGCTAGGTTGGACCCATGGACACCGAACCAGGGACGCCCGCGACCGATCCCGGGAGCCCGGCGGTCGAGGCCGTGCCCGTCGAGGGCGACGCGGCGGCGCCGGAGTCCGAAGGCCCGCCGAAGGAGTCGATCACCGAGCCCGCCAAGCTGCTCCGCATCGCCAGCATGGTGCGCGAGCTGCTCGACGAGACGCGGCAGGCATCGCTGGACGATGCGGGGCGCAAGCGCCTGGCCGACGTCTACCAGCGCGCGGTGGGCGAGCTCACCGAGGTGCTCTCACCCGACCTGCAGGAGGAGCTGGGGGGTCTCGCGCCTCCGCTCGACGGCGTCCCGACCGAGTCGGAGATCCGTGTCGCGCAGGCGCAGCTCGTCGGCTGGCTCGAGGGACTCTTCCACGGCATCCAGGCGGCGATGTTCGCCCAGCAGGCCGCCGCCCGGCAGCAGTTCGAGGAGCTCCGCCGCCGTGGGTTGCCGGGTCAGGGGCCCGCTGTGCCGGGCGCCGAGCAACCCGGGGCCGAGCAGCCCGGTACCGACGGGTCGCAACGCAGCGGTCAGTACCTGTAGCCGGCAGCGTGCGACAGGACTCATCCCCCGGGGGGTTCGCAGGGGCCTCGGCCGTTCTGTGGCACGGGACGTCGGGCGGCTCCCACCTCCCGCCAGACGCTGCGCGAAGTACACGGGAACCAGCGACAGCACCATCACGAGCGCGGCGACCGCGTTCGCCTCGGGTCGGTTCCTCGGCAGGCGCATCGTGTTGAAGATCCACTTCGGCAGCGTCAGCTCGGCACCTGATGTGAAGTTCGTGACGATGATCTCGTCGAACGACAGGGCGAAGGCAAGCAATCCACCTGCGAGGAGGGCGGTTGCGATCGCCGGCAGTGTGACGCGACGGAACGTCTGCCAACCGTCAGCGCCGAGATCCATCGACGCCTCGACGAGAGAGGTCGGTGTCCGGCGAAGCCGGGCGAGGACGTTGTTGAATACCACGACGATGCAGAACGTCGCGTGTCCGATCACGATGGTCCAGAGGCTGAAGCTCACGCCGACCGTGTTGATGGCCGTCCGGAGCGCCATGCCAGTGATGATCCCGGGCAGCGCTATCGGCAGTACCAGCAGGAACGAGATCGTCTGGCGGCCGAAGAACCGGAAGCGGTGGACCGCGAACGATACGGCGCTCCCGAGGAGCAAGGCGATGAGGGTCGCGACCGCGGCGACCTTCAGCGACTCCACGAACGCGGCCCTGGCCTGCGGATCGTTGAACGCGCGTTCGAACCAAATGCGTCGTGAACGACTTCGGCGGCCAGACCTGCGCGACGCTGTCGTTGAAGGCGTAGACCACCACCACGACCAGCGGTATGTAGAGGAAGAGCAGTGTGAGCCCTGTGCCGGCTCTGACCAGCGTTCGTGCGACCCTGGACTCCATCTACAGCGCCTCGAATGCGCCGAGCCTGCGCGCGATCGTTAGGTACACGGCCATGATGGCCAGGGGCACCAACGCATACGCTGCTGCGAAGGGCAGGTTGTTGGCGACGCCGACGTTGTCGTAGATCACGTTGCCGATGAACTTGGTGTTCCCGACCAGGATCGGCGCGATGTAGTCACCCAACGTGAGCGAGAACGAGAAGATCGAGCCTGCCACGATGCCCGGCAAGGCGAGCGGCCACACGATGCGGCGGAACGTGGTCCATCCCCGCCCCCCGAGATCGCTCGACGCTTCGAGGTAGGAATCGGGGACGCGCTCGAGCGCCGCATAGATCGGGAGCACCACGAAGGGCAGCCACAGATACGTGAACGTGAGCCAGATCGACCACAGCGAGTTCCCGACATCCACCGAGTGGATGCCGACCCTCCCCAAGACCGACTCGAGCAATCCTCCGGCGCTGTGATCGTCTGCCAGGCGAACGCGCGAACCAGGTAGCTGTCCACAGGGGCACGACCACGGCGACCAGGATCGCCGCGCGGATCCGCGGTCGAGCCATCCTCGCGGCGTAGTAGGCGATCGGCATCGCCAGCGCGATGTCCGCGACCGTGACGGCGGCGCGCGATCCACGCGGTGCGAAGCGTGATCGTGCGGTAGACCGGCGTTTCCCACAGGATGCTGGAAATTCTGCAGACCCCAGTCTGCGAACGACCTTCCCGGTGAACACGTCGACGCTCCAGAAGGCGTTGACCAGGAGGAGGGCCAGCGCCCCGAGGTAGAACACGAGCATCCACGCCATCGGCGCGGACAGAGCCAGGGCCAGCTTCGCGCGCGGATGGCGGAACAGCGACGCCTGGACCGGATGGCCCCCCGCGCGGCGCGGGTCGGGTCGTCGCGCTCACGAGGGACACCTACAGGTACTGGGTCGAGTGGGTGGACCCTCGTCGAGGGTCCACCCATGCCCCGGCGTCGTCACGCTCCTCTGATCTCCGTCCACTTCTGCGACCAGACGGAGTAGTCCTGGCAGACGGCCCCGCGTTCGTCGCCGCACTCCGCCTGGGGGGTCTTCCAGAGCTCGAGCGACTGCAGGAACGCTGCATCGCCGCAGTACCCGTACCGGACCGTGTCGGCCAGCTCCGCCGAGCCCTTGCCGTACGCCTTGTCGAGACGGTCCTTGAGGACGGACATGCGGCCTCGTTGCTGGTCGCGGCGCCGTAGTACTCGGCGACCTCGGCCTGCACGTCGGGAGTCATCGACCACTTCATCCACTCGAGCATGCAGTTCGGGGTGGGGCGCCTCCGACGCCATCATCCACGTGTCAGCCCAACCCGTCATGCCTTCCGTCGGCTCCACTGCATCGACCGGGGCGTCAACCTCCGTGTAGCTCAAGTTGACCGGCCACGCCGTGCCGGCCACCATCGAACCGTCGACGAACCCCTCGATCTCGGTGAGGTAAGCCTGCCCAGTACTTGTCGATCAGCGTGCTCTGGCCCTTCAGCAGCTCGACCGCCGCGTCGAGCTGCTCGGCTGGTGAGCTCGTAGGGATCGGTGATGCCCAGATCGGGCTGGTGGGTCTTGAGGTACAGCGCGGCGTCCGCGATGTAGATCGGGAAGTCGTAGGCGGTGATGCTCCCCGCGTACGGGATTGGGCGCTCCGTTCAGCTCGGTCTCGAAGACGACGTCCCAACTGTCGGCGCGGGCTTGACCTCCTTCGTGTTGTACATGAGGAAGTTGGGTCCGTACATGTACGGCACGCCGTAGACCGATGCCGTCGACCACGTATTGGCTGGTGTTGGTCCCCGTCTCGGGCTGGAGCGGGGCGATCACATCGGCGAAGTCGGGGAACAGCGCCGGGTCCACGGCTGAGACGGCTCCCGACGCGATCAGCCGGTTGGACGAGTCACCCGATGCCGACACGCCGTCGTACGAGCCCTGCCTGTTGGGTCATCAGGTTGTACATCTCGTCGGAGCTGTCCGCGTACTTCACACTCGATCTGGCACCCGGTCTGGTCCTCGAACGGGGTCACCCAGTCATAGGACTCGAAGCCCTTCGTCGTGCCGTCCTCGGTGTACCCGTGCCAGGCGATCAGGCTGAGCTCCCCCTCGGTCTGCCCGATGGAATCGACGACCGCCGGTGCCGCCGGCGTCTCCCCCCATCGCCGCCGGTATCGCTCTCGGTGCCGCACGCCGCCGCCACCATGGCGAGCACCGATGCGAGAACGAGCAGCTTGCCCTTCATGCTCATGTGTCCCCCTCCTCCTGGTCCAAGGAAACCTCCGAGGCGCCACCCGGCGCCTCGACCGTTCGGTTGTTGCTCCGCCGCCAGATCAGGCGGACGGTCTTCCCACGCACCTGCAAGGCCTCCATCGAAGACGTGGTGAGGTTCTGCTGCATCACCACGAGGGTCCCGCCCGCGTCCAGAGCGACGATGTAGCGCGTCACGGCACCCAGGTACACCACCTCACGCACGGTTCCGGTTGCGCTGCAGTCCTCCGGAGACACATGGCCCTCGGGTTCGGCCAGCGCGATCTTCTCGGGCCGAATCGTGAACGGCTGCGCGTCGCCGGTGATCGTGCGCGCGGACTCGCCCTCGAGCACGTTCGACACGCCGACGAACCCCGCCACGAACCCCGTCGCGGGCCGCTCGTACACGTCGGCAGGCGTCCCCACCTGTTCGATCGCGCCGTGGTTGAACACCGCCAGTCGGTCGCTCATCGTGAGCGCCTCCTCCTGGTCGTGCGTGACGTAGATGAACGTCAGGTTCACGTCCTGCTGGATGTCCTTCAGCTCGATCTGCATCTGCTGTCGCAGCTTGAGGTCGAGCGCGCCGAGAGGCTCGTCGAGCAACAGGACGCTCGGCCGCATCACCAGGGCCCGCGCCAATGCGACCCGCTGGCGCTGCCCGCCGGAGAGCTGACCGGGCTTGCGGCCCCCGTAATCCTTCAACCTGACCATCTCGAGCGCCTCATCGACCCGGCGACCCCGCTCGGCCTTCGGCACCTTCCCCACCGTGAGCCCATATCCCACGTTCTGCGCCACGCTCATGTGGGGGAACAGCGCGTAGTCCTGGAAGACGGTGTTGACGTCGCGCTGGTAGGGCGGCAGTCCCGAGACGTCTATGCCGCCGAGCCTGATCCTGCCTTCGGAGGGCTGCTCGAACCCCGCGATCATGCGCAGGCACGTGGTCTTGCCCGACCCCGAAGGCCCCAGCATGGAGAAGAACTCGCCCTCGCGAACCTGCAGGTCGACGCCGTCGACGGCGACCACGTCGCCGAAGCGCTTGACGACCCCGTCGAGCTCGACGGCGACCTCGTGGACCGCGCGCGATTCACCGGTCGTCATCGTCGCCGCGTCACTCACCCCGCCCCCCATCTGGTCGCCACGCAACCCGCCAATACTGAACGCAGGGCGACCCCGGGGCAACACAACCCTTCGGAGAGAGCTAGCGGGTGGTCTGCGCCGTTCCGACGAGATCAGAAAGGACTAGTCCCCGTTCGTCGAGCCATGCCGCGAGCCCGGACGCCATGACGCCGGCCACGGACGGTCCCTCGTAGATCAGCCCGCTGTAGACCTGCACCGTGCTCGCTCCGGCTTCCAGACACGTGATCGCGTCGTCCGCGGTGTAGACGCCGCCGCACGCGTTGATCGGCAGCTCGCCGCCGGTGACCTCGCGCAGGTCGGCGACGATGCGCGCCGTGTGGGGCCAGAGCGCCTTGCCCGAGAGGCCTCCCCGTCCCGCGGCGAGTCGGTCGTCGGCGACGGGCCGCGTGTTCGAGCAGGTGAGCGCGTCGGCGCCGGCCTCCTGCGCGATCGCCGCGAGCGAGAGCACGACCTCGCGCTCCACCTCGGTCACGAACGGAGGCAGCTTGACGAACACGGGCCCCGCCGTCCGCGCCTTCAGCGCGGTCACGACCTCGCGGAGATGCGCCTCGTTGTCGCGGTCACGCCCCCACGTGACGTTGGGACAGCTCGCGTTCAGCTCGAACCCGTCGGCGTGGGGGGCGAGCAGGTCGAACGAGGACACGACGTCCTCGACCGCTTCGTCGGCCAGGCTGACGAACCGAGGACCAGCCGCGCGGTCGATCGACAGGTGGGTGGCGGCGACCTCCGCGCCCGGGTTCGGCAGGCCCATCGCGTTCACCATCGACCGCGTCGCCGGCGACCGCGCGATCCGCGGACGGGGATTGCCCGCGCGCTGCTCTCGCGTGATCGTGCCGCCCACGACATAGCCGAACCCAAGCGTCCCCAGAGTTCCGAGGTGCGCGCACGACTTGTCGAACCCCGCTGCAAGGCCGATCGGATTGGCGAGCGGCAAACCGCAGAGCGTGGTCCGGAGCGCTGGGTCCCGGCTCGCGCGACCGATCCTCGCCCACGGAAGGGGCAGTCCGAGCAGGGCGAGGGCGATGCGGTGGGCGGTCTCCGGCGGGAGCGAGAAGAACGGTGGGCGACCGACGGCCGCGTACCAGCCCATCGGACCCCATCATGGCATCATGCGCGCGTGAACGACGACCTCGTCCGCCGCATGCGCGAAGCCTCGGAGCTGCACGGAGACTTCGTGCTGTCGAGCGGGGCGAGGTCGGCGGTGTACTTCGACAAGTTCCGCTTCCTGACGCGCGCCGACCTGCTCAGGGACGTCGCGGTCGAAGCGGCCCGCTCACTCTGGCCCGGGACCGAGCTACTGGGCGCTCCGGAGGGCGCGGCCATGTTGCTCGTCGCGGCCGTCTCGCTCGAGACGGGTTTGCCGGTCGCGGTCGTGCGCAAGCAGGCGAAGGAGTACGGCACGCGCGCGCAGGTGGAGGGCGAGGTCCCTCCGGGGGCAGCGACGACGATGATCGAGGACGTCAGCACCACCGGCCACCAGGTGCGGCGGGCCGCGGAGGCGCTCACGGCGGCCGGGGCCGACGTTCGCCGCATCGTGCTGGCGATCGATCGAGGCGGCGCCGACCATCTGCGCGATGCCGGCTACGAGGTCGAGGCCGTGGCGATCCTGCGACCGGACGAGTAGGCGGATCCGGACAGCCGGGTCGATCGGACAGCCGGGTCGATCGGACAGCCGGAAAGCCGGTCAGCCTGCTGCGACGGCCGACGCTCGCCCGTCCTCTCGCGCCTCGAGCCGCCTTTGCGCGGCGTCTTCGTCCCGCTTCCAGGCAGCCGCAACCAGCAGCATCGCCACCACGAGCCCCACGTTGCCCACCAGCCACATGACCACCGCGGCGTTCTGCTGGTCGTCGAGCGCGCTCCACCCGAACGGGTTGCCGACAGCCGCGTACGTCGCGTACAGGGGCGTGGAGGCCGAAGTAGATCGCGAGCGCGAGGAACGACATCGCCGGCATCGCCAGGAACAGCGACAGCAGCCTGACGGGGTATCGGACGGGGTGGGGGCTGGGGTCGACGCCCACGATCGGCCACCAGTACACGAGCGCGGCACCCACCCACAGGCCGTGCTCCAACGCGTGCCATGGCGCCGACCTCAGCGCGAGGTCGAACAACCGAGACGCATGCACGAACACCGGCACGCCGATGAACAGCGTCCACCCCACGATCGGGTTCGCCAGGAACGACGCGAGCGGCGTGCGGAGAGCCCTGCTGACCGCGCGGCCCGTGCGCGCCGAGCCCGCGCGGAGCGTCAACGCGATCGGCGCGCCCAGCGCCAGCAGGGGCGGCGCCAGGAGCGTGAGCACCACGTGCTGGGTCATGTGCACGGTGAAGGACCGGTCGGCGACGGAGTCGACCGGGCCGACGAGCGCCGCCGTCAGCGCGAGCAGCCCCGAGGCGAACGCCACGGTTCGCTGCACCGGCCAGCGGCCACCGGAGCGGCGCACACGGATCACACCCGCCGCGTAGAGCGAGGCCGCGCCGAGGATCGCCACCAACGAGATCGCCACGGCCCCATGCTGCCAGACGACGGCCCTGCGGACGACTGCGAGCCCGGACGACGACCACCACGTGAGCTCACGTTGACCCTCGCGCCCTCGAACCACTAGAAAGAGGTCAGATGGCGCAGGTGTCGATGTCCGCAGAGGGGAAGCGCCGCGGGGCGTCTCCCATCCTGTTCGGCACGATGCTGTTCCTTGCCTCGGAACTGCTCTTCTTCGGGGGTCTGTTCGCGGCGTACTTCGCGCTCGAAGGCGCAGACCGACCCCTGGCCACCGGTGGGAGCGGAGCTGGACGTCCCGCTCGCCGCGACCGCGACCGCGCTCCTGCTGATCTCGAGCTTCACCTACCACGCGAGCACGGTCTCGGCTGAACGAGGGAAGCTCGCGAACTTCCGCCGCTGGATCGTGGTGACGATCGCGCTCGGGACGGCGTTCGCGGCGATCCAGATCTACGACTACTCGCGGTTGTCGTTCGAGGTCTCGAGCAACGCCTACGGAACCATGTACTACGCCATGACCGGGATGCACGGGCTCCACGTGATCGCCGGACTGGTGTTGATGACCGTGGTGCTGGGCAGGGCCGCCCTGGGCGCCTACCGCACCGGCAACGTGGACGGCCTCCACGCCGCTGGCTACTACTGGCATTTCGTCGACGTCGTCTGGATCGGGCTGTTCGCGACCCTGTTCCTGGTGCAGTGAGCCCATGACGAAGGATCGCGCGCAAGCCAGGCTGCTGTCCCGGATCCTGCGGGTCGGCTTGCTCGTGGCCGTCATCGCGCAGGTCGGCTGGTCGTTCCGTCCGGAGCCGAGCGTCGCGCAGACCGACCAGGTCGACGAAGGCAGGACGCTCTTCGAGGCGAGCTGCTCGACCTGTCACGGGCTTCAGGCCGAGGGAACCGAGAACGGCCCGAACCTGCAGCAGTCGGGTCCTGCGGGCGTCGACTTCATGCTGAGCACGGGCCGCATGCCGCTGGCGAATCCCGACGACCAGCCCGATCGCGGCGAGCCACGGTTCACCCCGGAACAGATCGCCGCGATCGTCGCCTACGTCGACTCGGTGGCGCCCGGCGGCGAGCCGATCCCGACGGTCGACCCGAGCAAGGGCGACCTTCCGCGGGGCAGCGAGGTCTTCCTGAGCAACTGCGCCGGATGCCACGGCGCCGGCGCCACCGGCACGTCGGTGGGCGGGGGCCAGATCGCGCCGACGCTCAACCCGGCGACCGCCACGCAGATCGGTGAGGCCGTTCGTGTGGGGCCGGGGGTGATGCCGCGGTTCGGTCCCGAGACGATCGACCAGCGGGACCTCGACTCGCTGGCCGCCTACCTCTTGTGGCTCCGCGACAACGGGAACGAGGGAGGCCTGCAGCTCGGCCGCGTGGGCGCCGTCGCCGAGGGCCTGGTCGCGGTGGTCGTCGGACTGGGGCTCCTGATCCTGTTCCTGCGGCTGACGGGATCGAAGACGTGAAGCGGCCCGAACGCGCCGCGGCGATCTCGTTCATGGTGGCGATCGTCGCCGCGCTCGCGCTCTTCGGCGTGTACGTGCGCGGAGGGAACCCGCAGGCCGAGGGAACGCTGCTCGCCTTGGCGCTGGGAGGGGTCGGCGTCGGGATCTCGATCTGGGCGACACGGTTGATGCCGCGGATCCGGCAGGAGACGCACCCGCGCGCGAAGAAGGCCCCCGCGACCGAGGACGAGATCGAGGCGGCGGCCGACGACATGGAGGCCGGCGTCGACGAGATCCGCCGCCGGAAGTTCCTGAGCCGCATGCTCATCGCCGCGGCGGGCGCGCTGGGACTGGCTGCGTTGATCCCGATCCGCTCGCTCGGAAGGGCTCCCGGGAGCTCGCTCACCACCACGAAATGGACGAAGGGGGCCCGCCTCGTCACGCTCGACGGCACGCCGGTGACCTCCTCCACCCTGGAGACGGACTCGTTCACGACGGTGTTCCCCGAGGGGTTCGAGGGGTCGGCCGACTCGCAGGCCGTGCTGGTCCGCGTGCCGCCCGGGCTGCTGCAGCTCCCGCCCGACCGGCTCGCGGGCGCGCCCGAGGGCCTGGTGTGCTACTCGAAGGTCTGCACGCACGCCGGGTGCCCGCTCGGGCTCTACCTCGCGGCCGATCACGAGCTCCGCTGCCCGTGCCACCAATCCACGTTCGACGTGCTCGACGGCGCGAACCCGGTCTACGGACCCGCGCCCCGGCCCCTGCCCCAGCTGTTGATCGAGGTCGGCGAGGACGACGAGCTCCGGGCGCTGGGGGACTTCACCGGGCCGGTCGGACCCAGCTTCTGGGAGCTGCCGTGATCGTCCGCCGCCTGATCGACGGCGTGGACGAGCGCCTGGACTCCGCCTCGTTCCTGCGCCGGAGCCTGAACAAGGTGTTCCCCGACCACTGGTCGTTCATGCTGGGCGAGGTCACCCTCTACAGCTTCGTGTTGCTGGTGCTGACGGGCACGTTCCTGAGCATGTTCTACGTCGCCTCCCCGGAGACCACGACCTACTCGGGACCGTACGAGCCGCTGGTGGGGCGGACGGTGTCCCTGGCCTATCAGTCCGTGCTGCGTCTGTCGTTCGAGGTGCGGGCCGGCCTGGTGATGCGCCAGATGCACCACTGGTCGGCGCTGGTGTTCATGGCGGCGATGGTCGCGCACGTGGTCCGCGTCTTCTTCACGGGCGCGTTCCGCAGGCCCCGCGAGCTCGGGTGGATGATCGGCGTCGCGATGCTCGTCACGGGGATCGGCGCTGGCTTCACCGGATACTCGCTCCCCGACGACCTACTGTCGGGAACCGGGCTTCGGATCATCTACTCGGCGGTGCTCTCGATCCCGGTGATCGGGACGTGGCTCGCCTACCTCTTCTTCGGAGGCGAGTTCCCCGCCGCCGAGCTGCTGCCGCGGCTGTTCATCGCGCACGTGCTGTTCATCCCCGCGATCTTGGTCGGCCTGATGTCGGGACATCTCGCCCTGGTCTGGCACCAGACCCACACGCAGTTCCGAACGCCGCACACGACCGAGGACACCGTCACGGGGATCCCGGTCTGGCCCAAGTTCGCACTGAAGGCGATCGGCCTGGCGTTCGTGACGTTCGCCGTGATGGCGCTCCTGGGTGGGCTCTTCCAGATCAACCCGGTGTGGCTCTACGGTCCGTTCGAGCCCTACGACGCGTCGTCGCCCGCCCAACCGGACTTCTACGCCGGCTGGCTCGAGGGCCTGCTGCGGCTGTGGCCGAACTGGGAGTTCCACGTGTTCGGGCACACGATCGGCGAGCTCTTCCTGCCCTCGGTGGTCGTGCCGGGGATCATCTTCACGGTCCTGGGTGCGTGGCCGTTCCTGGAGGCGCGCGCGAAGCGCGACACGGCGATCCACCACTACGCGCAGCGTCCGCGCGAGGCCCCCGTGCGCAGCGCCTTCGGCGCGGGCGGCATCGCGTTCTTCGTGCTGCTGATGCTCGCCGGGTCCAACGACGTGCTCGCGAAGGTCCTCCAGGTGGAGGTGGACACGCTCAACTCCGTGCTCAAGGTCCTGGTCCTCGTCGTGCCGGTGATCGCGGGCGTCCTCACTTGGTGGATCTGCCGCGACCTTCGGGACCGCGACGAACGTCCGATCTCGGCGCCCCCTCGCGCGGTGTTCCGGCGCAACGCCGCGGGCGGGTTCGACGAGGAACGCGAGGAACCGGAGCCCGAGCACGAACGGTCGGCGCGCTGATGCGGACCGGACGGGTCCGGGTCCTCGCCATGTGCGCCTTCGCGTCCCTGGCGGCCTCCTGCTCGTCCGCGTTCGGCATGCCCCGGGGGAGCTCGACGCAGGGCGAGGAGATCTTCGGACTGTGGCAGGTGTTCTTCTGGGCCGGCATCGCGGTCGCCGCGATCGTCTACGCGCTGCTGGGATGGTCGCTATTGCGCTACCGGCGCCGCCGTGGCGATGACGACGATGCCCTCGGCCGTCAGTTCCACGCGAACATCCCGCTGGAGATCGTCTACACCGCGATCCCCGTCGTCATGGTCGTGGCGCTGTTCGCGATCTCGATCCGTTCGGAGGACCGGGTGAACGCCCTGGACCCGCAGCCCGACGTGACGCTTCGCGTCGAGGCCTACTCCTGGGGATGGCGGTTCTCGTTCCCCGACCTCGGGGTGGAGGTGCTGAGCGAGCCGAGCGCCGAAGGCGTGCCCGGGCCACGGATCGCCTTGCCGTTGGGCCGCACCGTCAGGGTGGAGCTGACCTCGAACGACGTGATCCACGCGTTCTGGGTGCCCGACTTCCTGTTCAAGCGCGACGCGATCCCCGGCCACGTCAACGTGTTCGACGTGACGCCGTCGGCCCCCGGCACGTATCGCGGACAGTGCTCGGAGTTCTGCGGCCTCAACCACGCCTACATGACGTTCACGATCGACGTCCTGGCGCCGGAGGCGTTCGACGGGTGGATCGACCAACAAGGACAGGCGGCATGAGCCGGGCACCGATGCACCGCGCCGGGCCGATCGCGTGGCTCACCACGACCGACCACAAGAAGATCGGGGTGATGTACTGCGTCACCGCCTTCGGGTTCTTCCTGGTGGGCGGAACGCTCGCCGACGTGATGCGGACCGAGCTCGCCGAGAGCGGACGCCAGATCGTGACGGCGCAGGCGTACAACACGCTGTTCACGATCCACGGCATCACGATGATCTTCCTGTTCGTTGCGCCGTTCGGCGTGGGGCTGGCGAACTACCTCGTGCCCCTGCAGGTCGGCGCTCCCGACATGGCGTTCCCACGCCTGAACGCGATCTCGTACTGGTTCTTCGCCGGAGGCGGGCTGCTCGTGATGCTCGCGGGCTTCGCCTCGGCGGGCGGGGGCGCGCAGACCGGCTGGTACCTGTACGCGCCGCTGTCGGGGCCGCGCTACTCGCCGGGGGTCGCGCCCGACCTGTTGATCCTGGGCCTGGCCTTGGTCGCGCTTTCCACCCTGCTGTCCGGTCTCAACGTCATCACGACCACGTTCCTGCTCCGGGCGCCGGGCATGACGATGTGGCGGCTGCCGATCTTCACGTGGAACATGGTCATCACCTCGATCCTGGGCCTGGTGGCCTTCCCGCCCGCCCTGGCCGCGTTCGTCCTCCTGTTGTTCGAACGGCGGCTCGGAGGACTGGCGTTCGACCCGCTCGGGGGCGGCGATCCGATCGTCTACCAGCACCTGTTCTGGTTCCTCGGCCATCCCGAGGTCTACATCCTGATCCTGCCCTTCTTCGGGGTGATCACCGAGATCATCCCGGTGTTCAGCCGCAAGCCGCTGTTCGGCTACACGGGGTTCGTGCTCGCGACGGTCGCGATCGGCGCGTTGTCCACCGGCGTGTGGGCGCACCACATGTTCACGACCGGCGTGGTCGACAACCCGTTCTTCATCGCCATGTCGCTGTTGATCGCGGTCCCGACCGGCGTGAAGTTCTTCAACTGGATCGGTTCGATGTGGGGCGGGCGCATCCGCTTCGGCGTGCCGATGCTCTTCTCGATCGGGTTCATGCTGAACTTCCTGATCGGCGGCGTGACCGGCGTGATGCTGGCGAGCGCGCCCATCGACTTCCAGGTGAGCGACTCCTACTTCCTGGTGTCGCACTTCCACTACACGATCATGGGCGGCTCGGTGTTCGGCATCTTCGCGGCGATCTACTTCTGGTGGCCGAAGGCGACCGGCTACCTGTTGAGCGAGCGGATGGGCCGGGCGGTGTTCGCGCTGCTGTTCGTCGGGTTCAACCTCACGTTCTGGCCCCAGTTCGTGGTGGGGCTGCGCGGCATGCCCCGGCGGATCGTCGACTACGCCGATGGGCTGGGATGGGAGTCGCTCAACATGGTCTCGACCGCCGGCGCCGGTGTGCTGACGATCGGCGTGCTGGTGTTCCTCACCGACGTGTGGCGCTCCCGCAGGCGGCGGACACCCGCCGGCGACGATCCGTGGGGCGGCTACTCGCTGGAGTGGGCCACGACGTCGCCGCCGCCCGAGCACAACTTCGCGTCGCTGCCCAGGATCAGATCCGAACGACCCGCCTTCGACATGCGTCATCCCCAGGTCGCGCGGGCATCGACCACGGAGGCCGAGAAGCGGTGAGGTTCGTGCTGCGCTACCTAACGGTGCTCGCGGTCTTCGGCCTGGGGCTCGGCACGATCTACTGGTTCCTCACCTACGAGTGGGTGGGCGCGGTCCTGCTGTGGTTCTTCGGCTTGATGCCGCTGATCGTGGCCGTGTGGTGGTCACGCATGGGCTCGAACGCCGCGACCATGGCATCCGACGACCCCGACGCCACGCCCGCCGATTTCGCGGGGCAGGCCGTCGGCTCGTTCCCGCTCACAACCGCGTGGCCGGTCTTCCTGGTGCTGGGGGTCATCGTGAGCGGCGCGAGCCTGGTCTACGGCCTGATCCTGCTGCCGGTGGGCCTGGCGCTGTTCGGGTGGGCGATCGTGGGACTGACGAGGGAGAGCAAGGACTAGGGGCGCGGCGCGCCTGAGGCGCGAGCTCAGCTCTGCACGCAGCGCCAGATCCGCAGGCTCCACAGCAGCCGGCTCCCGCGCTTGTGCAGGTTCAGCAGGCCGTCCTTCATCATGCGCGCCGTCGCGGTGGCCTTGGCCACCAGGTCCGGCAGCGGGAACTCGCGCTCCAGCACCGGCTCCATGTTGTCGCCGAAGACCTCGCGGGCGAGCTTCAGCACCGCCTGCTCGTCCTGGAGCCCGCCGGTGGGCAGGTAGAGCCGGCCTCCCGGAGCCAGGGTGTCGCCGATCGAGCGCAGCAGCTTGCGGGGAAGCTCGGCGCCCGTAGGGCCGCCCGCGGGCACCCGGTCGAACCACCCCGTGACGGCCGCGAGCTCGTCGGGGATGCCGGAGACGTCCCCGATGATGATGTCGGCGCGGACGTCGCGAACCGGATCCAGCAGGTCCCCCTGCCGGAACTCGCACACGTCCGACAGGCCCAGGCGCTCGGCGTTGTCGCGCGCCATCTCGACCGCCGGCGGAGACAGGTCGCAGCCGTACACCTTGCTCGCGCCCAGCTTGGCGGCGACGAAGGCCAGCACGCCGCTTCCGCAGCCCACGTCGATCACCGTGTCGCTCGGGGCGATGTCCAATGCGTCGGCGAGGGTGCGGCTGGTCGTGGTGGGGCTGAAACCCCGGGCCGGACCTGCAGGCTGAACGGACCGGTGCGACCCTTCCACTCGACCTGGCTGGAGACGGTCTGCGTCATGCGAGAAGGCTACACGGACGCCGCATCGCTCGCCTAGACGTCCGGCGGATCGAACCGCACGTCGGGCCCGGGCACCAGGTCCCCCAGTTCCACCGCCGCAGCGTCCGCGTCCAGGCGCTCGCGGAGGGCAAGCGTGTGGATGCCGCGGTGGCCGTCGGGGTACTCACGCACGCGGCGAGAGGCCCGGCCCAACAGCGTGATGGCGCCGTGGGCGTTGCCGCGCTGCAGGTGGACGTACCCCGCCCCCATCTGGGACAGACCCTTGAAGAACTCGGCGTCGTCGGTGTCCCGGGCCTGCTTCCAGGCCGTCTCCCACGCCTCGTGCGCGGGGAAGTAGCGCCCGGCGCGCGTGTACTCGCGGCCGAGCTCGTGGTTGCGCTCCATCGTGAAGGAGTCGTAGTCGTCCAGCTCGAGCTCGTTCCGGGCCCCCCACTCGAGCGGACGACCCAGCAGGTCGCGGGGACGCTGGGGCTTCTGACGCGTCTCGCTGGGCAAGCCGGTCTTCCCGGTGGCTTCCTCGGGCACGTGGCCATGCTACCCCGAGGCCGTGGCACACTCCTGCCGATGGGCGTGACGACGAGCGAGGCCGCGTGACGGAGACTTTCGACGTCGTCGTCGTCGGGGGTGGCGCCATGGGGACGGCTGCCGTCCGCGCGCTCGCGCTGCGCGGCCGGCACACGCTGCTGCTCGAACGGTTCACGTTCGGCCATGCCAAGGGCAGCTCGGGCGGGCCGACTCGGATCTTCCGCCACGCGTATCACGCGGAGCGCTACGTGCACCTGTCGGTGCAGGCACGGCCCGCGTGGGACGAGCTACAGCGAGCGGCCGGAGAAGAGCTGCTCCGCGTCACCGGCGGGATCGACGTGGGGCCGGCGGCGCTGCCGCGTGCGCGCCTGTTGCGGACGGCCGGCATCCCCGTTGAACGCATGACGGGCGCGCAGGCGGGCGAACGATGGCCGGCGATGACGTTGCCTGCCGACGCCGACGTCGTGTTCCAGCCGAGACGGCGGGGTCGTGCGCGCGGCCCGGACGGTGCAGGTGCAAGCTCGCCTCGCGGCCGAGGCGGGCGCAGACCTCCGGCAGGAGGTGACGGTCGAGCGGGTCACGCCCTCAGAACGCGGCGTCGAGGTCGTCACGGACATCGGCGAGATCATCCGCGCTCCGGTCGGCGTCGTGACCGCAGGGCCGTGGGCCGCCGGGTTGCTGGGGACCGCGGGCATGAGCCTCGCGCTGCGGCCAACGCTCGAGCAGGCGACGTACTTCTCCCTCGACCCTTCCCGCTCACTCCCGACCGTGATCGACTGGTTCTCGGACGCGGAGCACCCCCCGTACCTGGTCCCCGATCCGTTCGATCCCGGCGGGTTCAAGGTGGGCCTGCACATGTCCGGACTCACGACCGACGCGGAGTCCCGCGGGTTCGACGCCGACCCCGTCCGGGTCAAGACGGCGCGCGCCTGGGTCGAGGAGCACATCGAGGGCGCGAAGGACCTCCAGCGGACGGAGACGTGCCTGTACACCGTGACGCCCGACGAGGACTTCGTGCTGGACAGGATCGGCCCGCTGGTCGTGGCCTCACCGTGCAGCGGGCACGGGTTCAAGTTCGCGCCGTTCTTCGGAGGGGCGATCGCCGACCTGGCGACCGGCGTGGCCCCCCCGTTCTCCATCGAAGCGTTCCGCGCGAACCGGCCCGCGCTGCGCGCTTAGGTTTACGTCGCGGAGCCCACGATCTCCAGGGCGTCCCGCAAGGCGTCGTAGCGGCGCTCCCCCAGCAAGCGCCTGGTGCGCGCGTCCAGCGATGCAACGGCGCGCCGGCATTCCGTGGCGCACGTGCGGCCCTTGGCCGTCAGACGGATGAGCTTGGCGCGCGCGTCCGCGGGGTCGGCGACCCGCCGCACGTATCCCCGGAGCTCGAGCTCGTCGACGGCCAGCATCATCGCCTGCTTCGTCACCCCGGCTTGCTCGGAGAGATCGGTGAGCCTGCTGCCGCGACGCCGGTCGATGTGCAGGAACACGACGGCGTGCCCCGGACGCACGTCGGGGTAGCCGCGCTCCTCCAACGAGACGTCGAGGTCGGTGGACAGCACGCGATGCGCGTCGAGCAGGAGTCGTCCGAGATCGCGTTCGGCCATGGGACGCATCATCCACCATCGCAGGAGCGATGGTCAATCTGACTGACCATCGTTCGCGGTGGGCCGCTGTCCTCGCCTACGCGGCGCCGGAACCGCTCGCGGTGCGCACGACCTCGCCCGAGGCCAGGATCACGCCGTCTTCGCACTCGGCCTGCACCAACCCGCCCCGGAACTGCTGCTGGTAGAGCTGGGCGTACAGGCCCTGGCGCGCCAGGAGCTCCTCGTGCGATCCGCGTTCGACGATGCGGCCGCGGTCCACGACGAAGATCACGTCGGCGCGCAGGATCGTGGACAGCCGGTGCGCGATCGCGATCGTCGTGCGGCCCTCGGTCAGCGGCTCCAGGGCGGCCTGCACCAGCCGCTCGGACGTCGTGTCCAGCGAGGATGTCGCCTCGTCCAGGATCAGGATCCGGGGATCCTTCAGCACGACCCGGGCGATCGCGAGGCGCTGCTTCTCCCCGCCGGAGAGCTTGTACCCGCGCTCCCCCACCACGGTGTCGTAGCCCTCGGGCAGCTCGGCGATGCGCTCGTGGATGTTGGCGGCTTCGGCCGCTGCGCGCATCTCCCGATCCGTGGCGTCGGGCCGCCCGTAGAGCAGGTTCCGGCGGATCGTGGTGTGGAACAGATAGGTCTCCTGCGTGACGACCCCGATCAGGTCGCCGAGGGACTCCAGGGCGATCGTGCGCACGTCCATGTCGTCGATCGACACCGAACCCTGCTGCACGTCGTACAGGCGAGGCACCAGGTAGGTGATCGTCGTCTTGCCGGCGCCGCTGGGCCCCACGAACGCGGCAAGCTGTCCGGGTTCGATCTCCAGCGAGACGTCCTCGAGCGTCCACTCGCGCGGCGAGGCGTTCGCCAGGTCCACGTCCGAGGGCGACACGGGGGTCGGAGGATCGGACGGCTCGTCGTACCGGAACCGCACGTGATCGAACGTCACCCGGCCACGGACCTGGTCGGGAACGGGCTTGGCGGCATCGGGCGCGTCCTGGATCTCGTGATCCATGTCCAGGTACTCGAAGATGCGATCGAACAGCGCGAACGAGGACTGCACGTCGGTCGAGACCTGCAGCATCGATCCGATCGGGAAGAAGAGCCTGGACTGCAGCGTGGTGAACGCGACGATGTCGCCGTAGTTGATGGATCCGCCGTTCGTCAGCACCCACCCCGACACGAGGTAGACCAGCGCCGGCGTGATCGAGAAGAACGTGCCCACGACCGCGAAGAACGACCGTCCGATCATCGTCTGACGGATCTGCAGTCCCGTGAGGCGCGTGTTCTCCTCACGGTACCGGCCGATCTCATGGCCTTGGCGTCCGAACGACTTGGACAAGAGGATGCCGCTGACGCTCAGGGTCTCCTCCGTGATCGCGGTGAGGTCCGCGAGCGTCTTCTGCGTGCTGGACGACACCTCGCGTCGCGCCCGCCCCACCTTGACCGTCAGCCACAGGAACAAGGGCATCAACGCCAGCGACAACAGCGTGAGCGGCACCGAGAGGATGAACATCGCGACCAGCGTGCTGGCGATCGTCACGACGTTGGAAAGCACGTTCGACGCGGTATCGGTGACCACGGCCTGCACGCCGCCCACGTCGTTGGCCAGACGCGACTGGATCTCGCCGGTGCGCGTGGTGGTGAAGAACCGCAGCGGCATGAACTGCAGATGCGAGTACAGCGAGTTCCGCAGGTCCTGCATCACGCGCAGGCCCACCAGGTTCGCCATGTAGGTCTGTCCGATGCCGATGACGCTGGTGATGACCGGGACCGCGATCATCAGCGCGACGTAGAAGTAGAGCAGCGGCAGGTTGGGACAGGCCTGGCCTGCGCAGTCGTTGGAGTTAGGGGGGTTGCCGAACAGCGCGTTGTTGAAGACCTTCGCGATCAGCAGCGGGTTGACGACGCCCAGGCCCGACGTGACGACGATCGCGAGCGCCACCACGGCCACCTTCCAGCGGTAGGGCTTGAAGATGGCGACGACCCGGCGAACCGTCCGGCGGTCGATGGGCCGCTGATCCTGGTCCTCGGGGCGCACCGCGAAGAAGCTCCGGTGACGGCCCATCAAGACATGGTAAGCGAGCTACTCGGCGAAGCAGCCGCGCTCGCGCTCGACGTCCACCCGGGCGTCGCCGGGATCGGTGAACGCGGTGTCGAAGCCGGGTCCGCCGGCGGCGACGTCGTCCCCCACGCCGTCGATCGTCGCGAGGCAGTGGTCCGGACCCGGACCCCCTCGGACGACGTCCCGCCCGAAGGCCCCGCCGTCCAGGGTCGAGTCGGAGTCGCCCTGGCCGTTCATCACGTCGTCGCCGGAACCACCGAGGCCGTCGTCCATCCCGTCGCCGCCGAGCAGCCGGTCGTCGCCGCCGTCACCGATCATCGTGTCGCGTCCCGCGGCACCGCGCGCCAGGTCCCTCCCCGCGCCGCCCTTCATGAAGTCGCTGCCTGCGCCTCCGAGCAAGACGTCGTTCCCGCGAAAGCCGCGCAGTTCGTCGTTGCCGCCGAGGCCGCAGATCACGTCGCGCTGCGGGGTGCCGTTCAGCACCTCGCCGTCGCCGGTTCCCATGATCGTGCAGTTGAAGCCACGGTCCCGCGGCCCGGCGGAGCCCGCGACGGGCGACGACCACAGGAGCAGGAGGGCGGCGGACGCGATCACGGCGAGCTGTCGGACGGCGGAACGAGGCATCGCGGTCGATCTCCTTCGGACGGATCCCCTCACGCTACTCCGATGGACCGGACGGTCAAACGACCTCCGCGAGCGCGGCCGCCCGGCGGAAGACCTCGTCGATCATCTGCGCGGTGAGCCTGCCGGTGGACGTGTTGAGCGGGCTCGGATGGAAGCACCCGAGCAACGTGTATGGGCCTACCGCCGCCTCCTCCCCGTGCCCGAACTTCGGCTTGGGACGCGTGGAGTGCCCTCGCGCGGCGACCGCACGCAGGGCTCCGTCCCAGCCGAAGGACCCGAGCGCCACGATCACCTTGAGACGCGAGAGCGCGCCGATCTCCCGTTCGAGGAAGGGGAGGCATCGATCGCGCTCCGCGGGGGTGGGCTTGTTCGCAGGAGGCGCGCACCGGTTCACCGCGGTCACGTAGGCGCGCCTCAGCCGGAGGCCGTCGTCGCGCGCGACGCTCGTGGGCTGGTTCGCGAACCCCGTCCGGTGCAGCGAGGCGTACAGGAAGTCTCCCGACCGGTCGCCGGTGAAGATCCGCCCCGTGCGGTTCCCCCCGTGGGCGGCGGGTGCGAGCCCCAGGATCAGCACGCGGGCTCGCGGATCCCCGAACCCCGGCACCGGCCTGGCCCAATATGTCTGGTCGGCGAATCGCGCCACCTTCTCGCGGGCGGTCCGCTCGCGCCAGGCCACGAGGCGCGGACACGCCCTGCAGGCGATCACCTCGGCCTCGATGTCGACCAACGCCGCCCGCGCCTCGAACGGACCGGAGTCGCTCATCCGCGCCGCGCCGCGATCGTGCGCGCCGCCTGCCAGTCGTCGTACCCGCCCGGGGAGGAGAACGCCTGTCCGTCGCGAACCTCGACGATCCGATCCGGGATGCGGTCGAGCAGGTATCGGTCGTGGCTGATCACGATGACGGTGCCGTCGTAGCCCTCGAGTGCGCCCTCGAGCACCTCCATGGACTCGATGTCCAGATGGTTCGTGGGCTCGTCCAACAACAGGCAGTTGGCGCCCGACAGCATCAGCAGGCAGAGCTGCAGCCTGGTGCGTTCGCCCCCGCTCAGCGAGCCGACCGGCTGGCGCATCTGGTCGTAGCGGAACAGGAACCTGCCCAGCAGCGCGACGGCGTCTTCCTCGTACATGGGCTTTGCGTTGCGAACGAACTCGATCGCCGTCAGGTGCGGCGGTTCGGTCTCGTGGCCCTGGGCGAGGTAGCCGAACCGCACGGCGGGCCCCGCCCAGCGGGTGCCCTCGTCGGGCTCGCGCAGCCCGGCCAGCACGGTCCCGAGCACGGACTTGCCGGCGCCGTTGGCGCCGATCACGCCGACGCGTTCGCCCCGGTAGACCTGCACGGACAGGTCAAGCAACACCGGTTCCTCGTCGAAGGCGACCGACACGTCCTGCAGCTCGACGATCTTGTTGCCGCCGCGTTGGGCGCTGCGCATCTCCAGCGCGATCTTCCGCCGTTCGAACACCGGCCTGTCGACCTTGTCCATGTGGTCGATCTGGCGCTGCTTGTTCCGGGCCTGCCTGATGTGGCGTCGGTTCGGCACGCGGTCGGCCCAGTCCTTGAAGCGGCTGATCGCCTCTTCCAGACGCGCGATCTCCTTCTGCTGGGTGACGTAGAGCTGCGCCTGGCGCTTGAGGGCGATCTCCTTGGCCACGGCGAAGGCGCTGTAGTTGCCGGGCCACATCGTGATGACGCCGTCGTCGAGCTCGGCGATGCGCGAGACGGTCTCGTCCAGCATGTAGCGGTCGTGGGAGACCGTGACCACAGCACCGTCGAACTCCGCCACGACCGCCTCCAGCTGTGCCCGCCGGTCGGCGTCCAGATGGGTCTCGGGCTCGTCGAGCAGCAGCAGCCCGGGCTGCTGGATCAGGCAGGCGGCGAAGGCGACGAGCTTGCGCTGACCGCCCGACAGCGACGTCGTCGGCAGCTCCAGGTCCGCTCCCTCGATGCCCAGCGCGAGCAGCAGGCTCTTGGCCTCGCCGGCCAGCCCGGGGCCACCGGCCTCCACCCATCGATCGAGCAGCGCCTGCTGCCGGGTGAGCACGCGGTCCATCTTGGCCAGGTTCGCGACGACGCCGGGCTCGGTGAGCTCGGCCTCGGCCGCGCGCAGATCAGCGTCGAGCGCGGCGATGTCCGGGCGCGCGGCCATCACGGTCTGGGGCGCCGTTCGCTCGTCCCCGTCGGGGTTCTGCTCGAGCGTCGCCACCACGAGGTTCTTGCTCCGGACGACCTCGCCCGCACCCGGCGTCTCCTCGCCCGACAGGATGCGGAGCAGCGTGGACTTCCCGGCCCCGTTGGGCCCCACGATGCCGATCCGGGCGCCCTGCCCCACCTCCAGGTCGGCTCCCCGTAGGACGGGCCAGGAGCCGTAGGACTTCTCAATGCCGATCAGGCTGACGACGGTCATGACCGCTCCACGATAGGGAAGCGACGCGCGAACGGCTCGGCTACAGGTCGCGCGTGAGCTCGCCGAGGGACACCCGCGACGGGTCGGCGGCGAGCCAGGTCTCGATCGCCTCCCGCCTGGGAGGCCACTCCGCGTCGGTGATCGAGAACCAGGCGGTGTCCCGGTTCCGGCCCTTCACGATCATGTGCTGACGGAACACCCCCTCGTAGGTGAACCCCAGGCGCTCGGCGGCGACGCGAGATCGGCCGTTCAGCGCGTCGCACTTCCACTCCACCCGCCGGTAGCCCAGGTCGTCGAACGCGTGCCGCATGAGCAGGTACGCGGTCTCGGTGTTGGCGCGCCCGCGCTGGGCGGCGGGCACGTACCAGATGTGGCCCAGCTCGATCCTTCGATCCACTCCGACGATGTTGAGGTAGCTCACCACGCCCACCGGCCGCTCGGTGGCGAGGTCGATCACCGTGAAGAAGCGCGGCTCGGTGGAACCGGCGATGCGCCCGAGCCAGGCCCGCATGTCCTCGACATCGGCGAACGGCCCGTACGGCATGTAGGTCCACACGGACTCGGCCTCCGGATCGCCGTGCGAACCTGCGAAGAGCGCGTCGGCGTGGGCGGCGTCGACGGGCACGAGGCGAACGAAGGTCCCCTTCAGCTCCTCGCCCGCCGGGGCCTCGGCGCTGCGGACCTCCACCGCCTCGCCCACCGGCAGGTCGCCCACGTCGCTCATGGGCTGCAAGGCTAACAACCGCCGGCGCCGGCCCTCACGGCGACGCGCAGGCTCCGGAACCTCTCGGCGGCGCCCTGGAACGGCTCCAGCGGATGGAGCAGCTCCTCCACCGCCCAGATCAGTCCCTCGAACCCTCCGAGCTCCGGGGGATCCTCCCGGAACCGCCGAGCCCGTTCCTTCGCCTCGCCGATCCCCCGCTCGCACGCCCGCCATTGGTCCTCGATCTGCGGGCTCCGCCACGACGGCATGAGCTCGGCCGCCCGCGAGAGTCGTTCCTCGAAGTCGGCGAGCGCGTCCGGCAGGGGGCGCCCCGGCATCCGCGTCGTTGGCATGACCTCGGTCAGGGCGGCCTTCGCGGGTTCGATCTGCTCCAGCACCGACGTGAACCCGGCGAACGGCTCGACGAGCTCGGGCGGCAGGCGCTTGCGGCGCCAGATCACGATCCCAGGACCTCGCGGCGGCGTGCCACCACGGCGGCGGGGTCGTTCGTCGCGACGGCGTCGACCCCCGTGCGCATGAGCGAGACGGCGTGGCCCGGGTCGTCGACCACCCAGGTGCCGAGCGACAGGCCCGCGTCGTGCACCCTGCCCGGATAGTCGGGGCCGGCCTCGGCGACCCGGTTCGACGAGGGCAGGACCCACGGATGCCCCTGCTCGCGGGCGAAGCCGAGCGCGACGCCGGCCTCCACGGAGGGATCGGTCAGCAGGCCCGTGACGACCTCGGGCGCGTGCTCGCGGACCCAGCCGATCGCCCACGGGTTGAAGCTGGTCACCATCGCGGGTCCCGAGAACGCGGCGGCGTCGAGCGCCTCGATGGCCGCTTGCGCCGCCGCCTGGTCGTTGCCGTCGAAGTCCGGCTCACCGGGGGTGTTCTTCACCTCGACGTCGACTGCGATGCGGCCGGAGCAGAGCGACAGGGTCTCCTCGAGCGTGGGCACCGCCGCGTCTTCCTGAAACGCCCCGCGGATCCGCAGGGCTCGCAGGCCCTCGAGGTTCATCGCCCGCACGACGCCGGAACCGTCGGTCGTGCGATGGACGTCGGCGTCGTGCATGACCACGGCGTGGCCGTCGGCGGTGATCCGCACGTCGAACTCCACCGCGTCGGCGCCCGCCTCGATGGCGGCCTCGAACGCCTCGACCGTGTTCTCCGGATGCGACACCGAGGCGCCCCTGTGGGCCACCACGAGCGGGTGGCCTCCAGTGAAGCCTCCACTCGGGTTGCCGAACCCTTGACTGAATGACCGTTCAGTCACTACGCTTCATCCCGGCCTTGCCCGACCTTTCTCCGGTCCGCCACAGGGTGAACCATGATTGAACCGAAGTTCAAGAGGGATCCCAGCGAGACATGGTGGATCGAGCGCGCGCGCTGCATCGGCGAGGAGCCCGAGCTGTTCTTCCCGGTCGGCTCGACCGGGACGGCCCTCGAACAGACCACGCGCGCGATCGCGATCTGCCGCGAGTGTCCAGTGCGCGCCGAATGCCTCGAGTGGTCGCTCGACACCTGCCAGGACGCCGGGGTGTGGGGCGGCATGGGCGAGGAGGACCGCCGGGAGGAGCGGCGCAAGCGCCGGAGGGAGGCCGCCGCGGGAGCGCTCGTGGGCGTGGGCTGAATCGCCTTCACGTCCGTGGGCTCAGACAAGTCAGACAAGGCTGGCGGGGCACAGGTCGCTCACCGGGCAATCGGCGCAGTTCGGTTTCTTCGCGTGGCAGAGCGCGCGCCCGTGATCGATGAGCACGTAGCTGAAGTCGAACCACCGCTTCCGGGGGATCAGGCGCATCAGGTCCTGTTCGATCTTGTCCGGGTCGGACTGCTCGCTGAACCCGAGCCTGTTCGACAGGCGCCGCACGTGCGTGTCGACCGCGATCCCCTCCACGGTGCCGAAGCTGTTGCCCAACACGATGTTGGCCGTCTTGCGCGCGACGCCCCGCAGC
This sequence comes from uncultured Actinomycetes bacterium, assembly GCA_963758715.1. Classification (GTDB taxonomy): domain Bacteria; phylum Actinomycetota; class UBA4738; order UBA4738; family HRBIN12; genus JAOUEA01. Next base: position 316,462 of record CAVWWK010000004.1, read on the forward strand.
GTCAGGAGTTCCTCCATCGTGCCGGGGACCTCGCCTCCGTACACGGTGACGATGCGCTCGCACGCGGCTCTGATCGACAGGGCCTTCTGGTTGAAGAACCCCGTCGGCTTGATGTCGGCCTTCAGCTCGTCCTCGGGCACCGCCAGGTAGTCCGCGGCGCTCCGGTACTTCTGGAACAGGGTGGCCGTGACCTCGTTCACCTTGGCGTCGGTGCACTGAGCGGACAGGATCGTGGCGACCAGGCACTCCAGCGGGTTCGTGAAGTTCAGCGCGACGTGCGCATCGGGATAGGTCCTCGACAGGATGCGAACGATCACCGGCGCGCGATCCTCGATCGGGCTCTTGCGCGTCAGCGCGGGCTTGGTCGTGGCCATGGCTCCACCCTACCGAAGGCTCCCCATCACTCGGGACGCACCACGGCGTCGGGATCGCGCGCAGGATCGTCGGCGGGCAACGCGTCGACCGCCCAATCGCTGCGTTTCCACGCCGGTACCGGCGTCGCGCAGTCCACGCGAGGAACGAACGCCGACGACTCGACCTTCGTCATGCGATGGATGTAGCGCGGACAGTTGGGGAACACCTCCCTGGGCCGTACGCGCACGACGAACTGCGCCTCCGGCCAGCCGGCGAGCAGTGGATCCTCCAGCTCGATCGACGCGTCTCCGTTCACGCGCATCCGATGGCGCCGCTCGAAGTCGATGAAGAGCATGCCAACGGGCGGATTGGCTAGGATGTTGCCCATCGACAGGTACATCCCGTTCCCGTTGTAGTTGGGGAACGCCAGCGTCACATCGTCAATCACCTTGACGAATCCTGGGTCGCCGCCCTTGTACGAGACCTGTGGGCGCCCGTGCTCGTCGGCGGTCGCCAGGAAGAACATGTCACGGGACTCGATGAATTCTCGATCGTGCGCGTCGAAGCGATCGTGGAGCAAGGCATCCTCGATGCGATCTGCCAGCCGGCGGGTGTCGAACCGATCCTGCAGCTCCCGGCTCCGTTCGTGGAACAGTTCGTCCGCGCTCATGGCTCCATCCTCTCCGGCGCGTGCAACGCCAAGTCGAAGCCCGCACCGGGCTCATGCGATGCCCAGGCGCCCGCGTCGAGCACGTGCACCCCGCCGACTCCCAGGACCGACCACGTCACACCGTCCCCCACCATCGCGGTGTTCTCGTCGATGCCCACCAGGCGGGTGCCCGAGGGCAGCGACGTCACGATGAAGTCGGTCAGGCCGGGCGCGAACCCATCCAATGCGTCCCAGTGAGGACCGAACCAGGTGTCCGGGAACACCTTCAGGCCCGGCTTCCACAGCTCGTCGTCGAACCCCTCACGCTCGCTGTCGGGGGCGATGTCGCCGAGGCACGCCACCCCCGCGCTGCAGCCCGCGTACACGAGCCCCCGGTCCATCTCGCCCATGAGCGCCGACCAGAACGGCGTACCCGTGAGCACCGAGGCCAGGTACGCCGGGTTCCCGCCCGAGAAGAACGCCACCGCCGCGCCCTCCAGGCAGGCGAGCGTCTCACTGCGGAAGGCATCCCGGCGGTTCTTCAGCGGCACGACGGACGCCTCGATGCCTGCCCTTCCGTAGTGGTCCAGACCCTTGTTCGCCCACATGTCGAACACGTCGTCGCCCTCGTCGGCCGCGGCGGCGGGAAGGATCAGCACGCGTCCGGCCGCGCCCGCGTGTTCGCGCATCCACCGGTCCACCGACTCGGTCCAGGGATCGAACTCGCCGGATCCGAGCAGGGCGAACGACGTCACGAGGCCGGCTCGGCCATCGACGGGCGCATCGACCGATCGATGCGCGGCGCCGAGCTCGGCCGCGACGTCGAGCAGCAGGTCCATCTCGTCCGCCTCGGTGCGGTAGTTCACGATGCAGGCGCGCAGCGTGAAACGCCCGTCCAGGATCGCGTTGGAGCAGAAGACGCGGCCGTCGAGCTGGATCGCGGTCATGATCCGCTGGTTCAGCTCGGACAGGTAGGCGTCCCTGTCCCGGGGTTCCATGTCGTCCGGCAGCCCGGCGGGCACGTAGCGGAAGCAGGCGATCGACAGCCCGACCGGGGCGCACAGCTCGAAGTCCTCGCGCTCCTGCACGCGTTCACCCAGATAGCGCGCGAGCGCCGCGTCGTGGGAGATCCGGCGCGCGTAGGCGTCACGGCCGTGCGCGAGGAGCGAGACCCACACGCGCAGCGACCAGAAGCTGCGGCTGAAGTGCGGCCCGTAGCGACCCAGGTCGACCCCGTGGCCCGTCGCCTCCTTGTCCTGCACGGTGTACGCGGCGTAGGCGTCGTAGCTCTCGAGCAGCACGGACAGGTCGCGCACCAGCACGCACCCGCCGGCATGCGGCGTGTACAGCCACTTGTGCGGGTCGAACGCCACCGAGTCGGCCCGCTCGATGCCCGCCATGAGCGGCTTGAGGTCGGGGGCCAGCATCGCCGGGCCACCGTAGGCCGCGTCGACGTGGAACCAGAGACCTTCCGCCTCGCACACGTCGGCGATCTCGCCGAGCGGGTCGATCGCACCCGTGGACACCGTGCCCGCCGTGCCCACGACCGCGATCGGACGGATCCCCTCCTCGCGGTCCTTCGCGATCTGCGCCTTGAGCTCATCGATCCGCATCCGGTACGCGTCGTCCACGGCGATGTGCCGGACGTCGGCCACCCCGATGCCCAGCGTGTCCGCCGCGCGGTCGCTCACGACGTGCGTCTCCGTGGACAGGTAGAGGCCCAGGGGCGGGCCCGCCGCCACACCTTCCTGCCGGACGTCCCACCCCGCGCGATGGTCTCGGGCCAGCTTCAGGCCGATCAGGGTCGCCATGGCGCCCCCCGAGGTCAGCTCCCCCGCCGCCGACGGCCCCAGACCGAACACGTCACGGGCGAACCACCGGCACAGGTGCAGCTCGATCTCCGTGGCGGCCGGCCCCAGGAGCCACCCTCCTGCGTTCATGTTCAGGCCCGACGCCAGCAGGTCGGCGGCCGAGCCGGGCACGGTCCCCGCGCCCGACACGTAGGCCATGAACCCCGGATGGCCCGGGTACATCGACCACTCCAAAGCCATGGTGCGCAGATAGGCCAGGAGCTGGTCGTCGGGCATGGGTCCGTCGGGGACGGGGATCGCAACCGCCTCGCGCACCTCGTCGGCGGTGCTGTCCCGAGCCACCGGGCGCTCGCGCAGGCCGGCCAGGACCTCTTGCCAGATGTCGGCGGTCGCATCGACGAACGCCCGGCCCCGTTCGTGGTCCCAATCGAGATCGGGGACAGGATCGGGTCGCTCGGCCATGCCTCAGGCCTTCTCCGCCGCCGGCTCCGCCGCCGCCGGAACCATTCGTTGGCCATCTGGCGGCGGAACACCTCGGCGCCGATCGCTTCGACGATGTAGCCGATCTGGCTCTGATGCTCCGAGATCGCCCTGAACTTGCGGTCGAGCGCCTCCTCGTCCAGGGCGAGGTCGATCGAGAGGTCTCCGGGCGCGGTGACCGGCGGGGTTCCCGGGCGGAAGATCTCGAGCGGTTCGAAGATCTCCCGGAACTCCTCGACGTAGGCGGGGGTCGTCGTCGCGTAGTGCAGGCGCGCCCCCGGGGGCGCGACCTCGTCGAAGGCGTCGGTGGCCCACCGCGAGACGGACATGTGCGCCAGGTGCCCGGTCATGCCGTCGGGCCCGAACGTCAGCACGGTGTCGGGCCGCACGTCCCGCCATGATGTCGCGAACCTGCTCGGCGCCGGCGTCGGGCAGCGGGGTGTCCATGTCGATGTCGAGGGCCGTCGAGCCAGTGATGCTCGGTGACGCCGATCTTGCGAGGCCCTTGAGCAGTTCCTGCGTCGCGGACCTGGCCCATCGACTCGGGAGGCCATCGCTCCTCGTCCATCGAGCCGCCCTCGCCGCGGGTGGCGGTCACGTCCACCACGCGGGAACCCGCGTCGACGGCGGCGGCCATCAGGCCCGCGGACAGGTAGATCTCGTCGTCGGGATGTGCCCAGACACCGAGGACGGTGCCGAGGTCCAGCGGCGGCGAGGCGCATCAGCCTGCGGGCTGGTCGTCCCGTGAGCAGCCGCGTGATCTTCTCGAGCAGCTCCCGAGGCACCTGCTCGCCGGCGCACTTGTCGAGATCATCAGCTTGAGATGCCGGCGGAACTCGGCGCGCTCGAAGCAGGGGGGGCAATCCGCGAGGTGCGTCTCGATGCGGATCCGGAGCGGTGGCGTCCAGTTCACCGTCGAGGTAGGCCTCGATCTCTCTGAGCGTCTCCACACACTGGGGCTTGCCGTCAGTCATCGACCAGTCCTCGTTCGCTCGCCGTGTCCCACAACGCCTTCTCGAGCGCTTTCCTTCCCCGATGCAGCCGGGACATGACGGTTCCGATCGGCGTGTCCATGATCTCGGCGATCTCCTTGTAGCTGAATCCCTCGACGTCCGCGAGCAGCACGGGCATGCGGAAGTTCTCGGGCAGCGACTCCAACGCCCGCCTTGACATCCTCGTCGGGCATCTGGTCGAGCACCTCGTTCTCGGCCGACCTCTCCACGCTGCGCCCGCCCAGCTTGTCGTACAGGTACCACTCGTCGATGTCGTCGGGGCCTTCGACCGTCTGCGGCTCACGCTGCTTCTTGCGGTAGGTGGTGATGAAGCTGTTCGTCAGGATCCGGTAGAGCCAGGCCTTCAGGTTCGTGCCCTCCTTGAAGCCCGCGAACCCCCTGTAGGCCCGAAGGTAGGTCTCCTGGAGCAGGTCCTCTGCGTCGGAAGGGTTCCGGGTCATGCGCAGGGCCGCCCCGTACAGGTTGGACATCAGCGGCAGCACGTCGCGCTCGAACCGCTCGCGCAGCGCCGGGTCGTCGGGGGCTTCCGTTTGCGCCATGGCCGGTCAGTATCGCGCATCCAGGCCGAGCCCGACCCTGCCGAAGAACGTGTTGAGGATCTATGCGGCTCGCCTCGAGCGCGCCGAGTCTGACTGTCGAAGTCGGAGGTGGGTGGGAAGATTGGTGCACGATGCCTGACGACAACGATCGCTCACCCTTCGGACGCAAGCAGAATGCCGATCCCTCCGGGGGTGGCGGCGCTCCGAAGCCGCGGTTCGCCCCGTGGCTCATCATCCCCATCCTGCTGGGCGGCCTGCTCCTGTTCAACTCGCTGCTGCCCCGTTCGTCAAACGCGATCAGCTTCAGCGAGTTCCAGGCGGCGGTCGCAGACGGCTCGATCGTCTCCGACGCCGACAACCCCGTGAAGATCTCCGAGTCGCAGATCTCGGGCCAGATCGAAGGCCCCGACGGCACACCCGAGGACTTCACGACCTCGCTCTCGCCCAACGTGCTGGTCACCCCCGAGTTCACCGCCGACCTGGACGAGGCCGGGGTCACCTACACGTTCGAGCAGCCCAGCCTGTTCCTGAGCCTGCTGCTCAACATCCTCCCGTTCGCCCTGATCATGTTCGCCGTCTACTGGTTCGTGTTCCGGCGGGTGGGCGCGGGCGCGACCGGCGCGCTGAACATGGGCAAGAACAAGGTCAAGATCTACGACCGCAAGGAGCTGAAGACGACGTTCGCCGACGTCGCGGGCGTCGACGAGGCCAAGGACGAGCTCCGCGAGATCGTCGAGTTCCTGTCCAATCCAAAGAAGTACCAGCGCCTCGGAGGACGGATCCCCAAGGGAGTGTTGCTCCTGGGGCCACCCGGGTGCGGCAAAACGCTGCTCGCGCGCGCGGTCGCGGGCGAGGCGAACGTGCCCTTCTTCTTCATGAGCGGCTCGGAGTTCGTGGAGATGTTCGTGGGGCTGGGCGCCGCGCGCGTCCGTGAGCTGTTCCAGCAGGCCAAAGAGAAAGCGCCCGCCCTGGTGTTCCTGGACGAGATCGACACGATCGGCAAGGGGCGGGCCGGCGCCGCGGGTGCGGGCTTTGGAGCCCACGACGAGCGTGAGCAGACGCTGAACCAGCTGCTCGTGGAGATGGACGGGTTCGACGCCAGCAAGGGCGTCATCATCATGGCCGCCACGAACCGCCCCGACGTGCTGGACCCCGCCCTGGTCCGCCCGGGGCGCTTCGACCGTCAGGTGGTCGTCGACAGGCCCGACCTGAAGGGTCGCGAGGAGATCCTGCGCGTGCACGCCCGAGGTGTGGCCCTCTCGCCCACGGTCGAGCTGCGCACGATCGCGGCGCGCACGCCCGGCTTCACGGGCGCGGACCTGGAGAACGTGGTGAACGAGGCGGCGCTACTGGCCGCGCGTCGCGAGAAGAACGCGGTCACGATGGACGAGCTGGAAGAGGCGATCGACCGCTCGTCCATGGGCCTGGAGCGCAAGTCGCGCGTGATGAGCCCCAAGGAGAAGCGCCGCGTCGCCTCGCACGAGATGGGGCACGCGTTGGTGGCTCACTACTCCGAGAACCTGGATCCCGTGCACCGCATCACGATCATCCCGCGCGGCACGGCGGCGTTGGGGCTCACGATGACCCGGCCGCTGGAGGATCGTTTCCTGGCGACCGAGCCCGAGCTGAAGGAGACGCTGGCCTACGCCATGGGAGGCCGGGTCGCCGAGGAGCTCGTCTACGGGGAGATCTCGACGGGCGCGCAGAACGACCTGGAGAAAGCCACGCAGATCGCCCGGGCGATGGTCACCGAGTACGGCATGAGCGACAAGGTCGGCCCGCTGTCGTTGGGCCACGACGACCCCAACGCCTTCTTCGGTACGGGTCCCAAGATCTCCGGAGGCACGGCCGAGAAGATCGACGAGGAGGTATCGCGCCTGCTCGAGGAGGCGCACGATGCGGCCGAGCGGCTGCTGATGCAGCATCGCGGCCTGCTGGACAGCCTGGGCGAGCTGTTGCTCGTGGTCGAGACGATCGACGGCGACGACCTCGAGGCCTACACCGCGGGCACCAAGCCGATCCCCGATGCCGCCGCACTGGCGCGGGAGACGCAGAAGCAGGAAGAGGCGGCTGCGGTGGCCACCGAGCGGGAAGAGCGCAAGCCCGCGGCCGCGCGGGTGGTCCTGCCGCCGGCGCCTCCCATGCCCACCGTCGACTGACGCGAGCAGGTCACCCCGCGGAGTCAGACGGCCGGGGGTCGGGCGGCCGGGGGTCCAGCACCAGGTCCCAGCGGTCGCGCCAGCGGTCCAGGAACCGGTAGTAGTTGCGCTTGGACCACTTCGCGCGCTCGGCCGGGTCGGTCTCGAACCACATGCGGTGCTCGTGCTTGATCACCGGCAACGGCACGGCAACGGTGCGCAGACCCGTGTCCTTGACGCGGAACGAGTACTCGATGTCGGCCGTGCGGTACCAGCGGAACTTCTCGTCGAACAGACCGACGTCGGTCAGCAGGTCCCGGCGCATCGCCATGCAGTAGCCCTCGATCGCGTCGCGGTCCCCGGCGCCCGGCGCGTCCTCGAACTCGCGGAGGTCGTGGGTGAGGATGCCGAACGGACCGGCGATGCCGATCGAGGGGTCGGCCAGCGCCGCCTCGAGCGGAGCGAACGGATCGCCGGCGGCTTCGATCGAGGCGTCCACCGCCAGCACGATGCGACCCGTCGAGCGCTTCAGGCCGGCGTTGCGCGCCGCCCCCCAGCCGGTCGCTCCCTCCAGGGCGATCACCTCCACGTCGGCGCCGAACTCGTCGGGCGGCGCATCGGTCACGTCCGCGACGACGTAGCGCACGTCCCGACCACCTTGGTGTGACCGGAACGAGGCGACCGAGCGGGCGATGTCCTGGGGCCAGCCCTCGCAGACCCAGTGGACGGTCGCGTCGGCGTCGGGCGGCGCGTCGAGCAGCGAGACGACGTCCTTCGCACGAACGGGACCATTGGGTTCCGGTGCGCGGACCGGCTCCAGGCGCCAGCCCCCCGGTTCGTCGACGACCGCCCACCCCGCCTCCGCGATCCGTTCCCGGAGGGCGTCGGCCTCGGCGAAGTCCCTGGCCGCGCGAGCCTCGGCACGCGACGCCGCGAGCGCCGCGACCTCCGGCGGCGCGTGGTCGTCGTTCACGGCCGTCGCCCCTCGAGGAAGTCGAACACCGCGGCATCGGCGGCATCGGCCTGCTCGGAATGGTAGAGGTGCCCGGCGCCCTCCAGCAGAGCAACTCGGCGCCGGGGATCCGCGAGGCGAGGACCTCGGCGTTGGCGGGCGCGATCACGCGGTCCTCGGTCCCGTGCAGCACCAGCGTGGGTGCGGCGATCGCGGGCAGGCGGCCGTAGCTGTCGAAGCCCTGCATCGCCTCCCATTGTCGTCGCCCTCCCACCGGATGACGCGGCTGCGCGGCGCCGATCCGCAGGTCCTCGGCAACGTGCTCGGGATGGCGGTCGGGGAACCCCGGGGCGTAGAGCGAACGCCATGGTTCGGCCTTGGGAACGGGATCTCGATGCGGGAGCGGCATCACGTGGGGGCCGCCACAGTGGGTGCACGCCAGGATCAGCGCGTCGACACGGTCGGGATGCCCCAGCGCCAGCTCCTGGGCGACCATGCCGCCGAACGACTGGCCGTACACGTGGACGCGCGCCAGGCCCAGGTGATCCAACAACGCGGCGGTGTCGTCGACGAACGTCGCCATCGTGCAGGGTCCCGGCGGCTCGTCGGACCCGCCGTTCCCCCGGAAGTCGTACGCGATCACGCGCAGCCTGGTCGCCAGGTGAGGGATGTTTCGGCGCCACCCGGGGATGTCGCCTCCCAGGCCTTCCAGGAGGATCAGCGGCGGCGCGTCAGGCGGCCCGTGCAGCTCGAAGTTGAGCGAACATCCGTCGTCGCGGACCAGGCGTGGCACGACGCGTCGACGCCGGTTCCGCGGTCAGGCCGTGGCTGCCTTGGTGGCCGACCGCAGCCGCCCCGCCATCTGCTGCAGGGTCTTCAGCGCGATCGACGGGTGCTCCTGCATCAGACCCCGGAAGACCCACTCGGTGAGCCCGAGCAGCTTCACGTCGGTCAGGGCCATGACGGTCGCCGTGCGAGGCCCGCCGTCGAGCAGGGCGATCTCACCGAAGAAGTCTCCCGGGACGAGCGTGGTCTTCTTCTTGCCGCCGATCGTGACCTCGGCCTCGCCCTCCACGATCACGAAGAGCCCGACGCCCGGCTCTCCCTCGCGGGCGATCACGGTGCCCGCGGGGTGCTGGATGTCCTTCACGACGCGCGCGATCGTCTGGAGGTCTCGTTTTGAGCACGCGGAGAACAACGGCACCTTCGACAGTTGCGCGACGACATCCTTGGTGGCCACGGCGTCCTCCTCGGTCGGGTGCTTCGTGGTCCGTATCCTAGCCCGCGAGTGACGGGGGCTGGCACCTTCGCGTCAGCGACCGACGAGGTTCCTCGCACCGAAGCGTCGTTCGGCCGGGTCGTGCCCCGCGACGTGGCAGACCATGCCGACCGCCTCGGTGAGGGTGCCCAACACTAGTTGCGCCGCGGATCGTTCGTCATGAACCTGCGGCGCTTGCCAGTAAGGGGCTTCAGCTTCGCGAGCGCCTCCTCCAGGAGTTGCGCCCGTCGCTCGTCTTCCTTCTCAGCTCTCGCTTGCTGCAGCGGTTCGATGACGCGATCGATGTCATCTTCTAGTCCCATAGGCACACGCTACACCCGGTGCCCGACCACCCTCGTGTGCATGGGCGACGCCGAGAGCAGCAGCCCACCGCTCATCAACCTGCTTGGGCATCGCCGTCTCTCGTGAGCATTGCGTCAAAGCACCGTCTTGCGCTTGACTAGTGAGGTCCGCCCGACCGCTGGCCCTGTGCACCGAAACTTGGGGGCCGGTGCCCGAAGCGGACGGCCCTCATCGCTGCTCCCCCAGCAGTGGGGGCTGCGACATCCCCTGCTCGCGACGTGCGCTTGTACTGATGTTCGGGCTTCGTGGTCGCGGGATCGTAAGAAGGGCTCCCTCATGCGCCAGTACGCATGAAGATTCCGTCGATCTGCAGGATCTGATCGTTCCGCGGATCGACCATGCCTGTAGCCAACGACACCATGCCCAACCCCTTCGCTTGGATCCGTTGAACGATCTCGCACACCGGCGCCTGCTCCTCGTACAGCGGAACCAGCGATAGCTCAGCCTCCAGGACGTGCGTGCAGCTCAATGTGCGCTGGGCACCCTCGAGTACCCGATCCTCGTACCCCTGAACGTCGAGCTTGAGGGCGACACGATCGTCAAGTCCGATCAACTCGTCGAACAGCAAGTCAAGAGTTGTCATGTCCGCCATTTCGCGGCTGACGTACCTCGAGACTGGACGAGCCTCCGAGTGGCGAGGCAGCATAGGGAGGAGTGAGCTGCTGACTTCATTACCTGAGACGTTGATCTCGACCGTCGCGGCCCGTTCGCCGATGGCCAGTTGGCGACATTCCCACCTCGGATCGCGGGCACACTGTTCGCGCAGCTCTCGGAAGGGGGCTTCCAGTGGCTCGAACGAAACGATCCGACCACCGTAGCCCGAGCGCCGCAGTTTCCTCGCGTACTGTCCGGTGTGTGCTCCTACATCAAGGACCAGGGAGATGCCGGTCGTGCGCATGTATCCAACTCTTCGCTCTCCCCCCACGTCTCGATAGCGAGATACCTCGACGCCAAGAGCGCGAAAGGCTCTCTTGACGAGATGCTTCAAACGCCTCACAACGCCAGCGTAAGCCTTCTGCGCCTCCTCGCGAGCGCAGGTCACGGTCAGCAGCGGCCGGTTGATGCCGTCGGTCGTCGTCGTCGGTCGCTGCCAGAACTCGCCGGCGATGCTGCCGGGCGCGGCGCCGCCACCCCCGAGGCGTTCATCGAAGGTTGCCTCGAGCGCCGCTGCGGCACGCCAGCGAATCTCAACTTCGTCCTGTTCCGAGAGGCGACTCGCGGAAGGGACGGCTGTCATGCGTGCCCCCATGGCGGGATCGGTGAAGTTGCCCGAGAAGATCGGCGGCATCCTCGACGCTCATGGGGGAATGTTGGGGGAATGAAAAGCCCGGAGGCCGTTTCGCCTCCGGGCTTCATGCGTTTCCGCAGGTAGTGCCTCGTCGCGGGGACAGGATTTGAACCTGTGACCTCTGGGTTATGAGCCCAGCGAGCTACCGGACTGCTCCACCCCGCATCACGATGCTAGCAAAGCCCTCGGAAGCCGCCCAGGGGCGCCGACGGGATAGGAGATCTACGACGTGTGAACGGGGTAGCGCAGATGCGTCACACCCACACCGGTGACGACTGTCGGGTTCCCGAGGACGACCGGTGTGTTCGCGAGGTGGTCGAACAGCCGCACTCCTGCGCCCAGCAACACGGCAGCCAGATCGATGTGGATCTCGTCGAGCAGCCCGGCGTCAAGGCACTGCTGGATCGTTCGGGCACCGTGCACTCCCACGGACTTCGGGCCGGCAGCCGATTTCGCTCGAGCAACGGCGCTTTCGATGCCGTCGGTGACGAATCGGACCGTGGAGCCGGGCCGTGGCCAGCCGTCGGGCACGTGGTGGGTGACGACGAAAGCGGGAATATCCCACGGGTGCTGGCCGCCCCAGCCGTCGGCGACCTCGAACGTGCGCCGACCGGTGAGCATGGCGCCGACCTCAGCCCTCAAGCCCCTCAGGTGGTCGGCGCTCGGCGCTGAGACGTGGAACGTCATGCCCGATGTCGTGCTTGCTGTAGAGACCTCGACGTCGCCCGAGAAGTACCAGTCGAAGACTTCGGCGACCCCGTCGTTCGCGTCGGCGACGTAGCCGTCGAGAGACATCGACATGATCGCGACGACCTTGGTCATGGTGCAGCTCCTTTCGCGACAAGGCCTGACCGCTCAGGCGCCCGGCGGCTTCGACGGGGAGAGGACGCAGAACTCGTTGCCCTCGGGATCCGCGAGCACGACCCAGCTCTCCGATCCGTCCTGGCCCACGTCGGCCCGCGTGGCGCCGAGGTCGAGGAGTCGTTGAACGTGGGCGTCCTGATCGTCGGGCCGTAGGTCCAGGTGGAGGCGGTTCTTGATCACCTTGGCCTCGGGCACGCGGCCGAACGTCAGGTCGGGCGACACGTCGTTGGCGGGACTGCCCTCGGACGGCTCGAGCACGGACTCCTCAGCGTCCTCCTCGGTGATCCGCCAGCCGAGGGCGGCGGACCAGAATCGAACGAGGGCGATCGGATCGTGCGCATCGATCACCACGCTCTGGATCCGGATCCCGAGCGGCTCCATCACGTCCACGTACACAGCCTACCCACCCCGGGCCGGACCGCTCCTGGTCTGTCGGAGTGGCCACGGTCGGTCCGAACGGCCTCACACATGCGTGAGCACGAGGTCGAGCGGCCGCGGGATGCGCTCGAGATCGAGGGCGTCGACGAGCATCGCGCCCGTCTGGATCTTCCGGCCGCTGTGGGTGCCCATGAACCGCCGGAGCTGCTCGTCGTGGGGCCGGCCGCGCCACGCGGGCTGTCGCTGGAACGTGCGGAACGACCCCAGGTCGCCCTGCGTCTCGATCACGTCCTCGACGACCGCTGGACCCGCCGCGCGGATCAGCTCGTCCTCCAGGTCCGCGTCGCACACGAAGAAGCCGAGCAGTTCCATGTCGGCGGTGCCGAGGTTCGAGCCGAGACCGGCCCGTTGGAGCGCGTTTCGGTAGTCGCCCACCTCGGCCGCGTCGCAGAGGCCCGCGAGAACCACGTCGGCGCCGCGCGGCCCGAACAGGTCCAGGAAGCGACCGATGTTCTTGGAGCCGCCGATCGGCACGATCGAGACGCCCTCGGCGCCCAGGTCCCGGCCACGGCGGCGCGCGAGTGCCTCGAGCGCGAGCTGGTCGCTCACGCCCTCGACGAGGACGACCGCGCGCGGGAACCGCTCTTCTTGACGCTCCATGCAGGGCACGGTATCGGGACCGCGACGAAAGGAGACAGAGATGAGGAAGCTGATCGTGAGCACGTTCTTGACCCTCGACGGAGTCATGCAGGCCCCTGGCGGCCCTGGAGAGGACGACAGCGGCGGCTTCGCGCACGGGGGCTGGTCGGTGAACTATTGGGACGAGCAGATGGGTCAGGTCATGGACGAGGCTCTGAGCCCCGGGTTCGACCTCGTCCTCGGACGCACGACCTACGACATCTTCGCCGCGTACTGGCCACACGCCTCCGAGGAGGAGGGCGCCAAGCCCTTCAACGACGCCACCAAGTACGTCGCGTCGCGGAGTCAGCCCACGCTCGAGTGGAGCAACTCCGTCCTGATCGAGGGAGACGCCGCCGAAGGCATCGCGGCGCTCAAGCAGGCGGATGGGCCAGAGCTACAGGTGCATGGCAGCGGGAACCTGATCCAAACGCTGTTGGCCCACGGCCTCGTCGACCAGTTCCGACTGTGGGTGTTCCCACTCGTGATCGGGTCGGGCAAACGCCTGTTCTCGGACGGGACGATCCCCTCGGGGTTGACGCTCGTCCACAGCACGATCTCTTCCACCGGCGTCGTGATCGGGACGTACGAGCCGGCGGGTGAGATCGTCACCGGATCGTTCGCGCCGGAATGACCGAGTTCGGCATCGAGTGGTGGTCGCCCGCCGTTCTCCCGGTTGCTATCTGCCTCGAATGAGCGTCAACTACGTTTGTCGTTCCGGGAGGGGGTTGGTATGGGCACCGCGTTCGTGTTCGATCCGGAGGGGAACTACCGGAAGGTTCGAAAGATCCGTGAATCGGGAAGCATGCCCGTGGCCGGGCTCCGGTATGTGGCCTCGGTCACTGGACCGTACAAGCTCATCGAGATCGTGGACTTCGACGGACTCGGCCAACTGGCCGACCGGCTGGACTCCATGCATGGTGGAGGCGGGTCAGGCGACCCACCGAACCTGATCGCCTACCAAGTAGCGAAGGTCCGGAGGAGCACATACCGTGCGCACACCGCCTTCGTCAGGATCGACGTGACGGTCGCCGACCCGGCCGAGCTGTTGGATCAGATCAGGACTGCGATCGGCCCTGACTCGGACGACGGGGTGGAAGCCGATGTCGTGGTCGGCGACTGCGACATCCTCGCGTGCGTCGTCGACGACGACGAGGAGACCCTGGGAACGAAGATCCTCGATATCCGCCGGATCGAGGGCGTGAAACGGACCGTGACGCTCCGCGTGATCGACTACGTCTCGATCAGCGAGAACGCACCCGAGGATCACCAGGTCTCCGCCATGGACTAGGCAGCATCACGTCGAGCGACCGAGCACCTCGTTCGCACGGCTGAGCTCCCTCACCGAGCCGATCCGATCGAACACGCGAGCGGCCTCCTGAGCGATCCCGCGCGCACGCTCGTCCTCACCCGCCTTCTTCAGCTCGGCAGCCAACTCGGTGGCGGTGACCGCTGACTCCCACACGGCGTCGAGCGCAGTGAACCCATCCACTGGCTGATCCCAGGAGCTCGACGGCTGATTCAGATTCGCCGCGCGCGGCGGCCGCTCGACCCTCGAGACGCGTCGCGAACAAGCCGAGGGGTGGCTCGCCCGCCCAGGAGGCATGGTTCGCCGCTCGCTTGGCCAGCTCCGGGGCCTCATCCCAGGCTCCTTGCTCGGCGACCACCTCGCACCACGCCTCGAGGACCTCATCTCGTCCCCGCCGGTCCTCGGCGAGCTCCGGGCGTTCGAGCAGAGCCCGAGCCTCATCGTGGGCACCTCGTCGAGCGAGCAGCCGCGCTTGCCACAGTGAGAGGACGGAGTCGAGTCGTTCCTCGGCTTCCTCGAGCCATCGAACCAGCTGGAGATACCGACCGGCCGCTCCCTGTCTCCCCTGGCGTCATGGATGAACGCTGCGATGCCCAGGTGCATGGGTGCGAATCCGGGCGGCGCCTCGCGGCGGTCGCCCAGGAGCTCCTCTGCGAGCGCCACATCGGCCAGCACTCCATCCCAATCCCCCAACCGGAAGCGTGCCGCCGCTCGGAAGTCGAGGCAGTACAGACCTTGCATCGGCGAACCCGGCATCGCCTCCGTGAAGCCACGGCTCGCCAGCTCCATCGACTCGCCGTATCGACCCGTGCTCATCGCCCACCACGCGGCCATGGCGTGGATATCTCCCACCTCGTATGGATCGGTGAGATCGGGCGCGAGCTCGAGACGCCGTCGGATCGGATCTTCCATCGCCCCATGACGCCCCAGCGATTGATACGCGGACGCGATGCCATCGAGCGCCGCTGACTCCAGGTCCACGCGTTCCAGGCGCCCGGCCATCGCCGCCGCTTCCTCGCCGGTCCTGATCGCTCGATCCAGCTCGGCTTCATCAGTCGGACCATCGCGGAGCGAGTCCGGCGCGAACGAACCCGCGATGAGGAGCCTCGCGCGGTCCTCGCTGTCATCCGCTCCCGCTGCGGCCAATCCGACATCGAGGTAGTACTGACCCTCCTCGCGTGACACCCGATGGCGCATCGTCCCCGGCGCCCGCGTAACCATCTCGAGCGCGACCGCGCAGAGACCCGCAAGGGACTGGGAGGAGGAGCCTTCCGACCCCGCCGGCCCTGACCCCCCGGCTGTTCCACGATGAGGTCGATCGCCTCCTTGAAGCATCGCCATGCCCGGTCGCCCCGGTAGTCGTGGAAGTACGTCCTCCCGAGCGCCTCGAGTGCCCGCGAGCGTTCGAGCGCCCCCTCGGCGAGCGCCAGGGCGGTGTCGGCCAATCGCTCTGCCTGCTTCAGCGCAAGCTTGCTCCCCGCTTCGTTGGCCGCGAGCAGCGAGTACCGGAACGCGCGCTGACGCAGCCGCTCCATCTCTTCTGGATCGGGTCGAGCCTCGGCCTGGATCGCCCGGTGCGCCTCCTCATAGTGGTGCGTAAGCAGCTCGGCGAACTCGCGGTCCCGTCCCTGCGTCTGCCGCTCGATCCACTCCGCGACACGGGCGTGCGCCTGGGGGCGATCACGTCGCGGGAGACTCTCGTACGCGACATCCCTCGTGAGGATGTGCCGGAACAGGAACTCTCGCTCTCCCACGATCGTCGAGCCGATCCGCGCATGGACCAGGCCTCGATCCTCGAGGCGCCACAAGACATCGTCGAGCTCGACCGGTCCCGGATCCGGCTCGAGCAGCGACCGAACGGCGCCGTTCCAGAATGTGCGTCCGACGACCGAGGCCGATTGCAGGACGCGCTTCTCGAGCGGAGTCAGCAGATCTATCCGCGCGGCCAGCACGCCCTGAACGGTGTCCGGGATGTCGAGCTGTTCGGTCCCGGCGGGCTCATCCACCATGCGTTGCACGATCTCCTCGAGGAAGAACGGATTGCCGCCGGCTCGCTCGAGGATCAAGGAGCGGAGGTCGCTCGACACCGCCCCGCGTTCCGCGAGGAGGTCGAGGAGCTCTCCCGCCTCGGTCGAGGTCAACGGCTCGAGGAGGAGACTCGAGTGGTTCCACCGTCCTCCTCCCCACCCCGGTCGTCTGGCCGTGAGCTCGGGTCGGGCGGGGCAGAGGAACAACAGGGACCCTTCGCTGCGATCGGCCAGGTCCTGAAGGAGGTCCAGGAACGCCGGATCGGCCCAGTGGATGTCCTCGATGACCACGGTGACCGCACCCGACGCTGCAAGCGCCGAGAAGAAGGAACGCCACGCGGCGTGAAGCTCGTCCCGGACCTCGCGCGGGTCGGCGTTCGAGAAGGAGACGACGGGGTCCTCCAGACCGATCGTGTACGCGAGGGCGGCGTTCGCCCGCGTGGGATCAGAGGAGACCTCGGGCCTGCGCAACAGTTCCCCGACCTTGTGAACCTTCTCGATCGCCAGGTCCGGGGGGTCGGTGTCGAGGAGCCCGGCGAATCCCTTCAGGATCTCTCCGAGTGGCCAGTAGGTGACGCCCTCGCCGTAGGGGAGGCATCGTCCGCTCACCGTGAGCGGCGCCTCTGGGGAGACCGCGGTCCGTGTCACGAACTCCTCGACCAGCCTCGTCTTCCCGACGCCTGCATCACCGTAGATGGTCACCAATTGCGGGCGTCGATCGGTGACGCACCGTCGGAACACGCTCTCCAACATCGTGAGCTCCCCGACCCTCCCGACCATGGGGGTCCGGTAGGGGCGACCTTCGTCCCGGCGGATGGAGCCGGGTTGAGCAACGTCCGTGTCGAGCAGCTCGAATGCCCGAACGGCGTCTTCCTTTCCCTTGAGCATCAACGGCCCGAGCTCCTGGAACCTCATGCCTCGTGCCGCCCGCGTCGTTCGCTCCCCCACCACGATCTGCCCGGGCTCGGCGACCTGCTCCAGCCGCGCGGCGACGTTCAGCCCGTCACCCGTGATGAAGCCCTCACCCGGACCGGGCTCCGTGCGCGCCACGACCTCGCCCGTGTTGACGCCGATCCGCATCGCCAACCGGATCCCGTGGGCATCTTCGAGCGAGCGGTTCAGACGTTCCAGGCCGCTCCGCATCCTCAGAGCTGCGCGGAGCGCCCGGGTTGGATCGTCCTCGTGCAAGGTCGGCACACCGAAGACGGCGAAGACCGCGTCGCCGATGTACTTCTCCACCGTCCCGCCCTCGGCCTCGATCTCTCGGCGCATCGCGCCGAAGAACGAATCCAGGACCTCTCGAAGGTGCTCCGGATCGAGCCTCTCCCCGAGTCCGGTCGAACCGACGAGATCGGCGAACAGGGCGGTCACACGCTTGCGTTCCCTTCCGGGCGAGACCGGTTCCGCAACGCGGTGACCGCACTCCGGGCAGAAGTTCACCCCCGGCGGGAGCTCCGTTCCGCAGTCTTCACATACAGCGAGGAGTGCGCCACATCGCGCGCAGAACCTTGCGTCGGGGGGATTCTCCGCTCCGCACGTAGAACAGTGGCTCACGCCGCAAGTCTAGGGACGCACAGGGAAGCATTCATAGGCTGGCTCACAGCTCAGCCCCTATCAGGCCGACGTCCCCAACGGTGTTCCTTCAAGGATGCGCCTGCCTTCCCTTCCGGCGTTGGCCCAGCTTGACAAGAAAGTGCTCCGGACGGCCCTTGCCGATCGCTCGCGAGAGAGGACGCGTCACCCGGAACAGCCCGGCTTCGAAGGCGAAGGATCTGCCCTGCCTGGCGACCTGCGCGGCGAACAGATCCCGTGCGAAGTCGTAGAGCTCGAGATCGAGTTCGTTCTGCTCGCGGAGGAGATCCACTGCCCGGCCAGAAACCTCGAGTGGAGGGGCAACGAGCCTCGAGGCATACAGCGGGATGCGAAACCTGAGGGCGCGGCGCATCAGCGCGAACGTCTCCTCGAAGCGCTCGGTGAGCCCTACAACGAGGAAGCCCTCCAGGTTGTGCTTCGCTTCTTCCAGCGAAGCTCGGTCCAAGTCTCCTGAGTGCCTCCCCGACAGCATCCGGGTCTGGCGGTTTCCCTTTCGCTGCCGAGTTCTGCGCTCTCGAGGTAGCCCTCCAAACCGATCTTCCCGCCGACTTCGGGATCATGGAGCGCGTGATGCCTGAAGGCCGCCGGGTTCCTGATGATGAACTTGTAGTCTGAGATGGCTCGCGCGATCGGTTCGCGAAGGACCGTGATGTAGTGGCAGGGGCGGGGGATGTATCGGTGGACGCCGTAAGAGAGATGCCCGCGGACCAGGCGCGCTTCCGAAAGAGCCTCCGGCCGGATCTCCTTCTCGATCTCGGCGACGGGCCTGTTGATGAGGTCGAGGCGGATCGTCTGTTGCGGCGAGTAGTTCATGACGAGCGCGGTCGACAGGGTGCTGCCCGCGGTCTTCGGGATGTGCAGGAACACCACACAGTCTTCTGGCGAAGCTCGCCCCTTCGCTGCGTCATGAAGGTTGTGCTCCATCGTCTGATCCCTTCAGTGTCAGCTCACGGCGCCAGAACACTACTTCTCTGCGTGCGGATGCCCCTACTCTCCGTGACATGGCCCTCTATCAACTCCTGGAACTGGAAGATGGCATCCGCCCCCGAGAGGTCTGGGCACGCGCGCTCGGCGTCGACCCGGATCTCGGCAACCACTCCCGTGTAGTACTCGAGTGCCTCAGCGGGGAAGGTGAAGAACTCGTGAACCGCGAAAGCTCCGCTCGGAGCCGGGTGGACAACCGTCCTCGTTAGGCCACACACTGCTGCGATCCCGCCATCCGGGGTCTGCGTTGCGATCGTCCTCATCGCTCCCTCGACGATCGTGGCCGACCGAACCCGGACCGAGGAGCTGAACGCCAGGGACAGGACCGAACCCGCTATCAACAGACCGGCGACGGCCCCTACGGTGTGTTGCCTCCGCACCCTCCGGCGGGATCCGATGATGGCGCCGAAGGTCACCAGCACGAGCCATGTCGGAGTGAAGACTCGAGGCGAATCCGGATGGGGAAACACCAAGGCGAGCGGTAGGTTCACGAGCACGAGAAGCGCTACTCCGAGCCAGATGGAGCGTCGGTCGAGCTCGGCGGATGGCGGGCCACCTCTCAGGAGATGGGGCGCAGCAGCCCAGCCGGCGACCGAGCCGCCCACGAGCACGACGAGGCTCACCGGAAACGCCCACGAGATGGCTGTCGGGATCGAATGCCCACCTAAGCCTACGGCCAGGATGCTCGCATACGATTCGGGATCTCGAACCGTGTCCTTCAGGCGCTGCACGGCCGAGACGGCAACCCTCGCCTCCTCCCCCGGCCACGCCGCATACGCGGCAAGCACCCCCAGGGATAGCACCGACGCTGTCACGAGGATCCGGCGCTGCTCCGGAGGCGGTGATACCCACCATGCGGCGAGAGGGAAGGCGAAGATCAACTGTTCGAGGCTCAAGCAGGCCAACACGCCTAGGATCAGGCCGATCCACATCCTTGAACGCATCAACATCCGGAGGGCAATGAGCATCAGCGCCAAGCCGAGAGGCACGTGCAATGCCGACGGCCACAACGCACTCTCGGTCCCCAGGGGGGCGAGGAGCCAGAGTCCCGCACCGATCTCAGGCCACGGAGAGGGCGTATCCAGGTCCTTCAAGAAGGATCTCAGCAGTACCGCGACTCCGAGTGTGAGGAACCACGGCATGAGGATGGCAATTCTGAATGGAACGCTTCCACAGAGGAGATTGATGGCTCCGATCTCGGCGATCTTCGCAGGTCGGAACGCGCCCTCGCGACTGAAGTACTCGCTCCAGTATCCGGGCTTCTGAGGTCGGACGCAGCGGGAGAAGTCATCGAGGAGCGGGGCTCCTCTCGCGAAGACAGGCACTGCGATCGCAGTGAACAGCAGGACTGCAAGAACGAGAAACCCCCATCCCCATCTGCTCGACGGAGATGACGAGAGGCGCACGGCGAGACCATCAAGGCGAGAGGAGCGATACCTCGCCACCATGCAAACACCTCCAGAACCGATTGCTCCTGAAGAGGTCTCAGGGCCGGCTTCCGCCAAGCATCGACATCCTGACCCGTTCCGCGGCGATGCAGCAAGGGGAGGACTGGGAAACCGGAGCTAGTGTTCGCGGTCGACGCGAACCATCCGCCCGGCCAGTTCGTCCTCGAGCAGTTGCACGTCGGCATCGACCATCAGCGCCACGAGCTCCTCGAAGCTCGTCCGTGAGGCCCAGCCCAGCTGCTCTTTCGCGCTTGAGAGGGGTCTCCGCGCAGATCGTCCACCTCGGCCGGACGCAGGTAGCGCGGGTCGACCTCGACGTAGGGCTCCCAGTCGAGGTCGACCCGCTGCGAAGGCTAGCTCGACGAACTGCTTCACCGTGTGCGCCTCGCCGGTGGCGATCACGAAGTCGTCGGGTTGATCCTGCTGCAGCATCAGCCACATCGCCTCGACGTACTCCGGGGCGAAGCCCCAGTCTCGCCTCGCCTCGAGGTTGCCCAGGTAGAGCTTGTCTTGGAGACCAGCCTTGATGCGGGCCACCGCGCGCGTGACCTTGCGGGTGAGGAACGTTTCACCTCGACGGACCGACTCGTGGTTGAACAGGATGCCGTTGCACGCGAACATCCCGTAGGCCTCGCGGTAGTTGACGGTCGCCCAGTACGCGAACACCTTGGAGACGCCGTACGGGCTCCGCGGATAGAACGGTGTGGCTTCGCTCTGTGGTGGAGGTGCGGCGCCGAACATCTCCGAGGACGACGCCTGGTAGAACCGTGTCTCGACACCCGACGCGCGGATGGCCTCCAGGATGCGGATCGCGCCCATCGCGGTGGTGTCCGCGGTGTACTCGGGGATGTCGAAGCTCACCTTCACGTGGCTCTGGGCGCCGAGGTGGTAGATCTCGTCGGGCTCAAGGTTCCGGATCAGGTTGATCAGCGAGCCGGAATCGGACAGGTCGCCGTAGTGCATCAGGAAGCGCACACCCGACTCGTGCGGGTCACGATAGATGTCGTCCAAGCGCTGGGTGTTGAAGGACGACGACCTGCGGATGAGGCCGTGCACCTCATAGCCCTTGGACAGGAGCAGCTCAGCCAGGTAGGAGCCGTCCTGGCCCGTGACGCCGGTGATGAGTGCTTTCTTCATGTTATCGCCACAGCTCCCTTCTCCGTAGCTCACTGTCCTCCCGCACGAACATCAGGTCCACCTGCGCGAGCGTCTTCGACGACCACCGGAACTCGCCACCGTAGTCGTACACACGGAAACCCTTGTCGACGACATAGGCGCACCACCTCGTGGATGAGCGGTATGTCGCGTTGGAAGGGGTACAGCGAACACTCAGCGATCAGGACCTCACATTCGCTGAGGATCCGGGTCGCGCCGTTCATCGCCTCGATCTCGAAGCCCTGCACGTCGAGCTTCAACAGGTCGACGGGTTCATGCGATGACGTCATCGAGCCTCACGACCGCAACGTCGACCTCGTCGTGGAAGTAGCCTCTCGGCGGATCCTCCGGCAAGAAGGAGCCGCCGCCGGGATCCGTAGGGAGCAGGAGCGAACGCCGCTCGCTGACAGAGCCCGCGGCGGCTGGGATCACGGTCTCCTTCGCCAAGGCCTCGTGATAGATCGGATTGGGCTCCACGAGGATGTACCGAGCGTCGGGGAACGTCGCGCGACACTCCGCGGTCCATATCCCGAAGGCCGCTCCGACGTCGACCACCGTTCGCGGCTGGAAGCCGGCGGCAGCCATATGGTCGAGTCGATCGAAGACGCTCGGTCGAGGTCGACCCTTCTCCCCGCCGGACGATCATGAACCCGGACCGGGAGAGGATCCGGTTCAGATACCTCCGCGCTTCACCCAGGCGACCTCGGCTCACGAGGTCGAGTCTAGATGGCTGGCACCGTGCCGGGACTCGGCCGAATCGTCGGCGTCGACGGCGAATCGTCGCCAAGCTGAGAAGCGCTACGCTTGACACGATGCCGGACGCCCGTGGATCAGCTCAGCAGCAGAGGTGACGATTCGTGCGCGGTCTTCCTTCACGTGCCGAAGACCGCCGGTCAAACGCTTCCGATCGTCGCTCGTGCTGAACTATCCGGCTGCCGACACGATCCACCTCGACACGCTCGACCGGCCCTCGGCGAGCAGATGGAGGCGATCCCCCTCGAGAAGAGAGCAGGCTGCGCGACTGCTCTGCGGCCACATGCCGTACGGAGCGCACAGATACATGCCCCGTCCCTGTCGATACGTCACGATCCTCCGCGATCCGATCTCGCGGGTTATCTCCGCTCTACAAGTACATCCTCAGAGCACAGAGCCACGCGCTCCATGCCCGCGTGGTCGGTGACGACGTGTCCCTGGAGGGATACATCGAGAGCGGCATGGACGAAGGCCAGACCGAGAACTCGCAGACACGGCAGCTCTCGGGCAGGCAGTTCGGTGCCCTCGATCGCAGACGCCCTGGAGGATCGCTCAGCGGAACCTTGACTCGTTCTTGGTGGTCGGACTCACCGAGCGCTTCGAAGAGACCTATCGTCCTCTTGCGCAGGGCGCTTAAGCTCCGTAGGCCCCTCTACATCACGCGGAACGTCTCCGCGCAGCTGGAGGTCTCCGAGCGAGCGGTGGAACTCATCCGCGAGCGGAACGACCTCGACCTCGACCTCTACGACGTTCGCTCGCGATCGCTTCGACCAGCAGCTCGCCGGACAGAGCAGGTCGTTCGGTGCGGAAGTGAGGCTGTACCGAGCGATGAGGCCTCTGTCTCGTGCAGGCGAAAGGGCAGAGAGTTTGCTGCGAGCGGTGAACAAGAGCGTCCAGCGCCACTAGGTCGCCCGCTGGGGAGGTCGTCGTTCGATCTGTTGCCCGCGATGTTGGATACGCTGGCGGCGTGGCCGACCCAGAGCGCAGGTCCGACGAGTGCTGACGCCCGAGTCATCTGCAGCGCGGCCGGCACAGCAGCCGATGCTTGATCTTCGTCCACATCCCCAGGGCCGCGGGGCACACCCTGAACGGCATCATCGGGACGCTGCTACCGACCGAGCGAGGTGTTCACCTATGCAGGGCCTGTGGGACAACCGGTCTCCTTCTCAGACCTCGACACATCGGAGCTGCGCGTGGTGAGGGGGCACATCCCCTTCGGCATCGACCGAGCAGCTCGACGTTCCTACGACCTACGTGACATTCCTGAGGGAACCGGTTGCCCGGGTCGTCTCGTTGCATCGGTACATCCATGAGAATCCGAAGCATCCCTTGCATGGATCGGTCAGCCGGATGTCACTCGAGGAGTTCGTGACGAGCGAGATCGACGACCTCGAGGTCGCGAACGGCCAAACGCGGCAGCTCTGCGGCCTCACCGACCGCGCGCCCGACCGCAGGCATGCTCGAGGACGCGAAGCAACACCTTACAGCGGAGTTCGTGGCGGTCGGCATCACCGAGCGGTTCGATGAAAGCCTCCTCGTGCTTCGAGACGCCGCTCGGCTGGCCGATACCGCTTCTATCGGGCACGGAATGCGACGACGTCCGCTCGGAGCCGCCTGGCGCCGGAGGTTCGTCGCCTCATCGAGTCCCGCAACGCCCTCGATCTGGAGCTCTATCGATTCGCGAACGAGCTCTTGGACGAACGGGTCGCCGAGGAGGGATCGCTGTTCCCTCTCAGGCTCGCAGCGTTCAGAAGCCCTCAACGGAGCTGCTCGCCTCTACCGCGCCGCCCTTCGGCGAAGTCGGCGCGGATCGATCGCGTAGGCGAGAAGCGCGAGCTCCGGCCACACCGGCGCGCGCTCCAGCGCGAGCCAGGCGTCATCGACCGGTCCAGCGCCGTCGCTCGTGGCGCTCCCCGGAGCCGGCCGCGGAGGACGACTGTGGGTTGTGCACCGGCGGGAGCGGCGTCCGGCGGCTGGCAGCCGTTGGTCGTCATCGAGAACGTGGAAGCCGGGTCCGCTCCCGTCTCAGCCCTCCACCCCTGGAGATCCACGGTCCCACCAGGCATGCCGAAGATGGCTTCCGACGTCGGGCTGGAGTATCGGTTCTGGTCCGAGTCCAGGGTCCCTATGAATGCCGACCAAAGCTCGGTCCCCAGGTAGGTAGCGGTGGCAGGGCCTCCAGCGTCGACCGCCACATCGTTCTCTCGCACGACCCAGTTCTCCGCTTTGACCGCGATCTCCGATCCGGTGTCGTACTCGACCACCGGGCGAGGGCCGTTCGCGCCTGCGAGGAAGAGCTGTCCGAGGAGGTTGCCGGCCAAGACGTTTCCGACCACGCGAACATCGGCGGCGTTGTTGGAGAGGATGCCGGTCTCGTTGCCGCATATCTCGCTGTCCACGACTGAGACGGGCCCCTGACTTGCCTCGATCATCAGGCCATGGGTCAGGTTCCCGCTCAGCACGACATGGTCGAACGTCACGTCCGCGTTGTCGTAGTCGAGCCAGATCCCTCCGGTGAGGTTCCCGATGGCTCGATGATTGCTCGAACGTCGCGTGTCGGAGGCTGAAGAACTTCTGACCCGTCGCGAAGTCGATGAAGTTGGGATCGATCGCGGACCCGTGATCCTCCACATCCCAGCCACGCGACCCTCGCCAGTTGTTGTATGAGGTCTGACTGTCGGCGATGAGGAGCCGGCTATCCTTGGTCCCCGTGATGCCGCTCACGCCATTGTTGTTCGCCGTGACGTCGCGGATGGTGACGTCCTCGGATTGATAGAGAGACAGACCTGTCCAACTGTTCCACACGAAGGAACAGTGGATGACCGTAACGTTCGAGGAATCAGCGAAGGAAACTGCCGACCCCGGCATCGGGGTCGCGGCGTGCTGAAAGGTGATGTTCTCCACGGTGACGTTCTGCCGTGACCCGACCTGAAGGAGGTGTGGCCTCATCGCCACTTCGATGTTCATGTCCGCGGCATCGCCAGGGGACGGCACGTTGATCGAGAGCTTGCTGTTGTCCTCAGACACGAGGAAGCTGTTCGGTGTGGCTCGCAGCTCTTCGGACGACATCACTTGAAGCAGTGAGCGATCGCCAAGGAACACCATCTCGCTGCGACGGATGACGGGGTTCCGATCCAGGTACTCCTGGGTTGGTCCCTCCCAGCCCTCCGGCAGGGCAGCAAGGCCCCACCTCTCGCTCCACCGATGGCTGAGGATGCCATCAGACTCGCGTCGTCCAGCCCGTCCACACGTCAGAGCCCGACACGATCACCCCTTCTCCCGCGCCTTCGAGTGTGATGGCCGCGGGCGTGGAGCTTTCGTCGCCGAACATCGCCAGCGACTCCCTGTACACGCCGGGGCTGATGATCACGCGAACGGGGGTCGACTCGGCGTTGTACCCGCTGGCCAGCGAAAGAGCCTGCCCTATCGTCTCGACCGGCTCGTCATGGGTACCGGGGTTCGAGTCGTCGGCCAGCGGATCGCCTTCATCGACGTGGATCACCCTAGCGCTCGCCGCTGCCGATGCGGTGACGCCGGAGCAGACCGCCAAGACCAGGAAGGCGGCGAGCGACAAGGTGGGGATGGTCAACGACCTTCTCATGGGCTCGCCTACTAGGGTAAGCGCGGGTGCCGATGGAGGCTGGGGGGTGTGACTTCAGCGGCAGAGCGGAGCGCGGGTCTCAGCCGACAGAGACCTCTCCGTTCACGTCGAATCCCAACGAACGCCACTGGGCCCAGGTGAGGAAGCTGCCGGACCCCCAGATCCACCATCGCTCCATAGGGTCGGGCACGACGTAGATGTTGCGGTCGAATCGGTTCTGGGCCGACGGCGCGGCGATCTTCTCCAGACCCCACGACGATCCGATCCACCCCGTGCTGAGCTTGAAGATGTTGTCGTGAACGTTGAGGTGCGTGGTCTCATGCTCCCCATAGGCGCCTGCTCCGCGATCGGCCCAATTGGCGAAGAGCGTCGAGTAGCCATTGTCCTCGAAGCGGTTTCCCACGATCTCGACGTTCTTCGACGTCGCTATCCGGATCCCGCTTCCCATCCACGAGCGATCGGTCCCGTTCCCCTGGAACACGTTGTTCCTGATCACCGCGTCGAAGCTCACCTCGTAGAAGAAGCCGTTGCGCGAATTGCCTTCGAATCGATTGGCTTCCACGACGATGTTGATGTTGTCCGTGTCGAACCACCACCCGTCGCCGTCGTTGTCGTGGCTGTAGTTGCCTCGCAGGACCACGTCGGACGTGTCCAGGAACTTCGCCCCTCCTTCGTGGTGTGGAACGGGCTTGCTCCCGAAGTGCAGGTAGTTGTTGAAGGCAAGCTCGTTCGCCTCGAAGAGCATCCCAGAGCCGGCGGTCGCCACGATCCCGGAGTTGCCGTTGTGATGGACGAAGTTCCTCCTGACGACGTGATCATCACCGGTGAGCCGCAGGCCGGTCGCGTGGGCATAGCGGATCTCAGTGTCCTCCAGCTCCCAGCCCCGACCGCCCACCTTCACTCCGAGCCACCCCATCTTCTCGATCACGGCGCCACGGATCGTGACATCTGAGGCGGTCGAGTCGATCCCGATCCTCAGGACGGTCGCCTCCATCTCATGTCCGTTCGGATCGGCTGCGATGTACATCCGATCTGCGGCCTTGTCGAAGTACACCTCGTCCGCAGCGAGTCGCTCCAGACTCGTGCTCTGTTCGAGAGGAACGTCGTCTCGGAACAGGTCCTCGTATATGCACGCTTCCGCGTGGTCGTCGCACCGATGGTTGTTCAACCAGGGGGCATCACTGAAGTCCTGCGATTGCCCGTCGAGCACCCAGTACGGACCCTCGATCCTCCACCCGTTGACCACCCTGGCGCCAGAAAGGACAGCGCCCTCCTCGAACGTCACGTCCTGTCCTCGGAGTGGCCGAAGCGGGACAGCGGGCCGGTAGGTACCCGGTTTGACGCAGACGGAGGCTCCAGCGCCTGCCGCGGTGAGCTCAGCCTGCAGGTCGTCGGACGGCCACACAGCGCGTGCCCCCTCGGGACATGTCACGGGAAGCGGCCCGGGCTGGTCCGGATCCGGGACCGCCGTCTGAAGTACGCGGACCCTTCCTTCGAGCCGCTTGACGTGACGCGCGATGCGATCCAGCCGGCCGGCTTCGCGCGTCCGGCGTGCGGGGGTGCCGGATCGCGCATCGCCGTTCGAGCCCGCGAGCACGGCGTCCTCGAGAGCGGTGACCCGGCGTTCCAGGTTCGACAGTCGTCGACGCAGTCTCTCGATCCGCCCCTTGACCGAGGTCCGCTTGACCGTCGGTCGGTCGAGACGCGCCGTGGACGAAGACCGTGACACCGCCGGCCGCGTCGCGGGGAACAAGGCCACCTCGAGCACTGCGACGGCGTCCCTGAGGTCCCCGACCCGATGCTCGAGACGGCTGAGGCGAGACTCACGTGTGCCCCGCGCGTTCGCCGCACCGGTGAACAGCGCGCCTATCGGAGACGTGAGGAAGACGAGCGAGAAGAGCGCGGCGATGGCGCATACGACTCTGATCCGACGGCTCGACACGAGACCCCCTCTGTCGCCGTGATGCCTGTATCGGCGGTCGGATACGCGCTCTTGACCCGTGGGCGATCGAGAGCGCCCAATCGTGGGGCCGGTCTCCTTAGACGGACGACCGAGCCACTCGGTAGGCGCGTTCCAATCGCTCGAGGCCCCTGTCCGGGCCGTACTCGCGACGCCAGAGGTCGAAAGCTGCCTTCTCCGAGGCGCAGCGAGACCGAGTCATCCAAGAGGGCCTCGAGGGCTTCTACCCATGCGTCCGCCCTTCGGGGAGGGACGAGCATCCCGGTCACTCCGTGTTCGATCATCTCGGTGATGCCGCCCAGCCGGTTGCGATGACAGGGACACCCTGCGGAGTACGCCTCGATCACCGACCTTGGACCTCCCTCGTTGCATCGGGTCGGGACCAGGAGGGCGCGGGCCCTCCGAAGGAGCTCGCTCACTTCCTCGGGCTCGACGGTTCCCCTGAACTCCACGCCGGGCGGAGCCATGGACCGCGATGCTTCCATCTCCGGCCCGTCGCCCACCACGATGAGCCGCTGGCCGGCCATCGCCCTCCAGGCCTCCAGCAGGATCCGTACATCCTTCTCCGGCGCCAGCCTCCCCGCGTACAGGAAGTAGTCTCCTGCTCCATCCCGTCGCGGCCTCGGCCAACAGAAGTTCGGCTTGACCATCATCCGATCAGGTGAGAAGCCGGCCTCGAGATGCTTGTCGCGCACGAAATCGCTCACGGGCAGGAAGAGCGAGACGTGATCGGAGCTGCCGATGGCCCTGTGCATGGTGAGGGAGGTCGCGAGCGAGGCGCTGCCAAGAGCGGATCCTCGGTAGCACCGGTATACGACACCTCTCCAGGGAACGCGTCCGATGCACAGCTCGCAGATCTCGCCGTCCCTGATGCACGTCGCCGGCAAGCACAGCATCCGGTAGTTGTGCAGCGTAACCACGACTTTGGCTGTCGCCGTCCCTGCTCGCCCGCAACACTGCAGGGGAGAGCATCGGGAACAGGTTGTGAGCGTGCACGATGTCGGGGCGGTGGGATCGGATCAACCCTCGAACCTCGGCGACCGCCGCCGGCGACCAGATCGCTCTCGACCCGAGGCTGCGCGCGGGAGAGCGCCGGGTCCGGCGACGGGGTCCACGACAACACCTCATGCCCGGCTTCCTTGAGCAGTCGTTCCTCGTCTCGCACAACGCTGTTCTCGCCCGAAGCCCAACCGGACAGGTACCGCGAGTGCACGACAAGGATCCTCATCGCAACGGAGCGGTCCGAAACGATTCCCTGAGGGCCTCATGGAGACTGTTCGCATCGGCCATGGACATCGACCGAGGCCACGTGGACGAGGGAAGGAGGCAGCGCACGACGCTCACGCGAGGGGACACCTCGTTCTGCCTCAACCACGCGATGAAGTGCCTCCAGCCCGCGGGATGACGGCGCAAGAGATCGACGCAGAATCGAACCATCCGTAGCCTCCAACCGAGAGCAGCGCTGAACGACCCCAGGCGAGCGGGGGGACCCGCTGCCTCGCGATGAGTCGCCCTGAGCCGTTCGAACTCATCCCCCAGCTCCTGTCTGCGTGTCCTGCGCAGGGTTTGAGGATGGTCGAACTGGATGGCGGTGACGTCGGGGATGTGCGTGAAGGTGCAGCCCATCGTTCCGGCGCGAAGCCAATACTCGCAGTCGCCGAGGAGACGGTAGGAATCGTCGAATCCCCCCAGAGCCTCGTACGCGGAACGCCGCCAGAAGACGGTGGGCTGCCCGAGGCTTCGGAAGTAGGCGTAGTGATTCAGGTCGAACGGTGCGTAGAACTCGGGCATGAACGTCTCGATGTCCCTGCGTCTGAAGACCCCAAGGTCTCCGAACGCGAAATCGGCACCCGACGCCAGGGCTCGCACCGCGAGCTCGACCGACCACGGGAGGTACACGTCGTCGCTGTTCAGATACGCGAGCACCTCTCCCTCGGCAAGAGCGAGACCCTTGTTGACGGCTTCGTACATGCCGCCGTCCGGCTCGCTCAGCAATCTGACTCGCATGCCCGTCTGCCGCGAACGCCCGGACCACCTCGATGGTTCCGTCGGTCGATCCTCCGTCGACGACGATGTGCTGCACGTCGGGGTAGGTCTGAGCCGCTACGGAGGCAAGCGAGAGCCCGATCGAGGACGCCCTGTTCAAGACCGGCGTCACGATGCTGACGAGAGGAGACCGGGAAGTCACTCAGACATCTTCTCGATGTCCCAAGGCAGGATGGGGCTGATGATCCCGACCCTGTTGTCCTCGACGATCCCGTCAACCAGATCGACCGAGAAGCTGACGATGTTCTCGGCGTTGAAGTTGAACCCCACCATGGGCACAGATGAAACGACCGTCACGAAGTAGAGCCCTCGCTTCAAGAGGCGAGCAGGGATCTCGCAGCGGCTGGCGTACAGTCCCGGCTCCCGTTCCTGACCGACAGCCGACTCGTCGTCGGTATCGTGTGAGGTAAGGATGATCGCGCCTTCCGCGGATACAAGCTGAAGGCCGACACGCACCCGCCTTCGCTGGAGCACCGAGTACTCGATCTCCACGAACGCGGGATGCCGCGCATCCACCGAGGAAACGGTTCGTCCGAGGTGATCGCTGATCCGAACGCTCCGCAGGCGGGCGATGTCGTTGCCGGGCGCCGTGTCGTTCGTCGGCGCCTCATATCGGGCCTCCCCACCGACGTCGGAGCCGAGGTACTGCCTGACGACGTCTTCCATCGGACCCTGGGCGGACACCTTCCCCTTTTCGAGCCAGACACCTTTCCTGCACAGCCTGCTGACCACGCTCATGTTGTGACTCACGAACAGCACGGACCGGCCCTCGTGCGCGACATCGCCCATCTTGCCCATGCACTTCCTCTGGAACGCCACGTCGCCGACCGCCAGCACCTCGTCCACGATGAGGATCTCGGGCTCGAGATGCGCGGCGACGGCGAAGGCCAAGCGCACCTGCATCCCACTCGAATAGCGTTTCACGGGTGTGTCGAGGAAGGCCTCCGTCTCGGCGAACTCGACGATCTCGTCGAACCGCCTCGCGATATCGGCGCGGGACATCCCCAGGATCGCCCCGTTCAGGAAGACGTTCTCCCTGCCGGTCAGTTCCGGGATGGAAGCCCGTGCCGACCTCGAGCAGAGATCCAACCCTTCCTGAGAGCAGCGCGCGTCCTTCGGTGGGCTCGGTGATCCGCGAGAGGACCTTGAGAAGCGTGGTCTTGCCGGCCCCGTTCCGCCCGATGATGCCGACCGCATCGCCGACCTCCACTTCGAAGGACACGTGGTCGAGCGCCCAGACGAACTCGTCGGTGGGCGAGCGCTCGCCCCGACGAGAGAGCCTCCTGAACGGCGCTGCGACCCCCTTGGCGAGAGACTCACTCAACCGCCCGTACCGATGTGCTCCGGCTCCCAGGCGGTACCTCTTCGACAGGTCCTCTGCCACGACAGCGCGGTCCGCCACCTCAGATCACATCCGCGAAGGTTCGCTCGGCCGTCCGGAAATAGAAGAGGCCTCCGACGAGGAGCACGACCATGATCACGGCCGACAGGAGCGCCAACTCCCCGGGAGGAGGATAGCTATCGATCAGGGCCCACCGGAAACCCTCGACGACACCCGCCATCGGATTCAGGAAGTAGAGAGCTCTGATATCTGGGGGCAGTTGACTGGCCGGAAAGAACACCGGCGTCAGGAAGAGCAAGACCTGGACAACGAACGGGACCGCGTACCGCACGTCTCGGTACTTGGCGTTGAGGGCCGATACCCAAAGGCCGAATGACAGCGCCGTAAGCAGGGCCATCAGAGTGAGCAGGGGGAGTGTGACGATCCTCCAGGAAATCCCCAGGCCGTACGCGAAGATCATCACGAACACGATGCTCAACGCCACGACGAAATCCACCAAGCTCGATCCAACGGCCGAGATCGGGAGTATCAGCCGGGGGAAGTAGATCTTCCGCACGAGGGCGGCGCTCGTCACCAGGCTCGTCGAAGCATCTGTGAGCGAGGTTGCGAAGAGGGTCCAGGGGACGAGCCCCGCGTAGTAGAAGATCGGCTTGGGCACGCCCGGAGGGGTCTCCACCTGCAGGACCCGTCCGAACACGAAGGTGAACACGACCATGAGAACGAGGGGCTGGATGATGGCCCAGGCAGCTCCGAAGAAGGTCTGCTTGTACCGCACCTTGACGTCCCGCCACACGAAGAAGTAGAGGAGTTCGCGGTAGGTCCAGAGCTCTCGCAGCCCAACTCGGTTGATCCCCCGCGTGGGCCGGATCTCGATGAGGGTGTCGTTCACGGGCGGTCCTCGACGTCGGGCGGATAGTCATGCACCGTCCGTTGCACCGAGCGCTGCAGTCGCTCGTATGCCGGCCTCGGAAGCAGCCATCGCGCCGTCCCCTTACCGACGGCGATGACCCTCCTGTGCGGAAGCGGGCATCCATACGTAACGCCACTTCCATCGAACCGACGGCGGGGAGTGGCTGGCGTGCGCATCGCGTAGCCAGTTCTCGATCGTCGCGGTGTGGGTCGGGCCCTTGTACGTCTCCTTCATGCACAGGAGGCGGGAGTATCCGGATCGTTCGAGCTTCTCGGTCACTTCCCGCTCGCGGTGTGCAAGGGCAGGCACGTTCCGGACGTCGAAGTCCACGAGAGCTGTTCGGACCTTACGGATCTCACCGGATCCGAGCAGGTCCTCGAGGATGTCGCATTCGCTCCCCTCGCAGTTGAGCTTCAGGAAGACGATGTCATCGTTCCCTAGGTTGCTCCGTGAACCACTCCGTCGCCCTGCGAACCTCGACGACCTCACCCTCTCCCCGCTCGGGGTCGTTCGGAGAACAAGGATGCCCCGAGCCCGCCGGCGTCATGGATCTGACGCGTTGTGGTCTCCTTCCACAGGCCGAACCTGCAGATCTCCACGTTGTCCCGTGTGAGCTTCTCCAGGGCGTTGCAGCACGCTTCGACGGGCTCGAAGCAGACGATCCTGTCGAACGCGTAGCGTGGGTCGAGGGCCGGCTTCAAGGATTCACCCACATGCGCGCCCACATCGAGGAAGACCTTCACCGCACGCCTCCATGAGCCGCCGGATCCCTGCGGACTCCGTAGCACCGATCCAGGAGTTCGAGGAACGCGACGGTTCCGACATCCTTCCTGAACCACCGGAGGTCCCGTCCGCGGAGCGGCCTGCCGCGGAACTGCCTGATGTACGCGCCCGTCATCAGCTTGCTCGTCCGATGCAGCGCCGTTCCGACCCGTCGATACGGGCGGGCGGTCGGGATGCCGTAGCGCTGCCTGACGACCGTCGTCTCAGGAGAGCCCGGGCCCACGGAGACCTGATCCTGCGTGAACCCGGAACGCCCCGGCTGGATATGGAACGTGGTGGAACGAGGCGTCCTTCGACAGGAGGCCGAGGTACAGGTCCCAGTCCATGACGATCCTGAGCTGCCGATCCCATGGTTCCTCGCCCAACGCCGATCGGCGCACGATGAACGAGGCGGAGGACGGCGAGGGGCCATACAGGCGCAGGATCGACGGGACTGAATGGATGCTCGGGCCGAAGGTCGAGCATCCTGCCCTCGCGATCGACGGTGACGCTGTCTCCGTAGACCACGTCGACGCCGCGCTCCTCCCCCTCGGCGATGAGGGTCTCGAGCCCCCCGGGGAGGTAGTACTCGTCGGCGTTCAGCCACGCGATCCATCGCCCGTTCGCCTTCGCCAACGCCTTGTTCAGGGCATCGGACTGTCCCCTGTCTCCCTCGGACGACCACACCACTCGATCGCCGAACGACCGAAGCAGGTCGACCGTGTCGTCCTCAGACCCGCCGTCCTGCACGATGTGCTCGGTCTCCAGGCCGTCTTGCAGGATCACCGACTCGATGCAGTCCACGATGAAGCGGCCGTAGCGGTACGAGGGTGTGAGCACGCTCACGTCGATCACGTGCGATCGCCGACCCGATGCCGTGCGGCGAGCCCGAACAAGATGCCCGCCGCCACGAAGGCGCGATCCGCTACGGGACGGATGAAGATGCCGCTCGCGACCAATCCGGCGATGAACAGGGTGGTGAATACACCGCCGAGGATCAAGGCGTCACGGCGGGCTCCCGGATCTGGCATGGACGATCAGCTGCTTGTACTTGGCCCTGATGGCGAGCCAGAAGGCCACATACAGCGCGACGCCGATGAGACCGAGATCGAGCATCCAGTACATCAAGTCATTGTGCGTGTAGACGAAGACGTCCTGCTCCGATGTGAACTCACCCTCGAAACCGAACAGCTCCTGTGAATCGAGGGTGAATGCGAACCCGGAGCCATGGCCGTAGACGGGCTCGGCACTCGCCTCCTCGAAGAGCCTCTCCCAGAGCCCCCACCTGCCGGTACCGATCTGGCCGGTTGCGAAGGACTCGGTTACACCACGCTCGCTGATATCGCCGACGAGTCGTTCACGGGCCACGGGCACGAGAAGGAGGAGCGCCGCCGCGAGGGCTACCAACCACAGGTACCTGAACCTGCCCGTCCTCCTCGATACGAAGAAGACTCCGATGAGCGCCGCGAGCCACGCTCCACGGGTGAACGACAGGGCCGTCGTGGCGGCGAAGAACGCCGCGATCATCCACCTGATCGGTCTGCCCTGCCTGAAGCCCTCGTCTGCTGAGGCGGCCCACGCGAAGCTGACGATGAATGCCATCGCAGACACATAGCCGAACTGTGACTGGACCGCGCTCCCGGGCCAGGCGTCGAGAGCGGAACGTGAGCTCAGACTCGATGCTCCGCCGACCACGAGCAGGGCCAGGGCCGCTCCGCCGACCCCGATCAGCAGCGCCGGCACGAACTGCCGCACGGTCAGGTGTCCGGTCCGCGCGAGGCTGAAGGAGAGGAGCGCGACCGTGACGTAGTAGGCGAGGAACTTGTTGAAGTTGTCTCTCGCCAGTGATGCGGCGTCCCCGACGTCGGCTCGGAACAGGTAGCCGAGGATCAACAGCGCCACGA
Organism: uncultured Actinomycetes bacterium; assembly: GCA_963758715.1. Classification (GTDB taxonomy): domain Bacteria; phylum Actinomycetota; class UBA4738; order UBA4738; family HRBIN12; genus JAOUEA01. The sequence goes on from CAVWWK010000004.1 coordinate 351,021, forward strand.
TCGGAAGGAGCCCGGACGTGAGCCCGATCGAAACGCTGCCGCTCCTGGCCACGTGGACGACCAAAGCGAAGCCCAACAGGATGGTCAGGCCGGTGATGCTGCCGCTCCAGAACCCCGGAGGGATGGCGACCAGGGCGAGGACCAGCCAGGCAGGTCTCAGCACCGCGAGAAGCAGGAGGGGAACCATGAGCAGGTACCCTCCGACCTCGAGATCGAGCCGTCCGGCGCCGTAGAGCGCCGCGATGGCCATCGCGAAGAGGACCACCGCGAGCGCGAGGAACCAACTCACGCGCCCGTACCTGCGGGAAACCCTGTTCACGAGGTCCCGGACCTCGATGACCGAGCCTTCCAAGACGGCTACCCCTTCCGGAGGAGACCCGACCTGAGGAACAAGCATCTTCTACCAATCCTCGGCGGTGTAGAGGCCGTTGGCCAGGTCATCGACCCGGGAGCGCAGCGCGTCGGCCTCCTGCTTCGACAACAGCTCCTTCCAGCCGGAGACGTTGGGATCCGTGGCCCGCACGACGCCTGCACGGATCTCAGGGGAGAAGGGCAGGTTCACGCTGCTGAAGATCTCGCGGAACTGCGCGGCCGGGTCATGGACCAGGTCCTCGTATCGATGGAAGGACCACCCCGGGTGCGCACGATCGCAGCTCGATCGTCATGTAGGTGATGATGCGCCAGAGTAGGGCAGCCTCAGTCGAGCACGTCATGGGAGCTCGTCTCCATCGCTTCGATCTCGGCCTCGAAGGGGCGCAGCCGGTCCATCAGCGCGGGTTGGAGCAGGAAATGTGAGAACGGATGGTGGTACCCCTGGCGCCGGACGCTGGCAGCGAACGCGGCAGGGTGCCTGACGAGAAGGACCACGTCCATATCGAACTCCGATGCCAGCCATTCGGAGGAGAACAAGGCGAGCGGATCCTTCATCAGGGGCCTGCCCCTCAGCAGTCGGTACTTGGTGAAGTGGCCACCGTCCACCGGGAGCCGTGCCGAGATGCCTCAGCGTGCGGGCACTTCGGAGCTCAGCCAGGGGGCTGTAGGAGAAGCTCAGCGTCCTCTCGAGGTAAGGGCGGAAGTCGGCGGCGTTCTCCTCGGTCACGTACATGAACCAGTACGGAACCCTCATGGCGCAGATCCCGGGATGATGATGAAGGCCGAAGGGCTCATGGATGTAGCCGACGTGAGGTGAGCTGGCGATCATCTGGCCGACCCAGGTGGAACCAGAGCGGTGAGAGCCGGTCACGAGGATGGGCCGCCGTTGGTCAGTCAAATGCTCTCCTCGCCGTGCAGGGCCCACTGAGAGCCGACGCGCTACTCTACCGACGTCGTCGCCCCTCTCCTGGGGGTGGACCCACCGGCCCACTGGAAGGACGGACGAGAACGTGGATCTGACCGACGCGCGCGTGATGGTGACGGGGGGCGGCGGATTCCTCGGCAGCAGGATCTCGGGCAAGCTCGAGGAGCGGGGCGCCAAGCCGATCGTGATCCGCTCGGCCGAGTACGACCTCACCCGTCCCGAACGCGTCCAGGCCGCTCTGCGGGAGACGGAGGCGGAGTTCGTCGTCCACGCGGCTGCTGTCGTAGGGGGGATAGGCGCCAACCGCCGATACCCGGGCCGCTTCTTCTACGACAACGCGGTGATGGGTATCCATCTCATCCATGAAGCCAAGGCGGCCGGGATACGCAAGCTCGTGATCGTCGGGACGGTGTGTTCCTACCCGAAGCACACCCCGATCCCCTTCCGCGAAGAGCAGCTCTGGGACGGCTACCCCGAAGAGACGAACGCTCCCTACGGGTTGGCCAAGAAGATGCTTCTGGTCCAAGCCCAGGCTTACGAGGCCGAATACGGCCTCCGTTCCGCTTTCGTGATCCCGACCAACCTGTATGGACCCGGCGACAACTTCGACGACGGAACCAGTCACGTGATCCCCGCGATCATCAAGAAGTGCATCGAGGCGCAGGAGGCCGGCGCCGACGAAGTCGTCCTCTGGGGTTCGGGTGAGCCCACCCGGGAATTCCTCTATGTCGACGATGCGGCCGAGGGCGTGGTGCTCGCCCTTCAGCACCTCGAGGATCCAAACCCCGTGAACCTCGGCTCTGCCGCGGAGATCTCGATCCGGGATCTCGCCGAGAAGATCGCTGGGATCACGGGATTCGCCGGGCGCTTCACCTGGGACCGATCGAACCCGGACGGACAGCCCAGACGTTCCGTCGACGGGTCGAAAGCCGGCCGTCTTCTCGGCTGGTCTGCCAACGTCGGCCTCGATGAAGGGTTGAAGACCACCGTCGAGTGGTATCGCCACCATCGGTCGTAGACGACACGAGGAAGCGGAGCTTGATAGAAGCGATGGTGCCTGGACGGGAATCAGGGAGCGACATCAGGGGCGTCATCGAGCTCCTGTGGTCTCGGAAATGGATGGTGCTGGGAACCGCCCTCCTCGGTGGCCTCATCGCGGCGTTGCTCGCCTCGCAACGGGCGCCCACCTACACCTCCGAAGCCAAGGTCCTCGTCAAGCCGGTCGTCCTGTCATCCACCGATCCCACCCAGACGATCATCCCCAACATGGAAACCGAGGCCGAGCTAGCGGATTCCGAGGCTGTGGCAGAGCTGGTGAGAACCAGCCTTGACCTGGACGAGACGGCGAGTGCGCTGTTGGACGATCTCGACGTCGAGGTAGCAACCGACACGGAGATCCTGTCGTTCACCTACCACGCGCCAGATCCCGTGGTGGCCCAAGAACGGGCGCAGGCGTTCGCCGATAGCTACCTCAAGTACCGGCGAAAGCAACTGACGGGCGAGATCCTGGATCGCCGGCGAGTGCTCGAGGCACAAGGGGCGGCACTCAGGCAACAGCTGGAGAAGATCTCCGCAGAGATCGAGGTCACCGACTCTCCGGCACGCAAGCACATCCTCAATCTCCAGGCCGAGTCCCTCGTACAGCTCATCACCCTCAACGAGGCGGCCGTCGCGGCATTCCCCGCGGATCCCGGTGTGGACACGATCGTCCAGCCGGCATCTCGACCGGGTTCTCCTTCGGGTCCCACCGATGTCTTGTACGTGATCGTGGGTGTTCTGCTCGGAGCAGCGATCGGCACGATCATCGCCCTCCTTCTGGAGCGGATCGCCGACCGTCCCCGGAGTGCCGTCGAGCTCGAGACACGGCTTGCAGCCCCTGTGCTTGCGCTCCTGCCGGTCCGCCGGCGACATCGCCGTAGCAAGAAGCGGTCCGCAGTAGCACTCTGGGACGCCCCCGACTCACCCACCACCGAGGCTTTCAGGGTCCTTCGGACCAACCTGCTCGCGTCTCCGGCCATGGACGGCGCACACACGCTCCTCGTAACGAGCGCTCGATCAGGCGAGGGGAAGACCACCGTGGTGGCGAACCTCGGGATCGCGCTGGCGCTTGCGGGGCATCGCGTGCTCGTTGTGTGCGCCGCCCTGCGTCACCCCACCATCCACACCCTCTTCCGATGTGAGAACGCCCCAGGACTCACAGATGTTCTCGCCAAAGGCTTGGACCCGTCCGAAGTCGATCCGCGGTTCAGACCTGGACAACTTCCAGCTCTTGCCGAGCGGCGCCTGGACCGACAGGCCAGTCGAGCTCCTGGGATCGGACTCGATGGGCGCGCTCCTTCGAAAGCTCGAAGACTCGGCCGAGATCGTGCTCATCGACGGCGGGTCCGTTCTCGGGGTTGCGGACGGGCTGACCCTTGCGCCGTTCGCCGATGGCGTCCTGTTCGTAGTCGACGCCGACATCTCCGACGGCCGCACGGTCAGACAAGCTCGTCGGATGCTCGAACTGGTCAACACGCCCGTCGTGGGCGGCGTGCTCAACCGGTACAGCCCGTCGGAGGAACGAAGGTCGACGGCGCAGGCCGGCTAGGATGTCGCGGCCTTCGAGCGCGAGGGGATGCGCCTGCCATGCTTCACGCGCCCAGCGGTTTCCGGCGAGTTGTTGACGATCGCGGCGGCGAGCACAGCGTCAACTCCGTCGAGTCGGTGACGAGCCTCCGCGATCGCAGACGTATGGCCGATGAGCGCGTCGGACACGAAGACCACCACATCGGCGACCAGGACCAAGGCCAGCGCGTCGGGCCCGGCGCGCACGGCAGGCCCATCGAGGATGACGAGGTCGGCCATCGATGACACCTCTTCGATGACCGAGCGCATGCGAGACGAGGCGAGGATCTCCGCGGACCGTCGTGATCGCCTTCCGGCCGACAGAAGCCGGAGGCGATCCGTCCCCGAAGGGCAGAGGGCTTCTTCTAGTTCCATGGTCCCCGCCACCACGTGCACCAAGCCCGGAACCCTCTCGCTCCGGAACAGCTCATGGATCTTCGGCCGTCGCAGGTTGCAGTCCACGAGCACGACATCGACGCCGCTCTCTGCCATGGACACCGCCAAGTTGGCCGCTACCGTGCTTTTCCCTTCACCGGTGTCCGCACTCGTGAAGAGCAGCACCTTGTCGTCGCGCAGGGTGTCGACCATCACGGTGCGCAAGAACCGGTAGGCATCGGCGGCGCCACCTGTTGGGGCGGACAGCGTGATGAGCCGGGCACGCTTCCTGCTCCTCCGTACCCTCGCCGGCGGGATGTTCACCACGACCGGTGCACCTACCAAGGACTCCAGCGCCGTTGCGCGCGCGGGTCGGGCGTCCATCGTGCCGATCGCGGCAACCACGATCCCCGCGACCAGGCCGATCAGAACGCCGACAACGCCGATGACAACGTGGCTTGGCGCTGACAGCTCGATCGGACTCGATGCAGCCTGCGCCACCGACGCGACCCCTGGCTCATCACGCGGGAGCGCCAGCGTGATCCGCCGCTCGAGAGCGAGCCCTTCCAGCCGATGCGCTTGCTTACGCAGGAACCCGCGAAGCACCGGATCCTGCGTGCGGTCGGCCTGCTGCGTCAGGGTACGCGCTCGCCTCTCGAGTCGAGGGAGCCCAGCCCGAAGAGCGCTCGTTTGCCTTCGGAGCATCGGCGAGTGCCTCTGCGTCGCGGAACGCGACGTATGCGGTCGCGAACGCCTGCGCGCGCTCCTGAGCGACGCGGGGGTTTGGATTCGTGTAGGTCATGACGAGGATCTGCGAATCCGCGTTCTCGGACTCGCTGACCTCGAGCTCATCGACCAGCTCCTGAGCAGTCGAGGAAGAGCGGAGACGACGCAGGACGACATCGACGACACGAGGGGACTGCACCAACTCCTCCTCGGTGGTCATGTTGGGAGCAACGGCCACACCCGGAGTTCCCTGCGGACCGAGCGATATCGGTTCCACGAGGACCTTGGCTTCCGAACGGAACGACGGTTCACGCTGCAGCGAAGCGAGCACAGCGACGGCCCCGATGGCCAGCGTCACACCGACGACCAGTCGCTTCCTCTGTCTGAGGGAGGCGAGGAACGCGCTGAGACCATCGGGCGATCCGCTCGAGCGTGGAGTTCCGATCGGGGTCACGGAACGGCATCCTATTGCGGGGCCCGGAGGGTTGCCATCGACCCGTCATCCGAGGATACCGCGGTACGCGGCAGCCATCTGTTCGGCAACCCTCGGCCACGTGAACCGCTCGGCGACGAGCCTCCGAGCGGCGGAACACATCGCCTGGTATCGCTGGGGTGATGCATCGAGGACAGTGCGCAAGCCACGGTGAACCCCTTCCGCCGTCCCCTCGACCACCGCGCCCGCACCCGATCTCTCGACGAACTCCCCCAGGTTCGTCGCAGGTGTGAGCAGCACAGGGGATCCCTCCGAGAGGGCTTCAAGGACAGCGAACGGCATGCCCTCCCACCTGGAAGTGTGCACGAACACCGATGCGGACCTGAGCAGCTCCTCCTTGTCCTGCCCGAACACGGGACCGAGGAACGTCACCATCCCGGACGGCAACAAGCGTGTCCGCCAAGAGCCTCGAGCTTCGCCCGTCCGGATCGGAAGTCGGGACCCGCGATGATGAGCTCGCTCTCCCTTTCGCTCCCGCTCTTCACGAAGCGCGCGTAGCCCTCCAGGAGGGTGTCGAGACCCTTGTGCTCGATCGCGAGGCGACCCAGGAAGACGATCCGGTTCCGTGAGATCCGCCTCGTTGCGCCCGGCGGAACGGGGCGAGGAGATACGTCGATCGCGTTCGGCACGAACAGGAGAGCATCGGTCCCGAAGGTCGCGCGCAGCTGATCGAGCTCCCGCGGAGACACGGCGTGGACGAGACTTGCTCCGCGCACATAGCTTCGCTCGCGCATCCGCATCCACGCAGCCTTGGCGACCCGATTCCGCCCATGCAGGACTTCCGGGCTGTAGCCGCCGTTGGGCGTGAGGACGTAGGGCAGTCCGGCGAGCCTTGCCACCCAGACGTTGTCCGGGATGAAGACCGAGTGGAGGTGGAGCACGTCGATATCGGTGGCCCGCGCATGGATGAAGCTCCGCGTCGCTTCGGGAACACCGACAGCAACGCTTCTCGCTCGACCATAGGCAGGAAGCTGGACCACCTTCACCGGCGCTGCTGCTCGATCGGAGACCGACTCGAACTCCGGACTGATGTGCCATACCTCCGGTTCTACCCCGTGATCGCCCAGACTCGATACGAGGCCCGCGACCGTGCGATCCACACCGGAAGCACTCGATCCCGCGAGCTCGCCGACATGGGCGACGCGGATGGTTCGCGCGTGAGCCTGTGCCGCCGGCGCGGCGCCCTCATGAGATTCCTGCTCGGTCACGTCGGTATGCTAAGGCTCCCGATCCCGTCGAGAGAGCGATCGAGCAGGACGTGCGGCTACTCATCGTGGAGAGCGGTTTCACTCGGGGGGCACTCGCCGCGTGTCGATCATTGGCTCAGGCCGGCTGGACGGTGGGCATCGGCTCACCCGACAAGCACGGCTTGGCGGCATCGTCTCGACATGCTGATCGCTGGCACGAGGTCGGCCCGGTTGAGCAAGACCTCGACGGGTTCCTCCGAGCCACGGAGGCGGCGGTGATCCGGGGAGGGTACGAGGCGGTCTTCTGTTCCGAAGACGCCCAGGCACTCGGCCTGTCGTTCGGACGCGAGAGACTCAGCGCGAACGTCCCCTACCCTCCGCATGATGTCGTGGTCCGGGCCATCGACAAGCTCGAGTTGTCCCGTGCCGCGGAGCGAGTGGGTATGCCGACCCCTCGCACGACGCCGGCCGACGAGCGAGCGATCTCTCTGGTGGAATCGCCCGTGCTCGTGAAGGCCCGTCTGCATTGGACACCCGGGGCACTCGGTGCGCCCGCCCGCATGGAGGCTGAGATCTGTACGGACCGGGATTCGGTTCGTCGGCGCGTCGAAGCGATCCGTGAGCACGGTGGGGACCCCGTGCTTCAGGAGATCGTGCGGGGCAGGCTGGTCCACTACTTGGTCGTCGTCGATGAGTCGAACGAGATCGTCACCGGTGTTCAGACGCTCGCCGAACCGCTCTTCTATCCCGGGCCGGATGTGGGTCAGCGGGTCAGGTCCGTCTCCGTGCCGATCGACGACGCCCTGCGCGAGAGGACCGCAGCGCTCATGGGTGAGTTGGGATGGGTGGGCATGGCGAGCCTGAACCTCCTGTCGCCCGACGGCGGCGGGGAACCCACGCTGATCGACTTCAACGCCCGCTACGGCGCGTCCTTCGATCAGTACATCGCCGCCGGATCCAACTTCCCTGCGATCTGGGCATGCCAGGCGACCGGGCGGCCACTGCCACCGATCCGCCCAGCGAAGGCCGGAGTACGGTTCCAATGGCTGGAGGGTGATCTCAGGCGCGCGGTCAGGCAGCGACGAGGCGGGCTCATCCACGACGTCGGCGACTGCTTCTCCTACGCGCGGGGCGCGGTGCACACGCTGTGGCGCAAGGACGATCCAGTGCCCGCGATCCGCTTCGGAACCCGACTCGCGGCGGAGGCCGGGAGCAGGTTGCGATCGAGACTGAACCGACCGTCCGACGATGGTCTGGGAGGGTCCGTGGCATGAGGGGCGGATCGGTTGCACGAAAGCTCCTTGGAGTGCTCGAGGGACGCGACCGAACCGCTAGGCGTGAGGCGCGCCGCTATGTAGCGACCGACGAGCAGAGTGGAAGCCGACAACTCGAACTGTTGAAACGCGAGGGCTGCGTGCCCACCTCGAGCGTGCTCGAGGTCGGGTGCGGAGCGCTCCATGCCGGCATCCCCACGATCAGGTACCTCGAGCCGGGCAGATGGGTCGGGATGAGATCCGAACCGATGGTTGATCGACGCCGCCCTCACCCTGCCCGGCAACCGCCAGCTCGTGGAAAGCAAACGCGCGTCCTTTCTGTACGTGGACGACTTCGACGCGAGCGCTCTCGGCAGGAGCTTCGATCTGGTCCTGTCCCACTCGGTGCTCTCACACGCTGCGCACTGGCAGCTTCCGCTGTTCCTTCACAACGTCGGAAAGGTCCTGGCTCCAGGTGGTCGAATCGTCGCTTCGATCCGTTTGGCGGAGGGGAACGCGTTCGGGAGCGGTGGGTCCCCCGATGGACGCGACTCCGATGACGAGTCATGGGTGTATCCGGGCGTCTCGTGGTTCACGCTGGCGACCGTCGAACGACATGCTCGCTCCGAAGGTCTGGGGGTGTCCCTGAAGCCCGAACACACGGCGTTCTACACGGCGGGGCGCAACCGCGAGCGCCATGACTGGTTGGTTTTCCAGCGGATCTCGGGTCGAGCACCCTAGAGGGCTTTGCCACGCCCGAGGAAGGGTCGCACCGCCGCCGCACCCATACGTCCGGCGGTGGACCAGCGCCACGAGGCCGACCAGTACCCCGACGTCTTGATCGCGAACACCCTCACGCTATGGCGAGGGCTGATCCACACGCGTTCGAACGCGAAGCGCCCTTGGTGAGGGCGCTCGAGCGTGAACGCGGCCTCGAGCCCGCTTCGCTCGACGATCGCGCGGGCCGCAGCGGAGGCCGGTCCGAAGGGATAGGCCAGGTACCGTGGTGGACGTCCGACGATCTCAGTCAGGCGGTCGATCGACATCCGCACGTCGGCCTCGATGTCCGCAGGGGGCGATGCGTCGTAGCTGATATGCGCGTGGCCGTGGCTCTCCACCTCGATCCCCTGTCGTTCCGCTTCTCGGATCTGTTCTGCGTCCATGATCTCCAGGACGCTGGCTGATGGTTGGATCCAATCGTTCCGCTCCCCCACCCAACGCGTCGGGACGAAGACCGTGCTCGGCAACCCGTACCTCGCCAGGATCGGAGCCGCCGTGGCCAGTACGCTCGTGTAGGCGTCGTCGAACGTGATCGCAACGCGAGGCTTGGAGCCGCGGCGGCTGCCGTGTACGAGATCTTGCAAGGGGACGACGTCCCTTCGTTCCGCCAGGAACGCCATCTGGTCGCGGAACGTGCGTTCTGAGACGAGGAGCTCATGTGGGTCCTCCCCCGGCGGGGCGCTCCCCACCCCGTGATACATGATGATCGTCCGAGGGGCGGTCATCCGCGCCATGCCTGTTCGTAGGCACGCTGGAGTCCATCGATCATGTCGGCCATGGAGAATCGCGTCGCCACACGATTCCGGCCGCACTCTGAGAACCGGTTCGAGAGCACAGGATCCGTAGCCACCCGAAGGATCGCCTCGAGCAACCCGTTCCTGTCGCCGGGCTCCACCAGCGATCCGCAGTCACCCACCGACTCTGGCAGGCCGCCCACCCGGTAGGCGACGATCGGTGTTCCCACCGCCAGCGCCTCCAGAGCCAGCAAGGGGAACCCCTCCGTCTCGATGCCCTTGTAGCTCGACACGCTCGGCATGACGGCGATGTCCGACCCCGCGATCAGCGTCACGGCGTCGTCGCGCTGGCCGAGGAAGGTGACGACCTCTTCAGCGCTGCGTTCCTTCACACGACACTTCAGCTCGTCCACGTAGGGAGCGAACTTCTCAGAGGTGAGCCCCCCGATGAAGACGATCCGGATCTTCGGAAGCCGCTCTTGCAGGTCGGTGCTTATCTCGATGAGCTCTTGGTGCCCCTTCCCCGGCACCAACTGCCCCACCAGGGCGACGATCGGCTGCGCCTCGGGTGCTCCGATGGCTTCAAGGGCATGGAGGCGCGCCTCTGCCCGATCGACATCCACCGCCGGCATGCCCGTGTGGACCACAGCGACCTTCCGCATCAGACTTCCTCGGAACGTGCCGGCGAGCGCGGTGCTCACGCACACGACGCCACCGCACATCCGCGCGAGAGCTCGGCCCCTCCAACCCTCGAAAGCGAAGTCATGGCGAACCCAGACCACCGGCATCCTCGTTCCTGCGCTCGCGAGCACCGCAACGATCGCGGCCTTGAGGCCGTTCGCATGGACGACGTCCGGACGGTGCGCGAGGAGGAGACGACGGAGCCGCCAGGACGAACCGAGCAGGGAACGCGCGGCACCCGATGTGGGGACGATGTCGACGGGATAGTGCATCGTCCGGAGCCGGTCGGCGAGGGGACCTATCGCCGAGCAGGACGACGCGACCGACCGACGACCGGTCGACGAGGGAAAGGAGCCGCTCCAGGTAGACCTCGGAGCCACCGAGTCCTCCATAGGAGGAGACGTACGCGATCGACGGGCGTTCGACTTCGGCCAAGGCGGCGGCATGCTTCGCGATTGCGTCCATGAGGGATTAGCCTTGCGCCAGGATCGTCTACCCTCGCGACTCGGTCTCCGCATCATATCGGCGTCGCAACGGGACTGGACGGGATCACCGGAGGAAGATCGATCACGGAGCGACGATGAGGATCCTCGCCTTTGCCTACGCCTGCGAGCCCGCACAAGGCTCCGAACCGGGCGCAGGATGGGCCTGGGCACGCATGCTCGCGCAGCAGGGCGAGACATGGGTCATCACGCGTCGTGACTACGAGGGACCCATCGAGGAGGCTCTCGGAGCAGTTCCGGAGCGCGAGAACCTTCGCTTCGTCTACGTCGAGCTGCCCGACCGCTTCCGCGGCTGGCAGAGGGACCTGCGCGGCCTCCGCATCTACTACTTCCTGTGGCAGATCGCGGCGCTCATCGAGGCACGCCGACTTCAGCACACGGTCGATTTCGACCTGGTGTGGCATCTGACGTGGGCAACAGCCTGGTACGGGTCATTCGGGGCCTTCGCGGGCCGGCCCTTCGTCTACGGCCCCGTAGGCGGCTGCGTGGGCACCATCTGGCGTCTGCTCCCCGAGCTCGGGTGGAAGGGAGCGACCTACGAGGTCGCGAGGGAGGCCACTCGCGGCCTAGCACGGTACGTGAACCCGCTCGCTCGCCAGTCGTGGCGCCGAGCCGACGTGATCTTGGCCCAGAACACCGAGACTCGTGATTGGTTCCCTCAGCGCCATCGGGCGAAGACCAGACTTTTCTCCAACGCAGTCATACGGGAGGACCATCTCCTCCCCTCCGACCCGCCGAAGCGCTCGCAACCTCCAACCGCGCTCTTCGCCGGCCGACTCGAACCGTGGAAAGGAGTATTCCTCTGCCTGCATGCATTGGCTCTCCTTCCCGATTGGCGACTCGTGATCTGCGGGACTGGGAGCGATGAACGACGGATGCACCGCCTCGCCCACAGGCTCGGGGTCGAGGGACGTGTCGTCTGGACCGGATGGCTCCCACAGGAGGAGCTACTCAGCCGGATGGCTGAAGCCGATGTCTTCCTGTTCCCCTGTCTACGCGAGGAAGCAGGCGCCGTGATCGTCGAAGCGAGGGCCGCCGATCTTCCGGTCGTCTGCCTTGACCGCGGTGGACCTCCGTTGTTGGCGGGGTCTGCTGGGATCTGCGTGTCCGACTCAGGAGACACAAGCGCCATCGCCCGCCGGCTCGCAGACGCTGCGCTCGCGTGCCTGGAACGTGAGCGTGGCGGCAGAGCACCCGACACGGAGTCCGCGTCCCTCACGCTGAACGTGCGCGCCAAGATGCTGCAGGAGGTGCTCGCCGAGACGCTCCAGCTGTCCACCCACTCCTCAGCGAGGCAACGACGCCGATGAGTGACTCCGACCGTCGTCCCCTCGTGAGCATCATCACTCCGGTCCTGAACCGCGAGGCGATGATCGGTCGCTGCCTGGCCTCCGTCGCGAAGCAGGCGTACCCGCGGGTCGAACACATCGTCGTCGACGGCGGATCGACCGACGGAACCCTCGATGTCATCCGCGTCATTCGCGCGTTCGCATCCGATCCGATGGACGTCGGGGCCTGACGAGGGCATGTACGACGCCGTCAACAAGGGACTCGACATGGCCCAAGGCGATGTGCTGGCGTACGTGAACAGCGACGACCTGTACCTTCCGTGGACCGTCGACGTGGCCGCGCGCTCGCTGGGCCGGGGAGTCGACGTCCTGTACGGCGATCTCGCCGTGGTGGCGCAGAAGCGGGTCGGGCATCGGTTCTTCATCCAGTACTACCCTCGCTTCGATCGCAAACACTTCACGTACGAAGGCGCCCTCGGTCAGCCCTCGGTGTTCTGGACGCGATCGGTCACCGACCGGATCGGCTCCTTCGATCCTTCCTACCGGTTGATCGGTGATTGTGAATACTGGCTACGCGCCGCTCGTTCCGGCATGAAGCTTCAGCACGTGAGCGAGGTCCTCGCGATCCAGATGGAACACGGAGGCACGCTGCGGACGAAGCACCCCGAGCTCCTCGAACGAGAGTGGGCGACGCTCCGCGGATCGTATTCCGACTGGGCCGGGCCACCGAGGGCTCCGTGGAAGGAGAAGCTGGCGACGAGCGTCTCCTGGCGAGCCAACCAGCTGCGGTTCATCGCCTCCGCTCGCAGATCCGAACCGAAGGCATGGCCGTTGTTCTTGGCGTGGCTCGAGGACCAAGGGGTCGACGTTCCGGCCGACGGCCTGTTCTGGTACAGCCTTCCGAGCCGCCGCTGGGCACGCCCTTCCCTGGTCGACCTCCCGCCGCTCGAGCGAGCGTTGGAGTCCCTCACGTCCTGAATCGAGCTCCTCATTCCTTCCTCCCGACCCCCCAGGCGAGAGACGGGACGCAGCGACAGCCATCGCTTCGGTATTCGTCACCGGTCTGATGTGGAGCGAACGAGCGAGTCTGAGCACATCCTCGAGGGCGTCCCACAGGCCCAGCCGATCGATCTCCCAGGAATGCCCCCACACGTGGACGCAGGGAAGACGCTCTGCCGCCACCCGCACAAGGTCCAGGGTTCGTTGGCGGAACTCTCCCCCTCTCGCCCAGGTACGCAGTAGTGGCGCAGCTGGGAGGAGCCGGCGCCGCCCCGTCGCACGCGCGATCGCCGCCCATGCGTGCGGATAGAACTGAAGGGTGGGCTCGACCCAGGTGGCCCGGGGGCTGCGCGTGGCGAGGACGGGCGCGCTGCGCACGTGGAAGCCGAGATCGTGAATCGTTCTCACGACTCGTGGGTTCATCCTGCCCTTCGGAGGAGCGACGATCTTCCCAGGGGATCCGAAGCGTGCCAGCTCGGCGTCGCCCCAGCGGACCTCGGTCTCGATATCCGTCGAGGAGAGCGACGGGAAGAGTGTGTGACTTCGGCCGTGATTGCCGAGCTCGTGGTCCCGTGCGATGCGGAGAAGATCGGTGTCGCTGATGGACCGTGTTCCCTCGGGGCCGGTCGAGGCATAGAACGTTCCGAGGAGTCCGAAGGACCGCAGGAGGTCGGCGACGTGAGTATCCGACGGGAAACCGTCATCCCAACTGGTTGTGAACGGGACGAAGTCACTCACGTGGGGTCGATCCCAGATCGGAGTTGTCCGGGCGCCTCCGACCGGAACCGATCTGTTCGATCTGCTTGCGGAAGGCGCTTCGTCCGAGCAGGTAGACGAAGGTCGAGTTCCCGACCAGGTAGCGGCGCCACAGCCGCCTAGGCTCCATGGCGAGGCGGAACAGCCACTCCAGGCCCACGTGTCGAAGCGCGGCCGGCGCGGGCGCCTTCGCCCCGGCAAGGAAGTCGATGCCCGCCCCAACACCGACCATGACCGGCACCTCGGCGACCCCAGCCATCTTCGTCATCCAGAGTTCCTGCTTCGGGGCACCGAGGCCGACCCACAGGATGTTGGGCTTCGTGCGGCGAAGCGCATCCTGAAGCTCCTCGATCGGCCACGCGGCGATGTCGGCGAACGGTGGTGAGAGCGAGCCGACGACCTGTACGCCCGGTACGAGCTGCTCGAGGCGCCTTCCGGCCGCTTCGGCGACCCCCGGTGCACCACCGTAGAAGAAGTGCCGTGTACCGCTCGCCAGGCCCAGCGACGCGACCGAAGGGATGTATTCGATACCGGTGATCTTCTCGGTCCGACGATGCCCGCGGCGACGCAGGATCCAGACCAACGGCATGCCGTCCGGCACAGAGAGGAACGCATCGTCGACTGCTGCACGAAGCTCCGCCGACCGGTTCGCCTCCACGGTCGTATGCACGTTCGTCAGGCACACGTAGGCACCGCGCTGATCGCGACCGGCCCGCTCGAGGACGGCAGACGCAGCCTGCGCCTTGCTGACCGGATGCACGGAGGAGCCGATGATCCGCTCCGTCGGCGCTTTGCCCACCCCTGCTCCTTCGCTACCCGCAAGCCATCGGTCAGTCAGTATGCGCCTCGCCGCGTGCACACTACTCCCACGGTCCTCATCAAGATGTAGAGATCCAGCGTGGGAGACCAGTTCTCGATGTAGAACTCGTCCTTGCGGATCGCACCCTCGGCATCCACGTCCGCGCGGCCCTGGATCTGCCACCACCCCGTGATGCCCGCTCGCACCTCGTGACGCGGACCCAGCATCTCGATGTTGGCGGCGACCTGATCCGACGGGAGAGGACGTGGCCCCACCAGGCTCATGTCCCCCTTGAGCACATTGAAGAGCTGAGGAAGCTCATCGAGGCTCCACGCTCGCAGCCATCTGCCGACCGTGGTCAGGCGCGGATCCTCCTTGAGCTTGAAGTACGGAACGGAGGTATCGATCGCCTGCTCCTCGACGGAGCGATCCGAGGCATCCGTCATCGTGCGGAACTTGAGCATGCGGAACACCCGTCCCCCCTCCGTGACCCGTTCCTGTCGGAACAGGACGGGGCCTCGCGAGGTGGACTTGACCATCACCGCGACCACCAAGAGGACGGGCGAGAGAAGGATCGACACGAGGGCCGCGAGCCCCAGATCCATGCTTCGCTTGATCACACGCTGCGGAGCGGAGAGATGCGATGGTTTCAGCGTGAGGGCGATGCCCTCCCTTCCGACCGGCTTCACCGTTACCCGAGACGTCAGGATGCCCGGCATGTGTGTGAAGACACGAAGGACGACACCCCCCTGCCGCACCGCCCTCATCAAGATGGCCATCTCGCGGGTTCCTACGCTCATCGAGCTCACGAAGACGCAATCGAGTCCGTGGTCGCGCAGGACGGCTTTGAGTCCCTCGACCTGTTCAGCAGGCGGGGTCTCGCGTGAGGCGAGCAGAGGGTCGCCCGCATCGAGGAAGCAGACCGGCAAGAACCCCGAACCGGGCGCCTCCAACGCGTTCAAGAGCTCGGTGGCCTGGCCCTCGCCCCCCACAACGAGGGTGCGAAGGACGAGCGATCCGCGTGATCTGGCGGCGTCTCACGTAGGCGCGCACGGAGACCCTCGCAGTGACCTCCAGCACGAGCCCGATCAAGAGCGCGATGGCCATCCACGACCGTGACAGATAGACCTCGAACCAGAAGGTGAGCAGGATGACCACGACGAGCCCGACCGCGACCGCGCTGATGGTCCGGCGAACCTCTTCGAGCCTGGTGAGGCTGTACGGGGCGTAGAGCCCAAGAGCATGGAACACGAAGATCCACAGGATGCCTGCCACCAGGACGCCGAGCATGTAGTTCGGCCGTGGGAGGAAACCGAACCTCAGCGCATGGGCGGCCAGCAGCGCAGCCACGAGACAGAGGGTGTCGATCACCACCAGAAGGGCCGCGATCCTCCGGAAGCTTTGGAGGGCGCTCGGACCGGGCTGCGCGCCGAGTCCGTGAGGCGCCTCGGCAACGTCCGGAACGAAGACCAGGCGTGGTTGCGTCGCCTCCGAGACGGCAACGACCTCGCCGTCCACGGACATGCGCGTCGACACATCCCTCCGAGTCACGCGACAACTCCTGGGCGACCGCCATGGGGAATGCGCTGCCTCTCTGCTGGAGCGATCAGAAGCGCCGACCTTTGTGTCAAGCGAAGTCCTCCGGGAAAGATGGGTTCGGCAATCGCTTTGAGAGCGTCGTGGACACCACGATGCGTCGTCAAGTCGGTGAAACCCCCCATGCTCGCTTCATCCACTCACCGAGATTTCCCCTCTCACATGCTCGATCATGTGTTTGGCGCGATGGCGTCTGAGGGAAGGCATCACGAGGGCCGAATCGAGTCCGGCCGAAGAATACACCCGCGTGTCATTCATTCGACGTAGGCCGAAAGGGGAATCTCCGTGGACGAGGCCGGTAGGGTGTGACGGATGCTCAGGAGTCGACAGACACCATGAACGTAGCGGTCATCGGCACGGGCCACGTCGGGCTGGTCACGGCCGCGACGCTGGCTGCCCTCCGACACGACGTGGTCGGAGTGGATCGCGACGAGGAGAAGATCGCCGGGCTCAGGCAGGGCAGATGCCCCTTCTTCGAGCCGGGCCTGCAGGCGCTCATCGAGGATGGCTCCGGATCGGGGCGCCTGCGCTTCGAGGCTGATCCGGCGGATGCGGTCGCCGGAGCCGAGGTCCTGTTCGTCTGTGTCGGAACGCCTGCGAAGGCCTCGGGAGAGGCGAACCTCGTGGCGGTTGAGCGGGCCGCTCGGAGCGTGGCGAAACACCTCACTGCGACGGCCGTCGTCGTCGAGAAATCGACGGTGCCCGCAGGGACCTCCCACCGGCTAAGGCAGGCGCTGATCCGAGAGCGTCCGGATCTCGAGAACGATCTCGAAGTCGTCTCGAACCCGGAGTTCCTCCGCGAGGGGCGGGCCGTCGAGGACTCTCTCCACCCCGATCGTCTCCTCGTCGGATCGACGTCCGAGAGAGGCTTTCAGACGATGAGGAGGCTGTACGAGCCCCTGATCCGTGCCGGTTGTCCCCTCATCGAGACCGACATCGCGACCGCTGAGCTTGCCAAGCACGCCTGCAATGCGTTCCTCGCGCTCAAGATCTCGTATGTGAATGCGTTGGCTCGCCTGTGTGAGCGGACCGGTGCCGATGTGGCCGACGTTGCCGACGTCATGGGCAGCGATCCTCGGATCGGCAGGGCGTTCCTGGACGCGGGGCTCGGCTACGGCGGCTACTGCTTCCCGAAAGATCTCCAAGCGTTCGAGCGGCTCGCGGACAGCCTCGGCTACGACTTCCCGATCCTTCGTGAGGTCGCGCGGATCAACGATGAAGCGGTGCAGGCGATCCTGGGCAAGGTCAGAGAGTCTGTCTGGAACCTCGAGGACAAGCGCATCACGCTGCTCGGCTTGTCGTTCAAGCCGGGAACCGACGACGTTCGATTCTCGCCGGCCCTGGCGCTGGCACGCGGCTTGCTCGCTGAAGATGCCACCGTCGTGGGATACGACCCGTACGCGGGGGCGAACGCGAAGTCGGAGCTCCCCGAGATGGAGGTTTCCTCCGACGTCTACGAGGCGATGCAGGGCGCCCACTGCCTCGTGCTGTGCACGGCGTGGGACGATTTCCGTTCCCTCGATCTCCAGAAGGCGAAGGAGACCCTGACCTATCCGATCATCGTGGACGGACGGAACTTCTTCGATCCGGACACGATGAGGGAGCTGGGTTTCGACTACCACGGGACAGGCCAGTCCGCAGGCGGGAAAGGCGACTGACGTGAGAGCCGTCGTCACCGGCGGAGCGGGGCTACTCGGTTCCCATCTGAGTGACAGGCTGCTCGACGAGGGGTGGGAGGTCGTCTGCTTCGATTCCCTCTTGACGGGGAGCGCCGAGAACCTCGCAGACACACTCGGACACGAGCGATTCCACTTCGAGCGATATGACGTCACCAACTACCTGCACGTCGCCGGCGACGTCGATTGGGTCCTGCATTTCGCGTCACCCGCCTCCCCCGTCGACTACCTCGAGTACCCCATCCACACCTTGAAGGTCGGGGCACTCGGCACGATGAGGGCGCTCGGGCTTGCGAAGGCCAAGGGTGCGGGATTCATGCTCGCTTCAACGTCCGAGGTCTATGGCGACCCCAACGTGCATCCCCAGCCTGAGAGCTATTGGGGCAACGTGAACCCACTTGGCCCTCGAGGCGTGTACGACGAGGCCAAGAGGTACGCCGAATCCATGTCCATGGCGTATAGCCGCACCCACGGGATCCCGGTCAAGATCCTGCGGATCTTCAACACGTACGGTCCCCGCATGCGGCGCCACGACGGCAGGGCCGTGCCGACGTTCATCGACCAGGCCCTCTCGGGTCAGCCGATCACGGTGCATGGAGACGGATCGCAGACACGTTCGTTGTGCTACGTGGACGACCTCATCGAAGGCATCTGGCGGTTCCTGACCTCCGACGCAGTGGGCATCCCGATCAACCTCGGCAATCCGGAGGAGGTGACGGTTCTCGAACTGGCGCGCACGATCGCCAGCCTCGTCGGGACCGGATCAGAAGTGGTGTTCACCGATCGTCCGGTCGACGATCCTCAGGTGCGATGCCCGGACATCTCTCTCGCCATCGCTCGGCTCGGATGGCATCCGCAGGTTTCGCTCGAAGACGGACTCACGCGGACGATCGCGTGGGCAACGGCTGCCGCCAAGACCTCGTAGGGGGTGTCTAACCCGGTGCCTCGGGGAGACCGGCGGGTAGGACGCCGGGGGCTTCGTCCTTGGTCACGTCGAGCCTGTCGATCCTGATGACGGTCTGCCGATCGCTGAGCTGCTCCTCCTCGATGGTCGCAGCCAGGTTCGTGACGATTTCGAGGATCTGCTGGTGGCAGGCACTGAGTTCGCGCAAAGTGGCTTCACGACGCTTCGCCAAGTCGGACACGACCTTCACAGCCTCGTCCTGGGCGTCCTCCAACGAAACCTCGGCCGCCGCGCGGATCGCCTCGCTACGGACCTGCGCGCGCTGGGCCTCCCGTCTCGCGTCCGCCAGGATGCGTTCGGACTCGACCTCGGCCTCGGCACGCAACCTCAAGGCATCAGCCTCCGCCTCTCCACGGAGCCTCTTGACGTCTTCGTCGAAGGCCACGGTCAGGTCCCTCATGTGTGCGGATGCGCTCTCGCCGGGAGGTGAGTGGACCGACTGGATGCTCAGGGCCGCATCTCGCTCCTCTCGCGCTTGCTGGAGGTCAGATCCGAGGGCTCCGACTTTCGTCTCTAGGGCCTGGACACGGTCGGCCACCCGGGTGAGGTACTCGAGGACCTGGTCAGGATCGTAGCCACGCTTCACCGTCTTGAATGCGGGCTCCCGCAAGCGGTCGGTGCTGACAGACAGCGACAGATTCGTTTCCGCGAAACTCATTGGCCTCCACTCCTAGCTGGCCTGCCACGGGGGATGCAGGCTGGCTCATACGGTACTCCGCACCGACTTCACAGCGCTAGACCCCTGTGATCCCGTGGCGGTCGGGATCCTCCAGCGCCGGACCGGGCGGCACCCGATCAGGCGAGGGAGATCGAGACCCGCTCGAGCCTGTCCATCGACTCCTGCATGCCGGCTTCCATCCCGGAATCCACGATCATGTCGCGCACCTCGGCGCTCGGGCATTCCGTGACCTGCGTGAAGGTCGTGCGACCGTCGACCTCGGTGAACGTGTTCGTGATCAGCGGCGCCATGGACTCGTCGGCGTGTTCGGAGCCCGGCCCGGTGTCGTAGACCTCGGTCGTGACCAGGCGCTCGTTCGGGACGATCTCCCGGAATTCCCCGTGGAAGGCGACCTCGAACCCCTCGTTGGCCTTCATCACGTATCGCCAGGTGCCGCCGACCCGCAGATCGACCTCGGCGCTCGTGACCACGCCGCGCTCACCGCTCCACCACCGTTCGATGAGCTCGGGGGTCGTGTACGCCTTCCAGACCAGATGCCTGGGCGCGTCGAACTCCCGGGTGATCACGATCTGCGTGTCCGTCGGAAGCGTGACCATCGCCGTGCCGCTACTCGCCATCTCCCTCTCCTTCCTCTTGCTGCTTGAGCTCCTCCAACACCTCGTCCATCCGTTCGAACCGCTGCTCCCACGTGCGCTCGAACGGCCGCACCCAGTCGTGGATGGGTTTGAGCGAGTGGCCGTTCAGCCGATAGATCCGTTGCCTCCCTTCGTCGCGTGCATCCACGAGTCCCACCTCTCTCAGCACCCGCAGGTGCTTAGACACCTGGGGCTGCGTCACGCCGAGCAGCGCCACGAGGTCGTTCACGGGGCGTTCCCCGCCGGCGAGGACCTCCAGGATCTGCCGCCGCCGGGGCTCCGCCACCGCGTTGAACGCGTCAGCCGTCGTCGCCGCTCGAGCCATGGATGCATCATATACCTATATCGGTATATGTCAATCGATGGAAGCCACCCGCGTGGCAAGCTGGACAAGCGATGTGCTTCTCGGCCGAAGCCGACCTCGCGACCGGCGTGATCGTGAGCGCGATCGGGATCGACGCCGTGCGGCGGGCGCCTACCCACCGGGAGCTCCCGATCGCGGCCCTGCCGCTGGTGTTCGGCGTCCATCAGCTGATCGAGGTGTTCGTGTGGTGGGGATACGCGGGAAGGGTGCCGGTGGTGCTCGGTGATGTCGCCGCATGGATCTACCTGAGCATCGCGTTCACGCTGCCCTTGTGGATACCCCTCGCGGTCCGTGGGATCGAGCCGGCTCGGCGCCGCCGCGTGCTCATGTCGCTGCTCGCGGGTGTCGGCATGGTTGTGACGGTCGTGCTGCTGGGCGCGCTGGTGCACGGTCCGATCGACACCGCCGCCGGGAGCCACCACATCGCGTACCGCCTCGCGATCCCCGGCGGCGCGGCGATCGGTGTTCTCTACGTGGTCGCGACGTGCGGCGCGCTCTTGGCGGCCAGCGACCGATGGATCCGTTCGTTCGGCCTGGTGAACCTCACCGCGGTGGTCCTGCTCGTGTGGATGGCGGCAGGAGGATTCGCATCGCTGTGGTGTCTGTGGGCGGCCGTCACCAGCATCGCGATCGACCTTCACCTGCGCGGCAGGTTGCGTGACTCCGCGGCGCTCGAGGCTCCGAGTCCACGGCGGGAACTCCCGGCTTAGTCGTACGTGGGGATCTGCTGCACCGCCCACCCGTTCCCGTCGGGATCGCTGAAGAAGACGAACGAGCCCCAGGGGAACACGCTCACCTCGCTCACCTCGACCCCGCGCCCGGCGAGCTCCGCGCGTGCCGCCTCGACGTCGTCCACGACCAGCTGAAGGCCCTCGACCGATCCCGGCTCCTTGTCCGACAGCCCTGTGCCGATCGCGATCGAACACGCGGATCCGGGCGGCGTCAGCTGCACGAATCGGATCTCGTCGTTGACGGTCGCGTCGTTGTCCTCGTGGAAGCCCGCCTTCTCGGTGTAGAACGCCTTCGCGCGGTCCACGTCGGAGACGGGCACGTTCACCAGCTCAAGCCTGAAGTCCACCATGGGCGCAGTCTACCCAACACGGGACGTGCCGATCCGCGAAGCATCTGCCTACTCGCAGGTATCAAGGTCCCGCGGTTTCATACCGACACATCCGCAGAACCGGCCACCTTCTCGGCCTGTTCGGTGTCGGGCCTACCCCTCGGCCCAAGCCTGAAAGGTGACGTTGCATGCTCGCTCGAACCACGACGAGGTCGCGCTTGCCGTCCTCGGCCCTCCTGCTGATGATCACCGCGACCTTGCTCGTGATCCCTTTCGCGAGGGCAGCGAGCGCCAGCGACTCGATGACCTACACGGGCCTCATCGGACTTCCTCGGCACTCGACTCCTGAGAGCGTTGCGGTCGACGCGAGTGGCAATGTCTACGTAGCCGAGCTCGGCTCGTTGAATGATGTCGGAATCGATCAGGTGACCAAGTACACCCCCGACGGTGTCTTCTTGGATGTGATCGCAGGGCCAGGAACGGGCTTGGGCCAGGTGTGGGACCCGACTTCGGTCGCGATCGCGCCGAACGGCGACCTGTACGTGGTCGACAAGGGGAACGAACGTGTGCAGCGCTTCGATGCTCTCGGCAACTACTTGGGAGCGTGGGGCGCCCGAGGCGAGGGGAACGGTCAGTTCAAGGACGCCGAGGGCATCGCGGTCGATTCCCTCAGCAACGTGTACGTCGCCGATTCCTTCAACAACCGGATTCAGAAGTTCGACGCCGCCGGCAACTGGCTCAACGCGTGGCCGGTCGTGCCGCTCCCCGCAACGGTCAGACCGCTCGAGATCGCGATCGACAGCTCGGACAACGTGTACGCAGTCGGTGGAAACATGGTGCGGCGCTATGACGCCGACGGCGTCTTCCTGTCGGAGTGGGCCTCCACCGGAGCGATCGGTGTCGCGACCGACCTCTTTAACAACGTCTGGGTCACTTCCACTTCATCCGTGATGAGGATCTACGACTCCGCCGGGGTCGAGCTCGACGTCGTGGCCACCGCCGGAACAGGCGACGGGCAGGTGAACACCCCCCAAGGCCTGGCCAGCTCCCCCTCTGGCGAGATGTACGTCGCCGATACCGGGAACCAGCGGATCCAGCGTTTCTCCGACACGGGCGTATACGAGCTGCAGTGGGGCAGATACGGGCCAGGAGTGATGGATTCCCCGATCGGGATCGCGGTCGATGCCGACGACAACGTGTACGTCACGAATCAAGCCGACGACATCATCCAGAAATTCGCTCCGGATGGGACGTTCCTGCTGTCGTGGGGCGGGACCGGGAGCGCCAACGGTCAGTTCCTCGATCCATCGGCGATCGCCGTCGATCCCGACGGCTCCGTGTATGTCGCCGACAAGAATGCGCAACGTGTCCAGAAGTTCGACACGTCAGGTGCCTGCATCACCCAGTGGGGCAGCTTCGGGACCGCGAACGGTCAGATGAAGTCGCCGCAGGGCATCGCCGTAGATGCGGGCGGCCACGTATACGTCGCCGACACCGGGAACCACCGGATCCAGAAATTCAGCTCCTCGGGCGTGTTCATGACCGCGTGGGGCGGGCTCGCCTCGGGCGTGAGCGACGGACAATTCAAGTCCCCGCTCGGGATCGCGATCGATGCCGACGGTGACGTCTGGGTCGCCGACACCGAAAACAACCGCCTGCAACAGTTCACGTCGAACGGCGCATTCGTATCGAAGGTGGCGGGCACGAGCAACTCGTCACTCGACGGCAGGTTCGACGCTCCCGCCGACCTGGACTTCGATGCCCTCGGCACGATGTACGTAGCGGATCGTGACAATGGACGCATCCAGCGTCTGTCGTCGAGCGGCGCGTACATCTCGAAGTTCGGCGACGGTGGTCTAGACATCGGTCGGTTCTCTGGACCCGGCGGGCTGGCCGTGGACTCGTCGGGGCGGCTGCTCGTCGCGGACACCGGCAACCACCGAGTGCAGACGTTCATCGACCCAACGGGCCCGACACGACGATCCTGACCGGCCCGCCCGCGGTTCCTCGAACACCAGCGCGTCCTTCACCTTCCAGGCGAACGAGCCGGGCTCCACGTTCGAGTGCAAGATCGACAACGCCGAGTTCGAGGCCTGTGTCAGCGGGAAGAGCTACGCCGGTCTGGCTTCCGGCGCTCACACGTTCTCCGTTCGGGCGACGGACGTCCTCTCGAACGTGGGCGACCCGGCGACCTATCCATGGACGATCGACGTAACGCCTCCCGATGTCTCCATCACCTCGGGCCCGGCGCTGCTGACAGCAGCGCCCAATGCCAGCTTCTCCTTCAACGCGACCGAAGCCGGGGCAGTCTTCCGGTGCAGCGTCGACGGCAGCACGCCGGCGGCCTGCACTTCGTCGTTCGCCACGACCGTGACGTCAGGTGACCACACGTTCTCCGTATTCGCGATCGACTTGGCCGGAAACACCGGCCAGCCCGCGGCCTACTCCTGGACCATGGACAACACGCCCCCCACTGTTCAGATCACGTCAGGCCCCAATGGCATCACCACGGCGAACGCCGCGAGCTTCGCGTTCAGCTCGGCAGATCCTTCAGCGACGTTCGAATGCCAGATCGACGGCCTCGCCTACGCACCCTGCACGTCGCCGAAGCAGTACTCAGAGCTCGACGGCGGTCAACACGCGTTCAACGTGCGGGCCAGCGACTCACTCGGCAACCTGAGCGCCCCCGCGCAGCGCAACTGGACGATCGACGCCCAGTCGCACCAGCCGGACGCACAGCTCGCCACGGGCACGAACTACGTGGGGGACGGCGTCTACAACTCAAACGGCGCGAGCCAGGCCAAGACACTGAAAGCTGGCGTGGGCAAGACCGTGACCTTCAAGATCCGTCTGGAGAACGATGGCAACGACGCCGACACCTACACGCTCGTCGGCACCGGGTCAGGGAAGGGATACACGGTCTCCTACCTGCTCGGCTCCACGGGGATCACCAACGCGGTCGTCGACGGTTCCTACTCGGTCAACGTGGCAGCAGGGTCGTCCAAGGTCTTCACCCTGAAGGTGAAGGTGGGCAAGACTGCGTCTGCGTCGCGGGCGATACTGGTCAAGACCACATCGGGACACGCTCCTTCGGAGCTAGACGCGGTCAAGGCGACCGTCAAGCGCTCGTAGCG
>CAVWWK010000005.1:0-140723 GCA_963758715.1 uncultured Actinomycetes bacterium
GCTCGGCTGTGAACCTAAGGGGCAGTTGTGAACGTCCCCCCTCCTGATGATGAACGGAAGATGAACCGGGCAAGGGGTTCAGCGAACAAATCTGCAGTCCAGGTTGACCTTCCCAATTATCTCAGTGAGAATTGACTCAATGAATACTGAGGCAAAGTCGTCAGTCGATGAACGGGCGGCGATCCATGCTGCTTTGGCCGATCCGTCACGCCTGGCAATCGTCGACCGCCTCTTGCTCGGGGACGCGTCGCCATCGGAGCTCCAGCTGTCGTTGGCCATGCCCTCGAATCTGATGTCGCACCACTTAAGGGCATTGGAGGCGGCTGGTGTCGTGCGCCGCACACGGTCTGAGGCGGATCGACGTCGCACGTACATACGCCTCAATGTCGACGCACTGGACGCGTTGGTGCCGCGGGCTGCGCAGCGCGCCGACCGAGTGTTATTCGTCTGCACCCAGAATTCTGCCCGCAGTCAATTGGCGGTCGCGATCTGGAATCGACATAGCACCTTGCCGGCAGCATCGGCCGGCACACATCCAGTCGAAGAGGTTCACCCCGGCGCGGTCGCTGCCGCGCGCCGCCATGAATTGCAAATGCGTCCCTCCGCGCCTGCGCATCTCGACGACGTCCTGGCGCGCGGAATCTGGTAGTCGCTGTTTGCGACAACGCACACGAGGAGCTTCCCGCCGAGGTTAGGCGTATCCACTGGTCGATCCCAGATCCCGCGCGAACATCCACACGCGTGGCCTTCGACGGCACCATCAGCGAATTAATCAGTCGAATTGATCAGCTCGTGCCCGCTCTGCAATCCGTCTAGCAAGGAATCGACCATGTCCGAAAACACCGTCGCAGAAGATCACCTTCACCATGATCTTTCAATCGATCAACGGCTGGCACTGAAGACCGCGGCCGCGAACCTGCGGACCGAGTTCGGCGACATGCTCGGCGTTGAGACGATCGAGCGGTTCCTTCACTCCTCCTACGTCAGTTCGCGGGTCGGGCAACCGTGCCCCGCTTTCTACCGCTGCTAGCCGAACGCTTTGCACGGCAACGACTGCGCGCGCTCGCCAGAGTCGAGGGAAAGCCCGACGATGGCAAGCCGACCGTGCTGTTCCTGTGCACCCACAACGCCGGCCGCTCGCAAATGGCGATGGGATTCTTCGCCCATTTGGCAGGCGATGCGGCAATCGCCTGGTCCGGAGGCTCCGAGCCCGGAACCGAAATCAATCCGGCTGCCATTGAGGCGATGTCCGAACGCGAAATCGACATCTCCAGGGAGTACCCCAAGCCATGGACAGAGGAGATCGTCCAGGCGGCTGACGTCGTCATCACGATGGGTTGCGGCGACGCCTGCCCGATTTTTCCGGGCCGCCGCCACGAGGAGTGGATCCTCGACGATCCGGCCGGGATGGACGTTGAAGCTGTGCGACATATTCGCGACGAGATTGAACGTCGCGTCCGCCACCTGCTTGCCGAACTCGATGTGCCCGTCAGTGCGTAGTCGGCGCCTGCGGGCCTTGTTCTGGTCGACGATCAACTGGCTGCGAGCCGGTTACCCGCACGAGGCGCCCGGTCATTCACCGCTGGTCGCACTCAACGGACCGGCTACTTTGTCGAACGGACAAGCTCGAGAACTCAAGGCCGAACTGGGCGCTCGCAACAGCACGGATATCGCGGTTGCCATCACCAAAATCACCGGCCACCTGCCCAGTCCTGCGGAAGTGCGGAAGGTCGGCAACGCCACGAGCGCCCCACGCCGAACCTCTGCCTAGAACTCTAGGAATCGATGGGCGAGAGCAGTTGCGCTACGTCGCAAGGCTCGCGTGCCAACGCCGGGGCGTAGCCCACATGAGTTGGCGCAGCGAGTATCTCGTCCTCGCCGCCATCCTTGCCATCGCCACCATTCCAGCCCATTTCTTCGTCCGCGGCCCTCGCTGTCTCCACCTCCGTTCGCTCCGATTCACCTCGCGGCGCCCCTTCGGCCGCGGTGGAGCCGCGCGGGCTACGTGATTCGGCCAAGCAGTTCGTCGATGCGGGCGGTGATGTCGTCACGAACAAGACGCATTCGTTCGATACCCTCGATCCCGCGCTCGGACGGCTCGTCAGTGTCCCAATTCTCGAACCCGGTTCCGGGGATCGGGTCGACGTGTGCTTCACGACCGAGGGTGACGACGATGTCGACCGCTCGCACTACCCGTGGGTCGACCGCCGTCGGGGTGTTTGCGGTGATATCAACGCCGACTTCGGCGAGGGCTTGTGCGGAAAGTTGGTTGATCGCATCGCCGGGTTTGGTGCCGGCAGAATGAACTTGTACGGCGTCACCCGCGATCTCGCGCATCAGGCCCGCGGCCATCTGAGACTTGCCGGCGTTCTTCACGCAGACGAACAGGACAGACGGTCTCGTTGCGCCTTCGATTACCTCGTCTTCGAGCATTGAGGCGGGCGCGCCATCTTCAGCCGCGGTCACTCGGACCTCCGTTGCTCAGACTGATCAATTCGCTTGCGGTGCGGGACCACCACTTCATCCGCCGTATCTGCGACGTCCGGATGAAGCGCCACCACCAGGGCCAGCCCGGAACCAGAGGCATCCGTACCCGAGCCGGCAACGAGTGCGTGCTGCGGCTAACACGATCGGGCAACGGCATAGGCGGCGTCGACGTGGAAGACCTCGAAACCCAGTCGGCGGTAGGTGTTTACGGCCGCGGAGTTATCTGCTTCGACGTAAAGCATGACCATAGGCTGGGAATTTCCTGTCAGCCGTTCGGCCAGGTGGTGAAGGCCGACCAGGGTGAGCGGCGGCGCCCAGTCCTCGGCCCTGCGCGGCCGGGTCGACGCCGAGGACATACACCTCGCCCAGATCAGCGTTGTGCACCTTCGTCCAGTGGAAGCCCAACAGCTTGCCGGTCGGTTCGTCGACGGCCATGAACAACCCGCCCGGGTCGAACGAAGGATTCGCCGCGACGCTCGGCGATGTCGGCGTCGGTCCAACCGCCCTGCTCGGGATGCCACGCGAAGGCAGCGTTGTTGACGCGCACCAGTTCGGCGTCATCGGCGGATCCGGCGTATGTAGCGATGCGCACGCCGTCGGGAGCGGGACGGGGCGGAAGGTCGGTGAGCGGGCGTCGCATCTGCAGCAGCTCCCGCGCGACGACCAGGCCCAGCGAGGCTGCGGTGGCGCGGGCGGGGTCGAGGTTCCCGTGCGCCCAGATGCGGGTGTCGTCACCGCCCTCGGACAGCGCCTGGCGGGCCATCGTCGAGCCGACACCGTTACGTCTGGCCTGCGGGTCACCACGAGCTCGACCATCGCCGGTGCCTGCGCCTCGGCCGGGGCGAGGTTCAGATAGCCGACGATGTCATCGCCGTCGACGGCGACGAGGTGTCGCGTCCGGTCGTGCGCGCAGTTCACGCAGAACCTGGTCGCCCACGGGCGGCACACCGTCGACCGCTTTCGCGACGGAGATCAGCTCGCGGATCCGGCGCTGATCGTCGTCGGACAGATTCTTACGCCAGCCGACCGAACTCACTGACTGCGCAGCGGGTCGGCCAGCGGCTCCGGCACGGCGTCATAGCCGTCCGCGTCGTCGATGTCCTCGGGGATGTCGGACCCCGGAGCCGGAGTCCGTCCGCGTGCCGGCCGGACCGCCTTGTAGCCGACGTTGCGGACGGTGCCGATCAGCGACTCGTACTCGGTGCCGAGCTTGGCCCGCAGCCGGCGGACGTGCACGTCGACGGTGCGGGTGCCGCCGAAGAAGTCGTAGCCCCACACCTCCTGCAGCAACTGGGCCCGGGTGAAGACCCGCCGGCATGCTGGGCGAGGTATTTGAGCAGCTCGAACTCCTTGTAGGTGAGGTCGAGCGGACGGCCGCGCAGCCGGGCGGTGTAGGTGCGCTCGTCGATCACCAGATCGCCCAGGCTGATCTTGCCGACGTTCTCCTGGCCGGCCGCCCCGCCGCGGCGGCCGACCAGCAGCCGCAGCCGCGCATCGATCTCGGCCGGGCCCGGTGCTCGGGAGCAGGATGTCGTCGAGGCCCCACTCGGCGTTGACGGCCACCAGGCCGCCCTCGGTGACGACGGCCACCACCGGCACCGAGGTACGGTCGTGCCGAGCAGACGACACAGCCCGCGGGCAGCGGCAAGATCCGTGCGCGCATCGACGATCGCCACATCCGCGGTGCCGGCTTCCAAAAGTGAGGAAACCTCGGTCGGCGCCGTGCGCACATTGTCGCAAGTAACGACAACGACGGCAGCACGGATTCGGGGTGGGGATCGACGGTCAGTAGCAGTAGATCCAACTGGCCCTCCAGCAGCGACGGGGACCTCGACTGGACAACAATGTCGGTCGGTGACTTCCCAGATTCATCCCTGACATATGGCCGTTACCCGGCCGTAAGTCACCTAACGATAGCGCGACACCTGCGCATCGGCTGTGCCAAGGCCGTCCAGTCGGCGTCAGTGGGCGAGAATGTGCGGGTGCGAAAGCTGCTGATCGGTGCGCTGGCGACGACGACCGCCGTGGTCGTCGGCGCTCTCGGAGCCGATTTCGGGGCGGCCATCTTCGCCGAATACCGCCTGGCCAGAAGCGTGCGGACCGCCGCAGACCTGAGCTGGGACCCCTCGGTGGCGATCCTGGCTTTCCTTTCATTCCACAGGCCGCCGACCGCCACTACGACGAGGTGGAGATCAGGGCCAATGGCGTTGATCACCCGGGCACGTCGACGCGCCTGCTCGCGCTTCCGAGTCAAGCCCGCGTCACATGAGTACCCTGGCGTGCCTAGGCACTCTCGACCGCCTTCCAGTACGAGTCCTTTCGAACGATGAGCCCGCTCCTGAACTCCCAAAGGTCGCAACCACGTACCTTGATACGCTCGCCGTCCTTGCTCGTGCCGGTCAGCGTCCATTCAGACGCGCCCCGGTCGCCGCACACGGAGTGCCTGTCTTCGCCATAGTGCACGTCAGGGATCCCTTCGAACCTTGCTGCAAGGCCCTCGCCGACAGCTTGCTTGCCTCGAAGCGCGTACCCCACGGGTCGGATGTCCTGTGCGCTCCCAGAGCATGACCGACCTCCTTGTCAGTCGCTCCGCGTCACACATCGCTCCGAACAGGAGCGGTTGTTAGACTCCCATGTGCTGCGCCCCTAGCTCAGTCCGGATAGAGCGTCTGACTACGGATCAGAAGGTCGGGGGTTCGAATCCCTCGGGGCGCGCCCATCGTTAGGAAGCGACCTCGACCTCGACACCCCGCTCGCCAAGCTCGGTGTGCGCGTGCCGCGGATGCGGATACGGAATCAAGGTCGAGTACCCGGCGCATGGCTTGTTGCGCGACGTCTGGCGGTATGTGCCGACGGCGGCGCCGATCTCTACTCGTCTGGCGGCAAGATGCCGGAAAGGTCCCAGACGCGCGCTGCCACGCCCGGAAGCCGGAGGATCATGCCCGAGCCCCGGGCGTTCACGAACGCCTCTCCCCTAGCCGCTCCGAGATACCGCGAGACGATGGCGAGCCGGGCATCGCGTACGCCGGTTGCGCCCAGCTCCGCGCGACCCGCAACCTTGACGCCGCGGAACGGCGGAGACGTCTCGAAGACTGTGAGGACCGCACGAGGATCGCGAGCGAGATGGTCGAGCTTCGGATCTCCCTCGGCGATCACGACCTCGAACGCATCGTCCACGTGACGGAACCAAACGGGAGACACGTCGGCCGAACCGTCGGGCCGGTACGTGACCAACGCTGCCGCCGACGGCGCATCGAGCAATGATCGAACCGAGTCGAGAATCACCGGCCGATCGTATCCATCTTGGGCTGCCGTCGACGGCCCACTCTTCTTGGTGAGCGCGCCACGCAGGGGGAGTCGCGGTTTGGTGAGGTGATCGGCGTGTGCAGGACTTCCGCGCGCTCGCCGGCGAGCGGCACGGAACCGTTCGACCGTCGGTGTCGCACCGGAGTGCACCGGCACGGACGAAGAGGTCGAACAGGAGCAACACTCCTGCGGATCTTGCCCGCTCCTGCGAGCACGGGTACCGGCTATGGGCTTCCGCTCTAGAGGTCGATGTAGTAGTCGAACGGGCGTGTGTCCTGGACCTCGGAGGTGCGGAGGACGGCCCAATGATGGAGTTCGTCAGCGTCTGACAGCTGTTCCAAGCTCCAACCGAGGTTCGACAGGCAGAAGGCGACCGCGCGCGAAACCGCTGGCAGCTGGTAGTCGTCGACGAACAGGATCCCCCCGGCCGCACCAGCCGGCCGAGGTAGATGAGATCGAGGAAGGCTCCGTCGAAGCGATGGTTGCCGTCGACGAAGGCCAGGTCGAAGGTCCGGCCCTCATCCAGGAATCGAGGCAGAGCGATCTGGGATTCCTCGGCATGGAACTCGACCAGCTCCGTAAGCCCTGCTTCGCCCAACACCTGGAGTCCGCAGTCGGCGAGCTTCGTCGTCTGATACGGATCGACCACGACGTGTCGCGCATCCGGATCACCGTTCGACAACAGTCCTTCGCATACGAACAGGGCGGAGAGGCCGAACCCGAGCCCGGTCTCGATGGTGTGCTTCGCGTCTTCGCTGATCACCCATCGCCGGAGCGCCTCACCCTCGGCGGGGGTCACGGCAACCGGGAACAACTCGTGCATCGAACCGTCCGATTCCGCGACAACCGTGCCGTCGCGGATGAGCCGTTCGATCACCATGCGAACCCGGCGCTGCGCGAGGTCCTGATCGGCGTTCGAGTGACGACTCACGCCTTCGTAACCGAGGAGCGATCCCCGCCGGTCGCGCCGGGTGGAGGGTGCTCCACCAGCGCGACGACGCGTGACGCCATGAATCGTGCGGTGCGAACGGGTGTGCCTCCGCGCGTCACCTCGGAGACCTCGACGATGGTCCGGCCTGTCGTGACCTCGACTCGGCGTCCGGCCCGCGTCGCGACGACCTCGAAGACCTTGACGCCGTTGCCGATATCAACGGTCACCTCGACCCTTTCGCCTCGCATCCCCTCATGCTAGGCCAACCCGAAGGCACGTATTCCTCCGACCCGAAGAGTCGCGTCGCGCCACATGGCTCGACGCCCGATCCTTGATGCGATCGGGCGCCGAGCATCCGCTCTGACGCTGGGGCGACTCAGAAAGGAAGCGGCGGCGGCGCCCCTGCAGGTCTCACCGGAGCCCAGGTTCGTGGCACGGGCTCGGAAGGCGTCGGGCCCCCTGCGGTTGGGCGTGACCGCTCGCAGCTCGAACGAGCCGCTCGGTCCGTGCGTCCTGCGCGTTCCACGGAAGATCACGTGCCGTTCTTCACGATGCGGACCCTCCACCTCTGCCCCGAGACGTTGGAGTCGACCTCGTACTCGACCTCGATCCGTCCGTCCTCTGGGGAGAGCTTCAGCTTCCAGTCGCTGCGGCCGCTGCACTGGCCACGTTTGATCACGTCCGACGACGGTTCCGGATCCGTCTGGCGATCCGGATGTCGCCTCCCCGCGAGACCCGCGTGTGAAGAATCGGGCGCCGTTGTCGGACATGAAGACCTGCCGCCGCTGACCCGCCGGCACGTGATTGGCCGCGAGCTCGCGGCGGCGATCGGCGATGTTCGAAGCGAGTTGGTAGGTCTCGAACAACAGCGGCGTCCCGTCGGGTGTCTCGATCCGCGTGTACACCTCGAGCAGCTCGCCGAAGTCGCGCTCGAACCGGTTCTCCGACCCGGTGAGGTCGGTGACCTCGGAGACGACGCCCCCTCGATCGAGGACCTCCAGATCCTCGGGGTCGAGCGGGTAGCGGTCGCCGACCAACCTGAGCTCATCGGAGTAGACGATCTCTCCCTCGCGCGTCCAGAGCTTCACGCGGACGATGGGCTCCTCCAGCACGGCGTCGGTCACGATGCTCGCCACCGCCGCGCGGCTGTCGGCGACCCCGGTGATCAACCGTCCTCGACGCGGCGCTCCACCAGCCGAGCGGAGACCTCCGTGAGCTGTCGCGCCTCGGCCAGTGCCTGGTCTGTCCCGATCCTCCGCACGACCGCGACGCCGGTGAACGCCGACGAGGGTCAGGGCGAGCAGCGCGAGCACCGCGAACAGGAGCAACGGCCGCACGAGCGAATCGCCTCGTGGCCGCTCCGCGCTCAGGGCCGGCCCACGTCCTGCGCGTCATCGGGTATAGGCCGGTCGCTCATCGCGGGCTTTCGGCCGCGGCCTGGCTGGCGCGGCGCCATCGTTCCTCGGCCTGCACGCGGTCGCCCCGCTTCTCCGCCACCCGTGCCAGCGCCTTCCAGGTCCAGCCGGCGAGTTGCCGCTCTCCGAGCTCTTCGGAGATGCGGATGGCCTGGCGGAGGTCGCGCTCTGCCTCGTCGAGCCGTCCGTTCTCGCGATTGATGATGCCCCGTTCAGCCAAGGCGTCGGCCATCTCCCAGCGGGCGCCCAGGTCGGAGAAGACCGCGACCCCGTGGTCGAGCTCGGGCAGCGCCTCGTCGTAGCGGCCGACATCCTCCAGCAGCCTTCCACGCTGGACCGTGGCGACGGCGGCGCTGAATCCGTCGTCCATCTCTTCCGCGACCTCCAACGCTTCCTCGATGAGTGCCCGTGCTCCGTCGTTGTCGGTGTCCTGCCGGTTGATCGACAGCGACGTCAGCGCCCGAACGAGCGCCCACCGGTCGTCGTCGTCGCGCGCGATCTGGAGCGCACGTCGCCACAACGGCTCCGCCTCGTCGTAGCGGTTCCTCGTCCACGGCACCCATCCTGCGAAGAGCAGCGTGCGGGTGATCGTGCGTGAGTCGCCGAGTCGTTCGGCCGCGGCGAGCGCTTCGTCCAGGAGCTTCTCGGCGCGATCGACGTCCGCGTCCACGTTGATCGCGATGTCGCCGAGGAACCGCAGCGCATGCGCCGAGGTCCAGTCGTCATCGAAACGTGCGCCGATCGCCTGCGCGTGCGTCAGCGCCTCTCGCGCGGCCGGGTAGTCCCCCAGCCAGTAGCGGGCCTCGCCGATCCCCGCCAGCGCTCGCGCTTCCCGCACGCCCCAGCCTTCCCGCGGCCCGGCCATCGTGAGCGCGCGCTCCAGGTAGTCCACCGCCGAGCGGTTCTCCATGCGCTTGCGGGCGCGTTCGCCGGCGGCTGTGAGCGCCTCGATCGCTCGCTCCGGCAGGGTTCGGTCCGCGGGATCCAGGTCGATCGACGCGTTCGCCGCGCGCTCCAGATGATTCGCCGCCCACGCCACGAACCCCGACTCCATGAGCGAATCGGCGATCCGCACGTGCAGCTGGAGCCGCAGGCGCTTGGGCAGGCTCGCGTACGCGACGTCTCGCAACATCTCGTGCCGGAAGCGCCACCTGGTGACGGGGGCCTCGCGCTCGCGCACGACGATCTCGGCTTCCTCCAGAGCATGCAACGCGTCGTCGCTGCACTCCGAGACCAGGGCTGCTTCCTGGGCATCGAACGAGTACAGGTACACCGACAGCCTCCTGGCCAGCTCCCGTTGCGTCTCGGGAAGGCTGTCGAGCCGCGTCGCCACCACCGCCTGGACGGTCGCCGGTATCGACGTGCCGGAGCCCGTGGGGCCGTCGCTCCGGCCGAGCAGCATGCCTGTCGTCTCGATGATGAAGAACGGGTTGCCGCCCGCCCGGATCGCGACCGTCCGGGCCTCGGCCTCCGGGATGCCGTTCCCGCCCGCCTGGCGCGCCAGCCCGATCGCCTCCTCGTCGCCCAGCGGATCCAGATGCAGGAGCACGTGGTTGGCGGCCGAAGAGCCCCAGGTCGGACGGTGCTCCAGCAGGGCTGGACGGCCGGTGGCCACGATCAGCACCGGGGTCTCGATCGTGCCTCCCCGCCCGGCGAGCCGCTCGATGAGGTCGAGCATGGGCGACCGCAGGTCGTGCACGTCCTCGAAGACGAGTACCGTCGGGCGTTCGGCGGCCAGACCCGCGGCGAGCGACAGGAATCCGGCCTGGACGTCCTGCACGAACACCGACTCGTCGCGTCGTGCGTCCGACAGACCCAGCGGGAGCGCGAGCCGCTCGATCGTTCGCGTCCGGTCACCATCGTTCAGCGCCGGGTGCTCGTGCCAACGGCCGACGAGCTCGCGCAGTCGGTCCAGGGCGACTTCCGGAAGGTCGTCCTGCTCGATGCCCGCGGCGTCGCGCACGATCGCGGCGGCGGGAGCGAACGTCGCGCTGTCGGACGCGAGCTGGTTCCGCCCGACGAGCACCGTGGTGTCGTCGCCGACGGAGTGCCCGATCCCGGCGATGAACTCGTCGACGAGCCGCGACTTGCCGATCCCGGGCTCGCCCATCACGGTCACGAGCAGCGGACGCCCTGTCGCGGTCACGCGCGAGTGCGCGTCGCGAAGCAGCGTCAGCTCGTTTGCCCTGCCGATGAACGGGATCGTTCGCCGGACCGATCTGGTGGACAGGCCCTCCACGGGGTAGCCGGCGAGCGGCTCCGGGAACCCCTTCGCCTGCACGGTCCGGCGTTCGCCGAAGGCGACGGCGGTGTTGGTGAGCGCATGGGTCGTCGCACCCACCAGGACCTCGCCGGGAAGGGCCGCCGACTGCAGCCGCGCTGCCGCGTTCACGACCGAACCAGTCACGAGGAGCTGGCCCGAAGGCGCCACGCCGGTCGCCGCCTCCCCGGTCTCCACACCCACGTGCACCATCAGTGGCGGGTCGATCCCCAGCTGTTCGCTCAAACGCCGGGACCGGCCGCGGATCGCCAGTCCCGCTCGCACGGCGCGCACGGCATCGTCCTCGTTCACCTGGGGCAGGCCAAAGACCGCCATCACCGCGTCGCCGATGAACTTCTCGGGTTGGCCCCGGAGGTTCTGCAGCTCCTCGGTGACCGCGTCGAAGAAGTGCCCGAGAACCTCGCGCGCCCGTTCGGGGTCGAGCCGTTGCGCCAACCCGGTCGAGTCGACGAGGTCCGCGAACAGCACCGTCACCAGCTTGCGTTCCTGCGTCTCCAGGGAGGTGGAGACGGGGACGCCGCACGACGGGCAGAACCTCGCATCGTCGGGGAGCGGGTGGTCGCAGACGGCACAGCGCATCCCCACAGGATAGGTCGCGGCGGCGGCTACACTCGACCTTCATGGAGTACACCCACGTCGGCCATCTCGGTCTGGTCGTCAGCCGCCTGTGCCTGGGCACGATGAACTTCGGCCCGCACTCCTCCGAGGAGGAGTCGCACAGCCTTATGGATTCGGCCGTTGCCCACGGCATCAACTTCTTCGACACGGCCAACACCTACGGCCGGCACCTGGGCGTCGGCACCACCGAGGAGATCATCGGCAAGTGGGTCGCCAAGGGTGGCGGACGCCGCGGCAAGGTCGTGCTCGCCACCAAGGTCTACGGGCAGATGGGGGATTGGCCCAACGAGTCGCGCCTGTCCAAGCTCGCGATCCGCAAGGCGTGCGAGGCCTCGCTCACCCGTCTGCGCTCGGACTACATCGACCTCTATCAGATGGCCCACATCGACCGGGAAGCGTGGTGGGACGAGATCTGGGAGGCGATGGAGCAGCTCAAGCACGAGGGCAAGATCCTGTACGTCGGCTCGTCCAACTTCGCCGGGTGGCACATCGCCAGGGCGAACGAGATCGCCGGCTACCGCTCGACGCTTGGACTGGCCGCCGAACAGTCCCCGTACAACCTCACCCAGCGCATGATCGAGCTCGAGGTGATCCCCGCGGTGCGCGAGTACGGGATGGGACTCATCGTGCCGAGCCCCCTCGCAGGCGGCCTCCTCGCAGGCGCGCTCCAGAAGGTGGAAGCGGGCCGCCGCGGCGAGGAGTACATGCGCGGTGAGCTCGAGGCGAACCGCGCCAAGCTCGAACCGTGGGAGGCGCTGTGCGCCGAGCTCGGCGAACGTCCCGCTGACGTCGCGCTCGCCTGGCTCCTGCACCAGCCGGCTGTCACCGCGCCGATCATCGGACCGCGCACCGAGCAGCAGCTCCTCGGCTCGATGCGCGCGCTCGACGTCGACCTGTCGCCCGAGGTGCTGAGGCGGCTCGACGAGATCTTCCCGGGGCCGGGTGGACCGGCGCCCGAAGCCTACGCCTGGTAGCGGGGCTCCAGGTTCCGCTCAGGCGCCCACGGCCTCGCGGCGTTCGCGGTGGAGTTCCCGCGCGCGGTCGGTCTCGGCGTCCAGCGGCACGTCGTAGCGCAGCCGGAGCCACAGGTCGTGCAGGAACCACACCAGCACGAGCACCAGGATCGGGTGTCCGATCGCCAGGTCGA
Source organism: uncultured Actinomycetes bacterium (assembly GCA_963758715.1). GTDB lineage: Bacteria > Actinomycetota > UBA4738 > UBA4738 > HRBIN12 > JAOUEA01. The sequence goes on from CAVWWK010000005.1 coordinate 12,186, forward strand.
TCTGCATCCACTCGGGAAGCCGGAAGTTCTCGGTCGTCAGCGACGCCGTGACGAGGGCCAGGAACGAGAGCTCCAACGTTCGCCGCGGCACCAGCGGCAACGCCCAGGCGACCGGCAGCACCCACGCGAAGTACCAGGGGAACAGGGTGGGCGAGAACAGCATCATGAGCAGGAATCCCCAGCCCCAGGCCGCGGCCAGGAACGAGACCGAACCTTCCGAGGCATGGCGGATCACCTGTCGCAGCACCAGGATCAGGCCGGTCGCGAGCGCCGCGAACATGCCGAGCCGCGCGATCACCACGCCGATCGATGCCCCGATCTGGCCCGCGAGCAGCTCACCGATCGCCTCGAAGATGCGCTCGACCAACGCCGGCGGCGCGATCCACGAGCCGTGCTGCACCAGCTCGAGCATGCCCAGGGTGGGGTTCGAACGTTGCAGGAACGGGAGCGCCGCCACGAACACGATGCCCACCGCGGTGCCGATGTGGGTCACCAGCACCCGGGCGCGCTTGTCTCGGGCCGCCCTCGCCGTGACGTATGCGATCAGCAGCACCAATGGCACAGCGGCCGAGACCTTCACGAGGGCTCCGAACGTCAGGGCCACGGTTGCGGGCAGCTCTCGCTGCGTCGCCACCAGATAGATCGCGGCGGCGACCGAGAGCATCACCAGGACGTCGACGTGACCGCCGCCCACCGTGTGGAAAAGGATGACCGGGTTCAGCCCGATCATCGCGGCGGCGTAGGCGGTCTTCGACGGCTTCACGCGGCTCACGAGCTTCACGACGAACCACACCGATGCCAGGCTCGCGGCGACCGCGACCGCGCGGAACGCCATGATCACGTCGGGGATCGAGCGGAAGATCGCGGTGATCGCGGCCGACAGCCACACGAAGACGGGGCCGTAGACCGACGGCGTCTCACGCCACCCGGGCCACGTGAACCGCCACAGGTCGTTCGCGGGATAGTCCGCTGGTGTGTTCACGTATGGGTTGCCGCCGTAGCGCGACAAGATGCGTCCGTAGTAGGCGTAGCTGAAGACGTCTCTCGACAGCAGGAGCGGAAGCAGCAGGATCGCCAGGTGGTAGGCGACGGTGAGCTTCAGCACGGTGCGGGTGCTCACGATCCCTCGCTCGGCGGCCCACAGCAGCAGCAGGAAGCTGACGCCCGCGGCGATCATCGCCGCCAGCCCGATCGCGATCATCAGGCCGTGCGGGACGCGGTCCAGGAACAGCAGCTTGGTCAGCAGCGCGAGCGGACCGTCGCCCTGGCTCTCGGGCAGCACCGGGTGGTAGGGCGAACCCGGCGTCGCCGCGATCAGCACCACCGATCCGGTGCTGGCGATCGACGCCGTCACGGCACGCTTGGCGGTCAGCCAAGATGCGACGGGGCGGTGCAGGAAGTCGAGCCGGACCATCGGCCGAGCTTACGGGAAACGGCTGTGTGCTCGCTGCGCGCTCACGCCAGGTCTCACGCCCCGAGCGCGGCCTCGATCTCGCGTGCTGCCGCGACGACCGCGGGGGCGTAGCGCTTGGCCCCGATCCGAGTGATCCGCGAGGTGGGGCCCGAGATGGAGACCACGGCGACGAGCTCTCCGAGGCGTCCGAACACGGGCGCGCTGACGGAGCCGACCCCCTGCTGCCGCTCGCCCGAGCTCGAGGCCCATCCTTGCCGCTTCGCGGTGCCCAGCTGGCGTTCGAGGCGTTCTCCCGTGGGCGTCGCGTCGGTGATGGGCCGGGCCCTCTGCACGTTCTCGCGCTGTGCGCTCGGCGACATCCACGCCATGAACACCTTGCCGGCCGATCCTGCCCACATGGGGAGCGCGGTGCCGACCTCGACGAACGTGCGGAGCTCGCTCGAGGATTCCACGGCATCGACACAGATCCTCTCTCCCATGGAGGCGGTGTAGAGCTGGGCGCTCTCTCCCGTGAACGCGGAGAGGCGCTCCAGGGCCGGGTGACCGGCGTCTCGCAGCGAGGGTTCCTGCATGGCCGCGGCGGCGATCTTGAGGAGGCGTGGCCCCAGCCGGTAGCCGCGGCCGCCTACGTGCTCGAGCAGCCCGTGGGTCTCCATCGACTTGAGCAGCCGGTGCGTCGTGGTACGAGAGAACCCGGTCTCTCGCGCGATCGACGCGTGGGTCCTGGCGCCACCCTGGACGGCGTCCAGGATCGTCATCGTTCGGTCGAGGACTCCGACGCCCGAAGCGTCACGCCCCCGGCGGTCCGGTGCGGGCTTCTCGGGACGGTCTGGTAGGGTCATGTTCCACATATCGGTATCACAGTTCCACTATTCGGAACAACCCGTCGATGCGAGACAAGAGACAACACGCACGCGGAAAACTCCCGAGCCGCACCGAGGAGCGAGGACCGATGTCGCCGCAGCCGACCCCCATGACCCTGGCCGAGAAGGTCTGGGAACGCCACGTCGTGCATCGCGCCCAGGGGGAGCCCGACATCCTCTACGTCGACCTGCACCTCGTGCACGAGGTCACGAGTCCCCAGGCGTTCGACGGGCTCCGCGTGCACGACCGCAGGGTCCGGCGCCCCGACCTCACCGTCGCGACGATGGACCACAACGTGCCCACCACCACCGGCCCCGTCATCGACGAGGTCAGCGCCCGTCAGATGAAGGCGCTCAGCACCAACGCGAAGGACTTCGGCATCACGCTGTACCCGATGGGCTCGCCGGGCCAGGGCATCGTCCACGTGATCGGTCCCGAGCAGGGCTACACGCAACCGGGACTGGTGATCGTGTGCGGCGACTCGCACACCTCGACGCATGGCGCGTTCGGCGCACTCGCGTTCGGCATCGGCACCAGCGAGGTCGAGCACGTGCTCGCCACCCAGACGCTGCCGCAGAACCGTCCCGGCACGATGGCCGTCACCGTCGACGGTGATCTGCCGGCCGGCTGCAGCGCCAAGGACATCATCCTGGCGATCATCAACCGCATCGGGACCGGCGGGGGCGTGGGCCACATCATCGAGTACCGCGGCTCGGCGATCCGCGCCCTCTCCATGGAAGGCCGGATGACGATCTGCAACATGTCGATCGAAGGCGGCGCGCGCGCCGGGCTGGTCGCGCCCGACGACACCACGTTCGCCTACGTCCAGGGCCGTCCGCACGCGCCGGAGGGCGCCAAGTGGGAAGCGGCGCTGCAGGACTGGCGTGGCCTGCCGACCGACGAGGGCGCCGCCTTCGACAAGGAGGTCTCGATCGACGCCGCAGGCCTGCGCCCCTACGTCAGCTGGGGCACCAACCCCGCGCAGTCCGTCACGATCGACGGCGCCGTGCCCGACCCCGACGCGTTCGACGAACCCTCCAGGAAGGAAGCCGCCGCGCGCGCCCTCGCGTACATGGACCTGGCGCCGGGGACGGCGATCCGGGACATCCGTCCCGACACGATCTTCATCGGCTCGTGCACCAACTCGCGCATGGAGGACCTGCGGGTCGCCGCGAGCATCGTTGGTGGCCGGAGGGTCGCGGAGGGCTTGCGTGCGCTCGTCGTTCCCGGCAGCTTCGCGGTGAAGCAGGAAGCCGAGGCCGAAGGACTCGACGCCGTCTTCGAGGACGCCGGGTTCGAATGGCGCGGCGCCGGCTGCTCGATGTGCCTGGGCATGAATCCCGACACCCTGAACCCGGGCGATCGCAGCGCCAGCACGAGCAACCGCAACTTCGAGGGCAGGCAGGGCAAGGGCGGGCGCACGCACCTGGTCAGCCCCGCGGTCGCCGCCGCCACGGCGATCGCCGGGCACTTCACGACACCCGAGGAGCTCTGAGCCGAACGATGGATCCCATCTCCGTCATCGACGGCACGGCGCTCCCGATCGATCGCAGCGACGTCGACACCGACCAGATCATCCCCGCCGAGTACCTGAAGCGGATCGAGCGGACCGGGTTCGGCCCGTTCCTGTTCGCCGAATGGCGCAAGGACCCGGACTTCGTGATCAACGACCCTCGTTACGCGGGCGCCTCGATCCTGCTCGCGGGCGAGAACTTCGGGTCGGGGTCCAGCCGGGAGCACGCGCCATGGGCGATCGAGGACGCCGGCTTCAGGGCGGTGATCGCGCCGAGCTTCGCCGACATCTTCCGCAACAACTGCACGAAGATCGGCCTGCTGCCGGTGGAGCTTCGGGCCGAGAGCGTGCGAGCCCTGATGGACGCCGTACTCGACGACCCGGCCACGCGGATCGTGGTCGACCTGGGTGCCCTGGCCGTTCGCGCGCCCGGGCTCGATGAGACGTTCGACATGGAGGACTTCACGCGCTGGCGTCTCATGGAGGGTCTGGACGACATCGGCCTGACGCTGCGCAACGAGGCCAAGATCACCGACTACGAGGCCGCTCGCCCCGGCTGGCTCCCGGTCGCCTGAGGTTCACACGAGGCGTTCCGACGCAGTACGGTTGCCCTCTCGAATCGGTCACGGAGGGAGTGAGGTCCAATGCTCGGTGCCATCATCCTGGGTTTCGTGGCGGGCGCGATCGCACGGCTGTTGATGCCCAACGACGTGTTTCGCCACATGAGCGGCCCCAAGTCCTGGCTCGTCTCGATCGTGCTGGGCCTGATCGGTGCCGTGGTCGGCTGGCTGATCTTCACGAAGCTCATCGGGTGGGGCGACGACGACATCTTCGATCTGACCGGCATCTTCAGTGCCATCATCGGGACGTTGATCGTCATCCCGATCGCGGCGTACTTCCTCCGACGGACCAACCGCGCACCCAGCGCCTGAGCCTCAGGTCTCGGTTCGAACCAGGAAGGACTCCACCGCCGCGGCGTATGCGGCCGGGTCCGGGTTCCAGCACTCGATGTGCTCGGCGCTGTCGCACTCGATCAGCTCGACCTGCTCGGGCATGAGCGAGGCGAACTCGCGACTGGTCGCGATCGGCACCGTCGTGTCGTCTGTTCCGTGGAACACCAGGAACGGGATGCCGTCGTAGGGGCCGATGTTCGCCAGGTAGTTCAGCGCGCCCCAGTCAACACCGAACCGCCTCGCCGCGATCCACTTCGCGACGGCGGTGAGCGAGGACGGAAGCGGAACACCCGGCGCGATCTCCTCCCGCGACGCGTTGTCGTCCACGGTGGTCGAGAAGTTCAGCATGGGAGCATCCAGGATTACCCCCCGCACCTGGCCTGCCAGCTCGGAGCGCTGCAGGAACGCCATCACGATCCCGCCTCCCATGGAGTAGCCGTCGAGCACGACGCCGTCCGAGCCCCCTTCGATCGCGTAGCGAACCATGGCCTCCAGGTCCTCCCACTCGGTGAGGCCGTAGCGGAGCTTGCCGCTGGGATCCTCCGGGGCGCCGGGATCGTTGCGATAGGTCGCGACCAGCGTGGGACGACCGGCGTCGGTCAGGATCGGAACCATGCGCAGCCCGTCGGCGGGCGAGAGCGAGTTCCCGTGCACCACGATCGCCCACGTATCCGCGCTCTCGACTGAGGGCGTGCCGAGCCACGCCGGATAGTCCCCGAGCGGACCGGGGACCGTGACCTCCTGAAGCCCGAGTCCGGCCGCGAGGGGATCCTCCGGATAGGCGCGCACGTCCAGCTGCGCGGGCGTTCCCGGCGGCGGTTCCCCGCCCGTGATCGGCGTGAACGACGCCGTCACCGGCCCCGCGTCGTTCGGCCCCAGGTCTAGCACCTGACCGTATCCGCCGTCCCACCGAAGTCCCTGCAGTCCCAGGATCGTGGGCGGCGCCTCGCCGTCGACGCCACGGAGCTCGATCGTCATCCCGGCGGGGGCGTCAGCCGACTCGCCCACTCGGACATCGGGCTCGAGCTCGGCGGTCGCGGCGCGGAGCGCGGCGGCGTCCAGCGCCCGCTCGTTCAGCACGTTCGAGAAGTACACGCCTCCACCCACGTAGAAGAGGGTCGCCAACAGCAGCGCCCCGATCAGCAGACGCCGCGGCCACCGCCGTCGACGCCGCGCCGGTTCGCTCACGCGCTCATCGTACGTGGCGTGCCGCCGGCGCCTCGTGAAGCCCCTAGCGAGGCGGGACCGAGCCGAGCGGGAACCGATCGGCGCCGATGGCAGGCGAGCCGGATGACGAGCCGAGACGCATCGGGACCGACAGACCTGCGGTGTCCGCATCGCGGAGCACGTAGATGTTGAACTTCTGGTTCCGCCGGCAGTTGCTGCGATCGAAGTACAGGTCCACGCCCGAGCCGGTGTCGATCGCGCTCAGGGTGTAGGGAGACTTGCCGCGGGGGAGCACGGTCAGAAGTGTCGCCGTGCCGTCGGGATCCACCCGGAACAGCTTGGCGTTCACGCCGCATCCCGCACCGTCCTGCGCGACGTAGGTCGTGCCGTCGTCAGTCACCGCGCTCGCATACTCGTCACGGTCGCCCGGCAGATCCAGCCGCTCCTTCATGTCGGTGGCCAGGTCCATGCGCCACACGTCCGCTTCGCGACCCTTGCCCCAGCTCACGTATGGGTAGTCGATCGTTCCCGGGAAGACACATCCACAGCGGAACGTTGCCACCGCCAGCGTGCGTCTCACGGCGCTGTTCGGATCCCAGAGCTTCACCTCCCACGGCGCAGATGGACTGCCGAACCGGTTCTCGCCGTAGAGCACCCAGAGGTCACTGCCATCCTCTCCGTAGGCCGGCCCCCACTGCCACGCGTTCGTGTTGATCGTGGGTTCCAGGGCCGTCGTGCCACCGCCAACCGCGTCGTAGAAGAAGAGATCGGACTGGAACTTGTTCCCCGCGCGCTGCAGACGCTGATAGATCAACCGATCGTCTCCCGGCTCGAAGTGCCCGGCGAACCCGACAGCCCCGGTGCTGATCCGTTGCCGCGGGCCACCGTTCACCTGCAGGAACACCTGCATGCGTCGGTTCACCGGTTGGCTCCAGGCGAAGTAGGTGGACGTCCCCTGCCCGGGCGCTGGGAGGAACTCAGACCTGGGGGTCGTCTTGACCGGTTCGATCGTCGGGCCACCGGCAGAGGCCGGGATCGTGGCCGCGAAGGCGATCAGGGACAGGATCAGGGAGAGGGCGGGTCGGTTTCGCATCGCGCGGCATCCTCTTCCCGCGGCTCCCGGGTGTCAACGACCCGAGGTTCGCGTGAGCGCGTGGGCCGTCGCCTGCTCTGTGAGCGCCAGCAGAGCCGGGGATCGCTCCGGTTCCGGATCCTTCGGTTGCCGCAACGCCCGCGCGACCTGGGGCACGTACCGGAGATCGGCCAGGAACCGATCGCGGGATGCGGCGATCGAGGGGGCCGGCGACGTTCGCGTGCCCCTGGCCATGACGGGTGACAACAGCGCCTCGGCACCGCCGGGACCCGGCTCGTCGCGCAGGTGCAGCCGGTCCCGGTGCTCCCGTACCTCGATGCTGCGCCACACCTGCTTGCGCCCGGGCGCCGACACCTTGCCGGTGGAGAGCTTCATGGTGGGACGACCGTCGTACTCCGTGAGCTTGTAGACGGAGTCGACGAAGGGCGCGTCGGCCGACACGCCCATCTGCGTGCCGATGCCGAACGCGTCGATCGGCGCGCCGCCCGACACGAGCGTGTCGACCTCGAGCTCGTCGAGACCGCCGCTGGCGAAGATGCGGGCCTGCCGGAGCCCCGCCTCATCCAGCAGCACGCGAGATTCCCGCGCCAGCGCGTCGAGGTCCCCGCTGTCCAGACGCACGCCGATCCGGTCGCTCAGCCCGAGCGAGCGGATCGTCTCGATCGCTGTGCGCACGCCCTGGATCGTGTCGTACGTATCCACCAGGAACGTGGCGCGATCAGGGTGGTCGGAGGCGAAGGCCTCGAACGCCTCGCGCTCGCCGGGGAACGCCTCGACGAAGGCATGCGCCATGGTTCCCGCGACGCGAAGGCCGTATCGGCGCGCCGCCTCCACGTTTGAGGTCGCCGCGAACCCCACCATGGCGCTCGCTCGGGCGACGGCCATCGCCGCGTCCACACCATGGGTCCGTCGGAACGCGAAGTCGACCAGATCTTTCCGTCGGCGGCGAGCACGTAGCGGGCGGCCTTCGACGCCAGGGTGGTGTGCAGCGTGATCTGGTTCAGCAGGTAGGTCTCGGCGATCTGCGCGACCGCGACCGGCGCGGTCACCTCGATCAGCGGCTCGTCCGAGTAGACGATCGCCCCCTCGGGCACCGCCCACACGTCGCCGTCGAACCGCAGCGTCGCGAAATCGGCGAGCGCTCGGTCGTCGAAGCCCATCTCGCCGAGGGTCTCCAGGTCGGCGTCCTCGAACGAGAACGACTCCAGGAACTCCAGGCACGGTTCGAGTCCTGCGGCCCCAGGAACCCGCGCTCAGGCGGCAGGCCGCGCACGTACAGGCTGAACGTCGCGGGCGCGCGCATGTCGCGCCGCAGGTAGCTCGCGGCCATGTTCAGCTCGTAGAGGTCGGTCAGGAGGCCCCCGGGCATGCGCGTAGGCTACCGCCATGCCGCTGCCCGACCAGGACCGGTTCATGGAGCTGGCCGCCGAGGCGATCGACTCGCTTCCCGAGTGGGTCCATCGGACGCTGGACAACGTCGAGATCGTCGTCGACGACGAGCCCACGCGCGAGCAAGGGAACCTGCTCGGGTTGTACGAGGGCATCCCGCTCACCGACCGGGGCGAACGGTACACGGGCGTGCTGCCGGACAAGATCACCCTGTTCGCCGACTCCGATCTGGCGCGAAGCGCGCGGCGACGAGGAGCGGATGCGCGCGGTGGTGCGCAGGACCGTCGCACACGAGGTGGCGCACCACTTCGGCATCAGCGACGAACGGTTGCTCGAGATCGACGCCTACTAGTATGGGCGAGACTAGTACTCGCGAGGACGAGACGTGGATGCGCGCGGCGATCGATGCCGCCGCCGAGTGCCCGGCGTCCGGGCGACGTGCCGGTCGGGTGCGTCGTGGTCCGCGAGGCCGAGGTGCGTCGGGCGAGCGCGGGCAACGGGCGCGAGCGACTGCAGGACCCCACCGCGCACGCCGAGGTCCTCGCTCTGCGAGCGGCGGCCTCAGTCGCAGGTTCCTGGCGCCTGGACGGATCACACCCTGTACGTCACGCTGGAGCCGTGCGCCATGTGCGCGGGTGCGATCGTGCTGGCGCGGGTGCGCCGGGTCGTCTTCGGGGCGGCGGATCCGAAGGCCGGGTTCGCGGGCTCGCTGGGGAACCTGGTCGCGGACGAACGGCTCAACCACCGCGCCGAGGTACCTCGGCGTGCTCGCGGACGCATGCGGCGAGCTGTTGCGGGCGTTCTTCCGCGACCGTCGATAGCGCAGCGCGATTGGTAGAATCGTCGACGGAGGCGTGCCGGAGCGGACGAACGGGACCGCCTCGAAAGCGGTTAGGGGTCTAAACCGCCCCTCGCGTGTTCGAATCACGCCGCCTCCGCTAAACGCCCCTCGTCGTGCCCGCCTGTGAACCTCGCTCAGGCGCGCACGGGAGGGCGCCGACCGGGTTGGTCGGATCGACGAACGCGCTAATCTCCGGTCCGATGACCTCGCGGATCGACCACACGACATTCGATTGCGACGACGCATATGCGCTGTCGACGTTCTGGGCCAAAGTCTTGGGGTTCAGCGATGTGCCCGGCGATCCGAATGAGCCGGGCGACCAGGAGTGCATGATCGTCGACCCAGCCGGCGGCCAGCAGGTCTTGTTCATCGAGGTGCCCGACGACAAGCGGGTGAAGAACCGCGTCCACTTCGACCTCGTGCCCACCGATCGGACCGTGACAAGGAGATCGAGCGGGTCCGCGCCTTGGGGGCCACGCCCCTCGATGACCGGCGTCAGGCCGACGGCACGGGGTGGCTCGTGCTCGCGATCCCGAGGGCAACGAGTTCTGCATCCTGCGCAGCGACGCGGAACGCTAGCCTCACTCTTGGTCGGCGGTGCGAAGACACCTGCCTCCTTCGGCGGGTCTGTCGGTCATGGGGAACATCTTCAGGGTCCACCGAAAGGCAGGGGAAGTACGGTCCGAGAGGCAGGATGGTCAGGTGACGCGCTGGCTGGTGGACGGCATGAACGTGATCGGCTCCCGTCCGGACGGGTGGTGGAACGATCCGACAAGGCGGTTCGACGACTCATCGACGACCTAGACCGATACGTGAAGGAGACCGGCGAGGAGGTCACGGGTGTGTTCGACCGGCAGCCTGGGAGGTGGTGCCAGGCACTCACGGCGCGATCACGGTGGACTTCGCATCCCGGCGCGGCCGCAACGCCGCCGATCATGAGATCGCAGAGATGGTGGCGGACGATGAATCGCCAGCCAGGCTCACGGTCGTGACGTCCGACAGAGACCTGGCTGATCGAGTAAGACAGCGAGGCGCGCGAGTTGCATCGTCGGGGTCGTTCCGTCGCCGATTGGATGAGGCCCTCGAGGGCCGGCCAGCGTAGTTGCACCGGTGCCACCGCAGGAGACCTACGTTGGGTGACGCCGCGACGGGCTGAGGACTCGCCGAGCGGCCGTACCCGACGATGTCGGTGAACGCACGGTGAGCTCCCCGCGGCGTCGTCGAGCGCGTTGAGAAGAGCTGCGCCTGGGGTCAAGCCTGGCCGGCCTCGGTCCCGAGCCGATCACGCGTCCGTCGGGTCTGGTAGACAACCCCAGGCGAGGGAAGGGGCCGAGGATGCCGACGTGATCCTGTTCAACCACGCGCTGGGCGTGACCGACGGCGTGAGGGCGTTCGCCGACCAGCTGCGGGGCGGCGGTCATCAGGTCACGGTGGCCGACCTGTTCGGCGGCAGGACTTCGACGACATCGAGGACGGCGTCGCCCACGAGGAGCAGGTCGGCTGGGACGAGATGATCGCGCGGAGCGAGGCTGCGATCGACCCGCTCCCGCCGGGTGTCGTGATCGGCGGGTTCTCGTTGGGTGCGGTGTACGCGCAGCGGCTCGCGCAGACGCGTGTGGGGTCGCTCGGCGCGCTCCTCTATCACGGCGGTGATATCCCGCCCTCGGAGTTCGAGACCACCTGGCCGCTGGGGGTGGCACTACAGGTCCATGTGAGCGAAGGCGACAAGTGGTTCAACCGCGAAGGCGGCGAGCAACTCGTGTCGGAGGCGGGCGGTGAGCTCTTCCTCTATCCGGGGTCAGGGCACCTGTTCACGGATAGCTCGTGGGGGGAGTACGAGGATGCGTCGACGATGCTGGTGATCGAACGGACGCTGGCGCTCCTCGATAGCCTGCCCTGACGCGCGGCCGGGACCGTCCGGAACGGGAAGTCGGCGCGCTCGTGTAAAGCTTTCGGGGTTCGTTCGTCCCTGAGGGGGCGACATGGCTGGAGTCGTCGTGAACGCTCGGCAGGACCTCGAATCGCTCTACCGGGAGCACGGGGATCGCCTGTGGTGGGCGCTCCTGGCGTTCACCAGAGACCGCGAGATCGCGAGCGACGCCGAGTCCGAGGCCTTCGCGCAGGCCCTGCGGCGCGGCGATGCGATCCGGGATCCGCTGGCCTGGATATGGAAGGCCGCGTTCCGGATCGCGGCCGGTGAGCTCAAGGAGCGAACGAGGCTCAAGCCCGCCGGTCCCGAGCCCACCTACGATCTCCCCGAGCCCGCGGAGGAGATCACGGCCGCCCTCCTTCGGCTGCCGGCGCAACAGCGCGCCGCGGTCGTCCTTCACTACTACGCAGACCGACCGGTCCGCGAGATCGCCGAGCTCCTCGGGGTGTCATCGGCGACGGTCAGCGTACACCTGCATCGCGGCCGCAACCGCCTGCGAGAACTCCTGGGAGACGACGATGCCTGATCTGAGAGAGCGCCTCCAAGCGATCGAATCGACGCCGTCGCCGGACCTGTGGGCGGAGATCCAGGCGCTGGCGCGAGACGACCGTCCCGAGACTGCAGACGCAGCGGTCGCGGCCTTCAGGTCGCGACGTTCCGAATGGGGGCGCCGGGCCGCCACCGTCGCGATGGCTGCCGCCGTGTTCGTCCTGGGTTCGGTGCTCCTGTGGCGGGGCCTCAGGCCGCAGCCGCCGGTCCCTCGGCCGGGGGCAAACGTGCCCGTCGGATGGGAACGCTGCACGAACGACGTGGAGGGCTACTCGATCGGGTTCCCGGCGGATTGGTTCTCGACCGACGTGCTGAACGGCGAGCGCGATCCCGCGCATGCGTGCCGATGGTTCGACACGCAGCCGTTCGGCCAAGCTGGGAACATCGTCTCTGAGGGGTTCGCGTACCCGCTCGAGGTCGGCGTGCGCGCGGGCCCTTCGACGCCGTCGTCGCCGACGAGTCGAAGGGAGGCGTCCAGGTGCTCTCGCGGGAGGACACATCCGTCGGCGGCAGTCGGGCGGTGCGTCTGGAGTTGGAGTTCCTCGACGGTCCGCTCGTGCCTGCGGGCACCCGGGTCTACGAGTACATCGTGGAGCTGGGGCCCGAACGCACGCTGCGGGTCTTCACCGCCGATCAGCCCTGGATCGCCGGGACGTACGACGACAACCGAACGGTCGTCGACCAGGCCGCCTCGACCCTGCGCTTCGAGGATGTGTAAGTTGCTCGTTCCATGGCATCGACCCCCGATCCAGACGTCAGGTTCTCCTGGCGAGGTACATTCACGAGCACGGAAGTGAACGAGCTGCACGCGGAGGCGTTCGAGACGCGCGTCTTCGACGATTCCGAATGGGACTGGCGAGAGCTGACCGAACGCCACAGCCTGGGCTGGGTCACCGCTCGCGATGGCGATAGCCTGGTGGGGTTCGCGAACGTGCTCTGGGACGGGTCGGTGCATGCCTGGATCCAGGACGTCATGGTGGCGAGGTCAGCCAGGCGCCGAGGGATAGGCGTCGCGCTCGTCGAGGCGTCCCGCGACAGCGCCAGACAGGCGGGCTGCGAGTTCCTGCACGTCGACTTCGAGGACCACCTGCGAGATTTCTACTTCGGCGCGTGCGGATTCACGCCCACGAACGCGGGGCTGATCGAGCTTCAAGACTGACGTCGGGGTGCGCGCACCCGGCACGGCGTCGTAGCATCGGGCCCATGTCGCGGCGCGCGCGCTTTCGACTGGTGGTGTTGTCCTCGCTGGTGCTCGCGCTCGCCACGTCGTTGCCGGCCGATGCGGTGATCCCGAAAGGACGCATCGGGCTCGGGGACTCGGTGATGCGGGGCGCCACCAGCAACCTGCAACGGATGGGCATCCGCGTCAACACGTCGGTGAGCCGCCAGTTCTCGTCGCTGCCGAAGCTGATGCGCCAACTGGAGCGCAGGGGAAGCTGCGCAAGAAGGTCATCGTCCACCTGGGCAACAACGGCTACCTGGAGAGCGGGGCGTGCAACCGTGCCGTTCGTATCGCCGGCTCGCGGCGAACCGTGTACCTGGTGACGCTGAAGGTCCCCCGGCGGTGGAGGGCGGCGAACAACAGGCGGCTCGCGGCGTGCGCTCGCCGCCACGGCAACGCGGTCCTCATCAACTGGTTCGGCAAGGCCGTGAACCATCCGTCCTGGTTCGCGAACGACCTCTACCACCTGACTGCGGCGGGAGCCCGGCACTACGCGGCGTTGATCGGCCGCAGGACCGGCTGAAGCCACCGCTCGCTAGACTCGTCCGCGGTGGCCTGCCCGAGCGGCCGAAGGGACACGCCTGGAAAGCGTGTAGGGGGGCAACTCCCTCGAGGGTTCGAATCCCTCGGCCACCGCTCACACGACGATGGTCTCCTTCATAGACTCGGATGCGACACTAACGAACTCGGCTTTCCAAAGGTTGACGCGATGGGCCGAACGAGCGTCTCCGGTGTATGGGCAGCCGGCAACTTCGCCGATCCCCGTGCCCAGGTAATCAGCGCGGCCGTTGCCGGATGTGCGTCAGGAATCGCTATCAACACGGATTTGGTTCGAGAAGAGAGCGGAAGCTAGTGGACAACCTTCAGCGCGGCGATGCCAGCCGATGGAACAAGGTACCCAGGGCGGCTACGCGCCCTAGCCAACTCTGCTTCATATACACGCCCTCACTACGGGGTCGATTCGGAGACTGACTACCCTCTGTGCGGTCGCAAGGGTAGGGCTAGGCAGTCGAGATCGAAACAACGGACTTTCCTCTTGTTCGCCTCGGCCTCGAACACTCGGTGGGATCGGCCTGGGGGACCTCGTTCAGTTGATAGTTCTTGCCAACCACGGGGGCCACTTTTCCTGCCTCGATGAGCTCCCTAAGGGCGTCGAGATCCGCGCCATTGTGTTTGACCGCCAAGATCGTCAGCTTCTGGCCCACGAACGGTGAGAGGACGGGTGCTTGTACCATTCGTCCCGCCTTCCCGATCCACTTGCCGCCGCCTTCGCCTCCCACGATCACCAGCGTACCGTGCGGCGTGAGCGCCTGCCGAAGGTCCGAAAGCGTTCGGGCACCGGCTGTCTCCAGGATGACATCCCAGTGCCGACCGGTCTTGACGAAGTCTTCCTGCGTGTAGTCGATGACGTCCCCGGCACCTATCGACAAGACCACGTCCTTCTGTGCCGTACGGACCCAGACCCCGGTGACGATGCCTCCCATCGCTTAAGGTTTCAAAGCGAGAAGTCTATGTGGGACCGACACGTACTCGGCGAACGCGCCGAGACAGTTCCGAACACCGCATCACCGGGTTTGAACTGGGTGACGGCATCTCCGGCCGCCTCAACCTCGCCCGCCATCTCCTGCCCGGCCACGCGGGCGTTGGGTCGGCGAAGCCCGAACTTCGGACGTATCGCGTAAGGCAAGCCCGTGATGACGTGCCAGTCCCCGATGAACACGCTCGCGGCGCGGACCTTGATCAGAACCTCTTCGTTCCCCGCCACCGGTTTGTCGATATCCGTGAGTACGAGGTCGTCGGCCGTGCCATAGCGCTCTTGAACGATCGCCTGCATGGGTCCTCCAAGCCCGAGTTGGTGGTCGGAGCCACCCAGTCCCCTAGCATGACATGAGGACGCCCGGTCGCGCTGTCGAGCGACCCTGCAGACGTTTCGAGGTTCGGCGATAAGCCGGAATGGGAGCGCGCCTCCTCGGGACGATCTCGACACCTAGGAACGGAAGTCGATCCCCGCGACGATCTCAATCACGATGATCAATGCGACGACCCAGTCGATGGCCGCGCAGAACGGTGGCCACCAACGCGTCCCGGAGACGAACTGACTGCGCTGCTGCCACGCATCCTTGACCCCATGGGCCGCCAAGCCGAACGCGAGGAGCCATGCCGGTCCGGTGATCCCTGCCGCCGCGACCACCACGAACGCCATCGCGACCACCGACTCGACCACGATGATCCTCACCCGTCCGTCGGCCACCGCGAAGCCGACATAGATTGCCGCGATCGCGGCAAGTCCGAGGGCATACACCACCCCCGTATCGAGCCACCACAGCGCCAGTGGCGACGCTGCCTGGAGCACGCCAAAGACGACGCCCCAGAGGACTGCCGCACGCATCGCCGACCCGGAAAGCCCTGTTGCGTGTTGATCAGGGTGTTGCTGGTCCACGCGTTTCTCCTAACTTCACAGCCGTCCAAGGCTAAACCCTGCACATGGCATCCACGGCGACGTGCGGCCACGGCCGCGAGGCGTGCCCAACGACCAACGGGGGTAGCATCGCTGAACACGAAGGTCGTAGGAGCTGAAGACCCAGGAGCAGCGACATGGAGGGGATGGGTCACCACCAGATCGAGACTGGCACCGGAGAGTTCTCTCGCGACCCATCGGGCCTGCCGATGGCGGAGCCGACCAAAGACGTTGTCCTTGAGGATGGCGACGGGCTTGACTTGCGGATCGCGCCCGTCGCCAACCACATCGGCGACACCACCGTTCGGATGCTCGCGTACAACGGTTCGATCCCGGGGCCTACTCTCCGGGTGAAGCAGGGCTCAGAGATCGTGGTCACCGTGACGAACGACGGTGATATCCCGGCGACCGTCCATTGGCACGGGTTGCGTCTGGAGAACAGATACGACGGAGTCCCTCATGACACCCAGAAACCGATCGCGATCGGCGAGACGTTCACATATCGGGTCCGGTTCCCCGACGAGGGCGTCTACTGGTACCACCCGCACATCCGTGAGGACTACGCGATCGACATGGGTCTGTACGGCAACATCGTCGTCGAACCCGCCGGCGCGGACTACTGGCCCACATGTGATCGCGACGTCGTGCTCGCGATCGACGACTTCCTGCTCGAGGAGGGCGAGGCATCGGTGTACGACCGAGCGGCACCCGATCACCTGGCCATGGGGCGGTTCGGCAACGTCCTTCTCGTGAACGGACATCCCGATTGGGCGATGGATGCGAGGCAGCGTGAAGTCGTGCGGTTCTTCCTGACCAACATGGCGAACACCCGTGTCTTCAACCTCCGCTTCGCCGACGCCAAGATGAAGCTCGTCGGGGGTGACAGCGGCCGCTACGAACGCGAGGGGTTCGTCGACGCAGTCATGCTGGCCCCGTCGGAGCGGGCCGTCGTCGACGTTAAGCTCGACCATGCTGGGCGAGGTGGCTCTCGAGCACGCCACGCCAGACCAGGTCTACACCCTCGGCAGGATCACGGTGGCTCGAAGGCAACGACCGATCGGTGGCTGCGAGGTTCGTTCGACGAACTGCGGACCAATCAAGAACTCACCGCGGAGCGTGAACGGCTCGACGCCGATCTGCAGCGGGACCCGGACAAGGTAATCGCGCTTGTCGCCGAGATGGACGTGGCGGAGCCGTCAGAAGAAGGCGAGGCGGCCGCCTTCGCGTGCCCGATGGACCCGGAGGTCGTGAGCGAGGTCCCCGACCGGTGTCCCAAGTGCGGCATGAAGCTTCTGCCCATCGCCATGGTCCCGGCTGCGCTCGAGCTCCTCGGCAAGGAGGGCCACGCCGAGCCCGACGACGAGCACCAAGCACACGGACACGTCGCGGGCGCCATCGAGTGGGAAGACACGATGGAAGACGTCAACCGGATGACGAACCCGGGCAACATGCGCTGGCTCCTTGTCGACCGGGCGACCGGGCAGCAGAACGCCGGGGTGGACTGGACGTTCACCGTCGGCGACCGCGTGAAGATCCGGATCATCAACGAGATGGACTCCGATCATCCGATGCACCACCCGTTCCACATCCATGGGGCAGGGCGCTTCCTGGTCCTGGTTCGCAGCGGCGTGACCGAGCCCAACCTGGTGTGGAAGGACACGGTGCTCGTCCGGACCGGCGAAGTTGTCGACATCCTGCTCGACGTGTCGAACCCGGGACTGTGGATGGCGCACTGCCACATCGCCGAACATGCGGCGAGCGGGATGATGTTCAGCTTCAACGTTCAGCGCGCCGGCGCGGCGTGATCGCGACCGGCGGTGGGATCGCAACAGAGAGGGGAAACGGATGACGATGGTGGTCGACCCCGTCTGTGGGATGCACATCGATAGCGAAGAAGCGGCGGGTACTGCCGAGCACGAAGGCACGACGTACTACTTCTGCTCGCAGCCGTGTCACGATGCGTTCGTCGCGAACCCCAGCGAGTACGTCACCTGACTACTGATCGTTTCACCGAAGCCGAGGTCGCGCGACGCGTCGGCACCACGCCCGAGCGGCATCCGCCGGCTCTCGGAGCTCGGCATTCTGGAATCGGACGACGAGGCAACCTATCCGCCCTCGGCCGTCCTGCGGGCGCGCGTGGTGCTCGACCTCGATCGGATGGGCATCGACGAGGACGCGGTGGCAACGGCCATGGCGGCTGGAGACCTCACCCTGGGCTATGTGGAGATGGGCGGGCGTCGCGCGCCCCGCTCGGAGCAGACCTTTGAGGACCTCAGCGAGCAGATCGGCATGCCCTACGCGATGCTCGAGCGCTTGTACGTCGCGTTCGGGCTGCCACGGCCAACGCACGACGAGCGAGTGCGAGAGGAGGACCTCCGCTTCATCAAGGCCGTCCCGATCCTATTTGCCGCCGGCGTCGACGAGGGCGACATCCTGCGGCTCGCACGCGTCTGGGGAGACAGCGCACGGAAGGTCGCCCAGTTTCAGATGCACTACTTGCATCAGGCCATCGAAGAGCCCTTCCGTCGACAAGGGCTGGGTGACAACGCAGCGCTCGAGGCGGCGATCCGCGAGGTGAGTGTGCGTGCCGGCAGATTCGGCGAAGACCTGTTGGGCTGGCTGTTCCGGCGTCACTCCGAGAAGTTCGAGATGGAGCACATGTTCGAACATCTCGAGACGGCCCTCGAGAACGCCGGTGTCCATCGCAAGCAGGAGCAGCGGCCACAGGGCAGCGTCTTCGCCGATCTCACCGGATACACGAGGTTGACGGAAGAGGCCGGCGACGAGGTCGCGGCGCGTGTGTCGCGGACGCTGGCCGACCTCGTCAACGAGATCGCGTCCCTTTACGACGGCGTCGTCGTGAAGATGCTCGGCGATGGTGTTCACTTCCACTTCGACGACCCACAGGACGCGGTGATGGCGTCGCTGGCAGTGGTGGACGAAGTTGGACCTGCGGGTTTGCCGCCCGCGCACATCGGCGTGAACGCCGGGCCAGTGATCTACGACGAGGGCGACTACTTCGGTCGCACCGTGAACATCGCCGCTCGGATCGCCGCGCAGGCGGGCGCCGGCCAGGTGTACGTCGGAGCAGACGTTGAGCCGCTCGTGAGGCCTGAGGGATTCCGGTTGATCGACGTGGGAGCGATGGAATTGAAGGGAATCGCCGTCCCGGTGAACGTGCTCCAGGCACTTAGGGACGGCGATGAGGGTGCTTGATGTGCTCGTGATCGGCGCCGGTCAAGCGGGGCTTGCGATGTGGCCAGGAATGAATCCACGACGCCCGCCCGCTCACCTTCGCCGGCGCATCGTTCCACCAGCAGCCCAGCGCCCTCTGCTCGGATCTCACCGTCCCGATGCGGAACTCTGCAGGTCCTTGGCGTAGTTCGTGTAGCTCCTCGTCACGGTCATGCCGACCTTCTCGTAGAGGCTAAGCGCGCCAGTCCGGGAGTCGGTCGACAACCCGACCGTGGTCTTGCCCCTGTCGTAGAACACCGCGAAGCTCTGCTGGAGCAGTCCGCGCGCGATGCCCTTGCGCCGGTGCGCGGCCTTCGTCGCCAACTGTCCGACCCAGCCGTCGAACGCCTGGTACTCGAGCAACAGCGCCACGCCGACGATCTCCCCGCTCGGCTCCTCGATCACCAGGATCATCTGCCACGGTTCGAAGCTCGCGCGATCGATCCCCAGCGCCGCCCAGTCCTCGAACGTCGACGGGTCGCGGTTCTCCCACTCGTTGAAGGCGTCCTCTATCACCAGGAAGACCTCGCGGGGGTCGGCCTCGGGGTCGTAGTCGCGGAAGGCGTAGCCGTCGGGGAGGGTCGCGGCCGGCCGCGCGTCATTCCGGATCTGCAGCACCCACGAGGTGTGACCGTAGCCGTAGCCGTGCCGTCGCAGCAGCTCCGCCGCCGGCCCATCCGAATCCGGGACGGTCTGCCCGATCCTCGTCGAACCGCGGTCGCGGGCGATCCGCTCGGTCCATCCGAGCAGCGCGATTCCGATGCCGTGTCCGCGTTCCTCGGGCAGCACGTCGACGTCTGCGCGATGGCCCTTGAAGACTTCGGCCTCCGCAATCAGTCGGTCGTCGTCGAAGACGCCGACGCTCTCGGTCGCCAGGTCGAATGCGGGGCGGGCCCAATCGGCCTCGACGTCCTCACGATCGATCTCCACGGTGCCGATGTCGGCCTGCTCGCACGCGGCGACCAGTTCGGTGACGATGTCGACGTCACCCGGTGCCATGGGCCGGGTCAACAGACCCGCGGGAAGGCCATTCAGGGTGCGAGTTTCCATCCCGGACAGCGTAGCGGCGACACCGGTCCAGGCAGGGGGCGGCCGGACCCGAGCACGGCGCGCACGTCGTCGAACGACTCCCACGCCACGAACGGCACCCGCTCGCGCACGCAGTGGTCGACGAGGTCGCGCTTGGCGAACGTGATGTCGGCGAACAGCGCCCCGTAGCGATCGGTCTGTCCGTCTCCGACGAAGGCGACCGGGCCGTGTTCGTCACGCGCGCGGAGCACGGCCTGCATCTTGCACGTGCCGCACCCGACACATTCCGGATGTCCGTTCGTGAATCGCATCCCGGCCGGCTCGGACGCCTCGCCCCAGACCTGTTCGTTGGTGACGATCTCGAGGTCGTCGATACCAGCGACCTCCAAGAGCGGCTCGATGTAGAACCCGAACCCATCCGAGACCAGCGTGACCGGCACGTCGCGCTCACGCAGCCACGCGACGAACGGTGCGAAGGTCGGATCCATGGGGCAGTGGTCGCTCACGAACGCGAGCATCGTGTCGCGGTCGGCTCGCAACATGGCGTCCTGCGCCGTGATCGCCTCCCGCAGCCCGATCTCATCGCGGTCGACGGCCTCGTCGTAGGAGGGCCACTCGGGGTCACCGAACTCGATCAGCAGATGCTCGGCCGCGTCGTGCAGGCACGCGGTGCCGTCGAAGTCCACCAACACCGCGCCGACATCCATGACGCGGGAGCTTATCCACCCCTCAGGCCGCGCCGTCGACGATGAGCCGGCCGGCCAGCGGCTCGTCCAGGGTGATGGTGACCGACTTCAGGACCGCGATGTCGATGCAGGCGAAGTCCTCGTCCGCCGGATCGTGTCCTTCGAAGAGGGTGATCCTCACGGCCCCGTCGCCGTAGTCCACGGCGACGCGGTCCAGGACCGAGCACGGCTCCACGCCACTCACGAACAGGACGGTGACCGTCCCGTCCTCGTTCACGATCGAGCGGTCGAACGGCCGGGCTCGAACGCCTGCCATGCCGGGTGTGGGTTCGACCGGCTGGGCGGCATCGGGGTCGTCCCAGGGGAGTGGTTCCTCGTCGCCGGGGCACGGCGTGTAGCTGACCGGGACGTCGGGTCCGGTGCCCGGGCCGGTGTGCACGACCCCGCAGTCGCGCACGTGGTCATCCTTCGGGTTGGCGGGTGCGCCGGGATCCCCCGGCGAGCCGGGAGAGACCTGACCGGTGGAGCCGCCCGCTTCGTTCGTTCCTCCGTCCGAGCCGGCGGCTCCGGCGACCGTGGCGATCGAGAGCGTCACCAGGGCCAGGACGAGGGCGATCAGCCACCGCGCTCGGGGTTCGGTTCGCATCGGATGTACCTCCAGGGTCGCTCGCCGGTCTGGTGTCGCGTCTCTCGTGGGCCCGAGGGGGCCTGAGGAACGCGGGTTGGACGGTCTCGGGGACCCCTCGGGTTCCCGCCCGAAGCGTTGTCGTGAGGCGTGCGTATACTCCCGGCGTGGCCGTGCTAGGCGGGGAGCTAGCGGTGCCCTGTACCCGCGATCCGCTTCAGCGGGGCTGAATCCCCGTCCGAGGCCCGGATGGTCCGGGGCAGCCCTCGGTGCGGAGCGTTGAAGGTCGGGTCCTACGCGACATCGGACCTCGAACCCGGTCAGGTCCGGAAGGAAGCAGCCGTAAGGGGAGCTCGGTGGGTGCCGTAGGGATGCCTGGCTGGAGCTGCCGCGTCGGGAAGCGCTCGAGTCGTCCGCGGTCGACGGCGGGTGCACGGCCACACTATCGACGGTCGACGTGCGCGGAGGCGTGAAGGTGGCGGACGAGACACAACACCAGGCCCTGTACCGGCGGTACCGGCCACAGACGCCCGCGGAGGTGCTCGGCCAGGACCACGTCGTGCGGGCGCTCACCGGCGCCATCCGCGAGGGCCGCCTGCACCACGCGTTCCTGTTCTGCGGCCCGCGAGGGACGGGCAAGACCTCGACGGCGCGGATCCTCGCCAAGATGGTCAACTGCGAGCAGGGGCCGACGGCCGAGCCGTGCGGCGTGTGCTCGCAGTGCGTCGCGGTGCGCGAGGGCACCCACCTCGACGTCGTCGAGATCGACGCGGCGAGCCACGGTGGGGTCGACGACGCGCGCGAGCTTCGCGAGAAGGCGCCCACGGCGCCGGTGCAGGGTCGCGAGAAGGTCTACATCATCGACGAGGCGCAGCGCCTGTCGCGGGAGGCGTTCGACGCGCTGCTGAAGGTCTTCGAGGAACCGCCGCCCGGTGTGCGGTTCGTGCTGGCGACCACCGAGCCGCACAAGATGCCGGCCACCATCGTCGGGCGGTGGCAGCGGTTCGACTTCCGGCGGTTCGGCTTGGACACGCTGGTGGAGCAGCTGCGGACGATCGCGGAGGCCGAAGGAGCGAGCATCACGACATCCGCGGCCCAGGCGATCGCTCGACAGGCCGAGGGGTCCTCGCGCGACGCGCTCTCGCTGCTCGATCAGGCCCGCGTGCTCGGCGGCGAGACGATCGACGACGACGTGGTCCGCGCGCTGCTGGGTGCCCCCCGCGGCGAGGTCCAGCACGAGCTCGCCGACTCGGTGGCGGTCGGCGACGCACGCGGGGCGTTCGAGATCGTCGGCCGGCTGGTCCAGGACGGTCAGGACCTGCGCAACGTCACCGCCGAGTCCCTCGCCCACTTCCGCAACCTGCTGCTGGTGAAGACGGCGCCCGGGCAGGAAGACCTGCTCGACGTCCCCGACGACGCCTACGACTCCCTGCGCATCCAGGCCGAGAAGTTCACGCCCGCCGAGCTCGCCCGCGTCATCGCCCTGCTGCTGGCGGCCCAGAACGACATGCGCTGGACGACCTCGCCCCGGCTGACGCTGGAGCTCGCGCTGGTCCGGGCGACCCTGCCCGAGACCGATCCGGCCCCCGCGGGCCTGGTGGCCCGCCTCGAACGCCTCGAGCGCCTCGCGCAGCTCGACCCCGGCGCGGTGGTGCCGACCGCGGCGGACGTCGACCACGCGGCCAAGGCCCGAGTCCCGCCGACGACGCCACGCCCGTCGCGCCCGTCGAACCCCCACGGGAGCGGCCGGTGCGGAGCAGGAAGCGTCGCGGGACGTCGTCGAGATCCCTGAGAGCCCGGAGACCGCCGAGGGGAGCGCGACGGAGCCGGCGCAACCGAAGGACGCGAGCCGGCGCACCCCGAGGAGCCGGCGCAGCAGATGCCCGTGCCGCACGCGGCGGACGCGGGGAACATCGACGTCGCGATGCTCCGCCGGTCCTGGCCTTCCCTCATCGACCACCTCGCGAACGGCCGCCAGATGATCCTGAAGGCGATCCTGGAGTCGGCCACGGTCGCGTCTTACGACGGCGCGACGCTCGAGCTCGCGTTCCCGCCCGACCGCAAGGTCGGCCCGCAGAAGGTGACGGAGAAGCAGGACGAGCTGCAGGCGGCGCTCGGCGACCTGTTCGGCATCAAGCCCACGGTCACCTGCGTCGTGCGCGAGTTCCGCGAGCCGGCGGGCGAACCTCCCGGCGTCGAGATCGTCGAGGAGGACGAGGTCCCCGACGAGGCCGAAGCGCTCCGCCGGGTCCAGGAGATGCTCGGCGCCCAGGCCGTCGTCCGGCCGACGCCGAGAAGGACCAGGCGTAGCGCGTGGGTACGAAGGCCCGATCCAGGAGCTGATCGACCAGCTGGCCCGGCTTCCCGGCGTGGGCCCGAAGTCGGCGCAACGGCTGGCGTTCTGGCTGGTGAAGGCCGACCCCGAGGACGCGAAGCGCCTCGCGGCCGCCATCGTGCAGGCGAAGGAGCGGATCACGTTCTGCCGTGAATGCGGCAACGTCGCCGAGGGCGACCTGTGCCGCATCTGCCGCGACGAGTCGCGCGACCGCACGCTGCTGTGCGTCGTCGAGGAGCCGAAGGACGCCGCCAGCATCGAGAAGGCGGCGCTCATCAAGGGCCGCTTCCACATCCTGGGCGGCGCGATCAGCCCGCTCGACGGCGTCGGCCCCGACGACCTCCGCGTGCAGGAGCTGCTCGACCGCGTCGACCGCGACCACGTCACCGAGGTGATCCTGGCGACGAACCCGAACCTGGAGGGCAACGCCACCGCGATGTACGTCGCGGCGCTGGTGAAGCCGCTGGGGGTGCGGGTGACGCGGCTCGCGAGCGGGCTCCCGGTCGGCGGCGACCTCGAGTACGCCGACGAGGTCACGCTGTCGCAGGCCCTCGACGGCCGCCGAGAGATGTGAGGCTCGCCCGTTGACGAGGCCGACGGACGCCGAGGTTTCCGATCGTGCGCTCGTGCTGTACGCGCTCATCCGGCGAGGCACGATCGAGTTCGTGGTGGCCGAGAGCGGAGGCGACCCGTCGCGCGTGGTGCCAGGCCGAGCGCGCTCGCATCGAGGCCGAACGGTGGCTGGAACGCGAATCGGTGAGCCCGGCGCTCCGCGACGAGGAACGCCGGCTCATGCGATGCGGAGTCCGGCTCGTGGCCCTCCGAAGCGATCGCGGATGCCATGTGGCGCAAGGAGGCTCTCGGCGTGCTGCTGTGGGCCCTCGAGCACCTGGAAGCGCTGCCACCGTACGGCGAGGAGTTCCCGCAGAAGGCGCATCGAGGATGCGATCACGCGATATGGCTCGGTGTCCTCGTTCCGTGCCGAGGGCCGGCTGCGGCCTGCGGAACAGATCGAACCCGCGTGGATGGAGGCGGACGCCTGGTTCGGCGCCACCGAGGGACATGCAAGGCGAGGACTCGAACATGGCCTCGGTCGCCGCCGAGCGGTTCCGCGCGCTCAGCTGGCTGCGCGACCGCGACGCCGCACCTGCGTGAGCCATGATCAGGCTGGTGATGTGCGCGGCGGTGATCGTGTTGAGCGGACTCTCGGCCGCATGTGGCGGGAACGACTCCGATGGGGAGGCGGATCCGATGCCCGAAGGAAATCTGATCGAGTCCGCCCGCTCGGGAGACATCGAAGCCGTGCGCTCGCAACTCGATCAGGGCGCCGACGTGCATCGGCGTGACGCGAACGGGGCCACGGCCTTGATCGCCGCGGCCTACGGGAACCACGTCGAGGTCGTCAGCCTGTTGGTCGAGGCCGGCGCAGACGTGAACGTGAAGGACCAGTCGGAGCAGAGCGCCTACCTCATCGCGACGAGCGAGGTCGGTGACGACCTTGACCTCCTCGAGCTCACACTGGATGCGGGCGCAGACGTCAACGCGAAGGACAGCTTCAACGGCACCGGACTCATCCGGGCGGCTCACCGTGGCTACGTCGAGATCATCCGGCGCTTGCTCGAGACCGAGATCGAGGTGGACCACGTCAACGAACTCGGGTGGACCGCCCTGCTCGAGGCCATCATCCTCGGCGACGGAGAAGAGCGGCACACGCAGGTGGTCAGCCTGCTCGTTGACGCCGGTGCGAACGTGAACCTCGCCGATGGCGAGGGTGTGACGCCACTCGCCCACGCCCAGGCCAGCGGCTACGAGGAGATCGCCGAGATCCTGAGCGCGGGCGGCGGCCACGTCTGAATCGCGATAGCCTGCCCGGGGGCCGGATCGGCGCAGACGGTGCTCAGGCCGCTTCGCGACCGCGACGCCGGACCTGTGCGAGCACGAGCCATCCGATCAGCGCCACCGCGGCGATCGGGATCAGGTAGCCGAGCCCAACGACGATCGCGCCGATCACCCGCAGGAACCCCTGGGCCGCCAGCTCGAGCGAGGTGCCCAGGCTCGGCTTGTCCACGTCGCCGGCCCCGGCTTCGGCCTCGGGCGCGTCCTTCTCGTGGAGCGACACCTTGATCGTGGCCTCGGCGACCTGGTCGCGGATGAAGTTCAACTCGCCCTGGATCTTCTCGATGTCCAGCTGCACCCGGTCGATCAGGGTCGCGAACCGAAGGATCTCCGATGAGGACGTGGCGTCGGCCTGCAGGCCACGGAGCAGCTCGCGCCGGTCGATCAGGATCTCGAGGCGGGCCTGAAGGTCGATGAACTCCGCGGTGACGTCTTCACCGGTGACCGCGTCGGCTTTAACTGTCCCGAGGGAGCGGAGCCGGTCCATGGTGGTGTCGAACCGCTTGGCGGGGATACGAAGCGTGAACGTCCCGGCGCGCCCCTCCTGCGTCGAAGACGTGAGGACGAATCCTCCGTTCTCGGTTGCGATGCGAGTAACGGCGGTGACGTTCTTCGCGAACGCGCCGTTGGCGATCTCGACGTCGATCCGCCCGTCCCGGATGATCTTCGAAAGGTCGTCCTGAGCCTGGGACGTCACCGACCTCGTTCGAGCCGTCGCCCCAGACTTGCACATCTTGGGCACGGCTCTGTTCCGCATCAATGACACCCTCCTGTGCCCGGAGAACTAGCTTCCAAGTACCCAAGGGCCCCGGGATCCGCCGCGCTGGTCGCTGAAGCAGCCGGTCCTGCGTCTGCGGTGTCGACCGCATCGAGCTGTGCCTGGTTCCTGTTCTGCGCGACGAAGCCCACTCCACCGGCGACGACGAGTGCCGCGACGACCGCCGCGGCGACCGCGGGCCAGCGGATCCCTCGCCGGGTTCGACGGCGCGCCTCCTTCTCTCGGCCACCGCCCGCGCCGGCGATCGCGCGCAGACGTTCGTCCTGGATGTGAGCGAGCTCGAACTCGGCGACCTCCTCGAGGTCTCTCTCCAGCTGCTGCAAGTAGCGGACGTCCGTGTTCACGATTCGACCTCCGAGCTCAGCTGCATCCCCCGCTCCTGCAGCACCATCGCCAGGCGGCGCAGTCCCCGGCTCACTCGCTGACGCGCGTTCGCCTCGGAGCACCGCAGTCGTTCGGCCACCTCGCGGTAGCCGAGGCCGTCGATCACGTGCAACTTCATCGCCTCTCGCTGGTCGTGGCTCAACGTCTCCAGCGCTTCCAGCAGCGCATCCCGGATCGGCGCGAAGTCGATCAGGTCCTCGATGCGCTCGTAGTCCTCGGGCGGAAGCGCGCGTTCGGGCATCCCCAGCTTGCGGCGTGCTGCGGCGTCGACGCGCCCGGTGCGGAAGAAGCGGCCCAGCCGGTGCCGAGCGATCCCGTACAGCCACGCCACGCCGTTCACCCCCTGCTCCGTGTAGCTCTGCCGCGATGCGAATGCCTCCGCGAACGTCTCGGCCGTGAGCTCGGCCGCGGTCTCCGGATCGAGTGTGCGGCGGGCGAAGTAGCGGAGCAGGTCCTCGGCGTGCCGCCGATACAGCTCCGTGAACGCGTCGGGGTCGTCCCCGGACGCGGTCAGGAGCTCGCTGTCCGTTCGCTCCTCCCGCACGGTCTCCTTCGGTCCGTGGCCACGTGGATCGGTCCCATGTCGGTCATGGCTGCAGCTCCATGCCTCGAGCCGCCGGGTTCGTGACACCCATCGGACGTGGCGGTCGGAACCTGAGGTTCCGGGGGCGGTGGTCGGCGGGCGGCCTCCGCACGCACGCGGCTGACGGGGATGCTAGTAGCGTTCCCCCGATGCCCGACTCCTTCCCGCGCCAATACGCCCGGACCAGGGGGTTCAACCTGGGTCTGCCGCGCTCCTTCCAGGTGGCGAGCGACGGCTCGCGCGTGGCGTTCCTGCGGACGCCGGCCGGCGACGACAGCCTGGCCTCGCTCTGGGTCTACGACGTCGCGCAAGGAGCGGGAGCGCTGCGTCGAGGTCGCTGCGCACGAGGACACGATCACCGACGCCGAACGGGACCGCCGGGAACGCGCCGAGAACGCCAGACCGGTGTGGTCACTTTCGCTGCCGATCCGGAGCTGCGCACCGCGAGCTTCGTGGTTGGACAGGACTTGATCGTCGCCGACCTGGAGTCGGGGTCCCCCGGGTGCTGGCGCCCGCTGGGCCCGCGTTCGATCCGCGTCCCGACCCCACGGGATCGGGTCGCCTACGTGACCGGCGGCGCGCTGCGCGTGATCGACCTCGCCGGCGGCGACGACGCGCGGCTCGCGCGATGATGAGGATCCCGACGTGCGCTGGGGAATCGCGGAGTTCGTCGCCGCCGAGGAGATGGAACGGCGGCGCGGCTACTGGTGGTCGCCCGACGGCATGCGCCTGCTGGCCCGCCGCGTGGACGAGCGGCCGCTGCAGATCTGGCACATCGCGCCCTCGATCGACCCGGCCGCAGCCGCCGCGCGCGGTGCGATACCCGCAGGCGGGCACCGAGAACGCGATCGTGACGCTGCACGTCCTCGGCGTCGGACGGATCGCGCGTCGACGTCGGTGGGATCGCGACGCCTTCGAGTACCTCGTCGCGGTGTCGTGGACCGACGGAGGGCCCGCCGCTGGCGCTGGTGCAGTCGCGTGACCAACGCGACGATGCAGGCGCTCGCGATCGACCCCGACACCGGCGCGACCGAGGTCGTGTGGGAGGACCACGACGACGTGTGGACCCACATCACCACGGGCGTTCCCGAATGGCTCTCCGGCGGCCGACTGCTGACGGTCGGGCGCGACGGCGACACGCGCTGCCTGCTGATCGACGGCGAGCCCGCGACGCCGGCAGGCCTGCAGGTCGCGTCGGTGCTCGATGCCGGCGAGGACGTCGTGGTTCCTCGCGACCGACGAGCCCACCGAGATGCACGTGTGGCGTCTGGCCGCCGACGGAGCTCTCACGAGGCTCACCGATGCGACCGGCATCCACACCGCCGCGGTCGGAGGCGACCTCGCCGTGCTGGTGGCGGAGACCGTCGAGGAGCCTCTGCCGGTGTCCGTGCTGCCTCGCGGACGGCGAGACACGCTGCACACGTTCGATCGCATCGCCGAGACTCCGCTCATCGCCGCGACAGCCCACGTTCGCCGTCCGTCGGCGCCAAGGACCTGCGGATCGCGCTGTTCACCCCGGGCGGCGCGGAGCCCGACGGGCCGCTCCCGGTGCTGCTCGACCCCGTACGGCGGTCCGCATTTCGGACTGGTCCAGCGGATGCAGCGCATGCAGCTGGAGTCGCAGTGGTTCGCCGACCAGGGGTTCGCGGTGCTCGTGATCGACGGACGCGGCACGCCGTCACCGCGGCGTCGCCTGGGAGCAGTCCGTGTACCTCGAGCTACATCGATCCGGCGCTCGAGGATCAGGTCGAGGCGCTGCACGCGGCGGCAGAGCGGTTCCCGTTCCTCGACCTGTCGCGCGTGGCGATCCGCGGCTGGTCCTACGGCGGGTACCTGGCGCTCGGGCGCTGCTGCGCCGGCCCGACGTGTTCCATGCGGGCATCTCCGGGCGCCCGTGTACCGACATGCGCCTGCTACGACACGCACTACACGGAGCGCTACCTCGGCATGCCCGACACGGACGCCGATGCGTACGAGAACGCCAACGTCTGATCGCCGACGCGCCGAACCTCGAGGCGAGCTGCTGCTGATCCACGGCCTCGCCGACGACAACGTCTACGTCGCGCACTCGCTGCGCATGTCGAAGGCGCTGCATGGAAGCCGGCAAGCGCCACGCGATGATCCCGCTCTCGCGGCATCACGCACCGCCCGATCGATCCCGCGGCCGCCGAGGCATGCTCGCAGATCGAGGTGCGACTTCCTGCGGCGTGCCCTCGGCGTCGCAGCTGCCGAGCCGGCGAGACCCCCGGGTAGACTCGACGTCGACGCGGCGCCCGGCAGGAGCTCCGGCATGCCCATCATCGTGCAGAAGTACGGCGGCACCTCGGTCGGATCGGTCGAGCGGATCCAGGCCGTGGCCGACCGGGTCGTGCGCGCGCGAGAGGACGGGCAACGACGTCATCGTCGTGGTCTCGGCGATGGGCCACACCACCGACGAGCTGCTCGCGATGGCGCACGAGATCGCGCCGATCCCCGACCCTCGCGAGCTCGACATGCTGCTCACCGCCGGCGAGCGCATCGCGATGTCGCTGCTCGGGATCGCGATCAACGCGCGGGGCTGCCGGGCGGCGAGCTACACGGGGTCGCAGGCCGGCATCATGACCGACACCAGCACGGGCCGCGAGGATCGTGGAGATCCGGCCCAAGCGGATCCTGGAGGCGCTCGACGGCGGGCAACGTCGTGGTGCTCGCCGGGTTCCAGGGGCTGGCGTGAGCAGTACGAGATCACGACGCTCGGGCGGGGCGGGTCGGACCTCACGGCGGTCGCGATGGCCGGCGCGATCGGCGCCGAGGTCTGCGAGATCTACACCGACGTCGCACGGCGTCTTCACGGCCGACCCCCGCATCGATGCCGCGCGCGCGCAAGCTCGACGTGGTGAGCTACGACGAGATGCTCGAGCTGGCCGCCGCGGGCGCGAACGTGCTGCAGTCGCGGTCGGTGGAGTACGCGCGGCGCACGGCGTGCGCCTGCACGTGCGGTCGTCGTTCGAGGACGAGCCGGGCACGTGGGTCCAGGAGGTGGACGGACAGATGGAAGGCGTGCTGATCTCGGGGGTGGCGCTCGACACCGACGAGGCGAAGGTCACGCTCGACCGCGTGCCCGACCGGCCCGGTGTGGCGGCCACGGTGTTCAAGGCGATCGCCGACGAGGCGATCAGCATCGACATGATCGTGCAGAACGTGTCGCACGACGGGCGCGACCGACATGTCGTTCACCGCGCCGCTGGCCGACTTCCCGCGCCTGCAGGGCGTCATGGAGCGGCTGGTGAAGGAGATCGGCGCCGACGGGTTCACGATCGACGACGACATCGCGAAGGTCTCGCTCGTCGGCGCGGGGATGAAGACGCATCCGGGCGTCGCGGCCGACATGTTCGACTCGCCTCGCGGCCGAGGGCATCAACATCGAGATGATCTCGACGTCGCCGATCCGCATCTCGTGCGTGATCACGCACAGCGCGACGGCGAGCGCGCGGTCCGCGCGTGATCGCACGACGGTTCGGCCTCGACGCAGTCCGGGCTCGTCTCCCGACGATCGCGACGGGCTAGTGAAGCTCATCGAGCGACGTCTCCCGCCGCCACCCGCCGGGGGCGATCGCCGTCCGCTCCGGCCGACCGAGCGGCTGGACCGAGGATCGCCCCGAGAGCGGCGATCGCCGCTCGGCGACGTGCGTCGTGATCGCGGTGCTCGCGCATGGTCGGCTCGTCGGCGTCGGGGCTGGGCCTGTTCGTCGTGGGCGTGCGGCGGGCCGATCTGCGTGTGCCGAGGGCACGTTCACGTCGGAGCGCTTCGGCTACTGCGTCCGGGCGCCGGGAGGGTGGAGGCCGCCGAGCGCCGAGCGACGAGCGCCCGTCTGGATCGCTTCCTGGTGCCGGACGGCAGCGGGCACGATCACGGTGACCGCCGTGCCCGTTGTCCGAAGCGGCCAGGACCTCGCGCGCTTCGAGCAGTTCGTCCGCTCGCTCGAGGAAGGAGTGGGCGCGGGCGCCCGGGCCGTCGACCGCCACGCAGGTCGACGGGTCAGCCAGCGCTCGCGTTCGATGTGCAGGCCGGCGACGGCTCGGGAGCGACGGCGCCTCCTCGCGCGAGGTGCTGTTCGTGCGCGAGGGCATCGCCTGGCGGGTGCAGCGTCGCCGACGACGGACGGAGGGTTCGAAGCGAGCGTCCGCCGCTCGACGGAGCAGATGCTCGCCACGTGGGCGTTCGTCACGTCGGGGCTCGGCCGCGCTGTCGGTCCGCTCCGAGGCCGCTGGTACGGTGGACCGACCATGAAGGTCGCCGTCGTCGGTGCCACCGGGGCCGTCGGCCGGGAGATGACCCGCATCCTCGAGGAGCGCGACTTCCCCGTCGACGAGTTCGTGCCGCTCGCGCGCGCGCGGTCGGCGGGCAGCACCGTGCGCGTTCCGCGGCGACGACACGCCGTGCGCGAGCTGGCTCGTCGAAGCGCTGCGCGGCGTCGACGTGGCGCTGTGTCAGCGCCGGCGCCGCCGTCTCGAAGGCGTTCATCCCCGAGGCGGCGGCCGCCGGCACCGTGCTGCATCGACAACTCGAGCGCGTTCCGCATGGACCGACGCCGTGCCGCTGTCGATGCCCGAGGTGAATCCCGAGGCGCTCGAGGGGTCGCCCCGCATCATCGCGGTGCCGAACTGCACCACGATCACGGCGGTGCTGGCGGTCGCGCCGCTGCACCGGGCCGCCGGCCTCACGTCGCTCGTGCTCTCGTCCTACCAGTCGGTGAGCGGCGCCGGACACACGGGCGTGAGCGAGCTGCTCGAAGCAGGTCGAGAAGCTCCGACGGCGACGAGGAGTCGCTCGCCCGTCCCGAGCACGACGCGCTGCCTACCGGGCGAGGTGTTCGGCAAGACGATCGCCTACAACGTCGTGGCCAAGATCGGCGAGTTCGAGGCCGACGGGTTCACGGGCGAAGAGGTCAAGATGATGGCCGAGCCGCGCAAGATCCTCGGGCTGCCCGACCTGCCGGTGCGTCGCGACCAGCGTTCGCGTGCCCGTGGTCGCGGGGCACGGCGCGTCGATCATGGCGGAGTTCTCCCGCCCGATCTCGGTGGCCGAGGCGCGCGAGGCGCTGGCGTCGGCGCCCGGGGTGCGAGCTCTGGGACGATCCCGCGAACGAGGTCTATCCGGCGCCGTTGGACTCCGCGGGCCGCGACGACGCGCTGGTGGGCCGGATCCGCCAGGTGCCCGGTCGCGACGACGCACTCGCGTTGTTCAGCTGCGCCGACAACCTCCGAAAGGGCGCCGCGCTCAACGCGGTCCAGATCGCCGAGCACCTGTTCGCATCGTGACCGAAGTCGCCCCGTGACGGTCGTTGGGTCACGGCCGACTCGGGGGTAGGGTCGGCCCGTGGACTACCAGGAGTTCATGGACGCCATCGTCCGTGCCTTCGAGCTCGTCGGGCGTGGCCGTGCTGGTCGTGGGCGGTCTCGTCGCGTTCGGCACCTACTTCGGCCGCATCCTGAGCGGGGCGCGGCGCCTCGATGCGTTCGACGAGATCCGCTCGACGCTCGGACGCGCGATCCTGCTCGGCATCGAGGTGCTCGTCGTCGCCGACATCATCCGCACGATCGTCGTGACGCCCACGCTGGAGGAGGCCGCGGCGCTGGGAGTGATCGTCCTGGTGCGGATCCTGCTGAGCATCGCGATCAACGCCGAGGTCGACGGGGTCCTGCCGTGGCGCAAGGGCCCGAAAGAGCCGGCGGCCTAGTTGTCGTCGGCCGGCTGGCCGCCCGGCGACACGTCGTCGGCCAGTTGCTTGACGAACCACTTGCCGTAGTCGCTCCAGCCCTCTCGTCGATAGAAGGCCAGAGAGTCCTCGCGCCACGACGCCGTGACGAGCGCCATACGGAAGCACCCGCGCTTGCGTGCAAGGTCCTCGGCGCGACGAAGCAATGCGCGTGCCGACGCCCGATCCTCGGGCCGCCTCGGTGACGACGACGTCGTTCACCCTCGCTTGCGGGCGGTGGTCGCCGAGGCGTTGGTGATACTCCATGTCGATGACGCCGGCGATCCGCCCGCCGACCTCCGCGACGAGCGTGACGTTGCCGATCTGGCGCAGATGGCCAGCGAACGCCTGGCGATGGGTGGGATCGTCGGCGGTCCCCTGGGCGACCCCCCGGCCGAGCTCGACGAGCAGTCCCGCGACCGCCGGCCAGTCGCCGGGCGAGGCGAGCCGGACGTGCACGTCGGCGCTCATCAGGTCCGACCCATCATCAGAAGAAGAAGGGGCACCAGGGGTCGGGCCCGCTGAACATCTGGGAGAGCGCGTCCACGGTGGCGGCGTCGGCCTCCAGGACGCCGAGGCCTACCGCGTCACGCGGTCGCAGGAAGCCACTGAACATGGCGGACAGGGTCCGGATCGACACCGGAGGGAGACGCGTCGGACGTCGCCGCGGCTCACCTTCGCGACGCCCTGTCGCACCTCGATTCGCCAGGGGCCGGCATTGTCGGGCCAGCGCTCGTCCTCGACGGCGATCTCCGCGTCGGCATCGATGGCGGGGTACCCGCGCGCCTCGAGGGCAGCCGGCACGTCGAGCATCCGCAGCATCCAGTCGTACCGGAACTCCGTGTGGAGCAGGGCCTCGGGGGTGGCGAACGCCAGTGGGTCCGAGGGTGGGCCGGCCCACTCGACCCACTTCCCCAGTCCTCGGAACCCGTGGAAGTACGTCAGGAGGGCACGCCATGCCTTCGGCGTGATCGCGAACAGCGCTTCGCACGAGAGTCCGAACGAAACGTCCAGAGGGCCGGCGGTGTTCTCGCGCGAGGACGCCGCGAAGCCCGTGACTCGATCTCCTTCCCGCACGACGACGGCGCGATACGTGGGATCGCCGGCCTTGTCCAGGATCCGGCGCCGCCAATGATCGTCGTCCACGGGTTCGACGGGCCCGTTCGCGGCGCGGATCCACTCGCGGTAGGCCTCGCGGATCCCGGAGACGTCGCGCTCGGGGTCGGCCAGGACCACCTGCGGCGCCTCGTGATCGGGGACGATCGCATCGAGCGGCAGGCGATGGATCGTGAAGGAGCCCGCGATCTCGAACCCCATCCGCCGGTAGGGGCGCAGCACGGCAGGGAACAGCGACGAGATCGGTGTCCCCCGCTCACGGGCACGCGTCAGCAGCGCGTCGTTGCACGCGGTCGCGAGTCCACCCGCCCGGTGCTCCGGCAGGGTGCCGACCCTGGTGATGCCGGAGCAGTCGATCCCACGCCCGCCGAACCACTGGTCGAAGCGGAACTCACCGGCGACGGCGACGACAGCACCGTCGTCGACCGCGACCTTCATGTCATCCAGCACGAGGTTGGCTGAGCTCGTCATCGCTCGATCGACGGGGACGTTGAGCGAGGTCGACAGCAAGTGCGCGATCTGCTCGCGTTGGTCCTCCGTCGGCGTGACGATCTCCGGGCTCATGCCGGTGGGCATCCGCAGGGTGAGGTATGGCACCTCGGGCATCCGTGGGCGTACCGAGCGATGGCCTGTTCGAGGTCGATGCCCTCCACGTTCGCGAGCGACATGAGCCAGGCGAACACGTCGCCGAACTCGTGCTCCAAGTTCTCGCGATCGCCGGTTCGCATCGCTTTCGCGAGCTCGCCGACCTCCTCGGTGAGCCAGCGGAAGGTCGCGTCCCCGCCGCGGGCGGCGTCACGCTCGAGGTAGGTCACTCGCATGGTTGTCTGCAGCCGAGAGAGTTCCATCAGGTCGCCGAGTCTATCCGCCGGGCCGAGTCAGAGCGGAGCCGCACGTCACGGACGGACCGCGCTCAACGGGACGATCCCGACGTCTCGTTCAACGCCCCCTCGGCCAACACGAGGGTGCGGATGCCGTCGAGGTCGAGGGAGAACCCCTGCTCGTAGACACGCTCGTATCCCTCGTCGCCGAGTGCGTCGCGTGCCGCGGCCGCCGGGTCGCCGAACTGCGCGATCGCGGCAGTCCGGGAAGCGGACCTGATGGTCGCGTTCGAGCCGCTCCCACGCGCCGACGAGCCGGGCGGCGTCCTCGTGCCGGCCGTCGATGGAGGCGAGTACGGCATTAGGAACGACCACGGTCGCGAGCATCGACGGGGCGCTCGACTCCGTCAGCCACGGCCGTCGCTTCCCGAAGATTGGCGCGCGCCGCGTCGACGTCGCCGAGCAGCATCTGCATCGCGGCGATGCCGACGAGGTTCTGGCTGATCGCCGAGCCGGTCGCCGATCGTCCGCTGGATCTCGATCGCCTGCTCGAACGAGTCGATCGCAGCAGGCGGGGTCCCCCCGAAGCATCCCCGCGAAGCCGATGCCTCCCAGGATGCGGCTCCGCAGCAGCGGGTCACCGTCCCCGGCGACCTCGAGCGCCTCGTTGAGGATCCGCTGCCCCCGCCGCGAAATCTCCTTCGATCATGCCGGGCACGAACGACAGGTCGAACAGCGCGCTCGCCAGGAGTGCTCGGTCGCCCAGGGAGCGCGCGATCGTCACGGCTTCCTCGTAGGTCTCCCGCATGGCCACGTAGTCCGACTGCCAGTAGAGGATCCCTCCGTAGGCGCCGAGCGCGCGGGCCCGGGCCTCGTCCGGATGGCGTGCCTCGGGCAGGGAGAGCAGCCGTGCGAGCCGGGCCTCTGCCTCGGCGAGGTGGCTTCTCTCCTGCCAGAACCGCCAGATCGCCGCCGCCGTTCGGAGACCGGTCTCGACGGCCCGCCGGTCTTGACCATTCTCCTCGGCGAGGTCGAGCGCGGATCGGATGTTGTCGTGCTCCAGTTCCAGCACCACGAACCAGCTCGACTGCTCCTCGTCGGCCATGTGCGGTTCCGCTTCGGCTGTCAGTGAGCCAACCCACTCGGCATGACGAGCTAGCGATGGCCGACCGTTCGCCCGACACGTCGAGCTGGGCGTCCGCGAACTCGCGGATCGTCTCGAGCATCGAGAAGCGCGCCTCTCCCGTGTCCGGGTCGGATCGCCGAACCAAGCTCGCGTCCATCAGTCTGGCCATCACATCGAGCACGTCGAGATCCTCGCCGCACACGAGCTCGGCTGGCCCCAGCGTCCACCCGCCCGAGAAGACGGACAGGCGCGCGAACAGCCGCTGGGCCTCGGCGTCGAGCAGATCGTGGCTCCAGCCGATGGTCGCCGACAACGTCTGCTGGCGTTCCGGGGCGTCACGGAGGCCGCCGGTCAGCATCGGCAAGCGCTTGGTGAGGCGATCGGCCAGTGACTCAGGGGTGAGCAGTCCCATCCGGCTCGCCGCCAGCTCGAGCGCGAGGGGCAGGCCGTCCAGCGCGGCCACGATGCGGCCGACAGCCGGTATCGATGACTCGTCGAGCACGAATCCCGGCTGCACCGAGGCGGCCCGTTGTGCGAACAACTGGACGGCGTCGAACGAACCCACGTGCTCCATCCCCTCGGAAGGGACGGGCATGGGCTCGAGCGCGTATCGATGCTCGCCCGCGAGCCGCAACGGCACCCGGCTCGTCGAGAAGAGGACGAGCCCAGGCGCTGAGTCGAGCAGGGATCCCACCACCGACGCCGCGTCGATCACCTGTTCGACGTTGTCCAGCACGAGCAGCAGCTGGCGATCCTGCAGGAATCGCTGCAATGACTCGGACACGTCCTGACCGGGAACGCGGCGGACCTTCAGCGTCGCGGCGATCTCGGGGATCACGACCTCGTGGTCGATCAGCGGACTGAGGTCGACCAGGAAAACACCGTCTGCGAAACGGTCGAGGACCCTGCCGGCCACGTGCACGGCGAGCCGGGTCTTTCCGATGCCGCCGGGTCCGGTGAGCGTCAGCACGCGCGTCGTCGACAGCAGCGCCTCGAGCTCGGGGATCTCCTGCGTTCGGCCGACGAACGACGTGCGCTCGGCGGGCAGGTTCGTGGCGCGCGCATCGAGGGAGCGCAACGTCGGGACCTCCGACGACACGCCCTCGATCACCAGGTCATACAGCCGGAGCGGCTGCGGGAAGTCCTTCAGCCGGTGCGAACCGAGATCGCGCAACGCGACGCCGTCGGGCAGATCGTGCTCGACCAGCCCGGCGGTCGCCGACGACAAGACGACCTGCCCGCCATGGCCCGCGGCGGCGATGCGCGCGGCGCGGTTCACGTCGATGCCGAGGTAGTCGTCGCCGCCCAGCAGCCCTTCGCCGGTGTGCATCCCGATCCGGATCCGGATCTCCAGCCCATCAGGCCACGCATGGCTGGCCAATCGCTGTTGCGCCGCGGTCGCGGTGAGCACCGCGCCGGCTGGCGACGGGAACGACCGCGAAGAACGCGTCGCCCTCGGTACGGATCTCGACGCCCCGGCCCAGCGCGATCGCCTCCCGCACGATCGCGGCGTGCTCGTCCTGCAGCCGGCCGTAGCGCTCGTGTCCCAGCTCCTGCAGCAAGAGGGTCGAGCCCTCGATGTCCGTGAACACGAAGGTCACGGTGCCGGTAGGTAGCTCCACGATGGCAAACTCTATCCGGTCGCCCTTCCCCGCGAGAGCGGCGAGATCGGCGCCGCCGCACTGGGTTCCGGCACAGCCAGGCTACGCGCCAGTCAGACTCCCGCAGCGTTCTCGAGCCGGAGGCCCAGCCGGAACGGGACCCCGACTTGTCTACCAAGTGGTAGAGAGGGCATAATCTGCCACATGGTAGAGAGCGGGGGCCGAGGTCCGGCAGGGCGATCCTCGATCGTGGAGGCGCTCGCGGGCAAGACCATGCTCCTGACGGGGGTCACCGGGTTCCTCGCCCAGGTCGTGTTCGAGCGGCTGCTCGCGGACTTCCCCGAGACGAAGGTCGTGCTGCTCGTGCGATCGCAGCCCAGCGCCACCAGCCGTGAACGCGTCGAGTACATGCTGCGCAAGCCCGCGTTCGACACCTTGCGGGAGCGAGTCGGGCAGGAGCAATTGGTCAAGTACCTTGACGAACGGGTCGAGGTGATCGACGCGGACTTCGGACAGGAGGTGCCCGAGATCCCCTCGGGGATCGACATCGCCTGCCACTCCGCCGCGGCGGTCAGCTTCGACCCACCGATCGACGAAGGGTTCACGACGAACCTACAGGGCGCGATGAACCTGTACGGAGGCGTGATCGCCGGCGGTTCGACACCCGCGCTCGTGCACGTGTCCACCGCCTACGTCGCGGGCGTGCAGAAGGGCGTGATACCCGAGGGCCCGCTCGACCACCGCGTGGACTATCGCATGGAGCTGGAGCTGGCACTCGAGGCGCGTCACGACGTGGAGGTGCAGTCGCGCAAACCCGAGATGCTGAACGCCTTCCTCGCCGCTGCGCGCAAGGAGCACGAGCGCGCGGGGCCATCCACGGTCGCGGGCGACGCGGAGGAGCGCCGCCAGAAGTGGGTCACCAAGCGCCTCGTCGAGTATGGCCGCAGTAGGGCCCGCTCGCTCGGTTGGCCCGACGTGTACACGTTCACGAAAGCGATGGGCGAGCGCGCGGTCGAGGATCTGGCCGCCGAGGCCGACCTCCCGCTGAGCATCGTGCGCCCGAGCATCATCGAATCGGCCTACACCCACCCGTTCCCCGGGTGGATCGACGGGTTCAAGATGGCCGACCCGATCATCCGTGCCTACGGGCTCGGTCAGATCCCCGAGTTCCCCGGGATCCCCGAGGGGATCATCGACATCATCCCCGTGGACTTCGTGGTGAACGCGATCCTGGCCGTGGCCGCGAACCCGCCGGAACCCGGGAAGGCGAACCACTACAACGTGAGCTCGGGCTCGAGGAACCCCCTGCGGTTCTTCGAGCTGTACGAGTGGGTCCGCGGCTACTTCGAGGAACATCCCCTGCCCGAGCGTGGGCGCGGCGAGCACAAGGTGCCCGACTGGAAGTTCCCGGGCAACCTCACCGTGGAGCGTATGCTGCGCCGCGCCGAGCGCCTCACCGACGTTGCCGAGCAGGTCGTGACGCACCTGCCGAAATCCAAGGCGATGCGCGACTCGGTGCGCCGCGTCGATCGCGACAAGGCGCGCGTCGACTTCGTGAAGCGCTACAGCGACCTGTACGGCATGTACACCGAGACCGAGGTCGTCTACACCGACGATCGCACCCTGTCGCTGTTCGAGTCCTTGAGCGACGACGACAAGTCCCGGTTCCCGTTCGACGCCGCCATGGTCGACTGGAAGTACTACCTGAAGGACGTTCACTCGCCGGCAGTGACCCAGAGCCTGCGCGAGCTGTCCACGCGCGACCGTGAACGCCCCACGGTGAAGATCCGCGAGCGCGACGAGCCCGTGCTCGCCGTGTTCGACATGGAGGGGACGATCATCACGTCCAACGTCGTCGAGTCCTACGTGTGGGCCCGCATGGCGGACCTGCCACGCGAAGAGTGGCCCGCAGAGCTGGTGAGCGTTTTCGGGAAGGTGCCGCGCTACCTGCAGATCGACCGCCGCGACCGGGGAGACTTCCTTCGGACGTTCTTCCGACGGTACGAGGGCGCGAGCGTCGAAGGCAT
Organism: uncultured Actinomycetes bacterium; assembly: GCA_963758715.1. Classification (GTDB taxonomy): domain Bacteria; phylum Actinomycetota; class UBA4738; order UBA4738; family HRBIN12; genus JAOUEA01. The sequence goes on from CAVWWK010000005.1 coordinate 51,558, forward strand.
CGACCGGCTGGTCGAACACCACGTCGGGGAGTTCATGCTGCAGAAGGCGAGCGCGGCCGCGATCCGGCGCATCCGAGAGCACCGCGCGGCCGGACATCGCACCATGCTGATCACGGCGGCGGCCGAGCCCTTCATCCGGCCGCTCGCCCCGCTCTTCGATGTGCTGATCGGCGCCGAGCTGGAGACGCGGGACGGCGTGTACACCGGGTTCATGTCGCAGCCGCCGCTCGTCGGCGAGGCGAGGAGCGCGTGGCTGAATCGGTACGCGAAGCTCGAAGGGTTCGACCTCAAGCATTCGTACGCGTACGCGGATTCCTACTCGGATCTCCCGCTGCTGCGTGCGGTCGGGAACCCGGTGGCGGTGGCGCCCGACGCCGCGCTGTTCCGCCACGCGCGCCGCCGCCGCTGGCCGATCGAGGAGTGGGGCATGACCAAGGGGATGCCGCGGGTGCGGTTCCCGAAGCCGGCGGTGCGGGGGTGAACGCGTAGATGGCCCGTGCCCTCGAGTACTTCCGATCCGTCTCCCGCGTCATGACCGCGCGCGCGGTGGGTTCCCGCGCGCCCGGCCTGATCGCCGGGCCGCTCGCCCCGCTGCGACTGGTCAACAGGCCCGACCCCGAGCCCAAGGGCGACGGCTGGGCCCGGCTGAAGCCGAGCCTCTCGGGGATCTGCGGGAGCGACCTGTCCACGATCGCGGGGCACTCCTCGTTCTACTTCACGCCGCTGGTGTCGCTGCCGTTCGTGCCGGGTCACGAGGTCGTCGGCGAGCTGCTGGACGATTGCGGCGAGCACAAGGCGGGACAGCGCGTCGTCATCTCCAGCGTGCTGGGATGCGCGGCTCGCGGGATGGCGGACCTGTGTCCCAACTGTGCGGCAGGCGACTACGGGCGATGCGACCGCGTGACGGTGGGGAACCTGAAGCCCGGTCTGCAGACGGGCTACTGCACCGACACCGGGGGCGGGTGGAGCCGCATGATGCTCGTCCACCGGTCCCAGCTGTGGGCGGTGCCGAGCGAGATGGACGAGCGGACCGCGGTGCTCATCGAGCCGCTCGCGTGCGCGGTCCATTCGGTCTTCCGCGCGAACGTGCCCGACGGCGCCGATGTGCTGGTCGTGGGAGCTGGCACGGTGGGCATCCTGACGCTGATCGCGCTCCGTCGTTTCGCCACGCCCGGCCGCGTGACCGTCGCTGCCAAGCATCCCCGTCAGCGGGGCGCCGCCAAGGTGGCCGGCGCCGACGAGGTCGTGCGTCCCGAGCACGCCCTGAAGGCAGTTCGCCGGAGCGAGAGCGCGGTGAAGCTGACACCCGAGCGCGGCCAGGACTTCCTGCTCGGCGGGGCCGATGTGACGTTCGAGTGCACCGGTTCCAAGAGCGCGCTCGACATGGCGTTGCGCACCACCAAGGCGGGCGGGCGCATCGTCGTGAGCGGCATCCCGGCGCCGGGCGCCGACCTCACGCCGTTGTGGTTCCGCGAGCTCGAGCTCGTCGGCGCCTACACGAGCGGTATGGAAGACGCGGGTTCGACGGGTGGCGGGCCGGGAACCGAGGGGCGCCGGCACTCGTTCGCCCTTGCGCTGGAGATCGCGACCCAGCTGGGTCCGGTGCTGGACGATCTTGGTGGGAGCGACGCTACCCCCTCGACCGTTGGCGTGAAGCGATCGACCATGCGATGTCGGCCGGACGGTTGGGAACGTTCAAGGTGGCGTTCGCGCCGCAGGACTAGGAGACACGAGGACAGATGCCACGACCAGGGTTCGTGTTGGAGGTGGACGAGCGGACGCCCCCGCTGCTGGTTCACGAGGGCGAAGGCTTCCGTATGCAGAAGTTCCCGCTGGGGACGCGGGTCGTGTATCCGCCGGACCCGTTGCCGGGGATCCGCGACGCGGGCGCCGCCGTGCAACACGCGCTGCTGCACCCGGTGGGCGACTCGAAGCCCTTGCCCGAGCTCCTGACTCCCGGGAATGAAGCTGACGATCGCTATCGACGACATCTCGATCCCACTGCCGCCGATGCGCACGCCCGACATCCGCCAGCGCATCCTGGAGCCGGTGATCGAGCTCGCCGCGCGGAACGGCGTCGAAGACGTCGAGCTGATCGTCGCCACCGCCTTGCATCGCCGGATGACCGGCGCCGAGATCCGCCGCGCGGTGGGGGAGCGCGTGTTCCGCTCGTTCTGGCCGAACCAGCTCTACAACTTCGACGCCGAGGACCCCGGCGCGCTGCTCGAGATCGGGCTCACCGACCAGGGCGAGCTGGTGGAGATCTCCAAGCGCGCCGCCGAGAGCGATCTGATCGTCTACGTGAACATCAATCTGGTCGCCATGGACGGCGGCCACAAGTCGGTGGCGGTGGGACTGGCCGGGTACGGCTCGCTGAAGCACCACCATAACGTGAACACGATGCTGCACTCCCGGTCGTACATGGATCCGCGCGAAGGGCACAGCGCGATCAACGACTCCGTGAACCGGATGGGCCGTCTGCTCGCCGCCAGCGGGGTCAAGATCTTCCAGATCGAGACCACGCTGAACGCGGAGACCTTCCCGTCGAACCTGGGCTTCCTGAACAAGCGCGAATGGGAGTGGAGCGCCTCGGATCAGGGCCTGATGATGGCGGCGAGGAAGGCGAACGACCTGGCGCCGCCGCGGGTGCGTCGCGAGTTCTTCCGGCGGATCGAGGCTCCCTCCAAGCTCACGGGGGTGAACGCCGGCGAGGTCGAGGCCGTCCACGAGCGCACGCTCACCAACCTGCATCGTCAGCAGCTGGTCGAGGTGGACGGCCAGGCCGACGTGCTGATCATGGGCGTGCCCTACCTGGGCCCGTACAACGTGAACTCGATCCTGAACCCGATCCTGGTGCACTGCCTGGGGCTCGGGTACCTGTTCAACATGTACCGGAACAAGCCGCTCGTCCGGGAGGGCGGCGTGGTGATCCTGCACCACCCGGTCCCGTGGGAGTTCAACCAGATCCATCACCCGAGCTACATCGACTTCTTCGAGGAGGTGCTCGCCGAGTCCACCGACCCCAAGGAGATCGAGGCGAACTTCGAGGAGCGCTACGCCACCGACCCGTGGTACCGCCACCTGTACCGGACGAGCCACGCCTACCACGGTGTCCACCCGTTCTACATGTGGTACTGGGGCGCACACGGCCGCGACCACGCGGGTGACGTGATCTTCGTCGGCGGGAACCCGTCGAGCGTGGCGCGACTGGGCTATCGCAGGGCCGACTCGATGCGCGATGCGATCGAGATGGCGAATGACACCGTGGGCTCGACACCGACGATGACCTACTTCCATGCGCCGCCCGTGATGATCGCGGACGTGCGGTAGGAGACGGGCATGGCCGGCATCCGTGACGAGCTGAAGACCATGGCCGAGGGGTTCCGTTGGGGACGGCGTCCCCTGGTGCCCCGCTCCGCCGAACCCTTCGCGCCCGAGAAGCAGGACCCCACCTTCCCGACGGCGTGGGCGCGAACCGAGGCGGGAACCGCGGCGCGGCAGCTGATCCTGCAAGGCGCGATGGGCCCGCTGCTGCGAAGCCAGGTGTCGCTCCACGTCTACGGGCTGGAGAAGCTGGACGGCGTGCCGGGGCCCGTGATCTTCTTCTCGAACCACTCGAGCCATCTCGATGCGACGGTGATCATGACCTCGCTGCCCAACCGGTGGCAGTCGCGGACCGCGGTCGGCGCAGCGCGCGACTACTTCTTCGACGTGTGGTGGCGTCAGGCGTTCACCGCGTTGGTCTACGGCGCGTTCGCGATCGATCGGGCAGGCGGAGGCCGCAAGGCGGTGAGCCAGGCGCGCGAGCTGATCGACGACGGCTGGTCGCTGGTGGTGTTCCCGGAGGGCGCTCGATCCTCGGACGGGCACGTGCAGCGCTTCCGTCACGGCACCGCCCGGCTGTGCATCGAGGCCGGCATCGGCGCGGTTCCGATCGGGATCCGCGGCGCCTACCAGGCCATGCCGAAGGGGAGGAACTGGCCGCGCAAGGGCAAGCCGCCGGTGCGTGTGCGCTACGGGGCGCCGTTGTATCCGGCCGAGGGTGAGACGCATCAGGCCTTCTCGCTGCGAATGAGCCAGGCGGTGGCCGAGCTCCACGACGAGGACCGATCGTCGTGGTGGGAGTCGCTGCAGCGCTCGGAGCGAGGCGATACGCCGACGCTGCAGGGACCCACCGGGCCCGACTGGCGTCGGAAATGGGAGGGCTCACGCCCGCTCGAGCGGCACGGCCCCGACAAGACCTGGGAGTGAACTGACGTGCCGCGCACCGGCGGTGAAGAACGCCGCGTCACGATCGTCGAGGAAGCGATCAGGCAGATCGGGCGGGACGGCTACCGCGGGGCGAGCCTCGACAACATCGCGACGGCGGTCGGCGTGCGCAAGCAGACGCTCCTCTACTACTTCCCGAACAAGGACGCCCTGCTCGAGGCGTGCCTGTCCGCGGCCGGAGAGCGGCTGGCCATGGAGATCTCGGGCGCCCTCGCCGGCAAGGAGTCCTACTGGGATCGCGCCGAGGCCGTGATCCACGCGGTGTTCCGTCTGGCGAAGGACTGGCCGGAGTTCCCGATGTTCGTGCGGGAGGCCGCGAGGCTCGGCCCCGATGCGTTCGACCGGTTCGCCGGCGTGCTCGATCCCATGCGGCAGCGTGCGATCGACTTCCTGCAGGCGGGCATGGACAACGGCGAGATCCGCAAGCAGGATCCCGCGTTGCTCCTGTTCACGCTGTACACGGCGGTGGTGGGCTCGCTCACCGAGGCGAGCGTGTTGAACGCCGTCGTTGGCGCGGATTCCAGCCGTGCGTCGTTGCGCAAGCGGGAACGCGAGGTCGTGCTGTTCGTGCGCGCGGCGCTGCGACCGGCCGAGGATGGATGAGGTGGAGGCGGACCCCCACGTGCGTCACCTCAGTCGTGCTCCAGCACCGCGCGCGCCGGACCTCCGTCGCCGTCCACGATCCGGAGCGGCAGCACGGCGAGGCGGTAGGCGCCCGGCTCGGCGTTCCCCAGGTCGAGTCCCTCGACGATCACGACGCCGTTGGACAAGAGGTCGACGTGCGTCGGATGGCCCGGCGATCCCTTGCGTTCCACGCCCAGGAAGTCGACCCCGATCAGGCGGATCCCGCGGGAGACCACCCAGCGCGCGGCCTCCGGGCTCAGGCACACGTACTCGTCGGGGAACGCCACGGGCATCCGTCCCCAGAGCTCGGAGTTGTCGGTGCGAAGGAGCACCCGCGTCGCGCCGTCCGGGATCGCGAGCTCGTCCATGTCGGCCGCGCCGAGCTCACCGGCCCGGCCTCGGGCGTCGACCACCAGGCAATCGCCGATCAGCACGTCGAGCGGCAGCCTATCGACGCCGCCGGCTCCCTCGACGAAATGCAGCGGGGGATCCACGTGGGTGCCCGAATGCGTGCCGATCCGAAGCTCGCTCACGTTCGAGCCGTCTCCGGCGGCGATGCGCTGATGCGGCGTGACCTCCGCCGCAGGGTTGCCCGGCCAGGTCAGCAGGTCGGGCCCGATCGGCAGCGAGATGTCGATGAACGCCATCAGTGGTGGCCGACCGTTCCGTCGGCTCGGGTCCGGAGATGCCAGTGGTGGGGCTCGATCAGCTTCTCGGCGCGCGACGGTCCCCACGACCCCGGCGCGTAGTGGAACAGCGGCGCAGGGTCCTCGAGCATCGGCGTCACGATCTCCCATGCGCGTTCCACCGAGTCGGCCCGGTTGAACAGCGTGTGATCACGATCCATAACGTCGTGCAGCAGGCGCTCGTACGCCTCGGCGCGCGCGTTCTCGAACGACGTGTCGTAGTCGAAGTCCATGCGGACGGTCTGCAGCTCGTATCCCGGCCCCGGCACCTTCGCCTGGAACGCGAGCGAGATGCCCTCGTCGGGCTGGACCCGGATCGTCAGGTGGTTCGTGGGGATGTGCTCGAGCTCGAGGTCGCGGAACAGGTAGTCGGGCGCCTGGCGGAACATGACCGTGATCTCGGTGTTGCGGACCGGCAGCTTCTTGCCGTGCCGAAGGTAGAACGGCACGCCGTCCCAGCGCCAGTTGTCGATCCACATGCGGGCCGCCACGAACGTCTCGACGTCGCTCTTGGGATCGACACCCTCCTCCTGGCGATACCCGTCGTACTGGCCGCGCACCACGTCGGCCGGGTCGATCGAGCGGATCGCACGCAGCAGCTTGACCTTCTCGTCTCGGAAGGCCTCGGCGTCCAGCGAACGGGGAGGCTCCATGGCCAGGAACGCGATCACCTGCAGCATGTGGTTCTGGAGGAGGTCGCGGGTCGCGCCCGCACCCTCGTAGTAGCCGGCGCGACCTTCGACTCCGATGGACTCGGCGACGGTGAGCTGCACGGAGTCGACGGCGTCGCGGTTCCACACGCGTTCCCAGACGGAGTTCGCGAAGCGGAACACCACCAGGTTCTGCACGGTCTCCTTGCCGAGGTAGTGGTCGATGCGGAAGATCTGCTCCTCGCCGAAGACCTCGTGGATCGCCGCGGTGAGCTCCATGGCCGACTCGAGGGAGTCCCCGTACGGCTTCTCCACGACCACGGCCGAGCTCGCGGTGGTGAGGCCGGCATCGTCCAGCGCCTTCACGATGACCGCGAACATCGAGGGGGGGACGGCGAGATAGAACGACCTGCACCCCTCGCACCCATGGGTCTCGTCGGCGTCCTCGAGCGCGGCCCCCAGCCGCTTCATGCCTTCGGGGTCGTCGAACGAGCCGTTGATGTAGGACGTCCGTGCCGAGAACTCGTCCCACGTCGTGCCATCCAGCGGAGTGCGCGAGAACTCCTCGATCGACGCCCGCGCGTGCTCGCGGAACGAATCGTCGTCGAAGTCCGACGAGGCGTACCCGATGATCCGATATCGCTCGGGGAGCAGCCCGTCGTTCGCCAGGTTGTAGAGGGCCGGCAGGATCTTCTTCCTGGCCAGGTCGCCGCTGGCGCCGAACACGACGATCGCTTGCGGCATGGGAGGTTTCAGCGCCATCATCCTGCCTCCGTTCGGTCGGAGTCCCGGAGATGACGGTACCTGGCGATCAGTGATGTGGTCGAGGAATCGTGCAGCGCCTGCTTCCGGATCGGTGCCGGAGGTCAACTCGGCGGCGATGCGGCCGGCCAGCACCTTGCCCAGCTCCACGCCCCATTGATCGAACGAGTCGATGCCCCAGATCGCGCCCTGAATGAACACCGTGTGCTCGTACAGGGCGATCAGCTGCCCCAGGGTGTTGGGTGTGAGCGCGTGGGCCAGGATCGTCGAGGTCGGCCGGTTCCCGGGGAACGTCCGGTGCGGCGCCAGGGGGGCGGGCACGCCTTCGGCCGCGACCTCCTCGCGCGTCTTGCCGAACGCGAGGGCCTCGGTCTGGGCGAAGAAGTTGGCCATCAGCAGGTCGTGATGGCCCTCCACCAGGTCGGTGGGCCGCACGAACCCGATGAAGTCCGCGGGGATCAACGTCGTCCCCTGATGGATCAGCTGGTAGTAGGCGTGTTGACCGTTGGTGCCCGGCGTGCCCCAGACGATGGGGCCGGTGTCGTAGTCGACGGGGTCGCCGTTCAGGGTGACCGACTTCCCGTTCGACTCCATGTCCAGCTGTTGGAAGTAGGCGGTCAGCTTCGACAGGTGGTGGCTGTAGGGCAGGACCGCCTTGGTCTGCGCGCCCAGGAAGTTCCGGTACCAGACGCCGAGCAGCCCCTGGAGCACGGGAAGGTTCCGTTCCGAAGGGCGCCGTGCGGAAGTGCTCGTCGATCGCGTGGAACCCGCCGAGCATGTCGGCGAACGCGTCCGGACCGATCGCGATCATCAGCGAGAGCCCGATCGCCGAGTCCATCGAATAGCGACCGCCCACCCAGTCCCAGAAGCCGAACATGTTGTCGGTGTCGATGCCGAACGCCGCGACGCCCTCGGCGTTGGTCGAGACCGCCACGAAATGACGGGCCACGGCGTCCTCTCCGAGCGCGCCGACCAGCCACGCACGCGCGCTCCGCGCGTTGGTCAAAGTCTCCAGCGTGGTGAACGTCTTCGACGAGATCACGAACAGGGTCGCGTCCGGGTCGAGGTCCCGGACGGCCTCGGCGATGTCGGCGCCGTCCACGTTGGAGACGAACCGGCACTCGATGTCGCGGTCGGAGCGATCCAGGAGCGCCTCGTAGGCCATGGCCGGGCCGAGATCGGATCCCCCGATGCCGATGTTGACCACGGCGCGGATGCGCTCGCCGGTTGCGCCGGTCCACTCGCCGCTGCGCACCCGCTCGGAGAACGCCCCCATACGTCCCAGCACCTGGTGCACCTCGGCGACGACGTCGACGCCGTCGACGACCAGCGACGATCCCGCGGCATCCGCAGGGCGACGTGGAGCGCCGGCCGGTCCTCCGTGACGTTGACGTGCTCGCCGGCGAACATGGCGTCACGGCGCTCCCGCACCCCCGCGCGCTCGGCCAGCGCCAGGAGCAGTCCCAGGGTCTCGTCCGTGACCAGATGCTTGGAGTAGTCCAGGTACAGGTCGCCGGCCTCGGCGGTCAGACGGTCGCCGCGGCCGGGATCACTCGCGAAGAGCTCGCGGAGGTTGCGTCGAGCCGATCGCGGTCGCGTGCGCGGCCAGCGCCGCCCACTCGGGCGAGCGGTCGATCGGGCCCGCCACCCTCACGCTCCCTTCTCGTCGTGCCCGCCGAACTCCTTGCGCATCGCCGAGAGCACCTTGCCGGCGAACTCGCCCCCTGCCTGCGACGTGAACCGGTCGAAGAGCGCCGCCGACAGCACCTGCGCCGGTACGCCCTCGTCGATCGCCGCTTGGAGCGTCCATCGGCCTTCACCGGAGTCGCTGACGCGGCCCGAGAACCCGTCGAGCGCCGGGTCCTTCACCAAGGCCGAAGCCGTGAGGTCCAGGAGCCAGGAGCTGACCACGCTTCCGCGGCGCCACACCTCGGCCACGTCGGCGACGTCCACGTCGTACCGGTAGAACTCGGGGTCGCGCAGCGGCGCGGTCTCGGCGTCGTCCTGACGGGCGGCGGAGCCCGCGTTCGCATGCCGCAGCACGTTGAGGCCCTCCGCGTAGGCGGCCATCAGCCCGTATTCGATGCCGTTGTGGACCATCTTCACGAAGTGTCCCGCGCCCGCCGGGCCGCAATGGAGGTATCCCAGCTCGGCCGTGCCACCGCGGCCCGATCCCGCCCTGCCGGGGGTGGGCTCCGCGGCACCCGTCCCGGCGCCAGTGCGGCGAAGATGGGGTCGAGGCGCGCCACCACCTCGTCTTCTCCACCGATCATCATGCAGAACCCGCGCTCGAGCCCGAACACGCCGCCGCTCGTGCCCACGTCCACGTAGTGGATGCCACGCTCGGCGAACGACGTCGCTCGCGCCACGTCGTCGCGGTAGAAGGAGTTGCCGCCGTCGATGATGACGTCGTCGGCCTGCATCAGGCCGGCGAGCGCCTCCGCCGTGGATCCCGCGAACGCTGCGGGCACCATGATCCACGCCGCGCGCGGGGTATCGAGCGCGCCGACGAAGTCCTCGAGCGATGCCGAGCCCACCGCGCCCTCGCCGGCCAGGCCCGCCACGGCCGCGGCGTTCACGTCGTAGACGACCACCTCGTGCCCGGCGCGCATCAGTCGTCGCGTCAGGTTCGCGCCCATCCGTCCCAGTCCGACCATCCCCAACTGCATCAGCCCGTCGCCTTCCTCTTATCCGGTGGCCTTCGTTCCTTGGCTTTCGTTCCCTGGCCTTCGTTCCTGGCTTCGTCCCATGGTTCGAGGCCAAGCCTACGGTCATCTTCGCCGCCCTTGCACCGGAAGGCGAATCGGACGTTTCGCCGAGGCGGGAGTAACGTCGGGGTTCGATGAGCTCCACCCCGATCTCCGACTACGCGCTCTTGTCCGACTCTCGCAGCTCCGCCTTGGTCTCGAAGGCGGGGGCGGTCGACTGGTTGTGCTTCCGGCGCTTCGACGCTCCGCCCGTGCTCTGCCGGCTCCTCGGCCCCGACGCCGGCCACTTCTCGATCGCTCTTCGCGGAGATCCCTCGGTCGAGCGCAGGTACGTGGGCGAGACGATGGTCCTCGAGACGACGTTCGAGACTGCCTCCGGCACGCTGGTGCTCACCGATGCCATGGCGATCGCGCCCGGCACCGGGCACGACCTGGGCTCGGACGCTCCGGAGGTGCTCGTGCGCCGGGCCCGGTGCGAACGAGGTGAGGTCGAGGTTCTCCTCGACTACCAACCGAGGCTCGAGTACGGCTCGATCATGCCCCTCGTGTGGGCCGAAGACGGCGTGGTTCGGGCCCGCGGCGGGGCGGACCGATTGTCGCTGTCGGGCCGGGTGCCCTTCGTGGTGGAGGGACCGGGGGTGACCGCCTCGTTCACGCTGGGGGCCGGCGAGCACGAGACCTTCGCGCTCCGGCACCGCAGCAGCTGGGAGGAGCCCGCCCCGCCCATCTCGCAACAGGACGCGGACGCGCTGCTCGATGGCACGATCGAGGCCTGGCTGACGTGGTCGGGCGCGCACGAACAGTACGTCGGGACGTACGCGGATCAGGTGCGCGCCAGCGGGCGCGTGTTGCAGGCGCTCACCTTCCAACCGACCGGGGCCATGGTGGCCGCCGTGACGACGTCACTCCCCGAGACGATCGGAGGCGAACGGAACTGGGACTACCGCTACTCCTGGGTGCGGGACGCAAGCTTCACGCTCCAGGCGCTCTACCGCTCGACGTGTCCCGACGAGGCCCACCGGTTCTTCGAGTGGATCGCCGAGGCGACGAGCGCGGGCCTGCAGGCGGGGAACGAGCTGCAGATCATGTTCGGGGTCGGGGGCGAGCACGACCTGTCCGAACGCACGCTGCCGCACCTGCCCGGCTACCGCGGCTCTGCGCCGGTGCGAGTGGGCAACGCCGCGTGGGATCAGCGCCAGCTCGATGTCTACGGCGAGGTCCTCGACGCGGCCGCCACCTACGACGGCCGCTTCGACCCTCCGGACCAGGTCTCGCGCCGTTTCCTCGCCGCCGCCGCGGACGCCGCGGCCGCCCGATGGCGGGAGGAAGACGAGAGCATCTGGGAGTTCCGCGGAGGCCGGCGGCAGTTCCTGTACTCGAAGCTCATGTGTTGGGTCGCGCTCGACCGCGCGATCGCGATGGCGCAGAGCCTCGAGGCCCTGGACCGTGTGGAGGCCTGGAGGGACACACGCGCCGAGATCCGTGAAGAGATCGAGACCCGCGGCTGGAGCGAGGCGGCGAGATCGTTCACGCAGACACTCGACACGGACGACCTGGACGCGTCGGCGCTGATGATCCCGATCGTCGGGTTCCTTCCTCCAGACGATCCCCACGTGCTGTCGACGATCGATGCCGTCGTCGCCGGCCTGTCCGACGAGCGCGGTCTCCTCTACCGATACCGCACCGACGACGGCATGGAGGGCGAGGAAGGGACCTTCCTGCTCTGCACGTTCTGGCTCGCGCAGGCCCAGGCGATGGCGGGGCGACTCGATGACGCCCGCACGACCTTCGAGCGAGCGATGGCCTATCGCAACGACGTCGGTCTGCTCGCCGAGGAGGTCGATCCGGTGAGCGGCGCGCTCCTGGGGAACTTCCCACAGGCGTTCAGCCACATCGGACTGATCAATGCCGCCACGGCGATCCGCGACGCCGAAGACCGCCGTGAAGGACGGACGGTTTAGGAGTAGTACTCGACGATGAGGCGCTCTTCGACCTCGACCGGCAGCGGCACCTCGGTGCGCTCGGGCGAACGCGAGAGCGTGCCCGAGACCTCGTCCTTGTTCCGGTAGAGGTAGGCGGGTGGGTCGGCGGTGATCTCGAGGGCCTCGCGCACCGCGACGAAGTTCTTCGCCTTGCCCGAGATCTCGATCGTCTGGCCGGGCTTAACCTTCGCGCTCGGCACGTTGAGGCGCTTGCCGTCGAGGAGCACGTGGCCGTGTGAGACCAGCTGGCGGGCCTGCCTGGTGGTGAGCGCGAAGCCCAGACGCAACACGACGGTGTCCAGGCGCGTCTCGAGCCTGCCGATCAGCTCCTCGCCGGTAACGCCCCGGCTCCGCGTGGCCTCGTCGTAGTAGCGACGCATCTGGCTCTCGCTCACGCCGTAGATGGCGCGGAGCTTCTGCTTCTCCACCAGACGGGTCTGATACTCCGAGATGCGCTTGCGCCCTCGGCCGTGCTGTCCCGGCGGATAGGGGCGCTTGTTCGAGGGGCAGTTCGGGCGTCCGCAGAGCGGCGCGCCGACCCGCCGGCAGGTGCGGTGCTTGGGTCCGATCTTGTCCACGTGTCGTTCCTCGCTCACATCCAGCCCGTCGGGTGTTCTCGCTGGTCAGGGCGTGGGGCTGGAGGACCCCTGACCGTGAAGTGTCGCCGGATGAGGCAGCGGACTGCGAGAACGCGTGCCCTGGTGCCCACCGAAGATACCAGTTGACCTGCGGGAACGCCCCGGTAGGCTCGCTCGTCGTGACGTCGATACGAGAGCGGGCGATCGGCAGCATCGTGGGGCTGGCGATCGGCGACGCGCTCGGCGCCCCGTTCGAGTTCCGGCGGGCGCACGACATCCCCGACCCGCTCCCGGCGTTCGCGCTTCCCTGGATGGGCCTGCCGCCGGGCGCGACGACCGACGACACGGCCATGGCGCGCAACCTGTGGACGAGCCTCATCGCGACGGGCGGCGTGCTCGACACCGCCGACGTGCTGCGACGGCACCTGACCTGGTTCGAGTCCTCGCCTCCCGACGTCGGCAACCAGACGGCGGCGGCTCTCCGAGAGCACCTTCGGGGCACGCAGGACGCCGCACAGGCTGTGTTCGAACGCCGGGGACCGGAGGTGAGCGCGGGGAACGGCAGCTTGATGTACTGCGCACCGCTCGGCACGGCGTATGCGAGCCGTCCCGACGGGCTGCACGACGCCGCGCCGGCGCTGAGCGCGATCACCCACTGGGACGGGCGCTGCCGGACGGCGTGTCTCGCCGTGAGCCTGGCCACCGCCGCGCTGATCCGAGGTGAAGCCCCCGAACGGGCGGTGCGCGACGCGTTGGAAGCGGTCGCCGGACGCGAAGGAGGGGAGGAGCTCGACTACCTCACGGCTGCTTCCGGCGTCGAACGCCCGATCGACGGTCCCGACCAGGGCTTCGCGCTGTTCACTGCCGGCGTCGCGCTCCGGATGGCCGGCGAGGCTCGGCCCTTCGAGCGAGGACTTCGGGAGTTGGTCGCGTTCGGCGGCGACACGGACACGAACGCCGCGGTTACGGGAGCGCTCCTCGGTGCCTTGCACGGCATCGACGATGTGCCTCCCGCGTGGCTCGACCGACTTGCCGACTCCAAGCGGATCCGGGACGAGGCTGCCCAGGTCGCGGCACTCGCCGAACGGCCGTGACCGGGTCAGTTCTCCGTGCCTGCGACGGTGTACTCGTCTCCAGACATGCGGTGGACCAGCCCAGAGCTCACCAACTCTCCCAGGACGCGCGCCGTCATCGCCGACGACAAACCCAGCGTCCGTGCGAGGCTGTCGCGCGTCCACACGTCGTACGGGTCGTGGTTCATCGTGCGAACGATCGACCGGCGCGCTTCGATCTCACCGTCGTCGTGCTCCAGTTGCATCGCGCACCTCCCGGGTTCGTGACACGAGTGTCGGCGAACGGCGCTCGAACCGACAGGGTTGGCGGGGAGGGTTCCCCTGCCGTTCGTCGGACATTCACCGGGTCCATGCCGCGAAGGTACGCGTCCGTGACGGCGGCACGTGCCGCGGGGCGTATCGTCGGAGTGCGGCATCGGCCATCGGAGAGGCCATCGGAGAGGGGAACCATGGAGCCCAACGAGATCTTCGACCTGATCGTGAAGGCCGACGAGAAGCTGAAGTACGCCACCGCGGCCAAGAGCGACGTGCGGGCCAAGCAGGCGGCCGATCTTCTGACGGAGGCGATCAGGGAAGCCGAGGCCATCGAGAACGAGGCGTTGGTCCAACAGGCGAGGGTGCGCCTGGCAGACCTGGAAGCCCTGCTGGCCGGCGGTTCGCCCCCGGTCTGACCTAGCCGGGACGGACGATGCGGACGACGGGCGTGCCGTAGCCCGCCACGGAGCCGACCTGGACCTGGCCGCCGGGACCGGGGTGCCGCGCGTGCACCATCTGGCCGCCTCCGATGTACAGGGAGACATGGCTGATCGGCGAGTAGAAGAACAGCAGGTCACCGGGCATCGCCTGTGAGAGTGAGGGCACGACCGCGCCGGAGTAGGCCTGCGAGGTCGAGGAGTGCGGCAGGTAGACGCCCGCCTGCGCCCACGCCCACGAGGTCAGGCCGGAGCAGTCGAAGCCCACGTTCGGGTCGGCGGAACTGAACACGTAGGGCGCGCCGATCACGGACATCGCGGCGCTGACCGCGGCGCCGGCCCCGGAGCCGGGCGGTGGTGGCGGCGGAGGGTTGTAGCCGGGGTCGGGGATCTCGCCTCCTCCGCCGGAGGGGGGCGTGCCGCCGTTCTGCTCGGCGGCGGCAGCGGCAGCGGCGGCCGCCCGCTGCCGAGCCATGTAGTCCTGATAGTCCTGGTTCGTCTGCTCGTACAGCTCTTGCTGCTCGTCCAGCATGCGCTGGATGTCCTCGCGATGGGTGGACATCTCGGTGAGCTCGGCCTTCTGCTCGTCGAGCGCCTTGCCGTACTCGATCGCTGCCCATTCGGCGCGCTGCCGGGCGTTCGCGGCGGCGCTCGCGAGGTCGGCGTCGTTCTGGGCCATCGCCCCCATGAACTCGAGCCGGTCCGAGAACTCGCTGAAGTCTTCGGCTCCCAGGAGCACGTCGAGCTGTGACCCGGTGCCCGTATACGCCTCGACCGCCCGGACCTCGAGATCCTCGGTGGCGGCCTTGGCCTCCGAGTCGGCGGCTTGCTTCTCCTCCAGGGCGGAGTTGAGCTTCTCCTGGATGGCGCTGAGCTGGACCTTGGCCTCGTTGTAGGCCTCGATCGCGACCTCGAGCTCCTCGCCCAGCTGGTTCAGCTTCTCCTTCGCGGCCGCGACGTCTTCTTGCGTGGGCGCTGCGGCGGAACTGGTGACGAGAGAGCCGAGGATGACGGGGACCACGAACACGACGGCTGCGAACAGCCGTGCGAGTCGCTTGGTGGCCCCGGGCATAACCCTCCTGTGCGCTCCGTTGCGCTCCGTCAGATATGGCAAAGGCTCCGATGGCCGTTTCCGGTTGCGGAGCCTTACGGGCAACGAGGCTAGCGGCCGGTTCGGAAGGCGTCAAACGTCCGTACGGATCCCCGTTCGGCGACCGAACCGTTTCCCCAGGTCGGCAAGGTGAGTGGAGTCCTACGGAAAATGACGGAGGACGGGCCGCAGATCGCGCCCGTCCTCCGGAGCCTCGGGTCGGGACGGCGGGATTTGAACCCGCGACCTCAGCGTCCCGAACGCTGCGCGCTACCAAGCTGCGCCACGTCCCGAGGACCTCAGAGTGTAGCGAGTCGGATGCCCGATGGTCAGGGCCGAGAAGGCTCCCGACCCGCTCCATCGGGGCGAGCCCGGAGCTCGAGCAGGGTGGCCTCCGGCCGACACAAGAAGCGGAACGGCGCGAACTTGCTCGTGCCCATGCCGGGAGAGGTGTGCAGGACGGCGCCGCCCATCCGGATCACGCCCTTGACCAGACGACGGGGCATCGAGCAGTTGGTTACCAGCGCGCCGACGACGGGCAGGCAGACCTGCCCCCCGTGCGTGTGCCCGGCGACCATCAGGTCGTAGCCGAGGGCCGCCGCCTCCGGGGCCGAGTCCGGGGAATGCATCACGGCGAACCCGAAGCGTTCGGGCGCCGTCCGCGGCGCGACCCGGAGGTCGTGCCAGCGGATGTGCGCGTCGTCGAGGCCGAGCACCTCGATCGGGAGGCCATCCAGGTCGACCTGGTGGCGGACGTTGGTGAGATCGACCCAGCCATCGCGCTCGAGCTGGGCGCGCAGGTCGTCGGCACGGCCGCGCGCGGCCCCTCGGCGCTTGCGCCGCTTCCGGAAGTACGCGAGGTAGTTCAGCGGACGTGGCTCGAAGTAGTCGTTCGATCCGAGCACGAACCAGGACGCCAGCCGGCCACGTACGGGCCGCAGTGCCTCCACGGCGGTCTCCACGGCCTCCGGCTCGGCAAGGAAGTCGCCGGTCACCACGGTCACGTCGGCGCGGGGCAGGGACGAGAGGAATCGATGCGACTTGGCTGCTCGTCCTCGGACGAAGTGCAGGTCGGAAAGGTGCAGGACGGTCAGTGGGCTGCGGTCCGCGCTCCGCCGGTAGGATGGCCAGGCGGTGACGGACCAGCCGGTACCAACGGCGTTCGATCGAAGATGCCGCAGAGCACGCAGCGGATGCCGAGCAGCGACAACGCGAGCACGACGGGGACATCACGGGAAGGCAGTGTAGTGACGGACGCTCCGCTGAAGTCGCGGCTCCACCGGGAGATGACCGACGCCATGAGGGCGCGCGACAAGACTACCGTCGGCACCCTTCGGATGTTCGCCGTCGGCGAACCGCTACAAGGAGGACGAGGTCGGCCACGAGCTCTCCGACGAGGAGGTCCGCGAGGTCGCCGCCAAGGAGGTCAAGAAGCGCGCCGAAGCGGCGGAGGCGTTCGGGGAGCCGGTCGCGCGGAGCTCGCCGACAAGGAGGGGGCCGAGCGCGCGGTCCTGGCGGCCTTCGCGCCCGAGCAGCTGTCCGAGGCCGCCATCGACGCGCTGATCGACGAGGCGATCGCCGCGACCGGCGCCGGCTCAATGCAGGAGATGGGCACGGTCATGGGCATGGTGATGGGCAAGGCGAAGGGCCGGGTCGACGGGGCGGTGGTCCAGGACGAAGGTCAAGGCCCGGCTCGGCGGCTGACGGCCCTAACCCCCGCCCGAGCGTTTGCCCACCGTCGATCGTGACGGTGCTCCCGTCTGCCGCCGGCGTTCCCGAGGCCGGTGATTGCGACAGCACGATGCCGTCGTCTTCGGGCTTGCGCACGTCCTTCGTGACGGTCCGCACCTCGAATCCGGCGTCGCTGAGGGCCTGGCGGCGCCGCGACCGAGGTCAGGCCGACGACGTCGGGAACCTTCTCCTCGGGCGCCACGCCGGTGCTGATCCCCAGCTGGATCGACAGACCGAGCTCGGCCGAGGCGCCGCCGGCGCCGGTGCACTGCGTCGCGACGGTGTCCTGCTTCTTCGTGGAGTCCACGTGGACGAGCGGCCAGTTGAACCCGGCGTCCCTCAGCGTCGCGATCGCCTCGTCGGCCGTCATCCCAAGGACGTTCGGCACCGTCGATTGGGGTCGGGGGAGGCGGATCGGGGAAGCCGATCGCGTCCTGCCCTTGCATCACGCTGGATCATGTACGCGCGCCAGATCGGGGCGGCGACCGTGCCGCCGAACACTTCCCGAACCCCAGCGGGAACGGCAGTGCCGTGGGAGCCGACCCACACCGCGGTCGCCACCTGGCGCGTGTAGCCGCAGAACCACACGGCGACGTTGTCGTTGGCCGTGCCCGTCTTGCCCGCCACCGGCCAGGGTCCCCATCCCAACGAGAACGCCGACGCTGCGGTCCCGGAGACCGGCACCCGCTCCATCATCGCGCTGATCAGGTTCGCGATGTCGGGCTGCAAGGCCCGTTCGCAGTCGGCCTCATGCTCGTAGAGGTTCTTGCCGTCCCGAAGGATCGTCTCGACCGCGTACGGAACGCAGTGCACGCCGCCGTTCGCGAGCGTGGCATACCCAGACGCCATGTCCAGCGGCGAGACGTCGACCGAGCCGGTCGCGAGGGCGGCGACACCCGGCAGCTCGTTCGTGAACCCCATCTTGTTCGCGACCGGCGGCACCGTCTCGGGGCCGACGTCCAGGATCAGCTGCGCGAACACGACGTTGATCGAGTTCTCGGTGGCGCTCCACAGGTCGACCTGCCCCCCGGAGCCGGCGCCCTCGGCGTTCTGCACGCACCCGTCGTCGTCGTCCCACAGCGGGGCTGCAGAACGGCGAAGAGCTCGAGTAGGTCTGCGACGGAGGCACGCCCTTCTCGAACGCCGCGGCCAGGATGAACGGCTTGAACGACGAACCCGGTTGGTGGACCGTCGTCGCCAGGTCGAGCTTGTCCTCGCGGTAGCTCTTGCCCGAGAGCATCGTGCGGATCGCGCCCTCCTGTTGTCGACGGAGACGATCGAGGTGTCGGGGTGCGCCTGCCGTTGGTGGGCATGGCCACCTGGTAGGGCGCGTTCGCGGCCTGCTGGGCGAACGACTGCCACTCGGCGGTCGAGCGTGGTGACGATCTGCAGCCCGCCCTCGAACAACGTGCGTTGACGGGCCTTCTCGCTCTTGCCGAGCGCGTCGTAGGCGCCGTTCGCGTTGTTGAGGATCTGCCTGTTCACGTAACGCACGAAGAACGGCTGGTTCCTCTGGAGAGCTTCTGGCCGACGTCCTGGGCAAGCCGATCGGCTGGGGTTTCGCCTTCTCCCCGACCGATCGCTTGATGCCCACGGGCGAGCCCTCGGCTCCGAGGGCGATCATCCGGTTGAGGACGTCGTTGCGCCGCACCCGCGGCCTTGACCGGGTGTGTCGAGCGGGTCGTAGTTGGCGGGGGTCCTGATCATGCCCGCGAGCATGGCGCCCTCGGTCAGCGTGAGCTCGGAGGCCGGCTTGTGGAAGTAGAACTTCGACGCCGTCCCGATCCCGTAGACGCCGTTGCCCAGGAAGACCTGGTTCAGGTACATCGCGAGGATCTCGTCCTTCGTGTACCGCTGCTCGACCCGGATCGCGAGCGCCAGCTCCTGGAACTTGCGCTCGAAGCTCTGGTCGAGCGGATCGAGCCCGAGCGTGTTCTTCACGAGCTGCTGGGTGATCGTCGAGCCGCCCTGCACGACCTCGCCCGCGCGCACGTTCTCGACCAGGGCGCGAAGCATCGAGTCCAGCTCAGCGCGCCGTGCTCGTAGAAGCTCGAGTCCTCGATCGCCAGGACGGCCTTGCGGGCCGGCTTGCTGACCTTCGCTGAGTCGCACGATCTCGCGGTTGTCCAGGTACACGGTGGCGAGCACGGTCGTGGCCGTCGTTCGCGTAGATCGTGGATCGCTCGGGGAAGCGCGGGATCCGCGTGAAGTCGGCCCCCAGCGCGTCGAGCTTCGCGTCGACCCGCATCACGCCGAGCGCGGCACCGATGAACGGGGGCGCGAGGATGATCGCCATCAGCGCGCCCGACAGCGCGATCACGGGCACGAGCAACGCGACCGCCAGCGGCTTGAAGACCAGCGATCGGTGATCGGCCGAGGATCGGCGCCCGCGAGAGGGGAGGGTCGGCGCATGGGATGCCGGACCAGGATACTCCGGGCACCCGCGGGTACGATGGGTGGCCCATGCGTCGCACGGCCCTTTTCCTCTGCTGTTTCGGTGTCTTCGCCGTGCTGCCGATCTCCTTCGCCGGCGCCGCCACGACCGAGCGTGGTCGTCCTCAAGGTGGAAGGCGCGATCGACCGCCCGCTCCTGGGGTACCTGGACGAGCGGCTGACCTCCGCGGAGGCCGACGGGGCCGTCGTCGTGCTGCAGCTCGACACCTCCGGCACGCTCGGATCAGGACGGGGTGGCGCTCGCGCAGCGCATCGTCGACATGCCGGTGCCCGTGATCGCTCGTGGGTCCGACCACGTCGCCGGCCAACGCGAGCGGCGCCGGGCTGCTGCTCATGTACGCGTCGTCGCTCGCGGGGGTCTCGCCGGGCTCCCAGACGGGGCCGCTGCGACCCCATCGATCTCTCGCATCCCGACCGCACCTGGCCGGGGTTGACCGAGACGATCGAGGGCTGGCTCGACGCCCGCGGGAAGGACACGTCGCTCGGACTGGGACGACCGTCCGCTGACGGCGCAGGAGGCGCTCGACCTGGGCTTCGCCACCGTCGCGGCGCACGTCGGTGCCGGACCTGCTGAACACGATCGACGGCGAGACCGTGCAGACCGCGGCCGGTCCCGTCACCCTGCAGACGCGGATCGCGACGACGGAGCAACAGGCGAACGAGCGCACGGTCGACGTCCGGTTCGACAACCTCGGCCCGATCAAGCGGGTCGCCGCACGGGGTGGCGACGCCCTCGATGGTCTACTTCCTGCTCGTGCTGGGGCTCGCCTGCCTGGCCTTCGAGCTGACCCAGCCGGGGTTCGGGTTCGCCGGGTTCGCGGGTGTCGGCATGCTGGGACTCGCCGCGTACGGGCTGTGGGTCGCGCCCCCGTGGTGGCCCGGCATGGCGCTGCTGCTGCTCGGCATCGGGCTCATGACCCTGGACGTTCATTGCGCCGGCTCGGGGTGTTCACGTGGCTCGGGCTCGCGGCGTTCGCCGGCGGCTCGGTCCTGGCCTGGAACCAGGTGGCGCCGCGCCATCGCGATCTCTCCGTGGCTGATCGGCGGCGCGGTGGTCGCGAGCCTCCTCTACTACGGCTTCGCGCTCACCGTGGCGATCCAGTCACGCGACCGGATCGTCGACACGCAGCAGGGCCTGATCGGCCTGGTCGGCGAGGCCAGGGGCAGGCTCGCCCCGGATGGGCCGGTCTACGTGAAGGGCGCCATGTGGCGCGGCCGGTCGGGCGGGGACTCGATCGCTCCCGGGACGAAGGTGCGGGTTCGCGGCGTCGACGGGCTCATCCTGCGGGTGGAGGCCGAGGCCGAGCCCGACGAGGTGGGAGCCGCCGCCGGTCCCAGCGACGCCTGAGACCCCGAACCCGCCGGTCACGGCGCGGGCCGGACGTGGCGATCTCGTGTGAGGGGCCCTGCCGGCCGTGGTTCGACCGAATCCCGAACCCCGCTGCATACGAACAACCGGGTAGACATGCACGAACGACCTGGCGATCGCGTGGCAGCACAGCGCCGCCTGCCGAGGCGAGGACTCCACGTACTTCTTCGCGCCCAGCTATTTCGAGAACGCTCCGAGAAGGACGCTCGCGAGGCGGTCGCCAAGGCCATCTGCGCTCGTGCCCCGTCCGGGACGAGTGCCTCGAGTACGCCCTGAGAATCCGCGACACCCACGGGATCTGGGGCGGCCTCAACGAGATGGAGCGACGGGCGATCCTCCGGCAACGAGCTCGCGAAGCCGTCTCGAGGCAGACGTGTTCGCCCCGCAGCGCGGGCGTCGTGGGAGGATGCGCGCGATGAACGACGCCGACATCCTTCGACGAATGTCCGAGCTCGGGATCGAGCTTCCCGACCCGCCCTCGGCCGTCGCCGCCTACGTGCCGGTGCGGCTGGCCGGAGACGTGGCCTACGTGGCGGGCCAGGTGCCCATGCAGCGACGGGAAGGTCATGCATCCGGGGCGCCTGGGCGACTCCGACATCCGTTAGCACAACCGACGCGGCGGCTGCCGCCAGGCAAGCTTCTTTGCAGGCGTTGTCGGCGATCCGGCGCGCGCTGGGGGGCAGCTTCGAACGGTCGCAGGGCATCGCGCAGGTCACGGTCTACGTGGCCGCCGTCGACGGCTTCGTGGACCACCCGCAGGTCGCCAACGGCGCGAGCGAGCTCCTGGTCGAGGTGCTCGGCGAGGAAGGGGCGCATGCACGGGCGGCGGTCGGCATCGCGTCCCTTCCGCTCGGGCTCATGCGTCGAGGTCGCGGTGGTCGCGAGCCTGACCGGCTCGGCCTGACGGCCGCGGTCCTGCGCGGGAACCGCAGGTCGCCGTCGCGGCGGGTCTCACCCGCCCGGTCGAAGTACTCCAGGAGCGGAACCGCGAACTTCCGGCTCGTCTCGAGCGACTGGCGGAAGCGCACTCACGGTGATCCCCGTCGGTGCGCGGCGCGCACGATCGCTTCGCGCTCGCTCGACGAGGTCCGGGCGTGAAGACGAGGTCGGGCGACACCTGCACCACGAGCGCCGGCTCGCGAGGCGGCCTCGATGACGCCGCGGTCGATGCCCGGCCGCGACCAGCTCCGGAGATCGTGGGCGGCGCCACGGCGGCGTCCCCGCCGATCGCCTGCGAGGAGGCGAGCGACGTCGGCGTCGTGCTCGTCGAGCGCGACGCCGTGGTCGGGCAGACGGATCGTCGTGGCCGGAGCCGCCAGGGCGCCGCGGTCGACCATGTCCCGAAGCAGCGCCTCGATCAGGTGCGGGTCCGGTGGGGGCGCGGGCCGCCCGGAGCGTCGTCGGCGATCCCGGCGCGAGCCCCTGCCGACGTCGACGCCGTCCTCCAGCGGGTGTTCGGCGTGGTGGCGCGCCGCCAGCGAGGTCACGGCTCGTTCTGCCTCCTCTCGCAGGCCGGCACGCGACGAACCACGCGCCGACGGTCACGCCGCCGGGCGCTGCGACCCGGTGAGCGCGCGCCGCCTCGGCTACCGGGATCGCGCCTCGCTCGGTCGCGAGCAGCTCGGGCAGGTCGTCCCGGCTCGAGCGCGCGGCGGGCGGCGAGCCGCTCGGCGGCGTCGGCGCCCGCGCGCGCGGCGGCGCCACGTCGAGCACCTCGCCGCCGCCGACGGTCTCCCGGCGTCCCGCGTCCCGCAGCACGAACCGGTCGCAGACGTCGAGGATGAGCGGTTCGGAGGTCCGCGCACGCACGAAGGTCTCGTCCGCGGCGGTCCCGGCCGATCCCGGGTAGATCCGGATCCTGGCGTCGACCTCGGCGCTGCCCGCGTAGACCTTGTAGGCGCCGCGCGGCCGGGACGTGGCGCAGGCCCCGGACCGGTCGCACCACCGCTTCGAACTCGCCGCGTGGGCCGCCAGGTCGCCGGGCGATGAGCACGTCGCCGCGCGCGAGGTCGTCGCGCTCGACGCCGACGAGGTTGACCGCGACCCGGGACACGGGGCAGCGCGCGTCCTCGACTGCGGACGGTGGCTCTGGAGCGAGCGGATCCGCGCGCGCCGACGCCGACGGGAACAGCTCGACCTCGTCGTCGACCGCCAGGCAGTCGCCCGTGAGCGTGCCCGTGACCACGGTGCCGGCGCCCTTGATGGTGAACACCCGGTCGACGAACAGCCGGGTCCGCGCCGGCATCGGGGTCCGGGGCGTCGGTCGAGCATGTCGTCGAGGGCCGCCGCGCAGCGCGTCGACGCCCGTCGCCGCGTCTCCGACGAGACCGGGACGATCGGCGCTCCGGCCAGCGCGGTGCCCGCGAGGCGTTCCCGGACCTCGTCCGTCGCCAGCGCGAGGGTCTCGTCGTCGACGAGATCGCGCTTCGTCAGCGCGATCACGCCCGCCGTCAGCGCCGAGGACGTCGAGGATCTGGAGGTGCTCCTCGGACTGAGGCGCCCAGCCTTCGTCGGCCGCCACGACGAACAGCACGAGCGCACCGGCCCCACGCCCGCGAGCATGTTGCCGATGAACCGCTCGTGGCCCGGAACGTCGACGAACCCGATCTCCCGGCCGCTCGGCAGCGTGCACCACGCGTAGCCGAGGTCGATCGTGAGCCCCCGGCGCTTCTCTTCGTCCCAACGGTCGGGGTCCATGCCGGTGAGCCGCACGATCAGCGAGGACTTGCCGTGGTCGACGTGGCCCGCCGTCGCGACGACGCGGGGCCCGATCGCACGGCGAGGCGCGCATCGGGCGTCAGTCGTCCTCGACGAACTCGTCGCCCTCGATCGCGTACAGGATCGCGCGCGCGAGGTCGGGGACCTGCTCGTCGGTCACGGTCCGCACGTCGAACAGCACGTGGTCGTCGGCCACGCGGCAGAACACCGACGAGGACTGCCCGATCGCGAGCCGAGCCGGCGAACGCCGGCGGATCGGGCACCGTCACGCGGACCCCCCACGACGGCGATCGGCCGTCCCGGGCGTGGAGCCACCGCCGACCACCGACTCGCACCGATGGACGTGGGCGTGCTCGAGGTCGCCGCCGAGCGCCTCGGCCAGTCGCTGCGCGCGCTTGTGCACCGACGTCGCGACGGCTCCCGCAACATCCGATGCACGGGCACGTCGTCGTCCTGGCCGCGCGCGTACATCGCCAGGACCTGTTCGAGCGCCGCGACCTGCATCTTGTCGACGCGCACCGCGCGGGCGACCGGGTGCGCGCGGAGCTTGGCGATCAGGTCGGCGCGCGCCGACGATGCAGCCCGGCCTGCGGTCCGCCGAGCAGCTTGTCGCCGGAGAACATCACCAGGTCGGCGCCGTCGGCGAGGGCGTCGGCCACCGCCGGCTCGTCCGGCCGGCATCCCGTGGCTCGTGTGCGAGCAGGCCCGAGCCGACGTCGTAGAGGAGCGGGACGCCGTGGCGGCGGGCGAGGGCCGCCAGGTCCTTGGCGGAGGCCGAGGCCGTGAACCCGACCACCCGGTAGTTCGAGGGATGCACCTTGAGGATCGGCGCCCGGCGATCGGTCGCCGCGCTCCGGTAGTCGGCGAGGCGGGTGCGGTTCGTCGTGCCGACCTCCACGAGCTTGGCGCCGGACGCGCGCCATGATGTCCGGGATCCGGAACTCGCCGCCGATCTCGATCAGCTCCCCGCGCGAGACCAGCACCTGCTTGCCCTTCGCCAGCGCCGCGAGGCGCAAGCAGCAGGGCGGCGGCGCAGTTGTTCACGACCAGCGCGTCCTCGGCGCCGGTGATCGCGGCGAGCATCGTCTCGGCCCGGGTCGTCCGTCTTGCCGCGCCGGCCGGTCTCGCGGTCGACCTCCAGATCGGCGTAGCCGCGCGCCGCGCGCGCGGCTGCCGCGGACCGCTGCCTCGGGCAGCGGCGCGCGGCCCAGGTTCGTGTGCAGCACCACGCCCGTCGCGTTGATCACCGGCGTCAGGCCCGCCGACGATCCGCGAGGCGCGTCCGGCCGCCGTGGCCAGGATCTCGTCGGCGATCGGCGGTTCGCCGCCGTCCGGCCACGTCGGCGCGGACCTGCGCGAGCGTCTCGCACGAGCATCCGCTTCAGCAACGGCCGGCCGAAGGAGGCCGCGGCGCGCTTGCCCGGGCTCCGAGCGCAGCAGCAGCGTCCACCGAGGGGACCGTCCGTCGAGCGTCGGCCATGCGCGAAGCCTAGCGTCTCCGATCCGTGACCGGCCGTCGAACGGTTGGGTTCCGTTCGACCCCACTCATCGCGTAGCATCGGCACGCTCGACCGGCGACCCGGGAGGGCGAGCGCATGCGAGGCCTGCGCAAGACGATGGCGATCGTGGTCTGCGGTGGGGCTGGTCGGTGACCTCGTGTGCGCGGCGCCGCGCTGGCTCAGTCGGCCACTCCGTCGCCCGAGCCCACGGTGACGTTCACGGTCGGGGTCACCGGCGACCTCAACTCGGCGAACCCGATCAGCCAGATCGACGCGAACGAGTGCGTTCCTGACCGGGCATGATGTACGACGGGATCCTCCGGCTCGGCCAGGAGGACTACGCGCTCGAGCCGGAGCTGTGACCGAGATGCCGACCAGGAGACGTCAGCGAGGACGGGCTGACCTGGACGTTCGTGCTGCCGGAGGCCTCACCTGGAGCGACGGCGTGCCGCTCACCGCGCACGACTTCGTGTGGACGGCCAACTTCATCATCGAGAACGACATCAGCTCGTGGACCGACGGCTACCGCGTTCACCGAGAGCATCGTGGCCACCGACGACCACACGATCGTGTGGACGACCACGCGCCCGACGCCTGGTCCCCGGGCTGGCCCGGCTACAGCCTGATCGCTGCCCGAGCACATCTGGGGAGGCATGACGCCGAAGGAGATCGAGGACTCAAGAACTTCCCCGAACACCGTGACGAGTCGGGGCCGTTCAAGCTGGTCGAGTGGGAGCCCGGGGAGTTCTGGCGGCTCGAGGCGCGCGACGACTACTACGGCGGCGCACCCGCGATCGACGAGATCGTCTTCCGCGTCTACAACTCCGACGAAGCGGTCATGCAGGCGCTGATCAAGGGCGAGATCGACTACACCAGATCGCCACCCCGGGGCTGTACGAGACGCGTGAAGGACAAGCCGAACATCGAGGCGGTGGTGACCAGCGCCGAGGCGTTCCACCAGCTGTCGTTCAACCTCGTCGGACGATCCCGAACGAGCACGGCGCACCCGGCG
Source organism: uncultured Actinomycetes bacterium (assembly GCA_963758715.1). GTDB lineage: Bacteria > Actinomycetota > UBA4738 > UBA4738 > HRBIN12 > JAOUEA01. The sequence goes on from CAVWWK010000005.1 coordinate 77,455, forward strand.
GTGCTCGGACCCGGTCGTGCGTGAGGCGGTCGCGTGGGCCATCGACAAGGCCGACGCTCGTCGATCGCGTGCTGCGCGGGTACGGCGACGCCGGGGACGTCGCCGATCGCCGCCGCTGTACGACCTACTGGCACTGGGAGCCGCCCGCCGAGGAGGTGATCGGGTTCGATCCCGGCCGAGGCCAGCCAGGATGCTCGACGAGGCCGGCTACATGGACACGGACGGGGACGGCATCCGGGAGATGCCCGGCGGCGGCGATCCGCTGGAGTGCGGCTGTTCATCGCCACCACCGACCCGGCCGCGATCAAGGCCGCGCCGTTCATCGAGGGGTGGCTCCGCGACATCGGGATCGACGCCTCGTACCAAGTCGATGACCGACAGCAAGCTCTACGACCAGTGGTACGAGCTTCGACTGGGACATGATCATCTACTCGTGGGGCACCGGCCCCGACCCCGACTTCATCCTGTCGAGCTTCACGAGCGGGCAGTGCGGCTACTGGAGCGACACCTGCTACGCGAACCCCGAGTACGACGCGCTCTACGAGGAGCAGCAGACGCGCGCTCGACGAGGACGAGCGCCAGGCGATCGTGTCACGAGATGCAGCAGATCCTGTACCGCGACATGCCCGAGATCGTGCTGTGGTACCCGAACTCCTTCGAGGCGTGGCGCTCGCGACCGGTGGGCAGGGCTTCCTGCCGCTGGCCCGAGCCCGACGGCGCGGCGTTCTGGGGCAACGCCTACTCGGTGATGGCGCTCGAACCGGCGACGAACGCCCCGCCGTCGGCGGCGCCGACAGCGGGATGCCGGCGGCGGTGTGGATCGGCGGGCTCGATCGCGATCGTGGCGCTGCGTCGGCGGGACGATCCTGGCGCCGGCGGCGCCGCAGCGAGCACTACGCCGCGTGACCGACGCGCTTCCATCGCTGATGGGCGGCTGGCGATACCTCGGCCGGAAGATCCTGCAGGCGCTGGTCACGCTGTGGTTCATCATCGTCGTCAACTTCTTCCTGTTCCGGATCATGCCGAGCGATCCGGTCCGGCTCCTGACCCGGCAGCGCGGGGTCCAGCTCTCGCCGGAGGCCAGCAGGCCAAGATCGAGGAGCTCGGGCTGCGACAAGCCGCTGCCGGCGCAGTTCGTCGACTACCTCGGCGACACGCTGCGCTGGATTTCGGCGACTCGTTCATCTACCCGGGCGAGTCGGTGATGTCGGTGTTCCTGCGGGACCTGTGGCGCGACGCTGCTGCTGGTGGGGACCGCGACCGTCCTGATGATCGTGATCGGCGTGTACCTCGGCATCCGCGGAGGGTGGCGGCGGGAGCAGCCGCTCGATCGATCGTCGATGGGCTTCTCGCTCACCTTCTACTCGACGCCCGACTTCTGGCTCGGCGATGATGCTGCTGATCGTCTTCTCGACCGACGCTCGGGTGGTTCCCCTCCGGCGGGTTCGAGACGCCGAACAGCGGGCTCACCGGTCTCGCGCGGCTGCGTCGACATCGCGAACCACCTGTTCCTGCCGGTGCTGACGCTGACGCTCGGCTACATCGGTGAGTTCTACCTGGTGATGCGGTCGTCGCTGCTGGACGTGCTGGGGGAGGAGTACATCACCGCGGTGCGCGCCAAGGGCATCCGTGAGGACCGGGTGCTCTGGCGACACGCGGTTCGCAACGCGCTGCTCCCGACGGTCTCGCTGATCGCGCTGTCGTTCGGCTTCATGATCGGCGGCGCGCTCACGGTCGAGCTGGTGTTCTCGTATCCGGGCCTCGGTCTCCTCACGATCGAAGCGCTCGACTCGCAGGACTTCCGGTTGCTCCAGGGGCTGTTCCTGTTCTTCAGCCTCGCGGTGCTGGTCGCGAACCTGGTCGCGGACCTGCTGTACGGCTTGATCGACCCGCGGGTGCGGGAGGCGTGATCGATGGGTCGACCACTCCGACCATCCGACCGACAGCCCGCCGCGCGGAGTCCTGCGCCGCTCGCTCACGTGGCGAACGCCGGCAAGCTGGCCGCCAAGCGGTTCTGGGCGATCTACCGGCACGAGCTGGATGGGCATGGCGGGGCTCGCGATCCTGGTCGTGTTCGTGCTGATGGCGATCTTCGCGCCCGTGTTGGTCGATGCCGTCCGAGCTCGACGTCACGAAGGTCGACGGCCCGATCCTGGCGCCGCCGTCGCTGGGAGTACCCGATGGGGACCGACGACGCGGGGCGGTCGGTCCTGGCGCTGGTGGTCTGGGGATCGAGGCCCTCGCTGCTCGATCGGGCTGCTCGCGGCGGTCGGTGTCGATGGTGGTCGGCTCCGCTGATCGGCATCGTCGCCGGCTACCGCGGCGGCTGCTGGGACACGGTCCTGATGCGGTTCACCGACTGGTTCCTGGTCCTGCCGTTCCTGCCGCTCGCCGTCGTGCTGGCCGTCGATCCTGGGCTCCTCGTTCTTCAACATCGTGCTCGTGATCGGCCTCACGTCGTGGGCCGGGACCGCCCGGCTCGTCCGGAGCCAGGCGCTCTCCGTGCGGGAACGTCCGTTCATCGAGCGCGCCCGGGGGCTCGGCGCCAGCGACTGCCAGCTGATCATGAAGCACGTGCTGCCCGAACCTGGCTCCCGTGATCTTCGCCAACACGATCCTGTCGATCGCCCTGACGATCCTTGCCGAGTCGGCGCTGGCGTTCATCGGGCTGGGCGATCCGCTGCGCGTGTCGTGGGGCCAGACGCTCGAGGTGGCGTTCGACCCGGGCGCCGCACCCACGATCGGCGCGTGGTGGTGGATCGGCTTCCCCGGCCTGTGCATCGTGCTCGTGGTGCTCGCCTTCACGATGTGCGGCAACGCGATCGAGGAGATCCTGAACCCGAGGTTGCGCAAGCGATGAGCGTCCTCGAGGTCCGCGGACCTCACGGTCGCCTACGCCACCCGGGCGGGGCCGGTGCCGGCGGTGCGAGGGGTCTCGTTCGCGATCGATCGCGGCGAGGTGCTCGGGCTCGCCGGGGAGTCCGGCTGCGGCAAGTCCACGATCGGGCTCGGCGCTGCTGCGCCTGCTGCCGCGCGGGACCGCGGTGACGGGCGCAGGTGGTCCTGAACGGCGCCGACGTCCTGGCGATGACGCCGCGCGACCTGGGTGCGGTCCGGTGGACCCAGGAGTCGATCATCTTCCAGGGCGCGCAGCACGCGCTCGACCCGGTGATCCGGGTCGGCGAGCAGATCGAGGAGGCGCTGCTCACCCACCGGATCGCGGAGCGGCCGCGAGGCCGAGCAGCGCGTCGCCGAGCTGCTCGAGATGGTGGGGATCCCGGCGCGGCGGGCGCGCGACTTCCCGCACGAGTTCTCCGGCGGGCAGAAGCAGCGCGTGATGATCGCGATGGCGCTCGCGTGCGATCCGCAGCTGGTGATCGCCGACGAGCCGACGACGGCGCTGGACGTGATGGTGCAGGCGCAGGTCCTGCAGCTGCTGAAGTCGCTCCAGCGCCGACCTCGGGCTCTCGATGCTGTTCATCACCCACGACCTGTCGGTGCTGGCCGAGGTGGCCGACCGACTCGCGGTGATGTACGCGGGGCGCATCGTCGAGGAGGGCCCCGCGACCGCGGTCTTCGCCGAGCCCGCCCACCCCTACACGAAGGCGCTCGCGGCCGCGTTCCCGCAGGATCGGGGACGAGTCGTTCATCCAAGCGCCGACCGGGCTGGGCGGCGATCCGCCCGATCCCGCGCGAGCTGCCGCCGGGCTGCACGTTCCATCCCCGGTGCCCCGAGGCGATCGAGCGGTGCCCGACGATCGATCCGCCGACGTTCGAGCTCGGCGGCGGACGCCGAGCGGCGTGCCTGCTCCTGCTGGAGCCGGCCCACGCGCCTCCGACGCCGGTGACCGCGTGAGCGCGCCTCTCGCCGACGGCTCGCTCCGTGCGACCGCGCCGCTGCTCGAGGTCGAGGACCTCCACGTCACGTTCGCCGCGCGAAGGCGAGCCTGCTCGGCCGGGGTCGAGCGCCAGCGATCGCTCGAGCCGTCGACGGCGTCGAACCTGCGACCTGGCCGAGGGCGAGATCGTGGCGCTCGCCGGGGAGTCCGGCTGCGGCAAGACTACGCTCGCCCGCGCGATCATGGGGTTCGTCCGGCCCGCATGCCGGACGGATCCTGTTCGAGGGCGAGCCGCTCGGGCCGGGATCTGCGCGCGTATCGGCGCAAGGTGCAGATGGTCTACCAGGACCCGACCGGCTCGTTGAACCCGCGCCAGACCGTCTACGACTCGGTCGCCGAGGCGCCTCCGCATCCACAAGATCCCGGGCGACGAGGAGGCGCTGGTGGCCGCGGCGCTCTCCCGCGCCGGGCTCCGCCCGCCGGAGCGGTTCTTCCTGCTGTTCCCGCACGAGCTCTCCGGCGGCCAGCGGCAGCGCGTGGTGATCGCGGGCGCGCTCGCGCTGGAGCCGCGGGTGATCGTCGCCGACGAGCCGGTCTCCAACCTGGACGCGTCAGCGTGCGCGGCGAGATCCTGCGGCTGCTGCTGCACCTGCGGCAGACGTCGCGGATCACGCATCCTGATCGTGACGCACGACCTCGGGCTCGCGTGGACGATCGCCGACCGCGTCGCCGTGATGTACCTGGGCCGGATCGTCGAGCTGGGGCCGACCCGCGACGTGCTCACCGACGCCGCGGCACCCGTACACGCGCGCGCTGCTCGACGTCGTCCCCGAAGCGGAGCGGCATCGACGCGCCGGCTGCTGGCCGGCGAGCCGCCCGACCCCACGCAGCATCCCCGATGGATGCCGGTTCCATCCCCGGTGTCCGGCGCTGGCCGATGGCGACGCCGCTGCCGCAGGCGTCGACGGCTCGTGCCGCGCGCTCGATCCGGCTCTGACCCCGAAGTACGACCGCGCAGCAGGAGACGGCGAGGAGGCCGGAACCCCGCCGCACCTCGCGGCGTGCCACCTGACCGAGATCACCGGCCGACCGCTACGATAGGAGCCGATGGTCGACACTTCCGAACGCCCCGCATTCCAGAGCTCCCAGGTCACGAGCATGATCCGGGGCGGCGGCCTCGACATCGAGATCGCCGACGAGGGCATGGCGACCGAGGAGATGATCCTCAACATCGGGCCGCAGCACCCGTCGACGCACGGCGTCCTGCGGGTGGTCCTCGAGCTCGACGGTGAGGTCATCACCCGCGCCGAGCCGGTGATCGGCTACATGCACCGGGCGGCCGAGAAGCTCGCAGAGTTCCGTGACACCCGCCAGACGCTGGTGCTGATGAACCGCCACGACTGGATCAGCGCGTTCAACAACGAGCTCGGGTTCGTGATCGCGGTGGAGCGCCTCGCCGGCATCGAGGTGCCCGAGCGCGCCCACTGGATCCGCACGATGTTCGCCGAGTGGAACCGCCTGCTGAGCCACCTGATGTTCAGCGGCTCCTACCCGCTGGAGCTGGGCGCGATGACGCCGATCTTCTACGCGTTCCGTGAGCGGGAGATGATCCAGGACCTCATGGAGAGCGCGACCGGCGCGCGCATGCACCATTCGTACTGTCGCGTCGGCGGCCTGAAGGACGACCTGCCCCGCGGGTTCCTGAAGCGAAGCGGCGAGGTGCTCGCCGCGGTGCGCACGCGGATCCGCGAGTTCGAAACGTTGATCATGGGCAACGAGATCATCTTCGCGCGCTGCCGCAACGTCGGCGTCCTGCCGGCTGAGACCGCGATCGCCTACGGCACGAGCGGACCCGGTCCTGCAGGCCAGCGGCGTGCCGATGGACCCGCGCAAGGACGAGCCCTACGAGAAGTACGACGAGGTGGAGTTCGAGGTGCCGGTCGGGCCAGACCGGCGACAGCTACGACCGACTCTGGGTGATGATCGAGCGCATGAAGCAGAGCTGCAACATCATCGAGCAGTGCCTCGACAAGCTTCCGCCCGGTGAGTTCCGCGCGGCGAAGCTGCCCAAGACGCTGAAGCTCGAAGGCGAGGTCTACGTCCGCACGGAGAACCCGCTGGGTCTCATGGGCTACTACCTGGTCGGTGACGGCAGCCAGGAACCGTACCGGTTGAAGATGCGCACGGCGTCCTTCTCCAACGTCAGCGTGATCCCCGCCATGCTCCCCGGCAACGCTGCTAGCCGACCTCATCTCGATCCTGGGCTCGATCTTCTTCGTCGTCGGCGACGTCGACCGCTAGTCCGTTATGGACTAGATGCCGGGTGGACGCTCCCGTCGATCTCGCGGACGCCGTCCGCCGCGCTCGAACGGTCGCCGACGACGTCCTCTTCCCCGCCGCGCAGGCGACCGACCAAGGCTCATCGATCCCCCGCGCGAACCTCGATGCTCTGCGTGCCGCGGGACTGAACGGCCTGCAGGGACCGCCGGACGTCCCGGGAGGGATGGGAGCCGACCATCTGGAAGCCCGCCCCGTCTTCGAGGCGATCACCGGTGGATGCGGGGCGACCGCCTTCGTATGGGCGCAGCACCACGGCGCGGTGCGGCGGCTCGTCGGCGGTGACGGTCCCGCGTCCGCCGACCTGGCTCCCCGCCGCTGTGTGACGGTTCCGCTTTGGCCGGGATCGGGTTCGCCTACCTGCGGCGGCCGGGCCCTCCGGCCGTGCGAGCGACGCAGGAACGCTGGGGCTGGGTGGTCGAGGGGCACGCGCCGTGGATCACCGGCTGGGGCCTGATCGACGTGCTGGTGCTCATGTCCCGCGCCGAGGACGGGCGGGTGGTGACCGTGGCGATCGATCGGCCGGCTGAGCGCGCGGAGTTGACACCCGGGCAAGCCGCAGCGTCTCGCCGCGATGGGTGCGACGGGCACCGTGAGCCTCTCGATCCGACCGGCTGCGCGTCGTCGAGGCCGACGTCGTGGGGGTGCAGACGGACGAAGCCTGGCGGCTGCGGGATCGAACCGGGTCGGCCCTCCCTCCTGCCGCGCCGCTCGGCATCGCCGACCGCGCGATCCGCCTCTTGGCCGAACGTGGTGCGTCCGATCCCGCCGCTCAGGACGCCGCGGGACCGGCTCGGACGGGAGCTGGCGGATCGCAGGAAGGTCGCGGACGACGTCACGCTGGAGGTCCTGGGGGCGGTCGCGGCCGGGGATCCCATCGCCATCGAGCGTGCGGTGGAGGTGGGAGCTCGCGAGCGAGATCGAGGACTCGGGCTTGCCCGACGTTCTACCGACGCCCTGATCGCCGCGAGCGGTGGGCGAGCCATGGACCTGAGCGATCCCGCGCAGCGACTGAGCAGGGAGGCCACCTTCTACCTCATCCAGGCGCAGACACGGGCCCTCCGCAAGGCGACGCTCGCACGCTCGACCGGTCCATCGGATCGGGATCCCGGCCTCTAGTTCGACCCCGCTGCGATGCCGATACCCGGGTCGAGGGGGATCGCGCATGGAGACGATCGGGTTGTTCCGAACACGCGTCGCCAAGGACGGCGGCGTGGAGATCTGGGTCAAGGGCTGGCGGATCGAATCACAGGTCCCCACGCTCGTGCCGGTCGTGATCGGGGTCGGGTTCCTGTTCTCGCCGTTCCCACTTGCGATCCGCGCGGCGGGATGCGCCGTCCTGCTCGGGTGCGCCTGGTTCACGCTCCGCCTTTCACGTCTCGGGTTCCGTGTCGACCCCGCCGGCATCACCGTCAACGACGTGGTGCGGTCCAGGCGGGTGCCCTGGGCGCATGTGGACGGGTTCATCGGATCCCGGAACGAGCACGAGGGCCGGTGCGTGCTGATCACGACCGAGGGCGGGCGGCTGCGATCGCCCGGCACGCTCGACCCCGATGAGATGGACCCGTTCTGGGGCGACGACGAGGTGTCGGCCGTGGATCAGCTGAACCGGTTGGTGATCCGCCTGCGCCGCGCGTTCAACGCGGGAGACGAACCGTCGATGGCGATCGACCTGACGGCGTCCGAGGCGCACCACGCAGCGATGAACGAAGGCTCGGTGGCGGACGACGGCCTGTCTCCCGGTGCCCGTCGGCTCCGCTCGTTGTAGCCGTTCAGCGCTGCCGGTTGAACCAGATCCCTCCGGGGCCCAGGGTAGCTCATCCCCTCGCCCCAGACGGCGAAGGTCGCGCCCGTGCTGGTGATCGCGATCTCCCCGTAGTCGCCGTACGGCTCGCGGAACCCCCTCGGCGAGAGGTACGCGTAGCCCGAGGTGACGTCGGAGAGCCGGGCGCGCCGGGTCCACGTTCGACCTCCGTCAGCCGAGGACCGGAAGTAGACGTTCCATGCGTTGAGGTTTCCGCCTCGCGTCTGCAAGAACCACATCCGCACGTCATTACCGGTCCCCCCGATCGTCATCGGGAAGCCGGACTGCTGGGCCGGGTTCGACAGGAGCACCCGCCCCGACCAGGTGGATCCTCCGTCGGTGGAGGTACGGGCCCAGACGCGCTGGAAGCCGTGCGGTTCGACCGCTCCGTCGTACGTCATCACCAGGGTGCCGTCGTCGTCGCCGCGATCGAGCTGTGGCCGATGTAGTAGTCGGAGCTGCAGAAGTTGGTCGTGCACGGAACACCGATCCGAACGGAATCGACGACGACGTTGTTCCAGGTCGCCCCGCCGTCGTGCGAGACGACCGCGTGATGCTTGACCGCCCTGCTCGTGGGGTGTCCCCGGGACCGGAGTAGGTGATGCTCGACTGCGCGAAGGCGACGGTTCCGCCCGGCAGCGTCGCGCCGTCGTAGGCGAAGTAATACCGTCGCGAGTCGACCACCTTCCGCCTTGTCCACGTGGCGCCGCCGTCGCGCGAACGCGCGATCCACAGGTCGCCGCCATTCGGACCGTTCCACGACGCATAGACACGGTTGCCGTTGGCGTTGACGGTCAGGGCGGGCTTGTCGGTCCAGGCGACCGTGCCCTTCGTGGAGACGGGATCCGACCACGTCCTCCCGTGGTCGTCCGACCGTGAGAACCAGGTGTCCCAACCCGATGAGCCACAGCGCGTAGACGGCCCCCGTGTCGGGAACGACCTCCAGGATCGGGTCGGCCTGCCATCCGTGCCCGGCGCACCGGCACAGCGGCCGGGCCTTGGACCAGGTCTTCCCACCGTCGGCCGAGCGCTCGATCATGATCGCGGCGTCCGGGCACCGGCCGCACTCCGGCGCGCCGTACCGGGTCACCGCCACGTAGACCCACGGGTCGTCGGGGTCGGCGGCCACGGCCGGCTCCCAGTCGTTGTGCCTGGGGTGCAGCACGCGAGCGCCCGCCCATCCCGGCGCGGGCGCCCGGGTGACCGCGCCGGTGCGCACCGAGCTGCCCCCGCGCGCGGGCCGGCCTCGGCCGATTCCAGTCGGTAGAGACGTTCCAGGCTCTCCTCCGTGCCCTCTCCCGCCGGTCCGGGTGCGCGCGCCTGGGATGACGGGAGTGGTGCTGGTGCCTGCGTCCGGTGTCGTCGCGGCGAGGACGAGCGATCCGATCAGAGCGAGAGGACTGCCGCGGCCGTGATCGTCGCCGATGTGGAACGGGGCACGGGCATCTCCTGTCGCGTCGGAACGTCCATCCTAGCGGTGACTGCGTCGCAGGCGTTACCACCGCGTGCCGGCCAGCCGTGGCCTCGGTGGATCGGGCGGGATAGTCTCGCGGGTCATGGCGACGCCCGTCTCTCTCGACCCGGAAACGCACACGCGTGAGCCCGTCTACGAGCGGCGGGGCAGGCTCGCGAGGCAGGCGGTGGCGATCCCCGTCGCCTTGCTGTTCCTGCTCCCGATGTGGTTCATGATCGTCGGCTCCCTGCGGCCGGTGGGATCGGCGCCGCCTCGCAGCGTGGAGTGGTTCCCGGCGTCCCCGGCCTGGAGCAACTACGCAGATGTGTTCGATGTCGTGCCATTGGGCCGCTATGCGGCGAACTCGCTCCTGGTGGCCGCGGTCGCGGTGCCGCTCAGCGTGGTCGTGGCCTCGTGGGCCGGGTTCGCGATCGCTCGGTTGCCTCGTCGCGCACGCACGCTGCTGATCGGAGCGTGTGTCGTGGTGCTGATGATCCCCGCGACGTCGTTGTTGGTCGGGCGCGTCTCGGTCTTCCGTTGGCTGGGCCTGACCGACACGCCGATACCCCTGATGGCTCCGGCGCTCATGGGGATGTCGCCCCTGTTCGTGCTCCTGTTCGCGTGGTCGTTCTGGCGGCTGCCCGAAGACGTCTTCGATCTGGCGAAGGAGGCCGGGCTCTCGCCGCTGGGCACGTGGTGGCACGTCGCTTCCCCGCTCGTGCGGCCCACGGCCGGAGCTGTCGCCGCGCTGGCCTTCCTGCTGAGCTGGGGGAACTTCCTGGATCCCCTGATCTACATCTACGACGAGCGATGGTTCACGTTGCCGTTGGGCATGCGGTCGCTCTCGACCCTGAACCCTCCGGACCAACCACTGATGCTGGCCGGAGCGTTCCTCGCGTGCATCCCGGTGATCCTCGTGTTCGCCTTGATCCAGCGCCTGCTCTTCCGGGCGGGCCCATCGGGCAAGGAGTCTCGATGATCCGTGTCTCGGCCGTTGCGGTGGTCGGCGCTCCTGATGGCCTGCACGGCGACGCTCCTGGCGTGCACGTCCGACGGCGGGGACGGCGCAGGTTCCGGCGCCGAGGAGATCACCGTCATGGTTGCGGGCGACCCCGAGGAGCTCGAGGCATACCGCCAGGTCGCCCGGGGGTTCGAGGGATCGCAGTCGGACGTGACGGTCAACCTGGTCGAGATCGCGGAGCGTGACGAGCTGATCGCACGGCTCTCCACGTCGATCGCCGGCGGGGATCCGCCCGACCTGTTCCTCATGAACTACCGCTACTACGGACAGTTCGAGTCCAAGGGCGCGCTGGAGCCGCTCGACCCCTACCTCGAAGGCTCGGAGGCGTTCTCGGCCGACGATTTCTATCCCGAGGCGATGGAGGCGTTCCAGGACGACGGAGAGCAGACCTGCATGCCGCAGAACGTGGCGAGCCTGGTCGTCTACTACAACGAGGACATGTTCGAGGCGGCGGGCGTGCGCATCCCCCGGCCCGGATGGACCTGGGTCGAGATGGTGCAGGCAGCGACGAAGCTGACCGAGGACACCGACGGCGATGGAACGATCGACCGGTACGGGCTGGGGGTGGATCCGGAGATCATCCGCGTCGCTCCGTTCATCTGGTCCAACGGCGCCGAGCTCGTGGACGACGAGGCGAACCCGACACGGTTCACGATCGAGAACTTCCGAGCGATCCAGGCGATCCAGGCGTTCCTCGACCTCCGTTCGAAGGCGGGCGTCACGCCGACCGACGAGGAGGCCGAGTCGGAGGACTTCGAGAGCCGATTCCTGAACGGCTCACTCGGCATGATCATGGAATCGCGCAAGGTCGTGCCCGGCTTCCGGACGATCGAGGACTTCGACTGGAACGTGGCGCCCCTCCCGGTGCATCGGGTGCCTGCGACGATCCTGCACTCGGATGCCTATTGCATGCCCGCGGGCGCCGACCACAAGGATGCGGCGTGGCGCTTCCTGGAGTTCGCGCTTGGGGACCCAGGGGCAGACCCTCGCGGCGGAGACGGGTCGCACCGTGCCGTCGATGATCAGCGTCGCGGAGTCGGACGTGTTCCTCGAACCGGCGGAACCGCCGGCGAACGCACGGGTCTACCTCGATGCCATCGGTGCGATCCGATCGGTGCCGCACATCTCGACGTGGCCGCAGATCGAGGACGTCACGAACGGGTTGCTGGAAGAGGCCTACTACGAACCGGGGGGCGGCGAGGCCCCGGAGCTGGTGCTTTCGATCCTGCAACAGACCGAGGGGCTGTTCGCGCAGGCGGACGGGGGTTAGGCCACGCGAGCGCTCGTCCGCGACCGGGAACGGCTGGGCCTGTGGCTCATGGCCGCGCCGTTCCTGGTGGGCATCCTGGTGCTGGTGGTGGTTCCGGCGGCGGTGACGTTCGTGATGTCCGCGTTCGATTGGGACCTGATCCGGCCGCCGCGATTCGCCGGGCTCGAGAACTTCCGCGAGCTGCTCGGTGACGTGGCCTTCCGGTACTCGCTTCGCAACTCGCTGCTCTACGTGGCGGTCGCCGTGCCGCTTCGGCTCGCGATCGCGCTCGGAACGGCGTTGCTGCTCGTGCGTCGCAGCAGCGGGGGTCGGCACGGAACGAGCGGCGGTGTTCTTCCCCACGGTGATCCCCGACGTCGCATACGCGCTGTTGTGGCTGTGGATCCTGAACCCGCTCTACGGCCCGCTGAACCTGCTGCTGCAAGGTCTCGGGCTGCCGACGCCTTCGTGGCTCTCCCAGCCAGGCCCGGCGAGGTGGGGCGTGGTGATCATGGGGTTGTTCCTGATCGGGGAGGGGTTCGTCGTCGCGATGGCCGCGCGGCGGGCGGTGCCCCAGGAGCTATACGACCTCGCGTCCTCCCAAGGCGCCGGCCCGATGGCACGGTTCCTGCGCGTGACGCTTCCGCTCATGGCACCGGCCCTGCTGCTGATGGCGTGTCGCGACACGATCATGAGCTTCCAGGCGACGTTCGTGCCGGCGCTGATCGTCACCGAGGGAGGACCGCCTCCGTACGGCACGACGTACCTGCCGCTGTTCATCTACCGGACCGCGTTCGAGTACCTGCGCTACGGCTACGCCGCCGCCGCGACCGTCCTGGTCTTCGTGCTGACCGCCTCGATCGTGTGGCTCCAGTACCGGGCGATCGACCGGCTGCGCCGGGGCGGGCTCTTCGTAGACGTGCGCCGCTAGGGCTCGGTCGCCAACGGATGGCGGTCCTCGCTCGCGCGGGTGAGCCACGCGGGCTCCGGCAGGTCCGATGACGCGGCGAGGAACCAGACGGATCGACCCAAGTCCGGCGGGGTCGGCCAGCATCGTGGCCCGGCTGCGACCGCCCCACGCGCGCACCGCATCCCCACCCCGCCCGGTCGCGAGCAGATCGGTCTGCCGCTCGAGCTGCGTGTGCAGCCATGCGGTCGAAGCCAAGCGCAGCGAGCGCCCGGTGTTGGCTCACGGATCGGGAAGACGTGGTGCCCACCTTCGATGAGGGCGTCGGCGATCGCTGCGAAGTCGACGCCCGCGGTGATGTCGGTCTCGCCGGTGTGCGCCAGGACGTCCTCGATCACTCGATGGCCCCGATAGCCGTGGACCTCGCCGCTCCCGCCGTCGCTGCCGTAGTCGATCGCCAGGAGGAATCGAGGCCCGTGCCGGAGCGCATCGCGTGCGAACGCGATCGCCCCGGTCGGGATGACCCGCTCCCGTCCCGGATCGAGGTCCGGAGCATGGGGGCCTGCGAAGTGCTCGTCGATCGGGGTGAGGCTCTCGGAGAGCGTGCCGCCGTCGATCGTGACGCGCACCTCGCGTGGACCGTCGTCCGGTTCCGCGCAGCCGCCGGAAGCTCAGGTTGTCGAGGAGCTCGTGCGCCAGGACGACGCCCGGCGCATCGGCGGGCAGTGACTCGAGAACGGTGAGGTCCTCGATCGAGGCCAGCGCGCCGCGTGCGCCGGCGCTGCGCTCCACGGCCGTGAAGCGGATCGGAAGACCGTCCAGCGCAGGCATGTATTGACGCATCAATGTCCCGTCGCCCGCACCGGCCTCGATCACGTGGAACGGGTCCGGCTCGCCCGAGCGCGCGCCAAAGGTCGTGGATCGCTTCGGCCAGCAGCTCGCCGAACACCGGGTGCACGTGCGGGCTCGTGACGAAGTCCCCAGAGGGCCCCACCGGGGGGCGTTCGTAGAAGCCGCCCGGTCCGTACAGCGCGATGTCCATGTACTCGGCGAACGTGATCGGGCCGTGGTCGGCGATCGCGGATGCGACGGCGTCGAACGTTCTTCCGCCCATCCCGGGAGTATCCCCGGTCGAGGTCGGATCGCGCGTGGCGCTGCGGCGAGGAGCTCATCGGAGCCGAAGCGATCGATGGCGCAGCCACCTGGGAGAATCGCGGCCGTGAGCGAAGTGATCCGCGAGGCCGCATCGGTGGTGGCGGTACGCAGCGGCGCCGACGGGCCCCAGGTCCTCGTGCTCGAGCGGGGCCCCGACAGCCGGTTCCTGCCGTCCTACGTCGTGTTCCCCGGCGGCGCGGTCGACGGCGACGACGCGGCCCTCGCCGAGCGGTGGTTCGGCTCGCCGGACGAGGCGGCGCGGGCGGCCGCGGTTCGCGAGCTGGTGGAGGAAGCGGGGCTCGCGTTGACCGCGACGGGCATCGTGGATGCGGGCGAGCCCGATACGTTGGCCCGGATCCATGCCGCGCCGCCGACGGCCGACCAGCTCCGCGAGCTGTGTCACTGGATCGCTCCCGAGGAGGTCCCGGTTCGGTTCGACGCCCGCTACTACGCGGTCGAGGCGCCGGCCGGGCTCGATCCGGCGCCCGATGGTGACGAGGCCGTCCGCGCGTGGTGGGTGTCCCCTGCGATGCTCATGGCCGAGTGGGAGCGGGGCGAGCGCAAGCTCTACTGGCCGACCTGGTACACGGTCTCGCGGCTCGCGGAGTGCGTGACGGCCGAAGACCTCCTCGGCCTCACGTTCGAGACGCGAGAGCCCGACGAGGAGCAGGTCGAACGCATGCCGCGTTCGGTCTTCTGGCAGGACTGACCGGTGCTGGCCGTCACCCGGGTGCTGGCGCCGAACCCCAGCGTGTACACGCTGGAAGGAACGAACACGTGGATCGTGGGTCGGGGACAGCGTCGCCGTGATCGATCCGGGCCCGCTGGACGACGTCCATCTGGACGAGGTGGCCTCGGCCGCGAACGGGGCGGGGCGCGTCACTGCGGTTCTCGTGACCCACGATCACCCGGACCACGCCCCGGGGGCGGCGGCGTTCGCCGCCCGTGTCGACGCGCCGCTCTACGCCTTCCGTATGAGCGACGCCGAGCACTTGCGTGACGGGCAGCGGATCCACGTCGGCCCGCTCGACCTGGTGGCCTGCCACACGCCCGGGCACACGAGCGATCATCTGGCCTTCCACGTGCCGAGCGAAGGCGCGCTGTTCACCGGGGACGCCGTGCTTGGGCGCGGGGAACCAGCTTCATCGATCCGCCGGACGGCGACCTGGACCAGTACCTGCGCTCGCTGGCCCGGATGCTGGATCTGCGCCCTCGCACGATCTACCCGGGCCATGGTCCGGTGGTGCTGCGGGCTCAGGCCAAGGTGCAGGAGTACCTGGACCATCGCGCCGAGCGCGAGGAGCAGGTGCTGGCCGCGTTGGGTTCGGACGGGGCGAGCGATTCCGGACATGGTCTCGACGATCTACGCCGATTACCCCGTCGAGGTGCACGAGCTCGCGGAGCGGTCGGTGCTGGCACACCTGCTGAAGCTGGAGGGGGAGGGGCGCGTCGAGAAGAAGGGGCGGGGCAAGAAGGTGACGTGGTCGACGGCCGAGCCTCGGAGCTGCGATCGGTGCGGCAGGCCGGTGAAGGGCCGGGGCCGCTACTGCAACACCTGCAGCTTCACGCTGCTGCAGGAGGGCGAGGGACCGGCGGCGACCCAGGCGGAGAGCGACGGCTGAACCCCGATCACGGCGGGAGCCCGACCGAGTGGAGGGCCGGCCGAACCAGGAACCTCCCCCTTCCACGTCGTCTCGATACGCCCCTGCCGGACCAGGGAGCGGATCGCTCGGTTGGCGGACTCACGCGAGGTGCCGCAGAGGGCTGCGAGATCTTCCTGCGTGAGGGCGAGGCGCACCGCCGTGCCTCCCGCCACGGGCCGTCCGAACCGGGCCGCGAGATCGTCGAGACGCATCGCGATCCGGGCGGGGACGTCGAGCCACGCGAGCCGGCGAGCGAGCTCCAGCGCGTGTGCCGCCGGGCCTCCAGGAGAGCCACGACCTCGGTATGGGAACCGGGGCGCACGCGGCTCGGCACGAGGGTCCGAACGTCGGCTGCGGCCACGGATCCCGGAGGACCCCCGACCGGGTCTCCCGGACCGAGCACGTCGATCCCCAGGACGCGCCCGGCGTCGTCGACGGCCGACTCGAGCAGGGCACCCGCCACGACGACGAGGACGTCCGTGCACGGACCCCCTTGATGGACGAGGACACGTCCGGCACCGAGGGCGACCGGCGCGATCGCTGCCTCGGTGACACGGGCCGCGGTCTGTGCCACGGGCTCCCTCTCCCTTCCGGGGGAGGCCGGGCGGAGGGGCACCGTATCCACCGGCACCGACATGCCACGCCTCTCGATGTGGCCGAACCGGCGGATGCCCTCGAGGACGCCCACAGGCTAGGCTGATGCGGACAACGGACTGACAACGCAGGACAACGCTGCGCGAGGAGGAACCGGTGGCCAAGCCGAAGCTCGAGAACGTGCTGGCCGGTATCCCCCTGTTCGAAGGGCTCTCCAAGCGGCACCTGAAGAAGATCGCGTCCCTCGCGGAGGTCGCCCGGTACATGGAGGGCGCATCCATCGTCAAGGAGGGCCAGCCCGGAGACAGCTTCTTCGTCGCGCTCACCGGGCAGGCGAAGGTGACCGTGAAGGGCAGGACGGTGCATCGCGTGTTGCCCGGCGATCACTTCGGGGAGATCTCGCTCCTGGACGGCGGCGAGCGAACGGCCATCGGTCGTCACCGAGACCCCCATGACGCTGTTGATGATCGGTCGCAAGGGGTTCTTGAAGTCGCTCGAGGACGATCCGGAGGTCTCGATCTCGTTGCTCGAGAGCCTGGCGCGGATGATCCGCCGCGTCGACCGCTCGCTCGCCCGGTAGCCTTCCCCGCGATGAAGGCCGAGTTCTACGAGCCCGCTCCGCCACCCCCGGCCGACCAGCCCGAGGCCAAGACCGAACCGTCCGTCCTGGTGGGCACGGCCGTGTGGGCCGACGGCGCCGTGTCCGTCGAAGCCGACCAGCCCGAGCTGCGGACGGCGCTGGAGCGGGCGTTCCGACCGACGCCGGTGATCACCGACGACGCGGCCTATCGCCGCTTCGGCATGCATGGGGAGGTCCAGATCCAGCCGGGCGACCTCGAATGGTTCCGGGCGTGTCGTGCAGGTCCGCGTGCCCGCGGAGGTCGGGCGTGGTCGCGCGCCTGGTGCCCGGTGTGACCGAAGGTGGGTTCGACCCGGCGGCCGGATATCGGCCGGTTCGAGGAGTCGATCGAGAGGCTGGAGTACGCGTCAGTCCTGAGCCGCAAGCCAGGCCTGGCCCGCGTCACAGAAGCTCCGGAAGTCGCAGTGCCGGCACCATGCGCCCGGGTGTGGGATCGAACGCACCCGCGCCGATCGCCTCGAGCGAGCGCCAGCACCCGCTCACGCACCAGGCCCGGGTCGTCCATCGGCCGCGTGACCTCCTCCCCGCTGGCGAGGTAGTAGTAGGTGAGCGTGATGTCCCCGGCCGCCTTGCCCCAGATCTCGGCCGCGGCGAGCCCGTAGATGTCGAGCTGCAGGCCGGCCGACGGATCCTGGGATGACGGCCGTTGCCCCGTCTTCCAGTCCACGATCTCCCAGGGACCGTCGGGATACGGCCGAAGATGGCGTCGATCCGCCCGCTCACGGAGCGATCGCCCAGACGCAGCAGGAACGCGCGCTCGGCGAACAGCGGCGTCGCATCGGCGAACCGGCTCCCCAGGAACGCCTCGCGCAGGCGTTCGATGCGGCCCGGGTCGCCTGCGAGCTCCTCGTCGGTGAGGTCGGGCCTGTCGTCGACCTCGAGCAGCTGCCCTTGCCCGCGCGCCCGCCGTTCGATCCAGGCGTGGATCTCGGTGCCGATCCTGGCCGCCGGCCCGCTGAAGCGCGGCAGCGGCCGGACGTTCGACCAATAGAAGCGTTTGGGGCACTGGGTGTACGTGATCACCGCGCTCGCGCCCATGGTGGGCGGGAGCGCGTTCCACGCCGGGGCCTCCTTCGGCCGCCTCCCGCTCGAGCAGGTGCGAGGCCAGCTGGCGGTGCTCGGCCGCCGCTCGGTCGAACGCCGCGCGGTCCGGTCCCTCGAGCGCCTCCAGCAGCGACGCCTGGACGCCGCCGGCCGCGATCCCCTCGAGGGCCGCGCCCCGCCAGCCGCCGGGGAACAGCGTCGTCGTCGTCATCGGGACGAGCGGGGCCCGGCCACTCGCGGACTAAGCCGAGGCGGTGACCCAACATCGGGTTCTGCTCGTCCGGTTGGTCGTCGGGCGCCAGGCTGACGGTGGCCTCGCCGCTCTCGCTCCCCCAGTCCGCCAGCTCGCCGAAGAACTCGCTCGGTCCCTTCGCGTTCACGTTCTCGCCGTACCAGGTGCTCGCGGTCACCGTGAGCGAGCGGCGGGCCCGGGTGAGGGCCACGTACATCGTGCGGCGCTCTTCGATGATCTCCTGACGCTGCAGGTCCCGCTTGAAGGTCGAGAGCACACCGTCGAAGCGGGGGAGGATCGCGGCGTCGCCACGGAGCTCGAAGTCGAGCGAGTATCCGCGCTCGGCCGGGTTCTGCTGGATGCGTCTGGAGGGCAACAGCCTCGTCGCGACCCCGGGCACGAACACGTGGTCGAACTCCAGACCCTTCGCCTGGTGGATCGTCATGACCTTGACCGCGTCGTCGTCAGAGGGCTGGACGGGTTCCCACTCCTCCTTCTCCAGCGCTTCCACCGCGTCGACGTAGTCCAGGAACGCCCGCAACGTGAGCTCGCCCTCGACCGGTTCGAAGCCGTGCACGCGCTCCAGGAAGGCCGCGAGGTTGCGGCTGCGCTGGGCGGCGACGGCGCGATCGACGTCGGCGTCGAGCTCGTCCAGGATGCCGATCCTCCGGATGACCTCGCCAAGGAACTCCGCCACCGGACGTCGGGCCTGCACACGCAGATCGCCGAGCTCGTCGCGGAACTGCTCGAGCCGGGCTCGTCCTTCGTCGGACAGGCCTTCCACCTGATCCAGATGCTCCAGCGCCTCGGCGAACAGGAACGGCGTGTCCTCGTCGTCTCCGCCCTCCTCGCGCCACTGGTAGTTCTTGCCCTTCGCCCAGCCGGCGACCAGGGCAAGGTCCTTGAACCCGACGCGATAGCGGGGACCCAGCAAGATGCGGGCCAGCGCGACGCTCGCCATCGCGTCGTTGGCGGCCCGCGCGTACGCGAGGACCTCCACGACCTCGGGGAGCCGCAACAGGCCGGCGAGCCCCACCACCTCGACGGGGATGTCGCGCTCGGCGAAGGCCTGCTGCAGCAGGAAGAACAGACGCGAGGTCCGGCAGAGCACCGCGACGTCGGACCATCGTGCTCCGTCCTCGTGGAGCGCGCCAGATGCGATCGGCGATCCACCTGGCCTCCGTGAGCTCGTCGCGATGGGATGCGACGCACACGTCGCCGAGCCCGTTCGGCTCGAACGGGACCAGGCGTTTGTCGGGATCCGGCCGCTGCTCGGCCGGCAACGGACCGATGATCGTGTCGGCAGCGCCCAGGATCCGTGCCCCGCTGCGGAAGTTGGTGAACAGCGGCAACCGCTCCGCGGGTTCGCCGTCGCTCCGCCGGAAGGTCGTGGGGAAGTCGAGCAGGTTGGACAGCGCCGCGCCGCGCCAGGCGTAGATGTTCTGATCCGGGTCCCCCACGGCCGTGATCGGATGCCCGCCCCCGAACAGGGCCTCGATCAGCCGGGCCTGGGCGACGTTCGTGTCCTGGTACTCGTCCAGCAGCACGGCGCCGAAGCGGTCGCGGTACTCCCGGCCGACCTCAGGATGTGAGGTGGCGATCTGCATCGCCAGTTCGATCTGGTCGCCGAAGTCGATCACAGCCAGGTCTCGCTTCAGCCGGCGGAAGATCGCCGCGGCCCGCGCGAGCTCGATGCGTTCCAACGCGGCGTAGTAGGCCCTGTCGGACCGGTTCGCCTTCAAGGCGTCCAGTCGCGATGTGCAGAACTCGACGATCGTGGCGGGCTCGACGAGATGGTTCTGCGCCTG
This sequence comes from uncultured Actinomycetes bacterium, assembly GCA_963758715.1. Taxonomy (GTDB): domain Bacteria; phylum Actinomycetota; class UBA4738; order UBA4738; family HRBIN12; genus JAOUEA01. The sequence goes on from CAVWWK010000005.1 coordinate 97,181, forward strand.
GGCATCGAGGTTCAAGATCTTGTCGACCACGCTGGGCTGCCACTCGGTCTTGACGTGCTCGAAGGTCATCTCGTCGAGCACGCGGCCGGCGAGCTCCACGCGCTGCGCCTGGCTCAGCACACGCTGGCCGCTCTCGATCCCCGCGAGGATGCCGTAGCGATCGAGCACCTGCGCCGCCATGGCGTGGTAGTTCACGATCTCGGGCTCCTCGCCCTCGGGAAGGTCGACGCCCGCCAGCGCACGGCGCACGCGGCTGCGGAGGTTCTCCGTGGCCTTCACGGTGAAGGTCAGGCACAACACGTTGCCGGGGAGGACGCCGGGGTTGTCGTCGGGCCGGATGCGATCGAGAGCGGCGAGCGCCAGGTAGACGACGCGGGCGGCCATCACGCTGGTCTTGCCCGACCCCGCGCCGGCCACGAGGACGTACGGCTCGAGCGGCATCGAGATCGCTGCCCACTGCTCGTCGGTGGGCGGCGCTCCCCCCATCGCGGCGACGATCTCCGCGGGGACGGTGGTCGCGTGCGCGCTCATGCGGGTGCTCCGCTTCGCACCTGTTCGACGGGAAACACCGGCTGCCCTTCCGGGTACAACGGGCACAACGTCTGGAAGTCGCAGAACCGGCAGTTCGCGTACGGGTTCGGGCGATAGACCTCGGACTCGTTCAGCGCCTTCTTCCGCGCGATGAGCTCGGCGAGCCGGTCGCGCATGCCGGATTCGTAGGTCTCCTCGTCTCGCTCGGTGATCGGCAGCTTGCGGAAGTCGGGTTGGTCGGACCGCCTCCAGTTGCCGCGCAGGAACGCCAGCTCCACCGTGCGAACCGGTTGGTAGTCGGCGAGCACGTCCGAGTCCTGCACCGCGAGGTAGTAGATGCCCAGCTGCAGGCTCTCCTGCGGCGGTCCGGCGTTGTCGCTCTTCCCGGTCTTGTAGTCGGTGATCACGGTGCCGTCCTGGACGGCGGGGCCGATCCGGTCGATGTAGCCCAGCACCGTGACGTCTTCGAACTCGAACTCGAAGTACTGCTCGATCGCCAGCGACGGCTTGTCCCCGTAGGTGTCGAACCAGTTCTTCAGCATCGATTCGCGGGCCAGCTTGCGGAAGGCCTCGGACACCGCCAGCGACGGGAACTCCTGCGGGCGCCACCGTTCGTGCAGCACGTCGATCATGGCTCGCGGTTCCTTGGGGATCAGGCCGCGTTCGACTTCCTCGATGATCCGATGCACCGTCTTGCCCACCCATGCGTGGTAGCCACCCGGCCGGCCCAGGCCGAGCTCGTCACCGAGGACGTGCATCAGCTCGCAGGCCTCGAGGTTGGCCAGTCGCGAGTAGGAGACCCGGATCGTCTCGTGCAACGGCCGACCGGTGTCGGTCCACTCGCGCTGGAACCACCAGCGAGCGGGGTCGACGCCCAGCGCCACGAGCCCGTCCAGCGCGGCGAGACGGCGCCAGCCGGGCAGGCCCGGGTCGGCGAGCTGGTGGCGCCAGGTCGCCGCGGCTTCCCGGGTGGAGATCGGCTCGTCGAACGGCCCCACGGGCGCCGGTCGCCATCGGTCGTCATCGACGAACCGGGAACGCGTCGAGAGCTCGTCGGCCTCCCCGTGTGCGTGGGCGTCCGCGCAGGCCAACACGACGCGCGTCCGCGCCCGGGCGCACACCATACTCGAACAGGCGCCGCTCGTCCTCCAGGCGCGCACGGTTGCGCTCGGCGTTGGAGATCGGGTGATCCAGCACGGCCAGGTCGAACATGGGCTCCGGTCGCGACAGGCTGGGGAAGTTGCCCTCGGTCACGCCGACGACGAGCACCGTGTCGAATTCGCGCCCCACCGCCCCGTGCGCGGTGAGCACCTGGACAGCGTCGGAACGCGATCGCTCCCATGCCGAGTAGCCGGGACCGTGTTCCCCGGCGTCGATCGACTCCAGGAACGCCTGCACGCTCTTGTCGCCACCGCCCGCATCGGTCTCGGCGACCACGCCCGCGAACGTCACCACGGTATCGAGGTCCCGGCGGGCGTCGGCATCCTCACCGGCGCGTTCCACCAGTCGCAGGGAACAGGGGAGCTCTTCCCACAGGCGCCGGAAGGCGTCCTGCACGCTCATGCCCGCGAACAGGGAGGCCTTGGCCAGGGTCTCCCTCGCCACGCGGACACGCTCGAGCTCGTCGGGTGTGAGTCCTTCTTCCACATCGAGCGCATCGGCGATGGTGCCGGTCTCGGCTCGGGCGGCCCGCAATAGTGCCGCGGGCCGACGCGGGCGATAGGCCCACGACGTCGGAGGTCACCAGCTGCTCCACGAGCTCTTCGCGTTGGACCGGATCGGCGACCAGCCATCGCAGCGCGAGCACGTAGGGACGAGTGGCCGGCTCCGCCGTGAGGGAAAGGCCGCGTTCCGGGATCGCCCGGGGGATCCTGGCGTCGGCCAGAGCGCGGAGGAGCCCACCGAGGTGCGTCCCCTGACGCCGCACGACCACGGCCATGTCGGACCAGTCGACGCCGTCCTCGACATGGACCCTCCGAAGCTCTCGCGCGATCGCGGTGTGCTCCTCCGACGTGTGCGGCGCGATCCATGCGTCCACCGACGGCGGTCCGGCCGGTGTGCGGTGGGTGGTGGCGAGCTCGATCGTCGCCGCGCCCGGGAACGACTCGGGGAATCGGTCGAGCGGCACTCGAGTGGTCCCGCGGAAGGAGAACACGTGTCCCTCGGGATCGCCGGTGACCACCAGATCGGGTGCCCGGAGGCCCCGGAGGATCGCCTCCCCGGCCAGCGTCGTGTCCTGATAGTCGTCGACCAGCAGGTGGTCGAAGAGGGGTTCTCCCTGGCCCGCCAGGGCGGCTCCCCGCTGGAGCAGCCCGGCGAAGTCCACGAGGCCGAGCTCGTCCATGACCGCCTGGTACTCGCCCAGGAAGCGGGCGAGCTCGTGCCATCCTGTGAGCCCACGGCGGTCGGCGGCCTCGTCGATGTCGTCGGGCGAACGCAATGCCTCCTGCGCCCGGAGCAGGAACTGGCGGATCTCGTCGGCGAACCCGCGGAGCCCCAGGAGTGAGCCGTACGCGGGCCAGTCGGCCGGGTCCTGGGACGCGAGCAGCTCCTGCACCTTGGCGAACTGCTCGGCGGCGGACAGGACCTGGGGCGGTCTCGCCTTCGCCGAGCGACTCGAGCCGCTCCTTGACCAACCGGTTGGCGAGCCCGTGCATCGTGACCACGTTGAGCCCGGGCAGCGAGGCCGGAAGCCGCGTGAGCAACGCCGATCGCGCCGACTCTCGAGCGCCGGACGATCCGACGACCAGGGCGACGCGCTCGGGGTCGGCGCCTCCTTCGATCAACGTCGCGAACCGTTCGCGGATGACGGCCGACTTCCCGGTCCCTGCAGCGCCGGAGACCAGCATCGCGCCGCCGGCGTGGGTCGAGCACGTCGGACTGCCGCGGATCGGGGGAGAAGGGGGCGGTCACAGCCGGATGCTACCGCGTCACCGACGACACCGCTCCGGAGTCACACGTCAGGGCGAGGCGGGATGGACGCCGTCGGGTCGCCGGTCGGGATCTCCATCGAGGTCCACCCGCCCCTCCACGACCCGGCGGTACCAGCGCTCGATGTCCTCAACGGACAGCGACCCCACTAGGGCTCCGTCCCGGAGCACGAAGCCTTCCCGCCCGCTGAGCCATTCCAGGGCGTCGTCCAGAGGCTCCTCGGCGCCGACCGTGGGTGTCTGGGAGAGGGGCGTCATGCCGTCGCGGACGGGTCGCATCGGATCGCGCCCGCCTACCCGGCGGGCGGACTCGATCGACACCGCCCCTACCAGCTTGCCTTGGTCGACCACCGGGAACGACCGGCCGTCGGCGCTGCGCAAGTGTGTGTCCAGCGCCTCGACCAGGCGTCATGTCCGCGGGCAGGGTGACGGGCGTCGGCCGCATCGCGTCGGCGGCGCGTGCCCCTGATCAGCTGATCGCGCACCTCGATCCGTCGCTCCATCGCTCTTCCCGACATCACCATGACGAAGCCCATGTACCCCAGGAGGAACACCCATTGCCCGCCGGTGGTCAGCATCCACACCGCGGCGGCGACCGTGGCGATCCCTATCGCGAGCCCCACGTAGCCGGTGACACGCATCGCCGTGCGCCGGTTCCCGGTGATGCCCCACACGGCGGCCATCAGCATGCGCCCCCCGTCGAGCGGGAACCCGGGCACGGCGTTCAGGGCGGCGAAGAAGAAGCTGAGGCGCGCGAGCCAGCCGATGAACTCGGACGTCACGCCATCGGTCGCCGACTGCGATCCCCCAGAACACCCCGCCGAGGACCAGCGTCGTGGCAGGCCCCACGAAGGAGACCAGGAACTCACCCTTCGGCCCTCGCGCCGAGGCCTTCGTCTCGGTCGCGCCACCCCAGAACACCAGCGTGATGCCGAGCACCGGAAGGTCCAGCCCCCTCGCCATGACCGCGTGCGCCGCCTCGTGAAGCAGCACGCTCCCGAAGAACAGCACCGTGATGAAGACCGACAGCACGAACGCCTCGGCGTCGCTCACGCGCACGTCCCCCTCGAGCCCGGCGAACTGGAACCACACGAAGAGCAGCGCGATCGCGACCCACGACGCCCCCACGTACAGCGGGATCCCACGGATCGTCGCGATCTTCCATCGCCGGCCGATGCCCATGCGTTCGAGCCTACCCCGCCTGCACCCGTAGTCCGGTTCGGAGCCTTCTCTTAGTCCTGAGGGTCGTATCCGAGGTCCAGGTCGAGCATCCCACCGAGCTCGGCCCCGTTGCGCACCGCGAAGTCGCGGTAGCAGTTGTTCATCAGCACGTGCGTCTCGCGGGCCTGCTCGGCGAGGCCCTCGATCCGCGGGACCCACTCCTTGAGCTCGGCCGTCGGAGTAGTCGTAGCGGAAGCGCTCCGACGCCGTCTCGCTCTTGGTGTTCCACGCCTCGGTGTTCCGGCCGTGGAAGCGCACCATCGCCAGGTCGTCCGCCGTCGCCGCCGCGATCGGCGGCAGGCTCGAGTCGAAGCCCTGCGGCATGTCGACGCGACGTACGGCAGGTTCCGCTCTTCCAGGAAGCCAGAGCGTCTCCTCGACGTTGCGCTCCTCCATCCAGCGTCTTGTGGCGGAACTCCACGGCCACGCGGATAGTCGGGAAGCCGCTCGACGCACCTCCTCGATGTAGGCCTTGTTCTTCTTCGCGATCACGAACCACTGCGGGAACTGGAACAGCACGGCCCCGAGCTTGCCGGCCGAGTGCAGCGGCATCAGGGCGTCGCGGAACCGTTCCCACACCTCGTCGACCACCTCGTCGGGCAGCTTGTCGCGGTAGAGGTTCCGCTTCTCCAGCCCTCGGGCGGCGCGTTCTGCAGGTCCTTGTAGAGGGAGCTCGGCCGGGTCGGGTGGTTCGTGAGCAGCGAGTACGCCTTGATGTTGAACGTGAAGTGCGGGCGGCGTGCGTTCGATCCACAGGCACCGAGTTCTTCTCGCTCGGCGGGAAGTAGTAGGTGGAGTCGACCTCGACCAGCGGGAAGCGTGAGGCGTAGAAGCGCAGCCGGGCTTCGGCAGACTGTCGCGCCCGGCGGGTAGAAGTTGCCGTCCTTGACCAGGGTTGGGTCGGTCCAGGACGAGGTGCCGATCAGGATGTCGCCGCGGGTCACGCCACGTCGTCGTTGGGAAGCGGGAGTTCGCTCCGGGTGTCCGGGTCCTCCGCCTTGGGCTGCTTCTTTCGAAGCACCGCGTCTCTTGGCTTGCTCGGCCTGCCGCTTCGCCTTCGTCGAGCAAGACGCGCGCCCAGACGTACTCGGTCGACAGGATCGCGAGTCCGGCGAAGATCAGCACCCAACCCGGCCCCGGGAGGACGAGCAGCACGACGCCGGCCAGCAACACCGCGAACCCCGCGATCGTGATGCCGATCCGGCGCCCGTTGCGTCCGATGAAGCGCCCGACGGCCTTGATCCAGCGTGACCGACGGATGATCGTGCCAATGGCGCGCGGTCTCGGGATCGGACAGCAGCTCCTCGACGACGGCGCTCGCATCGACCTCGGAGGGCTCATCACCCCAGACGTCTCGGCGGCGCTGGCGCTCACTCATGAGGACCATCCTCTCACGGGCTCGCGTTGAGCGAGAACCCCGGCAGCTGAGGGTCAAGGCCTGCCGGGACGCCGATCGCGGGGCCACCGCTTCAGCTCGTAGAGCTCCGGATGCTCCAGCGCGAAGCGCACGGCGGACCACCATTCGAGGGCGTCCTGTCCGGTGGGCGCGAGCGGCAGGATGGGCCCGTAGATCGCGCTGCCTGCGGGGAGCAGCTTCAAGGTCGGAACCCCGAATACGTCGAGCTCCCTGGCGTCCAGGTACTCTCGGCGAACCTCGTCCGGGAGGCTGGGATCGGCGACGGCGCGCTCGACCAGGTCTGGCATGCCTGCCTCCGCAGCGGCCTTCCGTGCGAGCTGGGGAGACATGTCGTCCTTCTCGTCGTGTCGGAGGGCTCCCAATGCGGAGTAGTACGCCTCGAAGGCGCCCTCGCCCCCCTCGCGACGGGCGAGGAGGAGCGCCACGTGTGCCTCACCATGTCTTTGGGCCGCCTCCCAGAACGGGGTATCGGGGTCCGAGCTGTTCAGCTCCAGGCTGAAGAGCTTCCATTCGAGGGTGAGGATGCCCCGGTTCCTCAGCTCCTGGAGCCAAAGGGCGGTCTGCCACGCCCAAGGGCACGCCGGATCCACCCAGATCCGGATCTTGGGAACCCCGGCCTCGTCGGTGAGCGTCATCGGTCGTCATCCCCTGCCCGGTTGAGGGTATCCACAGGGGAGCAGGGGATCTCGCTGGCGATGATCGGCATGGGGCTCATGGGTTGAGGGTAGCGTCGAGTCCGGAACGATCGTCCGCTCGATCTTGTCAATCTTGCGCCCTGTCACTCCCCTTGTGTAGAACTCGCCCAGCGACCTTCGACTCGAGGCGGAGGCCGCCACCTCGGGGGAGGTACATACATGTCAGCAACAGTTGAACGTGCTCGCCGGTCTTCCGTCCGTGAAGACAGCCGCTACCACATCTACGTTGCGACGGTCGCCGCCGCCGCGCTGGGTGCCCTGGCAATCGCCACCCTGTTGCCGAACTCTGGCATCGAGCTGGCTCGGGCTAGGCCCTGGGATGTTCTTACCTGGGCTGTGCTTGTTGCCTGCAGTGCTTGCCTCCCCATACCTAGCGGTCGTGGCGCCTGGCTGCTCTCTCGATCTGCCCCTACTCTTGGGAGCGGGATTCGTCTTTGGCCCGGCCGTCGCTGGTGCGATCGGGTTGCTCGGGGCATGGGACATGCGTGAGTTGCGGAGAGAGGTCTCCTTTGCACGGGCCGTCTTCAATCACTCTCAGGTGGCGTTGAGTGCGATTGTCGGGGCCGCTGTGTTCGGTGCCGTTGGCGGTCAGGTGGGTGCCTGGCCTCTGGCGGGGCTGGCCGCCCTGCTGGGCTTGTTGGCCGACTGTGCCGTGAACTACTCGCTCGTGGCCGGTTCCATCTCGATCACAAATCATCGCCCGTTCGCCTCAGTGCTTACTGACATGCGATTGGGACCGGTCAGGTCATTCGTGCCTGCATACTTGGCTCTCGGCTTTGTCGCGATCCTCATCGCAGAGGCCTACTTCTCACTTGGTATCGCGGGCATTCTTGCGTCTATTGCTCCAGTTCTGCTTGCCCGGCAAGCCTTCCAGGCGGGTCATGAGCTTGACGATGCGAATGCCCTCCTACGTCTGAGGGAGGGTGCGCTCAACGAACTCGACTCGAGAATCGCCCGAGAGCGACAAGATGAGCGGCTGGTTCTCGCCGGTGAGATTCACGACGAGGTACTACCTCCGCTCTTCAAAGTGCACCTCATGGGGCAAGTTCTGAAGCAGGATCTGAGTTCCGGTCGGCTTCTTGACCTGGATGAGGACCTACCCCAACTGCTTGAGGCCACGGAAGCTGCCCAGTCGGCCATCCGAGACTTGCTCGGCGACCTTCGCCGATCACCGCTCGGTGCTGGCGGCCTTGGCCCAACCGTTCGACTCTTGGCATCGCAACTGGAGTCCGTGGGAAGCCCCAGGCTCGTCCTAGAGATTGAGGACGTCGATGCCTCTTCGAAGCTCGCAGCTTCTCGCGTACCAGGTGATTCGAGAAGCTCTGAACAACGCAGCGAAGTACTCCAAGGCCACCCACGTGAAGGTCCGTGTCTGGGAGGAGGATGATGCAATCAGGCTGCTCGTGGAGGACGACGGAGTCGGCTTCGATCCGCGGGGTGTTGATCGCCTCCATCACTTCGGATTGCAGCTCATCGTCGAGCGAGTTTCCTCATCGGGTGGCCACGTAGTTGTGGACAGCCGACTTGACGCTGGGACTCTTGTCGTGGCGGCCTTGCCACGACAACTGTAGGACCCTGCGCTGGCAGATTCAGGCCGAGACAGAAAGAAGGACCCCCAAAGAGAGCCCTTCGATCAACCGCTTTGTGTCAGGCTCCTACCACTTGAAGTGAGCGCCACCCGCGAGCATGACCGCGAGCAGAGAGCCAAGTGCGATGGAGATTCGCTTCGCGACCTTCATGGCATCCTCCTTCGTCACCGTACCTAGGTCGTACGGACGTGTCCGATTTCTGAGTCCCCATGGTAGGGGACAGGCACTCACTATCGGGGGACGCCCGGTCGGGGGACAACCCGCTCTTCGTACTACGTCAAACGTTGTAGGGCAAGTCAGTTGGGTGAATCGGTCGATGGGGCTGCTTCCGAGACGGGGGCGCAGGCTGCATCATGGAGACCACATGGAAACCTCTAGTGAGCGGTCGCCGCGCCCGATGACGCTACGGAGTCGATCGGCAGCAGCGTTGTTCGCAATGCTGCTCGTCATCCCGACCGTTGCGGGGCTGGCGCTGTACGTCGCTGCGAACCCGTCCGAGTTGCAGCCGCAACTCTTGTTCTGGGTAGTCATCGTCGCCCTGGTAGAGCTTCTCCCCGCACCCGCCTGGGGAGGAATCACGGTCAGCTTGGGGTTCCCACTCCTGACTGCGGTCGCCATCCTTTATCCACCTGGTGCGGCAGCACTGGTGGCATTTCTCGGAAACGCGGACCCCAGGGAGCTGAAGGGCGAGATCAACCCGCTTCGAGCTCTCTTCAATCGCAGCCAGGTCACCATCGCCGTTTTCGCGGCAAGTAGCACGTTCCATGCACTGTCGTCGTCAGATGAGCCCCTGGCCCGGATGGTTCCCGCGGCGCTGCTGGCGACCGTCGTCGACTACGCAATCAACATAGGGATTGTGTCGACGGCTGCGGGGCTCTCCCTCCGGATAAACCCGTTCACCGTCCTGAAGCAGCTGTCGAGAGGCCAAGAGTTCCTGTTGAGCTATGTCGGACTCGGGTTAGTGGGGACGATTCTCGCGAAGCTCTACCTTGTTGACGAAGTGGGAACGTGGTCGGTGCTCATCGTCCTGGCCCCATTCATATTCGCGCGCCAGATGTTCATCCGGTCTCAGGCTCTCGAGGAAGCGCACAAGGAGCTTCAGGAGCGAGAACAAGTTCTGAAGACACTGTCCAATGCCATGGCGGAAGAGCGAGCCGACGAGCGGCTTCAGATCGCCGGCTACCTCCATGACGACCTCGCTCAGGTGCTCTTCCGCCTGTCCATCCAGGTCGACGTGGCCCGAAAGCTCATGGACAAGGGCGAGCTCGCCCAGGTCACCGAGCAGCTCGACAAGATCCGCGAATCCAAGCAGGAAACGTCCGAGCGCATCCGCGCCCTGATCCGAGACCTGCACCGGTCGCCGTTGGGGGCCAAAGGTTTAGCAGAGGCACTCGAATCATTCACCGATGAGGTAGGCCGCGATTCAGGCATCCGGTTCCATCGCGACGTCGCGGACATCTCGTTGCCGGCCCCGATCGCGCTGCTCGTGTACCACATCGCCCGCGAGGGAGTGATGAACTCGCTCAAGCACGCACGCGCCACCGACATGTGGATCGCCGTCCGCGAAGAGGACGAATCGATCGTGCTCGAGCTTCGCGACAACGGCGTGGGCTTCGATCCCTCCGCGCCCGGCCCCGAGGGTCACTTCGGGATGGCGATGATGAGCGAACGTGCGCAGGTCGGTGGAGGAAGCTTCGACGTGCAGAGCGCCCCCGACGAAGGGGCCACCATCACCGTGCGGTTCCCGATCTCGCTGCTGCAGTCGGATCCAACGCAACCCGGGCGACCGTCCGACGAGGGAGGCGCCGCTCCGGGGGCAGGTGCTTCCCCCGGTACCCCTGCAGCCAGCGCGCAGGAGGACGACGGTTCTCGTCGAAGCGTCCCAGCATGACCAGCACCACGAAGGTTGCCACGCCTGCGTAGAGGAACAGATCGCCCACCGACAGATCACGCCGAACGGCGGCGGGATGGGGATCACGTCGGCGAGAGGCGTGAGCACGTCGTCGGCGGTCATGAGGTGATGCTTCGTCCCTTCGATGCCGGTGAGCATCGCTTCGCCCGTGGAACCCGCCACGCGGATCGCCTGAGGGCTGACCGGCATCCCTCGATTGACCCCGATCACCGCCAGGTTCAGCACGAGACCGATCAGGATCAGAGGGGCCGCGGGGAGCCGCCGGTTGACCCACGCGAACGAGATGAGCAGCACGTACGACGCCACGAGCAGGCCCACGGCCGGCTGCGTACCGAACCGTTCGGGGACGGGGATCGCCTGCAGACCCAGACCCGCCAGGGCCACGCCCCACCAATGGACGTGCAAGAGCTCGAAGTTGCGCAGGCTACCGCGGGCCGCGAACCCGGCGCCGAGGCCGATCAGGATGACGATGAGGACGAGTGCCATGTCGGATGTGGAGGTGTGTCGACGGGCCAGGATTGTCCTTCCGGCGCAGCGCGAAGTCCAGCCAGGCCGACGCTAACGTCTGGTGCCGCGTAGATTCGATGAGATGGCCACGCTGACAGATCCCGGCTACTTCGGTCCAGACAGCGTCTCGTGGCAGGTGCATCGTGAGGTCACCGTCTTGTTCGGAGGGGCCCGCGCCTTGCTGATGCAGGCCGCGCATCCGCTCGTGGTCGCGGGCGCCAACCAGACGGGCATGTACGAGCGGAACCCGTGGAAGCGTCTGCAGCGGACTCTGATCCTGACCTACACGATGACGTTCGGCACCAAGGCGGAGGCCCACGCCGCCGCCGACAAGATCAACGAGGTGCACACACGGATCAACGGCGTCGATCCGGTCACCGGCAAGCCCTACGACGCGCTCGACCCGCAGCTGCTCCTCTACGTCCACGCCTGCCTGGTCGACTCCGCCCTGCTGTTCGAAGAGCTGACGGTCGGCGCGCTCGACGATGCGGGCCGTCAGCGGTTCCACGAAGAGCAGATGCTGGCGGCCGAGCTTTGCCTGGTGCCCCGGGAGGCGATCCCCGGGACGGTCCCGGCGTTGCGCGCTTGGCTCGCCGACTTCGAGGATCGCGGGGAGCTTCAGGTGACCGAGGGCGCCCGCAGGGTTCTCGACTTGTTCTTGGAATCCGCCACGCGAAGCCGAGTGGCGGCCCATCCTCCGGGGCGTTTCCCGCATGGCGTACGGCACGTTGCCTCCTCGCGTCCGTGAGATGTACGGCCTGCCGTTCGGCGCCGTGAAGCGTGGCGCGATGCGCGCGGCATTCCCCGCGATCCGGCTCGTCCGCCCGATCTTGCCTCCCAAGCTGCGGTTCATCCAACCGTACAACGACTTCCTCCTTCGGCGCAGGGGTCACGAGCCGGGGGAGGAAGTCGCTCGGGCTCGCAAGCGGGCGGGCATCCGCCTGTAACCGTGGTCGCACACCGTGCGACACTTCGAGCGAGATGGGAACCGGTCACATCGACGCGCTGCTGCTCGACATCGATGGCGTGTTGGTGACGTCGTGGCGTGCGCTCCCTGGTTCGGTAGAGGCGATGTCCTGGATCCGAGCGCGACAGATCCCTTTCCGCCTGATCACGAACACCACCACGCACACTCGGCCGGACCTTGCGGCGACGCTCGAGGATGCGGGCTTCGATGTGCGACCTGACGAGATCGTCACGGCCGTGGTGGCGACGGCGAGCTATCTGGGGGCACACCATGACGGTGCCCGCGTGTTCCTCTTGAGCGACGGGGACGGGGGTGGCGATCTCGCAGGCGTCGATCTCGCGAGCTCGCCTGAAGACGCCGACGTCATGGTGCTCGGCGGGGCCTGTGAGGACTTCACCTACGACATCGTCAACCGGATCTTCCGCCGCGTGCGTGACGGCGCCTCCCTTGTGGGTATGCACCGCAACATGTACTGGCGGACCTCTCAGGGCCTGGAGCTCGACGTCGGCGCCTACGTCGCCGGGCTCGAGGCCGCGACCGGCGTCACCGCCACGATCTGCGGGAAACCGTCGCCCGCAAACTTCGACGCCGCGCTTTCCTCGATCGGCCGGCCGGCAGAGCGCGCGATGATGATCGGTGACGACATCGTGAACGACGTGCTCGGCGCGCAGTCGGCCGGCATCGAGGGCGTGCTGGTTCGAACCGGGAAGTTCACACCGTCGTCCTTGGACCTGGGTGATCCCGACCACGTGATCGATTCGCTGGGCGACCTCCCGGGACTGTTGGAGAGCCGATGGGAGAGGTGACGGACTCCGATCGGCGACACGCTCGGGGGATCTTTGCCGGCATCGCGCCGCAGTATTCGCGCATGGGCGCGGTGATGTCGTTCGGTCAAGACGGGCGCTGGCGGCGCTTCATGGTCTCGAAGGTGAACGCGGTGCCCGGTTCGCTCGTGTTGGACGTCGCGGCCGGCACGGGCCTGGTCACGCGTGAGCTCGCTGCCCGCAAACGCGTCCGCGTGGTGTCCCTCGATGCGAGCGAGCCCATGCTCCGAGCCGGCCAACCCGCCAACGAGCTCGCCGGACTGGCAGGCTGGGTCGCGCCCGTGCTCGGGCGTGCCGAACGGCTCCCGTTCCCCGACGCCACCTTCGACGCCCTGACGTTCACTTACCTGATGCGGTACGTGGACGACCCGGCTGCCACCATGGGTGAGCTCGCACGCGTGGTTCGTCCCGGGGGCGCGATCGCGATGCTCGAGTTCCACGTGCCCGAGCAGCCGTTGCTTCGGGTCGGCTGGTATGCGTACACGCGAGGCGCTCTTCCGGTGATCGGGTCGCTCGCCGGCGCGCAGTGGCGACGCACCGGGCGCTTCCTGGGACCGAGCATCAGTCGCTTCGACGAACGGGCGCCCCTGCCCGAACAGGTGCGATGGTGGCAGGAAGCAGGAATCCGTCACGTACGGTCCCGTGTCCTGTCACTGGGGGCGGGTGTGGTCGTGTGGGGCGTGAGGGGCGGTCGCGGTGTCCGATGATCGCGCCGCCTTCTACGCCCTGTCGCCGGGAGGGTGGCGCGACTACTGGAGCCTCCTGCATCCTCCGTACACCCTGTGGCACCTGTCCTACGTGACGATCGGAGCCGGGCTCGCGCCGACGCTCCATGTGGGGTGGTGGTTGGAAACGGTGGCTGCGTTCTTCCTGGCGATGGGATGCGCTGCGCATGCCCTGGATGAGTTGAACGGTCGCCCGCTCGGCACAAGGATCCCCGACAGGGTGCTGTGGGGCATCGCGGTGGTCGGCCTGTCCGGCGCGATCGCATTGGGCGTGCACGGCGCCGCCGAGGTGTCGCCCTGGATCTGGGCCTTCATCGTCGCGGGCGTGTTCCTCGTCGTGGCCTACAACCTCGAGTTGTTCGGAGGCAGGGTGCATTCCGACCTGTGGTTCGCGCTGGCCTGGGGCGCGTTCCCCGTCCTGACGGGCTACTTCGCCCAAACGGGGAACCTGACCGTCGCCGCCGTGCTGGCGGCAGCCGCGTGCGCCGTGGTCTCCGCAGCCCAGCGGGCGCTCTCGACGCCGGTACGAGACCTCCGCCGGAGGGTCAGGACGGTGGAGGGCACGATCTCGCGCACCGATGGGTCGACGGCGCCGATCGACGCCATGACCCTGAGGGCCGCCCCGGAGACCTCATTGAGGCTGCTTTCGATCGCGATCCCGCTGCTCGCCGCGGCGATTGTCGTCGCGAAGCTCGTCTGAGCCGGACGGGCGGGTCAACCCGACACGATCGAGAGCACCTCGTCGGCGTAGCGGTCGAGCTTGGCCGGGCCGATCCCGGGACCGCCGCGAGGTCGGCCCAGTCACGCGGCTTCCGCTCCGCGATCGCGGCGAGCGTCGTGTCGTGGAACACCACGTAGGCGGGCACGCCGTCCGCCGAGGCGCGCTTCCTGCGCCATTCCTTCAGGCGGTCGAAGAGCGGACCGGCGGCGGAGCCGGCAGGGACGGGGACGCGCGACCTCACCGCGCGAGGCGTGGACCGCCGGTTGAACGCCGAGCACCCCGATCTCGGTGAGGAACGGGCTCGGCGATGTGCGAGGTTCCCGCGGCCATGACAGATACAGATGCTCGCGCGCCCGGGTGATGCCCACGTAGAGCAGACGGCGTTCCTCCTCGGGATCAGCGCTCGAACGTTGCGTGCGGAACGGCAGCTCCTTGTCGAGCAGTCTCGGCAGGAACACCGCGTCGAACTCCAGGCCCTTCGCGCGGTGGAAGGTCAGGAGGTTGACGCCTCGGCCGCTCTGTTGTGTCGAGAACCGGCGCGCGAGCTCGGCGAGGTACCCCTCGACGTCCGCCGTTCCCGCTGCCTCGCGGTACTCCGACGCGAGCGAACGAAGCCTGCCCAGGTCGGCCTGCCGCGTGATCTCCTCTGCGTCATCGGGCTGGACGTCCCGGATCGAACCCCAAGGCATCGGTGACCGCCTCGACCGCGTCGACGACATCGAGGCCGGTGGGATGCCGGCGAAGCCGTGCGAGCACGGCGCGTGGCCCCGGACGCCGGAGGAAGGCGCCGTCGCGCACCTGATAGGGGATGCCCGCCGCCGCGAAGGATTCCTCGTACGGTTCGGATCGGGCGTTGATGCGGTAGAGCACGGCCATCTCCTCGTACGCGACGCCTTCCTCGTGCAGCCGACGCACCTCGTCGTGGACGAACGCGATCTCGGCAGCACCGTCAGGCATCGCCCGCGCGGTGGGGTTCGGGCCGTCCGGACGCGTCGCGCGGAGCGTCTTGGTGAACCCGCCCAGGGAGCGCGCCAACGCGTTGGCGACGGCAAGCACCTGGGGCGAGGACCGGTAGTTGTCCTGGAGCCGGATCACGGTGGCGCCGGGGTATCGCTCGGGGAACTTCAACAGGTGCTGAGGTGAGGCCCCGGTGAAGGAGTAGATGGTCTGGTAGTCGTCGCCAACCACGCACAACTGGTCACGATCGCCCAACCACAGATCCAGCAGCGCCGCCTGCAAGGGGTTCACGTCCTGGTACTCATCGACGGTGAAGGCGTGGAACCGGTCGCGCACGAACCCCGCCGCCTCGGTCGACTCGGTGTACATGCGAACCGCGTACGCGAGCATGTCTTCGAAGTCGATCCGCCCCGCTCGCTCCTTCCGTCGTTCGTACCCGTGGTAGATCGGCTCCATGAAGTCCGCAGGGATGGGAGGCACGTGGCCCGTTCGATCGAGCTCGTCGAGGTACCGGGCAGGCTCGACCATGCGGTTCTTCGCCCATTCGATCTCGCCGGCCAGCTCGCTGCGCGGCATGAACTTGTGCGGGGGCGGCAGTCCGTTCGCGAGCGAGGCGATCAGGGGCGCCTTCGAGTCCAGGATCTCGGGGAGCCCGCTGCCCATGCACCGCTCCCAGAGCCTGCCCAGCTGCGACAGGGCGGCCGCGTGGAACGTGCGCGCCTCGACGCCCTCGACACCGAGCCGTCCCAACTTGTCCTTCAGCTCTCCCGCAGCCTTCTCGGTGAACGTGACGGCAAGGATCTTGGACGCCGGGAAGGCGCCCGACCGAACCTGCTGCGCGATGCGGTGGGTGATCGTGGTCGTCTTGCCCGTGCCGGCGCCCGCGAGGATCGCAACGGGACCTCGCACCGCCTCGGCGGCCACTCGTTGTGCCGGGTTCAGCCCCGACAGGATGGGATCGGCGCCGCTCACGGCTGGACGGTAGCAGTCGTCCCCGACACCTACCCGATATCGGGCATCTCTGCCCGGGCCGTTTCAGACCTCACGCGGCCGCGGTCGATAGGGACCTCATGGCTGTGGTTGAGGACCGACCCCCCGCGGACCTCATGGGACGCGTACCGCTGCACTACGCGGCGCTGTTCGGCGACCTCCATCGCGCCGAGGACCTGGTCGCCCAGGGGGCAGACGTGCGCATCGGCGATCACGACGGCCAGACCCTCTGCACTACGCGGCGCAGGGTTGCTCGATCTCTGTCGCCGAGCTCCTGCTGTCCAACGGCGCCTCCATCGACGCGGAAGACATCGACGGGAACACGCCGCTCTGGAGCGCCACCCTCCGCACACGTGGCGACGGCCCGCTCGTGCAGATGTTGATGGCGCGGGGAGCCGATCCACGTCACCATAACCACGACGGCCGCACGCCCCTGGAGCTCGCGAAGGCGCTGAGCGGCGCCGAGCTCGACCTGCACGCCACCGGCTGAGCGTCTGCGCGCGGCGCTGCATCGATCTCCGGAAGCAGCGGCTACGCTGGGTGCATGACCGAGCGACCCTCCACACTCGGTGCGCTGCGGGCATCGGGGTATCCGGACCGGACCGTCAAGCAGGAGCTCCGCGAGAACCTGCTGGCCACGCTCGAAGCGGGGGGCGACCTCTTCCCCGGCCTGGTGGGGTTCGACGACTCGGTGCTTCCGGCGCTGGAGCGTGGCATCCTGGCCGGCCACGACCTGATCCTGCTCGGGGAGCGTGGGCAGGCGAAGACCAGGCTGGTCCGCGCGATGGTCAACCTCCTTGACGGGTCCGCGCCGGCGATCGCCGGAACCGAGACCAACGACCACCCGTACCGGCCGATCAGCGCGCACGGCAAGGCGCTCGTGGCCGAGCACGGCGACGAGACCCCGATCGTGTGGATACCCCGCGAGGATCGCTACGCCGAGAAGCTCGCCACCCCCGACACCAGCGTGGGCGACCTGATCGGCGACGTGGACCCGATAAAGGTCGCCGAAGGCCGGTACCTCGGCGACGAGCTCACGATCCACTACGGCCTGATCCCCGCACGAACCGAGGGATCGTCGCGATCAACGAGCTGCCGGATCTTCCCGAGCGCATCCAGGTCTCGTTGTTCAACATCTTGGAAGAGCGTGACGTGCAGGTCCGCGGCTACCGGATCCGCCTCCCGCTCGACATGCTGCTGGTGGCCACCGCCAACCCCGACGACTACACGCATCGCGGTCGCATCGTCTCGCCGTTGAAGGACCGGTTCGGAACCCAGGTGCGCACGCACTACCCGCAGACACTCCGGGACGAGATCCGGATCATGGAACAGGAGATGTCGACCCCCGCCGGCTCGTTGCCCGCCCGGGTTCCCCGGTTCATGAAGGAGATCGTCGCCGCGCTGACCTCCGAGCTGCGACGTTCGCCGCAGGTGAACCACCGCAGCGGCATCAGCGTCCGGTACTCGATCGGCAACCTCGAGACGCTGCAGGCGGCGGCGGTTCGCCGCGCAGCCCGAACCGGCGAGCCCGAGGCGGTGCCGCGCGTCGTCGACCTTCCCGCCGTGCTGATGTCCAGCGAGGGCCGGGTCGAGTTCGACACGATCGAGGAGGGGCGTGAGGCCGAGATCCTGATGAGGGCCCTGCGCACGGCCGAGCTCGAGGTGTTCCGCCGGCGATTGTCCGGCTTCGACTTCTCGACACTGCTCGGTCGGTTCGACGAGGGGCTCGCCGTGGACACCGGCGAGCTGACACCCGCCGGCGACCTTCTCGAGACCGTGGGCGACCTTCCCGGGCTCGCGAAGCTGCTGGAGCGTCTCGGCGTGGAAGAGGAGAGCCCAGGGGTCGCCGCGAGCGCGTTGGAGTTCGCGATGGAGGGGCTCTACCTGTCGCGGCGTCTCAACAAGGACGGCGACGACAGCGGGGCTCGGTACACCGGCACCGACGCCTCGTAGTATCCGGGCGTGTCCGAGCTGCACGAGGTCGTGGGCTATCTGGTCGTGGGCGTGTTCGCCGTCGGCTGGATCTGGGGATTGGGCGCCTGGATCGTTCGCCGGGGCCCGGGCGACCGGTACTGGACGTGGCTCACGGTGGCGCAGGTCGTCGCGGGACTGCAGGTCCTGATCGGGATCGTGCTGCTGCTGATGGGCCGCCGGCCGACGGAGTGGCTTCACTACGTCTACGGGTTCGGGCCGTTCGTGATCCTCGCGATCGCCCACGCGCTTGCGCGCGATCTGCAGAAGACGAAGCCCGGCGCGAAGCCGATCGAGCCATGGGTCGCGTTCGCGTTCGCATCGTTCATCTGCTTCGGCCTCACGCTCCGCGGGCTCATGACCGGCCTCGGCATCGGCTGAACGCACGCGCCACGTCGCCGTCCGCTGACGGATCGCTCTCTTCCGCACGACCGCCGTAGTCTTGTCCCATGCGCTTCCGCTACTCACGGTGGGACGGCACCCAGGAGCCCTTCGGGCCCGATGTGCCCGCGAGCGACGTGCTCGAGGAGCTGAGCGACGAGATCCTGATGGGCGGAAGCGCCGACGGCGCTCTCCAGCGCCTCCTGCGACGCGGCATGCAGGGGAGGTTCTCTGGGATGGACGCGCTCCGCCGCAGGCTTCGTCAACGCCGCGAGGAGGAGCAGGAGATGCTCAACCTCGCCGGTCCCCTGGAGCAGATCCGTGAACGACTCGACGACATCCTCGAGCGTGAGCGCACCGAGCTCTCGTTCCGCGAGGACGACGACGCTCGCATGCGCGAGTCGTTCCTGGACGCCTTGCCGCCCGATGCGCCCGGGCAGGTCGCGGAGCTGAAGGAGTACCGGTTCGTCGACCCCGGGGCGCAGCGGATGTTCGACGAGCTCATGCAGGAGCTGCGCGAGCAGGTGATGGGCGCCCATTTCCGCCAGATGGCCGAGGGGATGCAGGGCCTCACGCGCGAAGACATCTCACGCTTCAAGGACATGCTCGCCGAGCTCAACGGGCTGATCGAGATGCGCGAACGCGGCGAGGACACCCAACAGGCGTTCGACGAATTCATGACTCGGTACGGCGACCTGTTCCCCGACGATCCCAGGAACCTCGACGAGCTTCTGGAGCACATGGCCAAGCGCATGGCAGCGATGAGCCGCTTCCTGGCTTCGCTCTCACCCGAGCAGCGTGAGGAGCTCATGGCCCTGTCGAACCAGGTGATGCAGGACATGGACCTGGCGTTCGAGATGGATCGCTTGGGGTCCAACCTCGGACGGGCGTTCCCCGACATGCCGTGGGGTGAACCGGTGATGGGCGACGGCGAGGGGTCGATGCCGATGTCGGCTGCCGTCGACGTGATGGAACGGCTGCACGACTACGAGGATCTCGATCGTTCGATGCAGGGTGACTATGCCGGTTCGGCGCTCGACGACGTGGACGAGGACGCCCTGCGCCGAACACTCGGCGATCCGGCCGTTCAGGATCTGCGGCGGCTCAAACAGATCGAGCGGGCGCTGGAGAAGGCCGGACTGATGCAACGGCGCCGGGGCCGCCTGGAGGTCACTCCCCGTGGCGCCCGCAAGCTCGGCGAACGCGCGCTCACGAGGGTGTTCGAGGAGCTCAGGCGCGATCGAGAAGGCACGCACGAGGCGCGCGATGCGGGCGGCCTCGCCGAGCCCACGGGGGCCACACGTCCGTGGAACTTCGGGGACCACGGCCAGCTCGCCGTGGGAAGGACCGTGTTCAATGCTGTGCTTCGGTCCGAACCCGGTGGGCCGGTGCGGCTGCACCCCGACGACTTCGAGATGATCGAAGCCGAGCAACGCACCGAGGCGGCGACGGCGCTCCTGCTCGACCTGTCGTTCTCGATGCCGCTTCGGGGGCACTTCGTGCACGCGAAGAAGCTGGCGCTCGCGCTCCACGCGCTGATCGAGGGGCGCTATCCCCACGACACGTTGTACCTGATCGGATTCAGCGACTACGCGCGGCAGCTTCGGCCGGAGGACCTCACGGCGCCCGGGCTCGAGCGCGTGTACGGCACCAACATGCAGCACGCCTTCATGTTGGCGAACCGCGTGCTCTCGCAGCATCCTCGCGCGACACGCCAGGTGATCATGGTGACCGATGGCGAGCCGACCGCGCATCTGGAAGGGGACGAGGCGTTCTTCTCGTGGCCCCCGGTGCGCGAGACGATCGACAAGACGCTCGCCGAGGCGATCCGCCTGTCGAAGTCCGACGTTCGCCTCAACATCTTCATGCTCGAGGAGTCCGAAGGGTTGGCTCGGTTCATGGAGCGTCTCGCCCGCTTGACGTCGGGACGGGTGTTCCTGATGGACGATCACCGTGTCGGTGAGTTCGTGCTCCGCGACTACGTGGCCCGCCGCGGACGGTAGGGTCGGCCGATGCCCCGTCTGGTCAAGATCGCGGTGTGGGTCGTCGTGTTCTCGGCAGCCGCAGGCGCCGGTGCCTTGGTCGCGGCGCACACGGATCCGTTCCCGCCCGGCGTGGACGATCCCGGTGTGCGGCCCACGGGGCCCGGACCCGGGGAGATCCCCGACGGGCGCCTGTCCGTGAGGATCGACGCGCGCACGTTCCACGACCTGTACGTGGGGGGCCGGTGCGCGGCCAACTGGCGCACCGCCGTGGACATCGGCTCGGCGGAAGACTCCTTGGACGGAGCGGGGATCGCCTCATTGAAGGGTCAGCTCCGGTGCGACGAGCCCACCGCGCAGGTACAGGCCGAGCGCATCGATCTGCGGGTGGTCGGCGCCATGGCGGAAGGCGAGCTCCGGTTCCGTTTGGAGCTGACGGGTCGGACTCCCTTCGGCTCGCAGGAGCTCTCGGGCTTCGCCAAGACGATCCCCACCTTGCGGTTCGAGCTTCCCGCTCGGGAGGGGGCGACCGCGTCGTTCGACATCACCGTGCCGGACGGCGACCGAGGCACCTACGGAGCCGTCGGCGGCGTCCTCGTGGGGGCCGCCCCGCAGGTCTGAGTCTGAGGCTTCAGGCAGCCCGGGTGTCCCACCAGAGCGTCACCACGCGGCGGGAGGGTGGTCCGGCGGTCCACGACCCGTTCCGCAGCCGGAGCCGGTCACCAAGCGCGGCCTCGAGCTCCACGTCGCGATCGGCGGGGAGGCAGAGCCTCTTTCGGACCATCGCGACTGCCGTCCCTTTGGCTTCGAACCCGCCGACGGAGTGGTCGTCGTCGCCGGGACGGTCCTGGCGCGATGGCCGGATCCCGATCGACTCGAGCACGTCGATGGCGAGCTCGATCGCCGGTTCATCGGGGATGGTGATGCCGTGGAAGCGTTCCCACAGGTCTGCCATCCACCCCAACGGGTGGCGGTCGGTCGCCTCGAGCACCACACGAGCGGAGGCGTGCGCCGTGAGGGCCTGCGCGAACTCGGTCAACTCCTCCACGTTGTAGATCGTGTGACCGGAGACGACCACGTCCGTGACCGGACAGCGGTCGTGCTCCTTCGGCCACGTGGCCTCGATCGTGACGGCCTCGACCCCGGCCGTTCGCGCGGCCTCCTCGAACGTCCCCAGCATGTCGGCCTGGGCATCCACGCCGACGATCGTGCCGGCCCTGCGGGCGAGCGGCAGCGAGGTGGCGCCTCCTCCGACGCCGACGTCGAGGACGGTGCCGGCGAGGGGCAGGGCCTCGAGCGCGTGTTCGGTCGTGGGAGTCCTCACCGGTGGGGAAGCGGCGGTCTTCGCACGGCTGCGGAACAGCTCCGCCGGGAAACCCCACGGCGACTCCGGGGCCGTCGCGATGATGGCCTCGGGGATGGCTCGCGCCCGCAGCGCGTCGGCCCAGCGTGACTGAGGGTTCACCGTTCCAGCACCTGCTCGGTGTGCTCGCCCAGGGTGGGAGGTGGGAGCCGTGTCACGAGCGCCTCGCCGTCGAACCGCAGGGGATTGGCGACCAGCCGCAGCGTCTCGTTCCGAGACGGGTCGTTCAGATCCTCCACGAGCGCGGCGCCCTCAGTCGAGGCGAATACCTCATCCATCGTTCGGATCGGCGCGCACGGCACCGCCGCCGCCTCCAGGTCGGTGAGCCATTCGGCTGCCCGCCGCCCGGCGAAGGCATCGGAGAGCAGAGAGATCAGGACGTCGCGGTTGCCCACCCGCGCTCCGTTCGTGGCGAACCGCTCGTCGTCCGCCCACTCGGGATGACCGACGACCTGGCAGATGCGCGCGAAAAGGCGGTCGTTGCCACCCGCGACGATGAAGGCGCGGTCGGAGCCATGGAACACCTGGTAGGGCACGATATTCGGATGCTGCGACCCCATCGCGGCCGGCACCACGCCCCCGACCAGGTAGTTCGCGGCCTGGTTCACCATGGCGGCGACGCTCGCGTCGAACAACGCCACGCTGACGTGTCGGCCGTGGCCCGTTCGGGTCCGTTCGAGCAACGCGGCTTGGATGCCGATCACCGCCTGCAGCCCCGTGATGACGTCCAGGAGTGCAACCCCGGCCTTGGTCGGCTCGCCTCCGGGTTCGCCGGTGATGCTCATCAGCCCGCTCAGCGCCTGCACGATGATGTCGTACCCGGGACGCGTGGCGGCCTCCGGGGCGTCGTCGCCGAACGCGGTGAGCGAGCAGGTCACCAGCCGTGGGTCGGCGGCGCGTAGCTCGTCGAGGCCGAGGCCGAGCTCCGCCATCAGCCCCGGCCGGAAGTTCTCGATCACGACGTCGCAGGTGTCCGTGATCCGGCGAATGGCGTCGATCCCCTCGGGCGCCTTGAGGTCGATCGTCACAGACCGCTTGTTCCGGTTCACCGACAGGAAGTAGGCGGCGTCCTCACCCGCGAACGGGGGCCCCCAGTGGCGTGTGTCGTCCCCGACGCCCGGCCGCTCGACCTTGATGACGTCGGCCCCCAGGTCGCCCAGGATCATGGTGGCAAGGGGCCCCGCGAGCACCCGGGATAGGTCCAGGACGCGGATACCGGCCAGAGGCGCGGGCCCCGGGGGTTCCTGGGGGCGCGACCGGTCCTCCATGGAGGGCAGAGTACCTGCGGTGAGCGTTCCCCAGTCGAGCACTGGCCGAACGGGCCCCGACTCGGGCATGATGGCCTGACCATGAACGAGCAGAGCCTCCAGAGGGTGAACGCATTCCTGGCGGCGGCCTCCTCCCGCGCGGCCGTCGGAGAGGTGTTGGACGTCACCCCGGCGGAGATCGGACGCGAGCTCGGGTTCCCGGACGCCTTGTCGACGGCAAGGGCCGTCAGGGCGCTGATCGCCCGCAAGCGGCTGGAGCCGGCGCAAGGTTCCTACCGGCTGCTGGAGACCAGGCCCGTCGACGCATCCGAGAAGGAAGCCGTCGGTCGCAAGCCTCGTAAGCCGCGTGCGGGTGCGGCATCCCGTGGCGTCACCGGCGCTCGGACCGGCGGAGGCCCCGCCTACTCCGAGTTCGGCCGGGCAACCGTGGATCGCCTGGTGGAGCTGGGCAGGGAAGCCGCCGAGCTTCGAACGCACCTGCGAACCGCCCGCGAAGAGGCTCGCACCGCCCGTCAGGCCAAGGACGAGGCCGAGGGCCGGGCACGAGCGTTGTCCGAGAGGGTCCACGAGCTCGAGGCTCGCGCCGAGATGGCCGAATCGAACCTCCGCACGCTCCTGGCCACCGTTCGGACCAAGGAGACGCCTCGTGATGCCCCGGTCTCCGATTCGGAGATGGAGGCGATCCTGGGCGTGCTCAAGCAGGGCGACGACGTCGCGAGCGGCTGATGGCCCGGCAGCGCGACGGCGCTCACCACGCGGCAGCGCCGGGGATCAACCGCTCTTGAGGAACGCCTCGTAGCAGGCTGCGTCGTGTTGCGGCGCAAGCTCTTGGAGCGCGAGGTCCTCGCCGCGGCACCGGGCTTCGATGCCCAGCTCGGCGGCCACGCCTGAGGACACCACGGGGCAGCGGGGATGGAACCGGCACCCGTCGGGGATGCGCGTCGGATCCGGCGGCTCGCCCGCCAGGATGGGACGCTCCAGGCCTCCGGCTTCGGGGACCACGTCGAGCAGCGCCTGCGTGTAGGGGTGGAACGGCTTCAGCAGGACGTCTGGGGCGGGGCCGATCTCCACGATGCGTCCCAGGTACATGATCGCCACGCGGTCCGCGACCGTCCACGCCAGGCCCAGGTCGTGGGTGACGATGACGATCGTGAGGCCGAGCTCCTCCCGGAGCTTCATGAGCAGCTGCAGGATCTCGCCTCGGACGCTGGCGTCCAGGTTCGAGACAGGCTCGTCGGCCACGATCACCTCGGGCTCCAGGACGAGCGCGCCGGCGATCACGACACGCTGTCGTTGCCCGCCCGACAGCTCGTGCGGGTACCGAAGGAAGAATCGCTCGGGAGGGCGGAGGCCCGCACGCGAGAGCGCCTGAGCGACGAGCTTCTCCTCCGGCTCGTCGTTGGGCCCCCGGTCGATCCCGTGGATCCGGAGCGCCTCGGCGATGATCTCGTAGATCGTCTGGCGTGGGTTGAGGCTTCCGGTGGGGTCCTGGAACACCATCTGCACCTTGCGCCGGTACGCCTTCAGCTTCTTGGCCAGCGGCTCGCCCTTGAACCGGATCTCGCCGGATTCGGGGGTCTGCAGTCCCATGATCGCCCGGGCGGTGGTGGTCTTGCCGCAACCGGATTCTCCCGCGAGAGCGAGCACCTCTCCCCTCTGGAGCTGGAAGCTGACACCGTCGACGGCTCGCGCGACGACGCCCTTGCGTCCTCGGAGCCCGTCGAGGACGCCGACGCGGCCCGCGAAGGTGACATGCAGGTCGCGGACCTCGATGACCGGTCCGTCATCCCGGGCCGGTGGGGGGGTCGGGAGCTCGACCTCCGTGCTCACGAGGGGACCTCCGCAGCAGCCTTGGCGGCCGGCACCAGGAGGCACGCGGCCCGGCGACCCCCGACCACGTCGAACAGGTCAGGTTCGACGGTGGAGCAGTCCTCGAACGCCTTCGGGCATCGAGGGTGGAACGAACAGCCGGAGGGGATGTCCGAGGGGTCGGGTGGATCCCCGCCCAGCCCCGTGGGGTTCCCTCGGAACCGTGTATCGCCGATCTCGGGGAAGGCGGCTGCAAGCGCTTCGGTGTAGGGGTGCTTCGGATCGTGGAACACGATGTCGGCAGGACCTTCCTCGATGATCTTGCCCGCATACATGATCGCGAGTCTGTCGGAGGTCTCAACCAGGACCGACAGGTCGTGGGTGATGAACACCATCGACAGTCCCAGGTCGCGTTGCAGCTCCTTCATGAGCTTCAGGACCTGGGCCTGGACCATCACGTCCAGCGCCGTCGTGGGCTCGTCGGCGATGATCAGGGAGGGCGAGCAGGCCAACGCCATCGCGATCATCACGCGCTGCTTCTGTCCTCCCGAGAGCTCGTGGGGGTAGTCGTTCATCCGCCTGGGGGGCAGACCAACCTGCTCCAGCAGGCCGCCGACCCGGACTCGCGCCTGCTTCTCACCCGCCTGTTGGTGGACGGTGATCGCCTCGGAGACCTGGTCCCCGATCCTCTTCACAGGGTTGAGCGCGTGCATCGCGCCCTGGAACACGATGGAGGCCCCCGTCCATCGGACCGCGCGCAGTCGGCCGGGCTTCATGGCGAGCACGTCCTCGCCCTCAAGCAGCAGGGTGCCCTCGACCTTCGTCTTCGACGGGAGGAGGCGAAGCACCGCGCCGGCGATCGTCGACTTGCCGCAGCCGGATTCGCCGGCCAGGCCGACGACCTCGCCCTTCTTCACGCTCAGCGTCACGCCTCGGACCGCGGGGACGTCCCCCGAGGCAGGACGGTAGGTGATGCGCAGATCGTCGAGCGTCAGGACGTCGCTCATCGGTCCCTCAGCTTCGGATTGATGATCTCGTCCATGGCGAACCCGCACATGGTGAACGCGAGCACCACGAGGGTGATGCACAGGCCCGGCGCGCCGATCCACCACCACGCGCCCAGCGTCGTGGCTCCTGCCTCGAACGCCTCCTCCAGGATCGTGCCCCACGACGGCTTGGTGGGATCGCCCAGGCCCAGGAACGACAACGCCGTCTCGGACAGGATCGCGATCGCGATCGTGAGGATCGTGTTGGCGAAGATGACCGGCATCGAGTTGGGGAGCACGTGCCGGACGATCATGTGGGAGTCGGACCCGCCCAGGGCTCGAGCACGCTCGATGTAGGGACGTTCACGGATCGACAAGACCTGCGCGCGGACGAGGCGAGCCGTGCTCGGCCACGACGTCACCCCGATCACCAGGATGATCGCGCCGAGGGACTGACCCAGGATCGAGGCCAGCACGATCGCGAGCGCGAGCCACGGGAGCACTAGACCGAAGTCGGTGAGACGCATCAGGAACGTGTCGACAGCGCCTCCCCGGTACCCGGCGATGATGCCGATGGTGGCCCCGATCGTCATGGAGATCACCGTCGCGGTCAGGCCCACCAGCAGGGAGATCTTCGATCCCTGTACCACCAGGGTCAGGACGGAGAGGCCGAAGTCGTCCGTGCCGAACGGATACTCGAGCGACGGAGGCGACAGGACGGGACCGGAGGTCAGCGCCGGGTCGACCCCGGAGTCATCCGCGAAGATGGCGAACAACGCCATGGCCAGGAACAGGATCAGGATCAGCAGCCCGATCATGCCCATCGCGCTCTTGCGGTACTGCTTCCAGAAGCGCGTGAGGGCGAGGCGACGACGGATCCAGCGGATACGACGAGGGCTCCGGACCTCGGGCATGCCCTCCGGTTCAACCGGACCGGTGAGCCTGGGATCGCCTCCCGGCGTGATCGGCGGTGCCTGCATCTGTCAAGCCTCCCGGACGCGCGGATCGAACCGACCGTACACGAGGTCGGCCAGCAGGTTCATGATGATGACGGCTGCGCTCGCGAACAGGAAGACCGCCTGCAGCACGGGGAAGTCCTGGCTCTGGAGGGCCGAGTACGTCAAGCCTCCCAATCCCTTGTAGCTGAAGACGACCTCGACGGTGATGGCTCCGCCCAGGACGAACCCGAAGGACAGGGCCACCAGGCTGATGGTCGGCAGGAGCGCGTTTCGGACCGCGTGTTGGTTCAACACCATGCGTTCCTTCACGCCTTTGGCTCGAGCGGTCTGGATGAAGTCCTCACCGAGCACGTCGAGCAGCGACGACCGCATGACCAGGTAGTACTCGCCCAGGTAGGCGAGGGTCAACGTGAGGGCCGGCAGGAACAGGTGGTTCAGGACGTCGACCAAGTAGGAGAACCCCGTGTAGTCGGCTCCGACCGTCTCACGTCCGGCGTTGGGGAACCAGCCGAGGTTCACGGAGAACAGCATGACCAGCAACATGCCCAGCCAGAACTCCGGCATGGAATAGAGGACGATCGAGATCCCCATGGAGGCTCGGTCGAACCTTCCTCCTCGCCGCCACCCCGCTCTGATGCCCATCCATACCCCGATCAGCACAGAGAAGATGGTCGCCACGCCCACCAAGAGCAGGGTCGGCCACAAGAACTCGAAGAAGAGCTGCATGACCGGCTCGCCGGAGTTCACCGTGATCGAGGTGCCGAAGTCCAGTCGCAACGTGTCGCCCACATAGTCGACGAATTGCGCGGGCAGGGGCTTGTCGAGCCCGAAGCTCTCCAGCAACTGTTGCTGCTCCTCCGGCGAGATCTGGAGCCCGGCCCCCCGCGTCAGGAACTTGACCGGGTCCGAGGGCAGGACCCGGAACAGGAAGAAGTTGAAGACCAGGACGAAGAAGAGGGTGAGGAGCGCATGGACGACCTTCTTCAGGACGTACCTGCGGCTCCCCACCCCCGCGCTCCCGTCGCCTCAGGCAGCCCCGCCTAGGCCACGTCTTCGTCTTCTCGCCGGCGGCGGGCGAGTATGAAGCCGCCGACCACGGCCACGGCACCCACGGCGATGGCGACCCATACGATCGGTGAGATGCCACCGGCCCCGCCGACCGAACCGGCACCCGCGCTCGCCGGCTTGATGGTGAGGTAGGAGTACGGCGTGTATTGGTAGAGGAGGCTGCCTCCCCGGCCCTCGGCGTCGGGCTTTGGCGAAGGCACGAAGCCGGTCCACTTGTCGCTCCTGTAGGCCTGCAGATCGTTGTCGTACCAGAGCACGATCTGCGGTACCTCCTCGTAGAAGATCTGTTGCATCTCCTGGATCAAGGCCTGGCGTTCCTCCGTCGACCCCGCCGTCTGCTGCTCCTTGTACAGCTCGTCGTACCGGGCGTTCGACCAACACGTGTCGCTCCACACCAAGCACTGGTCGGTGGTGTAGGTCGAGAGGATGAACTCGGGATCGGGGTCGGGTCCCCAGCCCCAGGAATAGATGTCGTAGTCGTTGGTCAGCCAGATGTCGGTGATCTTTGCGACCGACACGGGCGTCGGCGAGGTCTTGATGCCGATCTGTTCGAGCCAGCCGGCGATCAGCTTCATCGCCTTCACGCGGTCGCCGTTGTCGGTCGGCACGTCCAGACGCCATTCGAGCTCGTCCCCGCTCGCGGGATCGTTGCGCACGCCGTCGTCATTGGTGTCGACGTATCCGGCTTGGTCCAGCAGGGCGTTCGCTCCTTCGATGTCGAACGCGATCGGCTCCGGCGGTTCCCAGTGCCAGGTGGTCGCCGAGGGCACGACCATCGTGGTGCCGGGCTCTCCGTACCCGCGCAGGATGCGCTCGACCAACTGGTCCTTGTCGATCGCCATCGCGACCGCGGTGCGAAGGTCCGGGTCCTCCATGTATGCGGGACCGGTGGTCTTGCGTAGGCAGGAGTCCTGCACGAAGCAGTAATTGAAGCTCAAGTGCGAGTAGGAGAAGGCCGAGCCCACGTTGGTCCCGATGCCTGGCTGGTTCTCCAGGGTCGCGAACAGATCAGCGGGGACCGATTCGGCGAAGTCGATCGCGCCCTGTTCCAAGGCTTGCACCATGGTCTCATCGTTCTTGAAGAACTGGAAGATCACCCTGTCGAGCGCCGGCTCGCCCAAGTAGCTCTCGCCGGGAAGGTTCTCCATGGTGACGGACTCGTCGTTCTTGTACTCCGTGACCTGGAACGGCCCGGCGACGACGGCGTTCTCGTTTACCTCCGCGTCGTTGATCTCCTGCTTGGTCTCGTACTTGCCCCACACGTGCTCGGGCACGATGGCGATCCACGGCGGCACGAGGGGCGCTGAGGTCGGCTTCGTCGTCTTCCAGACCAGCGTCGTGTCGTTCGTCGCCTCGATCGAGTCCGTGAAGGGCAGGTAGAGCGTGAAGTTCGTGAACCCCATGTCCAGGATGGTGTTGAACGTGTAGGCGACGTCGTTCGCGGTGATGGGTTCGCCGTCACTCCACGTCAGGCCACTGCGGATCTTGATCGTGTAGGTCATGCCGTCGGCGGAGATGCCCCCGTTCTCGACCGTGGGCACCTCCTCGGCGAGGCCTCCTGGCGCCGCGAGCAACGTGTCCTGGTCGAAGTTGAACAGCAACGGGTACTGCAGGCTGTTGGCCTCGTACTCGGAGGTGAGGATCGCCTTGAACGGGTTGAGGGTGCTCGGTGGCTGGGTATACCCGACGATGAAGGTGAGGTTGGACTCACCGGGGCTCGGACTCTGTGCGAAGGCGCTGCCGGCCAGCATCACCGCCGTCACCGCCGCGATCGCCGCTGCCGCGAGTCGCCTGCTCCTGGTCCTCATACCGTGCCCTCCTCGTCGTCCAAACATCAACCGTCGGTCTCTCCCCTAGCTCTTACGTCTTGGTGAGGATCCCGGGCTCTTCGATCGTGAGCGTCCGGGCGTCCGCATCCAGGGTAGCGGTGACACCCAGCGGGATCGTCGCCAGGTGCTTACCGTGTCCGAGAGGCATTTTGTATAGCACCGGTACCCCCAACGGGGCTAGATGTCGCTCCAGGACATCCTCCAGCGACCGGTTCCGAGGAGCCTCGGGCTTCTCCTCGCTCCAGTCACAGTCCTTGAGCTCGCCGACGACGACCCCGGCAACGTCATCGAGCTTGCCCGCCAAGCGAAGTTGATCGAGGTGGACCTCGATCACGTAGGCCGGTTCATGGACCTCCTCGAAGAACAGGATCGCGCCGTCGAACACCGGATCCCACCGCGTTCCGATCAGGTGGACGAACGTGAAGAGGTTGCCGCCGACGATGGGAGCGGTGACCTTTCCGGGCGCGATCGTCCGCACGTACGGATCGTCGGGATCGCGGGGAACAGGCCCGGTTGCGCCCGAGGTGAACGCGGTCAGAGCGGAGTCCCACGTGAAGGCCGTGCGCTCGGGGATCCCCATGGACCCCAGCCCGGGCCCGTGCAGCGTCGCGAGGCCGGCCTCTTGCCGCAGGGCGATGTGCAGGCTCGTGACGTCCGAGTAGCCCATCAACGCCTTGGGCTTCGCGGCGATCGCGTCGTAGTCAAGGAACGGCAACATCTGCATCGCGCCGGTTCCACCCCAGAGCGCCTGGATCACGTCGACCTCGGGGTCGGCGAACAGGGCGTTGAGGTCCGCGGCCCGTTCCTCGGCCGGCCCGGCGACGTAGTCGTCCTTCGACCAGACGCCGTCGGTCAGCTTGACGCGGTAGCCCTTGGCCTCCCACCACTCCACGGGTCGCTCGATGTCGCTGCGGTTGTAATACGGGCCCGATGGGGCGCAGACGCCGATCGTTCCCCCCTCGGGCAGTGGGGGACCGAACCTCGTGGCGGCCACGTGCGTCACGCCGACAGTCCCACCAGGTCGATCTCCTCGTACTCGCGCTCACAGGGGTTGCCGCCCGCCACCCACATGCGGCCGGCGCTGACGTCGGTGACCATCGAGAACAGGCAGGCGCTCGCCTCGTCGCCCTCCTCCGGATCGGCGTGCAGGCAGATCGCCTGAGGACTGGAATCGTGGTCGCGCATGATCTCCATCAGGTCTTCGGGCGTTCGCGGATCGCGTTCGGCCAGCAGTTCCTGCAGGCGGGTCAGCCGCGCCGAGCTTCCGTCCGACGGTGGTGGCGCGAGCTCGGCCAGATCGCTCTGGTAGTGGTTCGTGTGGGCACCGGCATGGTCCAACACGCGGTGTTCCTTGCCGCTGGTCTCGATGGTGAAGGCGTCTCCGCTCCTGAGCGCGTAGACGTGGCCGTAGCCACCCGCGCGCCCGCGCATGGCCGCGCGCGCGATCGCGTCGCTGCGATCGCGCGCTTCCAGGGAGCTGCGGCTCACCAGCACGCGTGGCACGCCCACACCGTCGTCGGAAGCCGTGAGCGAGCCGATGCCCTGGGCCACCCCGTGGGCGTTCATCCCCACCGCGGGCAGGCAGCAGACGACGGTGGGCGACGCGACCGCAACGCGTCCGTCATCCGGTCGATCGACGATGACCGCGATGTTGCCGACGTCCCCCGCGAGCCAATGCTCGTTGTGGGCGAGGAGTGTGGTTCCGTCGGTGGTGACAGAGACGCTGGAGCACCGCTCGGTCGGAGGCGTCGGCGCGGAGACGTAACCCTCCTTCTTCTGAAGGAACAGCAGCTCGCCCTCGGGCGACTCCAGGAGCGGCTCGAGCTCCTCGAACGCGTTGATCGCGAAGAGCTCGAGGATGGGCACCATGGCGCCCACCGACATGCCCTTCAGCACGTTCATCATGTCGGGATACGCGGTTTCGGCGGCGACCAGATAGGGCGTGAGCAGGTCCTGCAACTCCTCGGAAGACACGCCGCGCCGATCCAGGTATCGATGGTAGAAGTCGACGGAGACCTGGATCTGCTCCGCGAGCTCCGACCCGATGTGCGTGCCGCGGGTGAACCCGTCGCCGTACGCGTTCACCACGCGGACGCCTGTCACGGGCATCGTTCCTTCCTCGCCGGCCCCATCCCGGCGCTCACACTACGCCGGGGAGCCCGAACTCGGTGGAAGGGGTTGGCGCAACCCTCGCCTCGTCTAGGCGTCGATGCCGGCTCTCGACCGGAGCCCGTGCTCGGCGGCGCGGTCCGTCACGGCCTCGAAGAGCGACTGCTGGGCGGCATCGGTGGCTGCCGTCTCCTCCGGGTGCCATTGCACGCCCAACATCCACGTGGTCTTCGCCCCGGAGCCGTCGATCGTGGCCTCCGCAGGAGGCGGGAGCTCGATCGCCTCGACCAGTCCATCGGGACTGCGGGCACCGACGCGGAGCCCCTCGCCCACGCGGTCCACGCCCTGGTGATGGTGGGACGAGCAGGCGAGCGGCCCCGGCTTGATCGCGGCCGATAGCAGCGTTCCCGCGTCGGCAACCACGTCGTGCAGGGTCTGCGTGCCCGCCAACGGGACGCCGTGCTCGAGCAGACCGTCGATCGAGGGGAGGTGCTGGTGGAGGGTGCCGCCGAAGGCGACGTTCATGACCTGCATGCCGCGGCAGATGCAGAGCGTGGGCAGATGCAGCTCAGCGGCGGCGTGCAGCAACGCGATCTCGAACGCGTCGCGATCTGGCTCGACGCCGTAGTTGTGCTCCACATCCGGCTCCTCGCCGTACCGCGCCGGATCGACGTCGCCGCCGCCCACCAACACGAGCCCGTCGAAAGGCTCCAGGATCTCGTCGGCCTCGCCCTCCTCCCCGGGGGCCACGATCGCCGTTCGGGAGCCCGCACGCCGGAGGGCATCGATGTATGGGCCGGGGACGCCGTAGCCCCCCTGTGGCCACCGGGGCACTCGGTCGTCGGCGAGGTGGTAGGCCACGACCGCGATCAGCGGTCTGCGACTCATGAGAGCGCGAGGTTCGTGAACCGGGTGAACACCTCGCGTCCGGCCTCCTCGACGGCCGAGTGGGCGGCGCCGAAGGTCTCCCCGGCGTCGCAGCGGACGTACAACAGCGGACGGTCGGATATCTGCTCCATGGTCCGAGTCTCGCACAGGGGCGCGTCTCGGGCCGCGGTGCTACCGTCGGACGATGAGCGCCGCGCCGCCCGCCGATCCCGCCGATCTGCTGGACCTCGAGCATCTGCTCGCCGACGACGAACGCGCGGTGCGAGACGTCGCCCGCGAGTGGGTGCGCCGCCGCATCCTCCCCCAAGTGGGGGACTGGTACGAACGGGGCGAGTTCCCCGCGCGCGAGCTGGCTGCAGAGCTGGGGGAGATGGGTTTCCTGGGCATGCAGCTGCAGGGCGAACACTTCCTGGGCCTGAACTCGGTGGCCTACGGGTTGGTCGAGCTGGAGCTCGAGGCCGGCGATTCCGGCCTGCGGTCGTTCGTCTCCGTGCAGAGCGCGTTGGCGATGTACGCGATCCATGCGTTCGGCAGCGACCAGCAGAAGTCGGAGTGGCTCCCGCGCATGGCGGCAGGCCAGGCTATCGGGTGCTTCGGCCTGTCCGAGCCCGACTCGGGGAGCGACCCGAGCTCCATGCGAACGGTCGCCAAGCGGGACGGGGACGAGTGGATCCTCTCGGGCACGAAGATGTGGATCACGAACGGCAGCGTCTCCGACGTCGCGATCGTGTGGGCGAACACCGATGACGGCATCCGCGGCTTCGTCGTGCCGACCGAGTCGGAAGGATTCAGCGCGCCCGACATCCACAAGAAGATGTCGCTCCGCGCCTCGGTCACGTCGGAGCTGGTGATGGACGAGGTGCACCTGCCCGCCGAGGCGGTGCTGCCCGGGGGTCGAGGGGCTCAAGGGTCCGCTGTCGTGCCTCAACGAAGCGCGCTACGGGATCGTCTGGGGCGTCATGGGCGCGGCCCGCTCGTGCTTCGAGACCGCGCTCGAGTACTCGAAGACGCGGGAGCAGTTCGGCAAGCCGATCGGATCGTTCCAGCTCACCCAGAAGAAGCTCGCCGACATGGCGCTCGAGCTCCACAAGGGCACGCTGCTCGCGTACCACCTGGGCCGCATGAAGGACCAGGGGAGACTGCGCCCGGAGCATGTGTCGTTCGGCAAGCTCAACAACACGCGCGAAGCGTTGAAGATCACCCGCACCTCGCGCGGCATCCTGGGCGCGAACGGGATCACGCTCGAGTACCCGATCATGCGCCACATGACGAACCTCGAATCGGTGATCACCTACGAGGGGACCGAGGAGGTGCACACCCTGGTGATCGGCGGGTTGCTCACCGGCCACCGCGCGTTCGTTTGACCATCACGTGAGCCGATCGGGCGGGTCCGAGGAGACAGCCGGCCGGCGAGGTCGGGCCGATCCATCGCTACCCGCCCCCGGCCGTTCCATCGCCCAGCGTGGAGCGGGCGAGCAGCGTCGCGACGTCGACGACCTCGGGGCCCTCGCCGGCGGCGTTCGAGGCGTCGTCGAGCATCACGAGGCAGAACGGGCACGCGGTCGCGACGACGTCGGCTCCGGTCGATGCGGCTTCCGCGTAGCGCGTCTCGTTGATGCGGGCGTCGCCGCCTTCTTCCATCCAGAATCGAGCCCCGCCGGCGCCGCAGCAGAACGAGCGCTCGCGGTTGCGAGGCATCTCGGCGAGCTCGCCACTCATCGCGCTGAGCACGTCGCGGGGAGCGTCGTACTTGCCGTTGTGGCGGCCGAGGTAGCACGCGTCGTGATACGTGACCGCGACCGAGTCGCGTGAGGGGTGCAGCCCGCCTTCCCGGATCAACCGCCCGAGGAACTCCGAATGATGCACGACCTCATAGGTGCCACCGTAATCCGGATACTCGTTCGCGAGCGTGTTGAAGCAATGCGCGCAGCTCGCGACGATCGTCGTCACGCCCGCGTCGTTGAGCGTCGAGACGTTGCGCTCCGCGAGCGTCTGGAACAGGAACTCGTGGCCCATGCGCCGGGCCGGGTCGCCAGTGCACGACTCTCGTTGGCCGAGCACGGCGACATCGACGCCTGCGGCCTGCAGCAGGCGCACGGTCGAACGCGTCGCGTCGCGCGCCCGCTCGTCGAACGCGCCCGCGCAGCCGACCCAGAAGAGCACGTCGGGCGCGGGATCCCCGGGCGTGAGCACGCGCACCTCGAGGCCTTCGGCCCAGTCCATGCGAGCGCTCGACGGCTGGTTCCACGGATTCTCGCCGGGTCCTTCCACGCCGCGGAGAAGCGCGCCTGCTTCCGAGGGGAACCGTGACTCGGCCATCACGAGGTTGCGGCGGAGGTCCACGATCGTGTCGATGTGCTCGATGTCGACGGGGCACTCCTGCACGCACGCGCCACATGTCACGCAGTCCCAGACGACCTCGTCGGTGACGGCGTTCGGCACGAGCGGCTGCAGCTCGACCACACCGGCGTCTCCGGCTGCGACCTGGTGTGCGCCACCGGCGACGTGGTCGCGCAGGTCCATGATCAGGAGCTTTGGGCTGAGCGGCTTCCCGGTCGCCCAGGCAGGGCAGACGTCCTGGCAGCGCCCGCACTCCGTGCACGAGAACAGGTCGAGGGTCTGCTTCCGCGAGAGGTCGGTGGCGACCGCGGCGCCGAAGCGCATCTCCTCCTCGGGCCCCTCGAGGTCGATGCGGAGTGGCTCGATTCGCCCGCCCGGACCCGACTTCCGCAGCCACACGTTCGGTGCAGCCGTGACGATGTGCAGGTGCTTCGATCCCGGCAGGTAGACGAGGAACGCGAGCACGAGCAGCAGGTGGACCCAGACGAGGACCCGTTCGGCGACCTCGAGGGCGCGGGTCGAGGCACCGTCGACGAGTCCCGCGAGCCAGCTCGACACCGGTCCATCGGCCTCGGTGAGCCCGAGCGTGACGCGTGCCGCCTGCCAGAGCAGCAGGGAGACCACGATCGCGCTGATCATCAGCAGGATGTGGTCGGCCTCCTCGAGGTGCGAGCCGCGGAAGCGGTCCGGGCGCTGCACCTTCCTAATCACGACCGCGGTGACGACCCCGGCGAGCACCGCCACCGCGAAGACGTCGACCAGCCAGGCGAACCACGTCGCGTCCCCGATCAGCGGCAGGTGCGCAACCGGGTCCACGATCGCGAGCGCGGCCTCGGCGATCGTGGGGAGCAACACGACGAACCCCCAGAAGATCGCGGCGTGCATCATCCCCGGCACGAGCCGCTGGAACAGCTTCCGCTGGCCGACGACCTCGACGAGCTCGCGTGCCGCACGCTCCACGGCGGGCCCGCCGCGCTCGGGATCGTCGGGCCGGGCGGCGCGCAGTGTCGCGATCCGGGGTGCCGCCCGGCGCCATGCGAGCGCGACCGCGATGGCCACGGCGAGGACTAGCAGCGCCGCGCTTAGCGCCCGGTCCGTTGGCGAACCTCCTCGGTGAGAGCCGGCAGCACCTGGAACAGATCGCCCACCACCCCGAGGTCGGCCATCCGCAGGATGGGCGCATCCCGGTCCTTCGTGATCGCCACGATGCGGCGGGAGCCCTTCATGCCGACCGCGTGCTGCAAGGCTCCGCTGATGCCGGCCGCGAGGTAGACCTCCGGCTTCACCGTGTGGCCGGTCTGCCCGATCTGCATGGCGTAGGGCATCCACCCCGCGTCGACGGCCGCGCGCGAGGCGCCGATCGCGGTGCCGCCGATCGCCTCGGCGAGATCCTCGAGCAGCCGGAAGCCCTCGGGCCCGCCGAGGCCTCTCCCGCCGGCGAGCACCACCTTGGCGTCGTCGAGGCTCGGGCCGCCCGCCGCGGCATCGGTCCGACCGATCACGCGCACCGCGGCCAGATCTTCGGGAGCCACGACCGGGGCGTCAACGACCTCGGCCACGCCGCCGACCACTACCGGCTCGAAGGAGCGAGGCCGCAGCATCACGAGGTGGGGACGTGCACCGTCGAGCGCGACCTCGACGACCATGGTGCCCCCGAGGATTTCGGCGCGCGCCCGATCGACCGAGGGTAGGTCGATGGCGTTGGCCATCAGCGCCGAACCGGTGATCGCTTGCAGACGCCCCGCTACGTCGCGCGCTCTGTACGACGTCGGGAACAGCACCACGTCGGGAGCGTGCTCGGCGACGAGCGCGGCGGTCGTGTGCGCCGCGACGCGGCTGGTCGGCTCGGCGAGCCGTTCGTCGTCCGAGACGTAAACGCGAGAGGCGCCGTGCTCGCCGAGCTTCGCGGCCCCGTCGGTCGCCCCTGGGCCGAGCGCGAGGGCGGCGACGTTGTCGGACAGCGCGCGAGCCTTCGTCAGCAGCTCGAGCGTCGGCGCCGCGACGCCGTCGGGGCCGACATCGGCCCACACCCATACGGGCGCCACGTCAGATCACCCGGGCTTCGGTCAGCAGATCCGCGATCTCGGCGGCCGTCTCGGGGCCGGCCTCGACCACGCGCCCGCCGGACTTCTCCTGCGCGGCCCCGACGGATTCGACCGTCTGCGTCGAACGGAGGTCGTCGGCTGCGAGCCCGAGGTCGGCGAGCGATGGCCGGTCGAGTGGCTTCGTCTTCGCGGCCATCACGCCCTTGAGGCTCGGGTACCGCGGCTCGGCGACACCGGTGGTCACGGTGACGAGCGCCGGCAGGGGGCTGGCGACCAACTCCGTGCCGGCCGCGGTCTGTCGTTCGGCTCGCAGCTCGTCCTCGACCACGTCCAACGAGGTCGCGAACGTCACACTCGGCAACCCGAGCAGCTCGGCGACGGCGATCGGCAGCGTCCCCGTGTACCCGTCGGTCGACTCGACCGCGGCCACGACCAGGTCGACCGCTCCGAGGAATCGGATAGCGGCGGCGAGAACCCGAGCGGTGGCCAACGTGTCGGATCCACGAAGGGTGTCGTCGGTCACGAGGAGGCCCCGGCTCGCACCCATCGCCAGGCTTCGTTGCACCGCGGCGAGGGCCACCTCCGGGCCCATCGAGACGACCGACGCCTCGCCTCCGTCGCGCTCCACGAGCTGCAGCGCCCGCTCGAGGCCGTACTCGTCGCCGGGGTCGAGTGTTCCCTCGGCGCCTTCGCGCACGAGCAGGTGGTCCTCGCCGAGCGTGGGCGTGCCTTCGGGCTCGGGGACCCACTTCACCAGAACCGCGACGTTCACGGCACGATGCTAGCCGTTCGCTGCCGCGCTCGAGCCGCAGGAGGTGTGCCGTGGGCTGTGTCTACCTGGCCGACATCGCTATCGGGTTCCCTACACCGCCCGCCCGTAGCGCTCGCGCTCCCATTCGGTGACCGTCTCGCGCCACGCCTTGAGCTCCCAGGCGCGGGAGGTCGCGTAGTAGTCGCAGAACCTCACCCCGAGCGCCCGGTGCAGCTCCGGGTCCTCACCGAACGCGGCGAGCGCGGCTTCCAGGGAGCCCGGCAGCTCCGGCAGGTCCGACCGGGCGTACGCGTCTCCCTCGACGGCCTCCGGCGGGGCGGCCTTCCTTCGGATGCCGTCGGCCGCCGAGGCGGCGATGGCCGAGAGTGCAAGGTACGGGTTGGCGTCGGCGCCGGGCCTTCGACACTCGAACCGCCAGAGGTCCGGCCTGGTGGAGCCGATGGCACGGACCGCGCAGGAGCGGTTCTCGAGGCCCCAGGTCGCGTTGATCGGCGCGAACCAGCCCGGGACGAGCCGCTTGTAGGAGTTCACCGTCGGATTCAGCATCAGAGAGGCAGCGGGCAGGTGCTCGAGCACACCGGCGACGGCCGCCGTGAAGACGAGTGGCAGCGCGTCGGCGGGCTCCGCGGCGGCGAACGCGTTCGTCGCCCCGTTCCACAACGACATGTGTACGTGGCCGCTGGATCCTTCTTCACCGGGCACGGTCTTCGCCAGGAAGCTCGCGCGCATGCCCATCGAGGCGGCGAGCTGCTTGACGGCGAACTTCACCAGGGTGGCATCGTCGGCCGGGGCGAGCCCACGGCGGGGTGCGAGATTCAGTTCGAGCAGTCCGGGGCCGGCCTCCGTGTGCACGGCTGACAGCTCGACGCCCAGCCCCTCCATCGCCGGCACGAGCTCGGTGAGGAGCCCGTCGTAGCCGCCGATCTCCTCGAGGCTGTAGCTGATGCCGCTCGACATCGGGTCTCCCTGCCTATCCACCAGCCGGACCTCGTACTCGATCGCCGCCAACACGTCGTAGCCGAGGTCGGACACGTCGTCGAGGACGGTGCGATAGACCTCCCGCGGGGCGAATTCGCACGGCGTTCCGTCGGGCCACGACGGGGTGGCGAGGCAGACGCGCCAGCCGGGCCGCCAGCTCAGGTCACGGAGCGTCTCCGGCTCTGGGTGCACGACGAGGTCCGCGGCTCCCGTGCGGATGCCGAACCGTTCGTAGTCGGCGATCGGCGTGTCCACCGGATCCAGGCCCAGGATGAGGTCTGTCATCACGGTTCCGTGCCGCACGGCGGATTCGAACGCCTCGGGCCTGAGCGCCTTCCCTCGGATCGAGCCGTTGACGTCGGGGATCCCGAGGAGCACGAAATCCTCGCTCATGCCGACCCCGACAGGGAGGCTTTGACGGTGCGCTCGACGCCCTCGATCGTGGCCGCGAAGCGATCCAACATCTCGGCGAGCTCGGCGTCGGTGCTCACATACGCGGGGGCGAGGAGCGTCTGGTCGCCCGCGAAGCCGTCGGCCTGGGGATGGGACGAGGTCACGAGGAGCCCGTGCTCGAACGCGGTGTCGTCGACGAGAGAGGCGGCGTCGAGCTCGACGGGAAGGAACGATTCCCCGTCGCGCGGATCGGCGAGCTCCACGCCGAGGAGGAACCCCCGGCCGCGGACCTCTCGCACGATCTCCGAGCCCTCGAGCGCCGACTCCAGCTCGTCTCGGAGGCCAGGCCCGCGTTCCCGGACCCGTTCTACCAGGTCTCGCTCGACGAGCGTGTCGAGCACGGCGAGGCCTACGGCACAGGAGAGCGGAGCGCCGTCCCACGTGTGTCCAAGGTCGAACTCACGCGAGCCGCGATCGATGGCGTCGTACACCCGCTGCGCGCAGATCGCGGCTCCGAGCGGCGCGTGGCCCGCGCCGAGCCCCTTCCCGACCGTGACGATATCGGGCTCGATCGGCAGTTGCTGGGCGGCGAGCCAGCTCCCAACACGCCCCATCCCGGTGACTACCTCGTCGAGGCAGATCAAGAACCCGTGCTCTCGCCTTCGCTCGTCCAGACCCTGCCAGAAGCGTTCCGGCGGGCTGTATGCGGGCAGCGCGCTCGCGCTCACGGGTTCGCAGAAGAACGCGGCGACGGTCCCGGGTCCGGCCTCGTCGAGCACGCCGTCCAGCTCCTCCAACGCCGCCTCGCCCGTGGGATCGAACCGCGAGGTCGACGGCGCCAGATGCAGGTGCGAGGCGAGGTAGGGCGCGTAGGGTTCGTGGATCGCTCGTCGGCCGCTGAGGGCGAGGGTTCCCATCGTGGATCCGTGGTAGGACTGCGCCGGCGAGATCACCCGCCAGCGGGCGGGGTCTCCTCGCTCCACGTGGTAGAGCCGAGCGAGCTGCAACGCCGTCTCGTTCGCCTCGGAGCCGCCCGACACGAACCGGACCCGCGCCATCTCGGGTGCCACGACCTCGAGGAGTCGCTCGGCCAGGCGCTCCTGGGGCTCGTTCGTGAAGTGATGGTTGTAGAAGTAGGAGATGCGATCGGCTTGGTCGGAAGCGGCCGC
Organism: uncultured Actinomycetes bacterium; assembly: GCA_963758715.1. Classification (GTDB taxonomy): domain Bacteria; phylum Actinomycetota; class UBA4738; order UBA4738; family HRBIN12; genus JAOUEA01. The sequence continues at coordinate 137,477 of CAVWWK010000005.1, forward strand.
CATGATCTCCGACACCCCATGACCGAGACACGCGACCATCGCGCCTCCCGAGCAGGCGTCGAGGATGCGCCGCCCGTCGCTCGTCGAGAGCCAGACCCCATCGCCTCGCACGATGTTCGGGTAGGCGAGGTCGAGGAACCGGGGGAAGACGCTGGTCTCCTCGGATCGGATCGTTCCCTGCACTCCCGCCGCCTCCACCGTCGCGCCGATCCCCGTTAGCCGACGGCCGGCTGGTCCGCACCGCGGTCCGAGGGGTCGGTTCCCGCAGTTGCGCTCAACAGAGCGACGTCGCCCAGGTACCGCTCCAGCAGCTGCCACGACGATCTCTTGCTCTCAGGTGCGCGCCGCCTCGTCTCCGCGAGCAGGTCGTCCGGGGGAACGCCTTCGGCGTCGAGCTCGTGGCGGTAGGAGCGCACCCACTCTTCCATGATCTCGGGCGTTACCTCGGGGTGGAACTGCAGACCCAGGCTCCGTCCGGCAACGAAGGCCTGCGTGCCGCTGTCGGATTCGGCGATCACGGTCGCTCCCGGCGGCGCGGTGAACGTGTCGAAGTGCCATTGGAACCAGGGTCCTTCCGGCACCAGCTCGGGGTCGGTGCTGCGGACCGGCAGCCAGCCGATCTCCGGGTCGTCCGAACGGGACACCTCCGCACCGAGCACGCGGGCGAGGAGCTGTCCGCCGAAGCACAGGCCGAGGATCGGGACCTCGGCGTAGACGGCTCGGCGCATGAGGGCCGCCTCGCGAGGCACGAACGGCTTGGTGTCGTCGAACGCGGCGAACTCGGAGCCCAGGGAGACGATGAGGTCGTACTCGGTTGGGTCGACCGCCCGATCGTCGATGTCGATCCGGATCACATCGACGCTGGCGCCGTGCGAGTCGAGCCATTCGGTGACGAGACCGGGGGGCGTGGGTTCCTCGTGTTGGAGGATGAGTGCACGCAGTCCGGCCGCTCGCGCATCCGACGTCGTGCTCATGGAAGACCTCCCGTCGGGGTGGGTGAGAGCGGATAGGCGTCGGCGATGTCCGCGTTCACCGTCTCCGCGACCTGATGAACGGTCGCCGCGAGCCGAGCGACCATCTCTGCCAGCTCGTCGTCGGTCGAGGTGAACGGGGGAGCGAACAAGGTCTGGTCGCCGGCGTAGCCGTCGCGCGTCGGCTGCGTGGACAACGTGATGAGGCCTCGTTCGAACGCGGTGCGGTCGATCCTGCCGGCCACCCCCAGCTCCGGCGGAAGGAACGCGCGCCCATCGCGCGGATCGACGTATTCGATGCCGAGCAGGAAGCCGCGACCCCGCACTTCGCGGACGAGCGGCACGTCGTCGAGAGCGCTCGCCAGCTCGTCGCGTAGGCCGGGTCCGCGGTCACAAACCCGCTCGACCAGTCGTTCCGAACGCATGGCCTCCATGACCGCGAGCCCAACCGCGCAGGCGAGCGGCGCCCCGTCCCAGGTGTGCCCGAGCGGGAAGCGCCTCGAGCCGTTTGCGACGGCTCCGAAGACGTGATCGCGACAGAGCACCGCCCCGATGGCGGCGTACCCGGCGCCGAGGCCCTTGGCGGTCGCGATGATGTCGGGCACACACGCAGTGTCGGCGCCCGCGAACCAACTCCCGGTGCGGCCCACGCCGGTGACGACCTCGTCGAAGCACACGAGGAAGCCGTGACGATCCCGTCGCTCGGCGAGGCCCTCCCAGAACCGCGAGGGCGGGGAATATGCGGGAAGAGCGGCGGCGCTGACGGGCTCGCAGAAGAACGCGGAGACGGCACCCGGGCCCGCTTCCTCGAGCGCGAGATCCAGCGCTTCGAGGGCGGCCTCGCCCGTCGGATCGTGGCGCCACGTGCTCGGGGGGATGTGCAGATGTCGAGGGAGATAGGGATCGAACGGACGCTGGAGCCCGGGTCGGCCCGTCAGCGCGAGCGTCTCCATCGTCGGGCCGTGATAGGCCTGTGCCGGTGAGATCACCTGCCATCTCTCGGGCTCGCCGCGCTCGACGTGATACGTGCGGGCGAGCTGAATGGTCATCTCGTTGGCATCGGCTCCGCTGGTGGTGAACCGGGCGCGGCTGAACCCCTCGGGCGCCATCTCGATCAGCTCCTGCGCGAGGCGCTCCTGGGCCGGGTTGGTCAGTCGCTCGGTGTGCACGTACGGCAGGGTTTCGGCCTGGGCCCGGGCCGCGTCGGCGATGTCGCGACGTCCGTGTCCGAGGGTCGCGGCCATGGAGCCTCCGCTCATGGCGTCCATGTAGCGACGCCCGGCGTGATCCTCGACCCAGACGCCATCCCCGCGAGCGATGACCGGGTAGCCTCGCCCCAGCTCGAGCGGGAGCACCCGCGTCCGATGACTCTCGATGACCGCCACCAACCGGCTCCTTCCGTGCCGTCGGTACGAGCGCGCCGAACGAGCGGGCGACGCCGAGGCAAGGGTACGGCAATGCGGTTGCCGCCGCCGACGGGGTCGGGTCTAGCCGATGAACGAGCGCGTCGTCGACGCTGCCCGCACTACGTCGCCGAACCCGCCGAAGAGGTCGATCGCTCGCTGCTCCTGGATCGCGTGGAAGCGGTCGGACTCATCGAGGACCTGGGCCGAGGTCTTCCCCCATGCACGCACGACGTCCTCGCCCGCGGCCCCGAGCCAGAGCTCGAGCTCTGCGCGGTCGACCTCGAAGTGGAACTGCGTGCCCCATGCTCGCTCGCCGATGCGGAAGGCCTGGAGGTGCACTACGTCCCCCGTGACGAGTACGGTCGCCCCGTCCGGCAGTTCGAAGGTGTCTTCGTGCCAATGGAAGACCATGTCACCCTCGCGGAAGACCGAGAGGACCGGGTCGTGCCTCGCTTCGGGTGTAGGGTGCAGCGCGTTGAACCCCAGCTCGCGAACCCCGGCGGGGTAGACCTCGTGGCCCATGGCTCGCGCGAGCATCTGGGAGCCGAGGCAGATCCCGAGATAGGGGACCCCGGCGTCCACGGCCGTGCGGACGTAGGCGCGCTCGTCGGCGAGGAAGGGGTAGCGGTCGGTGCGGTTCACGTTCATCTCGCCGCCGAACACGACCACGCCCGACACCTCATCGATCCCGGGCAGCGGGGCGCCCGACATCGATCGATGCTCGAGGACTTCAAGGCCACGCTGGGCGAGCCCCACCGGGGCCAGCCCGAACGTCTCGTTCAGGTCGTGTCCGATCAGCAGGACGGGCGCCATCCGCTGGAGTCTACGGCGCGCCCCAGTCGTTCAGCCGCGCTCGAAGTACCGCATCAG
>CAVWWK010000006.1:0-195937 GCA_963758715.1 uncultured Actinomycetes bacterium
CTCAGCCTCCCCTCAGTATGCAGCAGACTGGCATCTCGAGCATCCGGGACACCGAGCAGCTGACTACGGATGCTTCATGCCAGGTCAGGCCGTACCTGAACGGTCACCGTGCAGCGGCCCGGAGGAAGGGTGTCCCCCGGGCGCACGGGTGACCACCGACCTGACTCAATGAGGTGAAGGACGGAGCGATGTTCGGCGCGGCCGTCGGCATATCAAACGCCAATGTGTTAGCCCGCTCGCGTACCCCGATATTCGCCGCGCAGTCATCCTCGAGTGACTACAAGCAGGCGATGGTGAATCAACGTTCGTCCTTGTCGTCACCCGCCTTGCGGTGTGCTTGTGCCTCGCGGCGCATCTCCTCGACGATTTTGTCACCGCGGGCCAGGGTCGCCTCCGCTTCGAGTATCTGAGAGATGTAGAGCCGGATGCCCCGACGGGCGACCCATGCCAGCGGGCGTTCCATTTCGTCCGCGATGGCCTGGAGGGCCCTTAGGTCCCGGGGGCTCAACTGGACCATCAGCCGTTCGGTGAGGCGTTCCTCCTGGTCTGCCATGGGATGACTCTACCACCGTCGCAGAACATTTGCTCTGGATGCACAACTCTGATAGTCTCATCGCTGTGTTACGCTGCAGAGCGCAACATACCCCGTGAGTAGGCGACCGTAGGGACTTGGACCTCTGGTGACGGTCGTCGTCAAACTTGGCGAAAGGAACGGACTGATGAAGGGACGAACCAAGGCACTGCTTCTTGCAGCGGCCCTGACGGTGGGTGCGGTATCGACCATCCCCGCCGCAGCGCATAACGCTGAGGCTGCGCGGCACACTGAAGCTGCGCGTCGTCGATGCACACCCGGCTACCGACCGTGCATCCCGAACCGCCCGAGCGACGTCGACTGTTCGGGCGGCAGTGGCAATGGGCCCCGATACACGCGGGCCGGTGTTGTCTATCGCGTGCGTGGCGCCGACCGGTACGGCCTTGACGCAGACCACGACCATCGCGGCTGCGAATAGCCCGGGTTAAGAAAGAAGGCACTTCATGAAACGCGGCACCAAGCTGGCGGCCACGGTTGCCATGACCGCCGCAATCTTGAGCGGAATCGCCGGCGTGGCCAATGCCGGCACCACCGCGGCAGCTGGTCCGGCAGCGACTGGCACCCGCGCCTCAGCTGGCATTACGAGCGCGACCGCTGGGGCGACCCCGAGTTGGTGGTGGACGCTACCGACAGCCGAGGGTTGCCAGTGGTGTACGCCTGCAAGGCGGGTCGCATCCGCCCGGCCGGGAGCTTGCTCGCCGGCGGCGTGGACCGTTCCTGGATGAGCCGACGGCACCCGACCACCTGCGCCATCCGCCCGCTGTCGTTCAAGTTCCAACACCACCGCATCTTGGGCCGTGTACTAGTGGTGGACAGCCCGCTGAAGCACACCACCGTGTGGTTCCATGCGGTGTTCGGTTGGGGTTCCGGCGACGAGCGCCACTGGCACGGGGCGGTGCGCAACGGCCGCGCCGACTACACCTGGGCCGACGGCTGGGACACGCTGCGCAACGTGGAGGTGTTCGCCGCACAGGACTGGTGACCTAGAGCGCTGGACACCTCCAGCGCACACCTCCCGCGCCCCTGGTGGAGTTTCCTCCTTTCGCAGCCAGGGCTGCGGCGGGGGGTGTGCGGTGGGGGTGGCCCCACAATCGAAAGGAGCATCGCCCGTGGGGGCACTGATGCAGCCGCGCCTCTTTCAGCAACTGCAGCCGCGACCGGCGGGCGTTGTCGTTGCCCCGACCCGGCTGCAGCACCGGGGGGCGCCATGAGCCACTACTTGGATATGGGCACCTGGGGTCGCTGCGGCCGCTGCGGCGGCGCGGCGCGCCTGCTGGGCGGCTCCTGGCACCACCCGGGCGAGGCCGACCACGCAGTACGCCCACATCCGGCCTATCGGCTCCTGCCGGCAGAGGCCGAGGTGGGCGAGCTGGTGCTGGCCCTGCCCGAGCCCGAGCCCAAGCAGATGACGGCATGAGCCGGTGGGTGAACGGCCACCTGGTGACGAGCCGCTGGCCCCAGGCCGACTGGGACAGCCAGCGCAACCGCCTGGTGTACGACGCCTGGCGGGCCTACGACGCCGGCCTGAACGGGCGCGGCGCCAAGCCCCGCAGCACGGTTTGCCACTGGTGCTGGTTTCCCCTGCCCGAGGGCACGGCGGCCGATGGTGAGCACATGGAGGCCCGGGTGACCGGCGGCCGGTGGGTGCACAGCCCGGCCAACATCGTGCTGAGCTGTCCGCCCTGCAATCGCGGCGCCCTGGGCAAGTTCACCCTGACCGAGGCCGCATGGATGGACCGCCTGGAGCCCCTGGCGGCCACGCTGCGGGGCTGCCCGAGGGCCTCCGGCCCCCGGCGCGCGGCCTGGGTTCGGTTCCGGCTGGAGCCCCGCCGCCGCCGGTACTCCAGCGGGTACGTCGCGCCGGCCGATGCGGTGGCCGCCCACTGGGCCACCGCCGGCAAGCCCCTGCCCGAGCTGAAGCGCCTGACCATGCGCCAGGCCGACGACGCCGCCGCAGCACGCAACGCGGCCATGGACGCTGAGCTTGCGGGGCTGGAGGGCGACGAGCTGGCCGAGCATGAGCGGGTGATGGCGCTGGTGGAGGAGTTCTACGCCGAGCGCGACGCCGAGCGTGAGGCAGCCGGCCACCCCGACGAGCCCTGGAGCGACGAGCAGGGCCCCGGTGACGGCTGGGCCCTGGAGCGCGTGCTGATGGCCGAGGGCTACCCCGACGAGCGCGTGGAGGCCCTGCTGAAGGGCCGCAGCATCGACCGGGACAAGGCCGCCTGATGGGCCTGTGGACCTGGCACCGCGCCGGCGTGGCGGCCAAGCACGCCAAGGCCGCCCACAAGCTGGCCCGAGTCCCCACCCAGCAGCCACCGCGCGTGGTGGTGCGCACCCGCGTGCTGTACGTGCTGGCGCCGGCGCGACCCGACACCCTACCCTCCCGAACTGACACCCGTCGGAGAGAGCTCGCAAACGCTCCCCCTCGACTTTGAGGGACTCCCCTTCGTCGACTAGCTCTTCCACTTGGTCGCTTGCCGGCGTCACCCTGCCGGCCCCCCGCCGTTCGCCTGGAAACTCTGCCACAGGGCACGAGACATCCCGTGTTCATGCCTCGGCGTATTCGGGCGGCAGGTCGGCAGCAGCACCCCGATGCGCTGAGGCAGCCCGGAACTCGAACCGTTGGCCGAGGGGTAACAGTCGTCGGCATCGCGAGGTGGAGATGGCTCCACGCCCAGCAGGCGTATGGAGTGGTCTCGGGCCCTAGGCCAAGCGGCTGATGACAGCCTTCGCATACTGCCTGCAGAGGGGCCTGCGAAGCGGGCCTCTTTCCATTTGTGTCGCGTCTTGGCGGCCAAAGAGTGCTTCTCAGACTCGGAGAGAGGAGGTGAAGGAGACGTGTCGACGACATTCGAGGAGCTTGCAGACTTCGGCACGGTGCGTACTGGGGGCAGGGTGAAGATAGCCCTGAAACTCATGCGCAACGAGTCAGGCTACGAGTATGTCGACATCCGTCGGTGGGAGGACTTTGGCGGTACCTGGAAGCCGACTGGCAAGGGAGTGACCTTGCCCCCCGACCGCCTGACGGAGTTGGTGCGATTGCTCGAGGCGGCTCAAGGGAAGCTCGTCGTGCAGGAGTAGTGGCGGCACTTTGTGGGGGCGGGGAGGTTGAACTCCCTGCCCCCACGTCGTTCGTCAATCCCCAATTGGCATTGCTGTACCGAACATGTGGACAGCCACGCGGAAGGAGCGATGATGCGCTACGCAACGATGGAGGCGTGGAGTGACCGACATCGAGAGTGCTCGGACACACCGACTGGCCTCGAGCACACGCCTGAGTGTGAGCTCTTGATGCAGGAGGAGAGAATCGAGGACCCGATGGACCGACTGTTCGCCCAGGCAGAAGTACGAGCTCAGCACGAGAAGAGGAGCGCACTCTCACGGGAGCACCCTGGCGGCTCCTCAAATCGACCCAAGGGGGTTCTCGAAGGGACTGGTGACGATTCGTCACGCACGTCCCCCACATCCACGCCTGAAGTCGGATGGCTCGTGCCCGCGTTCGAGGGCAAGGAGGATGTTCGGCAGATGGCCCGGCATAGATTGACGCAGCTTGAGGAGGCGCCAATGGCCTTCCGCCAACGGCAGGCTGTGAGCACGCTCCTCGAGAAGGTCATCGGCGCGGGCATCAGTGAAGTGGGCATGTCTCGAACTGAGCTCTCAGACCTAACTGGCATGCCCCAAGCTTCTGCCCAGAAGGCTCTCGACGCCATCGCGAAGTACGAGGACTGGTTCACGCGTACTTCGGAGCCGAAGGCGATAGTCAACAGGCAAGCGATGAAGCGCCGGCGGCGTGAGGGCTATCGCCCCCGCTACTTCTATCGGATGGTGGATGTGGTTCTCCCAAACGACCAATCCCGGTCATCTATGGCATCGGATGGAGCATCGCAGGTGGCATCTTGATTCGGGTACTAACAGACCCTTCTCCTTTGACCCCTGACCCTTGACGCGGGGGGGGGGGGGGGGGGGGGGGGGGGTCAGGGGGAGAGGGCACTAGAGCGGCCGTTCGGTGTTGTGTATGACCATTAAATTGGGGTGGGTGCCGATGCTCCGCCAGCACCCTCCCGACCTCCGTCCGACGTCAAAGGGTGGCTTGACCTGCACAAGCGGCGCTTGAACGGCCTCAGCGAACGGGGGCCGAACAGGGGACGAACAGAGCGGACGAACAGAGGGCGAACTCGGGCCTCGTACACACCGAGAGGCGTCTCGATGCCCACCGGGCAGACGGGACTACCTCAAGCTGCCGGAGCCTTCAGGAGCTCTAGGCACGAACATCGCGCGAATAGTCGACGGGTACCAGCAGCGGCCACCCTGCGCAGTGGGAACCCCGTCAGCGTTGAGCTTGCGAGCGATTGCTGTCCAGCCCAGGCCCCGGGCATGCATCCGTTTCACTCGCCGCCGGACGTCAGGGGTCATCGTCACCGGTCGCCCAAGTTTCGCTCCACTGGCCTTCTTGACGGCCAACGCGGCCCTGGTTCGCTCTGCGATGAGGTCACGTTCCAACTCGGCGAAGACCCCAGCCATTCTCGCCATCGCCTTCCCGTGGGGTGTTGTCGTGTCGACTCTGAGGTCCAGGGTCACGAGCGACCACCCCTGTTCGACGCTCCGGTCCATGAGCTCGACGAGGTCTCGAAGCGACCGCGAGAGCCTGTCGATTCGAACCGCCGCTACGACGTCCGCCTCCCCCGTCTCAACGGCGTTCATCGCTGCTTGCAATCCGTCCCGCCGCTTCCTGGACTTGCCCGACGCGACATCCTGGTAGACGTGCGCCAGCGTCCAGCCCCGGCGAATCGCCTCCTCACGCAAGGCGTGGCGCTGGGCCTCCAAGCTGAGTCCCGAGGCTCCTTGTTCCTCACTCGACACTCGTACGTAGCCAACAGCAATCGTCACTCGACCGGCACCTCGTGCGTAGGGGGGACGTCACGCTCGGGAGCCGGTGGTGTTTCGGTCGTTAGGCGCTCGGCCGAGGACCCAGGTCCTCTCATCTGCTCGAGCAGCCACTTCATTCCGTCCTTGATGTACGAGAGGAGCGGAATGATGACCAACACGGTGAGCAGGAACAGGGCGAGTGCGTTGACAAGGAACGTCGTCATGGAAGTGCCACCTCGTCATGCCTCTTGAGGTCAGCAGTCGAGGGCTTGTGGCCGAACCACTGCCGGCCGCAGGTGCACTCGTAGCGCGTTGTATGCGTCACCACGCGGGCTCTCGGCTGGCCCGGTAGACCGGTCCGGTAGTAATGACGCATGACTTGATGGCCTCGGCTGAGTTCACCCTCGGCCACCTGGATGCGGGGCCAGGCACCGACGTCGAGGACGACGTGAAGTCGCATCGGGACCTCCTGCGAGCACCGGTCGGGGGGAAGTGCTCGAGTACACTCTACAGCAATAGACTATTTGCTGTATATGGGTCACGCGTCTACTTGTTGGTCGTAGAGCTCTAGCCCGATTGACTATGAGAATTCCTGCCCCACAAAGTATCTGGCTTAGGCCGGGCGCCGCGGAGGCGGGACGGACCTCGCCCGCGCGCCACAACGGGCCGTGGCAGGGTCCACCCAGACCAGGCCAACGTTCTTCGGGATGCCCGCTCCCACAGGGTCGGTATTGCTGAAGGGTCAGTAGTTCTCGCGGATGTACGCGTACGCCCTGTCGAACAGGTCCCCCGAAGTAGGAATTCCACGGAGAGGACGCCGTGAGGCATCACCACCCCCACCCTGCCGGTCACCGGGTCCATCGAGGAAACCATGTGCTGGACCCAGGCGAAGTCGCCGTTGCCTGCTGGAGGAACGGCGCAGATGGCGCGAGGGTCGTTCGCCCAGGTGTCGGCTCCCCATTTCTTCAGGCTGAACGGCGGATTGGCAACGACCACGTCGAAGTGCTCGATGTCGCCGCTGCGCGGTGCGGAACTTCGGGTCGCGCAGTGTGTCGCCGCGAAGGATCTGGAAGTCCTCGATGTCGTGCAGGTAGAGGTTCATCCGAGCGATGGCGGCGGTGGTTAGGTTCACCTCCTGCCCGTAGAGGCGGAGTGTTCGCGGGTCGCCGCCCTTCTCTCGCACCGTTGCGATGGTCTCGACGAGCATGCCGCCTGACCCAACAGCGGGGTCGTAGATGCGCTCACCCGGCTGAGGGTCGAGCAGATGGACGAGCAGGTTGACGACGGCGCGAGGAGTGAAGAACTCGCCGGCCTTCTTGCCGGATCTCGTCGGCGAACTGCTTGAGCAGGTACTCGTAAGCGGCCCCGAGGAGGTCGTTCGGGACCGCTTCGGTTGGATTTAGGGTCACGCCGTCGAAGGTGTCGATGAGGTTCAGTAGCGCGGGCTCGGGGAGCCGCTCCTTGTTGGCCCAAGCGACGTCCCCGAAGATGCCCGCCAGCTTGGCGGGATTGGCTTCCTCCAGCCGACCGAGGATGTTCTGGAGCTTAACGCCGACGTTGGTCGTGGTGGTTCTCAGGTCGTTCCAGTGGCAACCGTCCGGAACGTCGAATCGGTGGTAGTCGGCTTCCTCGGCCACCCCCAGGTCTCCCCCGAAGTCGGCGACGGCCCGGTCGTGCTCCATGTCCCATGTGTCGCTGACCCACTTGAAGAACAGCAGCGGGAAGACATAGGCCTTGAAGTCGGCGGGGTCAACCGGGCCCCCGAAGGCTGTTCGCGGCGTCCCAAAGACGGGACTCCAGCTCCTGCTGCGTCACTCCCACGCGTCGAGCCTCCCTCCGAGCCTGGGAACAACTCTTAGTCGTGGGTAGAACCACACTCCGGGGCCGCCAGCCGTCCGACGAGGGAACCAACTCAGGGCTAGGACGAGTTGCTGTGGACAGCCGCCATGTTGCAAGTAGGGGTTGAGAGTAAGGCGCGTGCCGGGGGAATCTGCACGTCAGCATGGTCGCAGAGTTGACTTGTCAAGTTTCAAGTCGATGGAGAAGTAGCGACTGCCACGGAGCCCTCGGGAGGGCCTGAGAGCTTTACAGCTGGCCTCTACCGTGACACCAGAACCCTTAGTAGAGAACAGATTACGTGGAGGAAACAACATTAGTGTCATTCACCACTTTAGACGCCAGACCGCTCGGGGGTCCTTCGGGCTCTTCCCAACCCACTCGATGAGACCAGCCTCCTGAAGCGCCTTCAGCCGCCTTAGGACGACTGGTCGCGACATCCCCATGGCATCACGCACGTCGCCGGTACCCAACTGCCCGGCTCGTCGGAGCAGCTCCAAGAATACTTCAGTAGCTCGCTTGGCAGCTTCGCTTCGAGGCTCCTGTCCACGGGCAACGAAGAGAGCGTCAGTCGTGTGCTCCCAGGCGTCTGTTCGTAGATGGGGTCAGCCAACCCAGCCTCGTGCATTCCCTCGAACATCCGGCGGATGTCCCTCGCCGAGCTCCTGCCCGAACTGGAGGTCCGCGCACACGCGAGCGATTCGCGGATTCCTAGCGAAGCGTGCGAGATGCCTCGGGTCGAGAGGGTTGGCCACCCCAGGGAACCGACCCGGTGACTCGACCTCGATGCGGTCGTCGAAGAGGCTCACTCGGATGCGGTCGCCAGCCAGGCTGTAGGAGCGGTGAACGACTGCATTGAAACGACGCCCTCGACCCAGACCTGCTCCGGCAACAGGGGCTGCGGCTCGAACCGGCTCAAACCCACCGCCAGGGCTCGCCGGGTCGGCTGATACGTCCGGGCGTTCTCGATTGCGCCTTCCAGGACGTGCGGGATCGGTCCCTCGCACCTCATGTCCGTCTGAAGGTTCTGTGATTCACCGGTCCCTCGTTCCGTGCCGAGATAGCGAAGGACGCGGACGTGCGCCTCTGGAATCAGCTCCTGTGGATGCCGACCGAACAGCAGATAGCCCGCAACCGTGAAGCGGCCATCGGGGCGGACGAGACCCCGCGCCTGAAGCAGTCGCTCGTGGTCGGGGTGGCCGACCAGCTCTGCGTACTGCTTACAGAGCGCTTCGTCGAGGTCCTTGGGGGCCGCTCCCTCAACGGCAGTACCGTCGAAGACAGCCTGGCCCTTGTCGAACGTGAGCTCCTGACGCTGGCGGAAAGTCAACCGCTTCGTCTCGTCTCCCACTCGGAGGTAGACCTCATCCCGTTGGTTCGCATGGACGACGTCACTCGGGTCGACTTCAAACAAGAGAAGCCGGTCGGGCTCACCCTTGTGGTTGGCTACGTCGACGAAGTGAGTCCGGGCCCGGACCGACGGTTCGGCGAAGTCAATAGGAGCCTGGAGCAGGTCGTTCGTCTTCGTCGGGCTTCCATCCACTCCCTCAACGCGGCCGCTTCCGAGCCCAACCACGGCGACGCCACCTTCGGCGTTGGCGAACCCGATGAGTAGTTTGGCGAGGCCCTCCGGTGTTGTGCGGATGGACTTCCGGTCGAACCACTGGTCCTCGCTCATGTCGAGCAGGGCCTGCCCCCGTTCAGCAGCCGGCAGCTTCTCGACCTTCTCAACGGTGTCTCGGGTCATGCTGTCTACACTAACATTTTTAGAGTAGCCTGTGCCCCGAAGAGCCTCACAGCAGCGAGATGGCAAGGGCGAGACGCTCATCCGTCACGGCGGCGTAGCGCATCGTCGTCGCAAGGCTCGAATGCCCCATCAGCGCGCGGACCTCATGGACGGGAACCCCGCGTTGCAGGAGGTGCGTGCAGAAGGTCGTTCGGAACTTGTGAGAGTGGCACCTGATGCCGGTTCGGGCCGCCAGGGTCACCATCCAGTTCTGGACAGGGCGCCGCCCAGCCCCGATGAGGTTGTTCAGCCGACCAGGCCCTAGGGACCGAAGGTGAGCGCACGCCTCGCGGCTCGTATCCGAAAGCGGGATGGCTCTTTCGACCCTTAGGCCGCCCGGCCGCCGCTTCGTCTCCCGGAGGATGATGTGGGTATCGGTGACATCGGCCAACTGGGCTCCACAGAGCTCTGAGATACGCGCACCCGTCATGTAGAGCAGGTCAACCACGGGACGGCAGCGGGGGTGGACGCCGAGCGCCATCTCGCGGACGCGGGCCAGCTCCTCATCGCTGAACGCCGTCGGAACGCGGCGGCGCTGCGGTACGAAAGGGATGTCGAGCATGACCCCGAGGTTCGTCCTGTGATGCCAAACGAGAGCGGCGCGAACCTTGCGCGCTTGGTCTGGGCTGACCTGTTGAGCGACCCAATCCGCAGGGCTTGGCCGGCCGCTTGCCTCCCACCTCCTCACCGCTTGGAGGTAGTCCCGGAGCGTGGTGTCCGCGAGTTGCATCCTGTGCTCCCTCCTTCTCCGGAGCACAGGTCCTGTGTGCAAGGACACGGTCGTCGTGTCTCACGTCTGGCAGACGCGCTAAACGAGGTTCCTGCAGGTCGTGACACGTAGTCGGTGGGCGAGGGGGGAGTTGAACCCCCACGTCCTCTCGGACACAGGAACCTGAATCCTGCGCGTCTGCCAATTCCGCCACTCGCCCGAGTGGGACCGCCAATGGTAGCAAGGGGGCGAGCCGCGGCACCGCTCGGGACCCCGATCGCCGAGGGCTCGGCCCATGTCCCCCGAAGGAGGGAGCGAGAAACCACCCTTTCGGGCCATCTACCTGGAAACGGGTAGGAACCGATACCTGGTTCGTGGACGCCCGTACACGGATCGACTTCGACGAACTCATGCGGATCCTCATGGTCGTCGGGTTCGTCGCCCTCGCCACCTGGGTGCTCAGCGCCACCGTCGGCATCATGTCGGGCTACGCCCACGTCTCCCCGCCCGCGACGCTCCGGTTCCTGTTGGCGGTGCTGATACTCGTCTTCTCCCGGCGCACCTATTGGGAGATCTGCGAGTGGCGGTGGAAGAAACTCGACGCCGACGAGCGCGCGGGATTCACCAACCCGCTGTCGGAGAGATCGCGGGCGAACGAGCACCGGATCGTCGACGTCACCGACGAGGAGCCGGCGCCCGCCACCACGGGTTCGTCACACACCCGGGCGTAGGATAGGCGCCGTACGCGGGAGGGCAGTCCCCCTCCCGCTCCACACAACAGGTGCCGAACCTTCGCGACTTCGAACGACGCTTGGGGGGCCTCGTCGAAGGCCTGTTCTCCAAGACGTTCCGCAGCGGCGTCCAGCCCGTGGAGCTGGCCAAACGGCTGATCAAAGTGATGGACACATCACGCACCGTGGGGGTCAACGAGGTGTGGGCGCCCAACCGCTTCGAGTTCGCCCTCTCCACCGAGGACGCCGAGCGATTCCAGCAGGCCGAGGCCGCGCTCTCACGCGAGCTGGCGCAGGTGGTCCGCGAGAACGCCGACGAACGCGGCTGGGGCCTGGTGGGACCGGCCGAGGTCACCTTCACCACCGACGAGTCGCTCAGGAAGGGCGACTTCACCTGCGTCGCGACGTTGGTGCAGGGGCCCGACGAACCCGAATCCGAGACGGCCGCTGCTGCATCGGCGACCCTGGTCGTCCGCGAGAGCGGCACGGAGCGCCGCGTGCCGCTCGCCAAGGATGTCGTCACGATCGGCCGCCTGGATGAGTGCGACGTCGTGCTCAAGGACAAGGGCGCGTCGCGCCGCCACGCGCAGGTCCGCACGAACGGCGACGTCACCACGTTGACCGACCTCGGATCGACGAACGGCACCCGCCTGAACGGGCGAACCGTGCAGTCGGGGCGACTCGCCGACGGCGACCGCATCACGATCGGCACGACGGTGCTGGAGTACCGGAGGGCGTGACCGTGGCCGTCCCCCTGCACGTGCTCGCTCAGGGCGTGACGCCGTTCGCCTTGTCCGCCCTGAAGTACGGCCTGTTCGCGCTCCTGGTCCTGTTCCTGTGGCGGGCGATGCGCTGGGCCGTCCGGGGTCTGTCGATGGAAGCGGCACCCGCCCGCGGCTCACGCGCCGGGCGCCGGTCGAAGGAGACCGAAGGCCCCACCATCACGCCGGGGCTCTCCGAGGTGGTCGTGCGCGCCGACGGACAGAAGCCGCGCACGGTGCGCGTGATGACCGACGCCCTCGTGATCGGACGCACGCCCGAGTGCGAGCTCGCGATCGACGACACCTACGTCTCCCAGCAGCACGCGAGGGTGTTCGCGAAGGACGGGGCGTGGTTCGTCGAAGACCTCGGGTCGACGAACGGCACGTATGTGAACGACCAGCGCCTGTCCGCCCCGGCCATGGTGCAAGCGGGCGACAAGGTCCGTGTGGGCACCACCGTCATGGAGCTCCGCCGATGAGGGTCCAGGTCGGGGTCGCGACCGACATCGGCCGGGTCCGGGAAGGCAACGAGGATTCCTACCTGGTCGAACCGCCGCTCTACGCCGTCGCCGACGGCATGGGTGGGCATCGCGGAGGCGAGGTCGCCTCGCAGCTCGCCCTGGAGGTGGTCGAGGACCTGTTCCGCAAGAGCCGGGGCTCGCTCGCCGATCAGGTGCGCGAGGCCAACCGCGCCGTGTTCGACCAGTCGCAGGAGGACACCGCGGTCAGCGGCATGGGCACGACGCTCACGGCTGCACTGATCGAAGGGAACGAGCTGAACCTGGCCCACGTCGGCGACAGCCGCGCGTACCTGCTGCGCGCCGGCGCGTTCCGGCAGCTGACCACCGACCACACCCTGGTGGCACGCATGATCAAGGCCGGTGAGATCACGGAGGCCGAGGCGGAGGTCCATCCCCACCGAAACGTGTTGACGCGCTCGTTGGGAACCGAGCCCAACGTCCAAGTGGACGAGGACCTGGTCGGCCTCCTCGACGGCGACCGCGTGCTGCTGTGCAGCGACGGGCTCACGGGCATGGTTGCCCAGGACCAGATCGAGGCGATCCTGGAGACGGAGCCGGATCCGCAGCGAGCTGCGGACCGCCTGATCAAGGCCGCGAACCGCGCGGGCGGCATCGACAACATCACCGTCGTGATCCTGGATGCGATCGGTGAGGACGGCGATGCCCTCGGTGGAGCTCCCCCGCCAACCGGCCGATGGCGCAGATGGGTCGCGGGAGGCCTCGCCGCACTCGTGCTCCTGGTCGGTGCGCTCTTCGTGTTCCGCGCATACGTCGACCGGCAGTGGTACGTGGGCGAAGCCGGCGGGCGGGTCGCTGTGTTTCAGGGGATCCCGGCGCGCCCGCTGGGCATGTCGCTGTCGAAGGTCGACACCACGACCGAGATCTCCTCGGCCGACGCCACGGAGCTGGAGGTCTACCGGGACCTCCCCCAAGGCATCAACGTGGAGAGCCGCGAGGCAGCGTTCGCCATCGTCGAACAGATCCGGACGGACCTTGAAGCCGCCGAGCCGTCAACGGGCGGTGCCGGTGGCGGGGGCGGCGGGGGCAACGGCGGAGGCGGAGGCAACGGCGGAGGCGGGACGCCGTGAGCAACGACGTCGCCTTCGCTGCCGAACGACCGAAGCGGGCGGTCACCGGGCTCGGGCTGCTCGTCGTCGCGCTCCTCATCTCGATCGCCGCCTACGCCACGGCCGGCTTGGGGCTCCGGGGCCGAACGCCTCGCGACCTGGTCGTCTACGGCGTCGTGTTCGTGGCGGTCGCCGTCGCGGGATGGTTCGCGGTCCGGTGGCTCGCCCCGCGGGCCGACCCGTTCCTGTATCCGATCGCGATCACGCTGGGCGGGCTCGGCATCGCCATGCTCTACCGGATCATGGTGGCGCGAGGCCAGTCGCAGATCGCGCGCGAACAGGCGATCTGGCTCATCCTGGGCGTCGGGGCGTTCGTCCTGACGCTGTGGCTCGTCCGGGACGACCGCCAGCTCAACAACTACACGTACACCATCGGTCTCGCCGGTGTGGTGCTGCTCCTGCTCCCCGTCGTTCCGGGAATCGGATTCGAGCTGAACGGCGCGCGCCTGTGGGCCAAGCTCGGACCGGTCACCTTCCAGCCGGCCGAGTTCGGGAAGATCCTGATCGTCGTCTTCTTGGCTGCCTACCTGGCGGACAAACGCGAGCTGCTGGCGAGCGGCGTGGGACGACTGGGCCTGCCGCGGGCCAAGGACCTGGGCCCCCTGCTCCTGGCGTGGGGCGCCTCGCTCGCCGTGCTCTTCCTCGAGCGCGACATGGGCGCCTCGCTGCTGTTCTTCGGCGTGTTCGTGGTGATGCTCTGGATCGCGAGCGGGCGCGTGGCCTACCTGTGGCTCGGCCTGCTGCTCTTCGCGGCCGGCGCCTACCTGGGATACGTCGTCTTCGACCACGTGCAGTCGCGCGTGGACTTCTGGCTGCACGCGATGGAGCCCGCGACGATCTTCGGCGACGGCTACAACCAGCTGGCGCAGGGGTGGTTCGCGCTGGCGAGCGGGGGGATCGTCGGCACGGGGTTGGGACAAGGGTCGCCCACGCTGATCCCGTACGTAGGGAGCGACTTCATCTTCGCGGCGTTCGGCGAGGAGCTCGGCATGATCGGCGCGGCGTCACTGCTGCTGCTCTACCTGGTGCTGATCGCGCGAGGCCTCCGCGTGGGCATGGAACGCACGGACGCCTTCGGCAAGCTGCTCGCCACCGGCCTCACGACGATCATCGCGTTGCAGACGTTCGCGATCGTGGCCGGCGTGACGCGGCTGATCCCGCTCACGGGCGTGCCCCTGCCGCTGGTGAGCTACGGAGGCTCCAGCCGCGTCGCGACGTTCATCATGCTGGGGCTCCTGGTGCGCGTATCGGCCGGGCCGCGGGAGCGACAACGTGGATAGGCAGATCCGTCGCCTGGGCATCGGGATCGTCGCGCTGTTCGGACTGCTGTTCGTGCAGCTCTCCTACGTCCAGGTCTTCGCGGCCGACGACATCAAGGGCGATCCGGCGAACGCGCGACGGCAGATCATCGCCGAATACAAGGTGGAGCGGGGCCTGATCCTGTCCGGGGACAACGCCGTGCTGGCCAGGAGCATCCCAAACGAGGACGAAAGCGCGGAGCTGTTGTTCCGCAGGATCTATCCCGACGGCCCGCTGTACTCGGGGATCACCGGCTACTACTCGCGGATCTACGGCCGGGACGGGCTGGAGGAGGCCGCGAACCCGTACCTGTCGGGAGATGCGCCGGAGCTCGCCGTCTCGACGTTCACCGACCTGATCCTGGGCAACCCCAAGAAGGGCGGAACGGTCACCACGACGATCCGGGCCTCCCTGCAGGAGGCCGCCGCGGCTGCCCTGGGGGACGAGCCGGGAGCTGTCGTCGCGGTCGACCCGCAGAACGGGGACGTGCTGGCGATGTACGCCAACCCGACGTACGACCCCAACTCCCTGTCGAACGGGACCGATGAGAGCATCGTCGAGTCGTGGGAGGCGATCAACGCAGACCCCGAGAAGCCGCTGATCTCCCGCGCGAAGGACGAGCTGTTCCTCCCGGGCTCGACCGGCAAGCTCATCACCGCGTCGGCTGCGCTGGAGAACGGGTTCGGGCCCGAGTCCGAATGGGACAACCCACAGTTCCTGGACCTGCCGCAGACGTCGAACACCCTCGCGAACTTCGGCAACTCGCTGTGCAACGGCGGGTCGAACACGGTCACGATGGCCGAGGCCTTCGAGGAATCGTGCAACGTGACGTTCGCCGAGATCGGGCTGCAGCTCGGGGCCAGGAAGATGGCGGAGCAGGCCTACGCGTACGGGTTCTGCCCGACCCTGCCGCCGGAGCAGACGTCGTGCGCCGAGCCCACGATCCCGTTCACGCTGCCCTTCCAGAACGGGCGGTTCCCCGAGCCCGCCTACTTCGAGGACAACAAGCCGCTGCTCGCGTTCAGCTCGATCGGGCTGGACAACGTGCTCACGAACCCGCTGCACCTGGCGCTGATCGCCGCCGCGATCGGCAACGAAGGCACGATGATGACCCCGCGGTTGATGACCGAGGTCCGAGACCCGCAGGGACGGGTGGTCCGGGAGTTCGGCGACCAGGAGTACGGGCAGCCGATCTCGGATGCAACGGCGCGGGACATGCGCCAGATGATGGTCGCGGTGACCGAGAGCGGCACGGCCTCGAGCGCCTTCGCGGGGTCCGCGATCACGGTGGCCGGCAAGACGGGGACGGCCACCAACGGCGAGAACGTGCCTCCGAACGCCTGGTTCACCGCGTTCGCACCGGCGGGTTCGGGTGAGCAGGCACGGATCGCCGTGGCGGTTATCGTTCTCGACGGAGGGAGCCTGAGCGACGATGCGGCGACCGGCGGCGCGATCGCCGCGCCCATCGCGCGCCAGGTGATCGATGCGTACCTGTAGACGAACGAGAGGCAGCGGATGAGCCAGTCGATCCTGGGAGCGCGGTACCGGGTCGAGGCCAGGATCGGCGCGGGGGGCATGGCCGAGGTCTACCGCGGCTTCGATCCGGTGCTGAACCGCACGGTCGCGATCAAGGTGTTGCTCCCCCAGTTCGCCCGGGACACCAGCTTCGTGCAGCGGTTCCGCCGCGAGGCCCAGGCGGCCGCCCGTCTGAACCAGCCCAACATCGTGGCCGTGTACGACACCGGCTCGGACAACGGCACGCAGTTCATCGTGATGGAGTTCATCGAGGGCAGAACCCTCGGCGAGTTCCTGGGCACCGGTCGTAAGCCCACCCCCGTGCAGGCGGCGGAGCTGGCGGAGAAGATCTGCGGCGCGCTGTCTGCCGCCCACGCACAGGGAGTGATCCACCGCGACATCAAGCCGGGCAACATCATGGTGACCCGCGACGGCACCGTGAAGGTCATGGATTTCGGCATCGCGCGGGTGCTCGGTCCCGAGACCGCGCCGCAGACCTCGGCCGTCCTGGGCACCGCCTCCTACCTGTCGCCCGAACAGGCGCAGGGCAACCCCGTGGACGCGCGCACCGACATCTACTCGCTCGGCGCCGTGCTCTACGAGATGCTCACCGGGCGACCGCCGTTCATGGGCGACACCCCGGTCGCGGTGGCCTACAAGCAGGTGAACGAGACGCCGGTGGTGCCCTCGGCCCTGAACCCCGACGTGCCGCCGCGACTGGACGCCGTCGTCATGAAGGCGCTCGCGAAGAACCCGTCGAACCGCTACCAGACCGCCGACGAGTTCTCGGCCGACCTCCAGCGGGTGATCGGGGGCCAGGACGTCGAGGCGACACCGCTGCTGGCGGCCGCCGCCGTCGGCGAGGCCACGCAGGTGATCAGCCGGCCTCAGCAGACGGCCGTGCTCCCCCCCACCGAGGAGGCCGAGGGTTCGGGGCGCAAGGTGTGGCTCGGGATCCTGATCGGCATCCTGGTCGTGGCGATCCTGGGCGGCGGCGGCTACCTGCTCGTCAGCAGTCTCACCGGGGACAACGGCGGCGGCATCACGGTCGAGGTGCCGGACGTGATCGGCGAGACCAGGGAACGAGCCGAGACGATCCTGGCGGAACGGGACCTGCAGGTGGACGTCAAGACCCGAGAGGTCGACCCGGAAGAGTCCGAGCCCGGCACCGTCATCGCCCAGGATCCGCGAGAAGGCACCCCGGTCGCGAAGGACTTCACGGTGGTGATCACCGTCGCGGTGGAGCCGACCACGACGATCGTTCCCGATCTGGCCGGCCTGTCTGTATCCGCTGCACAGAGCGCCCTCGCCGACGCCGATCTCCGCCTCGGATCTCAGTTCCCGGAGGCCAGCGCCACGATCGAGTCCGGCCTCATCACGAGATCGGAGCCTGCGAGCGGCGGCGAGATCGAGAAGAACTCGGTCGTCGACGTGTTCGTCTCCACCGGGCCCGAGCAGGTCACGGTGCCCGACGTCTCGACGCAGTGCCTGTCCATCGGCGGTGCGCGTGGCGTGCTGAACGACGCGGGCCTCGTGCCGGTGGTCGGCGAGCCCACGACGTCGAATCCGGCGTGCCCCAACACCAACCGCATCGTCGCGCAGGATCCGCCCGCCGGCACCGTCCTGGACGCCGGCTCGGAGGTGACGATCCAGCAGGGCGGGGCCGACGGAGGAGAAGAGTGACGCTTCGGTTCGCGGTCGAGGGGTTCACCGACGAGGAACGAACGATCCTCGAGCGGCACTTCACGAACCTGGACGGCCCGGTCTTCGCCCTGGTCAACCTTCCCGAAGCCGTGAAGGGGGCGCTGTTCGCGCGCTATTCGCGCACGACCAAGTCGCTCCGGCGTCTGTTCCTGGACGAGTTCGCCTCCGAGACCCAGGCCCTCGGCGCGGCGCCGACGTCGACCACGGGGAGCGAACGCGCGGCGCGCCTCTACGACAACGTGTTCGTGGAGTACGGCGACGACTCCGTGGCGCAACTCGGCGGCGTGCACCTGGCGTGCGAGCAGTCCTCGCAGCTCCTGGCGAAGGCGCTCGAGTGGGGACGGCTCGCCGCCTACCTCGAACAGTCCACGCGCTACATGCGCTACGACGACAAGCCGGGGGGCGCGTGGCGCGCGACCGTGCCGCCCGAGCTGGAGGGTACCCCGCTCGCCGGACGGTACGCCGCGTTCCTGGACGAGGTGTTCACGACCTACGGCCGCATGTACGAACCGATGGAGACCTACTTCAAGGAGCTCTTCCCCAAGGAGGAGGGCGACTCCGACTTCGTATATCGCCAGACGATGCTCGCCAAGACGTGCGACACGCTCCGCGTGCTGCTGCCGGCGGGCACGCGATCCAACCTGGGGATCTACGCGACGGGCCAGTCGTACGAACAGCTGCTGATGCGTCTGGCCGTGCACCCGCTCGCCGAGATGCGCGAGTTCGGCGAGCTGATCACCGTGGAGCTCCGCAAGGTGATCCCCGAGTTCCTGAAGCGGGTGGACGTGCGGGACCGCGGCGTGGCGTGGTCCCGCTACTGGCAGGAGACCCACGACCGCATCGAGGAGCTCACGGCCCGGGTGCTCGCCGACGAGAAGCCGGAGGTACGAGAAGAAGTCAATCTCATTGACCATGATCCCGAGGGCGAGCTGAAGGTCGCGGCGGCGGTGCTGTATTCCTCGTCGGACCTGCCGGACGACCAGCTGCTCGCGGTCGCACGGTCGATGACGCCGGAGCAGCGCACCGAGATCCTGCGCGCCAGCGTCGGCGACCGTTCGAACCGGCGACACAAGCCGGGCCGCGCGTGGGAACGCACGGGGTACCGGTTCGACGTGTTGTGCGACTACGGCGCGTTCCGAGACCTGCAGCGGCACCGTCCGCTCACGATCGAGTGGCAACGCCTCACCACCGAGCACGGGTTCGAGACGCCGGTCCAGATCGATGAGGCCGGGCTCCGCTCCGGCTGGGACCGCGTGATGGAGGCGAGCGCCCGCATGGAACGCGAGCTGACCGATGCCGGCCACCCCGAAGTCGCGCAGTACGCCGTGTCCATGGCCTATCGGATCCGGTTCGTGATGCAGATGACCGCGCGCGAGGCGATGCACCTGACCGAGCTCCGGTCCCAGCCGGCCGGCCACCCGGTGTACCGGCGCGTGGCGCAGGCGATGCACCGCCTGATCGCCCAGGTCCACCCCGCGATCGGCGAGACGTTCACCTACGTCAGCTACGACGACGTCGACCTCGAGCGGCTGGCGGCGGAACGTCGGAGCGAGGAGAAGCGCAAGGCCCTGAGACGCGGGTCCATGAGCACGGGTCCATGAGCGCGGGGTCCGTGATCGTCGGCCGCCGCGACGGGGCCGTGGCGCTCGACGAGGTCACCGGCACCACCCGGGCCGACGAGCCGAAGCCGCTCACCCATGGATCGGTCTTCTACGTGGGGTCGATCGCGAAACAGTTCACCGCAGCGTCGATCGCCCTGCTCGAGCGGGACGGCCGTCTGGCGCTCGAGGATCCGGTCGCTCGGTACGTGCCGCGACTGCCAGCGTGGGGCGAACGCGTCACCATCCGCCACCTGGTGCATCACACGGCGGGCGTGAAGGAGCGCACGCGCTCGGGCCCAGGGGTGCCGGCCGACGGCGTGCCCGGCTGGGGGAACCCGGACCTGCTGGATCGGCTCTGCGCGGTCACCGACCTCGACTTCGAGCCGGGCACGCGGTACGGCTACTCGAACCGCGGCTACCTGCTGCTGGCGGAGGTCGTCGCCGCCGCGTCGGGGACGCCACTGCGCGGGTTCGCGCACGAGCGCATCTTCGAGCCGCTCGGCATGGCCGACACCTTCTTCCGCGACGCGCCCACCGAGCTGCCCGATGCGGCTGCCCGGGGTCACTTCCGAGCGGCGGACGGGCAGATCCACGTGGAGCCCGCTCGGTTCCACGCCGTGGGGGCGGGGGGGTTGTGGACCACCGTCGCCGATCTCGCACGGTGGGACGCCAACTTCGACCACGACGAGCTGCCCGGCGGGTGGCTCATGGAGCGACTGACCCAACGCGGCAGCCTCGACGACGGCGTCCCGATCCACTACGCCTGGGGACTGTCGGTGCGCTCCCATCGTGGGCTGCCGATCGTGAGCCACGGCGGGAACTTCCCGGGTTGGGAGTCGAAGATGGTGCGGTTCCCGACCGAACGCACGACCATCATCGCGCTCGCGAACGGCGAGGAGTTCGGGGTCTCCGAGCGCGCGTTCGCGTTGGCCGACAGCATCCTGGCCGATCGCATCGACCACGCCGCACCGCCCTCGGATGAGACCTTCGAGGTGTCCTGACCGGGCATCCCGCACACCCCGTACCCTGCAGGAACGCAGAAAACTCGCGGAAATCCAAGGGTTTTTGGGTTCCGGCGGGTAGTCTCCCGAGGCGAATCCGAACACCTGGGGAGGTGTCTGTATGAACAAGGCGGAACTGATCGACGCCATCGCGGACCGCACCGGTATCGCGAAGTCCACCGTGGACGAGGTCATCAAGGGCATGACCGAGACCGTCGAGACGCAGGTCGCTAAGGGCGACAAGATCGCGATCCCGGGCTTCATCTCGTTCCAGAAGGTGAAGCGCGCCGCCCGCACGGGCCGCAACCCGCGTACGGGCGAGACGATCAACATCCCCGCCAGCGCCACGGTGAAGGTCACCGCGGGCGCTCGCCTCAAGAGCAGCGTGAAGTAGTAGGCAGCTTCAGCTCCACGTTCCACCGGCGGCCCGGCGCGAAGCGCCGGGCCGCCTCCACGTCACGGGCTAGCCTGCCCGGGTACGGCCGAGCGAGGGAGGGAGGTGCCCGATGGCCGAGGTCGACGTTCGGTTCCATGAGCTCGTGATCGACTGCGCGGATCCTCGCTCGCTCGCCGACTTCTGGTGCCGCGTGACCGGTTACAGGCTCGTCCACGCCCACGACAGCTGGTGCACGATCCAGGCGGCGGACGAGTCGATGACGTTCGGCTTCCAGAAGGTGCCCGAGCCGAAGTCGGTGAAGAACCGCCTGCACGTGGACTTGTCCGCCCCCGACGAGGAAGCGGCGGCGCTCGCCGTCGAAGCCATGGGCGCCGTTCGCTGTGGGTCAGCACGAACCCGGACGACCCCTTCGTGGTGCTCGCAGAGATCCCGAAGGCAACGAGTTCTGCATCGTCCGCGACGACGACTGATCCGCGACCCTTCCCTCTCCCGGGGCCTGTTCCATAGGGACCAAGTCGCCGGGGCCTGTTCCAGATACGTCGGGACCACAGTCGCGGGGCCTGTTCCGATATGTGGGACCGGAGTTCCGGATAGTGGAACAACGGTGTCCGAGCGATACGGACGTGTCGATCCCCCCTCCGGCTCGGGTGCGAAGGTGTTTCGGTACCCTGAACCCCTCCATGGACCGCGAAACTCCGTTGCTCGTCGCCATCGTCATGCTCGCCCTCGCCGCGCTCGCGGTCGGGGTGAGCGGCTGGGTCCTGTTGGCCCGAGACAGGCGGCTCGGCCGAGCGGGGATCGTCGCCGTCGGCGAGGACGACCCGGGCCATCACGAGGCCGTCGAGGAGTCCTGAGTGCTTCACTTCCTCGACCTGCGTGAGCGGGGCGAGCGTCTCGAAGCCACCAGGCTCGAGACCGACCCCACCGTCGCCGACACCGTCACCGGCATCCTTCAGCGTGTCTTCGTCGAGGGCGACGACGTCCTGATCGAACTGGCGCAGCGCTTCGACGGGTGCGACATCAGCGCCTCCGGGATCCTGGTCACCGAGGGGGAGTTCGACGACGCCGAACGCGAGGCGCCCGCCCACCTGCGCCAGTCGCTCGACGAGCTGATCGAACGGCTCAAGGACCTAGCGGCGCGACAGCTCCCCCGCGAATGGGCGGACGAGCGTGACGGCGTCCGATTCGGCGAGATCGTGCGGCCGCTCGAGAGCGTTGGGTGCTACGTGCCCGGCGGCCGCGCCGTGTACCCCTCGTCGGTCTGCATGACGGTCGTGCCTGCGGTGGTGGCGGGCGTCGACGAGATCGTCCTATGCACGCCGCCCAGGCCGACGGCTCGATCCCTGCGGGCGTGCTCTACGCGGCGCGGCGCGCGGGGAGCACGTACGTCGCGAAGACCGGAGGCGCGCAGGCGGTGGGCGCCATGGCGTACGGCACGGAGTCGATCCCCCGGGTCGACCGCATCGTGGGACCCGGCAACGCCTACGTCACCGAGGCCAAGCGTCAGGTGGCGGGCTCGGTCGGCATCGACGGCCTGTCCGGTGCCTCTGAGCTCACGATCGTCGCCGCGGGCGATATCGACGTCGACATGGCGGCGCTCGACCTGATCGCCCAGGCCGAGCACGATCCCGAGGCCCGAACCTTCTTCGTCTCTCCCGAGGCAGAGCTGATCGAACGCGTGGGCGAGGCGCTCGCGGATGCGCTGCAGGACGCGGGCCGCCGCGAGATCGTCGACGCCGCTCTCAAGTACACGAAGGCCGTCCTCGTGCGCGACCTCGACCAGGCCGCCGACGTCGTCAACGACCTGGCGGCCGAGCACCTGCAGGTGCTGCTCCCGGATCCCGACGACTTCCTGAAGCACGTGCGCAACGCGGGCGCGGTGTTCCTGGGCCGATGGACGGCGGTTCCCTTCGGCGACTACGGCGTCGCCTCCAACCACGTGCTCCCGACGGCCGGGACCGCCCGGTTCTCCAGCGGACTGCGCGCCGCCGACTACGTCACGGTCTCCTCCTTCGTCCAGATGGACGCCGCGGCAGCCACCCGCTTCGCGCCGGGCACCTCGGCCATCGCGCAGGCAGAGGGGCTCGTGGGCCACGCGCGCGCGATGAACGCGCGCGCCGGCGCCACCGAAGTGGTGGAACCGTGAGCCCCGCGGCGCAGCCGCGCCCCGGGATCCGCGACGTCGAGCCCTACGTCTCGCCGCAACTCGACGTCGCCGCGCGGCTGAACACGAACGAATGCCCCACACCGCTGCCCGATTCGTTCTCCACCGACCTCGCCCGGGCGGTGGCCGACCTGTCCCTGAACCGCTATCCCGACGGACAGATGTTCCGGCTCCGCGAGGCGCTCGCCGCGCACCACGGACACCCGGTCGAGGGGACGTGGGCGGCCAACGGTTCGAACGAGACGCTGACCCAGCTGTTGCTGGCGTACGGCGGGTCCGGACCAGCGCGCCGCGGTCTTCGAGCCCACGTACATGCTGCACTCGCGCCTGTCGTGGCTCACCCACACCCAGGTCGTGACACACAGGCTCGAGTCCCCGTTCATCCTGAACGAGCACGCTGTCGAGCAGGCGCTCGCCGACGATCCGAACCTGGTGTTCGTGTGTTCGCCCAACAACCCGACCGGCAACGCGCAGCCGGTGGACGCGGTCGCGGAGCTGGCCTCGGCGACGCACGCGCTGGTCGTCGTGGACGAGGCCTACATCGAGTTCGGGGGCCAGAGCGCGTTGAAGCTGGTGGCCGACAACCCCAACGTCGCGGTCGTGCGGACGTTCTCCAAGGCATTCGCGATGGCGGGCGCGCGGCTCGGCTACGTGTTGACCTCGCCCGAGGTCGTCGGGGACCTGCAGCGGGTGCGCCTGCCCTATCACCTGTCCGCGCTGAGCCAGGCGGCCGGCATCACGGCGATCGAGCACAGCCGCGAGGCGATGTCGCTCCTGGACGCGATCCGCGCGCAGCGAGATCGGATCGTCACGGAGCTCGATGGGATCGACGGCGTCACGGTGTTCCCCTCCGACGCGAACTTCGTGTTGTTCGTGCCTCCTGGCGACGCCACGCAGGTGTGGCGGGCGTTGCTCGACCGCGGCGTGCTCGTCCGCGATCTCACGGCCGTGGTGCCGAACGCTTTGCGCGTCACGGCGGGCGCCGAGCACGAGGTCGATCTGTTCCTCACCAGCCTCCGGGAGGTCCTGTCCGCATGAGCCGCTCCGCGACCGTCACGCGAACCACGAAGGAGACCGACGTCAGGGTGGAGCTGAACCTGGACGGTTCGGCGAGCTCCACGGCCGACACCGGCATCGCGTTCTTCGACCACATGCTCCAGCAGCTGGGTAAGCACGCGGGCTGGGATCTGGACGTGACCTGCAAGGGCGACCTGCAGGTCGACGGTCACCACACCGTCGAGGACTGCGGGATCGCGGTCGGCCAGGCGTTGTACGAGGCGCTCGGCGACAAGGCGGGGGTGCGCCGGTTCGCATCGATCGTGGTGCCGCTCGACGAAACAGCGGTGGAGGTCGCGCTCGACCTGTCCGGCCGCACCTTCGTGGTGTTCGACGTGCCGATGCCGGCCGAGACGATCGGTGACTTCGACACCGGGCTCGTCGAGGACTTCGTGCGCGCGTTCGCACAGAGCGCCGACCTCACGATGCACGTCCACCTGAAGTACGGACGCTCGCCGCACCACGTGTGCGAGGCGACGTTCAAGGCGATCGCCAAGGCGCTCGGCGACGCCGTGAGCGTCACGGGCCGTGGCGGCGTGCCCTCGACCAAGGGGACGCTGTGACCACGATCGTCGTGCTGGACTACGGCTCCGGGAACCTGCACTCGGTGTCCCGCGCGCTCGCGAGGGTGGGTGGAACCCCGCGGATCACGGGCGACCCCGCCGAGGTGCGGACCGCCGCCGCGTTGGTGATCCCCGGCGTCGGGCACTTCGGCGCATGCATGCGCGCGATCTGTGACCACGGCCTGGACGCGCCGATCCGCGACTTCGTCGCGACCGGCAGGCCGGTGTTCGGCGTGTGCGTGGGCATGCAGGTGCTCTTCGAAGGCAGCGACGAGGACGCCGAGCCGGGACTCGCGCTCGTGCCCGGCTCTTCCCGGCGGCTCCCCGGCGACGTGAAGGTTCCGCACATGGGTTGGAACACCGTGGATTGGGGAACGGAACACCCGTACATCCGCGGTCTGCCCGAGGACACGCCGCTTCTACTTCGTGCACTCGTACGCCCCCGACGCCGACGAGACGACGACCGTGGGAAGGACGGTCTACGGCCGCGCGTTCGCGTCGGCGGTCGCAAAGGACAACATGTTCGCCACCCAGTTCCACCCGGAGAAGTCGGGAGAGGCCGGACTTGCCCTCTACGAGCGCTTCGTCGAGGCGGTCGCCGCATGATCGTGATCCCCGCGATCGACCTGCGCGGCGGGCGCGCGGTGCGCCTGCTGCAGGGCGACCCCACCGAGGAGACCTCCTACTCCGAGGATCCCGTCGAGGTCGCGATGCGCTTCCAGGAGGAAGGCGCACGACGCCTGCACGTCGTCGACCTCGACGCGGCGCTCGATCAGGGCGACAACCGCTCGGTCGGTCGAGGCGATCTGCCGCGGTGTGCAGGTGCCGGTGCAGGTGGGAGGCGGCCTCCGCTCGATGGAGGACATCTCGGCCCTGCTCGAGACCGGCGCCTCCGGGCGATCCTGGGCACGGCCGCGGCGGCCGACGCCACCTTCGTCCGTCGCGCGGTTGAAGAGTTCGCCGAGTCGATCGTGGTCGCGATCGACGTCCGGGCGGGCCACGTCATGGTCCGCGGCTGGCAGGAGGAGGGCCCGGCGCTCGAGGCCGCGATCCCCGAGCTCGACGCGGCGGGCGCGCCTCGATACCTGGTGACCTCGATCGCCCGGGACGGCACCCTGAAGGGGCCCGACGTGAAGCTGTACGAACGCGTGCTGTCGCTGACCGAGACCCCGGTGATCGCGAGCGGCGGGGTCCGCGACGCCGACGACATCTGGGCGCTGCGCGACCTGGGGTGCGAGGCCACCGTCACCGGCAAGGCGCTCTACGAGAAGACCCTCAAGCTCGCGCAGGTCATCCGGGGCTGACGCTCGATGTTGGCCAAGCGCGTCATCCCGTGCCTGGACGTCGACGCCGGCCGCGTCGTGAAGGGCACCGAGTTCCAAGACCTGCGCGATGCGGGCGATCCGGTCGAGCTGGCCGCCCGCTACGACGCGGAGGGCGCCGACGAGCTCGTGTTCCTGGACATCACCGCGACCGTCGAGGGCCGCAAGGCCACGCTCGATGTGATCTCCCAGACGGCCGAGCAGGTGTTCATCCCGTTGACCGTGGGCGGCGGCGTGCGGTCCGACGACGACGTGAACGAGCTCCTGCGCGCGGGCGCCGACAAGGTCTCCCTCAACAGCGCGGCGGTGCGCGAGCCGGCGCTGCTGCAACGGTGCGCGGACAGGTTCGGCGACCCAGTGCATGGTCGATCGCGATCGACGCGAAGCGACGAGCCGAGGGCGAAGGCTGGGAGGTGTTCGTGGACGCGGGCCGGACCGGCCACGGGACGCGACGCCGTCGAGTGGGCCGTCGAGGCCACGACGCGAGCGGGGTGCGGGCGAGGTGCTGCTGACGTCGATGGACCGCGACGGCACGGGCAGGGATACGACCTGGACCTGTTGCGCGCCGTCAGCGGCGCCGTGCGGGTTCCGCTCGTGGCGAGCGGCGGCGCCGGCGAGCTGGAACACTTCGCGGACGCCGTCGTGGAGGGCGGCGCCGACGCGGTCCTGGCGGCGAGCACGCTGCCACGTCGGGGAGCTCGACGATCGCCCAGGTCAAGGACTCGCTCGCCGCGCGGGACCTGCCGGTGAGACGTTGACCGTGGCCGGCGTCGATCGCGAGCCCGTCGACCTGGACGCGTTGCGCTACGACGATCGCGGTCTCGTCACGGTCGTGGTCCAGGACGCCGAGGGCGGCGACGTGCTGATGGTCGCCTGGGCGAACCGCGAGGCGTTGGAGCGCACGGTTGCCGAGGGCCGGATGGTCTATTGGTGCCGTTCCCGCCAGGAGCTCTGGCGCAAGGGCGACACCAGCGGGCACGCGCAGCACTGGACCGAGCTGCTCGTGGACTGCGACGGCGACGTGCTGCTCGCCAAGGTCCACCAGGAGGGCGCGGCCTGCCACACGGGCGAGCGGGCTGCTTCTTCCGATCGCTTCGGGAGGCAGGGTCCCAGAAGCCTCGCGGCTAGACTTCGACCTCCATGTTGAAGCTGGTGATCCCCAAGGGCTCCCTCGAGGAGCAGACCCTGCGCCTGTTCGAGGCCGCGGACCTGCACGTCCGCCGCGGCTCCGGCCGTGACTACCACGGCACGATCGACGACGACCGCATCGAACGCGTCAGCGTCCTGCGTCCTCAGGAGATCCCGATCTACGTGCAGGACGGCCTCTTCGACCTGGGGATCACGGGTCAGGACTGGATCGCGGAGAGCGACAGCGACGTGGAGGTGCTCGCCACCCTCAGCTACGCGAAGACCGGCACCGGGCACGGCACCAAGGTCGTGCTGGCGGTGCCGAACGAGCACCCGGCCGAACAGCGCCTCCCAGATGCCGCCGGACTCGCGCATCTCCACCGAGTTCGTCAACCTCACCGAGCGGCACTTCGAGAGCTGGGGATCCCCGTGAAGGTCCGCTGGAGCTACGGCGCCACCGAGGCGAAGGTGCCCGAGATCGTCGACGCGATCGTCGACGTCACCGAGACCGGCAGCACGCTGCGCGCCCACGGCATGAAGATCATCGAGACGCTGCTCACGTCCGAGCCCGTGCTCGTCGCGAACCGGGAGGCGGCCGCGGACCCGGTGAAACGGGCCGCGATGGACGACATCACGACGTTGCTGCTCGGAGCCCTGCAGGCCGAGGGCCGCGTGCTGATCAAGCTCAACGTCTCCGATGAGGCCCGCGACGCCGTGCTCGCGGTCGTTCCGTCGATGAAGGCGCCGACCGTCTCACCGCTGGCGGACGGTGGGTACGCGATCGAGACCGTCGTCGACAAGCGAGGCGTGAACCGGCTGCATCCCGGAGCTGAAGGCGGCGGGAGCCACCGACATCCTCGAGCTCCCGATCTCCAAGATCGTGCCCTGACACGGAGCCCGCGCAGGCTCTTGACCGTTCCGCTGCAGCGCACCTACCCTCCGGGAGGCAGTCTCCATGGAGGGTGGATCGGTGAGGACCACGCGAGCATCGCCGCGGTCGCCGCGTGCCTGATCGTGGGGACACTGCTCACGACGCCCGCCGGCGCAAAGCCCGGCAGGCTCGACCGGTTCTTCAGCGGCGACGGGCGTCAGACCGCGTTCAACAACGGGGGCACCGGCTACGGCGTCGCGATCGACGGCCAGCAGCGGATCGTCGTCGTGGGCTACACCCTGGGAGCGAACACGAACCTCGCGGTCGCCCGGTTCCTGCCCAACGGCAGGTTCGACCCCAACTTCAGCGGCGACGGCCGCGTCATGACCACCCTCGGTGGCAGCGACTATGGGTTCGACGTGGCCATCCACCCCGACGGCGGCATCATCGTCGCCGGTGAACGCGTCCTGAACAGGAGCTCCCGGGCGGCGGTCGTGCGCTACGGGCCACGCGGCCGTCTGAACAGGGACTTCGGGGGCGGCGACGGCATCGTCCTGACCAGCTTCGGGAAGCGGCTGCAGGGTGCGAACGCCGTCGCGGTGGGAGCGAGCGGGAACATCGTCATCGGCGGGTACGTGTCGAACGGCGTCACGAGCCGGTGGGCGTTGGCGCGCTACGGTCCGCGCGGCCAGCTCGACGGCAGCTTCGGCGGGGACGGCAAGGTCACCACCGACATCTCGCCCGCCGGGGAACAGATCAACGACCTCGTCATCGTTCCGGGCGGCAAGGTCGTCGCCGTCGGCTATGCCGAAGCGGGCCTCACGCCGCGATTCGCGATCGCCCGGTACAACCGGAACGGACGCCCCGACCGCGGCTTCGGCAGACGCAGGGGCGTCAACATCGTCGACGTAGCACGGGGGTCGGACATCGCGCACGGGCTCGCCCTGGGCCCCGGCGGCAAGCTGCTGGCGGTCGGGACCACGGCGAACGGGGGTCGGCCCTCGTGGGGGATCGTGCGGTTCGGTCCCCGGGGACGCCTGGACATGTCGTTCTCGGCCAACGGCAAGGCGGTCGTCCGGGTGGGCCCCAGGGCCGCGGACGCCTACGGCGCCGCGATCCTGCCGAACGGCAAGTCTCTGGTGGTCGGGCGCGCGATCCGAAGCGGCCGCGGCACCGACTTCGTGGTCGCCCGCCTGAAGGAGAACGGCGCCTTCGATCGGACCTTCGGGCGCCGGGGGCGCTCGTTCGCGGACTTCTTCGACGGGAACGACGGCGCGCGTGAGGTGGCCATCCAGGCCAACGGGAAGATCGTGGTGGCGGGCATCGCCACGGACCGCCGGGTGCCCCGCATGGCGGTGGCCCGATTCCTCAACGCCTGACCTCGACGCGCCCTTCGACGCCTGACTGGCAGTCAGCCCGATGGACCTTCGGAGGGACCGGGATTGACAACCAGGGGGCCGGATGTGGCACAATCGGTCAACGATGTTTGAACCAACGTTCAAAATCGACTTCGAACACGTATCCGGGACGTAGGGCGCACCGGGGCGCGGTTCCGCGTCCATGTGCGCCAGGGGGACCTCTCGCCAGAGGGGTCCTTTCGGTTTCCACGGGCCCGACGACGGCGATCACCACCAAGGGGGCGACACCAGATGACCGAGGCGATCGAAGAGCGGATCCGCCGGGAGGCGGAGGAGCTCGAGCGGGAGTGGGCGACCGACCCGCGCTGGAAGGGTGTGGAGCGGACCTACTCCGCCGAGGACGTGATCCGGCTGCGGGGTTCGTTCCGGGTCGAGCATTCGATCGCCCGAGCCGGCGCCGAGCGTCTGTGGGAGCTGGTGAACACCACGGAGTTCGTCAGCGCGCTGGGCGCCCTCTCCGGCGGGCAGGCCGTCGAGATGGTGAAGGCCGGCCTGCAGGCGATCTACCTGTCGGGCTGGCAGGTCGCCGCCGACGCGAACGTGGCCGGCCAGACCTACCCCGACCAGTCTCTCTACCCCGCCAACTCCGTCCCCCAGGTCGTGCGGCGCATCAACAACGCGCTGCTGCGCACCGACCAGATCGCCTGGTCGACCGGTGAAGGCGCCGGCACGCACTGGATGGCGCCGATCCTGGCCGATGCCGAAGCCGGCTTCGGCGGCACCTTGAACGCCTTCGAGCTCATGAAGGGCATGATCGAGGCAGGCGCCGCCGGTGTGCACTTCGAAGACCAGCTCGCCAGCGAGAAGAAGTGCGGGCACCTGGGCGGCAAGGTGCTCGTGCCCACCGACCAGTTCATCCGCACGCTGACCGCCGCGCGCCTGGCCGCCGACGTCGCCGGCGTGCCGACCGTGCTGCTCGCGCGCACCGACGCGCTGGCCGCCACGTTGCTGACGAGCGACATCGACGAGCGCGACCGCCCCTTCACCGATGGCGAGCGCACGCACGAAGGGTTCTACCAGGTGACCAACGGCATCGAGGCCGCCATCGCGCGCGGCGTCGCCTACGCGCCCTACGCCGACATGCTGTGGTGCGAGACCTGCGACCCCGGACCTGGACGAGGCGCGCGCGTTCGCCGAGGCGATCCACGCCGAGCATCCCGACATGCTGCTCGCCTACAACTGCAGCCCCTCGTTCAACTGGAAGCAGCACCTCGACGACGCCACGATCGCCCAGTTCCAGAAGGAGCTGAGCGCCATGGGATACCGGTTCCAGTTCATCACGCTGGCGGGGTTCCACGCGCTGAACGCGAGCATGTTCGACCTCGCGCGCGGGTACGCCGATCAGGGCATGACGGCTTACGTGAAGCTGCAGGAGCAGGAGTTCGCGATGGAGGCCGAGGGATACACCGCAACGCGCCACCAGGCCGAGGTGGGGACCGGCTACTTCGACAAGGTGTCCCAGGTGATCACCGGCGGCAGCTCCTCGACGCTGGCACTGGACGGCTCCACCGAAGAGGAGCAGTTCCAGGACTGATCCCGCCCGCTGCCCGATCCGGGGAGGCCCGTTCGCGCTGATGGACGGGTGTGCCCTGCGGTAGCGTGGCCGCGATGGATCCGCTTCGCGCAGGTCTGCTGTGGGCGTCGGCGAACGGCACGCTTCGAGAGCGGCTGCCGCGCTATCGATTCGTCCGAGCGACGGTCGATCGGTTCATGCCCGGAGAGACGGCGGAGGAGGCGCTCGCCGCGGCGCGGCGCCTGGCGGAGTCCGAGGGGATCCCCGCCACGTTCACGCGTCTGGGCGAGAACGTCACCGACCTCGGGCAGGCGGCCGAGGCGGCCGGGGACTACCTACGGCTGCTCGACCGGATCGAGGAGCTGGGCGTGGACGCCGAGATCTCGATCAAGATCACCCAGCTCGGGTTCGACATGGACCAGGACGTGACACGAACGCACGTCGAGCGCCTGGTCACCCGGTCCGCCGAGCTCGGCCGCACGTGTTGGATCGACATGGAGGCCTCCCCCTACGTCGCCGCCACCGTCGACCTGTATGAGAAGGAGCTGACCCGTTCGCCCTTCGTGGGTCTGTGCCTGCAGGCCTACCTCCGCCGAACCTACGACGACGTGATGCGATTGCTTCCCGCCGGGCCGTCGATCAGGTTGGTGAAGGGCGCCTACCGCGAGCCGAAGGAGGTCGCGTTCCAGTCGAAGGCAGCGATCGACGAGAGCTACCTGCGCCTGGCCTCCCACGCGGTGAAGGGCGGCGCGCGCCGCGTCGCGCTGGGGTCGCACGACACCGACCTGATCGCTCGGGTCGAGGCAGCGCTCGGCGGACACGACGGCTTCGAGGTCGCGATGCTCTACGGGATCCGGTCGGGCGAACAGCGCCGCCTGCACGCCGATGGGTACGACGTGCGCACGCTGATCTCCTACGGACCCTCGTGGTACCCGTGGTTCATGCGCCGCATCGCCGAGAAGCCGGTCGAGAACACGTTGCTCGCCCTGAGGAACCTGGTGTAACCGCGGCCTCCCCTGGGCTCCCCCAAGGGCGGCCTCTCCGGAGACGGCCTCTCCCAGGCAACCGTAGACTGCGCGTCAGTGACGAGCCGGCTGTACGGAGCGATCGCTGCCTCGGTGACCCCGCTCACGGCGGGCGGCCGCGCGGTGGACGCCCCCGCGATCGGCGCCGTGGCCGCGTTCCTCGCCGACGGCGGCGTCGACGGCGTGCTCGCGTGCGGCACGACCGGCGAGGGCGTCCTGCTGTCGGTGGCCGAACGCCGGACCGTGGCCGAATCGTTCGTGTCGGCCCGACCCAACGGCTTCCAGGTGGCGATCCATGCCGGCGCGCAGACGACCGCGGACACCATCGCGCTCGCGGCACACGCCCGCGATACGGGAGCCGACGCGGTCGCGGTGATCGCGCCGCCCTACTTCCCGCTGGACGACCAGGAGCTCACGCGGCACCTCGTCAGCGCGGCGAACGCCGCCGACCCGCTCCCGTTCTACGTCTACGAGTTCGCGGGACGAAGCGGGTACGCGATCGCTCCCGCTGTGGTCACCGGCGTGAGGCGTGAGGCGCCCAACGTCGTGGGGATGAAGGTATCCGACTCGCCGTTCGAGGCCGTCGAGCCCTACCTCGAGCTCGGCCTGGACGTGTTCATCGGCAACGAACCGCTCACGCTCGCCGGCATGGAACGCGGCGCCGTCGGCTGCGTCAGCGGCCTCGCAGCCGCATTCCCGGAGATCACGGCGGCGCTCGTGCACGGCGGAAGCATCCGGGCGCACGAGCAGGTGTGCCTCCTGCGCGACCGCCTGGAGGGCATCCCGTTCCACGCCGCCCTCAAGGAGGTGCTCGCCGACCGTGACGTGCTGCTGTCGACCGACGTGCGGGCTCCGCTCCGTGAGCTCACCGAAGAGGAGCGGCACAAGGTCCTGGTCATCGCCCGAGAGGTGCGCTCTGCCTGACGGCTAGGACGCTCCCCCGGCCTTGTGGGGAGGCGCCTGCACGTCGTCGCGACGGACGAACGCGAACGCGCCGTCCGGCTCCAGCACGCCGAAGCGCACGTCCGCGAGATCGCCGATCCCCTGCTGGCGCGCCGCCGATACGACGTCCTCGCGCGTGAGGCGCTCGATCCTCAGGATCTCGTCGAGCACACGGCCCTCATCGACCACAAGCACCGCGATGCCCTCCACGACCGGCGCGGTGCGGGTCCACCGGAAGCTGATGTAGGACGTGGCCACGACCAGCAACGCGATGGTTCCCACCGCTAGCATCGCGCCCGTCACGGACATGTCCTCCTGCGTCACGCCCTGCTGCACCAGGTCGCCGATCACGACGATCAGCACCAGCTCGAACGCGGACAACTCCGACAGCTCCTTCTTGCCGACGGCGCGCGTCAGCACCCACAGGAACACGAAGATGACCGCGGCGCGGAGCACGATCTCCATCAGGGCATCACCACCGTTTCGTAGGACACGGCAAGGGTCGGTGAACCCTCGCTCGTGAAGGACGTGTCGGCCCGATGGCCGAACGAGAATGTTGGAGACGTCCTGCCGTCGAAGCGAAGCGTGAAGACGTCCCCGGGCGGCGACTCGAACGTCAGGACGAGCACGTCGCCGTCGATCGTGGTCGAGGACGGTTCCGGGTACCACTGGTTGAAGTCCAGCCGGTCGAAGTAGTCCGCGGTCATCCGGATGGTGATCGGACCCGTGAACCCGCCCTGGTGGGAAACCTCGACGGTCCAGGGCGTGGCGAGCCCGGATCGGGTCACGGCCGCGTAGGTGACCTCAAGCCGATACCCGCCGTCGGCGTCGATCGCCGTCGCCGTCCGGACCCCCAGCAGGTTCAGGAGCCCCGCCAGGACAACGAGAGCGAGGGCACCGAGCGCGACACGACGCATCGCGCGGGCCCAACGCAGCCGCGGCAGGCCGACGTCGCGGGGTCGTGTCGGCGTGGAGGTGGCTCCGCCCACGTCAGGACCCTACCCTCGGTCGGGCCGGACTTCCCTCAGGAGACCAGGACCGGGTGCGGCGCGGCCCCCGAGGAGTCTCCGTTCGCTACTCGCCACAGCCTCGCGTTGACACTCCCCCGGAACCGTCGGTACGGTTTGCACCTGCAAATCCGACCCGTGGGGTACGAAACACCGTGATCTGCACGCGCACGGCCGGCCTGGTTGGGGCGATGATCCCCTCGCGTCTGTGCATGCCCTGTGCGCACGGCGCCACGAGCGCCTGCGCCCACGTGCGGACCTAGGCACACTCCCCCGAGCACCACACCGAGGAGCACCACCACCGAGGCCGCCGAACCGGCGGCCTTTCGCGTTCCCAGCACCACCGGCCCAGAACCGACCCAGACGCATCGGACTCCATGCGATGACAGACACGACGACACCGAGAGCCACTCCCCGGCCGCGAGGCGAAGGGCAGTGGGGGCTCGGCTACCACGAGCCCCTCAACACCGCGGAGCAGATCAAGAAGGAAGACGACGGCCTGAACGTGCGTGAGCGGGTCGACCGGATCTTCGCTCCGGGAGGCTTCCGATCGATCGGCAAGCAGGATCTGCGCAGCCGGCTGCGCTGGTGGGGCCTGTACACCCAGCGCAAGCAGGGCGTCCCCGGCGAGCGGACCGGCAGCGCGGAGCCCGAGGAGCTCGAGGACGAGTTCTTCATGTTGCGCGTCCGCATCGACGGCGGCGCGATGACCTCCGAGCAGATGCGATCGATCGCATGGGTGAGCGAACGATACGGCCGCGACGTCGCCGACATCACGGACCGCCAGAACATCCAGCTGCACTGGATCCGGATCGAGGACATGCCCGCGATCTGGGAGTCGCTCGAAGGTGTCGGCCTCACGACCCAGGAGGCGTGCGGCGACACGCCGCGCGTGATCCTCGGGTGCCCGCTCGCGGGCGTCACGGCCGACGAGGTCCTGGACGCCACGCCGGCGATCCGCGCGGTGGCCGAGCGCTTCCTCGGCGATCCCGCGTTCTCGAACCTGCCGCGCAAGTACAAGACGTCGATCAGCGGGTGCACCGCCGGGTGCACGAACCCCGAGATCAACGACGTGTCCCTCACGGGGGTGATCGGTCACGACGGCCGGCCGGGATTCGACCTGTCGGTCGGAGGCGGACTGTCCACCAACCCGATGTTCGCCCAGCGGCTGGGCACCTTCGTCGAGCCGGAACGCGCGGCCGAGGTCTGGGTGGGCGTCACCGGGCTGTTCCGCGAATACGGCTACCGGCGGTCGCGGAACCACGCTCGCTTCAAGTTCCTGGTGAAGGATTGGGGCGCCGAGAAGGTGCGCGAGGTGCTCGAGCGCGAGTTCCTCGACGCCCCGCTGCCGGACGGACCGCGCGCCGTCGCCCGCACCGATCTCCTCGCGCGATCACCTGGGGATCACCGATCAGCGCGACGGCAACGTGGCGGTGGGCTTCGCGCCCAGGGCCGGGCGCATCGGCGGGCATCAACTCCGCCTCATCGCCGACCTCGCCGAGACCTACGGCGCGGGACAGATCCGCGCGACCGCCCAGCAGAAGCTGGTGATCGTGGGGGTCGAGCCCGCCCGGGCCGATGAGCTCGTCGCCCGGCTCGACGACCTCGACCTGCGGACCAATCCCACGGCGTTCCGCAAGGGCACGATGGCGTG
This sequence comes from uncultured Actinomycetes bacterium, assembly GCA_963758715.1. GTDB lineage: Bacteria > Actinomycetota > UBA4738 > UBA4738 > HRBIN12 > JAOUEA01. Next base: position 35,113 of record CAVWWK010000006.1, read on the forward strand.
CACCGGGATCGAGTTCTGCAAGCTCGCGATCGGCGAGACGAAGGCGCGCGCGCAGTGGCTCTACGCCGAGCTCGAGCAACGGTTCCCCGACTTCGACGAGGACATCCGGATCCACGTGAACGGGTGCCCGAACTCATGCACACGGTTCCAGGTGGCCGATATCGGACTGATGGCCGCGTTGCAGGTTCGCCCCGACGGGACGAAGTCGGATGCCTTCCTGGTGCACCTGGGGGGCACGATGGGCGAGGGCGCGGCGTTCGGTCGCAAGGTCAAGGGCGTGAAGATCTACGCGGAGGACGCGGCGGACTACCTGGAGCTGCTGCTGACGCGCTACCTGAGCACACGTGGCGCCGGCGACACGTTCGGCTCGTTCGTGAACGGGCTCGACGCCGAAGGGCTGGCGCGGTTCGCCGAGCCGCAGGCCGCGTACGGAGAGCTGCGATGAGCGTGCGCGCCGTCCCCTTCTACTGCCCGTTCTGCGGGGAGCAGGACATCCGGCCCACCGATCCCTCCGGCTGGCGATGCGACTCGTGCGGACGTTCGTTCGAGCTGCAGGTGACCGCGATCGCAGGAGGTGAGGACTGATGGCAGACGCCGACCCGCATGCCCCGTGGCACGAGCCGGCGATGCCGCTCGTCGACGAGGAGGCGTCGTGGGTGCACGAGGCCGCCGATCGCTTCGAGCACGCGAGCGCTCCCGAGCTGCTCGAGTGGGCACTGGATCAGTTCCACCCGAAGATGGCGATCAGCGCCGCGGGCGGTGTCGACGGCATGGTGCTGATCGACATGGCGTGGCGCGTGAACCCGGACGTGCGCGTGTTCACGCTGGACACGGGCCGGCTGCCTCCCGAGACGTACTCGCTGTTCGAGGAGGTCCGCGATCGCTACGGGATCGCGGTGGAGTTCGAGTACCCCGACACCGAGGCCGTCGGCTCCCTGGTGAACCGCGAGGGCCCGAACCTGATGTACCGAGGGGTCGATCTGCGGCTGGCGTGCTGCAACGTGCGCAAGGTGCAGCCGCTGAAGCGCAAGCTCGGAACGCTCGACGCGTGGGTCGCCGGGCTTCGACGCGAGCAGTGGGCCAGCCGCAAGAACATCGCCAAGGTCGAGCTCGATCGCGACCACGGCGGCATCGTGAAGCTGAACCCGCTCGCCGACTGGACGCTCGACCAGGTATGGGCCTACGTGCAGGAGCACGAGGTGCCCTACCACGAGCTGTTCGACCACGGGTACACCTCGATCGGCTGCGCGCCGTGCACGCGGCCGGTGCAGCCCGGCGAACCGGAGCGCGCGGGCCGATGGTGGTGGGAGTCCGACACCGCGAAGGAGTGCGGCATCCACTGCAGCGTCGAGCTCACGGGATCGAAGTCCGATCGCGAGAAGGTGGAGGAAGGGTCGCTGACCGTCGCGATCCCCGACGGGGAGGTGGGCGGCTGATGCCGTTCGGTTACCCCGTGATGCTGGAGCTGGCCGGGCGCCGCTGCGTGGTGATCGGCTCGCTCGCCGTGCGGGAAGGCAAGGTGGAAGGGCTGCTCGCGGCCGGCGCGACCGACGTGCTGGTCGTGGCCTCCGCGCCGGACGCGCGCCTCGCCGACCTCGAGGTGCTCGACGAGGTCGTGGTCGAACGACGCGGCTGGCGTTCCGAAGACCTGAACGGCGCGTTCCTGGTGGTGGCATCGAACGCCAACGCTGGCGAACGCGACGCGATCGCGCGCGAGGCTCGCTCACGACGTGTCCTGGTCAACGTGATGGACGACATCCCCAACTGCGACTGGTCGGCCCCGGCGATCGTGCGTCGTGGCGAGCTCGTGCTCGCGATCGCCACGGGCGGCGCCTCCCCTGCCCTGGCCAAGAAGCTGAAGGCGGCGCTGTCCGAGGAGCTCGGCGAGGAATGGTCCGAGGTGCTGTCGGTGCTGCGCGCTGTTCGCGCCGAGACGATGCCCGCGCTGCCCGACCTCGCGACCCGCGCCCGGCGTTGGGGCGACGCGCTGGATCTGAGCGAGGCGGCCGCGCTGGTGCGCGACGGGCGCGCCGACGAGCTCTCGTCTCGGTTGCGATCGCGGCTGCTCGCCCCTGAAGGGGTCCGGACATGAGCGGGCGCGCGGGAACTGCCGGGCGCGTGTGGTTGGTGGGAGCGGGTCCCGGGGACCCCGAGCTGATCACCGTCAAGGGAGCGCGCGTGCTGGCCGGCGCCGACGTGCTCGTCTACGACCGCCTCGCCGCGCCGGCCCTGCTGGAGCTCGCGCCCGAGACCGCCGAGCGGATCTACGTGGGCAAGGAGCCCGGACGCGCGCCGCTGTCGCAGGCCGCGATCGGCGAGCTCCTGGTCACCGAGGCCCTCGCCGGCAGGGAGGTCGTGCGGCTGAAGGGCGGCGACCCGTTCGTGTTCGGCCGCGGCGGCGAGGAGCTGCTCGCGTGCGTGGAGGCGGGCGTCGAGGTGGACGTCGTTCCCGGCATCACCAGCGCCGTCGCGGCGCCCGCGGCGGCCGGGATCCCGCTCACCCACCGTGGCCTGGCGCGGTCGTTCGCGGTGGTGACCGGCTCGACCGCGCACGCCGAGGACACCGTGGACCTCGTGCGCATGGCCACGGCCACCGACACGCTCGTGGTCCTGATGGCCGCCGGCAAGCTCGCGGAGACCTGTGCGACGCTGATCGCGGCCGGGCGCCCACCCCACGAGCCCGCCGCCATCGTGCAGTGGGCGACGACGCCGGACGAACGGTCGGTGGTGGGCATGCTGGCCGACCTGCCGGCGCTCGCTGCAGCCGCCACGATCGGACCTCCCGCCACGCTGGTCGTCGGCGAGGTCGCCGCGCTCGCAAGCAGCACGTCGGATCGCGGCCGGACCGGGAGCACGACCATCACCGCCCGCTGAGGCCTCGATCCGCCGCGGTACGCGTGACCAGCGTGAGCCGCGGGTACGCTTGACCCGCGATGAGCGAGCCCGATCGCACACGCCGACATCCCGTGCTCCCCAACGCCGGGCAGATCGACGTGCCACGGGAGTCCCGGCCCCCGATCCGCGGCGAGCTGCAGGTCGAGGTCAAGGCGAGCCGCGGCAGGATCCTGCTCCGCGTCGCCTTCCTGATCGTGACGGTCGTCGCTCTGTACATCCTGTGGCCGAGCCTGTTGACCGTCCTGGAATCGTGGCCGGACCTGCTGACGATCGATCCGCTGTGGTTCGTCGCGATGCTGGTGCTCGAGGTCGCGAGCTTCGTGTGCATCTGGGGACTGCAACGCCTGGCCCTGCGCACGGACCGGTGGCTCGGTGTCGCGACCGCCCAACTGGCCGCCAACGCGTTCAGCCGCGTCGTGCCCGGCGGCGCGGCGGCGGGCGGGGCGCTGCAGTACCGCATGCTCACGGACGCGGGAGAGCAACCCGCCACGGTGGGGACGGGCTTGACGGCTGCGTCGCTGATCAGCACCGGCACCTTGTTCATGTTGCCGCTGTTGGTGGTGCCCGCGGTGATCGCGGGGCGGCCCACCCCCAGCGGCCTCGCGCAAGCCGCCTGGCTGGGCGCGGTGATCTTCGTCATCGGGTTCATCGTGGGATGGCTCCTGATCACGAACGACCGCGCCCTGTCGGCGGTGGGCCGGGCCATCCAGCGCCTGCGGAACGCGCTGGTGCGCAAGGGACCACGAACGACCGACCTGCCCCGACGGCTTCTGGTCGAGCGGAACGAGATCCGCAGCTCACTGGGCGCCGCCTGGTGGAAGGCGCTGCTGTTCGCCCTCGGCAACTGGTTGTTCGACTATCTGGCCCTGCTGGCGGCGCTGGCGGCCGTCGGCTCCTACCCCCGCCCGACGCTGGTGCTGCTCGCCTACTCGGCCTCGATGGTCCTGGCGATGATCCCGATCACGCCCGGGGGCCTAGGGTTCGTGGAAGCCGGACTCACCGGTCTGCTCGCGCTTGCGGGGGTCGCGGCCGGCGACGCCCTGCTCGCGACCCTCGCCTACCGCCTGGTCTCGTTCTGGCTCCCCTTACCGGCCGGCGGGATCGCGGCGTTCGTGCACGGCCGACGGTACAGCCGCGAAGTCGCCGTCTCGAACTAGTCTCGCTCAGACTAGTGAGTCACGGGACGGGCGCGTCGCCGGCAGCTTCGCGCTTCTTGCGCTCCTCCTCCTGCAGCACGCGGCGCAGCACCTTGCCGATCAGCGTCTCGGGGAGCTCGTCGCGGAACTCGATCTCCTTGGGCACGCGGTAGCCGGAGAGTCCTTGGTCGGGGTCGCGACACCAGGTGACGATCTCCTCGGCAGTCGGCGGTCTCGTCCGGCTTCAGCACGATGTATGCCTTCACGCGCTCGCCGGTCGTGTCGTCGGGAACGCCGGCCACCGCGCACTTGAAGATCTTCGGGTGCTGGTAGAGCACCGCCTCCACCTCGGTGGGATACACGTTGAAGCCCGACACCAGGATCATGTCCTTGATGCGATCGACGATCTTGAAGTAGCCGTCCTCGTCCATGATCGCGACGTCGCCGGTGTGCAGCCAACCGTTGCGGATGACCAGCCCGCTCTCGTCCGGGCGGTTCCAGTAGCCGAGCATCACCTGCGGTCCCTTGATGCACATCTCGCCCCGCTCGCCTTGCGGGACCTGCCGGTCGGGCTCGTCGAGGTCCACGAGCTTCACGTCGGTATCGGGCAGCGGCATGCCGATGAAGCCTTCCTTGCGCTCGCCGACCAGCGGGTTGGCGTGCGTGACCGGCGAACATTCGGTCAGGCCGTACCCCTCGACGACCTTGGCGCCGCCCGTGATCCGCTCGAACTCCTGAGCCACCGCCATGGGCAGCGGCGCGGCGCCCGAGATGCACGCCTTGAGCGAGGCCAGGTCGTGTTTGGGGGTCCGCGGGTCTTGGTTCAGCGCCAGGTACATGCGTGGCACGCCCGGGAACAGCGTGGGCTTCTCCTTCGACAGGGCCTTCAGCGCCATGTCGATCTCGAACCGCGGAAGCAGGATCAGCTTGGCCGCCTTCGTCATGGAGAAGTCCATCACGAGCGTGCCGAACGAGTGGAAGAACGGCAGCGCGGCCACGATGCCGTCCTCACCCTGCCGCACGACGTTCAGCCACGCCGCCGCCTGCTGCGCGTTCGCCACCAGGTTCGAATGCGAGAGCATCGCGCCCTTCGACAGCCCCGTGGTGCCGCCCGTGTATACGAGCGCGGCCACCTCGGAATCGGGGTCGGTGACGGTGACCTCCGGGGGGATCGGGCCCGCCTGCTTCATGACGTCCGCCCACCACCGGATCCGGTGATCGCCCGGGATGAACGGCATCGGCGTGCCGTGCTTCTTGGCGTCGGACTTGAACTTCAGCGGCGCCAACCACTTGATCGGGGGCGCCATGTAGTGGTTCAGCTTGACCGCGATGACCTCCTTCACGCCGGCGGTGTCGCGGACCTGCCCGAAGCGGTGATAGATCTGGTCGAGCACGATCATCACCTTCGCGCCCGAGTCCCGGATCTGGTGCTCGAGCTCTCGCTCGGTGTACAGGGGGTTGTTCCCCACCGCCACGGCACCGATCCGCTGGCACGCGAAGAACGCGATCACGTATTCGGGGCAGTTGGGCAGGATCATGCCCACCCGGTCTCCCTGACGGACGCCGAGACCGGCGAGCACGGCCGAGAACCGCTCGACCTCCGACAGCAGCGTCCGATAGGTCATGCGCGCGCCGAAGAACGCCAGCGCCGGCCGGTCCGGGAAGCCAGCCACCGCGCTGCGGAGAAGCGAGTACACGGATTCCTTGGGGTAGGGGGCGAGCGTTCGAGGGACGTCGGGCGGATAGGACGCGAACCACGCGCGGTCGTCGGTCATGGGGCGCATCATCGCGGGAGGCCGGAAACGCTGCAACCTCGTGCGAGATGGTATGGTCGCCGAGCCACACGCGTGGCCCGACCCTTGGGAGGTGACTGATGACTGTCCGAACGGTGGTTGTCATGTCGCGCCCTGGTTCCGGTCGGCTCGGTTCACCTTAGATCCAGCGGGATCCTCCTGGGCACGACGGCGTATCCGACCGTGCCCTCTTGGAGGCTTTCCGATGTCACGCGATCAACGCCGCGGTGAGCGCGGCGAGAGGCAGTCCTCGTTCCGATGCGGCCACTGCCGATTGGACGTCTCGAATCACGCCCTCGGCACCGCTCACCGCAATCACTGCCCGAACTGCCTGTGGAGTCGCCACGTCGACGACCACACTCCCGGGGATCGTGCGTCGCTGTGCGGCTCGCTCATGGAGCCGATCGCGATCACGGTGCGCGGAGACGGAGAGTGGGTGCTCGTCCATCGCTGCGCGGGGTGCGACGAGGTCAACCTGAACCGCAGTGCCGGGGACGACAACCCATTGATGCTGTTGCGATTGGCGGTCCGGCCACTCGCCCAGCCGCCGTTCCCGATCGAACAGGATCGGTCAACTCTGATCGACCGGAAGCGGCGCGACGATGCAGGCACACGCAGCGGTGCTTTGCGCGGCTGGTCGCCGGCGTCGATGGGAGCATCGGCTTCTGGTACGGCACCACCGTAGACGGTGTCGTTGCCGTCGACTCCGTCCATCGAGCGAAGAACGTCGCCCGCTCGGCCGCTCGCCGACGTGTCGCCGCCAGGTCCTGTCGTTGAGCTCGTCGCTTACCGTCGCCGCCGGGGCGTCGTTCTGGCTGGTCGCGACCTCGATCCAGGCCGCCGGCCAAAGGAACCTTCGCGGTGGCTTCGAGCTGCACCCGTCCAAGTCATGTCCCGGGCGACAACGCCTACCGACGTTCAACCGGTCGAGACGTCGGTGTTCTCTGAGCGACCTCAGGGATGGGCAAGGCGACCCGGGCGCAAGAATCGGCACCTTGATTCGGCCCGCTACACGATGCTCGTGATACGCACTCGCTCGCGTCCGGTCATCGACCGACTCCGAGTCGACCTGCAACCCCAGAACGTCGATCCAACTTCGCCGAACGTGACTGGCGTCACATGGAAGGGATCTCATCACGAACGGCGTGGTCACCTGACCGCGAATCGAAGGTCAACAAGCAGTCGTCATCCGTCGCAAGCGAGCGAGGCCAAGGCCGTCGCGGCTGCGGATGTCGATCAAGACCACCACTGTGATCGGGTCACGGGCGCCTGGCACGACGATGGCGACTCGATCCTCGAGGCGAGCGAAGCATCGTAGGGCTCACTGCACGGGCTTCGGACAGGTCTTCAAGTCGATCGTGAGAACCTGACCTCCTGGCCATAGCGTCGTCTGAGGCTGCAGCGCTCGCCGCGGACCTCGCACCACGGGCGCCGGCACCATCCCGCGGTTCGTACCATGCCGTCGGATGGGCGTTCGTGTCGCGAGTCCGCCTTCGCCCCGAGAGGTACCTCCGATGCGCCCGTGGTCGACTCGGCCGATGTTGCCTCCTGGCCTTCGGGATGGGAGCATCGGAACATCTACTCGCTCGGAGGGGAGGTCCGGTGGAACACAGACGCTCTTGGCCGCGACCTCTCGACGCGGGCCGACGACAGGGCACGGTGACCCCCACGTGACCTGACCTGACCCCCGCGCGAGCACTCGGGTCGTGGCTCCGGCCGCGAGCGGCTGTTCGCGTCCCCGGTCCAGGTTCCCTGCTCCACAGGCCCGACGGCTGTCCGTTCCGCGACGCCCGCCGACCCGACCCGACGGCACGAGATGCTCTTCTCCGGAGTGCATCTCGCGGCACCAAACGATGAGGGACCGACGATGCAAGTAGCGACAACCACATCGACGCCGTCCGTCGACCGCGCGATCTTCCGGCGCGGCATGCGGCTGGTCGCGACGTACGTGCGCATGCATCCGAAGCCGTTCGCGGCGTCGGTGGTCGGCGCCGTGATGTTCGCGTTCGCCTCGCTGTGGCTGACCGAGGCGCTCGCGCGAGCGACCGACGACGTGCTCGAGCCCGCCTTCCAGGGCACGCTCGACACGTCGAAGGTCTGGGTCGCGGTCGGGGCGCTCATGCTGGGTGGCTTCGGCCGCGCGCTCGGCATCATGCTGCGCCGCTACTACTCCGGCGTGGCGGGCGAACGCGTGATGGCGACGCTGCGAACCCGCGTCGCCGAGCGCTACCGCGAGCTGTCGCTGCGGTTCCATCGCGAGACCCCGACCGGCGAGCTGCTGGCGCACATGGAGGCCGACGTGAAGGCCGCGGTCGACGTGTTCTGGCCGGTGCCGTTCGCGATCGGCGTGATCCTGCTGACGCTGCTCGCGCTGGGCGCGCTCGTCGCGAGCGACCCGTACCTGGCGATCGTCGGGCTGCTGGTCTTCCCGTCGCTCGCCGTGATGAACCGCATCTTCGCCCGGCGCATGGAGGAGCCGGCGCGCCTGGCCCAGGAACGCATCGGCGAGGTCAGCGCTGTCGCCCACGAGTCGATCGACGGCGCGCTGGTCGTCAAGACGCTCGGCCGCGAGGACGCCGAGACCGGCAGGCTGTTCGAGAAGGCGCGCGCCCTCCGCGACCAGCGGGTCCGCGGCGGCGTGATCCGCGCAACGTTCGAGGCGGCGCTCGACGCGCTGCCGACCATGGCGATCGCGCTGCTGCTCGCGGTCGGCTCGTGGCGCGTGTCCACCGGGGCGATCACGCTCGGCGACCTGATCGGGTTCGTCGCGCTGTTCCAGCTGCTCTCGTGGCCGATGCGGTTCATCGGGTGGATCCTGGCCGAGCTGCCCAGGGCCATCGTGGGCTACGACCGGCTCGAGGAGGTCTTCCGCGAGCCGGTCACCGTGACCCCGGTCCGCGAGGGCACGCCGCTCCCCGACGGCCCGCTCGGGCTGCACGTGCATCAGCTGCACCTGCTGTACGAGCAGCAGGCGCCGGTGCTGGAGGGCACGTCCTTCGAGGTCGCGCCCGGAGAGTCGGTCGCGATCGTCGGCCCGACCGGGGTCGGCAAGAGCACGCTCACCCAGCTCATGGTGCGGCTCGTGGACCCCGACCAGGGACACGTGGAGATCGGCGGCGTCGACCTGCGCGAGGTCGATGTCGGCTTCGCTGCGTTCGTCTGTCGCGGTCGTGTTCCAGGAGAGCTTCCTGTTCGCCGAGAGCGTCCGCTCGAACATCGCGTTGGACTCGGGCGCGACCGACGAGGAGGTCGAGCGCGCGGCCGTGATCGCCGCCTGCGACCGGTTCATCCGGGCGTTGCCGAGGGGCTACGACACCGTCGTGGGCGAGCGCGGGCTCACGCTGTCGGGCGGGGAGCGCCAGCGCGTCGCGCTCGCGCGCGCCCTGGTGCGCAAGCCGCGCCTGCTGATCCTGGACGACGCGACGAGCGCGGTCGACCCGTCGATCGAGGCCGAGATCCTGGGGGCGCTGCGGCGCGACCTGTCCACGACGCTCGTCGTCGTGGCCTACCGGCTATCCACGATCAGCCTCGCCGACCGGGTGATCTTCCTTCGGAGCGGGCGCGTCGAGGCGACCGGATCGCACGAGGAGCTGCTCGAGACCCAGCCCGGGTACGCGTCGATCATCCGGGCGTACGAACGGGGTGAACGCTGATGTCGGACGACCTGCTGCGCCTGCGGGGCCAGGACGGCGAGCTTCCCGTGCCCGACGAGCTCAAGGGCTCGTTCGGGGTGCTTCGCCGCGGCGTGCGCGAGAGCCCCGAGCTCCGCAAGGGCCTGGGCTTCACGCTGATCGTCTCGCTCGGCATCACGGTGGTCTCGCTCGTGACGCCCGTGCTCGTGCAGCAGGTGTTCGACCACGGCTTCACGCCCGAGTTCAAGCCCCGGTTCGTCTACGGCATCTGTGGGCTCGCGTTCCTGCTGGTGATCGTGGCCTTCCTGGCGGCGCGCGCGGCCGGACGTCGCCTCGTGCGCGCGTCCGAGGAAGCGCTGATGAACCTGCGGGTCCGCACGTTCTCGCACATCCACCGCCTCTCGATCGCCGAGCAGAGCGAGGAGAAGCGCGGCGTGTTCGTGGCGCGCGTGACGGCCGACGCGGACTCGCTGCAGCAGTTCACCGAGTGGGGCGGCATCGCGTGGCTGATCTCGTTCGTGCAGGCGTTCGGCGCGCTGGCGCTGATGCTCTACTACTCCTGGCAGCTGTCGATCGTGGTCGTGCTGCTCATGGTGCCGCTCGTGGTGATCATGGGCTCGATGCAGTCCCGGCTGTCCGCCGCGTTCGATGCGGCGCGCACCAGGGTCGGGGAGATGCTGTCGGAGGTCTCCGAGAGCGTGATGGGGGCCGCCGTCGTGCGCGCCTATGGCCTCGACGACACGATCCACGACCGGGTCACCGGCGCGATCGGGCGCCGCTACGACGCCGAGGTCAAGGCGCACCTGCGCGCCGCGACGCTGTGGCCCATGTCGAGCGTGTTCTACGCCCTGACCCTGGCCGTGGTGATCGCGGTCGGCGCGATCTTCGGCCCGGAGTGGGGGCTCACGTTCGGCACGGTGACGGCGTTCCTGTTCCTGGGCGACGTGTTCCTGAGCGTGTTCGAGGACCTGCCCGAGATCTACGCCGAGACGCAGACCGCGATCGCGGGCTGGCGCAAGATCCTGGCGGTGCTGGACCTTCCGGTCGAGATCGAGGAGCCGGCGGACGGCGTGCGCCTGCCCACGCACGGCGCGCTCGACATCGACGTGCGGGACCTGACGTTCGCCTACCGGGACGGCTCGACGGTGCTGCGCGACATCGACGTCGAGATCCCGGCCGGCTCGCACCTTGCCATCGTGGGCGAGACCGGAAGCGGGAAGTCCACGTTCGCGAAGCTGCTGACGCGGCTCGCCGACCCCGTGGGCGGCGAGATCGCCGTCGGCGGCGTCGACCTGCGCTCGGTGGACCCGGGGTCGCGGCGGGTCGCGATCCGCATGGTGCCCCAGGACGGGTTCCTGTTCGACTGGACCGTGCGCGAGAACGTGAAGGTCGGTCGCGAGGGGGCCACCGACCGCGAGGTCGAGGCGGCCTTCGAGGAGCTGGGCCTCGGCGACTGGGTGCGGTCGCTGCAGGACGGACTGGAGACGCGCGCCGGCGAGCGCGGCGAGCAGCTGTCGGTGGGAGAGCGCCAGCTCATCGCGCTGGTGCGCGCGCAGATCGCCGACCCCGGGTTGCTGATCCTGGACGAGGCGACGAGCGCGGTGGACCCGGCGACCGAGGCGCGTATCACCGAGGCGCTGCGGCGCCTGTCCGCCGGGCGGACGACGGTGACGATCGCGCACCGCTTGTCGACGGCCGAGCACGCCGACCGCGTGCTGGTGTTCGACCACGGCGAGATCGTGGAGCGCGGAACCCACGACGAGCTGGTCGCCATGGGCGGCGTGTACGCGGGCCTGTTCGAGAGTTGGCTGGGGAACACGCAGGTGGAGGCGTCCGATGGATCCGGGGTGGTCTGAGCCGGGGCGTTCGGGTCAATGGTGTTGTCAACGCTGTTGACAACGGCAGGTCACGCGTGAGAGCATCGCGCCCCGATGCCGCGCAGAGCTGCAGACGACGACGAGATCGAGCGCCGAGGGCGGACGCCTCAGTCGCGAACGGATCGCCGACGCCTGCATCGCGCTCGCGGAGCGGGAAGGGCTCGAGGCCGTCACCATGCGGCGGCTGGGTGCCGACCTCGGGGTGGATCCGACCGCCGTCTATCGGCACTTCCGTGACAAGGACGAGCTGTTGGCCGCGGTCGCCGACCGCCTGCTGGGGCCGACGCTGGACGGCTACGCCCCCTCGGGCGACTGGCGCCGAGACGTCGCCGAGATCTCGTTGCGCGCGCGTCGCGTCTACCTTGCGCACCCGGCGCTGGCCCACCTCCTGGCCGTCGCGCCGGGCCCCCTGCCCAACAACCAGCTGATCGCTGAGGCGGCGCTCGAAGCACTCACGTCATCGGGCCTCGATCCCGAACGTGTGGCGCTGGCCTTCCAGGTCATCGAGAACTACACCGCGGGCGCGTCGAGCCTGGACGCCGAGGTCGGCACCGACCTCGACGCCGACTGGCGGGGGCGCTTCGCGACGCTGCCGCGCGATCGCTACCCCAACCTCGTGAGCCTCGCGCCTCGCCTATACGAGGACGACGAGGCGGCGTTCGAGTTCGGCCTGGAACTGATCCTCGATGGGATCGCCGGTGCGGCGCGCCCATCTCGACCCCATGGAGGAAGACCGTGAAGGTTCGTCGCTCGCTCGCGTTCGTTCCCGCCCTGGCGCTCGCGCTCGGGGTCGGTGTCGTGACCCCCGCCGGTGCGGGCGTCCGACCCGACCCGCTGCAGCACCTGGACATGGACTACGTCGAGGAGGTGACGGGTCACCTCGCGACGATCGGTTCCTCGCCGCTCGGGTTCCGCGTGCTCGGCACTCCGCAGGATCGGGAGACCGCCGACTACATCGCCGGGGAGATGTCATCGATCGGTCTCGAGGACGTCGGGGTCGAGGAGTTCACTGGCGACGGGTGGCTGTTCGAGGGAGGCTCGGTCCAGGCGCATGGCTCCGGCCTGAACGCGACCTTCGAGGCCTCTTCGAACGGAGGGGTCCCGGGGACCGGGCGCGGCGGCGTTTCGGGGCGCGTCGTCTCGGTCGGGTACGGGACCAGGCCCGAGTACCGCGGGCTCGACGTGCGCGGCAAGATCGTGTTCGCGCGGTGGGACTACGACAACCTGGGCATCTGGCCCAACTACATCGCGTACGAGGCGAAGGCGCACGGCGCCGAGGCCGTGATCATGGCGTCGGCGCCCGACCACTATTGGTACTCGGCGGGCGGCGGGCGCGCGCTCGGCAGCAACGACGGCGAGTGCAGCACGACCGCCTGCGCGCCGCTTGCGATCATCAGCAAGCGTTCGGCGGCCAAGCTCGATGCCGCACTGGCGGAGGGACGGGTCGAGGCGACGGTAACGGTCGACGCCGAGAACCTGTTCGACTCGACCGCCAGCCAGCCGATCGGGCAGATCACGGGCTCGACCTACCCCGATAAGGCGATCGTGTTCACGGCGCACCAGGACGCGTGGTTCACGTCCGCGGCCGACGACTCGGTCTCGATCGGCATGGTGCTGGCCTTGGCGAAGAGCGTGATCGAGAGCGGCTACCAGCCCGAGTACACGTGGATCTTCGCGCCGGTGACGGGCGAGGAGTACGGGCTGGCCGACGCCTACTACGACTGGCTGCAGGGCGCTCATCACCGCATCACGAGCTCGCACACCGAGTGGCAGTCGGACGCGGTGGCGATCCTGAACTGGGAGGTCCACTCGCCCCCGTACCTGTTGGGCGCGAGCCTGCCGCAGGAGCTGCGTCCGTTCGTTGCCGACTCTCTGTCCGCGAGCCAGGCCGAAGGTCTGATCGACGGCTTCGGATTGTCGGAGGTGTATGCCTGGCAGGACAACTTCACGTACACGGCGGAGGGCGCGCCGGCGATCACGTTCGGGGCAAGCGACGGCTCGTACTGGTCGCGCTATCACACGGACTACGACTCGATCGACACGCTGGACTTCGAGACGCTGCTGCCGGTGTTGCAGGCTGAGACGAGGGTGGCGTTGGACCTCGACGGCGAGCTTGCGGCCTACAACTTCCGCAAGCGGTTGGCGAACCTCGACAAGCATGTGGACCCGAGCGTGATGGAGCGCTACGGGGCGCACGCGGACGCCGTGGGTGGCGCGATGGGACGGCTCGGCGAGGCGTGGAGGGCAGCGAAGAGCGTGACCCCGACGGTGTGTTCCTTCGAGGAGTCGCGGGAGGCGCTGCGGAGATCGCTCGACGGGTTCACCGCGCTGTCGTTCCAGGACGACACGATCTACCCGCACGAGCAGAGCCAGTGGGACCTGTCGTTGTTGAACACGGCGATCGGGGCCGTGAGGCATGAGCGATGGGCGAAGGCGCAGGAGGCCGTGGGGTCGGTGGATCTCAACGGGCTCGCCGCGATCCTGTCCCGCGAGAGCTTCATGGTGGAGCAGCTGCACCACGATCCGGGCTACGAGAACATCTCGTGGGGCGGGCAGGGGCAGCTCTCGGAGCCGTTGGATCTGTTCGGCGAGTACCGCGCGCTGGGGAAGGCGGGGCGTGGCGTGCCGGTCGACGTCGATCCGGTGCTGGAGGCGCTGCGGTCTGCGCGTTCTCGATACGCTCGGGATCTACCGTGACCGGGTGACGGGGCTGGCGGCCACGATCGAGGACGTTGCGATGTCACTGGAGGCTGCTGCGGCCTGCGGCTGAGCGCGGGCCGGCGTGGCGCTTGGGGAGGTTGCTTCCTGCGGGATTTCGCGCTTGTGCACTTGCTCCGCGTCGGCGGCGCCTCTGCCCGCCGTGGGTCGTCAGGGGTTACGGTGTTCGTCGCAGGGCGCAGTCGGTAACCCCATGACGAGCCGCTGGGGGAAGCAGCAAGAGGTACCCCCAGCACGGACCCGAGAACCATCACGAACGGCCGGACCGGGTCGCCGCCCGGCCGGTAATCTCTGAGGCGAGATGCCCGAGTCCAAAGGCCGACAGAGGAAGGGAACCCGCCGTTACCGGGCGCCCTCCCAGCAGCCCAAGGCCAAGCGGAAGGCCAGCCCGCGATGGTACGGACCCCTCCTCCTCGTCCTCATGGGGCTGGGCGTCCTCATGATCGTCCTGAACTACATCGGCCTGATCCCGGGCACCGACGGCCAGGCAGACCCTCTCTACCTCTGGGTCGGCCTCGGCCTGATCGGCGCCGGATTCGTGGGCACTACCTTCTGGTACTGAGCCGCGGCGAGCGGCGACCCCGCGACCCCGGCCGGCTGCGACCCAAGCCACCCCTCCTCGAATCACACCGGTGTGATCCCTTCCACAGCGTTTCCACACCGGTGGACAACCCCTGCCTGTCGGCCGGCCGTTCCCGTTCGGTTCACGTCGGTGGACAACCTGTGGATAACGTTGTGGATAACGACCACCGACGCTGACGGACCCGTCAGACGGCCGGGCGGCGAACGACCTGCATCCGCTCCCCGCAGTGACGCGGGATCTGCAGTTCCCCCAGTCGCGACACCTTGAGCTCCGTGCCGCACTCCCCGCACACAGGTAGACATCGAGATCGTCGACGTCCTCGGGCTCGTCCGGCGCGACATCCTCGGTGGGATCGGGTGAGAACGAGCGGATCGACGCGATGCCTATGCGCCAGATCACCGCTCCGATCGCGATCGCGATGAGGATCATCAGCCAGGTGGGCACGGATCCACGCTAACAGCCTCACGCGGTTCGCCCGACCGCGTCCGACCGCGCCCGAACGCGCCCGACCGCGCCGACCGCCCCGAAGTCCCCGAACGCGCTCGCCGGAGCGATCGATCGCCAACGCCCCGGCCGCCGTCACCACCATGAGCAGCACGCTCATCGCTGCGGCCTGCCCAAGCGACGCCGACCCCGGCTGTCCCAGCAGCCGTGCGATCGCCACGGGCACCGTTGGCCGGTCAGGCGTGGCAAGGAACGCGGCGGCGCCGAACTCGCCGAGCGCCACGATGAACGCGAACGCCGCAGCGGCAGCGATCGCGGGGCGCGCGATCGGGAGCACGACCGCCGTCGTGACCCGACGTGGAGGCGCACCCAGATCGGCCGCCGCCTCCGTGAGGCCCGACTCGATCGACGCGAGCACCGGCGCCACGATCCGCACCACGAAGGGGAGCGCCACCACCGCCTGCGCGAGCGGCACCACCCACCAGGAGCCCCGCAGGTCCAGCGGCGCCTCGTCGAACGCCACCACGTAGCCGAACCCCACCGTCACAGCCGACACCCCCAGCGGAAGCGCGACGAGGGCCGCCAACCAAGCCGAGCGCCGTGCCCGCGCGATCGCGAACGACGCCGGCACCCCGGCCGCGACGGCCACCGACGCGGCACAGAGGGCCGTCAACAGCGAGGTGCCGATCGCCGCCAGCGGCGCCACCGACAGCACGCTCCCGCGCCTGCTCGAGCCCAGCTGCGTGAAGTTCGCCAGCGTCAGCGACGACCCCGACCCCCCGCCGCCGCCACCGCCGAACGCCCGCCAGACCAGCGACAGGACCGGCGCGAGCAGCAGCAGGCACGTGAACCCGGCGACGACCACCACCATCGCCCGCTCGCCGCGGTCCCGCGGAGGCCGAGCCGCCCCGGTCGTCACCAGCGACAGCGGCACCCCGGCGCGGGCGGCGAGCACGCTCTCCACCAGCAACAGAGCCCCGACGAACACCAGCTGCACCAGGGCCAGGGCCGCCGCCGTGGGCAGGTCGAGGAGCTGCGAGGTGTGCCGGTAGATCTCCACCTCCAGCGTCGAGGTTCCGGGCCGGCCCAACAGCAACACGACGCCGAACGACGTGAACGCGAACAGGAACACCAGCGCCGCCGCGCTCGCGATCGCGGGCCGCGCGACCGGCAGCAGCACCCTCCGGAACACCTCGAGCCGGCCCGCCCCGAGCGCCTCGGCCGTCTCCTCCAACTCGGGGTCCACCTGATCCCAGTACGAACCAACCACGCGGACCACGACGGCGATGTTGAAGAACACGTGCGCGGCGACGATCGCACCCAGCGTCCGGTGCAGCCCGATGCCGACGTCCAGTCCCATCCATCCGGCGAACCCGGCCGCCGGGCCTCCGGGGCCGAGCAGCCCCACGAACGCGGTGCCCACCACCACCGTGGGCAGCACGAACGGCACCAGCGTCATCGCGCGGATCGCGCGGCGACCTCGGAACGCGAACCGCGACAGGACGAACGCGGCCGGCAGGCCGATCGCGAGGGTCAGCACCGTGGACAGCCCCGCCTGCCACACGGTGAACCAGGCCACCCGCCGCAGGTCGGGATCGGTCACCACCCTGCCCAGCGGCGCCGAGATCCAGCGCACCCTCGGGACGCAGCCCGCGATCGAGGATCGCGACCACGGGGAACAGGAAGAACACCGCCAGGAAGATCACAGGGATCGCGAGCGTCCCGACCCGGCGCCCGAGCGTGCCGACCCCGCGCGTCACCATGCCGCCCGGGCGCCGGCCACCGACCTCAGCGCAACACGAGATCGGTCCATCGGTCCACCCACTCCGCGCGCCCGTCGGCGATCTCGTCCGCGGGCAACGACAACGGATCCTGCGGCACCACCGCGTGCTCCACGAAGACGGGCGGGAGTCGCGCGTCGTCGGCCACGGGGAACACGAACATCCGCAGCGGCACGTCCTCCTGGAAGCGCCGCGACAGCATGAAGTCGATCAACATGCCCGCTTCCGTCGGATGCTCCGTGCCCGCGAGCACGCCGGCGAACTCGATCTGGCGGAAGCAGCTGTCCTGCACGACCGACGTCGGAGCGCTGGTGACCGGAGGATCGGCGAAGACGACCTCGGCGACCGGGCTGGAGGCGTAGCTCACCACGATCGGCCGGGTGCCTTCGCCTCCGCCGGCGCCGGAGAACTCGCCGTAGTACGCGGCCTCCCAGCCTTCAGCGACGAGCACGTCGTTGTCCCGCAGCGCCGCCCAGTAGTCCTGCCATCCGGGGTCGCCGAACGCAGCGACGGTCGCCAGCAGGAACGCCAGGCCGGGCGTGGATGTCGCGGGGTTCTCCACGACGGTCAGGCCGCGGTAGGCCGGGTCGGTGAGATCGTCCAGGCTCGTCGGTTCGGACGATCCCACGCTCCGAGAACCACGCCGCGATCGACGTTGAGGCACACCTCGCCGTGGTCGATCGGCGTCACCCGATGTTCGGGATCCAGCTCCAAGGAATCGTCGACCGCTTCCAGACGATCGGACTCGTGCGGCGATGAACACGCCCGCGTCGAGCGCGCTCGTCGAGCAGGTTGTTGTCGACGCCGAACAGCACGTCGCCCTCGGGGTTCCCGGCCGACAGGATGGCGCGGTTCACGAGCTGCCCGGCGTCGCCGGCGGGCACGACGCGCACCTCGATGCCGGTCTCCTCGGTGAAATCGTCCAGCACCTTCTTCGAGGCGTCGAACGAGTCGTGGGTGAGCAACGTGAGGCTGACCGGCTCGGCCGGCTCGCCGGGATCCGTGCCAGCGTCGCCCGGCTCGCCGCCGGTGCACGCGGCCACGGCGAGCACGACACCACACATCAGCGGCCGCGAGCGCGGCGGCTAGCGCCGAACATCGACGGCCTCCCCGGGTCGAACGACCAACACCACGCCCGCGTCGAGCGCGACCGACGCGCGGTCCTCGGTGAGCTCGTTGCTCATGCCCCACCCCGAGGCGACGGGGAGGTCGTGACCGTCCAGCTCCCACCGCAACCCTCGCGTGCGAACCCCGCGAGCGGGGCCCCCGAGGGCGAGCAGGCTGACGAGCTCACCGATCTCCCCGTCGAATGCCCGCTCGTCGCGGACCACGTGGAGGCGCGCCGCGCCGAAGACCGCGTCGACCTCGCACCGCCGAGAGCCGCTCGTGGGTCAGGACCAGCGCGTTGCCGAGAACGAAATCGAGCCGGCCTTCCGTCGCCCCCGCCACCACCACGCGATCGGCGCCCGACGCGAGCGCCTCGTCCAGCGCGAGCTCCAGGTCGGTCGCATCCTTGTCGGCCGGATGACGCACCACCCGGCCACCGGCGGCCTCCACCGCCTCGAGCGAAGACGGCGACACCGAGTCCATGTCGCCCACCAGCAGGTCGACGTGCAGCCCCAGCCGGAGCGCTTCGTCCGCGCCGCCGTCGGCGGCGATCACCACAGGCGACTCAGGCGGAAGCGCATCGGTGGCGCGGATCGTCCCGCCGCCGCAGACGACGAGCGCGGTTCGGGGTGATGCCATCAGCTCCCTCCGCCAGCATGACCTGGTTCAGGTTCGTCGGGTCGCCGGCGCGGTGAGCCGGCCTCTCAGCCCGGTGCTTCCGGGCTCCCCGGTGATTCCCCGCCAGTCTACGACCGCACCGCATCACCGCCGGTCCGAGGTTCGCGAGCCCTCCCGAAGCCCGTTAGGGTCTTCGTGGCTGGAAGGAGGTCCGTCCGATGCCCAAGGTCCAGAGTCTGTCCAAGTCGGAGGCCAACTACCGCAGTGCGCCCTCGCCGAAGGTCCGCTGCGCGGAGTGCGCGTTCATGTTCCCGAGAGCCGCGGTCGGAGGGTGCAGGTTCGTTCGCGGCCTGATCCGCGCGAACGACACGTGCGACGAGTTCAAGCCGCGCGCGGGCGGCAACGCGCACAGCCCGAGCGCCTGACCCACACGCTCGGCGGGGCTAGATGACGCCCTGGGCCACCATCGCGTCGGCGACCTTGACGAAGCCGGCGATGTTGGCGCCGTGCACGTAGTTCCCGGCTTCGCCGTATTCCTCGGCGGTATCCCGGCACTGCTCGTGGATCGGCCCATGATCGTGCGCAGGCGCTCGTCCATCTCCTCGCGGGTCCAGGTGAGGTGGATCGAGTTCTGCGACATCTCCAGCCCGCTCACCGCGACGCCGCCGGCGTTCGCCGCCTTGCCGGGCCCGTAGAGCACGCCCGCCGACACGAACGTCTCGATCCCCTCCGGCACGGTCGGCATGTTCGCGCCCTCGCTCACCAGGATCATCCCGTTGTTCACGAGGTTGGCGGCGTCCTTCGCGTTGATCTCGTTCTGGGTGGCGCCGGGGAACGCGCACTCGGCGGGGATGTCCCACATCGGGTCGTGATCGGTCGAAGGGTCGCACGGCACGAACGTGGCCTTGGGGAACCGCTCGGCGTACTCCATGATGCGGCCGCGCTTGTCGTTCTTCAGCTCCATCGCCCACGCGAGCTTCTCGCGGTCGATCCCCTCCGGGTCGTGGATGAACCCGCCGGAGTCCGACAGCGTCAGCGGCGTCGCTCCCAGATCGAGGAGCTTCTCCGCGGTGTACTGCGCCACGTTGCCCGAGCCCGACAGCAGGCAGCGCATGCCCTCCAGCGAACGGTCACGGGTGGCGAGCATCTCCTGCGCGAAGTAGACGGCGCCGTAGCCCGTCGCCTCGGGGCGGATCAGCGAGCCGCCCCATTCCATCCCCTTGCCGGTGATCGCCCCGGTGAACTCGTTGCGGATGCGCTTGTACTGGCCGAACAGGTAGCCGATCTCCCTGGTCCCGACCCCGATGTCGCCCGCCGGCACGTCGGTGTCGGGTCCGAGGTGACGCTGCAGCTCGGTCATGAACGCCTGGCAGAACCGCATGACCTCGGCGTCCGACTTCCCCTTCGGGTCGAAGTCGGCCCCACCCTTGCCCGCGCCCATCGGCAGCGTGGTCAACGCGTTCTTGAAGATCTGCTCGAACGCCAGGAACTTCAGCAGCCCCAGGTACACCGTGGGATGGAAGCGAAGCCCTCCCTTGTAGGGCCCGATCGCGCTGCTCATCTCCACGCGGAACCCGCGATTGACCCGGATCTGCCCCGAGTCGTCCTGCCACGGGACGCGGAACATGATCACCCGCTCGGGCTCGACCATGCGCTCGAGGATGCGCGCCTCCCGATAGTGGGGATGTCGCTCGAGCACCGGGTGGAGCGAGTCGGTCACCTCCTGCACGGCCTGGAGGAACTCGGGCTCGTTGGGATTCTTGGCCGTGACGTCGGCCATCAGCCGGCTCACGTACTCACTCACGGAACATCGCCCCCGGTCGGTCTTTCGGGCGAGTCTATGCGACCGCGGCTACGCCGACGAGGGCACGTTCTTCGCCAGGAAGTCCAGGATCGCCCGGAGCTGACGGATCTCCTCCTCCATGTCGAACGAGGAGTGCCCCGTGCCGAACACGTACACCTCGTGTGGATGGCCGCGGTCAGCGAGTCGCTGGACGTACGCCTTGGCCTGCCGCGGCGGACAGCGGCTGTCGTTCTCTCCGATGATGAACATCACCGGCGCCGTGACCTGGTCCACGAAGTAGATCGGGTTCCGGGCGCGCATCAGCTCGGGCACCTCGGCCGGCGCCCCTCCCAGCAACGCGCGATCGTACGCCTGGAGCTCCGGCGACATGTCGTCGTAGCTCATCTCGTAGTCGGCCACGGGTACGCCCGCGATCCCGCATGCCCACAGCTCCGGATGCGTGCCGAGCTCCATGAGGGTGATGTAGCCGCCCCAGGACCACCCGCCGATAACCGCTCGCGACGGGTCGGCGATGCCGCGGGCCACCAGGTCGGCGAGGCCGGCGTTCACGTCGACCACCTCTGGCCCCCCGACGTTGCCGATCAGCCGGTCCCGCCAGTCGCGGCCGTACCCGGTCGACCCGCGGTAGTTGACCATGCCCACCGCGAACCCCGCGTCGACGTAGGCCTGCACCTCGGGGCTGAACCGGTCGGTGTCGAGCCAGGTCGGCCCTCCGTGCACGAGCATGATCACCGGGAACGGGCTCTCACCCTCCGGCGTGACGTGGAACCCGTGCACCCGATCGCCCTCGCCGTTGTCGAAGTGCCACGACGTGAATGGGCGGCCACCGGGCGCGCGTTCGCCCTCGGCGCGGAGCACCTCCTGTCCGGTGTCGTCGAGCACCAGCGCCTGCCGCTCACCCTGGGAGTGACGCAGCCACACCGCGCCGTCGGGCCGGACGTGCGCGCTCCACACCGTTCCCTCCGGATGCGGGATCGGGGTGAGCTCGCCAGTCGCCAGCTCGTAGCGGTACAGGCGATCGCGGCCCTCGTGCAGCACGTTGAGCAGCACCGCCGAGGCGTCTGGCCACCAGTCGGGCACCTCGATCACGCCGGGAAGCTCCAGCGGCAGGTCGGTCCGCTCACCGGTGTCGAGGTTCCAGATCGCCGGGCGTTCCTCGCCGTGCAGCTCGTGCAGGATCACCAGCCGCTGATCGCCTGCGATCGGCGACCAGCGTGCGGCGCTGAGCGCCATGCCCTCGTCGACCTGCTCGCCCACGACCGCGCCGGTCCGTGGATCGACGACCCGCAGCGCGGGGTGGAGCAGGTCTCCGTGCTCTGCGTGCTCCAGACACAGGAGCGAGCCGTCGGCCGAGAGCCCTCCCTGGTTGAATCCGCCGCCGCCTTCGGCCCCGCCGATCCCGATGGCTTCCGTGCTCCGGACCAGCTCCTTGGGGGCGCCCTCGTCGACGGAGACGAACACCGCGAACCCGTCACGATCGCTGATCCCGGCCGCCACGACGCCCGGCGCCTGGGCGAGCCCGGAGTTCCAGCCCTGCGGTATCCCTTCCAGGAACGGCCTCGCCTCGCCTCCTTCGAACGGCTGGGCGTACCACTGTCCGGCCTCGCTGCCCGTCTCGTCCTGCCAGTACAGGACGTGCGACCCGTCCAGGGTGGGGGCGCCGGTGATCACGCCGACGGGGTGATCGGTGACCATGCGCTTGGTGCCGGTCGCCCGGTCCCAGCAATGCACCTGCCACACGCCGCTCTGGGTGCCTTCGAAGACGATCCGGTCCGGCGCGTGCGGGGACCAATCGGGCATGGAGACGGTGGGCGCCCGGAAGCGGGCCTCCCAGGCAGGGTTCAGGTCTGTATCCATGCCCGGAACCCTACTCGCGGAACGGGTTTCAGTCCGTGGGCCGATGCAGGGCCGCCCACACGCGCTCGGGCGACAGCGGCAGGTCCAGGTGGCGCACGCCGAAGGGCGCTAGGGCGTCGATCGCGGCGTTCTGCACTGCCGGGGTCGACCCGATCGTGGCCGACTCGCCGATGCCCTTGGCGCCGAGAGGGTTCACCGGCGTCGGGGTCTGCAGACGCACGGTCTCGAACCACGGGAGCTCGGCCGCCGACGGCATGAGGTAGGTGGTGAGGTTGCCGGTCTCCGGGTTGCCCAAGCCGTCGTAACGAACCTCTTCGTAGAGGGCCTGGGCGATCCCCTGCGCCAGGCCACCGTGCACCTGGCCCTCGACCAACATCGGGTTCAGCACGCGGCCGCAATCGTCGACGGCGACGTGTCGCAGGAGCCGGACGTCGCCGGTCTCGGTGTCGACCTCGACGACTGCGACGTGTGCTCCGAACGGGAACGTCGAATCGGGCTCCCGGTACACGCCCTCCGCCGCCAGCCCGGGCTCCATCCCTTCCGGGAGGCGCGCGGGATCGGCGGCCGCGGCGGCCAGGTCGGCCCAGGCGAGCGAACGCTCCGGCGCCCCCATGACCTGGAACCGGCCGCGTTCGACCGACAGGTCGTCCTCGTCGACTTCCAACAGGTGAGCGGCCAGGGTCCTCGCCTTGGCCACGACCTCCTGGCTGCGCTGCAGAACCGAGGATCCGCCCGCCTGCAGCGACCGTGAGCCCCAGGTTCCGGCGCCCCGGCGCACGACGCCGGTGTCGCTGTGGACGACGCGCACCGACTCGAACGGCACGCACAGCACGCTCGACGCGATCTGCGCGAACGCCGTCTCGTGCCCCTGTCCGTGGGGGGAGGTCCCCGTCTTCACCGTGACGGTGCCGCCGGGTTCGACCTCGACCGCTCCGAACTCCTTGCTGCTGAACGAGGTGATCTCGACGTAGGTGCTCACGCCGATGCCGAGCGCGAGGTGGTCGCCCCGCTCGCGCCGGGCCCTCTGCTCCGCGCGCAGCTCGTCGATGCCCGCCAGACGCAGGGCCTCGTCGAGCGTGTCCTCGTAGGCGCCGATGTCGTAGACGGTGCCCGACGCCGACTCGTACGGGAACGAACCGGCGGGGATCAGGTTCTTGCGCCGCACCTGCACCGGATCCATGCCGAGCTCGGCCGCCACCAGGTCGATCGCGCGTTCGATCAGGGCGCTGGCCTCCGGCCGCCCGGCGCCCCGGTAGGCGGCGATCGGGGTCCCGTTCGTGACCACGGCCCGGCCTCGGCACGCGATCTCGCGGATGGTGTAGACGCCTCCGAGCATCTCCTGCGTCGTGGTGGGAAGGAACGCACCGATCGGATAGGCGCCCATGTCCGCGAGAAGATCGGCACGCAGCCCCACGATCGTGCCGTCGCGGCGGGCACCGATCTCGACGAGCTGCACCTGGGCGCGGCCGTGGGTAAGCCCCAGCATCGATTCGCTCCGCGTCTCCACCCACCGCACGGGCCGGCCCAGCTTCGCGGCAGCGACGGCGACGACCTGGTACTCAGGATAGTTCTGCAGCTTCGCCCCGAAGCCTCCGCCCACGTCGGGCGCGATCGCTCGCACCTGCTCCTTGCGAACGCCCAGCACCTCGGCCAGGTCGTCGCGCACGTCGAACGGCACCTGGGTGGACACCCACACCGTGAACCCGCCCTGCCCGTCGGGCTCGACCGCGATCGCGTTGGGTTCCATGGGGACGGGAGCCAGGCGTTGGTTCACGAAGCGGCCGCGCGCGACGACGTCCGAGCCCGCGAGCACGTCCTCATCCCATCGCACCTCGAACGCGTCGGCCACGTTGCTGCCGTGTTCGGGCCAGAGCAACGGGGCGTCCTCGGTCACCGCGTCTTCGACGTCGTTCACGGCCTCGAGCGGATCCAGCTCGGGCAGGACGGTTTCGGCCGCGTCCAAGCCCGCGGCCAGCGACTCCGCGACCACCACGGCGAGCGGCTCGCCCACGAACCGAACGACCTCACGGGCGAGCACGTCTCGACCGAACGGGCCCTCCAGCGTGCCAGTCGCTCCCTCGACGTTGCCGCTGGGAGGCATCCGCGGTATCGCCAGATCGTCTGCGGTGAAGGCCGCTACGACGCCGGGCATGCGGCGGGCGGCGTCGACGTCCACGCCGAGCACACGGGCATGCGGCATCATGGACCGGACGAATACGGCGCGGAGCGCCCCCTCGATCGGGATGTTCTCGAGGTAGCGGCCGCGCCCGGTCAGGAACCTGGGGTCTTCAGAACGAAGGGCCGGCTGACCGAACATCGAGGGAGGCAACGTCGTCACGGGCCTCATGGTCCCATAGGGCATCGGCGCTCACGGGGACGAGGCAGGGAGGGGGAATCGATCGGCTCGCATCGCGTTCGCGCCGCCCTGATCGCCACGGTCACATCGGCCGGCCTCATGGCCGGCTCGCTGCTTTCGTCCCCTCCGGCCATCGCCGGCACGCCGACCGTCCGCGCGGTCACCGTGGCGATGCTGCACGACCCTGTCGGGTTCACGTTCACGCCGAACGGACGCATCGTGTACGTCGAACGCGGTTCTGGTGAGGTGCGGTTCCTGAACCCGGCGACCGATCGCGATCGGCTCTTCTTCCGGATCGGCGGTGTCGACAGCGAAGGCGAACGCGGCGCGCTGGGTGTCGCCCTGCATCCCGAGTGGCCGCGGAAGCCCTTCGTGTATGTCTACGTCACGCGTGGGCCGGGATCGAAGCCGCTCGAGAACCAGCTCGTCCGGCTCCGCGCGGTCGACGGGCGCGGACGCGGCCTGAAGGTGCTCCTCCGCTCGCCCGTGGGATCGCGCACCAACCACAACGGGGGACGCATCGTGTTCGGCCCCGACGGGATGCTGTACGTCGTGATCGGCGACGGCGGTGAGGACCCTGCGACGGCACAGGACCTCACCGACGAGCCGCGGGGCAAGGTCCTCAGGATCAACCCGAGCGGCACGGTGCCCTCCTCGAACCCGTTCCCCGGCAGCCGAGTCTTCTCCTACGGGCATCGGAACTCGATCGGGCTCGGGTTCGACCCCGAGACCGGGAGCCTCTGGGAAACCGAGAACGGTCCCGAGTGCAACGACGAGATCAACCTGATCGCGCCGGGTGGCAACTTCGGGTGGGGGCCCATGCAGGCCTGCCCGGATACGAACGTCGACGGCCCCGCTCCGATCGCGCCCGTGCACATCCTCGTCGAACCCGTGGCAGTCACCGGGCTCGCGTTCTGCGACCGATGCGGTCTGGGCGCCGCCTACGACGGAGACCTGTTCGCGGGCTGCGCGAACGGGAGCTGCAAGCTGACCGTGGGGCCGGTCGCGCACGCGGACCTCACCACGGCCCGGGACGACTTCGACGGCGCCCTCCTGCAGGTTCCGTTGCAGGGGTTCGACAAGCCCGTGTACTCCCTCGAGGTGGCGCCGAGTCGCCGCCTGTACTTCAGCAACGCCGAGGGCATCTATCGTCTGGCGCCGGCGTGAAGGCCGGATCCGCCAGGGCCGGGATCCGCCACGACCCACACCGATGACAACAGGAGGATCGACAGGGATGCGAACGACCCGAACCGCCGTCCGGCTGCTGGTGCTGACGCTGGCCGCCACCTCGCTTGCCGCCGTCACTGCTGCCCCGTCCGCCACCGCGGGCACGACGATCGACGACCGCCTGGTGAAGGGGGGGCTGAACGGGCCCTCGGCCTTCACGTTCCTGCCCAACGGCAGGATCGTCTACCTCGAACGAGGAACCGGCGAGGTGCGGATCCTGAACCCGCAAACCGATGCCGAACGGCTGTTCTTTCGGATCACGGGCGTGAACGGCAACGGTGAACGCGGGGCCCTGGGGGTAGCCGTCCATCCGAAGTGGCCCCGGCAGCCGTTCATCTACGTCTACGTGACCCGCGCCGGCGGCGGCGGCCTGAAGAACCAGATCGTCCGGATCCGCTCGGATCAAGGCGTGGGACGGGGGATCAGGGTGCTGGTGTCGACACCCGCCTCGAGCAGTCCGTATCACAACGGTGGTCGGATCGCGTTCGGCCCCGACGGGCGCCTGTTCGCGGTCGTCGGCGACGGCCACAACTCTTCGAACGCCCAGGACCGCACGAAGAACCTGCGCGGGAAGATCCTGCGGATGCGCGCGGACGGCGGCGTGCCGGCCGACAATCCGTTCATCGGCGGGCGGCGCACCTTGGTGTGGGCCTTCGGCATCCGCAACTCGTTCGGGTTCGCGTTCGATCTCAGCAACCGCCGCCTCTGGGAGACGGAGAACGGCCCCGGCTGCAACGACGAGATCAACATGATCGTCAGGAAGGGGAACTACGCCTGGGGTCCGAGCGAGTCATGCCCCAACACGAACCAGGACGGACCGGCGCCGCGGCGTCAGCCGAAGGAAGTGTTCTCCGACCCGATCGCGATCACGGGCGCTGTCTTCTGCGAGGGATGCGGGCTCGGGTTCGAAGGAGACCTGTTCTTCGGAGCGTATGCATCCAATGGTGCGGACAGCCCCCTGTATCGCGCGACACTGAACCCGATGCGGAAGAACATCACCAACGTGATCAACGTCGCACCGATCTCGGCCGGCTCGATCCACTCGGTGGAAGCGGCGCCGAACGGGGCGATCCACTTCAGCACGACCACCGGGATCTATCGGCTCGTGGCGGCTGCCTGAGCGCGTGCCTGAGCGGGGGTGATGGATGACCTCGGTCCCTTGTTCCACTATCTGGAACCGAGATCCCACATATTGGAACAGGCGGGAGCGAACAGGCGGGAGTGACCGGCACCCCGGGGGGTCGCGCTTCGGCGAGCGCAGGCGTACCCTCGGAGGAGAACCATGAACATCGGCCAGCCCAAGCGCATCATCGAGATCGTCCCCGCCACCATCCCGGTTCCCGAGGTGGTGCCCGACCTCACGCCCGACGGCGCCCCCGTCGAGCCGATGCCCCCCGAGCCGTCCGAGCCCGCGCACGCCGAGCCCGACCCGGTGGAGGAACCGGCGCCGTGACCGGCCGCACCAGGTCGCCGTCCCGGCCCGACCTGGAACTCTCGAACGACGCCGAGCCCATCATGGCCTGGCGAGCATGGGCGCTGACCGGCCGACGCGACGGCACCGGCCTGCTGCTTCGCCCCGTCGCCCGGAGATCGCGGCCATGGCGTCCGTTCGAGGTCGCCGAGGCGGTGTGCAAGGCCACCCGTTTGCACCACGCGCCCCATCCCACGTGCACCTGCGGCCTCCACGCCACCCACACGGTGGAGATCCTCCGCAAGACCAGGTGCCCCGCCGTGCTCGGGCGAACCGCGCTCTGGGGAACCGTGATCGAGCACGAGCTCGGCTACCGCGCGCAGTTCGCCTACCCGCAGCGGCTCTCACTCATCTGTCAGTTCTGCTTCTGGATGGCGGGGCCTCACGGACGCACGCCCGAGCACGTCGGGTGGTTCCCCAAGGACGAGCTGGTGCCGATCTGCGACGAGCACCTCGCGACCGCGACCCGCTACGGCCTCCGCCCCCGGGACCTGCTGCCCGCCGCCGTGGTGGACCTGCACCTGCGCGAGACCTACGCGGTCGACGCGCTCGCCTTCTAGCAACTCCCTAGCAACTCCGAACGAACCGGTCCCTCAGGCGTCTTCGAGCGAGCCGCCCGGCTTCTTGCGTGCCGCGGTGCGCGCGAGGCGCGCGCGAAGATCGTTCGGCTGCCCCACAGCTCCCTCATACACGTCGGCGGCGCCGTCATCCTCCGGCGGATCGAGGTCGGGGGCATGCGCCCGGCCCTGAACCGACTCGACCTGCTCGGTGAGCTCGAACAGTCGCCGCTCGGCGTCGAGCGCGCGGCGTTCCGCGACCTGGACGCGCGCCTCGAGCGACGCCAGCTCCTCGGCACGCAGCTCCGCGGCCTGCGCGCGCAGCTCCGCATCGCGAGCCCGCTGCTCCGCAGCCTGGAGCTGCATCTGCAGGGTCGCGCCCGGGGATCCGTCCTCGCGCGGTGTCGGTTCCTCTTCGGTTCCCACTTCGGAGGCTTCGGCATCGTCGCGCACCCCTTGAACACGGTCGAACGTGCCCGCCGTCACGGAAACGGGAGGCGAGCCGGCTCAAGGTAGCCGCGTCGTCCTGTCGATACGGCAGGTCGCACCTGGAACCCCCCGAGCACCACTACCCAGGAGACGAACCTTTCGTGATCACGCGCGTCCGCCGCGCGCGGCGGACCTTCGTGGTCGCCGCGCTCATCGCCTCTGTCCTCCTCTCGGGCTCCGTGCCGGCCGCGGCCCGTTCGGAGCTGCAGACGTATCGCTCCGAGAAGAGGCGTCTCACCACCACGCTGATCGAGATCAACCGCACTCATCATGCGCGCACCCGGGCGCTCCGCGGCGTGGTGCGGCGTTCGAACGAGGTGCTGCGGCAAGGCCCGGGCCGAGGTGCGATCGCCAACCCTCACCGATGGAAGCACCTCGAACGACGGATGCGACATGACCGGTGGAAGGCCACGATGCGCCGGCACCGTCTGGACCGGTTCACCCGTCGACGGACGCAGTCGCTCGCGGCTCGGCGAACGGAGATCAACGCGTGGATCGAGACGTGGGCGGTGCTCCGCACCTGCCCGATCCGAGGCCCTCATTCCGTGTCGGACAACTACGGCATCACGGTGAGGCTGCCGGACGTGCCGATCCACAAGCACATGGGCAACGACATCAGCGCGGCGATGGGCACGCCGATCGTCGCGCCCTTCGACGGCTACGCCACCGCCTCGACCGGCGTCCTGGGCGGGCTCGAAGTCCGGGTGCACGGCGAGGACGGGTACGTCTACAACGCGCACCTTTCGTCCTACGGCACGCTGGGGCAGGTGCGCACGGGCCAGGTCATCGGGTACGTGGGCGACACCGGCGACGCGACGGCGCCGCACGACCACTTCGAATGGCATCCCGACGACGGCCCGGCGGTGGATCCGTACCCGTTCCTGTCCGTCTCGTGCGGCTGATCAGGACCGCAGGGCCACGGAACGCCCACTAGTCCGTGATGGACTAGCGACCGTTCGCGGAGAAGTGCTGGTAGTCCTGGTTCGGACGCCAGTCGCCGCCCCACTCCCATCCGATCGCCCGGAAGGCCCACCAGACCTCGTCGTGGCGATGGATCATCCCCTTGCGATGCGGCGAGCGGTCCACGTAGGGCGCCGCGTTCGGCGGTGAGAACCCTCCGGAGTGCATGTAGGGGTTCTCGACCGGGTTGATGTCGAGCGCCCGTCCGTACGCGTGCTGGGACCAGGTGCAGCACACGCCGCCGCGCCACCGGCAGTTGAAGGCCGACGTGTTGTCCGCGGCCATCGACCGCCGGTCGTCCGCCCCGAAGTGATCGACCAGGCGCATCTGCCGGATCGGATAGCGGATCGTGTAGAGCCGGCGGAAGGCGCGCACCATCTCGTCGGCGAGCGAGCGGTGCACCACCAGCCGTCCCCGATGCCACCGCTGGTCGAACCCCCAGGTGAACACCCGAACTGAGCGCAGCTCGTTCAGGCCCACGGGGCAGCCGGGACGCCAGGATCGGCCGGACATGAGCCGACGTGTGGCGGCGTCCAACGTGGACACCGAGGACCGGTAGTCCGGACGCGCCGTGGCCGGACCGGCGACCGCCGACACCAGGGCGGCGACGATGAGGGTCGAAGCGAGCGCTCGCTGCACGATCGTCCCGCTAGCTGCGGACCTTGCCGATCAGACGCAGGACCTCCAGGTACAGCCAGATCAGCGTCGCCAGCAGCCCGAAGGCCGAGTACCAGGACATGTACTTCGGGGCGCCCGCCCGTGCACCCTGCTCGATGAAGTGGAAATCCACGAACAGGTTCAGCGCCGCAACGATGCAGATGCCCACGCTTACCGCGATCCCCAGAGGACTCGGATCGTTGATGAAGCCGATCTCGACGCCGAACAGGCCCAGCACGATCGCGGCCACGTACATCAACATGATTCCCAGGGTGGCCATCATCACGACGGCGATGAACTTCTTCGTCACCTTGACGATGCGCGAGCCGTACAGGAACAGACATGCCGCGAAGATCGAGAAGGTCGCGAACACCGCCTGCAGCACGATGCCCTCGAACTCCTGCTCGTACCCGAACGAGATCAGGCCCGCCCAGAAGCCCATGACGACCGCGTAGAGCGGGCCGGTGAACGGCGCGAGCTGCGGCTTGAACGCCGTCAGGATCGACAGGCCCAGCAGCGCCAACAGCCCGATGAGCGCGATCGTGTTGAAGGTGCCCGAGATCTGATCCGCCTGCTGCCATCCGAACGTCGCCGACACGACCGTCAGCAGGAGCAGGAAGGCGGCGCGCCCGATCGTGCCGTTGATCGTCATCACGCCGGTGGGCGCGACGGTGTCGGGGCGCCCCGGGATCGCGACCGGCTCGTACGTCTGAACCTTCGCGAAGGTCTTCTCGTTCAACATCTCTTTCGACATCGACGGCTCCTCGAGGACGGTGTTCCGGGCAACGATGGTATCCCGCGGTGGCGCCAGGGTGGTGGAGACGACCGGGATCGAACCGGCGACCTCCGGCTTGCAAAGCCGGCGCTCTCCCAACTGAGCTACGTCCCCTGGAGCATGGATTCTACCGAGAGGGTCGCGGCCGACGACGCGGCCGTCGACGATATGCTGCGCGGGAGGGGGGCCGCTCACCGGTGGAGCGGTGCGCATGTGTACGTGTGCCTGTGCTTGGCGATATCCGACCGCGTGATCCGCGCGGCTGTCACCGACGGCGCCCGGACGCTGGAGGAGCTCGAAGACTCGAGCGGCGCGGGCTCGGTGTGTGGGGGCTGTTACGCCGAGCTGCAGCGGCTCCTCGACGAAGGAGCGAACGAGGACGGCGAAGGCGTGCCTTCGACCACCCGATCGAGATGAGGGAGGCGCACATGCAGGGAAGCCCACGGGTCATCGAAGCGCTCAACGAGCTGCTCACGCTGGAGCTCACGGTCGTCAATCAGTACTTCGTGCATTCCAAGATGTGCCACAACTGGGGCTACGCCAAGCTTGCATCCAAGCAACGCGAGATCGCGATGGACGAGATGCGCGACGCCGAGGAGATCATCGACCGCATCCTGTTCCTGGAAGGGGTGCCGAACATGCAGCGGCTCGGCTCGGTCACCGTGGGCGAGACGGTCGGGCGAGCAGTTCCGGGTCGCGCTCGAGGGGGAGCACCGGGCGCTGGAGCTGCTGCGCGGAGGCATCACGATCGCGCTCGAGGTAGGCGACGAGGCCAGCCGCGAGTTCTTCGCCGCCCGTCTGCTCGAAGAGGAGGGCCACGTGGACTACGCCGAGACCCAGCTCGGGCTGATCGAGCAGCTCGGCGAGGCCAACTACCTCGCCCAGCAGCTGGACGAGTAGCGCCGCTACTAGCGCATCGTCCAGGTGGGCTGCTTGCCTTCGTCGAGGAACTGCACGAAGGGGGTGCCGTCGGACGCCAGGCCCACGACCGCGCGGACCTCGCCGTCGCGGTCGAGCATGCCGCATGACGGGCGATCCCTCGGCCGCCAAGCCGAACCGCACCCGCACCTTGCCGTCGTCGTCGTACAGGCCGATCGTAGGCGAGCCCTGCTCGGCAAGGCTGTACACCTGACTCAGCTCACCGTCCTTGACCTGCATGCCCATCGTGGGGGAAGCCTCGGGAGCCAGCCCGAACTTCGCGCGGATCTTGCCGTTCTTGTCTCCGAACGCCAGACTCGCGGACCCGTCGCTGGATAGGCCGACCGTCGCGCGCACCTTGCCGTTGTCGTCGCCGATCGCCAGGCCGGCGGAGCCGTCGTTGCCGAGTCCGAACCGCATCCGAACATGTCCGTCGGGCGACAGGAGCGAGAAGAACGGGTCCTCGTCGTTCGACAGGCCGATCCGCAGGCGCACCGCGCCGCGTTCGTCGACGACCTCGAACTCTCCTGCCTGCACGACGCGCTTCTTCATGACCGGCTCCTGGGGAAGGTGAGCGTGCGCGTATCGTCGCCCGTTCCGGCCTTCGGTTCAAACAGGCTGTTCGCGGCATGCGTGACCGTGAGGAAGCACGCGGTCCTACGGGCCGAGCACCTCGGACCGGATCGTGCAGTCCTCGAGCCGTTCGGGGCGCGGGACCGACGCCGATGCCGGGGCCCGTCGGCACGGCCATCGTTCCATCGGGGGCCATCTCGAACGGCTCCGTGAGGTCGTCCGGGAAGTAGCGCGAGGACGCGCTGGTGTCTCCCGGAAGCGTGAACCCGGGCATCGCCGCCAGCGCAAGGTTCTGGGCCCGGCCGATCCCCGTCTCGAGCATGCCGCCGCACCAGACCGGGAACCCCGCCGCCCGTGAGACGTCGTGCACCCGGACCGCCTCCAGGACGCCGCCGACCCTGCCCTGCTTGATGTTCACGATGCGGCACGAGCCGAGCTGGATCGCGGCGGCGGCGCGCGGCGCCGAGCGGATCGACTCGTCCAGACACACGTCGGTGGCGATCCGGCGCTGCAGCTCCGCGTGTTCGACCAGGTCGTCGTAATGCAGGGGCTGCTCCGACCATCAGCAGACCGGTGTCGTCCAACCGGAGGAACACGTCGGTGTCCTCCAGCGTGTAGGCCGCGTTCGCGTCGACCGAGAGAAGGATGTCGGGGTGGGCCGCGCGCACCGCTTCGACGCGCTCGACGTCCAGGCCCGGCTCGATCTTGAGCTTGATGCGCCGGTAGCCCTGATCGAGGTAGCTGTCCACCTGTGTCAGGAGCTCGGCGGTCGTGTCGGTGATACCCACGGACACGCCGCACTCCACGCGGTCGCGTGACGCCCCGAGGTAGGAGGCCAGCGGCACGTCCTTCTCTCGCAGCTCGGCGTCCATGAAGGCGTCGATCAGCGTCCCCTTGGCCATCGGGTTCCCACGCACTAAGGCGAACACGCGATCGAGGTCGTTGGACGCGATGTCGCCGGCAGCGAACAGCGAGGGTGCCAGGAAGTCGCGGAGCACCAACCACGCGCCCTCGTTGAACTCCTCGCTGAACGCGGGCTCGATGTCGGCCACGCACTCCCCCCAGCCCTGGGCGTGATCGGTCTCGACACGCACCAGGACGCACCGCTTCGCCGTCGAGGTCCCGAAGCTCGTCCGGAACGGTCGCACAAGAG
This sequence comes from uncultured Actinomycetes bacterium, assembly GCA_963758715.1. Taxonomy (GTDB): domain Bacteria; phylum Actinomycetota; class UBA4738; order UBA4738; family HRBIN12; genus JAOUEA01. The sequence continues at coordinate 68,494 of CAVWWK010000006.1, forward strand.
GGAGGTCCACGAGCCGGAGCTCAACCGCGCGGACGCGCGTCACGAACCGCTCTTCACGCGACTGCCCCGGGCCAATCGGGCGTGGGACCGGATGCCGCGAGCGCGTAGGTGGGATAGCCGCCGACGAGGTCTGCGTCGAAGGCCACCACGCGGAGCCCCATCGTGAAGCACTGCGACAAGACCTCTCCCGTGGCGTCGCGCCATGCCGCGGCGAGCTCGGGGTCGAGCTCGCGCACGGCCGCGTAGTCGCGAGGAACACCGACGCGCACGCCCCCTTCGGCGTCCGTGGCCGGCTCCTCTCCCCGCTCGGGCCTGGGGAGATCGGCCGGGCCGGCAGCCCTCAGGGCAACGATCGACTCGCCGTCCGGGAACGGCCACGAGCCCGGTTCACGGTCCAGATCCCATCGGACCACGAGGCGATCGCTGCGATCGCCCGCGTTGAGCCTGTCACCCATTTCCCCGTAGAAGTTCCGATGGAACCGGTCGCAGTGCGCGCCCAGCTTCGCCACGTTGAAGTGCGCGTTGCGCGCGACCAAGGGATCGAACGTCCACCGCACCAGGCGGATGCCCTGGTCGAGCGCCATCGCGCGCTGCGCAAGCTTCAAGGCGAAGCCGACCCCCCCGTGGCGCCTCCCGGGGAGCGCGGCGAGCATGTGGGAGTGCACGTGCAGCCCGTCCTCTGGGTCCACCCCCGCCCAGCCCAACACGTAGCCGACCATCTCGTCGCCGTCGAACGCTCCCCACGGGATGTTGCCGCTCTCGGCGATCGCCCGCAGCAGCTCCTTGGGGAAGAGCTCGTGGTCGCCCCAGGTCTCCCGCATGACGTGGATGATGCGGTCGGCGTCGTCGAGCGAGGTGAGCGCCTGCAGCGTGACGCCGGCCGACGCCGCGGCCTGGTTCGCCCGCTCCCACGCCTCCCCCGCCATGGCGCGAAGTGTAGCCGCGCGACGGACGCGGGCCCGACAGAGAAGCCCGCGAACACGCGAGAGGCCCGCGGGTCGCCCGCGGGCCTCGTCGGCGATAGGTCGCTCTGAGCTCGGCGGATCAGCCGCCTGCGGGAGGCGGAAGCTCCTGCCACTCGACGTCGTCGAGGTCGTCGCCCTTGCGGCGACGGAAGAACTGCACGACGCCCGCGATGATGGCGCCGATGACGGCGATCTTCAGCAGCTTCCTGAAGAAGCCGCCCTTCTTCTCCGTGCTCTCTTCCGTGTCGCTCACTTCAGCAGCCATGGAGAGTGCCCTCCTTCCGCGAGTGGAGCCTGGACGACAAGACTAGGCGTTCCCGAACGAACCCGTCGACCCGCCTTGGCCGCGGGTCGAGGTTCGGCGGGCGCCATGTCCCAGTCTGGCCTTCCATGAGCTCGGCTGGGCTCAGATGGTCGCACGCCGGAATCACGATCGGGCCATAAGGTGGGTACTTGCGGTGTGGGCCTGGATGGACTTGAACCATCGACCTCTTCCTTATCAGGGATATGGACCGGATGGCCGAAACCAGCTCTTCTGCAGCTCAGGTCGGGTTTGCGGTGTCATAGGAGATCGGGGAAGGACCGTTGGGTTCCGTCGGCTCCTTGACCTGCCGTTGACTCACATCAGGGTTGGCAAGTGTGACGAACGCTGGAGGGCACCGTGGGTGAGAGTGAGGACGTGCTCCATAGGCGAACAGACCTCTCCACCTTCCTGCGTCGTCAGGATACGGCCGGTCTCGCATCGGGGGAGGAATCGGCAGGCCGATCAGCGCGACAGCCAGTCCCCCTGGGCCGTCCCGGCGACGACGAGGCGGGCGTCGGAGCCGTCGAAGCCGATGATCCACAGCCCATACTCGTCCGCTCCTCGCCCGTACCTCGAGATGAGGATGCGGTCGCCCGCGGTGAGAACTGGATGTTCCCGATGTCCCAGGATCCGTCCATGCCGACCAGCGGCGTCACATCGCCGGTCGCCACATCGAGCACGCGGAGTTCGTTGGGCCCGGTCACGTTCTTCTCCGAGTAGATGAAGGCGATCCGATCACCGGTTGGCGACCAGACGGGGTCGAGAACCCAAGGCCCCACCACCTCCCGAGCGTCGAAACCATCCGCAGCGGCGACGACGAGCGACATGTCGTCGAGGTACGCGACGCGCGATCCGTCGGGCGAGTAGGAGATCACGCTCCAGCGAAGCGCGGGCAACGGGGGCAGGAGCTGCCGGGCGTGCCGCCGTCGAGCGGCAACTCCATGTTGTGAACCCTCAACGAGGTGCCGTCCGGCATCCACGCCGGGTCTTCATCGCCGTTGTCGTCACTGGTCCATTCCGACGGCATCGTGAGCTGCGTCTGCCGAGCGCCGCGAGCCCGTAGACGCCGATCGTCGCGGGCGGGTCGTAGAGGCGGTCCCACACCGCGACGCGTGTGGAATCTGGCGACCACGCGATACCCCATCCCTGCGCGGGGAACGTCGCGATCACGTTGCCCTCCCCGTCGCTGATCACGACGTCCCACGGCGGCGCCGAGCTGGAACAGTCCGTGTCGTGACGATAGGCGAGGTACCGCCCGTCGGGCGACCACATCGGTCCCTCCGCCCAGTACTCGCCGCCATCTCCGCCGCAGTCCTCCTCGGTACGGCCGTTCGCGACCCGGACGGCGTTCAAGCCGTCCGGATCGGCGACGTAGATGTCGCCGTCGAGGTCATACGCGAGGGTGCCCGAGGCCGCCGGCGCCGGCCGGGGCTCGACGGGCGGATCCGTCACGGCTTCCGTCATCGTGGGTGAGGCTGCACCGCCGGAGCCACATCCGGCAAGCGCAACTACGAGAATCGGAGCCAACACACGTCCGTAGGGGTTCATTTCAAGCTACTCCCGTCTCTTAGGATCCGTCAGGGAGGTCGTCTCGAAGAAGCAGGAGCCGAGTCCCATCCTCGCGTTCGCCCGGCGCTCGCTGAGCCGACCGCGGGAGCACGCCGCGCGATCAGGGCGACCAGTCCCCCTGGATCGTCCCGGCGACGACGAGGCGGGCGTCGGAACCGTCGACGCCGATGCTCCACAGCGATATCCGCCTTTGCGGTCCTCGTCATCGAGAAGAGGATCCGATCACTTTCGGGCGAGAACTGGATGGTCCAGATGTCAACGGATCCGCCCATGCCGTACAGCGGCGTCACCTCGCCGGTCGCCACATCGAGCACGCGGAGTTCGTTGGGCCCGTACACGTCCTTCTGCTTCTCCGGTAGATGAAGGCGATCCGATCACCGGTTGGCGACCAGACGGGGTCGAGAACCCAACGCCCCACCACCTCCCGAGCGTCGGAACGGTCGGCCGCGGCGACGACAGCGACCCGTGGTCCTGTACGCGACGCGCGTTCCGTCGGGCGAGTAGGTGGGCAGGTCCCCCCCGCGGCGGGGCGTGCTGCCGTCGAGCGGCACCTCCACGTTGTCAACCTTCAGCGAGGTGCCGTCCGGCATCCACTCCGGGTCGTGATCGCCGGACGGGCCGTCGGCGGCATCGTGAGCTGCGTCTGCCGGGCGCCGTCGACCCCGTAGACGCCGATCGTCTCGAAGAGGACGTCCCACACCGCGACGCGTGTGGAATCTGGTGACCACCCGATGTCCCAGCCGTCGCTCGGGAACGTCGCGACCACGTTGCCCTCCGCGTCGCTGATCACGACGCCCTGCAAGAACTCCGGGTTGGAACAGTCCAAGTAGCGATAGGCGAGGTACCGCCCGTCCGGCGACCACATCGATCCCTCCGCCCAGTAGGACTCGCCGACGCCGCCGGGGCTGTCGCAGTCCTCGGTCGGGACGGCCGTCCGCGATCTTGACCGCGTTCGACCCGTCCGGATCGGCGACGTAGATGTCGCCGTCGAGGACATACGCGAGGGAGCCCGATGCCGCCGGCGCCGGCTTGGGCTCGACGGGCGGATCCGCCGGGATGGGGTCCGACGTCAGCGAGCGGACGAAGATGATGCCGATCGCGAGCGCCACGATGACGCCGAGGGCGCCCGCACGGATCCGCCGGTTGCGCTGGTTGCGCTCGCGTCGGCCGAGCAGCCGCTCGAAGTCGCCCTGCTCGAGGTCGACGGTCCGGCTCTCGCGTTCGAGGGCGTCCGCGATCCTAGGCATCGTCGACCTCCATCACCGTGCGGAACGCGTCGCGCCCGTGGCGCGTCAGCGAGCGGATCGTCGCGTCCGTGACGCCGAGCGCATCCCCCGCCTCCTTGGACGTGAACCCGAGCATCTCGGTCAGCACGAGCGCCGCGCGTTGCCGCGGCGGGAGCGTGGCGAGGACGTGCCGGACGACCTGCCGGTCGTCGGCGTCGGAGAAGTCGTCGTTCGATGGCGCGAGCCCGACGGTCCGGCGGACCGCGAGCATGGTCCGCCGGTACCGCTTGCGGAAAAGGTTCATCGCGGTTCGATAGAGGTACCCGCGAGGGTCGTCCATCCCACCGACGCGGTCCCATCGCTCCCACACACTGAGGAACGCGTCCTGCATCACCTCTTCGGCCTCGGCGCGGTTCCCGGTCACGAGCCATAGCCGCCGGAACAGCGTCCGAGCCTCGGCCTGGTAGAAGGTCTCGAAGGTGCGAGACGCTTCGAGCTCGTCGAGGGCCGCGTCCGAGACGACGATCGGTTCGGTCATGTCGGTGTATGAACCCTCGAAACGCCCCGAACGTGCAAGTGGGCGTGGGGGCGGGACGAACCCGTACCCGTATGCCCGTACGGCGGCGGGTGCGCGCCGATGATCGACGAGGTCCGCTGCTGGCGGGTTCGGGTCGACGTGGCCCGGCTCCAGGGCTCCGGCCCCTCCGAGATCTTGACGGTCACGACCCCCGCATCCGACTCGACGTACCTCGTCATACTCGACAGAGAAGCCCGGGGTCTCCCACGCGTTCTGTGCGGCAGTCCTGGAATCAGAAGAACCCGATCGGTCAGAGCGGGTTCTTGGGTGGTGGGCCTGGATGGACTTGAACCATCGACCTCTTCCTTATCAGGGAAGCGCTCTAACCGGGCTGAGCTACAGGCCCCACGAGGCCTCGGCAGAGGCCAGAAGCGCAGGGTAGACACCTGCGGAAACGGGTGTCAATCGCGCGGTGGCCGCCGATGCCCAAGCCTCGCCGAAACCGGCGTCAGGGCTGGGGCTTCTCGGCGAGCGTCACTTCGACGCCGCCGATGATGTCGCTGATCAGGTTGTAGAGGAACGCGATGAACATGTTGATCAGCGACCAGACTAGCGTGAACACGATGCCTCCGATGAATAGCCACGTGAACAACTGCCGGCCGTCGATGACGATCGGCGCGCGTCCCGCGCCCGCGGTCGTGCTCTCACCTTCGCCGAACACCCAGCCCAGGATCTGCGCCAGCGAGTCCACCGCGCCCGACGCCGACATGATGATGTAGATGATCAGCAGCGCCAGGTACACGATCAGCATCACGCAGAAGTAGAAGATCAGCGAGAACTTCAGGACCGACATCGGCCCGACCTTGCGGACGACGACGCGGGTGCGGCGGGCGGCCCGGCGCGCCGTGCCCGAACTGATCGCGCGGGCCTCGATGCTGCGGTTCCTGGGGACGCTCCAGCTTCGGGAGGCGAGGCAGCCACCGCTGCGACCAGCCCTGGCCGTTCGGCTCGGCGGCGCGCGGGGCGGGCGCGGGTGACGGGGCCGGCGGCGTGTGACGGGGCCGGCGCAGGAGCCGGTGTCGGCGGAGTGGCTTCCGTCGGTGGCGGCGCTGCGCGCGTCACATCGCCGCCCGGGGTGTGGGGGGCGGTCTGGGGATCTGCGGGGGTGGATCGTTCGACCGTGTGCGCCATCTCCTACCGAGTGAGTTGTAAGGGTACGCCCTGCCCGAGGCAAGCACCCGCTCGGCCCGCTCAGGTTCGGAAGGGGCCGTCGCCCGCGACGAGCGAACGCGTGTGCGCCGTCGACAGTATGCCCATGACGAGCGGGGTGAGCACCCAGGATACGGGTTCGACGTCGTCGAGGAACAGCAAGCCCCCGATCCCGAGCACGGCGCCCGTCGCGAAGAGGACGAACGTGAAGGCCAACGGTCCCACCTTCGCCCGAAGGAACCAGACGTCGACCGCCATCACGGCGAGCGAACCGCCGATGAGCACGATACCCAGCAGTGGCGCCATCAAGCCAGCATACGGGTGCGGTGGTGCCGGCTACCCGGTTCCAGGTAGCTATGGCTTATCCCCCGGCCATTCAAGACTGACCCCCCTTTCCGCCGATACCGACGTAGGTGAGACGGACCGGCTGAAAAGGGGCTGTGATGAAGCTGAGGCGAGGGCGTCGGGTGGCGGCGCTGACGATTGCGGGAATGATGGCGCTCGCCGCGCTGGTCTCTGTGGCCAGCGCCGAGTCCTCCGTCGAGGCGGCGATCCGCTCGAAGCAGGACCTGAGGGGTCGCATCGAGGATCTCCACGAGCTGCGGCGGGTGCGCCGGATCGGCATCCACCAACAGATCAAGTTCCACCAGAACCGGCTGCAGAATTCCGCGGGGCGGGGCAGCGTGGGGAATGGCCGAGGCTACGGCGAGTGGCGCAAGCGTCAGGTGAAAGCCATCAAGAAGCTCCGCAAGCGCGAGCACAAACTGGTGGTCTCGCTCGACAAGCGTGTGAGCGCACTGCGCAACCGGCGAGCCGAGCTCGCGGATTGGATCGAGTCCCAGCCGCTGCAGCGCTGCCCCGTCGATGGCGAGGTCTCGTTCGGCGAGTCCTTCGGGATCGTCCATCACCACGAGGACTACACGCACATCCACCAGGGTGTGGACATGACGGCGGCGACCGGCACGCCGATCGTGGCGCCCTTCGACGGCACCGCGGTCGCCGATCCCTCGGGCGAGGGTGGCGAGGGCGTCCTGGTCTACGGGGTCAACGGCTACGTCTACAACGCCCATCTGTCGGCCTACGGCAAGCTCGGTGAGGTGCAGTCTGGCGACATCATCGGCTACGTGGGGGAGACCGGGAACGCGTCCGGACCGCACAACCACTTCGAGTGGCACCCGGGCGACGGGGATGCGGTGGATCCCTACGACCTGCTGGTGGAGGTCTGCTAGACCCGACGAGCTGAGGAGGAACCAACGAGGGGCGCCCATGGCGCCCCTCGTTCGGTGTCTGGGCTACCCCTCGATCTCCTCGTCCATCTGGGTGATCACCGGGGCAAGCGCGACCACGTTGGCGTCGTCCTCGACCCGCATCGTCCTGACGCCCTGGCTCGCGCGGCCCACCCGGCGGATCTGCGCGGCAGGAACCCGCACGACCTGCCCCGAGGACGAGATCACGAACATGTCGATGTCCTTGGTGCCCACGTAGGCCCCTGCGAGCAACCCGGTCTTGTCGGTGAGCTGATGGCCGATCACACCCTTGCCCCCGCGGCCCTTCGTCGGATAGTCGCTGAGCTTGGAGCGCTTGCCGTACCCCTGTTCGGTGACGCTGATCATCTCCTCGCCGTCCGATGCGAGTCCGACCGCGAGGACCCGATCGTCCTCGGCCAGGCGCATGCCGATCACGCCGCCCGTCGCCCGCCCCATGGCTCGTGCGAGGGACTCCCTGAATCGGATCGCCTGCCCTCGGCGCGAGACCATGATGACCTCGTCCTCACCGTCGGTGAGCTTGACGTCGATCAGCTCGTCGTCGCCCCGCAGGTTGATCGCGATCAGGCCGGTGCGCGGCGAGTCGTACTCAGGGAGAGCGGTCTTCTTCACGATCCCGTTACGCGTGGCGAACAGGAGGAAGCTGCCCTCGGCGTACTCCTTCAGGTCGATCACGGCGCTGATCTTCTCGTCGCCGTCGAGCGCGACTCCCGGCAGGTTCGCCGCGTACATGCCGCGTGCGGTGCGGCCCGACTCGGGGATCTCGTGCGCCTTCACCCGGTAGACACGGCCCTTCGTCGTGAAGAACAGCATCCAGTGATGGGTCGTCGTCGTGAACACGTGCTTCACGACGTCCTCCTCCTTGAGGTTCTGCCCTCGCACGCCCTTGCCACCGCGGCCCTGCTGCTTGAAGGCGTCGACGGGCAGCCGCTTCACGTAGCCCGCGCGACTCACCGAGATGATCACGTCTTCCTCGGCGATCAGGTCTTCGACGTCGAGATCGCCATCGTCGGCCTTGACCGTGGTCCGCCGCCCATCGGCGTGCTTCTTGCGGATCTCGAGGAGCTCTTCCTTGATCACCGCACGGAGTTTGACCGGGTCGTTCAACAGGGACGACAGGTAGGCGATGCGCTCGAGCAGGTCGGCGTGCTCCTTGTCGAGCTCCTCGCGTGCGAGCTTGGTCAGGCGGCGCAGCGGCATGTCCAGGATGTGGTTGGCCTGGATCTCGCTGAGCTTGAACGTGCTCATGAGCTTCTTCCGCGCGGCGTCGGCGTCCCGCGAGCCCCGGATGATCTTGATGACCTCGTCCAAGTGGTCGAGGGCGATCAACAGACCGAGGACGATGTGGTCGCGCTCCTCGGCCTTGCGCAGGTCGAATCTGGTTCGGCGCGTGACTACGTCGACCTGATGGTCGACGTAGTAGCCGACCATCTCGGCCAGGTTCAGCGTGCGCGGCACACCGTCGACCAGCGCCAGCATGATCACGCCGAAGCTGTCCTGGAGCTGGGTGTGCTTGTAGAGCTGGTTGAGCACCACGTTGGGGTTGGCGCCCCGCTTGGTCTCGATCACCAGGCGCATGCCCTCGCGGTTGGACTCGTCCTTTAGGTCGGCGACGTCCTTCAGCTTCTGGGTCTTGACCAGGTCGGCGATCTTCTCGGCGAGCCTGGCCTTGTTCACCTGGTAGGGAAGCTCGGTGACGACGATCCGGCTCTTGCCGTTCGGGGCCTCTTCGATCTGGGTGACCGCGCGCACCTTCAAGGAGCCGCGGCCCGTCTCGTAGGCGTCGCGGATGCCCTGACGCCCCATGATCGTGGCTCCGGTGGGGAAGTCGGGCGCTTTGATGAACTTCATGAGCTCATCGGGCGTCGACTCGGGTTCGTCGAGGTAGTGGACCACCCCGTCGATGACCTCGCCGAGGTTGTGCGGCGGGATGTTCGTGGCCATTCCGACGGCGATGCCGCCGGCGCCGTTGACCAACAGGTTCGGGAAGCGGCTCGGCAGCACCGTGGGTTGCTGCTCGTAGCCGTCGAAGTTCGGGACGAAGTCGACGGTCTCGGAGTCGATGTCGCGCAGCAGCTCCATGGCCATCGGCGCCAGCCGCGCTTCCGTGTACCTGTATGCGGCTGGTGGATCGCCGTCCACCGAGCCGAAGTTGCCGTGGCCGTCGACCAGCGGGTAGCGCAGCGACCACTCCTGCGCCATGCGCACGAGCGCGTCATAGACCGACTGGTCGCCGTGCGGGTGATATTTCTTCAGCACGTCGCCGATGACGGCGGCGCACTTGCGATGGGGCCTGTCGGGGCGATAGCCCGCCTCGAGCATCGCCCACAGGATGCGCTTGTGCACCGGCTTCAACCCGTCGCGCACGTCGGGAAGGGCGCGCCCGACGATGACGGACATGGAGTAGTCCAGGTACGAACGCTGGATCTCGTCCTCGAGCTGGACCGGCTCGATGTTGCCGGCGAACAGACCTTCCTGACTCATCCGCTACGCCTTGGGCTACTTGAGCGACGTGCCACCGTGTGTGATCAGCTCCCTGTCTAGACGTCCAGGTTCTGGACGTACTTCGCGTTGCGTTCGATGAACTCCTTGCGCGCGGGGACGTCGTCGCCCATAAGGACGCTGAACAACCGGTCGGCCGTGGCGGCGTCTTCGAGCGTGACCTGCAGCAGCGTGCGCTTCTCCGGGTCCATGGTCGTGTCCCAGAGTTGGATCGCGTCCATCTCGCCCAGCCCCTTGAACCGCTGGGGCTCGCCGATGCGCTTGCCATTGGCGTTCTTGCGGTACTCGTCCCACTCGTGCTCGGTGTAGAAGTAGTGCTCCTGCTTGTTCTCCTTCAGCAGGTAGAGCGGCGGCTGCGCCAGGTATACGTAGCCGGCCTCGATCAGCTGCCGCATGTACCGGAAGAAGTACGTCAGCAGCAGCGTGCGGATGTGCGCGCCGTCGACGTCTGCGTCGGCCATCAGCACGATGCGGTGGTACCGCGCCTTCTCGAGGTCGAACTCCTCGTCGATGCCGGTGCCGATCGCGGTTATCAACGCCTGGATCTCGACGTTCTGCAGGATCTTGTCCAGCCGGGCCTTCTCGACGTTGAGGATCTTGCCCCTGATCGGAAGGATCGCCTGCGTCGCGCGATCACGCGCGCTCTTGGCCGAACCTCCCGCCGAGTCGCCCTCGACGATGTAGAGCTCGCACACCGCGGGATCGGAGAGCTGGCAGTCGGCCAGCTTGCCCGGCAGCGACCCCGATTCCAGGAAGGACTTGCGCCGGGTGAGGTCGCGGGCCTGCCTGGCCGCGATCCGCGCCTTGGCCGCGCCGGAGGCCTTCGAGAACACGCGCTTGGCGTCGCCCGGATGCTCCTCGAGCCAGGAGGACAGCTGGGCGTTGACCGTGGTCTCGACAAGCGAGCGCATCGACGTGTTGCCGAGCTTGGTCTTGGTCTGACCTTCGAACTGCGGGTCGTGCAGCTTCACCGACAGGATCGCGATGATCCCCTCGCGCACGTCTTCGCCGATCAGGTTGTCGTCCTTCTCCTTGAGGAGCCCCTTGGCGCGCGCCCACCGGTTCAACACGTTCGTGAGGGCCTTCTTCAGTCCCTCCTCGTGCATGCCGCCTTCGTGGGTGTTGATCGTGTTGGCGAAGGAGTAGAGCGACTCGGTGTAGCCGGTCGTCCACTGCATCGCGAGCTCGACCTCGCCGTCGTCGCCCTCTGGTCTCGATCGCGATCGGCTTGTTGACGGCGTCCTTGCCCTGCGCCAGGTACTTGACGAAGTCGACCAGGCCACCGCTCGCCTTGAACACGTCCTCGGTGCGCGGCGTCTCGCGCTGATCGAGCAGCTTGATCTCGGCGCCCTTGTTCAGGAACGCCAATTCACGGAGACGTTCGGCGAGCGTCTCGCGCTTGAACTCGAGCGTCTCGGTGAAGACCTCGGGGTCGGGCCAGAAGCGCACGCGGGTGCCCGTCTTGGTGGTGGTCTTGCCCTTCGCGAGCTTGCCCAACGCGCGGCCGCGCTCGTAGGCCTGCGACCATACGAACCCGTCGCGCGAGACGTCGACCTCGAGCTTCTCGCTGAGCGCGTTCACCACCGAGACGCCCACGCCGTGAAGACCGCCGGAGATCGCATACCCGCCGCCGCCGAACTTGCCGCCGGCGTGCAGCACGGTGAGCACGACCTCGACCGCCGGCCGGCGGTCCTTGGCGCCGGGGATCGGCTTGACGGGGATGCCGCGCCCGTTGTCGACCACACTGACCGAACCGTCGTCGTGGAGCGTGACCACGATGCGGTCGGCGAACCCCGCCATCGCCTCGTCGACGGCGTTGTCGACGACCTCGTACACGAGGTGATGCAGGCCTCTGGAGCTGGTGGTGCCGATGTACATACCCGGTCGCTTGCGGACCGGTTCGAGTCCTTCGAGGATCTGGATGTTGCCGGCGTCGTAGCCGGTGGACTTCTTCGACTTGGTTGCCAACGAGCCTCCGATCGAGCCCACGCGACAGCCCTTCGAACACGGGACGTGCGGGGGGCGTGCGCGGGAAAGTTGCAGCCGAACAGCCCCGTCATTCTACCCGACGGGGGTGACCTCCGACCGGGTTTGGACCAGCGAAAAAGGGCCTTCTAGCTGCGGTTTCGCACGACGATCCGGATACCGGTGATGCGGTCTCCGCCCAGCGCCTCGTCGGCCTTGCGGCGGATCTCCTCGGCCAGGAACGTGGCCTGCGCGCCCCACGGGCCGGTGGATACGCCGACGGTCAGGACGCCTTCCTCCACGGCCACCGGAGCGGTCTCGGTGGCGAGGCGCTCGCCCACGATCGTGGGCCAGGCCGACGCCAGCTCGGCCACCGGCATCCCGCGGCTGAACACCTCGCGTGCGCATGAGGTCGTCGACGATGGCCCCGATGCTGACGGCGTCCTCGGAGCGGGACTCCTTCCGGCCGTCGAACCCCTTCGATCCCGGCACGTCAGGCCCCCCTCGGCGTCACCGCGCCGTCACGAACGTCCCAGATCGCGCGCGCGGTCGCCGGGACGTCGGCCTCGTCCGCGACCGAGATGAAGACCTGCCCCTGCCGGGCGGCGAGACGCTCGCCGATCTGGTCGCGGCGCGTGGGATCGAGCGCGCTGAACGGGTCGTCGACCAGGAACACGGGCGGCTCCCCCAGCTCCTTGGTGACGGCGGCGGCCAGGCCCGCCCGCAGGCACAGCGCGGTGGCCCACGTCTCGCCGTGGGATCCGGCCGATCGCGCGCCCATGTCCCGCACCGCCAGCGTCACGTCATCGCGATGAGGGCCGACGAGAGACGTGCGCCGCAGCAGCTCGTCGCGCCGGCGCTCCTCGAGCCGGGAACGGAAGGCATGCTCGAGGTCCGTGTCGTCCCACAGGTTCGGAGCGTAGGAGCATTCGAGCTCGTAGCCGGCGAGATGGGTGAACTCCTCGCTCGCGTGTGGGGCCAGTCGTTCGATCGCCTCGGCGCGAGCACCGATGACGGCCGAGCCCGCCTGGACCAACTCCTCGTCCCAGGCCTCGAGCCCGGCGGGCGTGCCGAGGCCGTCCCATTCCTTCAGCAGGCGGTTGCGCTGGCGAAGCGTGCGGTCGTAGGCGGTGAACAGCCCCTCCTTCAGCGGCCAGAGCGCGATGACGGCCTCGTCCATGAACGCTCGGCGCTTCGACGGGTCTCCGATCACGATCGGCAGATCGAACGGGCCGAACAGCACCGCACGCACGTGCCGACGGAGGTCGCGTTTGCGCCGGACAGCCGACCGATCGACTTTGATGCGGCTGGCGCCCTGCGTGGGGATCTCGATCTCGACCAGCACACGCCCGTGCTCGGTCTCGAACTCCCCCCGCGTGTAGGCCGCGTCGGCGCCCTGACGAACCAGGGTCGCGTTCGCCGAGACTCGAGGCGATCCCAACGCGTAGAGGAAGTGGATCCCTTCCAACAGGTTGGTCTTGCCTTCGCCGTTCGGCCCGACGGCCACGATGAGCCCGTCGGGCATGGGCTCAAGCCTCGTCGAGCGATGGTTGCGGAAATCGCGCAGCTCGACCCACGAGAGCCGCATCGCTACGGGGAAGCGGGCTCGGGAGCGGCCGTCCTAGGACACCGCCGCGGGCAGACGCACCGGCATCACCAGGTACGTGAACTCGTCGCCGTCCCCGCGCACGACGCCGGGCTTCAGCCCGTCGCGCACGTCCAACCGGATCGACTCGCCCGTCGCCGCAGCGAGGCCGTCCGCGAGGTACTGGGGGTTGAACGCCACCGTCAGGTCGTCGCCCTCGTAACGCGCCTCCACGGTCTCGACCGCCTGGCCGAGGTCGGGGCTGGAGCTCGAGAGCTTCACGCCGAGGGCGTTGAACTCGATGCGCACCGGCGTCGTGTCACGCGCCAGGAGTCCAACGCGCCGAACGGCGTCGAGCAACTGCTGCCGCGAGATCGTGAGCCTGCTCTCGTGTTGTTCGGGCAGGAGCTGGCGGTAGTTCGGGAACTCGCCTTCGATCAGGCGGGACGTGAGGGTGAGCTCGCCGATCCGGAACGCGACCTGCGACTCGTCGACGAAGACCTCGATCGTGGCCTTCTCGTCGGCGGCGGCCGCCCGGCCGGCCTCGCTGAGCGCGCGTTCGGGCACGATCGCCCTCCCCTCGCCGTCGGCGGTCGCCACGAGATCCCGCACCGCCAGCCGATAGGAGTCGGTCGCGACCATGACGACGCCTTCGCGGCTGACCTCGATCAGGACGCCGGTCAATACCGGGCGGGCCTCGTCGTGGGAAGCCCCCCGTGCCGCCTGGCTCACGGCCTCGGCGAAGGCGCCCGCTTCGGCGGTGATCTTCGTCCCGCTGGGCTCTTGCAACCCCGGGAAATCCTCGGCGGGCAGCAACCGAAGCGTGCCTTCGTACGCGGCGCAGCGGATGTGGGCCTGCGATTGATCGGTCTCGAAGTCGACGGGCGCCGCGGACAGCGACTTCACCGTGTCTCCGAGCAGCCGAGCCGGCACCAGTGCGATGCCGGGTTCGGACACCTGGACCTGGGTCGCGAGCCGCGCGGACACCTCGAGATCGGTGGTGATGAGCGTGAGGCGGCCGTCGTCGGTAGCTTCGATCAGCACACCGGTCAGCGCCGGGATTCCGGGCCGCGAGGAGACGCCCCGCTGGACGGTCTGCAGCGCCTCCGACAACGCGTCGCGATCACAACGGAACTTCACGGTGTCCACCCCCTGATGCTTCTACTAGAAGAAGTATCCCAAGAACGGTTGTAGTAGGTCCTGTGGAAAGGTGCACGAGGGCACCGTTCCCGCAGCGTAGCGGCATTGTCCGACATGTGGACAACGGGTGGGGAAAACGTGTCGGTCCAGGGAGAATCGTCCGGCGACGAGTCGTTGTCCACCGTCGATCCGGAGGTTATCCACAGCGCCGCGAGGGGTGTAGCCTGCGGCGTGGCGCTCACGCGGCACCCCGGACGCGGCCACGGATGATCCTCGTGAGGTCCTGGACCTGGCGGAACGTGGCGTCGCGCGCACGCATCTCGTCCTCGACCTTCTTGATGCCGTGCAGCACGGTCGTGTGGTCGCGCCCACCGAAGATCTCGCCGATCTTGACCAGGGAGAGGCCGGTGCACTCGCGGGTCAGGTACATCGCGATGTGTCGCGCCTGCGTGAGGGGCCTCGACCGAGACTTCGACATCAGGTCCGAGGTGGAGAGCTGGAAGTACTTCGCCGTCTCCTCCAGGATCAACGGCGGCGGGATCTCGTTCTCGGTCTGCGGGATCAGGTCCTGCAACGCGCGCTCGGCCAGCTCGATGTCGATCGCCTGGCCGGTGAGCTCGGACCAGGCGACCACGCGCACCAGGGCGCCCTCGAGCTCGCGGACCGACTGGTCGAACTTGGACGCGACGAACTCGATCACGGCAGGCGGAACGGTGATGTGGTCCCGCTCGGCTTTGAGCTGCAGGATCGCGATGCGTGTCTCCAGGTCGGGAGGCTGCACGTCGACGCAGAGCCCCCATCGGAACCGGCTGACCAGGCGATCCTCGAGGCCGCTCAGCTCGTGCGGCGGCCGGTCCGACGCGATCACGATCTGCTTGCCGGAGCCGTGCAGGTGGTTGAACGTGTGGAAGAACTCCGTCTGGGTCTCTTCACGCTTCGCCAGGAACTGGATGTCGTCGACCAGCAGCACGTCGACCTCGCGGTAGCGTTGGCGGAAGGCGTCGCCCCGCCGCTCTCGCACAGCCTTGATGAACTCGGTCACGAACTGCTCGGACGTCACGTACTTGAGGCGGAGGCTGGGCACGAGGCGATACATGTGATGGCCCACCGCGATCAACAGGTGCGTCTTCCCCAGTCCCACCCCGCCGTAGATGAAGAGCGGGTTGTAAGCCGTGGATGGGGGCGCCTCGGCGACGGCCATGGCGGCCGCGTGCGCGAACCGGTTGCTCGGGCCGGGCACGAAGGCGTCGAACGTGTAGTTGGGGAACGGCAGGCCGGGCGCACCCAGCGCTCGTCCACCGGGAAGGGCGGAGGGGTCGACGGGCGGCGGCGCGCCGATCGCCGCGTAGGAAGCCGGCGGAGCCGGGACGGGGTCGGTGACCGGGGCGTCCTCGACGCCGTTGCCGGTGCGCATGCCCTCGTCCACCTCGAGCTCGATCTTCACGGGGTGGCCCGCCGACTCGGCGGCGGCCTCCTCGATCAGGTGCAGGTGATGGTGCTGCAGGCGCTCCTTGACCAGGGGGCTGGGCACCGCGAGCGAGAGCGCATCGTCGCTCAGCGTCAGGGCCCGCACGTCGTCGAACCACATGACGACCGTGGTTTCGGGCAGGTCGGCCTTCGCCCGGTCCAGGACGTGCGCCCATGCTTGAAGTGCTTCATGTTCAGAGAACGCTACCGCCATGCGAATCCACAGGACCTTTCCACAACGGTGGAAAACTCATCTCCGGGGGATGGATGTCGTGGCGCCGCACCCGTCAAGGTCCGGGTCGCCTGGGGGAAGGCGGTGCGCACGTTAGCACAGGGGTTTCGGCCTCCACCCGGTCACGACGGGGTCTTGACACACTTTCTCTTGTCAACGGGTTTGGCCAGCGATGATGCGGACTCGTATACTGCCGGGCGCCGGCGATCCGCCGGCTTTCGTCACGACTCGAGGACTCACGACCATGGCCAAGGGCAAGCGCACATACCAGCCCAACAACCGTCGGCGCGCCCGCAAGCACGGGTTCCGCGCGCGCATGCGCACTCGCGCCGGCCGTTCGATCCTGAAGGCCCGCCGCCGCAAGGGCCGCGCGCGCCTCACCCCCACCCACTGAGCCCGGCGTGCGCTCGTCGCAGGTTGCCCGTGTGTACCGCGACGCCACCCGTTCGCGGGGAGACCGGGTGGTAGTGTTGCTCGCGCCCGGCTCGGGGGGATGCGCGGTCGTGGCTACCCGTCGCGTCGGAAATGCGGTGCAGCGCAATCGAGCCCGGCGGATCCTGCGGGAGGCTTGGAGACAGGTGTCGCCGCAGGCCGGGGAGACATCCGATGTCGTCTTGGTGGCTCGTGAAGCTATCCGGGGCGCCAAGACGCAAGATCTGGTGACCGAGATGAACGAGTTGCTCCGCGACCGAGGACCGCAGGCGTGAGCTCCCCGCGACGACTCATGTGGTGGTCCGGGGCCCCCGCCCGAGCGATACTGACTCTCCGCGATCCGTGCGTACCGTGCCGTCCTCTCCGGGTGGCTGGGCGGTCAGTGCCGGTTCTACCCGTCGTGCAGCCATTACGCTGAGGACGCGATCCGGTATCACGGCGCCGTCAAAGGGACGGGCCTCGCGACCTGGAGGCTCTTGCGCTGCAACCCGTTCGGCACCGGCGGTGTAGATCACGTGCCATCCTCGCCCAGGGACTCGCGTATGAGGATGTCATACCCACTGGAAGAGTGAGCCGATCGCGGGAAGCGAACGCCTGACGATGCTCGCGGCGTCTTCGATCCCCGTCGTCGGAGAGCTCTTCCAGGGACTGCTCGATGCTATCGGGTGGGTCCTGGCAGCGATCTACGACGTGGTGCCCAACTACGGCGCCTCGATCATCATCCTGACCCTGATCATCCGCTTCATCCTGTTCCCGCTCGGCGTGAAGCAGATCAAGTCGATGCAGCACATGCAGGCGATCCAGCCGAAGATCAAGGAGCTCCAGCGCAAGTACAAGGGGAACAAGCAGAAGACCCAGGAAGAGACGATGAAGCTGTACAAGGAGGCCGGCGTCAATCCGCTGGGCGGCTGCCTCCCGGTCCTGGCGCAGTTCCCTATCTTGATCGCGATGTACGCGGTGCTGCGCGCTCCCGGCCTCGTGGCCGTCGATGCGGCCGACCAGCCGGTGCCCGAGGGTTCGCAGGAGCAGGTCGCCGCGTACGAGGTCACGAACAACCACCTGCCGGTTGACAGCGAGCTGTTCGCCGACACGATCAACCACGAGGACACGGGCCTGGTCATCGTGAATCTGCAGTGTTCCGCCGCGCAGGCAGGCACGCAGGCGCCGATCAACGACTCCAACGGCCAGCAGGTGACGGCGGGGCTGCCTCTCGTGAATGACAGCGGGCAGGAGCTCGACTCTTTCACATCGCGGAGCACCATCGACTGCGGTGACAGCCCGATCGACAAGGTGGCGTACGTCTTGCTCCTGCTCCTGATGATCGGAGGCACGTTCTACCAGCAGCGGCAGATGCAGCGGGCCAGTCCCCCGAACGCGGCCTCTTCACAACAGCAGGCAATCATGAAGGTGATGCCGTTGTTCTTCGGCGTCATCGGTTGGACGTTCCCGGCCGGCCTGGTGCTGTACTGGACCGTCTCGAACCTGTTCCAGGTCGGCCAGCAGACGTTGATGCTGCGGGCCGGACACATCGGCCCCGATGCCCTCGACAAGCGCATGGCCGAACAGAAAGCCAAGCAAGAGGCGCGAGGCGATGCTCCGGCGAAGAAGGGCTTGATGTCCTCGTTGCTGGCGCGCGCGGAGGTCGAGCGGAAGCGGCGGGACGCAGGTGCCCAGAAGCCGAGCAGCGCCAAGAAGCCGACTGGCGGCAAGGGGCCAACGACCAAGGGTTCCGGCAGCCGAGGTGGATGCCGCCAAGGGCGGATCCAGCGGCAAGGGCAGTCGATCGAGCGGATCGAGCGGCTCAAAGGGCGGCGCCGGCGAAAGCAAGGGTGGCTCGCAGCCCAGGCGAAAGAAGCCGGGATCGGGAGGAGGCTCGGGTGGCTCGAGAGGCTGAGGGTCGTGGTCCGACGGTGGACGAGGCGGTGGAGACCGCCTTGGACGAACTGTCTGCCACCCGGGACGACGTCGAGGTCCAGGTCATCCGTGAGGCAGATCAGGATGGGGGCGCCGTCGTGCGGGTCACCGTGCGCGACGCCTCGCCCGACGCCTCGCCCGATCTCCGTTCGGACGGCCCCGGGCTCGATGAGCTGGAGGAGCAGGCAGACGCCGGGGCGGACTTCCTGGACGAGATGCTCTCGCACATGGGAATCGACGCCATCGCGGAGCCGAACCAGCAGGGTTCCCACATGTACGTCGACATCGTCGATGGGCCCGAAGAGGACATGTCGCTCCTGATCGGCCGCCATGGCCAGACGCTGGAAGCGATCCAGGAGCTGACCCGCATGGCGGTCGCCCGGAAGCTGGACCAGCGGGTGCGCATCATCGTCGACGTCGAGGACTACCGTAAACGTCGAGAATCCCGCCTGGAGGAGCATGCGCGGGAGCTCGCCGAGCGCGTCGCGAGCAGCGGCCGGGAGGAAGAGCTCGAGCCGATGAACTCCTACGAGCGGAAGCTCGTGCACGACGCGGCCGCCGAGGTGGACGGTGTCGAGACGATCTCGCGGGGCGAGGAGCCAGGCCGCTACGTCGTCATCCTGCCCATCTAGGCCAGTCATCCGACCAGATCCGAGCCGTTTCGCCGTCCGCTGTACCATGCCGCTCGATGGGCGGAGGGGCGTGTTTCACGTGAAACATGAGGGTTGGGATGTCCTCGCGGGCCTGGGACTGGAACTGGCCGGCGAGCAGATCGACACCCTGGAGCGATACGAACGACTCCTTGTCGATCGAGCCGCTCCGGCGGGCATGATCGCGGGGTCAGACCTCCCTCGGCTTCGGGAACGTCATGTGCTGGACTGCCTGCGGGCGGTCCCGCTCGTCCCACCGGCCGACAGCCTCTGTGATCTCGGCTCGGGAGCGGGCCTGCCCGGGATCCCCATCGCGATCGCCAGGCCCGACCTCCGGATCGTCCTCGTCGAGGTCCGGCGGAACCGAGCCGCGTTCTTGGAGTCGACCGTGACCGACCTGCATCTGCCGCACGTCACCGTTCACGGGCGGCGTTCGGAGACCCTCCGGGAATCGGTGGACGTGTGCACCGCTCGCGCGTATGCCCGTCCCGGCAAGTCCTGGGAAGCCGCCCAACGGCTTCTCGCGCCCCAGGGGCGCCTGATCTACTGGGCGGGCGCGACCTTCGATCCGCACGAGGACGTGCCCGCGGGCGTGGCCGTCGCACTTTTCCCGAGCGTCGCACTTGCAAGGTCGGGGGTCCTCGCTATCATGGGCCGGCAGTGACCAAGGCCTCCGGCGCCAGCGCCGCCCCGCGTTCCTCTCCGTCACGCTCCCCCACCAAGGGCGCTTCATCCACCGCAGCCAAGGCGAAGCAGGGGCGGTCGAAACCCCAGCCGGTTCCGCCGGAAACCCCCGGGATAGCGCGGATCATCGCCATCGCCAACCAGAAGGGCGGTGTGGGCAAGAGCACCACCGCCGTGAGCTTGGGAGCCACGCTCGCCGACCTCGGATACCGCGTCCTGGTCGTCGACCTGGACCCCCAGGGGAACGCCTCGACGGGACTGGGGATCAAGCACGAGGCCCGAGAGATCACCGTCTATGACGTGATCGTGTCCGAGGCGGCGGTCGGCGACTCCATCGTCGAGACCCCGGTCCCTCGGCTCCATGCCATCCCGTCGACCATCGACCTGGCGGGTGCCGAGATCGAGCTGGTCAGTCAGTTCTCGAGGGAGACGAGGCTCAAGAAGGCCGTCGCGGCGATCCGCGAGGGCGTGTACGACTTCATCCTGCTCGACTGCCCCCCATCGCTGGGGCTGCTCACCATCAACGCCCTCACTGCGGCTGAGGAGCTCATCGTCCCGATCCAGTGTGAGTACTACGCGCTCGAAGGTGTGGGCCAGCTCCTGAGGAACGTCTCCTTGGTCCAGCAGAACATCAATCCCGGGCTGCGACTCACCGGCATCGTGATGACCATGTTCGACCCGAGGACCAAGCTGTCCGAGCAGGTCGTGGAAGAGGTGCAGCGATATTTCGGCGACCTGGTGTACGACGTCATCATCCCCCGAACAGTCCGCCTGTCGGAGGCGCCGGGCTACGGCCAGCCCATCACGGTCTACGATCCCAAGTCCAAGGGGGCGGAGTGCTATCGCGAGCTCGGGCGTGAGGTCGCCCTGCGACCGCCCCCCACCGAGCCGATGCCGTCGTTCGATGACCTGCCGACGATCGTGATGCCGACCGTCGGGGACGCCGTCCCACAGCGGAGCGCGCCAGCGCCACTCGATGAGACCGAACTGGGTGACGTCCCCACGGTCCACGGAGTCATGGACGAGGCCGACGCCCCCGTCGACGAGGAACCCGCCGAGGAACCGCCCGACCTTGCCCCCGCCGAGGACCCAGTTCGCGCCGGGGACACCGGGAGTCTGCAGGACGAAGTAGAAACCATGGATCGGACCGAGGACGTGACCCCCCCGCCCCCCCTGCACGTCCCGCCGGCGCCGGTGTCGGCGCCGGTTCCCGACCGGACCGATGTCGGCGCCGATCCGCGATCGATGGAAGACGTGGACGATGACGAACTCTGGGAGGACGACGGAACGACACGAGCCTCCGAGCCTCGAGTCGCGCCGCCGCGTTCCCCCGCGCCACCCGGGCACCTTCCCGAACGACGTGTGGTGGTCATCGACGAGGACGCCGACCTGTCCTCTGGATCGAAAGATCCGGCCGAACCGCCCGCCGCCCAGGGACCGCACGGACCCGATGAGCATCCGGCCGTCGCCGACATCGGAACCACGCTGGAGGACGAGGACGACTCACGCAAACGTCGATGGCGATTGTTCCGCAAGGGAGGCGAATGATGACCAAGCGAGGTGGTCTGGGCAGGGGACTGTCCGCGCTGATCCCGGGGGCTCCGGAGACCGGCGAGGGGCCCGCCGGTCTGCTCGAGGTGCCGGTCAATGCCGTCGGGCCGAACCCCAAGCAGCCCCGTACCCGTTGGGACGAGGTGGAGATCCAGGCCCTCGCGGCTTCGATCCGTGAGGTCGGCATCCTGCAGCCGATCGTCGTGCGGAAGTCCGGCGAGCGGTACGAGCTGGTCGCGGGGGAGCGGCGCCTGCGGGCCGCGAAGGTCGCGGGCCTGGCGACCGTTCCCGTGGTGTTGCGCGATACCGACGACTCCGACCTCCTGCGCGAAGCCCTCATCGAGAACATCCACCGACAGGACCTCGGGCCGATCGAGCTCGCCGAGGCGTTCCGCCAGCTGCTGGAGGAGCTCGGCCTCAAGCAGGAAGAGCTCGCCGACCGGGTCGGTGTGTCGCGGTCACACATCGCCAACACGATCCGGCTCCTGCAGCTCCCCCTCGATTCACAACAGCTGCTCACGGACGGGAAGATCCAGGCCGGACACGCCCGGGCCCTGCTGTCGCTCGGCGACGCCGAGGCCGTGAACTCGCTCGCGCTGCGTGTAGCGGCCGAGGACCTCTCCGTGCGTGAGACCGAAGAGCTCGTCCGCCGCTACGTGGAGGGACCCCCGAAGAAGGAAGAGAAGCCGGAGCCTGTGGGCGGGGACACGCCGCAGGTCGGTATGGCCGAGGTCGAGGAGATCCTGTCCGAGCAGCTGGCGACCCGCGTGCAGATCCAGATGAACAAGAAGCGAGGCCGCGTGATTATCGAGTTCGGTTCCCCGGACGACCTCGAGCGGATCGTCTCGGAGATCGTGGGTTCAGGTCCGGGATTGGCCCCCGACTGAGTCAGGACCGCGCTGGCTGCCGACCGTACGATACGGTCACACAGATCTCCCACTCCCATGCCCACCGCGTGTCCCCCCATGGGCAGGAGGCTCGTCTCGGTCATGCCGGGGCATACGTTGACCTCCAGGACCCAGGGCTCGCCGTTGGGATCGACGATCATGTCCACGCGGGTGACGTCGCGCAGGCCCAACGCGCGCGCGGCCAGGAGCGCCTGGGCCACGCACGATGCCGCGACCGCCTCGTCCACGCGCGCCGGCGCGAAGTATTCGGTGGCCCCGGCCGTATACCGCGCCGCGTAGTCGTAGACCCCGCCCTTCGGCACGATCTCCACCACCGGCAACGCCTCCAGTTGCGTCCCGATCAGGCCAACCGCGACCTCGATCCCCTCGACCCGCGCCTCGACCACAGCCGCGCCGCTGAACGACAGGGCCGCCATCACCGCGGCGGGCAGGTCCGCCTCTCGGTCGACCGTCCCCACTCCCAGCGCAGATCCGCTCCGAGAGGGCTTCACGATGCAGGGCAGGCCCACCCGCTCGATCGCTGCGCCCAAGGCCGCGCCGGCTCCCAGGTCGCGCAGGGCCCAGCCTTCGATGGCGACCCAGGTCGGCGTTCGGATCTCCGCCCGGCTGAGCGCGTCCTTGGCCAGGATCTTGTCGAATGCGACCTCGCAGTCGAACGCCGCGGTACCGGTGTAGGGGATCCGAAGCAAGTCCAGCAGGCGCTGCACGGTGCCGTCCTCGCCTTCCTTGCCGTGGAGCGCCAGGTAACAGAGCTCGGGTACGTGTTCCTGGAGCGCCTCGGCCAGGGCCGTCTCGCCGGGGTCGATAAGCGACGCCTCGTGCCCCAGTTCCTGCAGCGCCGTCAGGACGCGGTGGCCGCTTCGGAGCGAGACATCTCGCTCGGGGGTCCGACCGCCAGCGAGCACCGCGATCCTCACGGGTGAAGGCTCCGGTACAGCTCGACCTCGTCCTCGATCAGCGCGGCGAGGCGGGTGATGCCCTCGCGGATCCGGTCCTCGGTGGGATAGCAGAAGGCGAGGCGCATCTGGTTCTTGCCGCGACCATCGGGGTAGAAGGCGGTCCCGGGCACGTAGGCGACTCGGCGTTCGACCGCCGCCGCGAGCATCGCCTGGGTGTCGAACCACTCCGGCAGCGTGACCCACACGTAGAACCCGCCCGACGGGTTCGTCCACATCGCGCCGTCGGGGAAGAGCTCCTCGATCGACTCCAGCATGACGTCGCGCCTGGACCGATAGGTGTCGACCAGCGTGGCGAGGTTCGCGAGCCAGCGGTCGCCGGCCAGGTAGCGCTCGGTCACCAACATGGTGAACGAGGAGCCGCACAGGTCGGCCGCTTCCTTCGCCAGCACCAGGCGCTGCACGACCGACTGTTCGGCCAGGGCCCACCCCACGCGCACCCCCGGGGAGAAGACCTTCGAGACCGTGCCCAGGTAGATCACGTTCTCGGGGTCGAGGGTTCGAAGGCACGGAAGCGGCTCACCATCGAAGCGGAGCATGCCGTACGGGTTGTCCTCGATGATGGGGATCGAGGCCTCGCGGCACAGCGACACCAGCTGCTGACGCCTGGCGTATGATAGCGTCACACCTGCCGGATTCCCGAAGTTCGGGCACGTGTAGACGAACTTGGGCCGCTCGCCACGCACCAGCGCCTCCTCGAGCTGTTCGACCCGCATGCCATCCTCGTCCACGTCGATCTGCAGGTAGCGGGGCTCATAGGCGCTGAAGGCGGTGAGCGCGCCCACGTATGCGGGCGCCTCGACCGCGATGAGGTCGCCGGCGTCAACGAAGATCTTGCCCACGAGGTCGAGGGCCTGCTGCGCGCCGGTCGTGATGACCACGTCCTCGGGGTCTGCGACGACATCCTCGCGCGCCATCAGGTCGCGCAGCCGCTCGCGCAGGGCCGGATGACCCTGACCACCGCCGTACTGGAGGGACGTGGTGCCGTGTTCGGCCAGGACCTCGCGCACCACCTCGAGCACGTCCTCGTCGGGGATCGCCTGCACGTACGGCATGCCGCCGGCAAGCGACACCACCTCGGGGCGTGACGCGACGGCGAAGAGAGCCCGGACCTCCGACGCCGACATCCCGGAGGTCCGGTTGGCGTAGAGATCGACGAAACGATCGATACTGAACTCGGCCATGGGAAGGGCACTCAGCCTAGCAGCGGCCCTCTGCCGCTTCGGGAGCGGCGCGGGTCAGTAGCCGGCGGTGACGCCCCACTCCACCGGCAGGCAGACGCCGGTGATGGGCGCCGACTCGGGGGACGCGAGGAACGTGACGACGGCGGCGATCTCGTCCGGTTGGATGAAGCGCGCTCGCTCACCCTGGGGGAGCGTGGCCTTCAACGACGCCAGGTATCCGGCCTCGTCCCCGCCGCCGAAATCCCGCGCCTGCCCCGCGAGCATCGGCGTGTCCACGTCGGCCGGGCACACGCTGTTGACGCGGACACCGTGCGGCGCGAGCTCCAACGCCAGCGACCGCACGATGCCGTTGACGCCGAACTTCGATGCGTTGTAGATCGCGGCGCCGGGCCCCCCGACCAAGCCGTAGTCGCTCGAGATGGCGACGATGCATCCCTGCGTCCGCGATGAGCGGCGGGATCGCGTAACGACAGGCGAAGAACGTGCCCTTCAGGTTCACGTCGATCGTGCGGTCCCACTGTTCCTCGGTCATCTCCGCGCTGAGGCCCTCGACCCAAATCCCTGCAGCACAGACCATCACGTCGAGCCGACCGTGAATCTCCAGCGTTCGGGTGACCATGCCTTCACATGCCTGCACCCGGGTGACGTCCACGTCTAAGGTGTCGACGTCCGGAAGCTCAGCCTCCGCGCCGTGCAACATGTCCTTCGAGCGGTCGGCGAGAACCACCTGGTCGCCCTGCGCGAGGAACCGGGCAGCGATGGCCCGGCCCATGCCGCCACCACCTCCGGTGATCAACACCACGCGAGACGCCTCGTCCGGCTCGACCCCGTCGCTTCCCGTCATGGGTCTTCGACCGCCGGGAAGACCTGTTCGGCCAGGACCTCCAACATCTCGAGGTCGTCGAACAGCTCGTGGTTCAGGAAGATCCGCTGTACGCCCGCCCGCGCGTACTCGGTGAGTCGCTCGGCTGCCTGCTCGGCCGAGCCCACGACACACGTCGCTCGAAGCTCCTCGAGCTCGTCCTCGAACCTGCCTGCTCGCATCGCTCGTTCGCGTGCCGCCCGGATCCGCGCCATCGCGTCGGCCTCCGTGGATCCGACGTAGCACCACGTCATCACCGACGCGGTGAGCGTGCCTTGATCGCGACCGTCGGCGTCGAGCCGATCGCGGACCCGTCCGATGCGCTCGCCGGCCTCGGCGGGGCCCACCCCGACGGTGTCGAACTCGTCCGCCCAACGTGAGACCAGTCTGGCCAACCTGGGCCCGCCGTCGCCGCCGACGATGATCGGCGGATGTGGTCGCTGCAGGCCCTTGGGTGCGAACGGCGCTCCTTCCACGCGGTAGTGGCGCCCCTCGAAGCGCACCTCGTTCTCGGTCATGAGCCGATGCACGACCTCCAGCTGCTCCTCGAGCATCTCGAACCGCACACCCGCCGGCGGGAACGGGAACCCGTGCGAGACGTGCTCCTCCTCCCACCAGCCCGCGCCCATGCCCACCTCGACGCGGCCGTTGCTGATCCGGTCGACCGTCACCGCGCACTTGGCGAGCACGGCGGGGAGACGGAACGTCACCGGCGACACGAGCGTCCCCAGGCGGATCGTGGAGGTCATGGCGGCGATGCCGGCAAGGTTCGTCCATGCGTCGGAGGAGCCACGGTCGCGATCGCCCATCACGCTGAAGTAGTGGTCCGACGTGAAGATCGCCTCGAAGCCGAGCCTCTCGGCCGCCTGAGCGGCGGCGACCCACTCGGGCCAGGTCACACCCTCTTGTCCCTCGAGCATCAGGCAGAACCGCATGGGCGCGTAGCTTAGCGACCGAGCGACGAGCTCTACCGAGGGGATGGGATCCAGCGGGTAGCCTCTGGCCATGCCTGAGACCCCGTCCATGCCCGAGACCCGTCCCTGCCGGCAAAGCCCTCGGAGGGCGATCGGGCTCTCCACGCGTCCACGCTGGGGGCGTTGCTCGGCGTCGTGCTGGCCCTGCTCGCCCGCCGCCGCACTCGTTCCTAGCCGCGGAAGAATCGCCGCACGCCGGTAGCGACGGCGCGGCCGACGCGATCGGCGAACGCGGGATCGGCGAGCAACGCCGCCTCGACCGCGTTCGTCGCGAAGACGGGTTCGACCTGGACGGCCGGCATGCGGGTCTCGCGCAACATCGCGCCGGTGAGCCGTTGCAGCCGACCGCGCACGCCGAGGTCGGCCTCGAGCTCCTCCAGGATCAGCTGTGCGAGCAGCATGCCGGCCGGTGAGTGCGTCGAGGCGCTGCCGAAGTAGGAGCAGGTAGGGCCCGAGGCCTCGGGCAATCCCGACGCCAGGTGGAGTGACACGCACATCGCGGCCCCGAGCTCGTTCGCCTCCCTAGCCCGGTCACCTGGCATCGAAGAGTCGCTACCTTCCACGATCGCCGGCTTGGCGCCGGCGCCCGCCAGCTCCGACACCACCGCTCGAGCCATGGCGCGGGTCACGACGTCGTCCGGTTCGTCAGTCGGGGGTCCTGCGTCGATCGCGATCACCTGACCCTCGATGGCCGACTGCATCTGCCGAAGCTCCTCCTGCTCGCGGACAAGCGCGCGAGAGGTGCCGGATTCCTGCGGACGCATGCGATCGAGGGTTCCCAGAGCAAGCAGGCCGACGATGCCGTCTGGCTCCTCGCCGACGTTGCGCTGGAACTCCCGGAACGCCCGCTCGCAGTTGGGGCCGAACAGCCCGTCTTCACGACCGGCGTCGAACCCCAACGCGTTCAGCTTGCGTTGCAGCTCGCGGACGTCGTCGCCCCCGAACATGGGGGAGTGGAGGTAGAGGGTGCGATCGCCGAGCCGGTAGCCGGCCTCCACCAGCTGGCCCCATGTGTCCGGCCCCACGAGCCCGTCGACGCGAAGCAGTCGGCGCGCCTGGAAGTCGCGCACGGCCCGATCCGTGGACGGCCCGAAACGCCCGCCGCGCTCTGCCTGGTCGATCCCGCCGCCGAGCGCGACGAGCCGTTCCTGGATGTCGCCGACCTCAGGGCCCGAGTCGCCGAGTCGGAAGATGCGCACGCCGCAAGTCTGCGGGCAGGACCACCGCTCGGCAAACGCTGGCCGAGGTCCTCCTCAGGCCAGGTGTGGCGCGATATCGCGCAGGATCGCGTCCTTCGGCCGGGCGCCGGTGACCCGGGCGACTTCCTTGCCTTCCTTGAACAGGATCAGCGAGGGGATGCTCATGACGCCGTACGTACGGGTGGCGTTCGGGTTCTCGTCGATGTTGAGCTTGACGACCTTCAGGTCCTCGCCCTTCTCCTGACCGATCTCTTCCACGACTGGCGAGACCATGTGGCACGGCACGCACCAGTCGGCCCAGAAGTCGACGAGCACGGGGGTCTGGGAGTCCAGGACAGAGGTCTGGAACTCCGCATCGTTCACGGTTCCGAGGTTCGACATGCGGGACGTTCTCCTTGTTCGCTCGGTGTGTTCGGGTTCGTCTCGCTTAGCAACGCCCCGCGACCACCTGGGATTCCCGACCTCACGACGCGGATGCTGCCGCGGCGACGTGTGCCTTCGCTTCCAGGTAGCGCTCGGCGTCCATCGCGGCCTTGCACCCCTGCCCGGCGGCGGTCACGGCCTGCTTGTAGATCGTGTCGGTCACGTCGCCCGCCGCGAACACGCCCTCGACGCTGGTCATCGTGCGCGGTTCCTGCACCAGGATGTAGCCGTTCTCGTCCAGATCCAACTGACCCGTGAACAGCGACGTGTTGGGCGTGTGTCCGATCGCCATGAAGACGCCCTCGGTCGGGAGGTCTCGCTCCTCACCGGTGACCGTGTCGCGAAGCCGCACGCCGGTGACCGCGTCCTGCCCGTAGATCTCGTCGATCGTCGCGTGCCAGATCACCTCGATCTTCGGGTTGGAAAGCGCCCGATCCTGCATGATCTTCGAGGCCCGGAACTCGTCGCGTCGGTGCACGAGCGTGACCTTCGAGGCGAACTTCGTCAGGAACGTCGCCTCCTCCATGGCGGAGTCGCCGCCGCCCACGACCACCAGCTCACGATCTTTGAAGAAGAAGCCGTCGCAGGTAGCGCACGCGCTGACGCCGCGCCCTCGGAGGAGCTGCTCTCCGGGGACGTCCAACCACTTCGCGCTCGCGCCGGTGGACACCACGATGGTCTCGGAGCCCCACACCTGATCTCCGGCCTTGACGGTGAAGGGGCGGGCCGACAGGTCGACCTCGGTGACGTGGACGGGCAGGACCTCGGCCCCGAACCGGGCGGCTTGCTTCTCGAACCGCTCCATGAGCTCGGGTCCCATGAGGCCGTCGACGAACCCCGGGTAGTTCTCGACGTCGGTGGTGAGCATGAGCTGCCCGCCGGCCTCGAGGCCCTTGAGCACGAGCGGGGACAGGTTGGCGCGAGCGGCGTAGAGGGCGGCGGTGTAGCCCGCCGGTCCCGATCCGATCACGATCACGCTGTGCTCGTCGCCCATGGCGTCCAATCCTCCCACAGCGTCAGAACGCCCGGCCATCTCCGTGTGTTCCTGGGCACGGGATCACAGACGAGCCGCGGTCAGCGACAGGACCGAGCACGCACGCCGGTCCGCCACCCAGATGGAGAGCGTGTCGGGTGCCTGTCCCGCCCCCGGGCCTTCCACCACGTAGGCCAGGTAGGCGGGCGTGCCCTGGAACGCAGCCTGCACGAGCCGGATCGGTCGTCCCGGGTGCCCGGCGAACGCCGTCCGAAGGCACTGGAGCGCCTGGGACGTTCGCGATCTGTCCGCGAGCCGAACGGATGGCGGTGGCGAGGCGAAGAGGGCATCGCCCGCGATCTCGCCTGCCCCCTGGGCCGCTCCGCGTCGAGCCGCGAAGTCGCTGGCCTCGTCCTGCAACGCAGCGCTGTCGAAGTCGGTGTCGACCACCTCCAGGCGCAGGTCCTTCGGCGGGTCGATCGCGGCCTCGCTGTCGGCGGGGCCCGCGGCCGAGGATGCGTCGTCGGCGCTCCCCCCGATGCGAGGCAGGGTGATCGCGAGGAGCCCCACGATTGCTGCCGCGGCAGCGAACGGCACCACCTTCGTCCAGCGGGGCTGCCCCGAGCGCGGTGTCGCCTTCGCCCATTCCTTCATGGCGGGGCCACCGAGGTCCGAGGGGACGACGACGTCGGGCATCTCCCGAAGGTGGCGGCGCGCCCCCATGGCCTGAGCGACCTCTGCGCGGCAGCGGTCGCATGCGGACAGATGCTCGTCGACGGCCATGCGCTCGGAGGATGTGAGCGAGGCGTCGACGTAGGCGGCCAGGACTTCGACAGGATGGTTCACGACTGTCCCTCCGACGTTCGGCCGGCCCTGCCCGGTTCCCCGGAGTCCCGTTCCTCGGAGCTCCGTTCGATGCCCAGGGCCTTCGCCAGGGCGATCCGGCCTCGATGCACCCTGGACTTCACGGTCCCCACAGGCACGTCCAGGATCTTGGCGATCTCCTCGTACGGCTGGTCCTGCACGTCGGCCAGGACCAGCACGATGCGGTAGTCCTCGGGGATCGCTGCGAGCGCGTGAGCGACATCCATCGACCCGGCGACCTCGTCGGCGTGGTCGAGCGCTGCCGGGCCGATGTCGCGCTGCGGGGACTCGTCGGAATCCACCCCTCGGAGCATGGGACGTCGCTTCTTGCCCCGCAGCGAGTCGTAGCACGCGTTCACGCCGATCCTGTGGAGCCAGGTGGAGAACGCGGCGTCGCCACGGAACTGCTCGAGCTTGCGCACCGCGGTCAAGAAGGTGTCCTGAGCGGCGTCGTGCGCGTCGTCGGGGTTGCCCAGGATCCGCAGGCACAGACGGTAGATCCGCACCTGATGTCGTTCGATGAGCTCGCCGAAGGCTCCCTGGTTCCCCTGGAGCGCTCGACGGACGAGCTCCTCGTCGCCGACCGGGTCGCTCACGTTCGGAACGCTACACGTCCGACGGGCCGTTGGTCTCCGATCGCACGACTGCGGCGTAGTGCTTGGTTGCGTCGAGCCGGCCGACCAGGAACGTCTCGGCGGTCGTGCGCAGGGTGATCGTCACCCTTCCCGTCTCCGTGTCGGCGAGGCAGAAGTTCTTGCCCAACCGCAGATCGGGTTGGAGGGCCGCGATCGTGATCGCCGCCGCCTGGCAAGCATCGTCGACGTCGCGCCGGATCCGAAACTGCACGACGCCGTCCCCGGCCGCCTCGACTGCGACGTCCGAGAGCCGGTACTGGGTCAGGGCGATCGAGACCGCGTCGGCCGCGAACACGCCGATCAAGGCCAGCAGCAGCAGCCACACCAGCACGAACTTGCCGACCAGGCCTCGCTGGTCCCTATGGATCCTGACCAAGGTGTTCATCACCCGCGGAACCTCCTGAGCACCGCGCCCTTGACCTCATCGACCTCTTCGATGCGCAACATGAGCGCCGCCGCGATGTACGCGCCCAGGCCCGTGACCGTGGCGGCGCCCACCTGCAGGAACCTCCCGAGCACCTGCTGGGTGTCGACGACCGACCCGATCCAGGTAGCCACCGCCCAGGCCACGCCCCCCGTGACCGCCGCGGCAGGGATCACGCGCGCGATCGTCCCCCAGATGCGGCGCCCCTCCAAGGACCCGAGGCGGGGCCGGATCAACGCGAGGGCCACCGTCGTCGCGAACACGTAGGACAGGGCGTGCCCCAAGGCGAGCCCGGGCACGTCCCAGCCCAATCCCCGAGCGAAGGCGACGTCGGCCACGATCGTGACCGCCGCAGCCCCCAGGTTGATCAGCGCCGGGGTCCGGCTGTCCTGCATCGCATAGAAGGTGCGCGTCAGCAGTTGGAACACCGAGAAGAACGGAAGCCCCAGGGCGAACGCTTGCAGGGTCCTGGCGATGAGCGCGACGTCGGCCGGACCTGCCTCGCCGTACTCCAGCAGCGCCCTGACGATCGGGCCGGCGATGACGAGGAAGGCGAAGGCGGCGGGGACGATGACGACCGCCGTGTCGCGGATGCCGCGCGACAGCAGCTCGACCACCCCTTGCGGTTGCCCCGACGCCCACTGAGAGGACATCCCCGGCAGCAGCGCGGTGAAGATCGAGACCCCGAAGATCGCATGCGGCAGGGAGAAGATGATGAACGCGGTGGCGTAGGTCTGGAACCTCCCATCGCCGATGCCGCCGGCGAGGATGTTGATGACCAGGTAGGCGACCTGGTTCGCCAAGACGTAGACGACGACCCAGACCGAGAGCTTGCCCAGCCGCCGCACGGCCGGGTGGTTCCAGCCGCCGGTGAGCTTCCACCGGAAGCCGAGCGAACGCAGGGACGGCCAGAGGGCGACGGTCATCGCCACCACACCCAGGGTGGTGCCGGCGCCCAGGATCACCTTCTCGAGCTGACTGATCTCGCTCACCGAGGGTGCCGCCGAGCCACGCACGACGGCGTAGCCCACGAACGCGGCGATCGCCACGAGGTTGTTGAGCACCGGAGCGAACATGGGCGCGGCGAACCGCCGCTCAGCGTTCAGCAATCCGCTCGCGACCGCGCCGATGCCGTAGAAGACGATCTGCGGCATGAACCAGCGCAACAGGTACGCGCCAAGCTCGACCTGTTGCTGCCGGTCGGGAGCATGCGAGAAGACCAGGTACAGCTGCATGATCTGCGGTGCGAAGACCATGCCGACCACGGTCACCGCCGACAGGACGACCAACGCCAGCGTCAGGACCCGCCGCCCGACGTCCCACGCTTCTTCTCGTCCGTGCTTCTGACGCCATTCGACGAACACCGGCACGAAGATGGACGTGAGGATCCCGCCCAGGATCAGCTCGTAGACGATGTTCGGAGTGGTGTTGGCTCGCGTGAACGTGTCGCCCAGAGACCCGACCAGGACACCCAGTGCCGCCGTCTGCGCCGCGATGCGAAGGTACCCGGTGATCCTCGACAGCGTGGTGCCCACGGTCATGACCGCCGTGTTGCGAGCGTAGGTCGCCCGTGAGTCTTCTTCCGGCAGCTCGGCCGGCGGCGGCATCAACGTTTCGGGCGTTTGATGTACCTCCTGGACCACAGGACGAGCAGGAACAACGCCGCCGCGCCCGTGATGACGACCGCGATCGTGTTGACCGCGGTTGTGCGCACCGCCAGGTTCGTCTCGTCCAGCGGGCGGCCCGACGGCGCCCGCGTTCGGACCTTGATCGTCTGCGCGCCGGCGGCCTTCGCCTGCACGTTGAACACCACGACCTGGTCGGGCTCCGTGAGCGTGACCACCCGCTCGTTCCCATCGGGGAAATCGAACCGGGAAGAGCGCAGCTGGATCTGCACGACGAGCGGCGTGTCACCCGGATCGCCCATGCGGAGCGGGACCTGACCCTCGGTGTCGGTCAACGTGAACGCCTGCGGTCCCACGGGAAGCACGCGCTGGAACACGTCGTCGGTGAACCCGTTGACCTGATCGATCCAGCGACGACCCGCGAGGTCGTCGTCTATGTACACGCCGGCCTCGGCGAACATCAGGTCGCGCAGGAGCCGGTCGGGCGTGGAGCTCGGATCCATGAGCATCGAGCGGTACGCCTCGACGTCCTTGCGTTCGTCGTGGAGCTTCTGCACGTAGTCGAGCGGGAATCTGGCGAACGAGGGCGCCGCGAGCTCGGTCGCGGTCTGCAGGGGATAGACCTCCTCGACGAAGTCCTGCGCGTACGACGGTTCCAGGAACGCGGCCTCGGCGAGGCGGCGGGTGAGTGGGCCCCACACGGCGGGAGGGAGCGAAGAAGGCAACGCGACCGCGATCCCGCGAACCGTCTCGGCCCCGTCGGGCTGCGGAGCGGGGACGGGCTGCTCACGCCAGATAGTCGCGATCTCGCCCAGGACCGCCTGCGCCGCGCGCACCGGATCGGCCATCAGCACCGGATCGGCGAGCAGGGCCTGAACCCCGGGGTCGGGGAGCACGAGGTCGATCGTGCTCGGGGGCTCCAGGGTCAGGGCGGCGGCGGGCAACGGTGCGAAGTCGTTCAGCTGCGCGGCCCGCTCGACCGCGTCGGCGTTCGCCAGGACGGCGGCGACCCCGTGCGCGGCCAGATCGTCGATCGTCGCGTCGTCGATCGCACCCGCGGGGGGCCTGGCGACCGATGCCGCGGGTGCTCGGCCGAGCGCCGCCTCCACCACATCGTCGCCGAGGGCGCGTTGCGCGGCGAGGTCCTGCTCGAGCCCACCCGACACCATGGCGGGGAGCAGGGGGCCAGAGAAGGGCAGTGCGGAGATCTGCGGACCTCCTCGTGCCTGCGCGACCTGGCGGAAGGTCTTCAGGACCGCCGCGGCCTGGGTCGCGGGCGGGGCGTCGGCCTCGACGACGGTGCCGTCCGCGCGCTCGTAGCCGCCGGCCATCCGAGCCAACTGTTCGAAGAGGGAAGGCTCCACGACCAGATCGACGGCGGAGCTGAGATCGGCGTCCTCGACCATGCGGACGAGCGCGGCGACTTGGGATCCGAGCGCGCCTCCAGGGGTGACGGCCGCCTCCAACGCGGGATCGTCGAGCCGGCCGTCCGGTCCGAATGCGATCGGACCGGTCGCCTCGATCCACCACGCGAGCCGCAGTGGGCGTTCGGGCGGTCTCACCATGTGGATCAGCGGCGTGTTCAGGGCGACGATCGGCACGTCGGAAGAGCGCAGGTCGACCTGTGCGGGGTAGACCGCGGAATCGATCGCCGCCCCGATCTGGGGGACGTCCTCCTTGAGGTTGAGGCGGATCGTGAAGTCCCGTCGTTGACCCGGCTCCAGGGACTCGGTCTGCGGGTCGGAGCTGGCGTAGATCGGCGCCGTTCCCGGACCGTCCGTCAGAGACTGTTCGTAGAGCACGCGGGAGATCACCCGCGGCCCGATCGTGATGCCGACCGACAGGTCCTCGATCGTCGTCTCGCCGTCGTTGGCCGCCCGGAAGACCAACTCGAGCTCCGGTTCCTGGTTCGTCGTGACCGGGGTCTGCGAGAGCAAGGTCAGCGTGACCACGGGCTCCTGTGCACGCAGCCCGGCCGAGGGGAGCAGGCACAGGGCTGCGATCAGGCTGAACGCGAGGGTTATGCGGAGCGCGCGATGGGTAGTCATGCCGACCGCGCCATCGTAGCGTTCGGCTCTCTAGCCCCCGAGCAGGGCGATCGCTTCGTTCGCCCCGTACGCGACGGCCACGACCAGCAGGAACGAGCCGACCAGCAGTCGAAGGGTCCGTTCGCGTGTGCCCAGCGCGAGGCGGGCGCCGACCCAGGCGCCGGGCACGGCACCCAGGGTCACGACTCCCACGATCGCCCAGTCGATGTGGCCCAGGGCCGCGTGAACGACGGTTCCCGGGATCACGAGCGGCACGATGGCCAGCAGGGACGTGCCGAGCGCGCGCTTGAGGGGCATGCCGAGCCACCCCGCCAGCAGCGGCACCATGACCAACCCACCCCCGATGCCCAGCAGTCCGCTCACGAACCCGGCCGCGAGTCCGATCCCCATGAACACCGCCGGCGTCGCTGCCATGCGCGTCTTCGGATCCACGCTCGCCCGCCTCCGCGCGCCCCTGAGGATGCCGAAGGCCTGCCACGCGAGGAGGGCGGCCGTGACGACCAGCAGGAGGTGGGTGTCCACGACGTCGGTCAACGCTGCGCCCGCTATCGATCCGCCGATGCCGGGACCGACCATCCACGCGACCGCGTGCACATCGACCTCGCCCGCCCTGCGATACGTCATGGCGCCCGTCAACGCGGTCGGCAGGATCACCGGGAGCGGGGTCGCGAGCGCGATGATGGGGGTCGTGCCCAGCAGCACCTGGATGCCGGGCGTCATCACGATGCCGCCTCCCACGCCGAACAGGCCCGAGAGCACGCCCGCCGCCAGGCCGATCGCGATCCCGACGATGGCCTCGAGAAGCGTCATCGGAGCAGGTCGGCGGCGCGCCCGAGCACCTCGCGCTCGCCGCGGTAGGCGGCGCGCTTCAGGGCGCGTTCGAGCGGGAACCACCGCACCTCTTCCATCTCGTCGTCACGATCGCCCGGGTCGCCCCCCGTGCATCGCATCAAGAAGAAGTGCACGGTCTTGCGGATCCGGGTCTCCTCCCAGACGTAGAAGTACTTCGTGTCGCCGAGCGAGGCCTCGATGACCGCCTGGTAACCGGTCTCCTCGCGCACCTCTCGGACGGCTGCGTCCTCGAACGACTCACCTTCCTCGATGCCGCCCTTCGCCAGGCCCCAAGCCAGATCCCCGCGACGGGTTCGTCGCGATGCCAGGACCACCTCGATCCTGTCGCCGTCACGGCGGTAGACGACCCCTCCCGAAGACACCTCCCGCTGGACCGGCGTGCGTCGGGTCGCGCGCTTCTTCTTCGCGGCCTTCTCGTGGCCCGGCTTCCTACCGCCGTGCTTCGCGGTTCCGGTGGCCGGCGGCTGTGGGGTCGGCTGCTGTGAACGTGACTCCTGGGTCTGCCCGCTGGGCGGACGTTTGCGCCGACGCCGGCGCTTCCTGCGTTTGGGCCCACCGTTTCCCGGCTGATCGTCGTCGGTCATCGCAGGGGATTGTAGGCGGGAGCATCATGCCGAAAAGCGCTTAGGTGCCACCGGGGGACGGCCGATGGATGGTCAGGTTCGCCGAACGGCGGCGTGCCGGTAGGGAAGGGACCCGGTCTGGGTATGGAGATCGACGAGTTGCTCCGGTTCGCGGTGGAACGTGGCGCCAGCGACCTTCACCTCAAGGTGGGCAACGTTCCGTTCATCCGGGTCGACGGTGCGCTGCACGCCCACCGAGTTCGACGTGCTCACGCCGACGGACACGGAGGCCTACGCCGCCCAGCTGATGTCGGACCACAAGAAGCGCGAGTTCGAGGCCACCAGCGAGGCCGACCTCGGGACGACGCTCAAGGGCGTCGGGCGGTTCCGGGTGAACGTCTTCAGGCAGCGAGGCGTCGTGGGCCTGGCGATCCGGCGTGTGCGGAGCGAGGTGCCGACCTTCGAGGAGCTGCGCCTCCCCGGCGTGATGGAGACCCTCGCGGATTCCCCCCGCGGACTCGTGCTGATCACCGGGCCGACCGGCACCGGCAAGACCACGACGATCGCCTCCATGATCGGGCACATCAACCGGTCCCGTCGCACGCACATCGTGACGATCGAGGACCCGATCGAGGTGGTGCACGACGACATCCTCTCGATCATCCAGCAGCGTGAGATCGGCATCGACACCGATTCCTACGCGAACGCGCTCAAGCACGTGATCCGGCAGGATCCCGACGTGATCTTCGTGGGTGAGATCCGCGACGGCGACTCGGCGTTGTCGGCGATCCAGGCCGCCGAAACCGGTCACCTGGTGATCTCGACACTGCACACGATCGACTGCATGGAGACGATCAACCGGATCCTGGACCTGTTCCCGCCGCACCAGCAGAAGGAGGTGCGCACGTCGTTCGCCGGCTCGCTGCGCGGCATCGTGTCGCAGCGACTCGTCGTGAAGGCGGACGGGAAGGGTCGCGTGCCGGCGGTGGAGGTGCTGGTGAACACCGGTCGCGTGTTCGACCGGATCGTCGACCCCGCCACGACCGACCAGATCGTCGACGTGATCGCCGAGGGCGAGTTCTACGGGATGCAGACCTTCGACCAGTCACTCGTGAAGCTGGTGAGGGAGGGGCTAGTGACCGAGGACGACGCCCGGCGCGCGGCGACCAATCCTCACGACTTCGACCTGCAGATCCGTGGCGTGCTGGACCGCGGGTCCACGATGGCCGAATCCGAGGGTCTGCCCTTCTAACGCTTGCGCGACTTCCGGGGCGGCGGCTCGCGTTCCCCGGCCGCGATCTGCGCCCGCACCTCCATAGGGTGCCGGCGATAGCCGAAGCCGATCGCGAGCAGGAAGTACACCGGGATGAAGAGCGGGCCCCACGCCTCGTACTGACGGATGTGGTGCAGCTCGTGCGCGAGGAGCGTGCCGGTCAAGGGCCTGGCCGACAGGATCACGAACCCCACCGTCATGGCCGAACGGTTCAGCCGGGGCATCAGGGCGGTGAGCCCTCGCGGCGTCCGGTCGAACAGGAGGGCGCCGTGGCCGACGCGCGGCCATTGGAAGGTGAGGAGCCCCAACACGAGGCCGATCACCGTATTCGGCGAGGTCCAGATGAACCCGAGCCAGATGGGCATGCGTGGACGCTACCGCGGCCCGAGACCCGGCCGTGGTTATGCTCGCGTGATGACCGAACCCGGCGCGCCCGGCGCCGTCCTCGACGTCCCCGCCCTCGCCAAGGACCTCGGCGAGCGATTCGTCGCGGCAGGGCACGAGCTCTACCTCGTGGGTGGATCGGTTCGGGACATGGTGCTCGCTCGCCCTTCCCCCGATCTCGACTTCACGACCAGCGCGCATCCCACGCAGACCACGACCCTTCTCCGCGGGTGGGCGGACCGTCAGTACCTGGTGGGCGTGCGGTTCGGCACGGTCGGAGCGATGAAGGACGGACAACGGTTGGAGATCACCACGTTCCGCCAGGAGGTGTACGCCGAGGAGCACCGCAAGCCGTCGGTCACCTTCGGCAAGGACGTCGGCACCGACCTGTCGCGGCGCGACTTCACGATCAACGCGATGGCCGTCAAGCTCCCCGAGGGCACGTTCGTCGATCCCTACGGAGGAGTGCGACACCTCGCCGCGCGCGCGTTGGACACGCCGCTCGATCCCGAGACCGCGTTCGGCGACGACCCGCTCCGCATGGTGCGTGCCGCGCGGTTCGTGGCCCAGCTGGACGTGACACCTTCGCCGCGGGTCGTGGAGGCGATGCGGGCGATGCGGGAGCGGCTGTCGATCGTCTCCTCCGAACGGATCCGCGACGAGCTCGACAAACTCCTGGTGGCGTCGCGCCCCGCGAAGGGACTCGAGCTCCTGGTCGACACGGGAGTCGCGGACGGGTTCCTGCCGGAGCTCGCCGCGATGCGGTTGGAACAGGATCCCGTCCATCGCCACAAGGACGTGCTGCATCACACGTTCGCGGTGGTCGAGCGCACCGAGCCCGACCTCACGCTGCGGATCGCGGCGCTGCTGCACGATGCGGGCAAGCCGGCGACCCGCGAGATCACCGGCGAGGGCGTGCAGTTCCATCACCACGAGGTGGTCGGCGCGCGCATGGCCGAGAAGCGCATGCGTGAGCTCCGCTATCCGAACGCGATGATCGAGGAAGTGCGGACCCTGGTGGAGATGCACCTGCGGTTCCATGGCTACGGCGAGGGTTGGAGCGACTCGGCGGTCCGTCGCTACGTGCGGGACGCCGGTCCGCTGCTCGACCGGCTGAACCAGCTCACCCGCGCGGACTGCACCACGCGGAACGAGAACAGGGCCGCGCGGTTCGCGCGGCTGCAGGACGAGTTGGAAGGACGGATCGCGCAGCTCGCCGAGCAGGAGAACCTGGATGCCCTCCGGCCGCCGCTCGATGGCGCCCAGGTCATGGCGCGCCTAGGCATCGAGCCAGGCCCCGCCGTGGGCGAGGCGCTGCGCCACCTCATGGAGCTGCGCCTGGAACGCGGCCCGATCGAGGAGTCGCAGGCCTATGACCTTCTCGATGCTTGGGCGGCCGACCGCGGTCTCACGCACGGATGACAGACACCATCGAGATCGACGCGGATCGGGGACTCTCCGCCGAGCAGGTCGCCGAGCGGATAGCCCGCGGCGACCTGAACGACGTCCCTTCGGTCCCCACTCGCACGGTGGCGCAGATCGTGCGGGGCAACATCTTCACGCGATTCAACGCGATCCTGGGCGCGATGCTCGCGATCATCCTGGTGGTCGGCCCGCTCCAGGATGCGCTGTTCGGGTTCGTGCTGATCGCGAACGCCGCGATCGGCATCGTGCAGGAGCTCCGGGCGAAGCGAACACTCGACCGGTTGACGGTCCTCACCGCCCCGAAGGCGCGGGTGGTACGCGGCGGCCAGGTGCACGAGGTCTCGGTGGGGGACGTCGTGCTCGACGATGTGCTCGACGCGGCCGCCGGGGCCGAGATCGTCGTCGACGGCGTGGTCCTGTCGAGCGCGAGCATGGAGGTCGACGAGTCGCTCCTGACCGGGGAATCCGACCCCGTCGTCAAGGCGGCGGGGGACCAGGTGCTGTCCGGCTCGTTCGTGGTGGCGGGTTCGGGCCGGTATCGCGCGAGCAAGGTGGGCAAGGAGGCCTACGCCGTGCAGCTCGCCCAGGACGCGCGCAGGTTCACCCTCACCCGGTCGGAGCTGCGCGGCGGGATCGATCGCATCCTCACCTACGTCACCTTCGCGATCGTGCCGACGGCGGTGCTGTTGTTCGTCTCGCAGCTGCGCGCCTCCGACGGTGGTTGGCGCGACGCAGTGTCCGGGGCGGTGGCGGGCACCGTGGCGATGGTGCCCGAAGGCCTGGTGCTGCTGACCTCGCTGGCGTTCGCCGTTGCGGTCGTCCGCCTCGCGCGTCAGCGGGTGCTGGTTCAGGAGCTGCCGGCCGTGGAGGGCCTCGCGCGCATCGACATCCTATGCATCGACAAGACGGGAACCTTGACGCAGGGGAAGCTGGCGGTCGAAGCTGTCGACCTCGTGGCGACGAACGAGGACTCGGTCGCCACCGACGCCCTCGCGGCGATCGCCGCAGCCGACACCGCCCCCAACGCCACCATGCTGGCGATCCGGGATCGGTTCGACGCCGCTCCGGACTGGCCAGTAGGGACCGTCGTGCCGTTCTCGAGCGCGAGGAAATGGAGCGGCGCATCGTTCGACGGGCAAGGCGCGTGGCTCCTGGGCGCGCCGGACGTGCTCCTCGCATCCGCCGACGGGCACGGGGACGTGCTCGGTCGGGTCGAGGACCTGTCGCACGAGGGCAAGCGGGTCGTGCTCCTGGCGCGGGGAACGGCGCTCGCTGACGAGTCGCTTCCCGCCGATCTCGAGCCCGTCGCGTTGGTCATCCTGGCGGATCAACCGCGCCCCGACGCGGCCGACACCCTGCGGTACTTCCGCGAGCAGGACGTGACCGTGAAGGTGATCTCCGGCGACGACCCGCGCACGGTAGGGGCGATCGCGCGGCAGCTCGGGTTGCCCGACGCCGAGGAACCGGTCGATGCGCGGAACCTGACGGAGGATCCCGACGAGCTCGCGGGGGAGCTGGAGAGCCATGGGGTCTTCGGAAGGGTCACGCCGCAGCAGAAGCGGGCGATGGTCAAGGCCCTGCAGGCGCACGGGCACACGGTCGCGATGACCGGCGACGGCGTGAACGACGCGCTCGCCCTGAAGGACGCCGACATCGGCGTGGCTATGGGGTCGGGGAGCGACGCGACCCGCGCCGTCGCGCAGCTGGTGTTGCTGGACTCCAACTTCGACGCGCTGCCGCCCGTTGTGGGCGAGGGACGGCGGGTGCTGGGCAACATCGAGCGCACGAGCGGCC
Source organism: uncultured Actinomycetes bacterium (assembly GCA_963758715.1). GTDB lineage: Bacteria > Actinomycetota > UBA4738 > UBA4738 > HRBIN12 > JAOUEA01. Next base: position 109,037 of record CAVWWK010000006.1, read on the forward strand.
TCTACCTGAACAAGACCGTCTACGCCATGCTGATCTCGCTCGCGACGGGGGTTGCAGGGTTCGTGTTCCCGTTCCTGCCCCGACACCTCACGTTGATCGGGTCGCTCACGATCGGCATCCCGTCGTTCTTCCTGGCCCTCGCGCCCAACACCGAGCGGTTCCGCCCCGGGTTCGTGGAACGCGTGCTCCGGTTCGCGATCCCGACGGGAACCCTGGCGGCGATCGCCACCCTGGCTGCCTACCGGCTGGCCGCGAACGAGCCCGGCGTCACGCTCCAGGAGGCGCAGACGACCGCGGTCATGGTGTTGACCTGGATCGGGTTCCTGGTGTTGTCGATCCTGGCGGCGCCGCTCACCCGGGCGCGGTTGGCGTTGATCTGGGGCATGGCGGGGCTGTTCGTGATCGCCTTGGTATGGCCCCCGAGCGCCCGGTTCTTCGCGCTCGACGACCCTCCCGTCATCGTGTGGCTCGCCGGCTTCGGCATCGCGGCGATCGTGTGGTCGTTCGCGCGGCTGTTCGTGCCCGGCGAGCAGCCTGTGGGCCCGCGCAACCGCGCCGTTCCCCGCCGCTAGTCCGTGATGGACTAGTCGATGCCCAGGTCGAGCCTGGAGGGCGGCCAGATCGCGACCTCGGCCTTCCCTATCACCTTGTCGATGGGGATGAAGCCGACACCGCCAGACGCCTTCGTGGAGATGCCTAGCCCGAACCGCGAGTCCTCGGAGTTGGCGCGATTGTCGCCCAGCACGAAGAGCATGCCGTCAGGCACCTTGACCTTCTTGAAGTCGGCCGTCTGCTGCTTGAGGTAGGGCTCGTCGATCGCGACGCCGTCGACGTAGACCTGCCCTCCTTCCGCCCAGACCGATTCGCCGGGAAGGCCGATCACGCGCTTGATGAAGTCCTCGTTGTCCGGGCGCTGGACCCCCAGGCCCTCGAACATCCAATGGAAGAACCCGCCGATCATGCCCCGATCGGGCCCGTTGGTGGCGTCGGGATCCTCGAACACGATGACGTCGCCACGACGCGGGTCATGGAAGTAGTACGGAACCTTCAGCACCAGCACACGATCGCCGGGCCTCAGGGTCGGCTCCATCGACCCCGTGGGGATGTAGAACGCCTGAACGAAGAACGTCTTGATCAGCAGGGCCAGGACGAAGGCCATGATGATCAGCCCGGGCAGCTCCCCCAGGAACTGCAGGACGGGGTTCTTGTGCTTCGTGGGTTCGGGGTCGTTGGGGCCGGGCTCGGGAGCCTCGAGCGACTCCCGCTCGGATGTCTTCACGCGCTCAGGTTACCGGCTGGCGGCGGACTGTCGTCGGCGTGCTCGACCTGCAACGAGACCTCCACGGCCTTGAAGCTGGCCCAGACCTCGGCGCTCACGCGCAGTCCCATGCGCGTCGCCGAGCCTGCCGTGATCTCGGCCGTCAGCGGAGGACGGGTCACGACCCTGATCCTGGCGCGTTCACCGTCGACGGCGATCTCACCGATCGCGCCGCGGAACACGTTGCGCGCCGATCCCTCCGGTTCGGCGGCGTGCAGCGACACATCGCTTGGCTTGATGCTGGCGAGCGCCCGGTCGCCGTGCTCGACGGGACCGGTAGGAGCCACGGTGATGTCGCCTCCCTCGGCGTGAAGAGTCGCCGCGCCGTCATCGAGCGGCTCCAACACGCCGGCGAGCAGGTTCACGCCGACCAGGTCGGCGGCGTACGCCGAGCGGGGCGCTGTGCGGATCTGCTCGGGCGTGCCGGTCTGGGTCTGGCGCCCGTCGTCGAGCAGCGTGACGCGGTCGGCAAGGGTGAGCGCGTCCAGCGGGTCGTGCGCGATCAAGATCGTGGCCCCGCCGAAGGTTCGCGCCACCTCGCGCACGAGCGCCCGCAGCCCGGGGCGCGCCGAGACGTCCACGCTGGAGAACGGCTCGTCCAGCACGAGCAGACGGGGTTCGGGCGCCAGCGCCCTCGCCAATGCGACGCGCTGGCGTTGTCCTCCCGACAGCGACGCCGGGCGCCGCGCCGGGATCGACCTGCGGAGCGAGCTTCCCGAGGAGCTCGGTCGGCGCGACGGCGGGCCTCGGCCTTCGCGACGCCGCGCGCCCGGAGGGGGAACGCGACGTTCTCCAACGTCGAGAGCCGGGGGAACAGCAGGTCGTCCTGGAAGCACACGCCGATCGGGCGTTCCTCGGGGGGAAGATGATCGATCCGTTCGCCGCCGAGCTCGATCGATCCCTTGCGCGACGGCGAGCGTGCCCGTGAGCGCGTCGACGACCGTCGACTTGCCGGCGCCGTTGGGCCCGAGCAGCCCGAGGGTCTCGCCGTCGGCGACGTCGAGCGCGATCGCGAGCTCGAAGGCGTCACGGCGGGCGGTGAAGTCTGCGTGCAGGCTCACGCCAGCATCCTGCCAGGGTTCAGCGAGCCTGGATGATGCGACCGCGCCATAACGACGAGCACGCCGACCGACAGCGCCACCAACACCAAGGACAGGAAGATGGCCCCGCCAGGGTCGGTGTTGCGGGCCTCATAGACCGCCAGCGGCAGGGTCTGAGTACGTCCGGCCAGGTTGCCGGCGAACGTGATCGTGGCGCCGAACTCGCCCAAGGCCCTCGCCCACGCGAGCACGGCGCCCGCGACGAGCTGCGGACCGAGCATCGGCAGGACGATGCGACGGATCGAGTACCGGGGGCTTGCTCCCAACGCCGCCGCCGCCCGTTCGTACCGCTGGTCGATCGATCGTAACCCCGATTCGGTGGCAAGCACCATGAGCGGCATCGCGACGAACGTGGTGGCGGCGATCGCGCCCCAGACCGTGAACGTGAGCTGGATCCCCAGCCCTTCGTAGAGCCAGCGCCCCACGACGCCACCGCGCCCCAGCGCCGCGAGCAGACCGATGCCGCCGACCACGGGGGGAAGGACCAAGGGGAGCACGACGACCGCCCGCAGCACCGACCGCCCCGGGAACTCCGTTCGGGCCAGGACCCACGCGATCGGCACGCCCAACAGGATCGACAAGCCGGTCGCGGCTACCGACACGACGATCGAGAGGCGAAGCGCGGAGCTCGCCCCCACTCCGGTGAGCGCCGTCTCGAGATCCCCCCACGGGGCACGGATCAGCAGGGCTACCAACGGCAGCGCCACGAAGATCGAGCCGATGCCCGCCAGGATCCACAGGGGAAGGGGGAGCCGCGCGCGCATCGTGGCGTCAGCTCACCGCTTCGAACCCGTACTCGGTGAGGGTAGCCTGACCCTCGGGACCCGTGAGGTACGCCACGAAGTCGGCCGCGAGCGTCGCGTTGGAGGCCCCCTTCACGACAGCGACGGGATAGGTGGCGATGACGTTGACCGCGTCGGGGATCTCGACGGCGTTGACCTCGTTCCCGGCCGCCGCGGAGATGTCGGACTCGTACACGATGGCCGCGTCACCCTCGCCAGCGACGATCTTGGCCACGACGCTGGCGTTGTCCTCCTCGTTGGACACCACGTTGTCTTCGGCCTCGGTCAGGATGCCCGCGTTGTCCAGCGCCTCGCGCGAGTAGTCGCCCACGGGCACGCCCTCGGCGGCAAGCACGAGCTGGACGCCGGGCTCGCCGAGGTCCTCGATCGAGCTCACGCCCGCAGGGTTGTCCGGGGGCGTGATGACGACCAGCCGGTTCTCGACGAAGTCGGTCCGGTCGCTGACCCCGGGGTCATCCTCCACCGCGTCCATCCAGGTCCCACTGGCGCTGGCGAACACGTCGGCCGTGCCCTCGCTCTGGATCTGTCCGGCCAGCGAGTCCGAAGCGCCGAAGTTGAAGATCACGGTCGTGCCTTCGTTTGCTGCCTCGAAGGCCGGCCCGATCTCGGTCTCGAAGGCATCCGTCAAGGACGAGGCCGCGAACACCGTGAGCTCGGTCTCGGCCGGTTCCGTAGCGTCCGCCGACCCGCTCTCGTCGTTGTCGGAGGAACAGGCGCCGAGCACGAGGCTGAAGGAACAGAGCGCGATCAACAGTCGTTTCACGATGCAGGCCCCCCGACGGATGAGGTGAGTAGCCTAGCGTTTACGTCAGCCCGATGCCAAGAGAAAGCTGGTGATGGACCAGTCTGAAGCTAAGGGTCATGCGTAGAGGACCGCCATCATCAAAGCCACGGACGTGATGATCGGCACGGACTGAACGCGGCTGGGTTCAATCCTCGGGCAGGTTCACCATGACGCTGGTGGCCTTCACGGCGGCCACAGCCTCCATGCCCGGTTCCAGGCCAAGCTGATCGGCCGCCTCCCGCGTGATGAACGCCAGGACTCTGTGGGGGCCGGCCTGGATCTCCACGGTGGCGGCCAGGCCGTCACGCTTGACCTCGGTGATCACGCCCGGGAAGCGGTTGCGGGCGCTCGCCGCGGCGATCGGCTCGTCGTTCCGCCGTTCGGACAGCAGCCGTGCCACTTCGGAAGCCGGCACGGTGCGCTGACCGCCGGCCGTTCGGTCGACGTGGAGCCTGCCCTCGCTCTCCCACCGTCGCAGCGTCTCGACCCGCACGCCTAACGCCTTCGCGGCCTCGCCGATCCGGTAGCTGTCTCGGCCGCTCATGAAGTGGAGGGTACTCCCGCTCGATCGTCGAGCGTCAGGAACACGAGGACCGCGACCGTCATCCACGCCGCCAGCCACAGGAACGCCGCTCGCGGCGACACGGCGGTCCACATCACGCCCGCGATCACGCTTGCGAGCAGGTTGCCGGTGCTCTGCAGACCGGCGAGCAACCCGAAGGCCGAACCTCGTATCGGTTCAGGCGACCGAGCCGCCACCGCAGCAGTCTCTCCGGTCTCGGCGAACCCGATCCCGACGCCGGCGAGCACGAACGCGACACCCAACACGGGCACGCTCGCTCCCACGCCCGCGAACGACGCATAGGCGGCCAAGGATGCGCCGGCTCCCACGAGGAGGGTGATCTTGGTTCCCCGTCGATCGCCGAGGTGACCTGCCGGCACGCTCGCGAGCGTGCCGGCAGCGTTGTAGGCCACGTACAACCAGATTCCGATTTGCGTCGCGGCGTCCTGGCCACGCCCGGGTTCGAGCAGCTCGGTCGCCCGCAGGATCAGCAGCGTCGCCGCGCAGTTGCCGAACTCGAACGCTCCCATCCCCAGGAACAGCCGGCTCATGCCGGCACGCAGCACCGGACGAACCTGCAGCCGGATCGGTCGCCGTTCCCGTGTCGTGGGCTTCCGCACGTGCCTGGCCGCGAAGTACATCGCCATCGCCGCGAGCAACCCCGGCACGATCGAGAGCAGGATCGCGGTGCGCACACCGACCACGCTCACCAGCAAGAGGGCCAGCAGCGGCCCGGCGATCGCGCCCAGGTTGTCGGCCGCGCGCTCGAACCCGAACGCGCGGCCGTACGCCGACGGATGCACCACGTCGGCCAGGATCGCGTTCCGGGAAGGACCACGGATCCCGCGCGCAGCCCAGGCGCCGGTTCGCAGCACGCCGACCTGCCACGCGCTCGTCGCCAGCCCCACCGCGCTCGAGAGCACTGCGGTGACGGTGTACCCGCCGACGGCCACCCGCTTGCGACGACGCGGGTCGTCGGCGAGAGCTCCGCCCGCCAGTTTGGCGACCCCCGCCGCACCGTCGGCGATGCCCTCGATCAGCCCCAAGGCCGACGCGGGTACGCCGATCGTTGCGGTCAGGAAGCTGGGCAGCAGCGAGGTCGGGATCTCGTGACCCGCGTCCGAGAAGAAGCTCGAGAGCCCGATCTCTCGGACGCCCGGCGTGAGCCAACGGTCGGTAGATCTCGAATCTCCAGGGGCGGTATCCATCCGGCGAGGGTAAGCCTCGTCTCTAGACGTTGAAGCGGATGTTCAGGATGTCGCCTTCGGCGACCGGGTAGTCCTTGCCTTCCTGTCGGAGCTTGCCGGCGGCCTTCGCGGCTTCCATCGATCCTGCGGCGACCAGCTCCTGGTAGGCGATCACCTCCGCGCGGATGAAGCCGCGCTCGAGGTCGCTATGGATCACGCCGGCCGCCTCGGGGGCCTTCGCACCCCGCCGAACCTCCCAGGCGCGGGTTTCGTCCTCGCCGGTCGTGAGGAACGTGATCAGATCCAGCGCCCGATAGCTCGCCGCGATCACGGTCGCCAGCCCCGGCTCGCTGACGCCGAACTCCTCGAGCAATGCCCGTGCCTCCTCGGCGTCCATCTCGGCGGTCTCCGCCTCGATCGAGGCGTACACGCCGACGGCTCCCACGTCGGCCAGCGCACGCGGCACCTCCAGCCCTTCCTCGAGGTTGGCGACCACGGCTTCCGGCTTCAGCGTCAGGGGAGCGATGCCTCGAAGAAGTGCCGAATCATCGTCCGACACCCCCGCATCGCGCAGCGCGGTCTCGTCGTCCAGCGCCTCCTTCGCGAGCCGTAAGGCGTCGACCTCCGGTCCCGGCTTCACCCGAGCCTTCTTCTCCGCCTTCTGCAGCGCGCTCTCGATCACAACGAGGTCTGCGAGCAATAGCTCGGCGCGGACGGTCGAGAGCTCGTCGAGCGGCGAGGCATCGGACCCGAAGCACCGCAGCACGACCGCCAGTGCATCCACCTCGCGCAGCTTCGCGAGCCCCTGCGCGCTGGAAACGCCTCCGGGCACGTCGACGAACCTCACCTGGGCGGCCACGGTCTTGGCCGAGGACTCCATGTCGGTGAGCACCTGCAAGCGAGGATCGGGCACGGGCACGACGGCGACGTTGGCCTGGCCGCCGTGGGAGCCGGCCCGGGTCAACGCCGTGAACAACGTGCTCTTGCCGCTGAACGGCACCCCGACGAGTCCCACGTCCTTCACGGTGCGCGAGCCTAGCAGGGGCCGTTCGGCCGCCTGCCTCGGCCGACGGCGCGCCGCCCACCCCACCGTTCGTCCACCCTGGCTCGGCCGTTCGTCCCACAGGTCGAGCCCTTCGACGGGTGCGCGCTCACCCCGCCCGGTGCCGATGCATCCTTCGAGACCGGGCGGGGTGGGGTGCCGCCAGACCCACTCCACCTCGCCAGGTCCGTCTCGCGCGAACGCGCTCGAACGAGCAGCGAGAGGGGGATCGCGCCATCGGCGCATCGTCCCGGTGGGTGAGGGATCCGACGGCCTCTCCCACCGGGCTCTTCGCGAGGTACGCGAGAGGCCGGGCCCCGTTGGGGTCCGACGAGGATGGGGCAGGTCTGGTGGACGACGAAGCCCGGGGCACCTGGCGCCCCGGGCTTCGGTTCAGTGTCGGAGCCAGGGCGAGCGGCTCGAAGCGCGCAAGCGGATCTCGCTCAGGACTTGGTCTCCCAGAAGACCTTGCCCAGATCGTCGACTGCATCCAGCAGCTGCTGACCCTGCGCCGGGTCCTGTGACCTCTTCGAATCGCCGGCCAGCTTGGTGGCCTTCCAGAACTTGTCGTGCAGGTCCGGGAACTTCTCGACGTGCTCGGGCTTGAAGTAGTCGGTCCACAGCACCCACAGATGATGCTTGACCAGGTCGGCGCGTTCTTCCTTGATCGAGACGGCGCGCTCCTTGAACACGGGGTCGTCGCTGCCCTGATACTTCTCCTGACAGGCCTTGACCGACTCCGCTTCGATGCGGGCCTGCGCGGGGTCGTAGACGCCGCACGGCAGGTCGCAGTGGGCGTGGACGGTGCGGCTTGGCTTGAGGAATGCTTCGAACATGGAAACGCCTCCTTCGTCCGATGACCGTTCCCTCGGCCTGGGACCGGAAACCTATCACCGCGGTCGGCGAGCGTTCTCCGGCCTCGTGGCTGGGGTCGCCGTGGCCGCCGGCCTGGCGGTCGCGTGCGTGCGCTGGAAGCCGTCGCGGGTGCGGATCGAGGGTGGGCGATGGCCCCCGCGCTGGCCCCCGGTGACTGGGCGCTGGTCGCGACGCGCAGGGGATACCGGCGCGGCGACGTGGTCGTCGTCGAGCACCCGTCGCGCCCCGGCTACGAGATGGTGAAGCGCGTGACGGCCGTGCCCGGCGAACGCGTCGGTGAGCGGGTGATGGCCGCGGACGAGTTCTGGGTCCAGGGAGACTTCGAGGCCGCGTCGACCGACAGCCGCCAGTTCGGCCCCGTCATCCGTGACGCGCTCAAGGCGAAGGTCCTGCTCGTGTACTGGCCGAAGGATCGTCGAGCGCTGGTTCGGTAGCCGGCCGAAACTGCCGATGCCACATAGCATCGGTCCCAGGCATCATCGAAGGAGCCTCCCGCCGTGCAGCCGCTTCCCCCACACATCCCGCCCGGCCCGACCGCGCGCGCTCGGGCGCCCCTGCCCCCGTGGCCACCGTGGAGCCGGCGCTGGAGCCGGCGCCGGTCGCCGGCGGTTCCGGCCGCGGTGGGCTCGGCGTCGCCACCGTCGTGCTCCATGGTCGCCGCGCTGCTGGTCTCGGTCCTGGATCGTCCGCGACGACCGCCGACCACGCCGAGGCACGGTTCCTGGCCCGGGACTTCTCGGGCGACCCGGTCCGCTGGAACCCGTGCGACCCGATCCACTACGTGGCTGAACCTGACCGAGGCCCCGCCGGATCGATCGAGGACGTGCAAGAAGCGGTGCGGCGAACCTCCGTCAGGCCACCGGCATCCCGTTCGCCTACGACGGCGCGACGGATGAGATGCCGACAGAACGCCGCAACGCCTATCAGCCGGGGCGCTACGGGGACGTCTGGGCGCCGGTGCTGATCGCGTGGGTCGATCCCGACGAGTCGAGCATCGAGTTCTCGACCGAGGGGCATACCGCTGCCGGCGTCGCGGCCCCGCTCGTGTCCTCCGCGGGCTCGGACATCTTGGTGAGCGGGTGGATCGCGGTGAACGCCGACGACCCCAACGATCCCGGGTTCGACTCGATCGACGATCAGGGGCCCGTGGTGCTCCACGAGTCGGTCACGTGGTGGGACTCGACCACGTGGAGACGAACGGAGAGCTGATGGAGACGATCGGGAGGGGGTGTGACCGACTTCGGTCCAGGCGATCTGGGAAGGACTGCGACGGCTCGGCCTGTCCTCGGGCTGCGTCACGACGCCGGATCCCGGCTAGACTGTTGCACCTGCAAATGATCTGCACACGCGCAGCCGGCATCGTGGGGGCGATGATCCCCGACCGCATCTGCTGTCCGCGCGTGACCGGGAGCGGATCTCACCGCTCCCGCTCCATCGTCCTCCTCCGCGCACCGCTCCGTCAGGAGGTTCCACGTGTCCACGACAGTCACCACAACCGTCGATGCTCGCGGCCAGGCATGCCCGGGCCCGCTCGTGACACTGGCCAAGGCGCTGCTGGATGCGCGAGCCGGGCGATCTGTTCGAGCTGCTCGGCCACCGATCCCGGTTCGAAGTCCGACGTGCCCAGCTGGGCCGAGATCAGCGGCAACGAGCTGCTCGAGTCGGACGAGACCCTCCGGGCCAGTTCCGCTACTTCATCCGGAAGGTGTGAGCCGGCATGGCACCGACGGAGAGCCTGGGCGCCGAACGGCTGGGCTGATCTCGGCGCGCAGGATCACATCGACGCGCCAACCTACGCCGAGCTCCTGGCGCGTGTGGAGGCACTGGAGGCCGCGCAGCGAGGGCAGGTCAAGAAGAAGAACAAGCTGACGATCATCGCCTGGGGCGGCGACCTCGATCGCATCTGGCCCACCACGATCCTGGCCACCACCGCCGCCGCGAGCGGCATGGAGTCGAGCGTGTTCTTCACCTTCTGGGGGCTGTTCGCCATCGTGAAGCCCGGCGTGCGCATCACGGGCGACAACTGGATGCAGAAGATGATGAGCGCGATGAACCCCGGCTCCGCGCAGAAGGCGAAGCTCTCGCGCTACCACTTCGCCGGCGCGGGCCCAACGATGTTCAAGAAGCTGGCCGACGACCAACGGGTGGCCAAGCCGGAGGAGCTGATGAGGACCGCCCAGGAGCTGGGCGTCCGGCTGATCCCGTGCCAGATGACGATGGACCTCCTCGGGCTGAAGTCCGAGGACCTGCTCGACGGGCTGGAGGAGCCGATCGGTGCCGCTACCGCGATCGCCGAGATGCGCGACGCGGCCGTCTCGCTGTTCATCTGAGGCGGGGTACGCTCGCCGGCGTGTCTGAGGATCCGGCCGGAGCGTCGCACGGTGTTCCCTTCCGCGACGCCGCTCGCTTCTGGGTGAAGCTCGGGTTCATCAACTTCGGCGGGCCCGCCGGGCAGATCGCGCTGATGCACGAGGAGATCGTCGACAAGCGCCGATGGGTCTCGGCCGGACGGTTCCTCCACGCCCTGAACTTCTGCATGCTGCTGCCCGGGCCCGAGGCGACGCAGCTGGCCATCTACGTCGGCTGGTTGCTCCACCGGGTCAAGGGCGGACTGGTCGCGGGCGTGACGTTCGTGCTGCCGAGCGTCTTCGTCATGTTCGGCCTCTCGTGGCTGTTCGCCGCGAAGGGGGACGTGTCATGGGTCAGCGCGATCTTCGGCGGGATCGCGCCGGCCGTGATCGCGATCGTGGCCGCCGCGACGATCCGCATCGGCGGCAGGGCCCTGGCCAACGGCCTGATGCTCGCGGTGGCGATCGCCGCGTTCGTGGCGATCTTCGTCGTGCACGTGCCGTTCCCCTTGATCGTCGTGGGCGCCGTGGCGATCGGTCTCGTCGGCTCGACGGTCCGGCCGGGAACGTTCGACGTCGGCGTCGCGCTCGAGCTCGAAGAGCAGGAACGGATCGCGTTGCGTGACGATGCTCCGAGACCCGCACACACGGTGCCGTCGAACGCTCGCGCCGCGCGCACCCTGGTCATCGGGTCGCTCGTCTGGCTCGTGCCGATCGCGCTCATCGCCTGGTGGCGTGGAGATGGCGACACGCTCACCGAGATGGGCTGGTTCTTCTCGCGCGCCTCGCTCGTGACCTTCGGTGGCGCCTACGCGGTGCTGGCGTACGTGAACGTCGCGGCGGTCTCGACGTACGGATGGCTGTTGCCGGGGCAGATGGTCGTGGGCCTCGGCCTCGCCGAGAGCACGCCCGGGCCGTTGATCATGGTCCTGGAGTTCGTCGGGTTCGTCGGGGCCTACCAGAATCCCGGCGGCCTCGATCCGCTCGTGGCGGGCACGCTGGGGGCGTTCGTCGCGGTGTGGGCGACGTTCGCGCCCTGCTTCCTGTGGATCTTCATCGGGGCGCCGTACATCGAGAGCCTGCGGGGGAACCGCCGTCTCGCGGCCGCCCTGCAGACCGTGACGGCGGCGGTCGTCGGTGTGATCGCCAACCTCGCCGTGACGTTCGCCATCGCGACCCTGTTCGACGAAGTGGAGGGAGCGCGTCTCCTCGGGGTGTTCGACGTGCCCGCGCCGGTGTGGGCGAGCATCGACGTGTTCGCGGCGATCGTCGCGGCGATCGCGTTCGTCGGCCTCTGGCGCCTGGGATGGAGGGTATTGCCCGTCATCGCGGCGAGCGCCTCGGCGGGTCTTCTCTGGTACGGGCTCCTGGGGAACTGATGATTCAAGCGCGGCGCGCCCGGATGTTCAGGCGCACGTAGTCGATCACCCGATCGGGCATCCTCGTCGCGACCTCGTGGACGAACGCGCGCCGCTGTTCCCGCGTCATCCCCTCGACGTGGTCTCCGAGACAGATCGCTTCCAAGTACGGCTCCAGATCGCCGTCGGCCAGCGTCGTCGGTTCCTGATGCAGCCACGTCTGCACGTCGATGAATCCCGCAGCCTCCAGTCGTTGCCGGGTCGCCTCGGGGCTTGCGAAGAGCTTGTGGCCCTGGAAGTCCTCGCCCATGGCTCGCAGCGCCGCCTCGACCGACGCGATGTTGCCCACTCCTCCGCATTGTGCCGCGAGCTGGCCTCCCGGTCGCAGGACGGCAGCCAGGTTCGCGAACAACCTGTCGTGATCGAGGATCCAATGGAAGGTGGCCGTGGACAGGATCGCGTCGACGGGCGGAAGGACTGGGAGAGGCGCAAGCAGGTCGGCCACCACGAACTCGACCCGATCCTCGCCCAGCCGGGACCGCGCCTGCTCGATCATCGACGACGAACCGTCGAGGGCGATCACCGCGCCTTCCGGCAACCGGTCGCGGAGCATCACGGTCACCTTCCCGGTGCCGCACCCGGCGTCAAGGACCCGCTCGTCACCTCGGAGCTCGAGCCATCCGAGCACCGTGGTGCCCCACTCGGTCATGGGGACGGGCAAGCGGTCATAGGCGGCGGCGTCCCAGTCGCGAGGCATGGCCCGAGGCTACCGGCCGTCGCGACCTCTCACCGTCGACAGGCCGATCAGGGCAGGTACTGCTGTTCGATCCTGTGGATCTCACCCTCGCGAACGACGATCCACCAGGGGGCCTGGACGAAGTAGTCCGTCTGTGTCGTGCCGTTCACGGCCTCGGCGAACGCGGGGAAGTTCCCTGCTGTAAGGCGCAGCACGAGCCGTCCGGGATGTAGCGAACGACGACCGAGGCGGCCACGGGCATCGTCCGGAGCCGCGGGTTGTCGTTGACGATGTAGTAGCCGTTCACCGCCTCGTCTCCCCGGTCTTGGGCCACCTGCACCGCTTCCTCGTCGGTGTAGAACTCGGCCAGGTCGAACGTGAGCGATCGCGGACCGCTTTCCTTCGCCGCGTTCAGGAACACGAAGTGCCGGCCGTCCTCGAGGATCGGTGGTGCGGCCGACTGCGATGGCGACGCGGTGCCGGACGGTGAGGGATCGGGCGACTCGTCCTGGCTGGGGCTGGGCGCCGACGTGCGGCTCGGCGTCGCGGAGATCGCCGCGTCGCCCTCGTTCCCACCTTGCGCCAGGAGGTAGCCGCCTCCGAACGCGATCAGCAGCGAGAGAGCCGCGCCCAGGATCACGGCCACCCGCCGGCCGTTCGATCGCGGCGGGGCGTGCGCCCCACGTCCGCTTGTGCCGCTCACGATCCTCCCGGTCGGGTGACGTCCGTCGCCACGATAGCCTTCAGATGCGGCGAACCCGTGCATCCTCGGCAGAAGGGCATGACATAGTTAGCATCGCTTACTATCCTGAGACCATGCCGACCGCTCCCCCGCCACCGACGTCGCCGCCCTGGCCTCGAGCCTGCGCTTCAGCGTGACCCGACTCGCTCGGACCCTGCGCCGCGAGGCCGACACGGACGTCTCACCCACGCTGCTGTCCGCGCTGGCAACCGTCGAGTCTCACGGGCCCATGACGGCGGGCGACCTCGCCTCGCACGAGCAGGTGCGCAAACCGACGGTGACCCGGATCATGGCGTCGTTGGTCGACCGAGGCCTGGTCGAACGAACCTCCGACCCGGTTGACGGGCGCGTCGCGTGGATCCAGATCACCCGCAGGGCCGGAGGCTCCTGCAGCGGGTGCGCCGCCGTCACGCGGAGTACCTCTCCCGGCGCATCAGGCGCCTGGAGCCCGGCGAGTTCGCCACCTTGGAGCGTGCCGCCGCCATCCTCGACCGCATCACGGAACGGCCGGCATGAGCCCGCGGGTCACCGAGGCCTTCAACCGCACCCTGTCGTCGGTGCGCACGTCCCGGAACTTCCGTCTCTACCTGACGGGTCACTTCGTCTCGGCGATCGGGATGTGGATGAACTTCACCGCGTCGGCGTGGCTGGTCCTGCGGCTCAGCGACAGCGGGACGGCCCTGGGCGCCAACGTCGCGCTCTACTTCCTGCCCGTCCTGCTCCTGGGCGCGATCGGCGGCGTCCTTGCCGACCGGTTCGACAAACGGCGGATCCTGGTCTGCACGCAGATCGCCTACGCCGTCGTGGCGCTCGCGTTGTGGCTCCTGGTCGCCACCGAGGTCGCGCAGCTGTGGATGGTCTACGCGCTCTCGCTGGCCTCCGGGGTCGTCACGGCCTTCGACAACCCCACCCGCCAGAGCTTCTACGCCGAGATGGTCGGAGAGGAGCACGTCCGCAACGCCGTCAGCCTGAACAGCGCGGTCTTCACCGGCTCCCGCGTGGTGGGGCCCGCCGTGGCCGGGCGTGCTCATCGCCACCGTCGGCATCGCGGTCTGCTTCCTCATCGACGCGCTGTCCTACATCGCCGTGCTCACCGCGCTGCTGCTGATGAGGACGAACGAGCTGCACCCACAGGCGAGGTCCACGCGCGAACGGGGTCACCTGGTTGCCGGGCTCAAGTACGTGTGGCGAACCGACGACCTGCGCCGGCCCCTGCTCGCCATGGCCGTGGTGTTCACGCTGGCGTTCAACTTCGCGGTCTTCGTTCCCCTCCTCGCCGAGCGCACGTTCGATGGCGACGCGGGAACGTTCGGGATGCTTTCGGCGCTGGCCGGCGTCGGGTCGTTCCTCGGCGCCATGGTCATGGCGAGCCGTTCGACGGTGCCCCGCCTGCGCGACCTCGCGCTCTGGTCGGTGGGGTGTGGGGTGGGCCTGGCCCTCCCCGGATTGGTTCCGTCGCTCTGGATGGCGGCCGTGACGATGGTGCCGATGGGATTCACGATCATGGCGTTCATGATCACGGGCAACACGATGCTGCAGCTGAAGTCGGTGCCGCAGGCCCGCGGCCGGGTCATGGCGCTCTACGGCATCGTGTTCCTCGGCTCGACGCCGATCGGCGCCCCGATCGCCGGCCTCGTCGGCGAGCACCTCGGGGCGCGGGTCGGGTTCGTGTTGAGCGGACTGGTCGCCGCAGGGCTCGGCCTCGCTCTCATCGCGGTCGCCAGGATCCGCGCGGATCGTGCGGCCGGACTCCCGCAGGCGGTCGATGGCGAGGCGGAGCCGGTGGTCGCGTCCCGCTGAACCCCCGGGACACTGTCACTCGGATCGAGATGCGACCGAAGGCGGTACGGGAGTCGAAGAAGCCGCATTCCCGCCCGCCTTCAGTCACCGTGAGCCCGCGAGGGGGATCCCGGGCTACGTCCAGAGCGAACCCGTGAGGGTCGCGGCAGCAACGGTCCGGTCGTCGGGTCGGACGCCGTTCGGCCCGAGGTTCCGCCCCTCGGTGAACGCGAGCATCGCGGCGTACCAGCCGGGCTCGTAGGCGATGCTGCTGCACGTGAGGCAGCGGCTCACCGTCCCGGCGGGGTGCTCCCCGTGCTCGCTCATGTCTCCGTCCTTCCGTGGCGGCGGTGCCGATGTGCCGGGACCATGGTGCTCCCTGATGCGCCATGAGGTCGATACCCATGGGGTGGGGAACCCGCCTACCACGAGCTAAGTAAGTAGCACTACGTACGTTTCCATCCGTGGATCGAGGGCCTCGTACCTCCTGACCTGCAGATCCAGCGACGACGCACACTTGCGCACGCCGCGGCCGAACCACGGATCTGAGTCACGGGTCGGAGATCTCCTCGTCGATCTCCCACTCGCCTCCGGCGCCCCGCCCGATCACCAGGACCGTCTCGTCGGCCAACCGAACCCGGAAGCGGCCGGCCCTGGGCGTCTCGAGCACCGCCTCGACCCGCTCGCTCACGCCGCCCCAGATCACCCGCTCCGGCGCGCCGTCCTCGTCCAGGTGCACCACGATCTCGGGGTGGCCCCGTAGCCACAGCGGAAGCACCGGGGCCCACAGGATGAACACGATGCCGACGAGCGCAGCCGAGCCGTTCTCGCCGATCGCGGGAAGCAGCAGGACCGCAAGCAGCGCAGCCGTCAGCCTGGCCAGGTTGTAGGCAACGTCGTAGACGGCGAACACGCGCCCCCGCAACCCGTCGGGCACGGCCTCCTGCACCATCGTGTCGATCGGCACCTTCTTCCACGCGAACGTGATGCCCACGACGAAGCTTCCGATCAGGGCGGTCCACCGGTCGAGGAAGAGTGAGAGCAACACCAGGACCACGCCGCCCGATACGAACGAGAACGCCACGATGCGCTCACGCGCGAACCGGCGATCGAGCCTGCTCACCGTGGCCAGCCCCAGGAACACCCCGACACCGCCCGCGCCGATCAACCACGAGAAGGACCCGACGCCGGTCTGGAACCGCTCGCGGAACACGACGAGCGCGAGCACCAGCACCAGGCCCTGGCCCATCTGGTCGATCGAGATGGAGGTGATCGGCGCGACGGCGCGCGGCGTGCGCACGATGTGGCGCATCCCGTCGACGAACTCGAACCCCACCCTGCGGAGCTCGTGACGAAGCAGGTCGGAGGATTCCGGCAGCTGATGGGGACGCAGGTCGCTCGTGATCCGCGATGCGACCAGCGACGTGACGACCCACATCGACGCCGCCGCGATGACGATGCCGGCGTTGCCGAACGCGTCCGACACCAGTCCGCCGGCGAACACCCCGACCAGCAGTGCCACGGTCCCGCCCACCGTGGCGATGCCGTTGGCGGCTAGCAGGTCCTCGGTGGGAACCATGCGCGGCACGACCGCCTGGGCGGTCGCGAGGAAGAAGCGGTTCACGCTGGTGACGAAGAGCGCGCCCGCGTAGTACCAGAAGGCGTACCGGGTCGGGCTGAGCAGCACGAGGAACGCGGGCGCCGCTCGCAGCAGCGGCGCCCCGATCATGATGCGCCGGCGCGACCAGCGATCGATGAACACTCCGGCGAAGGGGCCGAGCAACGAGTACGGGACGATCACGATCGCCGAGGCGAGCGCGAAGCCTCTCGCGGTCGTGGCCCGTTCGGGCGAGAAGGCCAGCGAGGCGACCAACGCGGCCTGGACGAACCCGTCGGCGCTCTGACTGATGATCCGCATCGCGAACAGCCGCCGGAAGTCGGCGTGGCGCAGCGCCTGCCGCGCGCTCCCGATGCGTTCGCCCGTCGTGCTCATCGGCCAATCGTAGGTGCGGGGTTCGGTGGGGAGTGCCTGCTGCCGATAGGAAACGAGTGCGACGTCTGAGAGCCGTGGTGCCGGTTGCCCTTCTCGTCGGCGCCCTCGCGCTCGCGAGCTGGGACTACCCCACGGCCGTGGCCGGACCGGCGCGGGGTCCCTCGACCGGCGAACCGCCGCCGGGAAGCGTGCACGTCCAGGTGACAGACCAGTTCTTCACGCCGTTCACCGTGCCGATCAAGCGCGGGGGAACCGTGGTGTTCGACTTCGTGGGGTTCGACCACCACACCGCCACCGACGCCACGGGCATGCAGCTCTACGACTCCGACTTGAGGGACGAGGGGGACCCGGCCTTCTGGTACACGTTCCCCGCCGCGGGGGTGTACCGGTTCGTCTGCACCCCTCACGTGGAGTCCATGAGCGGGCGTGTCGTGATCCCGATGCGGGTCGCTCCCCGGCGCGGCACCACTTCCACGACGTTCACGGTGACCTGGGCGGCGGCGGTGGCCGACGCCGGGTTCGTCTACGACGTGCAGATCAAGCGGCCCGGTACCTCGTGGAATATGTGGCTCGCGGGTGAGACGTCACGGACGGCGAGCTTCACCCCGCGCGCCGGCGAAGGCACGTATCGATTCCGGGCACGGATGCGTTCGCTCACCGAAGGCCGAGCCAAGTGGTCAGCCGCAGCGGTCGCCCGCGTGGGCTGACGAGGGCAGGCCCTTCCGTCAGGTCCGTCAGGCCGTCGTCGAGTTGTCGAAGAAGGCCGTCCAGTCCGCATCGGTGGATCCCCCGGTGCCCAGGATGAACTCCTCGACCATGTCATGGGCGCCCTCGTCGCTGAACTGAACGGGTGGGGACTTCATGAAGTAGGCGCTCGGCCCCACGAGCGGGCCCGACACCCCTCGGTCCAGCGCGAGCTTCGCGCAGCGCACGGCGTCGATCACGATGCCTGCCGAGTTCGGTGAGTCCCAGACCTCGAGCTTCATCTCGATGTTGAGTGGCACGCCGCCGAAGGATTCACCCTCGAGCCGGATCATGGCCCACTTGCGGTCCTCGAGCCACGGCACGTGGTCCGACGGTCCGATGTGGATCTCCTCCTTGCCCAGGGGCTTCTCCATCTGTGACTGGACCGACTGGGTCTTGGAGATCTTCTTCGACGTCAAGCGCTCGCGCTCGAGCATGTTCATGAAGTCCATGTTGCCACCGAAGTTGAGCTGATAGGTGCGGTGGAGCTTCACGCCGCGGTCCTCGAACAGCTTCGTCAGCACGCGGTGGGTGATCGTGGCGCCCACCTGCGACTTGATGTCGTCGCCGACGATGGGCACGCCCGCGTCCGCGAACTTCCTCGCCCACTCCGGCGTGGAAGCGATGAAGGCCGGCAGGCAGTTGACGAAGCCGACGCCGGCGTCGATCGCGCACTGCGCGTAAAACTTCGCCGCCTGCTCCGAACCGACCGGCAGGTAGCACACCAGCACGTCGACGTCCGCGGCCTTCAGCACCTGGACCACGTCGGCCTCGGGCTGATCGGACTCGGTGATGACGTCGCGGTAGTACGAGCCCAGCCCGTCGAGCGTGCGCCCCCTGCTCACCGTGACGCCGGTGGCGGGCACGTCGGCGAACCTGATGGTGTTGTTGGGCTCGGAGAAGATCGCCTCCGCCACGTCGGTCCCGACCTTCTTGGCATCGACGTCGAACGCGGCCGCGACCTTCACGTCTCCGACGTGGTAGCCGCCGAGCTCGACGTGCATCAGGCCGGGCACCCGGTCCTCGGGGCTCGCATCCTTGTAGTACTCCAGGCCTTGAACGAGCGACGACGCGCAGTTGCCCACGCCGACGATAGCGATCCGAACCTTGCTCATGAGGTGTGCTCCTTTCGCCGGAGCGTCGAGGTGCGGCGCTCCTTACCCCCTCCGCCGGAAGACCGGAGAGAACTGCCGTTCAGTGACTTCGTGCGCTCCGCGGCGATCAGGTCCTCGACCCACTCGATGTCGCTCTCGGTCGCGCTCTGACCGTGCTCGATCAGCGCGTGCGTGTAGTCGTCGGCCCGGGCGCGAGTGGTGCCGAACGCCCCCTTGATCGTGGACAGTCGATCCTCGAGGAGGACGCGGCGGCGTTCCAGCAGCCGGATCCGGGTCTCCGGCGGCAGGTACCGGAAGAAGGCCAGGCGCACGCGGAAACGGGTGTCCTCGGTCGAGTTGTCCGTGGGGGTCTCCTGCAGCTGTTCGATGAAGGCCATCTCGCCCTTGGGAGTGACGCGGTAGACCTTCTTGCGGCGGCCCGCCCCGGCGCCGTCGTGGGGAACCGTCTCGACCTCGTCGTCGCGTTCCATGCGCCGAAGCGTCGGGTAGAGGGTGCCATAGGACACACGCCAGAAGCCCCCCAGCGACTCGCCAAGCTCCCGCGAGAGCTGGTATCCGTGCATGGGCTGTTCCTTCAGCAATCCGAGGATCGCGAGCTCGAGCATGATCTGGTTGATCCTTTCAGCCCGGCATGTATCGGCTACATATATCGGTCCGATATATCTACCCGCAAGGCTGAGGAATCGTCAACCCCCGGAGCGTGGGCCTGCAGCTGTCCGGCGCTGACAGGCGAGGCACCACCGAGCGGTCTCACCCGAGCGGCTTACCCGAGCGGCTTACCCGAGCGTTCGCACCACGAAGCTCTCGAAGCGCGAGCGGCCGTCGTCCTCGTCGCGTCGTGTCCCTCTGGCCACCAGCCGCATGCGGATGCCGACCTTGCGTCCGCCACCGAACGCTGCGCGTTCCGCGGCGGTCAGCACGTGCCTGAGGCTCGCGTACACGGTGCTCCCGCGCACCAAGGAGCAGATGACCGTTCCCTTGTTCCTCGTCAGCTTCAGGGTGTACCGGCGTGCGGCGGTGAGCCCGAGGTTGTCCTTCGCCTTCACCAGGTCCGGCGGACGGTTGCGGATGCGGTGGCCGATCGCGAGCATCCCCTTGCGATGCGCAGGAGTGTTCTCGACCTTGCAGAACAAGTGGTTCCCGACGCTCTTGTACGGGCCCACCAGGCCCACGTTCGCGTGCGTCGGACTCAGCCGCAGCTTCGTCCAGACGGCCATGCCGCGCTTCGCGTAGCTCGAGCGCATCGTGCGAACGGAGTACCCGAGATTCGTGACCGGCGAGACCGATGACCTCACGATCCTGGCGGCGCCGTTCACGCGCCTCCAGTCGGCGTGGACATCCTTCCAGCGGCGCGACAGCTCGGGCGCGGTGCCGTTGAACTGTTCCCCGATGATCGTCGTGGAGCCGGCGGAGGCTGTTCCCATAAGGCCGGTAACGGTCATGATCACGGCCGTCGCGCACACGACAGCCGCACGGATGGTTCGGGTCATCTGCAAGCTCCCCCTCGCATCGATGTGGCGCCTCGGACCTACCTATTGTGCACCACGCCGATGCTCCCGCGTGTAACCTTTGGGAGGAAGTTCGTATCGCGGGTGGCCTACGACCATCAGCCGGGTGACAAGGGGCGGTGCCAACCGGAGATGTAGCCCGGTGTCGGCACCCCGTCCTTCAGGAGCGGGTCGTCGATCGGCTCGCCGGGCACCGTGGTGAGCGGCAGGATCCCGGCCCAGACATCGAGGTCGTAATCCTCGTCGAGATCGACGGCCTGGCCGGTGCTGACCTTCGCCGACGCCTCGGCGAGTGGAACCTTGAGGAACAGCGTCTGGCGGAGCTCATCCTCGCTGGGCAGGCGCGCATCCTCACCGCGACCGGGGGCGACGTGGTTCGTGATCGCCTTGAAGACGATGCGCAATTCGTCCAGGTCGGTGACTTCGGTCGGTTCGCCATAGACCACGACCGAGCGGTAGTTCATCGAGTGCTCGAACATCGAACGCGCGAACCGGATGCTGTCGATGATCGTGACGGCGATCGCGAGGCTCGCCCCGTCGCGCAGCGTGCGGAGGGTCTGCGAAGCCCGCGACCCGTGGATGTAGAGCGTCTCGCCGATCCGGGCGTGGATGGTGGGGATGACGCGAGGATCGCCGTCCTGCGCCGTGTAGCCGACGTGGCAGATGAGGGCCTCGTCCAAGATCGCGTTGAGGGCATCGCGTTCGTACACCCCGAGCTCCGGGAGTCGGCGGACCCGGGTCCGCGGGCTGGGCGCGTCGGTGGACATGGAATCAGATGGTACCCGGTGGTTTCGGGGGCGCTGCAGGTGGTTTCGGCGTGGGGACGACGACCGCCGTTCGGTGTTCCCGCCCTACCGCTCGTCAAGGGGTTCCAGGGCTACTCGCAGGAAGTAGTCGTTCTCCCCTTCACATGAGCCTGGGCGGATCGGTACGAGATCCCCCCTTCTCGGAGAGTGGTCGCGCCCTCAGCCGCCCTCCGGTTCCACGCCTCGAGCCTCGAGGACCTGCGCCCGCTGGAAGGCGTAGCCCACCATCCACGTCGGGTCGACGCGACAGAGCACGATGCTCTCGCCCCATGAGAACGGCGACGACCCGTAGTGCGTCGTCAGATGCCCGGCGATCTCGTCGAAGTCTTCGTGTCCGGACTCCAGGAACTCCACTCTGCCGTGGGTGAAGATCGCGACCTCCTCGCCTTCCACGCACGCCGCGCTCACGGCCGGCCGTGCGCGGAGGTGGCGCACCTTCGCCGCCGACCCGCTCGTGGTGAACACCCAGCGGCCGTGAAGGAAGTGTCCGTCGACGGCGCTGATCCGAGGCTCGCCCTCCGCGGTTGTCGTGGCCACAGCCAAGACCCGCATCCCCGCATCAACGCCGCGATGTCGCGTGCTCGCAGCGTGCGCGAATCATCGATGATCCCACGGAGGTGCTCGGTTGCCCGGGCGTGCGACGCGTCGAGCAACGCCTGCAGCCGATCCAGTTCCTGCTCGGTCTCCAGCATCAGGATCGACGGGCCAGCCGAGGCCCTCCCAGCACACTGTCAGTGCTCATCCCAGTGATCGCGGTGGAACCAGTGCCGATGACCGTCGTGCACGTAGTCGGTGTGGTCGTCGTGCTCCACCGCCTCGTGACCGCAGCCTTCACCGTGCTCGTGATCGTCGTGGTCCTCGTGATGGTGGTGTTCCTGTTCCTCCTCGAACGGCGAGGGGAACGCGTTCGGCTCTTCCCACATCGACGGCGGGATCTTCGACATGACGGCACTCCTTCCGTCCTCGATGGACGCCCAGTGGCTACCGCTGGTTCATACCATCAACCGGCGTCGAGGCGCATTCGTCGCGCCGCCCGGTCGAGCGCCGCGAGGAGCGGACGCCCCAGGAGCAACACCAGCGCCGCGTTGCCCACCGCGCGGAACGTGTCCCACGCGAACGACGTTGCTGCGTAGAACGCCAGGTAGTGCCGCACGTTCTCGCCCAGGCCCGCGGCCGGGTCCCAGCTGATCGCGGACCCGCGACCAGGAAGGGCCACGACCACAGGTTCATGATCGCGCCGAACAGATAGCCGCACGACCGCTCCGTACGCTGCGAGCGATCCGAGACGCACCCTCCACGAGCTCCTGGGCAGCAGTCCGGCGCCCATGCCCACCCAGCCGACCGCCACCATCTGGAACGGCAGCCAAGGGCCGAGCCCTCCGAGGAAAAGCCCGCTCGCGAAGGTTCCCACCGTCCCAAGCAGGAACCCGAACCCCGGTCCGAAGGCGTTGCCCGCCACCAGCACCACGATGAACATCGCGCTGAAGCCGGCGACGAACCCCGGCAATCGGAGCGCCACCATCGCCGCGCCCAAGACCCCGAGCAGGGCGACGGCCTTCGGTCCCAGGCCTCCGCGACCGAGCTCGACGAACAGCACCGAGCCCAGGCACACGAGCAGGATCGCCAGCACCAGCGGGCCGTCGGTCTCGTGGTTCTCGTTCACGCCGGGCGCCAAGGGAAGCGACGAACGGCCACAGGAACGCCAGCAGGCCGAGGAGGTTGACGACGATCAGAACCGCCAGCCGCACGCGGGTCCGCTCACGGTATGGCGCGCGAGGGCGCCCGCGGGAGCGATCCTGCGTCGTTGGGTCGGTCGCGGCCGTGTCGGGTCGTTCGACGTCGATCACGCCAACGCCTCCGCGACCTGCTCGGGAGTGAGCCATCCCGGTCCGAACACCCGGGTCATCTGTGGTGCGAACACGGTGGAGTCACCGAGCACGATGCCGGGGTCGCCGTCGGCGACGACCTCTCCGCCCGCGAGCATGACCACGCGGGTGGCCACGGCCGCCGCGAGCTCCACGTCGTGGGTCGCCACGATCGCGACGCCACCGTCGCCGGCATGTCCGCGTAGGAAGCGCGCGAGGCGTTCCTTCGCGTCGGGGTCGAACCCTCGGGTGGGCTCGTCCATCAGGAGCACCGGCGTCAGGCCGGCCGCGACGGCCGCGGTCGCCACCAGCAGCCGCTGCCCCGCGCTGAGAGGTCGCGAGGATGCCGAGCCGCGAGGCCGACGGATGCCGAGCGCGTCGAGCACCGGCTCGGGGGCGGCGCCAAGGCCCCGCGCCTTCAACGTGGCCCGGACCTCGCCGGCGACGGTGTCGGCGAACAGGATCGAGTCCGGATCCTGCGGACACAGCCCCACGTCGATGCCGGGTTCGGGAGGATGACCGTCGACGGCGACCTCACCCCTCGTCGGCTCGTGAACGCCCGCGAGCGTGCGCAGCAGCGTGGACTTGCCGGCGCCGTTGCGTCCCATCAGCGCGACGATCTCACCGGCGCCGACGCGAAGGTCGATCCCGCGGAGCGCGGGGACGTCGCCGTAGCCGCGCGTCGACACCCCGGAGCTGGATCAGGGCGTGGCCGCTCGACGGCGCACGAGTCCGGGCGGGAGCGCCGAGCGAGCGCTCCGCCCATGCGACGGGCATCGCGAACCGTGAGGGGCACGGGATCCCACCCGGCGAGCCGTCCGAGCCGAGCGACCGGAGGCCCGATCGCCAGGCGATGCGATCACCGTCGGCTGGGTCGCCGACACACACCTGGCCGGCCTCGAACCCGAGCGCGCCAGGTCGACCCAGCCGGCGACCCGCTCCAGCCGGTGTTCGGCGAGCAGCACGGTCATGCCCGTGGTCGTGCACCAGCCGCTGCAGCGCGGCCATCACGTCCTCTGCTCCCTGCGGGTCGAGCTGCGAGGTGGGCTCGTCGAGCACGAGGATCCGCGGGCCCGGCGGCGAGCGCCGCGGCGATCGCGACGCGCTGACGCTCGCCGCCGCGAAGCGTGCGGACGCTCCGTGCCCGCAGAGCCTCGAGGTCGAGCAGGTCGAGCATCTCCTCGACCCGCCGTCGCATGTGCGCGGGATCGACGCCCAGGTTCTCCATGCCGTACGCGAGCTCGTCCTCGACCCGATCCAGCACGAACGAGGCCTCGGGGTCCTGCGGCACGAACGCGACGACGTCCGCGAGCCGGCGCGGCGGATGCGGCGAGCGTGTCGCGGCCGTCCACCGTGACCCGGCCTCGAAGGTGCCGCCCGTGAAGTGCGGCACCAGTCCGTTGGCCGCGCGGAGGAAGGTCGACTTGCCGGCGCCCGTCGGTCCGATCGCCAGCGCGAAGGTGCCGTCGGCGATCGTCCAGAGTCGACGTCGCGCAAGGCGTCGGCTGATCCGGCTCCGGGATACGTGAAGGCACCCGATCGAAGCGACAGCGCCGTCATGGTTCGCTCGGCGGCGTCGGGTGAGGAAACCCGGCAGGGCGAGCAGCCCGATCGCGCGCCAGCAGCACGGGATCGACCGGGCGGCCACGCGAGCGGCGTACGTGCGACGGGTGCAGCACCGCCCAGCCGCCGAACGAGGCGCGACAGGAAGATCGCGGCCGCCGCCACGGGCGCAGGCGGCGATGCGCCGCGGCCGGCGCCGACCACCGCTGGGGCCGGTACCGCGATCCGCCGGCCGCGGCCGTGTCCCGCGCGCGTCCATCGCTCTCGGCGAGGGTGACCGCGCTCCTCCATCCCGGACTCGAGCACGGGAACCGCGAGCGCCGGGAGCGAGCGCAGCGGTGAGACGTGGATGCCACGCAACCGTTGCGCCTCGCGCACGCGCGCGACGCTCGCGACGGTCCGCGGCGCGATCGAGAGCGCGAGCGCGGCGGCGAGCGCAGGCTCGTGGAGCCGCCGTGGCGCGAGGCGCACCACGCCGAAGGGGTCGGTCACCGCGTTGAAGGTCCCGAAGACGACGAGGAGCGTCGCGAGCCGGGCGCCCTCGAGGAAGGCGAAGGCGACGCCTGCCGGCGTCACGGTCCGAGGAGCACGAGCGACGTGCGGAGCGCCAGCGTGACGAGCCCGGCGACCAGGAACAGGCGGAACGAGCGCGCGTCGGGACCCGTCGACGCGCTGCGTCGCGTACACGAACCACGACACGGCGACGAGCAGCAGCAGGTAGAAGGGGTTCGTCGTGGTGAACGCGACCAGCCCGGCGCACGTCGCCCACGCGATCCAGGCCGCCGGATGCACGGTGCTCAGTCGCCTCCTCGAGCGATCTGTCGGCGGCGCACGAGCCATCCGCCAGCGCCGAACACCCCGATCGCGACGAGGGCGGCGATCGCGCCGGCCGGCGGCCCGCCCCCGCTCTGTTCACGGTGACGCCCGCGGCGAGCTCCGCCCCCGGCGACGCCTGGACGACCGATCCGTCGACAGAGGGCTCGGCGGGAGTGCGGCCCTCGTTCCCGGAGCGTTCGTCGTCGGGTTCCCGTCGGTCGCCGCTTTCGGTGACGGGTTCGGCGATCCACTGGCGCCGGTCGGGCCGGTGGGCGCTTCGCCGTCGCTTCCCGATCCGCCTCCCGGGCTCCCACCGCCGCCCGATCCGCGCCGAGCCGCCGCCCGAGCCGCCGCCGCCTCCGTTACCGGGAGGCGATGCGGCGGCGGGTGAGGTCGGATCCGCCTCCTCACACACGTCGTTGAAGGCCAGGGCGGGCGGCGAGGGTGTGTGGCGCCCGAATCGCCCGAACCCCAGACCCACCCGTCCATGTCACCGTCCTCGACCGACGCGGAGCCGCGCCCGACCCGGCCCAGCTCCACCCGCCCGAACCGTTCCCGTGCCAGTAGCCCCAGAAGTCCGGGTACTCGCCGAAGCAGTCGCCTCCGCTCGCGCCCACGCCGGCAGCTGACAGACGGCCTGGCCACCGAACCCCAGCCGGTACTGCAGCCCGTACTGCTGGCCCGCCAGCTCGATGAGCCGGAGCCCGCTGACGCTGGACGCGTCGAGGGAGACGCAGTAGGTCGTGGTCTGGGTCCCGGTGCCGACCACCAGGGCCGGCATGCGGCGCGCCCCGTGCCTCGGCTGCGCAGACGGCGGCCGAGCCCGCGATGGCCGGCGCGAGGACCGGAGCGGCCAGGATGAGGCCGAGGCCGAGGCTCGGAGGCGGCGCATGGCTCTAGCAGGCCGCCGTCGGTGGGACCTGCCGTGAGACGGGTCCGCCGAGCGGGAACGGGATGCGCAAGAGGCCGGGTATCGCGCCGATCGTTGCTCCGGGGTCGGGTCGCCCGTGACGTCGCCGTCGCACGTGTACGCCCACGCTCCGCAGCGCGGGTGCTGCAGGCGCCGCAGCGACCTGAGACCGCCCGCGGGGATCGCTGTTCGCCGGCCACGAAGGCCTGGAGCACCAGGCCGGTGGAGTTCGCGTCGGTCACCAGGAAGGCCCTCGAATACGCCCAGCCGCCGTGGTCGGGGTCGCGGACCGTGTCGAAGAAGTCGAACGGATCGTCGCCCCAGCCAGTGCGGCCAGCTTCCTCCAGCGCCTGCACCGCGTAGGCCGTGGTGTTCGAGTCCGACGTGAAGAAGTCGTTGCCCGAACCGTCGTCACAGTGCTGGTCGTCGGTGCCCGGGGCGAACGGGGCATCGTAGGCCCAGCCGCCGTCGGGACACTGGGCATCCAGCAGCCACCTCGTCACCCGTGCGGCCGGCCTGACGCCGGCCGACTCGATCGCCAGGACGCGAGCGCCTGGTCGAAGACCGCTGCCGTGCCGATGTGGCCGTTGCCGCCGAGCTGGATCGGATCTGTCGAACGAGGTTCGTGTCGGCGAACGTGCGCGGGTTCCGTCCTGCCGCGGCCACCGCCATGACGCACCTTGGCCTGCAGGCCGACGCCTGTGACGTCGCCGGCGAGCGTCTGCCGTCTCAGGTAGGCGAGCCCCGACCGCACGAGCGGTCTGCCCAGCCCGGTGGCCACGAAGGCCAGGACGGCGTCGGACGTGGAGCCGATCGGGGAGAAGGCCGGGATCGAGCCGTTGGGGCTGCTGCATACCGCGAGGAAACCGACGCCGCGCTCCGCTCGATCCGATCGGTGATCGCCGACGCCGAGGCGGGCAACGCCACGACGAGCGGCGAACGAAACGATGAAGGCGGCGGTCCGCCGAACCTTCGGGCCCATGGGGGCTCCTTCCCGGGCGTCTCGCGCGCCCTTACGGAACGTCCGCCGCTGGATCGACGTCGGGCCCGAGCGGGCCGGCGGCCGCTCCCCATCCTCGAGGGATCGTTCAGCCGTGCGTCACGCAGGGCGGCCTGGCTCGCCCACGCGGATCCTGGATCGGATCGAGCGTGACCTACAGTTGCGGGACAGCGCCGGAATCCGACCGGCTTCGCCTCCGCGACGCGTTGTGAGCCGCACGCTAGCAGAGTCGGTTGCGCGGACGCCACCGGCGTGGAACCGGCGGGAAGTTCGGACTTTCGGCGTAGGCGCTGGGGGTATCGCGCCCTAGGGCCGAGGGTATAGGTTCGTCGCGGAACCCAAGAACCCGGGCCCACAACCTATCCCAAGGAGAATCCTCCCCATGACCCGATACCGCTGCGTACATCCGGCTCACGCATACAGCGGCGGGCCCGCGTCGGTCGATGTGACCGCCCAGGTCCGGCTGGAGCGCGAGTTCCTCCCTCGAGAGTCTGCCTACCTCGCCGACTCCGGCGACGTGATCCGCAGGGTGCGTGAGCTGTCCGACTCCGACCCGGTGGATCGCGATGCCGCGGTTCGCCGGATCCTGACCGGAACCACCTCGCCGTTGGATGCGCCGATCGTCCTGGTGGCGGGCGACCGGGTGGACCGCGTGCCCGGCCTGTACGAGATGGACGACCTCCGCCGGAGCGAGCGTTCGGTGGCGTCCTTGCTCGATCGCTACGCACAGTCCAACCTGGCTCGGGAAGGCTCCGAGGACGTCCTCGTGCTCCGCGATGAGGAGCCGCCGATGCGCCCGGACGGCTCGATCGTGGAACCCGGCGGCGCGGCTCCGCAGACCGAGACGGTCGCGGTCCCCCAGACGCGTTCGGGTGAGGCGCGGGTGCTCCCCCAGGGTGTCTACCCGGTGCTCGAGCTCGCCGCCAGGCTCTCGCAGGCGGAAGCCGATGATGACGCGATCGTCGATGTGATCCACGAGACGCGATCCTTCGGGGCGATCGCGGCGGACCGCTCACGCAGTCCGTGGCGCGTGATCATCGAATGCCCCATCGCGACCGGAGATCCCCTGACCCGTCACCAGGTCATGTTCACGGGGAACGGGGATCCAGAACCCGCGGAGGTCCTGGGCACGCCGGCGGGTGGCACCGACATCGTGCTCGAGAAGGCCGCTCGTCGCGACGTGGTGCCGCCGTATCCCGCCAAGAAGGGAGAACGGCGGCTCGCCATCGCCATGCTGACGGCCGCTGCGTTGGGCGCCGTTTTACTGATCCTGTCGTGGATCTCGGGTGGGCTTGCCCTGGCCGCGCGAGAGACGCCCACCTGGCTCGGGCTCTCGCTCATCCTAGGGGTCGCGGCGCTCGCGATCGGGCTCGTGGCGCTCGTCTCGCGGACCGACGCCCAGGGCAACGAGAACGACACGTACGCGCTGCGCCGTCACTATTCCAGCCGCGTCGACATGCTCTGGTACTCCACGATCGCCATGGCGGTCGTGTTCACGTTGGCGGTCGCGGCCGGCGTCGTGCCGCCGATCCTGTCGTCGAACGCGCCGATCCCGGCCGCGACGATCACTTTCGCCGCGGGGCGACAGCTGGTGACCGCGACCGTGGACGTACGTGCGCAGGGGGTCGCCTCGGACGAGGCGGTCACGATCCAGATGCGTCAGTATCCCAGCGTCGATGATCCGGGAGTGCTCGTGGGGAGCGCCACGACCACCGGCTCGACGTCCGGCCTGACGATCGTGCGCGAGGTGGTCTCGCTGGATCCCGAAGCGCGATACATGAGCGTGCTCGCGACCATCGGCGACCAGCAGATCACGACGTGTTCGCCGGCCCAGCCGACGGGGCCGGGCTGCGTGATCGTCTCGGTTCCTCCGCTGGGAGCGGGCGTGGTGCAGTTCGTGGAGGCCGTGTCGATCCTGGAGACGATCGACGAGGTCGCGCCGACCGTGAGCCCGGCGCCGTCGGTCGTGACGCCGGCCCCCACGGTCTCTCCGTCGATCACGCCTTCGCCTTCGCCGATCTGATCGCGACGAAGCTCAGGACAGACGGGGCGGTTCCTCGCCCCCGGTCTCGCCCTGGAGGAATCGCTCGATCTCGGATGCGAGCTCGTCGCCCGATGGGATCGCGTCCTCGCCGGCGACGGACTCTAGCCGTTCCAGGTACTCACGGGCGTCCTGGTCTTCGCCGACCGCGGTGTCGAGCCGTGAACGTTGCGCGACGGCCTCGTCGGCCAGGCCGCCCAGAGGCAAGTCGACACCTAGGTGGGTGCCCAGGTTCTCCAGCAACGCGATCGTCGCGGATGCGAAGGGACCTCCGACGTAGTGCGGCACCTGCGCGTAGAAGCCGACGGTGGGCACCCCAACCCCCTGCATCGCCATCTCGACCACCGACAGCGCCGCGGCGGGAACACGCAGCAAACCCACCGGGCCCTGTTCGACGTCCTTGTGGAGCAGGCCATCGGCCGATGCCGTGCCGAACACGGGGACCGGGCGCGTGTGTGGGACGGCGGCCGGGATCGCGCCCAAACTCACCCATTGCAGGGCGCCGAGCCTTAGCGCGAGCTCCGCGGCGGCCGCTCCGAGCTCGCGCCAGCGGAAGTCCGGCTCGGGCCCGTGCAGGAGCAGCACGTCGCGGCCTTCCACGGTTCGCCGCCGCACCGAGATCTCGGGCCACGACAGCTGAGAGAGCGTGCCGTCGACCACGTCCAGCACCGGTCGCCGCGAGCGGTAGTCGAACAGCGAATCGGGGTCGACCGTGGCGATGACCTCGCCGGACTCCGCGATCGATGCCTGCCGCGGCCGATGCCGCGCCTCCCGCGTCGATCCACCCGTCGAACGCGCCCACGAGCACGGGCGCGGCCAGCGTCGGAACGTCATCACGCAGCCGGAACAGGGTCATGCCACAGCTTATCCCCGCTGTCGCGAAGACCGGGCGGCGCCTCGCCCCCGGCGCGTGCGACCTCGACTAGGGTGGCACGACCATGGTGGCGGGGCCCTTCGACCGCGGGTTCAACGACGCATACCTGGGCGTGCCTCCATGGGATATCGGCAGAGCCCAGCGTGAGGTGGTGGACCTGGCGGACCTGGGGTCCTTCGCGTCACCCGTGATCGATGCGGGGTGCGGCACGGGGGAGAACGCGCTCGTGCTCGCCGATCGGGGTATGTCGGTGCTGGGTATCGACGCGTCTCCGCGTGCGATCGGCAAGGCGATCGACAAAGCACGCGAACGAGGGCTCCCGGGCGCGGAGTTCCTCGTCGCCGACGCGTTCACCCTGGAAGGGCTCGGGCGGTCCTTCGCGTCGGCGCTGGACTGCGGGCTCTTCCACGTCTTCGACGATCACGAAAGAGCCGTGTACGCGGCGAGCCTCGCGAGGGTGCTCCTCCCGGGGGGAACCCTGCATCTGCTGTGCTTCAGCGACGCCGAGCCGCCCGGATGGGGGCCCCGACGCATCACGCAGGACGACCTGCGTTCGGCATTCCGTGACGGGTGGCTCGTCCGATCGATCGAGCCCGCCCTCTTCGAGACCACCAAGGAACAAGGGAACGTGCAGGCCTGGCGAGCCTCGATCGTGCGCGCCGGGTAGAGCGTGTCGCCCGGATAAGGCTGGCGGCATCCCGTGCCGATGCCCGCAAGATGAGCGCTCAACGTCGGCCCAGCCAGCGGCTGCCTCTCGCCGACGAGCGGGGGAACGTCGCTGCGCAGACCCTCGCGTTCGGAGTGTTGGTGATCGTCCTGCTCGTCGGCGTCGCCGCGTTGGTGGCGATGTCCTCGTTGGAGCCCACACCCGAAGAGCTCCCCGCGACGTCGGTTCCGCCCACCTTCCAAGAGGTCCGGCCGGTCGGCTCGCTCGACCTGACCTGCGGCGACGGCACGGCCGGGGTCCGGGTCGCGGCCGTCAACGCCAGGGCGTACGGCGTGCACGTCGCCGTCACCGGCGTGCAGGGTCAGCGTGTGGTCTTCCAGTCGGACACGGGCATCGGCTACGAGCTCCTGCTTCGCGGCGAGGCGACGAACGCGGTGCTTCCACTGCCTCCGGGTGTCTGGCACGGCGCGTGCACGGCCGCCGACGGTCCGCCACCCCAGCCGGACGCCGGCGCGGCCTTCGTGATCTTCGGACCCCGAGTCCCTTTTCGTGCCGAGCACGCCGGTGTGCATCGGCGACGCTACCGACGAGATCGGTCCCCTTCCCCCGCGTTCTCCTCGAGCCCCAAGGCTGCGATCCGCGAGGTCCTTTCGGACGACGGCGTGACGGGCTCGGACGTGATCGAGCGTGCCGCATATCCGAAGTCCGTGTCGAGCGTGGATCCCGTGAACCCGCTGGTGTTCCGGGTCTTGCGGGAGGATGTGATCGTGGCGCACGTCGACGCGGTCCAGAGCGACGACGGTTGGAGCTATCACGTCAGCGGGTGCCTGGCGCAGTCCTGAGTACCTCATCCGTCGCTGGTCGCGCGATCGCGTTCGGCGACCACGTTCCGCAGCGTGGACATCGCATTCATCGCGGGAGGGAACCCCGCCACCGTGGCCGTCTGCAGGATGACCGCACCCAGCTCCTCGGGTGTGAGGCCCGCCTTCAGCGAGGCCCGCAGGTGCTGGGGGAGCTGCGAGGACCGGCCGAGCGCCACCAGGGCCGCCACGATCGCGAGCTCCCGATCGCGCGTGGACAGATCCGTCGCCGTGTAGACGTCGCCGTACACAACCTCGACGATCAGCGTCCCCAGGTCGCCCAGGCTCTCGACGGCGGCCAGGGCCTTCTCGTCATGGACCTCGAGGAACCGTGCCCGGCCGCGTTCATATCGCCCGGCATCGCTCACGGATGGTTCACCCCCAATGCATGCGGTCGGGGTCGGCAGGCTCGAATCGCACGACCACGTTGCCCTCTTCCAAGCCGAACGCATCGACCACCGCCGCCCCGGTGACCTCGAGGAGGCCGCCCACGTCGTCCCGAGGCTTGGCGAAGACGCGAACCAACGCGGGATGCGTGCCGGCGGGCTGGACCTGCGGCGCGTCCGATCCCTCCGCGTAATGGCCCGGAGGGATCGGGTGCAGGATGGCCCACGTCCCGCGCGGATCCTCGTCGAGGAATCCGGCGACGCGCGCGGTCACCGCCGCGAGCGCTCCGGGAACGCTCCGTTCGTCGTCACCGGGGAGGGTCCAGATCTCGATGATCGGCACGGCCGGAACCTAACGCAGGCGGAGGATCCGCGTCTCGGCCCCGCGGCGGCGGCCGCCGGTCGGTCACGGGTAACGATGGACGGAGCCCGCACCTGAACGTTTGAGTAGCATCGAATGATGGGCGTACCGGCGAGGCTCAGCATCGTGACCCTCGGCGTCGCCGACCTCGCACGGGCGAGCGCGTTCTACCGGGCGCTGGGGTGGGAACGATGTGTGTCCTCCAGCGACGAGATCGCGTGGTTCCGTGTCACCGGTTCCTACGTCGGGCTCTACGACTACGGCTCCCTCGCGGCCGACGCCCATCTCCCGGCCGAACCCAGGGCGCCGTTCGGCGGGATCACGCTGGCGATCAACCTGGAGTCCGAGCAGGCCGTGCTGGGGGCCATCGACGCGGTGGTCGC
Source organism: uncultured Actinomycetes bacterium (assembly GCA_963758715.1). Lineage (GTDB taxonomy): Bacteria > Actinomycetota > UBA4738 > UBA4738 > HRBIN12 > JAOUEA01. The sequence continues at coordinate 141,564 of CAVWWK010000006.1, forward strand.
CGCGGGTGGTTCGATCCTGAAGCCGCCGGAGCGCACGGATTGGGGTGGGTTCTCGGGGTACTTCGCCGATCCCGATGGCCATCCGTGGGAGGTGGCGCACAACCCGTTCTTCCCGATCGCCGACGACGGCTCGATCACGATCGATTGAGCGTCAATAGCGCTCGCCGACCGCCTCCGGAAGGTCGTCCAGAGCGGCAAGGTCGTCGGGCTGAAGGACGAGGTCGTTCGCGGCGACGTTCTGCTCCAGGTAGCGGATCCGCTTGGTTCCCGGGATCGGCAGCACATGTGGTCCCCGGGCGAGGGTCCATGCCAGCGCGACCTGAGCGGCTGTGCCACCCACCCGGTCCGCCACCTGTCTCACCCGGGCCACGATCTCCTGGTTCGCGTCCACGGCGTCCGGGGTGAAGCGCGCGTTCCGCGCGCGGAAGTCGGCACCGTCGAAGCTCGCTTTCGTGATCGTTCCCGTCAGGAAGCCGCGCCCGAGAGGCGAGAACGGGACGAACGTGGCGCCGTGCTCGGCACACCAGGGCACGACCTCCTTCAACGCATCCCGAGTCCACAGGCTCAGCTCCGATTGCACCGCCGCGACCGGGTGGATCGCATGCGCCCGCTCGAGCTCGCCCACGTCGACCTCGGACAATCCGAGCGCCCGGACCTTGCCGGCCTCGACCAGACCGGCCATGGCGGTCCAGGAGTCCTCGAGCGGAACCTCGGGGTCGACGCGATGCAGGTAGTACAGGTCGATCACGTCGGTGCGCAGGCGTCGCAGTGACTGGTCCACGGCGAGCTCGATGTGTCGCGGGCTCGCGTCGCGCCGCAGCGGGTATCCCCCGTTCGGCCCGACCAGTAGCCCGACCTTGGTCGCGATCGAGACCCGATCGCGGAGGCGCTGAGTCGCGGCGCCGACCAGGTCCTCATTCGTGGAGGGCCCGTAGACGTCCGCGGTGTCCAGCATCGGCACGCCGAGCTCGATCGCGCGATGGATCACCGACACGGGGTCGTCCTCCGAGCTGGCGTCGACGTAGCCGAAGCTCATCGGCATGCATCCCAGCCCGATCCGTCGTTCCGGTCGCATGGCCTATCGCACGAACTTCACGTTGAACTGATGGGTCTCCATGGCTCCCATGGCGCGTAGCCACAGCAAGAGGTAGCCCTCCATCGCACGGGCGCCACCGATGTCGCCCAGGTCGAGCACGTGCTTCCACCCGAACGCCTCGAGGAGGGAGCGCACCACGGTCTTCGCTTCGTCGTCGTTGCCGCACAGCATGATCGTGTGGTCTCCGTCTGCCACCGCGCCCGGGTTGCACATCAGTCCGGCCGACATGGTGTTCCACGTCTTCACGAAGCGTGCCTGAGGGAAGGCGGCCTGCAGCTGCTCACCCAGCGAGTCGGTGTTCGCCACGAACAACGTGAGCGGCGAACTCGAGGCAGGGTCGATCGCATTGGAGACGTCGATCACGACCTTGCCAGCGAGGTTGTCCGCGCCGGCCGCGTCGAGGGCGTCCTTCGACGCGATGCCCGCGGTGGCGTTGACCACGATCTCGCCGTGGATGGCGGCGTCGCGCAGGGTCTGCACGCCGACGTCCTGGTGAACGCCCCTCCACTGCGAGAAGGGCGGGTTGCCCATCGCGTCGGCCCCCGTCCTCGACATCACGCGCCTCGACGTCGCGGGTACCCACCACCACGTCGTGGCCCTTGCTCGCGAACCCCTCGGCGAGGCTGCGGCCCACCGTCCCCGTTCCCAGGATGGCCACCTTCATCCCGCGTCCCTCCGTTCCCGTCGGACCCTCGATCGCCCGCTCGCGATCGGGCAGGCGTGCTGGAGTCGAGGGTACCGTTGTCCGCACCATGCCTCGCACACCGACGCCCGAGCCGGTCGCCTCACTGACGTGGGATCGAGTGCTCGCGTGGCGTCTGCAGCGGCACTACCTGGACCCACGCACGACGAAGAACGCGGTCGAGATCGCCCGCCGGCTGTGCGGCGTGCAGGCCCAGGTAGCCTCCGCCGCCTCGATGGCGGTCTCCGTTCGCAGACGCTCGCCGAGAGGCGGTGAGATCGAGCGGGCCGTCCGCGCGCGGACGCTGGTGAAGACATGGGCCATGCGCGGCACCCTGCACCTGTTGCCCGCCGACGAGGCCCCCGACTACCTCGCGTCCCTCTCACGCCTGGAACCGTGGCGGGCGAAGGCATGGGAGCGTTACCACGGCGTCACGGCGCGCGACGTCGAGCTCGTGATCGACGCGTTGCGGGAAGTGCTCGGCGCCGATCCGATCGGTCGTGAGCAGCTCAAGGCCGAGCTCGCGGCCAGGATCAGCTCCAAGGCCGCGCGGGAGAAGGTCGGGTCCGGGTGGGGCGAGCTGCTGAAGCCCGCCGCGTGGGCGGGCGTGCTGCTCCAGGGGCCTCCGGTCGGCGGACAGGTGACCTTCGTGCGAGCCGACGCGTGGGTCGAGGGGTGGACGACCCGGATCCCGACGAGGCAGGGGCCGCCGTTCTTCGCCGGTATCTGGGGACATACGGCCCCGCCGCGATCGAGCACTTCGCGGGCTGGTGGGCGCGGCAGCAACCCGGGAAGGTTCGTCCCTGGTTCGAGCGGCTCGGACAGGACATCGTTACCGTCGAGGTCGAGGGCGCCCCGATGTGGGCCTTGGCCGCCGACGTGCGGCGCCTCGAGCGCGCGGAGCCGAGCGAGTCGGTTCGCCTCCTCGGCAACTTCGACCAGTGGGTGCTCGGACCGTCGAGCGGCTCATCGGCGTTCATCCCGCCGGCACGCAAGAAGGACGTCTCACGCACGGCGGGCTGGATCAGCAAGGTCGTGCTCAAGGGTGGCCGCGTCGTGGGCGTTTGGGAACCGGACGAGTCGACCGGCGAACCGCGGATCGACACGTGGGAGCCCGTCCCCGATCGAGCCCTCGCCGACGAGGTCGCCCGCGTGCATTCCGAAAGGGGTACGGTCGTCCCATGACCGGGACAGGCAAGGGGACTGGCACACACGACGATCCGTGGGTGTTGCAGACGCCGAGCCTGCAGTCGGAGTTCCGGATGTATCGGGACCCCGACGCGGATCCACCCGCATTGGTCTGCCTGGTGGGAACGACCGAGCTCCGCTATCACCTGCGGGCGATCGAGGATCTCCACGCGATGCTGAAGGACGTCGGCGACTGGGTTCCCCTCGGGAATGCCGACGAGCAGAAGCCCGCGAAGGAGGGAACGGTGGAAGCCTGGGCACGCTCGACGGACAACCCGGTGGGCGGCTGGTACGGCCTCAAGAAGGGCCTGCGGGGGCGATTCGGCAACTACGTGCCGCCGGTCCTCGAGGTCATGGGGCTCGCCGAGGTCGAGCACAACGCGCGCAACAATCGGATGCGTGCCGTCTGAGCGACCGCGCGGCGATCCCGGACCGGCGGATGAACCGCGGCCGCCCGGGGTAGCGTCACCGCATGCGGGCTCTCCCTCGATGGATGCGGCGCACGTTCTGGATCGGCCTCGCGGTGTTCGCCGCGATCCAGTTCGTCCCGTACGGCCGAGATCACGCGGCTCCGCCGATCACGCAGCGAGCGGCGTTCGGCCCGGGCGAAGGCCTCGAGCTCGTCCGCGGTGCGTGCTTCGACTGTCATAGCAACGAGACCGTGTGGCCGTGGTACTCGAACGTCGCGCCCGTCTCGTGGCTGACCCAGCGCGACATCGATGCCGGTCGCGCCGTGCTCAACTTCTCCGAGTGGGATCGGCCGCAGGAAGGCGCGAAGGATCTCGTCGAGGTGGTCCGGGACCAGGAGATGCCGCCACTCAACTACACGCTGCTCCATCCCGGCGCGCGCCTGAGCGACGGAGAACGGGCCAGGGTGATCGCCGAGCTTCGGGCCATGCTCGAGGCGTCTCCTCCGATCGAGGACTGACTTTCAGATGAGCGAACGCCCCCCCGGCGGTGCTGAAGGGCGTGGCGGCGCCGGTGGAGCTGTTGCGCGCCGAGTGGGCACGATGATCTGACAGCCCGCGCTCAGGTGGTCCGCCACGTGCGTCGATGCCTCTTTCGTGCTGAAGGATCGACAGGGTTCGGCCGTGGACGCCGCCCGGGATCCGGCCCAGCTGTTCGCGGCCGGACCCGAGGCGCTCCTCGTGGTGCGTTCGGGCCGGGTCGAATCGGTCAACGCCCGCGCGATCGAGCTGATAGGGCGCGACGTCGCGGGCACCGAGATCCGGGCGGCGATCCCCGATTGGCGGGAGGCGCCGGAGGACACCGTGCCGTTCGAGGCCACGCTGCGACAGGAGGCCGGCGATCTGCCGGTGGAGGTCCGTGCGCGCGCGATGGGAGACGTGTCGGTCGTCTCGATCCGGGACGCTCGGGAGCTGATCGCGGGTCGCGAAGCTCGGGCGACCCTCTCCGAGACCGAGGCCAGGTACCGGGGGCTGATCGAGCAGATCCCGGCGGTCGTCTATGCGGACACCGGCGACGTCACGACCTACGTCAATCCACAGATCCAAGAGATCCTGGGCGTCTCTCCGGATGAGTACCGCGAGGACCCCGACATGTGGCTGCGCATGGTGCACCCGGACGACAGAGCGAAGGTCGAGGCCGAGAGTGAGGCGTTCATCGCGGGCGAAGGAGGCGATCTCGGCGACTACCGGATGGTCCGCCCGGACGGGCGGATCGTGTGGGTGCGCGATCGCGCGTTCGCTCACCGTGACGAGGACGGGCGTGCGATCTGGGAGCACGGGATCATGTTCGACGTCACCGAGCTCAAGGAGGCCGAGGAGCGGATCGCGCACATGGCCTTCCACGACGGGCTGACCGGGCTGGCGAACCGAGAGCTCGTCGAGGAGACACTGAACCTGGCGATCGGGCGTGCGAATCGGGACGGCACCGTCGTGGCGGTGCTCTTCCTGGACCTGGACAACTTCAAGCTCGTGAACGATTCCTTGGGGCATCACGCCGGCGACCGCCTGTTGGTGGAGCTCGCCGAGAGGCTCAGGGTCTGCACGCGGGACACGGATCTGGTTGCGCGTCAGGGAGGGGACGAGTTCCTGATGGTGGTTGCCGATCTCGATCCGGCCACCTGCGTGGACACGGTGAACAGAGTGGCCTCCCGCGTTCACGAGGCCTTCCGGGATCCCTTCGACCTGCAGGGGACGGAGTTCTATGCGCAGGGGTCGATCGGCATCAGCCTGCACCCGCAGGACGCTCCCGACGCCGAGACGCTCCTGCGGAACGCCGACGTGGCGATGTATCGAGCGAAGCGGCTGGAACCCGGCGGCCACATGCTCTTCGCATCCGACGCGGACGACCCCATCGACCGGCTGTGCTTCGCCACACGCCTGCGACAGGCGGTGCAGGAGGAGAACTGGTTGCTCCACTTCCAGCCCGTCGTCGATCTCTCCGACCGCCGGATCGTGGGCGCAGAGGCCCTGATCCGCTGGAACGACCACACCGCCGGGATCGTGCCGCCGGGGGAGTTCATACCGGTCGCCGAGGAGCTCGGCCTGATCGAGGCGATCGGCGACTGGGTCATCGACGAGGTGGCCCGCCAGCAACATGAGTGGCAGGACGCCGGACTGGACCTCGAGGTCTCGTTCAATCTCTCGCCGCGGCAGCTCTGGACGCCCCGGCTCGCCGAGAGACTGATCGACAAGCTCCGCGACGCCGGCGTCGAGGCGTCTTCGATGCAGGCCGAGATCACCGAGTCCACGGCGATGGCGGACCCCGATCGGACCCAGCGGATCCTCCGCGACCTCCACTCGTGGGGGCTCCGGCTGGCGATAGATGACTTCGGCACTGGCTACTCATCGCTGGCTCGGCTCAAGCACATGCCGGTCGACGTGCTCAAGATCGATCGCGAGTTCGTGCGCCACGTCGACAGGGACGTGCGGCTGGCGGGCATGGTGCGCGCGATGATCCAGGTAGCCCAGAGCCTGGACATGGTGCCGCTCGCCGAGGGCGTCGAGACCGAGGGCGAATACGTGTTCCTTCGGTCGAACGGCTGCCGGCTCGCGCAGGGCTTCTGGTTCGCCCACCCCATGCCGGCCGACGACCTGACGCGCCTCGCGCGTCGCGGCGAGGGTCTGGGTGCTCCCGGCGTACCGGTCTGATCAGCCCGTCAGCGCGGGCTTGATGTGCACGATCTCCCCGTCGACCATGGTCATCAGCACCTTGGTCGTCGACACCTCCGTCAGCTTCACTTCGAACAGATTGCGGTCGAGCACCACCAGGTCGGCGCGGTGCCCGAGCCGGAGCTGCCCGGTCATTCGCTCCTGGTGGAGCTGGTAGGCCGAGCTCCGCGTGTGCATCGCGATCGAGGAACGAAGCGAGATCGACTCCTCCTTGTTCAGCGGCTCGTCGTCACCCTTGTAGATCTCGTCGGCGGTGCGGTTGACCGCCATCTCGATCTGCCGGAAAGGCAGGAGCGGGTCGACGGGCCAGTCGCTGCCACCGCAGAGGCGAGCGCCCGCGGCGTCCAGGGAACCGGCTGCGTACAGCCGCTCCCATCGCCCCTTGCCGATGTAGGGCTTCAATCGCCGCATCGTGTAGCTGTCACGCTCGGCCCACTGCATCTGCATGTTCGCGAGCGCGCCCAGTTGCTGGAAGCGCCGGAACTCCTCGAAGTGGATCGCCTCGATGTGGGCCAGCGTGTGCCGATGGTCCAGGTCCCCGTTCTGATCGCGCGCGAACTCGATCGCATCGAGGGCTGAGCGAACGGCGCGGTCTCCGATCGCGTGGATGTGCACCTGCCAGCCCGCCGCGTCGAGCGCCGCGAGCCCCGGGTTCGCGATCGCGGGTGGGAAGTACGTGGGCCCACTCCAATCGCCGGGCACCCAGTGTGGATCGTCGTCGGTTCCCTGGTTCTCGCGGTAGGGCCGGATCATGGCCGCGGTCTGCGTGGGGAACTCGATCACGCCGTCGAAGAACAGCTTCACGGCGTTGACCGTGACGTCGGGCCGGGCGAACTCGTTCCGAGTTGCTTCGATCGAATTCACGACTCCACCGGGGTTCGCGAGATCCTCGGGCGAGACGAACAGCGCCGCGTTGGGACGAACCGTGAGATCGCCCGCGTCGCTCAGCGCCGCGAGGGCGGCCATATCCTCTGGGTCGGCCGCCGCGTCCAAGTAGGACGTGATGCCCTGCTTGTTCATCATGCGGAAGGCAGCCTTCAGTGAACGAGCGTTCTGCTCGACCGTGGGTGGCGGGATCACCGACGAGACCAGCCCGATCGCTCCGTCGTACAGGATCCCGGTCGGCCTGCCGTTGGCGTTGCGCTCGATCTCGCCGTCGGGCGGATCGGGAGTGTTCTCGTCCACGCTTGCGATCTGCAGACCGCGGGAGTTCACCAGGGCGATGTGGCCGTCCAGGCTGAACACGATGATGGGCCGCGCGGTGTCGAGGCCGTCGAGGTCGCGGCGCGTCGGGAGGTTGCCCATGGCGATCGCATCCCACTGCCCGACGCGAAGCCAGGTGTCGGGCTCGTCGGCGACCGTGTCTTCCAGGAAGCCGGCGATACGCTTCAGGAACTGCTGCAGGTTGAGCTGCGCGTAGAACAGGCTCGCCGCGGTGAGCGTGCGTCCGCCCGACAGCGGATGCACGTGGCCGTCGTGGATTCCGGGCATCACCATCCGTCCCTTGAGGTTGATCACCTCGGTACCCGGGCCGATGTGGTCGCGCACGCCCCCGTCGTTGCCGACATAGACGATCTCGCCGGCCGTGATCGCGATCGCGCTTGCGGTGGGGCGGGCGTGATGAAGCGTCCACACGTAGCCGTTGCGGAGCACGAAGTCGGCTGGACCGTCGCCGCGTGCGAAGGCGGGGACCGATGAGGCCAAGACCAGGCCGCCTGCGCTCACGGCGCCGGAGCGCAGGAAGTCCCGCCGGGTGAGGAGCCTACGGGGTGAGGGTCGTTCGTCCTCCACGTCCATCCCTCCTTCGTCGTTGGCCCCTTGGAAGGAGCCTGGCCGGGCCCCGAACCCTAGGCCGCAGAGGGCCAGCAGCGCAAGGGGCCCCTGAGCACAGGCGGGTTCATCGAGATGTCGCCGGGCGTTCCATCCACGTTCGGTCGTCGGGTCTAGCCTGGGAGCGTGACAGCGCCCGAGAACGACTGGATGTGGGAGCTGGGTGCCCACTGGTCCAGGATGCGCACCGCTTACCCGAACGACCTGCTTGCGATCGTCTTCGACATCGACGGCACGATCGTGGACCTTCGACGCGTCGTCGTCCACACGTTGCTGGCCTACGACGCAGAGCACGGAACGGACTTCTTCCACGGGCTGCGCGTCGACGACATCGTCGAGCACGAGACGCACATCGAGCGAGTGCTTACAGAGGCGGGGCTGCCGGAGGCTGTTCGTGACGACGTTGCGGCCTACTACCGAGCCCACCTGTTGGGACCCGGATCCTTCCTCGCGGCTCATCGGCGCTATCGCGGCGTGATGAGCGTGATCCGTTGGTTCCAGCTGCAGCCCCGAACGGTCGTCGCCCTCAACACGGGCCGGCCGGCGGCGCTCCGCGAGCTCACGCTCGCCTCGCTCAACGCGATCGGTCGGGAGCATCGGGTTTCGTTCGATCCCTCCATGGTGTTCATGTCGGAACCGACGCGCATGCGCTGATCCGCCGTCGTTCCAACCCTCGTCGTTCTCGGCACGTTTGCGGCATGCTGGGAACCGGAGGCGTGGGCCTCCGTTCCCGACGAGGAGGAGGTCGGCATGGCGATCCGCAGGGCAGATGCTCGATGGGACGGCACGTTCCAGGACGGCACCGGAAGCTTCGAGGTGGCGAGCGGCGCGTTCCAGGGCACGTTCACCGCAGGGACACGATTCGGAGACGATCCGGGGACGAATCCCGAGGAGTTGGTCGGCGCCGCGCACGCGGGATGCTTCTCCATGGCGTTCGCCCTCGCGTTGGGGAAGGCGGGCTACGAGCCCGAGAGCGTTCGCACGACGGCGAACGTTCGCCTCGAGAAGCTCGAGGCATTCACGATCACGGGTATCGATCTGGTGACCGAGGTCAAGGTTTTCGGTATCGATGAGGCGGAATTCCAGGAGATCGCGAACGCTTCGAAGGAGTCCTGCCCGGTCTCCAGGGCCCTTGCCTCGGTGCCGATCGAGCTGAAGGCAACCATGGTCAGCTGAACCCGCCGCCTGTCGCGAGAAGGGTCACCTCCCGGTTGTCACGTCCACCAGCTCGAGGGTCTCGTGGCCGCCCGCGATCACGGTCTCACGGACGATGCCCAGGCCCGGCGCCAGCTGCTTGGCGATCATGACGCCCGGCTCCAGCCTGCTCCACTCGAACATGCGCACGACGCGATCCACGGTGCCGTAGGCAACGGTCACGCTCCCGCCACGTTGCACGATCCAACCCTGGTCCTCGGCGTGGCCCCGATAGAACTCCTCGCGGAAGGCCTGGGTCGGGCGAGGGGCGGCCGGCATGATGATCCCCGCGATCGCGCCGTCGACTCCGGCTTCCCATGAGCCTTCCGTGCTGACGACGTCGCCGGTGTCGTCGTAGGTCGCGGTCCTCTCGCCGAAGTACCAGACCGCGCCCTGATCGTCGGCGGCGTACCAGTCGTGCGTCTTCTCCACCAGGGTTCCGCGATGGCGGACCACGTCGAGGATCACCGTGGTGGTGATGCCCCCGATCTCCTTGGTGCGTCCGGTGACCTCGATCGTCTCCACGATGCGCTTGCCGTCTGCCGATCCTCGGAGCGTGGCCTTCCAGCCGGGCTCCAGTGGGAAGTACGGGTTCGGCCGAGGGTCGTCGAAGCTGCCGGGCTCCGGAACCCCTATCCGCATCCCGGCTTCCACCGCGGCTCCCTGTGTCGAGACTCCGATGGCCACGGCGAGCACCGCCGAACCAGCTACCGCTGCGATCCATCCCTTCTTCATGACCGCCTCCTTGGGCTCGGGCATCACGGATGGTCTCGACCTGGCTCTGAACGGACGCTGAACCGGCTCGAGCGATTCAGCCCGGGTTCAGCGCGGCCGCGGAGGATGGAGTGCAACGACAGGAAGGGTGAGCCGATGCGGGTGCTGGTCGTCGAGGACGAACGCGGCCTCGCTCGAGGCCTGAAGGCCGGTCTCGACGCGGAGGGCTTCGCGACGGACCTCGCGTTCGATGGGGACGACGGGTTGTGGATGGCGCGCGAGCGCAGCTACGACGCGATCGTGCTTGACATCCTGCTTCCGGAGATCAACGGCTACCGCCTGTGCGCGATGCTTCGTGCCGAGGAGATCTGGACGCCGATCGTGATGCTCACAGCCAAGGACGGCGAGTACGACGAGGCCGAGGCGTTGGACACGGGAGCCGACGACTTCGTGCGCAAGCCGTTCTCCTTCGTCGCGCTGACGGCGCGGTTGCGAGCGTTGATCAGGCGCGGCGCGCCCGAACGCCCGGCGGTGCTCTCCGCCGGCGACCTGCGCTTCGACCCGGGGGCGCGTCGCGCGTGGCGTGGAGACGTGGAGGTCACGCTCACCGCGCGCGAGATGGCGCTGCTGGATTTCCTGCTCCGCCGGGAGGGCGAGGTCGTCTCGAAGACCGACGTCCTCGACCACGTCTGGGACGACGCCTTCGACGGCGACCTGAACATCGTGGAGGTCTACATCCGGCATCTGCGCGACAAGCTGGACCGGCCATTCGGTCGCGCGTCGATCGAGACCATCCGGGGCGCCGGCTACCGATTGGTGGACGACCGTGACGGGGCACGATGACTCCGATCCGAGAGAAGATGCAGGTTCAGCGTGGCTTCAGCGTCGTTCCGGCAGGATGCGCCGAAGACCGACGACCCCCGGTCGGTGTGGAGAGGAGAATCAGACCATGAGGACCAGGACCAAGCTCACGATCGGCGTCGTGGCAGCGCTCGCGATCGCCGGGACCGCGGTGGGTGCGACCGCCGCCGGGTCGGACGACGATGCGCCGCTCGTCGGACAGGATCTCGACCGTGCCACCGCATCCGCGCTCGCCCATGTGGGCGGCGGCACCGTGGTCGACACCGAATCCGGTGACGACGGCGCCGCGTTCGGCGTCGAGATCCAGCTCGACGACGGCTCCGTCGTGGAGGTCGAGCTCGATGAAGGATTCCAGGTGATCGGGAGCAGCCCGGACGACGACACGGCCGGGGGCGACGGCGGAGGCGACGACTAGCACGCAACGGCGCCGCTGATCGCAGGAAGGCGATCCCCTCAGCCGATCGACAGCAGCTCGAACGCCTCCGTCGGCTCGCTCTTGCCCTTCAGGTCGGTCGGCCCGAGTGGGCGAACGTCGACGACCACATCGGGGGCCGACCGAACCTCCACCAGCGTTCGCTCGGCGATCGTGATGTGGCCGGGCGTCGACATCGTCTGCAGCCGCGACGCGACATTGGTCGTGTCGCCGATCACCGAGAACGAACGCTGCAGCCCCGCGCCCACGTTGCCGATCACCGCGGGCCCAGTGTTCACGCCCACGCGGAACCGTGGCCAGTCCTCGGCCGCTCGCACGTGCCCCGAGCCGTCCCGGATCGCGATCGCCGCTCGCACCGCCCTCGAGGCATGGTCCGGCTGATCGCCGAGCGCGTTGAAGACCGCGAGCACCGCGTCGCCCGCGAACCGTTCGATCAGCCCGCCTTCTCGATCGACTACCGCCGGGACCACCGCGCCCCAGTAGGTGTTCAGCATCTCGATGACCTCCGATGCGCTCCTGCCCTCGGCGAAGGTCGTGAAACCGGAGAGGTCGGCGAACAGGACCGACACCTCCTCTTCTCGGCCACCGAGCTCGGCGAGCGTGGGTTCCTCGCCGAGGCGCTCGGCCAACCGAGGGCCGACGTACCGGCGAAGCAGCCCATCCATGCGGGCGAGCTCGCGTGCCGAGTCGAGCAACACCGAGATCTCCTCGCCCGAATACCCATCGTCCCTCATCCTCGAGGTCGCACGGTCGACGGAGCCTTCGGCGTCGGCGCGCGCCAGCTCCTCGAGGGCGGCCGACTGTCGGGCGCCGAGGCGCTCTAGGGTCTGCTCCAGGTAGAGCCCTCCGAAGGTTGCGGTGAGCGATCGCTCCTGTCGGTACTCGTGGCGCGCCGCGAGCAGGATCGCGGCGAACGCCACGGCCATCAGCACGTGCCATTCCCACCACGAGAGCTGCCACGCGCGTCCGAACGCCATGGCAACGAGCGCCTCGGCGAGGAGCACGAAGGCCGCCGCGACCGCCAGCGGCAACGGACGGCGGCGGGTTCGATAGATGCGGAGGTAGCGCCATGCCGCGAAGGCGTACGCGGCGACCCCGAACGGCAGGAGCGTCATCATCCAGGGCGCGCGCTCGGCGTCGAGGACGCGGTCGAGCGGGGGGACACCGAGGAGCGAGGCCACCGCCCAGGCGAGGAGGATCGCGAGCAGTCCCAGTCGCATCGGCAGTTCCCAGCGACGGAGCAACGCCTCGCGCCGCGCGTCGATGTCGATCGCCGACAGCGCGGCGAGACCGGACGCGACGAGAAGTCCAACGGGGGTGGCCACCGTGAACCCCCCGTTGGGGCTCGCCAGCACGACGCCCGGGGTCGCCAGCGCGTGGAGGCCGAGGAACCCCGCGCTCGCCAGCAGCACGAGCGAGACCAGGAACAGCCGAACGTCGTCGCGTTGCCGCGCGGCTTCACTGACCACTAGGCCGAGCCCCAGGTTCAAGGCCGCCACCCCGAGCACCAGCCAGAAGTGGGACGGGTGGTGCTCCCAGTGGAGGTCGATCGAGGGGACGCCCAACAGCAGCGCCAGGCCGGCGAGTGGAAGGGCGAGCGCGACGGCGACCAACGCGAGCGAGGGGCCGTCACGGCGAGCAACTGAGGCCACCCCTCATGATGGCCCCCATCGGGCTCTTCGCTCAACTTTCGCGGGTCCCCGAGGGGGTGCGCCGGAAGGGCAGTCGTGGTCTCCTGGCACCCAGGGCGAACCGTCGACATGGGAGGACGTAGCAGTGGAGATCGGGCTCTACACCTTCGCCGAGCTGTACCCGGACCCGCGGACCGGGGAGACGATCAGCCCGGAGCGTCGCATGCGCAACCTCGTCGAGGAGGTCGAGCTGGCCGACCAACTCGGACTCGACGTCTTCGGGATCGGGGAACATCACCGGCCCGACCTGATCGTGTCGGCGCCCGCGGTGGTGCTGGCCGCAGCGGCCGGGCGGACGGAGAAGATCCGGCTCACCAGCGCCGTCTCGGTGATCAGCTCCGACGACCCCGTCCGCGTGTTCCAGGACTTCGCGACGCTCGACCTGTTGTCGGGAGGGCGTGCTGAGATCATGGCCGGCCGCGGCTCGTTCACCGAGTCGTTCCCGTTGTTCGGCTTCGACCTGAAGGACTACGACGAGCTGTTCGAGGAGAAGCTCAAGCTCCTGATCGCCCTGCGTGACCAGGAGTACGTGCGGTGGATCGGGAACCATCGTCCCGCCTTGGACGGGGGCGTCGGCGTGTATCCGCGCCCCGTGCAGGATCCGTTGCCGATATGGGTCGCGGTCGGTGGAGCCCCCGAGTCCGCCTTCCGCGCCGGAACGCTGGGCCTCCCCATGGCCCTCGCGATCATCGGCGGCATGCCCGAGCGGTTCGCGCCGTTCGCCGAGCTCCACCGCGATGCCGCGCGCCAGGCAGGGTTCGATCAGCCACCGGCGCTCAGCATCAACTCGCACGGCTACATCGCGCCGACCAGGGAGCAGGCCCTCGAGGAGTCCTACCCCTACGTCGCATCGATGATGAACACGATCGGACGCGAACGCGGGTGGCCGCCGATGACGACGGAGCAGTACGAAGCGGGCGCCTCGCTGCGGGGCGCGAACTTCGTCGGGTCACCGCAGGACGTGATCGAGAAGATCCTGTTCCAGCACGAGATCTTCGGTCACGACCGGTTCCTCGTGCAGTTCAGCGTGGGAACGCTCCCGCACGACAAGCTGATGCGGTCGATCGAGCTGCTCGGCAAGGAAGTGGTCCCCGCACTCCACGAGGAGCTGGGGCGGCGTCGAACCGGCCCGGAACACTGATCCATCCGACATGCCGTACGCGACCAACCGCCTGGACGGCAACCGCATCTATCACGAGGAGTGGGGCGGAGGCGGGGAGCCGGTCGTCCTGTACACGGGATTCCTGGATCCGCTCCTGATGGCGCAGCGGTCCGAGCTCGCACAAACGCTCCGCGACGAGTTCCGGGTCGTGTTCGCCGATCACCGAGGGCACGGTCGCAGCGACGCGCCGCACGACGCGGGTTCCTACGCGCTACAGACCCGCGTCGCCGACCACACCGCGGTGCTCGACGACCTCGGCATCGACCGCGCACACGTGATCGGCTTCTCGTGGGGAGCGAGGCTCGGGTTCGCGATCGGTGCGCAGGTCCCGGACCGCACCCGTTCGCTCGTGGCATGCGGCAACCAGCCCTACGCGTGGGATCTCACGACGCCGATCGCCAGGGCGGTGGCCTCGGCGGCGCAAGCCCGTTCGATGGAGGGCTTCATGGAGGTCTTCGAGGAGGGGTTCGGTGTCCGGTTTCCCGAGCCGCAGCGCACTCTCGACCTGCAGAACGACCTGGAGGCGATCCGCGCGGCCTGGGCGTCGGTGTCGGCAGAGGGTGCGATCTCCGACGATCTTCCGTCGTGGACGGTGCCGTGCCTCATCGCCGCGGGCACCGAGGACGAGATATTCGATGCGGCGCAGCGCGCCGCTCACGAGATCCCGACCGCCACGTTGCTGCCCCTGCCCGGGCACACGCACATCTCGGCCGAGGGTGAGGTCGACACCCTCGTCCCGGCGGTGCGTGACTTCCTTCACGGCCTCGCCGGAGCCGTGTGAACGCACCTCACGACTCCGTCTTCGGTGGGATGTTCTGGTTCAGCCTGAATAGGTTGGTCGGGTCGTAGCGAGCCTTGATCTCGGTGAGCCGGTCCCAGGTCTTTCCGGGGTAGGCCTCGCGAACACGCGCCTCGCCTTCGTCGCCCAAGAAGTTCACGTACGCGCCCCCGTCACCCTGCCGCAACGCCGTCGCGAAGTCGGTGGCCCAGGCCTCATGCGTCGCGCGCTCGTCGACGTCCTCGAACAGCGCAGCGACGTTCACCATGATCCGACGGTCGCGATGTGCGTAGGCCGTCGCGTCGGCGGGCACGCGGGCCACTGCCCCGCCGAGCACCCGGATCTGTGCCACCGACATCATGGCCGTCGACGTCCCCAGGTGATCGACGATCGCTTCCGCGGCGTCGCGACCGATGCCGTCGACGAACATGTTCCGCACGAGGCCGATCGGATGGAATCCCTCCTCGTCCGGCATGTACATCTCGGGGTAGGGCATCGGCCGGATCATGTCGGCGATCGGCTCTGCGAGCGCCCGGAACGGCGCCACCGCCTTCTCGCCTGCCTCTCCGCCAGCGGCGTGGACCATCATCGCGAGGACGACGAGCTTCCCGTGGTGTTCCTCGGGCACGAACGGCATGGGAGGAGCGGGCATGACGTTGGCGATAGTCGATAGCTCGTCCGGGGCCGCTTCGGCCTCGGCGACGAACGAGCCGATCACGTCGGGGGTCGCCGGAAGGATCAGGATGCCACCCACGATCGTGCCGACCTCGTGCAGTCGGAACCGCAGGCGGGTCACGACACCGAAGTTGCCACCCCCTCCACGGATCGCCCAGAAGAGATCGGGATGGGTCACTTCGTCCACGTGCAGCACCTGGCCGTCGGCCGTGACGACCTCCGCGGCCAGGAGGTCGTCGATCGTGAGGCCGTGCTTGCGGACGAGGAAGCCGACACCCCCGCCGAGGGTGATCCCGCCGATGCCGACCGAGCCCGTGTCGCCGAAACCGGTCGCGAGTCCGTGCGCCGCGGCGGCCACCGTGTACCCGCCCGCCGTCAGGCCCGGCTGTGCCCAGGCCGTGCGCCCGGAAACGTCGAGGTCCAAGGCGCGCATCTGTGACAGGTCGAGCTCCATGCCCCCGTCGGACACGCTGTGGCCCGCGATGCTGTGACCACCGCTTCGGATCGAGAGCTCGACGCCCGCCTCTCGGGCGACCGTCACGACGCGAGCGACGTCGGTCGCGTCCGCCGCGCGGATGATCGTGGCCGGCCGGTGGTCCATGCCGCCGTAGAAGAGGGTGCGGGCCTCGTCGTACCCGGCGTCGCCGGGCGCGAGCAGGCGGTCGCCGAGATCGGTACGAAGAAGACTGATCGTTCGTTCCATCAGGATGTCCTTCCTCATGAGTCGGTGTCGTGCCGTGCCTTCAGGAGATCGTCCTGGCGTTCGAAGAACACCAGCCAGCCGCGCAGGGTCACCTCGTACTGGGCGGGCGGCAGGTTGCCGCCGCTCTGGATGAACGTCATCTGCGTCGAGCCGTCGCCGAGATCCTCGAGGTCGACCGTGAGCACTTCGAACGCTTCCGCGTCCTCCGGTTCGCGGTCGGTGAGCGTGAGGACCAGGTGCGTCGGCGCCTCGACCTCCACGAAGCGGCCCGAGAACACCATCTCGGAACCCGGCCCCAGGAGCATCACCACGCGCCAGGCGCCGCCTGGTCGCACATCCATCGACGCCGAGTCCGCCGGCACCGACGAGCCGTGTTCGCCGAACCACTGGGCGAAGAGCGTGGGATCGGTCCACGCCTCGAAAACCTCCTCGCGCGACGCGTCGAAGATCCGGACGATCGTCAGGCTCTCGTCGTCGGTCTCAGCCCTCACCACGCCCCCGGAGGGTCGTTGCCTGCTCATGCGTGGCTCCTCCCCTGTTCCTCGGTGTCGTGCCGCGCCTTGAGCTCGTCACCGACCACCTCGCGGAGCGTGTCCAGGTACGCGGGCCATCCACCCAAGAAGTCGTCACGGTCCTCCGCGGTCTCGAAGCCGGTCTGGACCATCGTCATCAGTGTCTTGCCGTCTTGGTCCTCGAACGTGATCGTCACGTCGGTCTCGACCGTCCGACCCCACTCGGCGATCGACATGGAATGGCGCATGACTAGCCGATGGGGCCGCTCGACGACCGAGTAGACGCGCGTCTCCGTGTCCGGCTCCTGCCCCTTCGGCCCCATCACGTACGTCGATGTGCCGCCGACGCTCACATCGGTCTCGCTGCGGTGCACGACCCAGTCGGCATGCCGTTCGTCGCCGTGGAGATGACCCTGTGTCTCCGGATCGACGAAGGCATCGAAGACGACCTCCGGCGGCGCGTCGTACACCCGCCCCAGCCTCAACTCATGCGTCATGTCGCGTCTCCCAACTGCTCGTCGCGCTGTCTGCGTTCGATGATGTCTCCGAGCCGGTCGAGCCGGCGTTCCCACTGCAGCCGATAGGACTCGATCCAGTCCGTGACGTCTTCCATATCCCCTCGGGCCACGCTGCATTCGCGGATTCGCCCTTTCTTCCGGGTGGTCACGAGGTTGGCCTCCTCGAGGATGCGGACGTGCTTGAGCACCCCGGGCAGCGAGATGCCGTAGGGCCGAGCCAATTCGCTGATCGATGCGGGCCCGGCCGACAGGCGCTCGAGGATGTCGCGGCGTGTCGGATCGGACAGCGCCGAGAATGTCCGGTCGAGCGTCTGTGACTGAACCATACGGTTAAGTATGACGGACCTGGCCACAGAGCGTCAACGCTCACAACAGCGGGAGTGGCCGCAGGCACGGGTTAGCCGGTGGCGATCCGCTCCAGGACCACCACCGGGATGTCCCGCTCGGTCTTTGCCTGGTACCGGTCGTACTCGGGCCAGATCGAGGTCATCGTTCGCCACAGCGACGGTTTCTCCTCCGCCGTGGCGGTGTGGGCCCGTGCCGAGAATCTGTCATCCCCGACCTGCACTCGGACGTGGGGATCCGCGCTGAGGTTCAGGTACCACGACGGATGCGACTTCGCGCCACCGGACGACGCCACGACCAGGTACCGATCGCCGTCGCGCCCGCAGATCAACGCCGTGCGCCGGAGCTTGCCGGACTTCCTGCCGTGCGTCGTGAGCAGCAGCGTGTCCACGCCGTTCCATCGGTGGCCCTTCTTGCCATCGCTCTCGACGTATCCACGGATGTGCTTCGCTACTCAACCCTTGGGGCTGTCGAAGACCTGCTCGCCGTCGGTCATGCCTGTCCCTCGGGCTCGGGCAGGGCCAGCCAATCCTCCCACGTGAGATCCCGGCCGGGGTAGCGAGGCCGTTCGAACGGCCAACGATCGTCGATCCACCGTGGGACGAACGCATCCAGCTCCTCCGAGACGGGGGAGGCCACGAGAGGATCGACGACCCACCACGAGATGTCGGCATCGGCTCCCGTTCGCTCCGGCGGGTCGATGTAGACGCATCCGAGCAGAGACGTCTCCTCGGTGTCGAGCAACGCGTAGTTGAACGACCGGTTGGTTGCCATCTCGTTCTCGTGTCGCACCAGGTCCTCCCGATCCTGCTCGTAGGTCATCGAGGCCGGCGGCCAGCCCCAGACCGGCCCGAAGATCGACCACAACCGCTCTCGCGACCCCATCACGGCGGGGTAGTCCAGGTCGACGTCTGTGGCCTCGATCGGACGCAGGTGATAGCCGGACATGAGGGGGACCCGCTTCGGGTGAACGAAGTCCGCGGGGAGCCACGGCGACTCCGGCTGCCGGGTCCTCCCTTCGTCGTCCATCCGATCAGCTCCGAGGCCGGCGACGGTCAGGCAGCGAGGAACTGCTCGAGGGCTGCGGTCATCGCCTCGGGAGAGACGTCGTGTGACTGTCCTTGGAGGATGCGGAGCTCCCCGTCGGGGATGACCTCGGCGAGCTCGCGTGCGGTCTCGCTCATCCAGGGGAAGCTCGCGTCGCCCGCCATCACGATCGTGGGGACCTTCACCGAGGACGCCCGATCGGCAGGCAGGGAGTAGTCGGCCATGATGGTGGCGTCGTAGGCGAGGGTGTGCGCCAGCGCCTCCTGTTGCGGCCAGAAGGGCGCCTCCCGGGCCCGGGCCACGAACTCGTCGGGGAGCCCCACGACCTTCGACATGAAGTACTCGACGGCGTCGCCGCGTCTGTTCGCCTCGACCAGCTCCGTGTAGGTCTTCGCCGTGTCCGCGGGAGGGCGGGGGACGCCCTCAGGGATGTACGGCGGTTCCCAGAGCGCCAGCTTCGAGATGGGCGACCCGGCGGCCGCGGCCTCGAGAGCCAGGGCGGCACCGGAGGACGTGCCGTACACGGATGCCGAACCTCCGGCTTCCGCGATGACGGCGTCGATGTCCTCGATCTCGCGCTCGACGGCGTACGGAGGGGTATCGCCGCTGTCGCCACGACCCCGGCGGTCGTAGTTGAAGACGCTGTGGCGTTCTGCCAGCAGCGCGGCGAGGGGCGCGTTGGACATGCGGTCGACGGAGCCGCCGCACACGAGGACGACCGCTGGGCCTTCGCCCAGTCGATCGAATGCGATGGTGGTGCCGTCGTTCGAGGTCACGGTGTTCATGGCACTCCTCCTCACGTGTCGTGCCTGGCCTTCAGATGGTCGTCGAGGCGATCGAAGAAGATCAGCGAACCGCGCATGGCGCGCGAGTACTCGTCGGCCGGCAGATGGCCGCGCTGGGTGAACGTCATCCGCGTCTTCCCGCCGCCCACGTCTTCGAACTCGGCTCGCAGCACCTCGACGACGCCGCTGTCCGGGTCGCCGGGGTCGACCAGGGTCATCACCACGAGCTCGGGCTCCACGACCTCGCGGAACTCGCCCGAGAACGGGATCTCCATGCGCTCGGGCCCGTGGATCATGACCGCGCTCCATGTGCCACCCGGCCGCGGGTCCATGGAGATCCTCTCCAGGGGTATGGACGAGCCGTGCTCGCCGAACCACGTCACGAACCGCTCGGGCTCCGTCCACGCCTTGAACACGAGCTCTCGCGGTGCGTCGAAGACGCGGACGATCACGATCCCTTCGGCGTCGCTCGCTGCTGAGACCACGCCTTCGAGGGGCGTTCGGTCAGACATCGTTGGCTCCTTCCTTCTCCTGTCGCAGGTGCTCCTCGAGGCGGTCGAAGCTGGCTTCCCAGAACCGGCGGTAGTCCTCCAACCAATCGGTGACCTCCCCGAGCGGGGCGGCGCGCAAACGGCACGGCCGCCATTGCGCGGTGCGACCGCGGGTGATGAGGCCGGCTCCCTCGAGGACCTTGAGATGCTTGGACACGGCCTGCAGGCTCACCGGGAACGGCTCGGCCAACTCGTTGACGGTCGCTTCACCCAGGGTGAGCCGGGAAAGGATCGCGCGACGGGTGGGGTCGGCGAGGGCCGAGAACGTCCTGTCGAGCTGATCGACCACCATCGGTATTCATCCATTCGGTTGTTCAACTGAGGGGTTGACCATAGTCTCGATGGCCGTGAACCGTCAATGGGGGGCGTGAGACGATTCAGAACAGTGCGCACGCAACGTCACCCGTTGATCCATGCGGTCTCGGAGGAATCCCGGGTCACGCCGATCGAGCTGTTCTTCGACCTGGTGTTCGTTTTCGCGCTGACGCAGGTCACGGCGCTCATGGCGAACGATCTCACGACCCGCGGGTTGACGCGGGGGCTCCTGGTGCTTGCCCTGCTGTGGTGGTGCTGGGTTGCGTACGCGTGGCTCGGCAACGTGGTGCGCGCCGACGAGGGCGTCGGGCGCGTGGCGATGTTCGTCGCGATGACCGCGATGTTCGTCCTGGCGCTGACCGTGCCCGAGGCCTTCGACGACATACCCGGAGGGCTCAGCGGGCCGGTCGTCGTGGCGTTCGCCTACCTCGCGGTTCGCCTGCTGCACCTGGCGATCTTCTGGATGGCCGCCGGCGCCGGAGACGACTCCGGCCTGCGACGGCAGCTGCTTCGGTTCGCACCCTCGGTGCTGGGGAGCACCGCGCTGCTGCTGGTCGCGTCCCAGCTCGACGGTCCGGCCCAGACGTGGGCCTGGGTCGCCGTCGTCGCCGTGGACTACGTCGGGAACGATCCTGGCGGGGGCGTCGGGGTGGCGGCTCAACTCCGCGGGCCACTTCGCCGAGCGACACGGACTGATCGTGATCATCGCGCTGGGTGAGTCGGTCGTGGCGATCGGCGTCGGTGTGGTGAGCGAGCCGATCTCCTGGCCGATCATCGCCGCGTCGATCCTGGGACTCGTGGTGGCCGGTTGCCTGTGGTGGGCCTACTTCGACGTCCTGGCGATCGTCGCGGAGCGCGCGCTCCGCAGGGCCCAGGGCGAGGAGCGGGCTCGCCTCGCCCGCGACTCCTACAGCTACCTGCACCTGCCGATGATCGCGGGCATCGTGCTGTCGGCGCTCGGGCTGAAGAAGGTGCTGGAGTACGTCAGCGATACGAGCCACCACGAGCTGTCCGAGCCGCTCGAGCTGCTCCCGCTGGGCGCCATGTTCGGCGGAGTCGCGCTGTACCTGCTCGCGCACGTCGCGTTCCGCTATCGGATCTGGCATCACGTGTTCGTCCAGCGGGTGCTCGTGGCCGTGTTGCTGGTCGCGCTCATCCCGCCGGCTTCGACGCTGCCTGCGCTGGCGGCGCTGGGTCTTCTGTCCGTCATCCTGGTCGGGTTGATCGCCTTCGAGGCGCTGCGGGAAGCCGAGTTCCGGGAGCGAGTGCGACACGAGGACGAAGAGGTTGCCTCCGAGGGCGCGCCGTAGACTCTGACAGATGGCCCTCTCTCAGGAGGAGCTGGATTGGCTCGGGCAACATCACTCGGCCGCCATGATCACCGTCGGCGACGGTGGCACGCCGAAGGTCGTGCGCGTGGGGGTCGCGCTCGTCGACGGCAGGCTCTGGAGCAGCGGAACGCGCGACCGGGTCAGGACCGAACGTCTGCGGCGTGACCCGCGGTGCACGCTCTTCGTGTTCGACCCGAAGTACGCGTGGCTGGGACTCGAGACCACGGTCACGATCCTCGACGGAGACGAGGCGCCGGAGCAGAACCTCCGCCTGTTCCGTGAGATGCAGGGAAAGCCGACCGGGCCGCTGAGCTGGTTCGGAGGAGACCTCTCCGAGGAGGAGTTCCTCCAGGCGATGGCCGAGCAGCGGCGGTTGATCTATGAGTTCGACGTTCACCGCACGTACGGCCTGCGCTGAGCGAGAGCCCCGTCGTTGACGGCCCCGATGCTGGTGCGTCAGGTGGGACAGAGCCACCGATCGTCCGAAGGAAGGTGCGCCCCGTCCGCAGATCCGGGCGGGGGGAACGGCTCCCGGAAGGTGAACGCCAGCGGCGAGGACCCGTGCTGGCGAAGATGGCCGAGGCGCTCCTCAGCGTCGCCGATGGTCGGCACCGTTCCCGCCGGGATCCACCAGAGCGCTGTGAACGATTCGGGCATCGGGTGGAACCACTCCCTGCGACGACGCATCACGGCCGTGTGGGCGCTCCGGTAGACGAAGTCGCCCAGCGCCTCGAGCGAGGCCCATACCGACATGTTGACGATGAGCCGGTCGTCCCCGAACGCGCGAACGGCAGTCGCATCGCCATCCTCGGTCTGGAGACGCCATACGAAACCTGGGCTGTCGTCTGCGAGCGCATTGATGGGCGACAAGAGCGCCATGAACTCCGCCAGCTCGTCAGAATCCAGCGGCGCGCTCGGCATCGCGATGTTCACCTGCGCGAGGTGGAATCTCTCGGTCCCTGTCACGGCATAAACCTAGCACCGGTCAACCGACGATCCGTGTGATCCTTACTCGACAGCGACGACGCTGTCGACGGGATCAGGCCCGACGGCCGTCTCAGCCTTGGCTGCCTCGGACTCCGAGCCCGAACGAACGTCGCGCAGCATCGTCACCGACAGGACGGCGACGCCCACCGCCACGACGGTCGCGACGACCGTGCTCGCCCGCATCCCCCGGATGAACGCCTCCTGCGCGCTCTCCAGCAGCGAAGTGCCCAGCGATCCCGGCAGCCGATCCGCAACCCCGACGGCCGCGCCCAACGTGTCTCGGGCGGTCGCCGCGGCCTCGGGCGGCACGGCCGCCGGCAGCTGGTCGGCGAGGGCGCTGCGGTACACGGCCGTTCCGATGCTCCCAAGGATCGCGATCCCCAGCGCACCGCCGAGCTCGGCGCCGGTCTCGGAGATCCCCGAGGCCGCGCCCGCCCGCTCCGGCGGCGCGGACCCCACGATCAGGTCCGTCGTCGCCGTGAACACGGGTGCCAGCCCGAGCGAGATGACGAGCGAGGCCACGACCAGGATCGACAGATCCGGGGACCCGTCCAGCTGTGTGAGCATCGCGAGGCCGAGGACCGCCATCCCGAGCCCCGTGCCGATGACGGACGCCGGGCGGAACCGGCGCAGCAGCCGCGGCGCCAGCGTCGATCCGACGATGAATCCGGCCGCCGACGGCAGCGACCACAGGCCCGCCTCGAGCGGAGACAGTCCCAGCACCAGCTGCAGGTACTGCGCCACGAACAGGAAGTACCCGAACGCGATGAAGATGCCGAGCACATTGGTGGCGAGCGCCGCGTTGAACGAGCGGTTCCGGAAGAGACCGAGGTCGATCATCGGGTCGGCAAGGGAGCGCTGACGTCGCACGAACACCAGCCCGATCACCAGCCCGGCGAGCATGGACGCCACCGGCACCAACCCGATCCCGTCCTGGGCGATCTGCTTGAGGCCGTAGATCACCGAGAGGATCGCGACCAGCGACAGCGCCGCGCTCACCAGGTCCAGCCGGCCCGCGTCCGGGTCGCGGAACTCCGGCAGCAGCCTCGGCCCGAGCACCAGCAGGAGCGCCATCACGGGGATCGCCATCAGGAACACGGAGCCCCACCAGAAGCTCTCGAGGAGCAGCCCGCCGAGCACCGGGCCGACCGCGCCTCCCGCCGAGAAGCCCGCGATCCACACACCGACAGCGATCGTGCGCTGTCGAGGGTCGAGGAACATGTTGAAGATCAACGAGAGCGTGGCGGGGGCGAGGGTCGCGCCGGCGATGCCCTGCAGCGCCCTCGCTCCGATCAGCATCTCGGGACTCGTGGAGAAGGCCGCCAGCACCGAGACGGCGGCGAACGCTGCGGCGCCGATCATCAGTAGGCGGCGACGGCCGATCCGATCGCCCAGCGTTCCCATCGTGATCAGGAACCCGGCGACCATGAACCCGTAGATGTCCACGATCCACAGCAGCTGCGCGCTGCTCGGCTCGAGGTCGGCGCTGAGTGAGGGAACCGCGAGGTGCAGGACGGTGAGGTCCATCGCGTACAGCAGGCAGGCGAGCGTAAGGACGGCGAGCCCGATCCAGTCCCGCTGGGTCGCCTGCGGCGGGGCGGCGGCGCTCTGCCTCAGTGCGTTGTGCGACATCGGTTCGGTCCTCCCTCTTCCGCGTTCTTGGCCTTGAGACGGAGCACGACTGTCGAACTCATCGCTTCCGCGGTTCATTCCCGCCACGCCGTCGTAGGGTGGAGGTCATGGTTCGCGCGCCAGCAGACCTGGACGTCGAGCTCGAGGATCATCGCCGAGAGCTCACCGCGTACGCCTATCGCATGCTGGGATCTGCCTTCGAGGCCGATGACGCGGTGCAGGAGACGATGCTGCGCGCATGGCGGAGCTTCGAGCGATTCGAAGGCCGGTCCACGCTTCGATCGTGGCTGTACCGGATCGCTACCAACGTGTGTCTCGACATGCTGAGCGGGAAGGAGCGCCGGGCCCGTCCGATGGATCTCGCGGCCCCTAAGACCGCCGACGCGGCCCTCGGAGAGGCGCTGCCCGAAGCAACGTGGATCCTGCCGATCCCCGACGGTGCCGTGCTGCCTGCCGAGGGCGATCCCGCCGAGGTGACCGAGGCACGCGAGACGATCCGGCTCGCGTTCATCGCGGCCCTGCAGCACCTGCCGTCGAAGCAGCGAGCGGTGCTCGTGCTGCGCGACGTGTTCCGGTGGAAGGCCTCGGAGGTCGCGGAGCTCCTCGACACGTCGGTCGCGTCTGTCAACAGCGCGCTCCAGCGCGCCCACGCGACGATGGAGACCGCCGACATCGATGCCACGGAGCCACGCCTGCCGTTGGACGAGACCCAGCGCTCGCTTCTGGCGCGCTACGTCGACGCGTTCGAGCGGTACGACATGGATTCGCTCACGTCGTTGCTGCGTGAGGACGCCACGTGGTCGATGCCGCCGTACGAGCTGTGGTTGCAGAGCCACGGGGACATCCGGAGGTGGTGTCTGGGTCCGGGCATCGGATGCAAGGGCTCAAGGCTCGTCCCGATGGACGCGAATGGCTCGCCCGCGTTCGGGCAGTACAAGCCTTCCCCCGACGGTGGGCTCGAGCCCTGGTCGCTGCAGGTGCTGGAGGTCTCTAGAGGCCGGATCTCAGGGATCAGCTTCTTCCTCGACACCCCTCATCTGTTCCCGCTGTTCGGGCTTCCCGAGAGGCTCGAGGCCTGAGGTTCCGATCTCCGGGAGCAACTCGACGAGGCCCGTGAGCACGAACAGGTCCCGCAGTTCGCCGCACGCGTCGCGCACGCGGATCCGGAACCCGAGCCGCACCGCCGTGAGCTGCAGCCTCGCCAGCGCGTCGACCGTGACGGCGTCTGGATCTGCGAGGTCACCGATGTCCAGGATCACCGGACCCGGATCGCAGGGTTCGAGCACCTCCCGGATGCGCTCACACAACGCGGGGATGCCGTCACGCGTCATGCGGCCTCGCAACACCACCCTGGCCTCCATCCGAGGAGACAGACCGAACGGAGAGCCCGAACTCATCGGAGGATGCGGGCCATGAGCGGGGATACTCGAACGTCGGGTCCGACGCCCGTGGACATCCAGCGCACGTACTTGACGCTCCTCCTCGGCAACACCCTCGCGGCTTCCCTGATCTGGGGGATCAACACGATCTTCCTGCTCGACGCCGGCCTGTCGAACCTGGAGGCGTTCGCGGCCAACGCCTTCTTCACGGCCGGCATGGTCCTGTTCGAGGTGCCGACGGGGATCGTCGCCGACACGGTCGGGCGCCGCGCCTCCTACCTCCTCGGCACGCTCACGCTGAGCGCCTCGACGCTCCTCTACGTGTTGCTGTGGCAGATCGAGGCGCCGTTCTGGCAGTGGGCCGTGGTATCGGTCTCGATCGGTCTGGGCTTCACGTTCTTCTCGGGTGCGGTCGAGGCGTGGCTGGTCGATGCGCTCACCGCGACCGGCTTCACCGGTCAGCTGGAATCCGTGTTCGGTCGTGGACAGATCGTCTCCGGCGCTGCGATGCTCGTGGGATCCGTGGCGGGTGGGTTCATCGCCCAGCAGGCGGGCCTGGGCGTGCCGTTCGTGCTCCGGGGGCTGATCCTGCTCGTGATGTTCGTGGCGGCGTACAGGCTGATGCACGACATCGGGTTCACGCCCGATCGCGGTGGGCGCCCGCTCGCCGAGATGCGGAAGGTCGCCTCAGCCTCGGTCGAGTACGGCTGGCGCGTGCCCGCGGTCAAGTGGCTCATGGTCGAGTCCCTGTTCATCGGCGGCGTCGGGTTCTATGCCTTCTACGCCCTGCAGCCCTACCTATTGGAGCTCTACGGCGACCCGGAGGCCTACCAGATCGCGGGTCTGGTGGCGGCGATCGTGGCCGGGGCCCAGATCCTGGGCGGTGTCGCCGCGCCTCGCATCAGGCGGCTCTTCAGGCGCCGCACGTCCGCGCTGATCGGGACCGCGGCGCTCAGCGTGGTCGCGCTCGGCCTGATCGGCATCGCCCGGAACTTCTGGGCGGTGCTCACGCTCATCGTCGTCTGGGGATTACTGTTCGCCGCCTCGGCGCCGATCCGACAGACCTACATGAACGGGCTCATCCCATCTCGGCAGAGGGCCACGATCCTGTCGTTCGACTCGATGATGTCCTCCACGGGCGGGGTGTGGGCTCAGCCTGTTCTCGGCCGGGCCGCAGACCTTTGGGGGTATGCGCCCTCCTATCTGTTGGGCGCGGGCATCTCGCTCCTGGCGGTGCCGTTCCTCGTCCTCTCCAGGCGACAGAACGCCCCCGCGGACACCATCGAGGTCACCGAGATCGAGACCGACGTCCTGCCCGCCTGACCGGGTTCACGGTGGTGCCGGGCCGCTCCCGACTGCTCCCATGGTGGTACGCCGGAAACCTCCCGCCGGACGACGACGCTCGGGTTCCTCTCGTCGACGATGGGTAGGAAGCCATACGAAGGAGGTGTTCGAATATGGAGATGACCCTGTTGGCCACGTGGGCGGGGGGCGGGCCGGGACCGTGGTTCCTCTTCTTCCCGCTGCTCTGGATCGGACTGTTGATCGGGGCGATCTTCCTGTTCCGGGGCCGTCGCGACCGCTGGCAGAGCCGGTCTGCCGAAGGGGTGCTCGCCGAACGGTACGCGAAGGGCGAGATCTCGGCCGACGAGTACCGGGAGCGGCTGGGCGTCTTGCAGCGCAAGGGGGGGTGAGATGGGATCGCGAGGGAGTCGGTACTTCGACGGCGCCCTCGCGGTCGTCCTGGCCGGGTTCCTGGTCATGGCCACCTACTTCGCCAGCCAGGAACAGACGGGCCGCCGCCCGTTCGACGCCGGCACGGTGGTGTTGCTCCTGGTCGCCGCGGGCGCCCTCGCGTGGCGGAACCGTCACCCCGTCGCCGTGCTGGAGGTGGTGTTCGGCGCTACGGTCGCCTACTTCGCGTTGGGCTACGCCCATGGCCCCATCTGGCTCGCCCTCGTGATCGCGTACTTCACTGCCGTTGTTCGTGGGCACCACGTGGCCGCCGCGATCACGGCGGTGGCTGGGTTCGCCGTCTTCCCGTGGCTGGACTACGTGCTCCGGGACGGAGAGGTTCCCGCGCTCGCGTCCTTGGTCGGCCTCGCCGCATGGCTGCTGGTCCTGTTGGGCGCGGCCGAGGTCGTTCGCATCCGGAGGGAGCGCATCGCCGAGGCCGCCCGCGTCCGTGAGGAAGAGACGTTGAGGCGAGCGAGTGAGGAGCGTCTGCGCATCGCGCGGGAGCTTCACGACGCGCTCGGCCACCACCTGTCGCTGATCAGCGTCCAGTCGGGTGTGGCACTCCACGTGAACGAACAGCTTCCGGACCAGGCCCGCACGTCCCTCACCGCGATCAAGCAGGCGAGCGGGGAAGCCCTTACGGAGCTCCGCTCGGTGCTCGAGATCCTGCGCCAGGAGGGAGAACGGGCGCCGCGGTCACCCACGTCCACGCTCGACCGGATCGACGACCTGGTGGCGCAGGCCGTCGCCGCCGGGCTCGACGTGCGGACCGACATAGACGGCGCGCCGCGCCCGCTCCCATTCGGCGTCGACGTGGCTGCGTTCCGCATCGTGCAGGAAGCGCTCACCAACGTGAGCCGCCACGCACGGGGAGCCACCGCCACGGTGCGGGTCGGGTACGGCGAACGCGACCTCACGGTGCAGATCGACGACGATGGCCGGGGTTCGACGGCGAGCCAGCCTGTCGGAAGCGGGAAGGGCCTCCTGGGCATGCGCGAGCGAGTGGGAGCCCTCGGCGGGGAGCTGGAGGCCGGGCCTCGGCCGAGCGGCGGGTTCAGGGTGCGCGCCCGCTTGCCCCTGGAAGGCGAGGCGACGTGATCACGGTCCTGCTCGCCGACGATCAGGCACTGGTGCGAGCGGGCTTCAGCGCGCTGCTCGACGCACAGACGGACATCCAGGTGGTGGGGGAGGCCGACGACGGCGACGAGGCCGTTCGCATGGCGTCGGAGCTGGTGCCCGACGTCGTGCTCATGGACATCCGCATGCCGGGCATGGACGGGCTGGAGGCGACGCGACGGATCGTGCAGGACGAGCAGCTGGACCGAACCAGGATCGTGATCCTGACGACGTTCGACGTCGACGAGTACGTGTTCGAGGCGCTCCGCGTGGGCGCGAGCGGTTTCCTGGTCAAGGACACCGAGCCCGAGGTGCTCCTGCAGGGCGTCCGGGCGGTCGCGCGCGGCGATGCCTTGCTATCACCAGGCGTCACCCGCCGCGTGCTGGGGGCGTTGGCCGAGGGGCCCGCGGCGCCGCTCCCGGCCGACTCGGACACCGATCGGGTCCTGGCCACCGTGATGTTCAGCGATATCGTCGAGTCCACCGAACGCGCTGCCGAGATCGGCGACCGGAGCTGGCGCGATGAGCTCGACCGCCACGACGAGCTCGTGCGACCGAGCTCGATCGCGCACGGGGGACGCGAGATCAAGACCACGGGTGATGGGTTCCTTGCGCTCTTCGATGCCCCCGCCCGCGCGATCCGATGTGCCCTCGCGATCCGCGAGCGCCTCCGCGCCGTCGGGCTAGAGGTGCCCGTCGGATTGCATTCGGGCGAGGTCGAGATGCGCGGGAAGGACGTGGGGGGCATCGCCGTGAACATCGGGTCGCGCGTCGTCGCGGCCGGCGACGCGGGCGATGTCGTTGTGTCGAGCACCGTGAAGGACCTGGTGGCCGGGATCCGGCATCGACTTCGCCGACAGGGGCGAGCACGCGCTCAAGGGCATCCCGGACAGATGGCGGCTGTTCGCGGTGGCCGACGAGGTGTCAGCGATGAGCCGACGGGCGGAATGTCATGGATGCTCGATGATCCGCGTCCTGCTCGCCGACGATCAGGCGCTGGTGCGTGCCGGGTTCCGATCGCTCCTGGACGCGCAGGACGACATCGAGGTGGTCGGCGAGGCGGGCGATGGGGAGGAGGCCGTTCGCCTCGCGGCCGAGCTCATGCCCGACCTCGTGATGATGGACATCCGGATGCCCGGCGTCGACGGCCTCGAGGCGACCCGGCGCATCGGCGAGCGATGAGCGGTCGGCGCACGTGCGCGTCGTGATCCTGACGACGTTCGGCCTGGATGAGTACGTCTTCGAAGCGATCCGATCGGGAGCCAGCGGCTTCCTGGTGAAGGACACGGAACCGGCCGAGCTGGTGCAAGCGGTGCGCGTCGTGGCGGGCGGCGAGGCGTTGCTCTCGCCACGTGTGACCAGGCAGCTGATCGAGGAGTTCGCGACGCGGGCGAAGGAACCGCAAGCGGTCGGCGGCCTCGACGAGCTCACCGATCGCGAACGGGAGGTCCTGGCTTTGGTCGCCGAGGGACTGTCCAACGACGAGATCGCGGAGCGCCTGGTCGTGAGCCCGGCCACGGCGAAGACACACGTGAGCCGCGCGATGGGCAAGCTCCGCGCGCGAGACCGCGCTCAGCTCGTGGTCATCGCCTACGAATCAGGCCTGGTCCGTCCCGGTTGGCTCGGCTGAGCATCGCTTCGCTACGATGCCGAAGTGGAACGGGTGACCGGCATCGGCGGATTCTTCTTCGCGGCGCGCGATCCCGACGCACTGGGAGCCTGGTACCGCGACGTGTTGGGCGTCGATCCTCCACCGCCGTCCTATGACGATCCCGTGTGGCTGCAGGAGGCCGGCCCCACGGTCTTCGCTCCCCACGCCTCGGAAGGTAAGGCCCAGCCGACCTTCACCGTCAACTTCCGGGTGCGCGACCTCGACGCGATGGTGCAACAGGTGCGCGCCGCCGGGGCGTCGGTCGAGATCGATCCGGAGGTCTACCCGAACGGTCGATTCGCGGCGACCGCCGATCCGGAAGGCAATCCGATCCAACTCTGGGAACCGGCGCAAGGATAAGAACCGAGGGAACCCGCTCCCCGCCTCGTCAGACGTTGTCGCGCGCGATGGAGCGGCTCCAGGTCTTGGCGAAGACCCTTCGTCCCTCTTCGTAGGCCTCGAGCGTGTCCACGACGTGGAACGAGGACGCGTCCGCGGTCATGGTGCTCTCGGTCTCGACGTGGGTGCTCACGCCACCCCTGATCACGCCGTACACGCGTTGACAGCGAACCTCGGCGGACAGCGGGTCGCCCTCGCGGATCGTGCGCCGATCCACCAGGTCGGACCAGACCTCCAGATCGCGATCCATGTACCGTTCGCGGTCGCGGCCGCTGCGGATCTCGAGCTCGTGCGTCCCCGTCACGACGTCGCGACGGATCGCGCGTGAGGCGCGAGTTGATTCCAAGACCTCGGTCTCGGGCGCGGAGGCGTCCTCGGCAGGGCCGAACACGGGCGTCGATCCTTCGTCGGGCTGCGCTCGTCGGACGGGAAGCTCCAGCCACGAATCGTCGCCGCAGTGGATCGTGGCGGTCACGGTCTCCGGCGAAGGCCACAGCCATGGCCAGTAGGTGGTGGACACGGCGAGCCTGAGTCGATGCTCTGGATCGATCGCCTGCCCCACCGCGTCAAGCTCCAGGTCGACGACCATGCGTTCGCCGGGTGTGAGTGGACGCACGACCTTATGTCCGTCGCGGTGGGTCAGGTTCAGGGCTCCGCGCGAGATCAGCGTCGACGTCCCGTCGGGCGCCACGTCGCAGAGCCGTGCGACCACGATGGCGTCTCGGCCGGTCGACGGACGAGTTCAAGGGTGAGCCGCGGACGACCGAGCAGCTCGATCCGCTCCGGAGCGGCTCACCGTCGAAGATCAGGCACAGCGCATCCTCCTCGCGCTGGTCCGGCGGGAAGTCGCCCGGCGCCCCGTACGGGCACCACGAGCCCGGCGAGTAGTCCGTGACGCTGCGACCCGTATGCGCGTGAGCCGGATCGTATCTGCGGCCCCGAGCACGCCGATGCCGAGAGAAAGCCTCAGCGTGTCGACGGACGCGGAGGGCCAACGCTCCTCGGCGATCCAGCGGCCAGGGCGATCGCGGCGCGAGCCCGTCGGGCCGCATCGGCTCCTGCATCCACGCCCGAAGCATCGGTTCGCGATCGATCCCGTTGTCGACGCCCTTGAGCCAGCGGTCCCACCAGCGGACGCACTCATGGAGGAAGCCGATGCGAGGACCGGGGTGCGCGACCTGCGGGTAGGCATGCGGCCAGGGCCCGATGAGTCCCTTGCGGGTTCCGGGGCTCCCCTCAAGGAACCGGAGCACCGCGTTCGTGTATCCGTCGCCCCAGCCACCCACCATGTACACGGGACACTCGATCGCGCCGTAGTCCTCGCACACCGACGCCCTGCTTCCAGAATCGTCGCGACGCTGGTGCTGCATCCACGCGTCGATGAACGGCGGCGTGTGCTCCAGTCGTTCGAGCCACATCTCGCGCCAACCCGGCCCCACCGCCTCGGCGTCCGGTGGCAGTCCGTTCAACGCCAGCATCACGCTCGCCCACGGGAGCTGCTCGTCGGCGAGCAGGCATCCGCCGAGGTAGTGCACGTCGTCGGCGTAGCGATCGTCGGTGGAGCACAGGCTGATCACGGCCTTCAGCTCGGGAGGCCTCCTGGCCGCGACCTGCAACCATTGAAGCCGCCCCAGGAGATCCCGATCATCCCGACGCTGCCGTTGCACCAGGGTTGGCTCGCGAGCCAGGCGATCACCTCGATGGCGTCCAGCTGCTCCTGGGGGAGGTACTCGTCGAGGATGAGGCCCTCCGAGTCTCCCGTTCCCCGGATGTCGACGCGGGCGTACGCGTAGCCGTGGCCTGCGAACCACCGTCCGAGCCGCGCATCGCGCGCCGTCATGTGGTCGCCCTTCCGGTAGGGGAGGTACTCCAGGATCGCGGGGACCGGCTCGTCCTCCGCGCCCACGGGCAGCCAGAGCCGCGCCGCGAGCCGCACGTCCGCGAGAGGGATCCACGTGTGCCTGATCTCGCGCACGCGATGTGGGTAGTCGGTTTGCACCTGGTCCGTCACGGCGCAGGGCACCGTATACGAATCGCTCGTCTCTGCGGAGGAGGGACTAGGGTGGGTCGAAGCGGCGTATCGCGGGGTTCGGAACCGACGTTCGGAAGGAGTGGTGGTCATGGGCAAGGTCGTGCATTTCGAGATCCCGATCGACGACCTGGAGCGGGCGAAGGGGTTCTACGGCCCGATCTTCGGATGGCAGCTGCAGACGATGCAGATGGGTGAAGGGGAGTACACCATCGCGATGACGACCCCCGTCGACGAGAAGACGCAGTTGCCGACGGAGCCAGGGGCGATCAACGGCGGCTTGATGCGCCGCGATCGTGCCACGCCGTCGCCGGTCATCACGATCGGGGTCGACGACATCGACGATTCGTTGAAGCAGATCGAAGGCGCGGGGGGTTCGGTCGTGCAGGCCAGGACCGAGATCCCAGGGATGGGGGCGTTCGCCTACTTCACCGACACCGAGGGCAACGTGATGGGCCTGTGGGAGAACGTCTGACCTCCGGCAACGCCTCAGATCCGGTCAGGTAGCGCTTCCTCGGGAACGATCGTTCGGCCGAACGGCCAGAGCGCGAGCACGCTCAACTTGAACGCCTGGATCCCGAAGGGGATCCCGATGATCGTGATGCACAGCAGCGCGCCGGCCACCAGGCTCGCCAGGAACAGCTCCCAGCCCACGATCAGCAGCCAGAGCACGTTGAAGATGATGTCTAGCACGCCGAGGGCCTCTGGCTTCGTCACGACGGTGCGCCCGAACGGCCAGAGTACGAACCCCGCCAGTTTGAACGCCTGGATCCCGAAGGGGATCCCGATGATGGTGATGCACATCAGGAGGCCGGCGATCGTGTAGCCGATCGCCAGCCAGATCCCCGCCAGGATCAGCCACAGGATGTTGCCGATGGTCTTCATCGGGACCATCGTCGCACGCACGCAGGCGGCACCGGGGTAACGGGCCGCTTCGGGCCCCTTCTTTGGGAAGATACGCGCCCATGACCGCCGACATCGAACTTCCGATCGCGGAGCTCCTCTTGGACACGCGGACGCCGGCAGAGCTGGCGCTGTCGTCTGATGGGTCTCGGATGGCCTTCGCCTTGCACGCCACCGTCGCCGACGTCGGTTCGTTCGTGCCGAGCGACCTGTACGTGACCGGGACCGAACCCGGCGCGGAGCCGGAGCGGCTCACCGTTGGTGCGTGCGCCGATGTGGCGCCGGCCTGGTCGCCCGATGATGCGCACATCGCGTTCCTGTCCGACCGGATCACGCCGGGACACATGCTGCCGTACACGATGTCCGCCGAGGGCGGGGAACCGGCGCTCGCGGCGACGCTGAAGGGGTCGGCCGAAAGCATCGCGTGGTCGGGCGACGGCGGCAGGCTGTTGGTGCTCGCCGCCGACCCCGGTTCGTACGGGTTGGACTGGGGAGCACGCGCCGTGATGGGTGCGGGACCCGACCCAGATCCGATCGTCCGTCGTCCGGGCGACGCGCGGCGTCGGTTGTTCCTGATCGAACTCTCCTCAGCCGAGGGGGTGGAGGTCGGTCCGCCGGAGCTCAGCGTCTGGGAGATGGACTGGGATGGAGACGACACCGTCGTCGCGGTCGTGACCGAAGATCACAGTGGCTCGGGCTGGTACCAGGGTGTGGTCGCTCGACTCGACATACGAGCGCGCACCGCTCACACGCTGTACGAGCCGCAGTGGCAGGTGGAAGGTGTCGCGCTCTCGCCGGATGTCGGCCGCGCCATCGTGGTCGAGGGGTACGCGAGCGACCACGGTCTGCTCGCCGGCAGCGTCATGGTCGTCGACCTCGCGACCGGCGAGACGACCGACCCGTGGCCAGATCTGCAGACGGTGGGTCTGGCGTCGTGGTGTGGGGACGATTGCCTGTGGTATGCGCGCACCGACGGCACCGGGAACGCGTGCGGCCGCATCTGGTTGGACGGACGTCAGGAAGAGCGCGTGGCGCGACGACGCGTTCATCGGTGACGCCGTCACCACGCCTGCGTGCGTGGTCACCGAGGACGCCGCGCGACGTGTGGACCACGCACCAGGCGCATGGCATGGCGCCGGAGCTCGCGCGCTTCGACCACGACACAGGCGGATGGGATCGCCGCACGTCGTTCAACGACCCCATCGTGGTGGGTCGAACGTTCCCCGACGTCACGCACGATCAGGTGGACGGGCGAAGACGGTGTCGAGATCGAGGGCGTGCTGATGACGCCGCACGGGGCCGAGGGCTCGCTTCCTACGATCGTCTGCGTGCACGGCGGGCCCACGTGGAACTGGGGCTCGTACTTCTCCGACTCCGAGCCGAACGCGGTGCTGCTGGCGTCGGCGGGCTACGCGTGCCTTCTGCCGAACCCTCGCGGCAGCATCGGGCGTGGGCACGCGTTCGCGCAGGGCGTGATCGGGGACGGCGGCGGCATCGACTACCGCGACATCATGGCTGGGGTCGACCACGTGATCGCCGAGGGCATCGCCGATCCGGACCGGCTGGGAATCTCCGGCCTGAGCTACGGCGGGTACATGGCGGGGTGGGCCGTCGGCCAAACCGACCGGTTTCGCGCCGCGGTCGCGATGTCGGTCGTCTCGAACTACGTCTCGTTCCACCTGACCTCGGAGGTGTGGTGGTACGACCATGCGATCCTGGAGGGCGATTGGCACGACACGACGAGCCAATACGTGGACCGCTCGCCGGTGACACACGCGCATCGGTGCACGACGCCGACGCTGATCATCCAGGGGGCGGCCGATCGCTGCACCCCGCTCAGCCAGGCCGAAGAGCTCTACGGCGCGATCGCGGAGACGGGCACGGAGGTCGAACTCGTCGTGTATCCGCGCGAGGGTCATGTCCCGCTGGAACGTGCGCACGCGCTAGACGCGATCCGACGCACCGAGGCCTGGTTCGACCGCCACCTGCGGCAGAGGCAGTAGCAAGCCTCGGTCTCGGCGCTACTCCTCGGCGGGACGCTCCTGTAGGACCCAGCCGTTGCCGTCGGGATCGTTGAAGAAGACGAACGAGTTCCACTTGCCGCCCTTGCCGTCGACGAGCCCGTCCTCCTCGAAGTGCTGGACCGGGCTCACGTCGACGCCTCGGCCCGCCAGCTCCTCCCGAGCGGCCTCGATGTCGTCCACGACCAGCTGCGGCCCTTGGAGCGAACCGGGTTCGGACCGAGTGATCCCGGTGCCCACCATGATCGAGCAGGCCGAACCCGGCGGCGTCAGCTGCACGACCCGGATGTTCTCCATGGGCGAGTCATCGATGTCGACCACGAACCCGAGCTGGTCCGCATAGAACGCCTTCGCGCGATCCACGTCGGTGACCGGCACGGGCAGCAGTTCCAGCTTCAGGTCCATGGTCGACGGTCCTCCCGTCTCAGGCGGCGTTCGCCGCGTCCTCCAAGGTCTTGATCTCGATCTTGCTCATCTGCAGCATCGCCTGCATCGCCGCCTGGGAGCGCGCGGGGTCGGGGTCGCCCAGCAACTCGCCCAGCCTATCGGGGACGATCTGCCAGCTCAGGCCGAACCGGTCCTTGAGCCAGCCGCACTGTCCCGGCTCTCCACCACCCTCGGTGAGCTGGGCCCAGAAGCGGTCGACCTCGTCCTGATCCTTGCAGTGCACGTAGAACGAGACCGCCTCGGTGAAGGCGAACTCCGGTCCGCCGTTGAGCGCCGTGAACTCCTGGCCGGCGAGCTTGAAGTTGACCGTCATCACCTTGCCTGCCAGATCGGGCATCGCATCCGGATAGCGTGACGCATCGGTGATCTCGGCGTCATCGAACAGGGAAACATAGAAGGTCGCTGCCTCCTCGGCCTGGCTGTCGAACCACAGGAACGGGGTGATCTTCTGCATCTGCTTCTCCCTCTCTGTCGGTGGTGCGGTGGATGTGGCCGGCCTCGATCAGTCGTGCCTGGCCTTCAGGGTCTTGCCTCAGCGTGGCCAGGAGCTCGTCGAGTTGGTCATAGCCCTGATCCATGCCGTCGGACATGCCCGCCTGGACCATCGCGTCACGGTCCTCCACGGACTGGAAGACGGTGTTCGTCGTCACGGTGGTGCGCCCCTCGTTCTCCTCGAAGGCGACCGTGTCCATCGAGACGTGACCGGGCGCGCCCTCGAACTCGAAGGTCTGCACCATGCCGTCAGGCGACGGCTCGCCGTGGAAGACGCCGTGGAACGCGTACTCGTTCCCGTCGTCGTCGCGTGGGTGTAGCGCCAGCTGCCGCCGTCGCGCAGGTCGTAGCGGTCGATCTTCATCATGTATCCACGCGGTCCCAGCCATTGGGTCAGCAGGTCCGGCTCCGTGAACGCGCGGTAGATCAGGTCGCGCGGCGCATCGAACTCGCGACTGGTCAGGACTTGCGGTACGCCGGGTTCCGCGGTGACCTTCAACTCGGTCATGGCGTGCTCCTTCCTTTCGGATCGCTCCCTGGTCGGGGATCAGCGATCGCTCGGTCTCTTCCTGTTGCAGGGATGTGAGGAGTTCGTCGAGCCGCTCGTAGCTCTCCTCCCAGTATTCCCGGTATCCGGCGAGCCACACGGTCGCCTCCTTCAGCGGCTCGGCCTCGAGGTGGCTGAGGCGCGCGGTGGCCCGGCGCGTCCGCGAGATGAGCCCCGCTCGCTCGAGCACCTTGAGGTGGCGCGAGATCGCCGGCTGCGACACGTTGAACGGAGCCACCAATTCGGCGACGGATGCCTCCCCGCGGGTCAGCCGCGAGAGGATCTCGCGGCGGGTCGGGTCGGCGAGGGCTCCGAACACGGCATCGAGCTGGTCGACCGGCATCGAGCTCATCCTTCTCCTTCTATAACACTTAGGTTATAGAGCAGCTTCGCCAAAGCGTCAAGTGCGCCTGGAACGAGCTCGCGATGAGTTTTGGGATCCGGTGTGGTCGTACCCTGCAAAGGCATCTACAGACCGGCGAGTCAGCGAGGAGGACGATATGCGGAAGATCGTGGCGGGATTGTTCATCTCGCTCGACGGCGTCACCGAAGCGCCCGAGGAGTGGCACTTCCCCTACTTCAACGACGAGATGGGGAAAGCCGTCGGCGCCAATATGGAACGGTCCGATGCCCTGCTGCTCGGCAGGGTCACCTACGATGCGTTCGCGTCGTACTGGCCCGACAAGACCGGTGCGGACGACCCGTTCGCCGACTACATCAACAACGTGCCGAAGTATGTCGTGTCGAACACGCTGAAGGATCCGGGATGGGCCGGCACGACGGTGGTCTCGGGCGACGTCGCCGCCCAGCTCGCCGAGTTGAAGCAGAAGCCGGGCAAGGACATCGGCATGACCGGGTCCGTCGCGACCGTGCGGTGGCTGCTGAGCGAAGGGCTGCTCGATGAGCTCGACCTGTTGGTGCACCCGATCGTGGTCGGAAAGGGTGGCCGGCTGTTCGATGGCGGCATTGGCCAGGTGCCGCTGAAGCTGATCCACTCGAGCACGTTCGAGAACGGCGTCGTGCACGTCACGTACTCGCCCGCGGAGAGCTGACGACAGCAGGACGTCCTCTAGCGTGACCGGTGTCAGCGGCGAGACGGTCAGGCGAGGGAAGAGCAGACGGCCCGTTCGAACACCCTGCGCAGGCTTGCGAACAGCTCCGGCGGCTGGGAATCCTGCGTGATCTGCCGGTTCACCGACACGACCGCCGAGCGATGCCCCGAACGCGACGCCGCGAAGAACTGCGTGAAGCCGAACGTGTTACCGGTGTGGCCGAACACCACGCCGCAGCGGGTGCGTAGCGGAAGATCGCGAGCCCGGCCCTGTTGTTCCCGGGCCCGGTCGGCTCCGAGCCGCCGACGACGAAGTCGAACTGCGCCTCCTGGGTCTGGGCGTCCGAACAGGCGCCTGCCCACGTAGCCGCGGATGAAGCGGTTCTGATCGAGCGGGGTCGAGACGATGCCGCCCGAGGCCCACGCCCACCCACCGGCGATGGCTTCGGTCACGTCCTCGAGCGAGCCGTTGTCGTCCTGGTAGCCGTGGATGAAGGGGCTCGGCATCTCGACCCCCAGCGGCAGGCTCGTGCTCCTCAGATGCAGCGGGTCGGATACCAGGTCGGCAAGCAGGCGCCGATACGACTCTCCGGTCGCTGCCTTCGCCATCAGACCGACGACGATGTTGTCCGAGTTCGAGTATCGGTACGCGGTACCGGGATCGAAGTTCAGGCGTTCGTCCGCCACGAAGCCCAAGAGGTCGCGCGGCCGGGGCGCGACGTCGGGGCTCGCGATGAACGCGTCGACGAAGTCCTGAGATCCCGTGAAGTCTGGGATCCCGCTCGTGTGGTGCAGCGCCTGCGCCAGGGTGACCTGATGCCAGTCCGGGTTCGTCCAGGGCAGGAGCTCACCAACCGTGTCGTCGAGCGACATGATGCCGTCCTCGACGAGGGAGAGCGCGACCCCGCCGCTGTAGGCCTTCGCGGTGCTCGCGATGCGCATGTGCATCCACGGGTTCATGCGTGCGCCGGTCTCGATGTTCGCCTCCCCGGCGCGGAACACCTTGAGGCGGTGGCCACGCTGCACGAGGACGATCGCTCCGGGCGGGCCGTCGTGGGCGCGCCACCAGCGAGTCGATACTCGCTTGGAGCCGCCGGTCGACCTCCCGCCGGACCGTCGCCCCATCCGCCGGCCCGGCGATGGAGAGCGTCGTGATCGACACGAGGATGACGACGAGGCTGCGTCCGGCGCGCTTCATCGGGGGGACCATAGCAAGACGCCTATCCTTGCTGGGTAGCCCATGCCGGCCGACAGCGAAGCGAACGAACGCCGCAGGCGGCAGTACGCCAAGGAGGCGGCGACCTACGACCGGGTCGCCGACCGCTCCGAACGCTGGCTGCTCGGGACCGACCATCGTCCTTGGGCGTGTGCGCGAGCCGTGGGCGCCACCCTCGAGGTCGCGATCGGTTCCGGCTTGAACCTGCCGTTCTATCCGAGCGGTGTGCTGCTGTTCGGCCTGGATCTCACCCGGAGATGCTGGCGCTTGCTCGTGGCCGGTCCGCCGCGACCGGCGTGCGCGTCGCCCTCACCGAAGGCGACGCGCAGGCGCTTCCTTTCGGGGATGCGACGTTCGACACGGTGGTGTGCACGTGGGCGATGTGCAGCGTGCCCGATGAACGTGCGACGGTGCTCGAGATGCGGCGCGTACTCAAGCCCGGTGGAAGGCTGATCCTCGTGGACCACATCCGAAGCAGCGTGCTCCCCATCTACTGGCTCCAGCGGTTACTCGAGCTGGGGCCGACACGCAACCGCGACGAACAGACCCGCCGTCCGCGGAAGCATGTGGAAGCGGCGGGATTCACGATCGAGGAGAGCGACCGCCTACGGGCGGGCGTGGTGGAGAGGCTCGTCGCTCGACGGCCGTGAGTCTGGCTGGGCTGAGCCCAGGTGAAGCAGCTTCTCCGGGTTGCTCACCGCGTGCAGGGTCTGGATCTGATCGTCGGCGATGTCGAGCGAGACCGCGACCACCGGTGTCCCGGCGGCGTCCAGGAAGAGCGCGCCCGGCTGGCCGTTGATCTCGGTGAGCCGCATCCCGACGACGCCCGCTCTCTCGCCGCTCGCGGTGCCGCCGAGCAGCAGCCGCGTGACCCGGTCCCGTCCGTGCACCGGCTTCGGGAACGCCACCCCCTTGCCACCACCATCCGCGTAGGCGACCACGTCGGCGGCAAGCAGGCCGAGCAGTCCCTCCTGATCGCCGGCGCCGGCCGCCTCGAAGAAGCGCCGGGCCAGTTCCTCCCTGCGTTCGCGCGAAGCCTCGAAGCGTGGCTTGCCCTCGTGGACCTGCTTGCGAGCGCGCACGGCGATCTGGCGGCAGTTGTCCTCGCTCTTGTCGACGACGGATGCGATCTCGTCGTAGCCGTAGCCGAAGACCTCGTGCAGCAGGAAGACGGCGCGCTCGACCGGCGTGAGGTTCTCGAGCAGCACGAGGAACCCCATCGAGAGCGAGTCGGCGGTCTCGGCGTGGCGGGCGACATCGGGCTCCGTGTCGGTCTCGAGCGGTTCGGGGAGCCATGTGCCGACGTACCGTTCCCGCCGGACCCGCGCCGAGCGGAGGTGGTCGATGCTGAGCCGCGTCGTGACCGTCGAGAGGTAGGCCTTGGGTGACTCGACCTCGGTGCCCTCGCGGGTCTCGCGGTGGAAGCGCAGGAACGCCTCCTGCACGATGTCCTCGGCCTCGGCGGCACTGCCGAGCATCCGGTAGGCGATCGAGAACATCAGCGGTCGCAGGTCCGTGTAGGACTCGTCCATGGGGTTGCTCCTCCGGGTTCCTCTCCTCATCCTCACCCTCTGGACGATGAAGCGCCTCGGTCTGTGACATCACGCCGCGTGGCGCTTCCCTCGATGGTCGGCTGGCCCTCGCGATCAGCCCCATAGGGCTGACCAGCTGGAAGTAGTTGCCGTCCGGATCGGCGAACGTGCAGACCGAGTACTCGTCGCCGTCGCTATCGCCGGCGCCGGGATCGTACGGTTCCTTGACCACCGTCGCCCCCGCTGCCACGAACCGGTCGAACTCCCGCTTCACGTCGGGGGTCTCGATGTTCCAGATCAGCCTGCCCGGCTGGGTATTGGCACCGTGCACCTGGTCGTGTGGGCCCACCGTGAATCCCCGGAGCCGATCTGCCAGCCCACGTAGCCGCCCATGTCCCAGCCGGGCTCGCCGAACAGCCTGGTGTAGTAGTCGACCAAGCGCTGCGGGTCTTCCGACCCGATGAGGATGCTGTTCAGGTTCATTCCCTCGCCTTCCGTCGTCCTTCAACAGGCAGACGGCGGGCGCCGGCGAAACTCATCGCAGCCGAGCGCTAAAGGCGTCCGCGGTCCGGCTCCATCTCGATTCTGCCAGTCTTGAACCATGGGCAAGACGCAGTACTACACCGCGACCAGCATCGACGGCTTCATCGCCGACGAGCACAACTCTCTGAGCTGGCTCTTCGAGGTGCCTGCGGGCGACGACGACGTGGGACACGAGGAACGGTTCGGTCGCTTCCTCAGTGACGTGGGAGCGATGGCGATGGGCTCGACGACGTACGAGTGGGTCCTCGAGCACGACGGACTCCTCGACCATCCCGAGAAGTGGCACGGCTACTACGGCGAGAGGCCATGTTGGGTGTTTTCTCGCGCGAGCTCCCGGCGATACCCGGACGCCGACCTGCGGTTCGTGCGGGGCGACGTGCGGCCGATCCATCAGGAGATGGGCGCCGCCGCGGCGGCGAGAACATCTGGATCGTCGGGGGCGGGGACCTGGTGGGGCAGTTCGCGGATAAGGGTCTCCTCGACGAGATCCAACTCAGCGTCGCCCCCGTGACGCTGGGAGCCGGTGCGCCATTGCTGCCGCGGCGGCTGCTCGCGTCGGACCTCACGCTGACGAGTCTCGAGCGTCATGGACAGTTCGTCTCCGCGACCTACCACGTCGGGTCAGCCTCGGGCACTGGCCCGCAGTAGAGCTGCCTCCCTACACGGGCTCCCAGTCGGCGACCACCCCGTGATCGGTGGACTGAGGCCCTGCCTGCGCGGCGCCGCCCGGTGATCCGAGCCCGGTGACCTCGAACCATTCAGCGTTGACCGCGGTGAACGGTCTCCATTCGGACGGCAGGTCGTCCTCGGGGAAGATCGCCGTCACCGGGCAGACGGGCATGCACGCGTCACAGTCCACGCATTCGTCGGGCTGGATATAGAGCATGCGCGGTCCCTCGTAGATGCAATCCACCGGACACTCGTCGACACACGCACGGTCCTTCACGTCGATGCAGGGCTCCGCGATGACATACGTCATGCGGGCAGCCTTCCCGGTCGAGCGGCCGAGCAAACGTGGGCATGCCCGTGCCGTTCGGCGGATCCGACGAGCCTTCACCAGGCTCCCCATGCACGACATCGTCGAACGCACGCCGGGCGGGGTGCGCGATCGACGCCATGGGACGATCGGCGGGGAACCCGAGTGAGATCAACACCATTCACTCGCGGTCGGGCGGCAGTCCGAGCACGTCACGGGCAACGGCCTGGTCTCCGATCGCCGCGTGGCAGCTGCCGAGCCCCATCGTCGGCGGCCGCGAGCATGAGGCTCATCGCCGCTTGTCCGAGATCGAACTCGAAGGTCTCGCGTTCCTCCGGATTCGGAGGACACGGGGGCGACCAGCGCGACGGTCGCGGCCGAGCCGGCGACGTGTGCGGCGTACCGCCACACCTTCGACAGATCCCGCAGCCGGTCGCGGTCGGTC
The DNA here is from genome assembly GCA_963758715.1 of uncultured Actinomycetes bacterium. Taxonomy (GTDB): domain Bacteria; phylum Actinomycetota; class UBA4738; order UBA4738; family HRBIN12; genus JAOUEA01. The sequence goes on from CAVWWK010000006.1 coordinate 184,215, forward strand.
ACGACCACGAGGGCCCAGGCCTGTTGGTTCATCGACGAAGGCGCACGGCGAGCCGCCTCGAGGATGCGCTCGAGGACGTCCGCGTCGATGGATCGATCGTCGTAGCTGCGCACGTTGCGCCGTGAGGTGATCGCGTCCCAGGTCTCCACTGAGGGTCAGCTTCGCAGGTTTCCACGACGCAGGCGATGCAGCTCCAACCTCGTCTGTCACACCAAGGCGCGCCGCATCGTCTCGGGGGTAGCACCGGAAGAAGGAAGGACCGATGAAGAAGTCACCGGAATCCGCGCCTCCGCAGGAGTGGGTCGGGCCCGAGCTGCCGAGCCTCGGTGGCGTCGTGTTCGGGTCCATCCTGTTCATGACCGGAGGGATGTTGATCTTCACGATCGTCGGGATCCCGCTGGGGATCCCATTGTTCGCGGTGGGCCTCGGTTGCATGCTGACACCGAAGGATCGCAAGGGTTGATGTTGTCGACGATGCGGATCGTGAGGGCGCTTCGACATCAACGTATGCCGCTCACGGAGATCCGCGCCGTCCTCACGACGGACGATCCGTTGGTCGTTCACCGGTACCTCGAGCTCCATCGGGAGCGGCTGGAGGAGTGGCTCAGCGACGAACGGTCCCGGCTCACGACCCTCGAACACGCGATCGTGGGCCCGGAACCGTAGATGGCGATCGTGCCCCGTCGAGAAGCGCTCGTTCGTCGTATGGTCGAGACCTCGCGCGAGGAGGCGTCCGATGCCGGTTCAGGAGCCCACGCAGATCACTCCGAAGTCGACATCGATTACCTCGACGTGTTGACGAAGGCGGTCTTCCAATCGGGCATCAGCTGGAAGGTCGTCGAGGCGAAATGGCTGGGTACGCGCGAGGCGTTCGGAGGCTTCGATCCCGAGCGTGTTGCCGATCTCACGCCCGACGAGATCGACGGGTTGGCGCAAGACACGCGCCTGATCCGAAACCGTCGCAAGATCGAGGCCACGTCGCAGAACGCCGGCACCATGCTGAGGCTCGCTGAGGAGCACGGCTCGTCAGGAAGTACCTCCGGTCGTTCCACACCTACGACGAGCTGCAGTCAGACCTCGTGCGCCGGTTCAAGTTCCTGGGCAACACCGGCGCCTATTACTTCCTCTACGTCGTGAAGGAAGACGTGCCGCCGTGGGAGGAGTGGACGGCGACCTACGGAGTGCCGGGCCAGGGCTCCGGACGGAGATCGCGAGGCTCGGCTCGAGGCGGTGGTGGTCGATGAGGCCCGCCCGCAGCGAAGTCGGCCTGCGGCTCGTGTGCGCACCCGGACCGATGGCATCGTTCCTCCTCCAGCCGTCGGAGATCCGTTCCGATGATCGGGACGCCGAGCTGCTCGTCGAGTAGCTTGACGATCGGCCAGGCGCCGTCCGACAGTTCGAGATGACGGTGTAGGTGGTCGCCGTCGCGGGCGTGCAGGCTGCCGAACGACACGCCGGCGTCGTATCCCTCCAGCCAGACCGCGTCGGTCGTCGCGTGCAGCTGGAACCCGAGGCCGTAGCGCTTCGATCCTCCGGCCAGTCGCTGCGCGGTCGCACCATCTCGGCGACCGCGTCCGGCGAGACGATCCGCCCGGCGAACAGCGCGTCCCAGAACGCGGTGAGGTCGGCGACGGTCGAGTAGATGCCACCGTCGCCGTTGCCGCGCACCGGGAGGTGGAACACGTTCGTCCGCAGGGCCGTCCATCGGCAGGTAGCCCGAGGGCGGCGCCGCCCGGGCAGCTCGTCGGAGCGCAGGAACGTCGGTGTCGACCATGCCCGCCGGCTCGCAGACCCGGCGTGCGACGAGGTCGTGGAAGCCGACCCCGCTCGCCCGTTCGGCGATCAGCGCGAGCACGACGTAGCCGCCGTTGCAGTAGGCGAACCGCTCGCCGGGCGGGAACTCGGTCGGGTGCCGTCGAGCACGGTCAGGAACTGCTCGGTCGTCGCGAGCTCGTGCACGGGGACCGGCATCACGTAGTCGGTGATGTCGTCGATGGCCGTCCTCGTCGAGGTAGTCGCCGATGCCCGGACCGGTGGGCCAGCAGGTGCTCGATCGTGACGTCGTCGGCGATCAGCGGGAGGTCGTCGCCGAGCAGCGAGCGCGCGGTCGTGGCCAGCTCCAGCGTGCCGTCCTCGATCAGGCTCATCACCGCGAGCGCGGTGAGGCCCTTCGAACCGCTCGCGATCGCGAACCGCGTGTCGACGGTGTTCGCGATGTCATGGGCGCGGTCGGCGAGTCCGTACGCCGCTCGAGAGCTCCGTCGCTCCCGCGCGATCCACGCGGACGACGCCCGAGAAGCCAGTCTTCTGGGCGAGTGGATCGACGGCGTCCTCGAGCGATCCCATCGAGCCCGAAACGATCAGCCGCCGCCCCGATCGCTGGGAGGAGCCGTACACCCATGTCGGGGGTTGACAGGCTAACGCTGTTAGCTTAGCCTCAGCTAACGACGTTAGCTGCACGACAGACGAGGAGACTCGAGATGGGATTCCGGAACGCGATCCAGAGCGAGATCACGATCGATGCAACGGCGGACGAGGTCTGGGCGGTCCTCACGGACTTCGACTCCTACGGCGACTGGAACCCGGGGTTCGTCTCCGCCCGGGGGCGCGCGGAGGTCGGCACTCGGCTCGACAACGTGCTCCGGATGAAGGGGGAACGCACGATCCGGATGCGTCCCACCGTGCTGGTGGCCGAACCCGGCCGCGAGCTCCGCTGGCTCGGACGGCTGTTCGTGCCCGGCCTGTTCGACGGGGAACACCGGTTCGAGATCCGCGAGGGGGGATCCGGCTCGGTTCGATTCGTGCAGTCGGAGCGGTTCCGAGGGTTGCTCGTGCCGTTCATGCGCTCCATGATTGAGGGCGAGACCCTGTCGACGTTCGAGCGGGTGAACCAGGCACTCGCGGCCCGGGTCGCCGCCGAGCGGGGCCGGCGTGAGCGACACCGTAGCGGACACGTTCGTCGGCGGTTCGGCGCGGCGCCGGGAAGCTGGTCGCGGCGGCGGTCGGCATCGTCGACGCGCTAGGCCCCGACGCGCTGACGATGCGCTCGCTCGCCTCGGCGTTGAGGATCCAGGCTCCGTCGCTGTACAAGCACGTCGCCGACAAAGACGAGCTGACCGCGCTGCTGATCGCCGAGGGGTTCCATGACATGGGGACGGCCATGCACGAGGCGATGGACGCGCTCCCCCCGAGGACCTCGCGTCCCGCTCGGTGGCGTGCCCTCGCCGCCGCGTATCGTTCGTGGGCGCTCGCCCATCCACACATGTATCGGCTTGCCACCGGTGGCGCGTTGCGGCGCGATCTGTTGCCCCCGGGCCTGGAGGCATGGACGGCGGAGCCGCTCCTCGAGGTGGCCAGCACCGAGCATCGCGCGAGAGCCGCGTGGGCGTTCGCGCACGGCATGACGATCCTGGAGGTCGACGGCCGCTTCCCTCCGGGCGCCGATCTGGACGCGGCCTGGAAGGCGGGCATCACCGCCCTCGCCCGCGAGCGGTGATCGTCGAGAAACGGCGCCACACCGTTCGGGGCCTTCCTACGGCTCGGGGAGCGAGGTCACCGACGGCATCAGGTCCGCGTCGCTGCGACCGAGGAAGAACGCTTCCTTCAGACGGCGAACCGATTCGCGCTGTTTCCCGTTGAGCTCGCCGAACGCTCCTCGGGCCGCGATGCCGATGCGCAACGCGACAGGGCGAGCGGCGAAGCCGGCCACACGCGCACTCCGTCGATATCGACCGGCTGGTGCTCGAACGTGTCGGCGGGCAGCTGCACGCGGAACCCTGCGGGAGCCTCGGCGTCGTCGATCTGGAACATCAACCGGTGCACGTCGACGGCGTATCGGCCGTCGACCTCGTCGCACACGCCGATGTCGATCGAGAGCTCTCTCTGCGGCGCGTAGAGGTAGAAGGGCTTCCCCGGCGCCGACTCGCCCCAGGTCTCGAGACTTTGTGAACCCGAGATCGCGGGCCTGGTCGAGGCGGTGGGCTAGCTCGGAGCGCGGCACGAGCCAGTCGATGTCCTCGTGCTCGCGGGACACCGTGCCCCCGACGAACGCGTCCTCCGCGAAGCCGCCCATTATGCACGGCGGCCGATCGAGGGCAGCCATACGCGCCAGCAGCTCGAGCAGCAGCTCGGTCCGTTTCGACATCTGCGCATCCTATGACGGGCGAGCAGCTCGGGCGCCGTCAGAGTCAGCGTGTCCGGAGCGCGGCTTCGATGTCGTCGAGGTGCTCGCTGCGATGTGACGCGCGCAGGGCGTAGAGCGGGCTGCTCGGGTCTCGGGGCCAGAGGCGATCGACCGGCAGGTTCGCCACTCGATCATCGGTCTCCTCTGCGATGCGCAACGTCAGCAGGGCGACCTCGCTCGGTGGGATCGCGTGGATCAGCGGGCGAGAAGCGTCGTTGATCCAGTCCACGTCCTCGGGCTCGGTGTCGGTCGGCGAGAACGGTAGGCCGGCCTCGAGCTTGCCTGAGAGCGCCAGTATCCGTGCGTCCCAGAACGCGATGTGGCCGAAGACGCCAGCGACCGTCCAGTACTCGTTCACCTGCATGCGGAGTTGATCCTCGCCAGGCGCTCGACCAGTCCGCGGAGGCGCTCGCGCTCTCGAGTGTTCTCAGCGATGTAAGGGCGATCCTCCGACACGACGCTGACGATACTCCTCTCATATCGGCCGACACTCGATGCCACGCGCGTCGGCTCGTGGGCGCACGCCATCAAGCTCGACGCGAGGCAGACCTAGCTCGAGAGCAATGCGATTCCCAGCGTGAGCGTTCCCGCTGCGAGAGACACCGCGCCGACGTACACGAGGGCGATCAGCCGGTTCGGGCAGGGTCCGTTCCTTCCCCGCCGACGACAGGAAGAACCCGGCTGACATCAGGACCGCCGCGAAGTGCGACGCCCGAGCGGGCAACGGTTGCGGTGATCCCCTCCGCATCGATCGCGTCGACGTAGAGCTGACAGACGAGCGCAAGGATGACGAGGACCCCGGCGTGCGCATGGCCCGCGCGAGCGAACGCGAGCTGGAACGGCGTCGCGGGCACGCTCCCTCGCACGATCCGCAGCAGGTACGTGCCACCGAACTCGATCGTCACGATCGCGATGAGCAGGATGCCGGCCGTCGTCCGGGCCGGGTCGGACAGGGTGAAGGTCGATCCCATGGGGTCCTCCTCGTTCTTGGATAGTGAAGGTATCCACTATGGGATAGTGCTGCTATCCTGTCTGGACGTCAACCCTTCGAAGCGGGAGCACGCGGTGCAGCTTGCTGAGCTGAGTCACGAGGTGGGGCTTCCGATCCCCACGATCAAGTTCTATCTGCGCGAGCGGCTCCTGAGCCGGGGGTGTCGACGGGAGCGGGCGCGCCGAGTATGGAGCCGACCCACGTCCGCCGTCTCCGCCTGATCCGCGCACTGGCGCAGGTGGGCGACCTCCCGCTCGAATCGATCGCGGAGATCCTGCGAGCCATCGACGACAACGAGCTATCGGTGCACCGGGCGATCGGGGTGGCGCACTACGCGTTGGCGCGACGAGGGGCCACGAACGCCGGCTCACCCGAGCTCGACGAGGTGAAGACCCAGGTAGACCGCTTCATCGACGACCGATGGACGGTCGACGCCGCCGCCCCCGACCGGGACGAACTCGCCTCGGCGCTGCTGACGCTCCAGCGCCTCGGTTGGCAGGTCGACACCCGAGTGTTCGAACGCTACGCGAAGGCCGCCGACCGCATCGCATCCTGGGAGCTCAGCCGCGTTCCGGACGGCGTCGAGCGCGAGCGTGCGGTCGAGAACGCGGTGGTCGGCACGGTGGTGCTCGAAGCGGTGTTCGCGGCGCTGCGAAGGCTCGCCGAGGAGCACCACTCCGCGATCCGCTTCGGTGGATGACGTGATCTCATGTTCCGCCTGACACCGGGAGCCGGTAGCGGAAGTGAACCATCCCGTTGCCGAATCGGCGCTCGTCAAGGAGTTCGAGTTGCACTGACCCCGTCGGGGAACACCGGGTGCCGCCACCCACCACGGCAGGCGCGAGGAACAGATGGCACTCGTCGACCAAGCCGGCCCCGAAAGCGTGGGCGGCGAGATCGGGACCGCCCACGCTGATGTCAGCGTCCGCCGACGCCTTCATCTCCCGGACCTCCTCGGGGTCGAAGTCTCGCTCGATCCGCGTCCTGGCGCTGGACGCCGTCGCGAGCGTCGTGGAGTACACGACCTTGTCGGCGGCCTGCCATATCTCGGCGAAATCCCGGATGAACGGCGGCTGGTCCGCCAGGTCCAGGGTCTCCCAGGCGACCATCACCTCGTACATCCGGCGTCCGTAGAGATAGGTGCCGACCGGTCGCTCGAGGTCGTTGACGAAGGTGTGCACCTCCTCGTCCGGCTCGGCCCAGTCGAAGTGGCCGTCCTCGTCCGCGACGTAGCCGTCGAGCGATGTGATCGCCGAGTAGATCAGCTTGGCCATGGTGGGGCTACCTCCGTTCAGGCGAGTGTCGCTCGTAGACCGATCTTTCCGCCGAGCAGCACGTCGTACCTCCCCTTGGTCATGGTCTCTCGATGCCGACCTGAACACGTTCCGGAACTCATCGTTTCGATCTGGGGTCGATGCTATGCGTCGAGCGCTCAGACGATGCGTCGACGGATCCACAGACGGCCACGAACGTCGGTGCGAACGCCAGCGCGAGAAGGATCGCTGTACGAGGGGCGACGCCTGATCCTTCATCCACATCGACGACGCGGCCGACGCCATGATCGAGCGTGGAGGCTCCGGGCATCTACAAGGTGACCGACGACGTAGGGAGGGGTTCCGCTCCGGACTTGCGTGATCTTGTCTCCGAGGCCGGTGACATCATCGGGGGCGATCTTCGCCGACCAGCCCATCGATGGACTCGCGGATGATGTCGGCTTGCCCGACGTGCCGCGCGTACTCCTCGAGCGTGTCACACAGCACCCGCCGTAGGTTCGGTGATCGACCCTCGTCGTCCGTCATGCTCGTGACCAGCTGGTCCAGGCCGCCGGCCGCGATCGCTTCGCCGAGCACGACCCGCGATCGGGCCACGGCTTCGCGCCAGAGTGTGTAGAGCTGATTCGGCGTGTCGACGGCGGCCGAGTGCCAGTCCCAGTCGGGGTCTGCGTCCCAATCCACCTCGTTCCATGGCGCGACCATCTCTCGTCCACCGATCCTCACCGTGAACGTGTAGTCCTCGATCAGGGCCAGGTGCTTCAACAGGCTGCCCAGGGTGATCGTGGAGGCGGCGGTCGTGGCCCGCAAGCCGTCGGCGTCGAGACCTCCGCATTTCCACGCCAGCGTCGCGCGCTGACGATCGAGGGCTGCCACGATCGCGACGGCCTCGTCGGCCGCGAGGGGTGGTTCGGGCCAAGGTTCCGCGTTCGGATCGCTCATGGCGGGGAGTCTATCGACGCCTCATAGAGTGGTCGGTTACAACCGTCCAGGAGGCCCTGCGATGACGACGACCCTCAAGACCGGCACCGTGTCCGTGAACGGCCTCGAGATGTACTACGAGATCCACGGCGAGGGGCAGCCGCTGGTGCTGCTGCACGGCGCGTTCTCGGCCATCGGCACCTCGTTCGGCGCAACTGCTGCCCGGGCTCGCCAAGGGTCGCCAGGTGATCGCCTTCGAACTGCAGGCGCATGGGCGCACCGCCGACATCGACCGCCCGCTGACCTACGAGGCGATGGCCGACGACGTCGCCGCCGCCATCCAGCACCTCGGCATCGAGCCGGGCCGACGTCTTCGGCTATAGCATGGGCGCGTCGTGGCACTGCACGTCGCGCATCCGCCATCCGGAGCTGGTGCGCAAGCTCGTGTTCGCCTCCGCGACCTACAACCTGGGCGGCGTGCATCCCGGGCTGATGGATGGCTTGGGCGAGATGACGCCCGGAGATGATGCACGGCTCGCCGTGGCACGAGGAGTACCTGCGCATCGCGCCGCGACCCCGACGACTTCGCCACGCTGTTCGCCAAGAAGACCGCGATGGACCGGGAGACCAAGGACCTGCCCGCCGAGGAAATCGAGGCGATCACGGCGCCGACCCTACTGATCATCGGCGATTCCGATCTCGTCCGCCCCGAGCATGCGGTGGAGATGTTCCGGCTGCTCGGCGGCGGCGTGTTCGGCGACATCCCGCCGGCCTGCCGAATTCGCAGCTCGCCATGCTGCCCGGCACCTCGCACGTAGCCATGGTCGCCTCGCGCGCCGATCTGCTGCTTGCGATCATCCCGCCGTTCCTCGACGCACCGATGCCGGAAGCGATGACCGGAATTAGGCTCGAGTGCGACGGGAAGAAACCCTCCATGCCGACCGGGCGCGCGGCTAGGTCGCGACCGAGATGCGGTCCAATGCCGGTTCGCCGAAGGCCTGGTTGATGACGAAGTTGGTGATGTCGCCGCTGCGGACGCGGACAACGTCGATGAACGAGATCGGGACGTACGCGACGATCTCGCTCGTGAGCAGCTGATCCAGGCGGGCCCAGCACATCGCCGCTTCAACGCCTGCCAGCGTCGCGCATCGTTCGTAGTCGCGGTCGATGTCGGAACGCGTTGCTTCTTGTAGCCCCACGCGCCCAGCTGTTGCGGACTCGCTCCCAGGTGTGTCGGCTGGAAGCCCTCCTCGGAGTTCAGGAACGGCACGATCATGTTCCCCGCATCGGGGAAATCAGTGATCCACCCGCCAACGCAGATCGCCACCTTCGCTCGCGGATCGGCGCAGTCGGCTTCGCGGATGTCAGCCCGGATGCCGATCGACCCGAGGGCTCGGCGAAGCGTGCTGACGGCAGTCGATCGATCTTCGCTGTCCCCGAACGGCGGCACGACGGTCGCGTGACAAACCGAGCCCATGCATGCACCGTCCGATCCATATCGTGAACGGTCCATCTCGGCGCGGGCCGCGGTTACGTCTCCAGCGTCGGCCACCGTCGGGAAGCCTTTCCACGATGACAGCAGCCCGCCCACCATAGGGTCCGGGATCAGGTGGGATGAGAGCGAGTCGGTGTCCGACGGAACCAGAGACGTTCGTCGATGGTGAGCGCGACCGCGCGACGCACGTGGACGTCGTCGAGGGGTGGCAGCGCGACGTTGAGCAACACGAAGCGGGTTGCGGTGCCCGTCGCCGTCGCGATGCGATCCTGCAAGTCCGGTGAACCGGTGTACGCACGCAGCACTTCGGGAGGTGGGTTCTCGCCCATCACGAGGTCCGTGTCGCCATCGGCCAGCCCTGAGTAAGGATCCTTGGTCGAGACGATCGAGACCTCGATGCGCTCGGGATGTGCGGGCCTGTTGGGGTCGGTCGCACTGACCCACGACGGGTTGCGCACCAGGACGATCGATCCCGGGTCGTTGAACCACCACCCCGGTGAGATCCCCGATGTCGGGACCTGTTCCTGTGGCGGCGCAGTCAGATCGAGTTCCTCGGAGCCTTCGATCATGTACGGGCCGGATGACACCAGGAATGGACCGTAGCCTTCGGCATCTGGCGGTCCACCCGTGAAGTCGCTGGCGAAGGGGTGACCGGTTGCCACACCGAGCACGGCGTCGGGATCAGCCGGAAGCGCCGGGATCGGTGACGTGAAGGCCATCGCGAAGACATGCTCGATCGAACGATCCGGCTTGGTCTGACGGATCTGCAACGTGTAGTCGTCGGGCGTCGAGACGCCGGAGATCGTCTCGGTCTGTCCACGCGCGTAGTCCGAGAATCCCTCGATCGAGGAGAGGTACTGCGACCCAGGACCACCGCCGGCATCGGCGGTTCCGGCCCTCTAGCAGCGCGCGGACGATGTCGCCCGCCTTCACCTCGACGTCCTGTAGCGGTGGGGCGTAGTGGATCCCGCGACGAAGGCGGAACGTCCACGTCATTCCATCGGTCGAGACGGAAGGACGCCCGGTGGCCAGATCGGGAACGGGCTGCGTACCCTCGAAGTTCGGCAATCCCCGGTAGGACATGAGGGTTCTCACCAGGCAACATCGCAGCAGCTCGAACTGCTCTCATGTGTAGGAGGCCTGCGGGTCGAACCCTTGGTTACGCGGGCTCCGTCATGACGACCTGTAAGGTGCCGCCCTGCTCCTGGGCTCGGCGGGGTAGGCTGTCGCGGGTCGCTGGTTGCGCACGCAGCAAGCGTCGCCACGACTACGAGCGCGATGGCCAACGGTCGGCTCCAGCGTCGCTGGCGCACGAACGGGGCGGCTGCCCGCCTCATGGCACGCCCCGCACCGCGACCCAGACCGCGCCAGTCCCATCGCTCGTCAAGGGTCCCGGGGTCGCCCCCAACGTCGAGCGAACGATCGATGGACCCATCGGCGGGATCGAGGCTAACGACGTTGCCCGAACTCGAACACGACACCCAGACGGCGTCGTCGGTCGCTTCGACGGCGCTCGGGGCGTCGCACCGCTGATCCACGACCGCGTCGACACGCGTGGTACCAGAGGCCGAGAGTCCGATCACCGAGTCGGCCTCACGCTCGACGATCCACACCGTGCCGTCGGGAGCGATCGTGAGCCCCGCGGGAACCTCACCGCCGGTGCGGAACCGGTCCACCGGTAGCGATGGGTCGGCCGTGTCGATCCTGAACACCGCCGGCTGGCGGCCAGCCGCAACCCACAGCGTTCCGTCGCCCACGGCCAGTGCCGTCGGTCCTGACCCTTCCTGCAGCTTGACGGTCCTGCTCTGACCAGACACGAGGTCATAGCGCAGCACGGTCGATCTGAGGGGATCGGCGATCCAGATCGTCTCGCCGTCGGCGGCCAAGGCTGAGCTGCCAATCGGCACGGGCATCCCCGCGGGACCGAGGAGAGCGTCGGCCAGATCCAACACGTCGAGGCCGCGGCTGGGATCGGAGTCGAATCCATAGGTCACCCAGACCCGGCCGTCAGCGAAGGCCACGCCGGTCGGTGCCGACGGTGTGCCGAACACCTGGCTGCTGCCATCCTCGGGATCGACCCGCATCAGGGTGCGATTGCCGACGTTCACGATCCAGAGCCTGCCTCCGCCCACGGCGAAGTCCTCGGGAAGGCCCCGTTGCCCATCGTCACCTCGGCGTCAACCCTGTTCCAGCTTCATCGATCCGTGCGATCGTGTCGGGGCGCGGCGGTGTCGCCTCCGACGAACGCGAGAGCGCGAACACGAGCACCACGGCGGCGAGTGCCACCACCGAGAGTGCGGCAACCAGCAGCGGTGACGCGATCCGTCGTGGTCCCTCCTCCGGTGCGATTGCCGCACGCCGCTCCGCCGCTTTGATCGCGTCCAAGGGTCGAGGCCGGGGCATACCCTCAACGGCATCCACCTCGAGCACTTTCCACTCTCCCCCCACTCCCTTCAGCGCGTGCGCGCCGCGGTCCGCCATGCCGAAGCCCGCCCCACGCGCGAGCTCGGCCACCGTGCCTGTCACGAGCACGTCGCCCGCCCCACCCAGCGCCATGACCCGAGCGCCGACGACCACGGTGATCCCGCTGAGGTTCTTCCCCATCTGCTCGCATTCACCGAAATGCACGCCCGCCCGGATCTCGACGCCGAGCTCTCGGACGGCCTCGGCGGCCGCACATGCGCAAGCGATCGCTGCGGCGGGTTCACGGAACGTCGCGAAGAACCCGTCCCCAGCCGTGTCGATCTCCCGTCCACCGAATCGCTTCAGCTCCCGTCGAACGATCCGGTGGTGGCGGGCCGCGAGCGCCTTCCAGCGGCGATCCCCCAGCTCTTCGGCCACCTGGTCGAGTTCACCATGTCG